>UEHQ01000014.1 GCA_900489925.1 Hyphomicrobiales bacterium | reverse complement strand
CTGAAGAAACCGCAACAGCCGTTGTCGAGCAGCTGATTGGTGGCACCGCCGCCAAGACTGACGTCGCCGCTGCCGTTGCCGCTGCCAAGAAGGAGGCTTGATCGTGGAATTTGCATTGGACGCAACATTCTTCGCCTTTGTCGGTCTCGTCCTCTTCCTGGCGCTGGTCGTATATCTGAAGGTTCCGGGCATGATGGCAAAGTCGCTTGACGACCGCGCCGATCAGATCCGCAATGAACTGGCAGAAGCCAAGCGTCTGCGCGAAGAGGCACAGCACCTGCTGGCCGAATACCAGCGCAAGCGCAAGGAAGCCGAAGCAGAAGCCGCACACATCGTGGCCGCTGCCGAGCGCGAAGCCGACATGCTGACTGCCGAAGCCAAGAAGAAGACGGAAGAATTCGTCGCAAACCGCACCGCGGTTTCCGAGCAGAAGATCAAGCAGGCCGAAGCCGATGCAATGAAGGCGGTTCGTTCCGCTGCCGTTGACCTGGCGATCGCGGCTGCCGAGACCGTCCTCTCCAAGAAGGCCGATGCGAAGGTTCAGTCCGAACTCTTCAGCGACGCCATCAGCCAGGCAAAGAGCCGCCTCAACTAAGTTGAGCAGACAGCTTTCGAAAGGCCCCGCATTGCGGGGCTTTTTTGTTTGTGCAGAGATGTGTGCAGGGGAGGCGTAGATGATCGAGGAGGCCGGCGATGGGCCATTTATCCGCGACGGACTGGTCTGGCGCCGTACGCGCCCCTGGAGTGCAAATATACATCTGCTGCTCGCGCACGTGCATGCAAAAGGCTTTGACGCTGCGCCTCGCTCTGCAGGCTGCGATCGCGAGTGGGAGCGCGTCACATTTCTGGACGGCATGACAGCTGACCTGGATCTCGACCACGACGCGCGCAGCGACCGCGCCCTGACATCGGCAGCGCGCCTCCTGCGCCGCTATCACGATTGCACCGTGGACTTTGCCGCCGCGCATGCCGGCGCGGTTTGGCAGCTGCCCGCTCGAGCGCCATTCGAAGTCATCTGCCACGGCGATTTCGCGCCCTATAATGTCGTCTTCGTCGGCCAGGAGGTGAGCGGGATCATCGATTTCGAGACCGCCCATCCGGGGCCGCGGCAGTGGGACCTCGCCTATGCCGTCTATCGCTGGGCGCCGCTGTCGCTGACCGCTCCGGCTGAGTTGTCGGCAACCGACATCCAGATCGGGCGCGCCCGACGCTTCCTCGACGCCTATGGATTGCCCAATGGTTTGCGAGCAGCCGTCATCGATATGGTAATCGAACGACTGGAAGCGCTGGTCGCTTTCATGGAACGGGAGGCTGCGGGCGGATCAGAAAAGTACGGCGCTCATATCAAGGCCGGGCACGATGAGCTCTATCGCGCTGATATCGCCTATATCAGGCGCCAGAGAGCTGTGATCATTGCGGCGATCGTCTGAGCAAGGCCTACTCGCCGACGAGCTCGGTGCGCTTTAGCGGCCGAAAAGTCATACGATGCAGCGAGCACGGGCCGTGGGTCTCGATGCCGGCGCGATGTTGGGCTGTTCCGTAGCCCGCATGGGCCGCGAAGCCATAGGCGGGAAAAATGATATGGGCGCGGGCCATCATCCGGTCGCGCGTCACCTTGGCGACAATCGATGCTGCTGCGATGGAAACGGAACGCGCATCACCTTTGACCACGGCCTGGCCGGGGCAGTCGAGGCCAAGTGGCACATCGAGACCGTCGGTGAGCACATAGCTTGCCGGGATCGCCAGCCCACGGATGGCGCGTCGCATCGCATCCAGGCTGGCCTTGCGGATATCCGTCGCATCGATCCGCGTCGCGCTGGACGAGGCAATTGAAACAGTGGCGGTTGCCAGAATCTGCTCGAAAAGCTCTTCCCGCTTCTGGGCGGACAGCTGCTTCGAATCGTTCAGTCCATCTGGAATTCGTTTCGGATCGAGGATCACCGCGGCGGCGACGACAGGCCCGGCCAGAGGTCCACGTCCGGCCTCGTCCGCACCGGCAACCGGCCAATGCCCAGCCTTGCGCGCCTTCTGTTCCAACCGGAAATCCGGCACGAGCGGGACGTCTTCGAAAAGCATAGGAGAATCGGGTGGCGTGCGACGTTTCATGCGGCAGAACTTCGCACGCCAACCCGACTTCCTGCAAGTCCCCGGATCAGGGCGGCGGGCCGGGGACCTGGATGCGGACGGGCAGGGGAGCCATCCGCAAAGCTGAATTCATCAGAGCAGGGACAATTGAACTCCGCTGCCATCCGGCGGGACAAAGAGATCGTCACGCAGCGGCATGCTTCGCCTCGTCATGCCGAGCCGCTTCGTCGCCATCTCGAAACGGCGAGCGATCTGCCAGGCATAGGGGCCCGCGCCCTTCATGCGTTTGCCGAACTCCGCGTCGTAATCCTTGCCCCCGCGCATCGAGCGCACCAGGGACATGACATGGCGGTAGCGGTCCGGATAGTTCTGCAGCAGCCAATCCCGAAAGAGGGGCGAGACCTCCAGCGGCAGGCGCAGGATGACATAGCCCGCCTCCAGCGCTCCCGCTGCCTTTGAGGCTTCGAGAATGCGTTCCAGTTCGTGATCGTTGAGCGCCGGGATCATCGGCGCGGCCATCACCGAGGTCTGAATGCCAGCCTCGCTGAGAAGCTTCACCGCTTCCAGTCGCCGCGACGGCGTCGAAGCGCGCGGCTCCATCGTCCGCGCCAGCTTGCGGTCGAGCGTCGTGATCGACAGCGACACACGCACGAGGTTCTTCTCGGCCATCTTCTTGAGAATGTCGATGTCACGCAGGATCAACGCCGACTTGGTGACGATCGAAACCGGATGGTTGGCCTTTTCAAGCACATCAAGGATCTGCCGCATGATGCGCCATTCCTTTTCGATCGGCTGATAAGGATCGGTGTTCGTGCCGATGGCGATGACACGCGGTTTGTATCCGGGCTTTGCCAGTTCGCGTTCGAGAAGCTTGGCAGCATCCGGCTTGGCAAACAGCTTCGCTTCGAAGTCGAGACCGGCGGACAGCCCCATATAGGCGTGGGTCGGCCGAGCGAAACAGTAGATGCAGCCGTGTTCGCAGCCACGATAGGGATTGATCGAACGATCGAACGGAATGTCCGGCGACTCGTTGCGCGTGATTGCCGTGCGCGGCTTTTCGATCTGTACCTCGGTCTTGAAGGGTGGAAGATCTTCCAACGTCTCCCAGCCATCGTCGAACGTTTCCCGACGCTGGGGTTCGAAGCGTCCACCTGGGTTCAAGCCCGCTGCCCGCCCGCGACGACGGTCCACCTCGATCCGCAGACCGGAGGCAACGAGCATTGCGTCGGCAACGTCTGCCGTATTGGCAGGCGCAAACGCGGCCTGCCCTGCAAGGGACTGTTCGTTCATCGGATTCTCCGTCGACGGAAGACTTTGCTTCCGCCCGTTTTGATGATTAAATTCCTATCGGCAAAATGAGAACAATGCAAGAACAAAATAGGGAAAGTGCCGCTGGCAATTTTTTGTGCGGCGCTTTAAGAATGGGCAATGCTGACTGTTGTACTTGAATGCCAGGATCAGGAGCCTGAACTGGCGCAGACGTTATCGGTGTTGGTTGCAGGCGCAGTGGAGGGGCTCGTCAGTGACGTCGTGGTGCTTGATCACGACTCGCGGGACGGCACGTCGAGGGTGGCTGATGCGGCCGGCTGCCGGTTCCATTCCCAGTGGGATATCAAGGATATACTGGACTCCGCCCGCGGCGAGTGGCTGCTGTTCGTGGAGCCCGGTGCGCGGCCGCAGACCGGGTGGATCGACGAAATCGCGGAGTACATGGCGCTGAACAAGCTGCCGGCGCGGTTTACGGCGTCGCGTGGTTACAGGCGTCCGTTGCTGCAGCGCATCGGCCGCGCGTCGTCTCCGCTGGAGTTTGGATTTCTCGTTCCGAAGAAGCTTGCGATCACAGCGGCAAGAAGCGGGATGCGCCTCTCCGAGTTCGCGAAAGGCCAGAAGCTGCGCAAGCTGAGCAGCGAGATGATTCCGTCCTGGGCGGCCCGCGCCGCGCGATAGAAGCCGGGGTGCCTGAAGCTATTTCTTCGGCGCGCCGCGTTTCAGGTGCTCATCAAGGCGCGGCATGATCTCCACGAAGTTGCAGGGCATGTGGCGATAGTCGAGCTGAGACTTCAAAATGCCGTCCCATGCATCCTTGCAGGCGCCGGGCGAGCCGGGCAGCGCGAAGATGAAGGTCGCGTTGGCGACGCCGGCGGTGGCGCGTGACTGGATCGTCGAGGTGCCGATCTTCTCGTAGGATATGCGGTGGAAGACTTGCGAAAACCCGTCCATCTTCTTCTCGAACAGCGGTTCCAGCGCCTCTGGCGTGACGTCCCGGCCGGTAAAGCCGGTCCCACCTGTTGTGATCACCACGTCGATATCGTCGCGCCTGGTCCAGGCCGTCACGTGCGCTGCAATCGCCGCGACATCGTCCGGGACGATCGCGCGGTCGATGAGCGTGTGCCCCGCATCTGCGATCCGCGCGGCCAGCGTGTCGCCCGATCGGTCATCGGCCAAGGTCCGCGTATCGGAAACGGTAAGGACCGCAATACCGACGGGAAGGAATGGGCGGGTTTCATCAAGTCCTGCCATTACTGCTCTCCAACACGTGTCGTCGTTGCCTGGAAGTACCAGTCCGGCCGCCTGCTGTGAAGCGCGTGTGCCGCCGCCTCTGCCTCGACCGCGCTATCGAAAATCCCAAAGCACGTAGCACCCGAGCCCGACATGCGCACGAACGTCGCGCCGCAGTCCTTCAGCATGGCTGACACGTCGGCAATAACCGGCAATATGGCTGTCGCAGGCTGCTCGAGGTCGTTGCGCATCGACCCGATCGCGGCGAGCCAGGAGCTCCGTGAGCCGATGTCGAGCGGGGTGTTGTCCTTCGTTGCGAGCTTGCGGAAGACTTCTGGTGTCGAAACGGCCTGCAGCGGATTGGCAAGAACCATGGCAAAGGAGGGCAGGTCGCCAACCCGGACGATCGCCTCGCCGATGCCACGTGCAATCAGCGGCTTGCTGACAAGGCACATGGGAACGTCCGCGCCGAGCCTGAGGGCAACATCATCGATCACGTTTTCCGGTATGGAGACGTCCCAGAGACGCAACAGGCCGCGAATCGTCGCTGCAGCGTCGGCGGAGCCCCCGCCTATGCCCGAAGCAATCGGCAGGTTCTTCTGTAGTGAGATCCGAACCGGCGGCGCCACCCCGCCGGCATCAACGACTACCTGGCGCAGCAGGTCGCGCGCCTTCAGCACGAGGTTGGTTCCGCTCTCGCTACCCAAGGCGTCACCGAAGCGTCCCGACAGCACGAATTCGTCGGACTGCGCTGGCGAAAATTCCAGCCGGTCGCCATGCTCGGCAAAGGTCACCAGCATATCGAGAAGGTGGTAGCCATCGGCTCTCTGGCCCGTCACATGCAGGGCCAGATTGATTTTCGCAAAAGCGTCCTCGCTGACGATCGCGTCGCTCTCGCCACCGTTCTCAGACATGGATCGTCAGGACTTCTTGTCGATCGGCTTGGCAACAACCGGCGCCGGGTCGGGCTGCTTCTTGTCCGCAGCCTTCGGGTCTTCGCCGTCCTGCGGCAGGCCGTTTGCGATCTTGTCCTTGATCTTCGGAATCTGGTCGGCTTCCGGTTCGAAGATCAGTGCGCGGTTCCACTGGAAGACGGCTTCGAGCTTGCGCCCGACGCGCCAGTAAGCGTCGCCGAGATGATCGTTGATCGTCGAGTCGCCAGCCTTGATGGATGCTGCGCGCTCAAGCTCTTCCACGGCATCGTCAAAGCGGTTGAGACGGAAATAGGCCCAGCCAAGCGAATCGATGATGTAGCCGTCGTCGGGACGAAGCTCGACAGCCTTCTTGATCATGGCCAAGCCCTCGTCGAGGTTCTTGTTCATGTCGATCCAGGAGTAGCCGAGATAATTCAGCACCTGCGGCTGGTCCGGATTGAGTTCCAGTGCCTTGCGGAAGTTGGGTTCGGCCTGATCCCATTTCTTCAGGCGTTCGTAAGCGATGCCGCGTTGGAAGAACACGGTCCAGGTTTGCTTTCCGGGCAGGGGACCAATGGCTTCGACGGCCTTGTCATAGTTGTCCGCCATGGCAGCATAGTCCTTGGCGTCGGAAAGCACGCTGCCATAGGCGAGGTAGCTGCGAATGTCCTTCGGATCCGATCCGATCAGGCCCTGCAGGTGCGTCTTGGCTTCATCGACCTTGCCGCTTTCGGCAAGCGCCAGCCCGAGCTGCAGCTCGGAAATGCGGCTCATCGGCGAATTGTCCGGCACTTCCTTGTAGAGCGCGATGGCCCGGTCCATCTGGTTCTGCTTTTCGGCAATGCCGCCCAGCATCACCAATGCATCCGCGCTCACGGGGTCGAGGTTCCGGGCGATCTGCAGATAGAGCGAAACGATGTCTTCGGCGCCGTCACGGTTGAGCGCTCCGGCGAAGGAGAACAGGACGCCTGCAGCGCCCTCCTTGGCAGTCGTGATCTGCTGGGTCTGCTTCTCGCCGTTGTTGATGCTCTGGCGAAGCGCATTGAGCGGCGCGTAGTTGGGAAGCAGGTTGTCGCCGACAGAAACCGTGTCCAGGGCCTTCTGCTTGTTGCCCTGCGAGGCTTCGAGCCGCGCCAGTGCAATAACGGCGCGAACGAACGTATCGGGTGCCGTTGCTGCGCCATCCTTGTCGAGGATCGCATCGTTCAGATGCTTGCGCGCCGACCGGACGTCACCGTTGACGATCGCGATCGTGCCGGCGTTGTAGGCCTGGAAGATGTTGAGCCAGTCCGGCCCCTTCATCTTTTCGACGAGAGCCAGCGCTTCCTTGCCCTTTCCGGCGCCCTGGCGCGCCCAGGCGGCAAGCAGGTCGTTCATGACGCGGTCGAGATCGGTCGGCCCGGTCGTCTTGAGCGTTGATTCAGCGGTCTTGTATTCGCCGCGGCGGATCGCATCGACGCCCCGAACGATCGTCGCCAGACGCTCGATGCTCGGATCGTTTTTCAGGTCGTTCGCGTATTTGACGCTGTCCTTGAGGTCGCCGTTCAACAGCAGAGAGATCATCAGGCGCTGCCGGATTTCCGGATTGCCTGGCTCGATCTGCAGCGCCTTCTTGTAAAGGGCGATGGCGGTTTCATAGTCGTGATCGACGTCAGCGGTACGGGCAGCAAGCAGGGCGCCCGCGAAGGTGTTCACGCTGTCGGGGTCAAAGATTGCACTGCTGCTGGCTGCATCAACTTTGGCCGCGTCTTCGGCATTCGCGCCGCCGAACGCGCCAAGTGACAGCATCGCTGCCAAGGCCGCGCTCGAAAGAAGACGAATGGCAAACTTCTGCCGCATTAGAAAACCTTTCTTCCAGGGCAACCGGCCTCGTCCGGCTGCAAAATCAGTTGCAAAGACTGATTCACGTCAGGATGGCTTTTTTGAAGCGGCCCCGCAAGAAATTCAGCCCGCGATCAATGGCGGTCGATTAGTTGACGCGCTCGATGCAGAAATCGATGACTTCCATCAGGGCTGATTTCCATGCCGTGTCCGGAAGTGGGGCGAGCGCGTCCCGCGCTATCGTTCCATAGTGAATGGCCCGGCCGATCGTGTCGGTCAGAGTACCATACTTTGTGATCAAACCGAGCGCCTTTTCGAGATTCTGGTCGGTGCTGTTGCCGTTTTCGATCGCGTCGCGCCAGAACGCACGCTCGTCCTCGGTTCCGCGCCGGTAGGCGAGAATGACAGGAAGCGTGATCTTTCCTTCGCGGAAGTCGTCGCCGACATTCTTGCCGAGATCCGCAGCCTTACCGCCATAGTCCAGCGCATCGTCGACGAGTTGGAAGGCGAGACCGAGGTTCATGCCGTAAGACTTCAGCGCGTTGCGGCCGGACTTGCCTGCATCGGCAACGATCGGGCCGACTTCAGCGGCAGCGGCAAACAGCGCCGCCGTCTTGGCGCGGATGACCGCGAGATAATCGTCTTCCGTCGTTTCCATGTTCTTGGCGACGGAAAGCTGCAGCACCTCGCCTTCGGCAATGACGCAGGCAGCAGAGGAGAGCACGTCGAGCGCATCGAGCGAGCCGACATCGACCATCATGCGGAAGGCCTGGCCGAGCAGGAAGTCGCCGACTAGGACGCTTGCCTGGTTGCCCCAGATCATGCGGGCGGTCGATTTGCCGCGGCGCAGATCGCTTTCGTCGACAACGTCGTCATGCAGCAGCGTTGCCGTGTGCATGAATTCGACCGATGTCGCGAGCTTGATGTGGTTTTCGCCGGTGTAGCCGAACAGTGCCGCGGATGCGAGCGTCAGCATCGGACGCAGGCGCTTGCCGCCGGATGAGATAAGGTGGTTCGCCACCTCCGGAATCATCTGGACGTCGGAGCCTGCTTTCGAAAGGATAAGCTGGTTCACCCGCTCCATATCCGCCTTGGTCAGATCCACCAATGGCTTGACGGATGCCAGTTTGTTTTTGCTTTCTTCAAGCGGTATGACCACGCCCAACGACCCGGACTCCTGTTCACTCATTGAGTTTGACAATAGAAAGGGGCGATAGGCGCGGCAAGGGGTGAAATCGTCGCGTAGCGGAAATTTGAAAGGGATTCCACGGCAAATGCATGAACTTATCCGCGCCAATGATCCTGTGTTGCTGTCTTTTGCCGAGAGCCTGATGAAAGACGCCGGCATTCACTGCCTCATCGCCGACCAGGGCATGAGCGTATTGGAAGGCTCGCTCGGCATGTTGCCGCGCCGTCTTCTGGTCGACGACGACCGTGCCGAACAGGCGCGCCGCATTCTGATCGATGCCGGTCTCGGCAACGAACTGCGGACGCAGAAATGAGCGACACGACGAGCGCGCCGGTGGCCGAAACGGTCGACGCCTTTCATCGCGGCCTGTTCCATGTCCTGCAGCCGAAGGGCAGAGGGCATCGATCTGGCATGGATGCGATGCTGCTCGCGGCACTCGTCGATGATGATCGCGCGATCAAGGTCGCCGATCTGGGCGCCGGTGCGGGTGCAGCGGGTCTGGCTGTCGCTTCGCGGTTGGCGAACGCCGATGTCGTCCTCTTCGAACGCTCGCCTGAGATGGCCGATTATGCCCGGCGCAGCGTTCAACTGCCTGCTAATGCGCATGTTGCAGGCAGGATTTCCGTCGTGGAGGCGGATGTCACCCTGACGGCGAAGGCCCGCAACGATGCCGGCCTTTTCGATGAAAGCTTTCATCACGTCATCATGAACCCACCCTTCAACGATGCCGGTGACCGCCGGACACCCGACGCATTGAAGGCCGAGGCTCACGCCATGACCGATGGGTTGTTCGAGGCCTGGGTCCGTACCGCGGGCGCGATCATGATCCCGGGCGGGCAGCTGTCGTTGATTGCCAGACCCCAATCCATCGCCGAGATCATCGATGCCTGCGGGCGGCGGTTCGGCGGCCTTGAGATAACGGCCATTCATCCGCGTGAGGGCGAGAATGCGGTCCGCATTCTGGTCACGGCGATAAAGGGATCGCGCGCGCGGCTTTCGCTGCGCGCGCCACTCATCATGCACGGGGAGGGGACGCACAAATTCAGCCCCTTCGTGGACGATCTGAACAATGGCCGTAAGGCCTACGCCCGTCGCTAACCGGCGACGAAATCGAAAAGCAGCTTGACGTTCAGTCCTGCGATCAGCACCGCGATCAGGTAGGCGACGCCGCTCAGCCAGCGGGGCGCGACCAGTTCGCCCATCTTCGCCTTGTTCGCGGTGAACATGACAAGCGGGAACACGGCGAAGGAAAGCTGCAGGCTGAGCACCACCTGTGTCAGGATCAGCAGCTCGGCCGTTCCGCTATCCCCGAACCAGATAGTCACACCGGCCGCCGGAATGATGGCGAGAGCACGGGTGATGAGGCGCCGCACCCATGGCTGAAGCTTCATCTTCAGGAAGCCTTCCATCACGATCTGGCCGGCAAGCGTGGCCGTAACCGTCGAATTCAAGCCGCAGCAGAGCAGCGCGATGCCGAAGAGCGTGGGAGCGATCGCCAGCCCGAGCAGCGGTTCGAGCAGAGCGGAAGCTTCGCCGAGTTCCACGACATCGGTCTTGCCGTTCGCATGGAAGGCGGCTGCGGCAAGGATCAGGATCGACGCATTGATCAGCAGGGCAAAGCAGAGCGCGACAGTCGAGTCGATCGTCGCGTAGGTCAGCGCCTCGCGCTTTTCCGGCAATGTATGGCCATAGGCACGCGTCTGCACGATACCGGAATGCAGGTAGAGGTTATGCGGCATCACGGTCGCCCCGAGAATGCCGAGCGCCAGGTAGAGCATCTCCGGGTTGGACACGATCTCGGTGGTCGGGAAGAAGCCTTTCAGCACCGCGCCCCATTGCGGATCCGCAAGCAGGATCTGGACCCCGAAGCAGATCGCGATCACGCCGAGCAGGACGATGACGAAGGCCTCGACCCAGCGGAATCCGACTTTCTGGAGGTAGAGAATGAGGAAGACGTCGAGCGCGGTGATCAGGACGCCAAGTTCCAGCGGAATGCCGAAAAGCAGATTGAGACCGATCGCGGTGCCGATGACCTCGGCGATATCGGTCGCGATGATGGCGATCTCGGCGAAAGCCCAGAGCGGCACCGATACATAGCGGGGGAAGGCGTCGCGGCAGGCTTGCGCCAGGTCGCGCCCGGACGCGATCGCCAGCCGAGCGCAGAGCGACTGCAGCACGATGGCCATCAGGTTCGACAGCAGGGCGACCGTCAGCAGCGCATAGCCGAACTTGGAGCCGCCGGCGAGCGAAGTCGCCCAGTTGCCGGGGTCCATGTAGCCGACGGCGACCATGTAGCCCGGGCCGAGGAAGGCGGCCATCCGGCGCCAGCGCGATGCATGCTGCGAACTGCCGACGGAGCGGTAGACATCCGACAGCGAAGCTTCGCCGCGCTCATGCCGCCAGCCACTCTTCGCCTTCGGATTTACGATGTCCATGAAAAGCCTGCCTCTTGATTGTTGAAATCAATATGGCCGATTAGAATGATAATGCAAGTCATTCGCAACAAGAAATGCGATCGGCAGATGTTTTATGTGCGGCCCATTGCGTTTGGCGTAGTGTTGCATACATGGAATGCGTTCGCTCAAATCGATGCAAAGGATTGGAAATGGCCGGATTTTTGAGAAAGCTGATGCCCAAGCGGTTCCGCAAGGAGGGTATCGTCATTCCCGTGGTCCGGCTTCAGGGCGCGATCATGAGCGGAGGCAGCCAGTTCAGGCCGGCCCTCAATCTCGCCTCGACCGCACAGGTTCTCGAGAAGGCCTTCAGCTACAAGAGCGCGCCCGCCGTCGCGATCTCCATCAATTCGCCGGGCGGCTCTCCGGTCCAGTCGCGCCTGATCTTCAGCCGCATTCGCGAGCTCGCGCGTGAAAAGCAGAAGAAGGTGCTCGTGTTCGTCGAGGATGTCGCGGCGTCCGGCGGCTACATGATCGCGCTCGCAGGCGATGAGATCATCGCCGATCCGACATCGATCGTTGGCTCGATCGGCGTGGTGTCCGGCGGTTTCGGTTTCCCGGAGCTGCTGAAAAAGATCGGCATCGAGCGTCGCGTCTATACCGCCGGCGAAAACAAGGTGATCCTCGACCCGTTCCAGCCGGAAAAGGAAAAGGACATCGAATATCTGAAGACCCTGCAGCTTGAGATCCACCAGGTCTTCATTGCCATGGTCCGGGAGCGGCGCGCCGGCAAGCTCAAGGATGACGAGACGGTATTTTCCGGTCTCTTCTGGACGGGGACCCGTGGTCTGGAGCTCGGCCTGATCGACGGATTGGGCGACATGCGGCAGGAAATGAAGCGGCGCTATGGCACGAAAACGAAGCTCGAGCTGGTAACGCCGGCGAGGGGGCTTTTCGGCCGCCGTATTCCGGGCATATCATCGAGCTCGCTCGAAGGCGCTGCTTCAGGATTCGCAACGGGACTTGTGGAGACCGCCGAGGAAAGGGCATTGTGGAGCCGCTACGGCTTCTGAGGGAGTGAAAAACAGGCGATATGCCGCAACTGATAATCATGGGCCTGCTGGTCGCGGGCGCCTGGCTTCTCTACCGCCGCTTCGTCGCGGAAGCCCAGAGGCTTTCCGAACGATCGCGCCGCGCCCAGAAGGAGCGACAGACCGGCGCGATCGGTACGCTGGTCAAGGACCCCGTGACCGGGGAGTACCACCTGAAGAAGGACGATGACGAGTAGGCCGTAAAAGCCTTGACCCGTCCGGTTCGTCGTGGCACCTGTCCGCGCACATTTTGTACGAATTCGGAAGTCATTCCATGTCTGAAGCTGCCATTCCCGACCACATGAACCCCAAGCGCTCCTTTCAGGCGCTGATCCTGACGCTGCACAGCTACTGGGCAGACAAGGGTTGCGCGGTGCTGCAGCCTTACGACATGGAAGTCGGCGCCGGTACCTTCCACCCGGCGACCACGCTGCGCGCGCTTGGTCCCAAGCCCTGGAAGGCCGCCTACGTGCAGCCCTCGCGCCGCCCGTCCGATGGCCGCTATGGCGAAAACCCCAACCGCCTGCAGCACTATTACCAGTACCAGGTCATCCTGAAGCCGAACCCGCCGAACCTTCAGGAACTCTATCTCGGTTCGCTGGCCGCCATCGGCCTCGATCCGCTGCTGCACGACATCCGTTTCGTCGAGGACGACTGGGAAAGCCCCACGCTCGGCGCCTGGGGTCTGGGCTGGGAGTGCTGGTGCGACGGCATGGAAGTCTCGCAGTTCACCTATTTCCAACAGGTCTGCGGCCTCGAATGCTCGCCGGTCGCAGGCGAACTGACCTACGGCCTCGAGCGCCTCGCGATGTATGTCCAGGGCGTCGACAACGTATACGACCTGAACTTCAACGGTCGCGAAGGCGACGAGAAGATCAGCTACGGCGACGTCTTCCTGCAGGCCGAACAGGAATACTCGCGCCACAATTTCGAATACGCCAACACCGAGATGCTGCACCGGCACTTCATCGATGCCGAAAAGGAATGCCAGGCCCTGCTCGCCGCCGGCGCTCCTGGCGACAGCGATAACCAAAAGCTGCACAAGTGCGTCTTTCCGGCCTACGACCAGTGCATCAAGGCGTCACACGTCTTCAACCTACTGGACGCGCGCGGCGTGATCTCTGTGACGGAGCGCCAGAGCTATATCCTGCGCGTGCGCACGCTCGCCAAGGCCTGCGGCGAAGCCTTCCTGCTGACGGACGCGGGTGGGGTGAACTTGGCGAAGACCGCCGCCTGAAGCGCGCAATCATCGCGTGAATTGAAAACCACTTTCCCCTGGATTGCTTCGAGCGGTAAGACGCTGTCTTATCGCTTGGTGAGCATGGGGGAGATTCGATTTCGTCTTGAGGAATGCAGCCTGTCGTCCAGCGAAGTCGCCTCCCATGGTATGGCTACTGTCGTGCCTGATGCTCCTCATACTGAGTGGCTGCGGCAAGTTCGAAAACGAATTCTCAGTCCGTTCGGTAAATAGCGATGTCGTCATTTCCAGAGACGGCAGTGCCTTCATTTCCGAGACCTTCAATATCGCGGTCATTGACTCGTCGAACTATGGCGGCATCTACGTTGATATCCCGCAGCGCTTTACCGACGCGTACGGCCACGCCCGCTGGCGAAGCTTCTCGCTGGCAACGGCGCGGCGCGATGGAATCGATGAACATTACTCGATGGAGAATACGCTGCGAGGCGGCTCCATTTATATCGGTCTTAAACATTGCAGGCATTGCAGGAGCGATCTGCCCGTCGGCGGCCATCTCTTCGAGATCGGCTACCTGCTTGGCCGCCTTGTGCACAACGAAGGCGACAAACAAATTCTTGTCCTGCCGGCCTACATGGCAAGTGTCCATGACCGGGGCGCCCCGAAGAACTTGACGATCAAGCTCCCGGGCGGCGGCACGATCCGTCCGTCCCGGCAGGACGTCGCGGCCGACTACCAGATCGCCGCGGCCTCGCCGATCGAGATCATGATCGCGATCCCGGGCGGTCGCGGAGACCGGCTGTTTCAAGATATCGAGATCGAGTATCCTTCGGGCACCTTTGCCGCCGCCACGCCCACTACGCTGCTCTACTGGTGGCTACTCGATCATCTCCTTCTGATATCGCTCCTGCTGGGGCCCGTTATGGTTGGCCTGTTTGCAGTATTCAGGCTGCGCGCATACGCGAAGCCGGTGGCACCGCAGACGATCGTCGATAGCAGCCTCCCGCAAACGATGTCTCCGGCGCTGGCGGCCTATCTTGGGCGGGACTGGAACGACAAGGCGCGGCGTCCTGCCTTCCACGCCGCTGTCTGCCGGCTTGCGATCCAGGGGCGGTTTCATCTCTCCGGCTTGCATGATGACGCGGAGATCTCGCAACTGCGCGTGAAAGCAGACCCCGGCAAGCCTAAACGCAAACGTACTAGGCGCGACAGGGTCTGGAGGTCGGGTTCGGCCGTGCTAGAGCATCTCAAGGCACAGGCGTCAGGTGAAGGGCGGGTGCGGCTCGACGATGCGATGGTGAGGTTCGGTCACAAGCTAAAGGCCGCCGCGCAGCTGGAATACCGGGAAGCGAGGGGCGAGGGCGCGCAGATTCACGGTTGGCTCGCCGCCCTCGTCTTCGCCACGGGCTGCTACCTAGCCTATATCACCGGACTGATGACGTTTTCGGCGGCGGCCTTTGCGATGATCGTTCTGCCCTTCACCGTCGTCTCCTGGCTCGCGCATCCGGAGAGGATGTCGAAGCCCTCCGGCGGATTCGGCGAACTCAAGATTGCGCTCGGCATGCTGATCGGCGCTCCGGTCTTCTTCTTAGTTGCGTTCTACTACGTTTCCTCCAATATGATCACTATCGAGGAGGTGCCGTACTTCCTGGGCATCGTGCTGGATGTAATTGGCGCTGTTCTCGCGCTGAGGCTTTCACGCCTGCCAACACTCTGGCAGCGCCGGATGCGCGCAAATCTGAGCACGCTGCGCTCCTATCTGCTCGGCGAGGAGCGCGGCCCGGCAATGTCCGTCGAGAGCTATGAATGCTATCTGCCCTTCGCGATTGCGCTTGGCATCGAGCCTGAGTGGTCGGCATCCTTCAATCGCTGGCGTCAAGCGAAGAATATGCCGATCTATGACCCGGAATGGATGCGGGAGCACGCAGCTCCAAGGCAATCGAGCGAATTGTCCTCATAAAAAAACCGGAAGAATTGCCGTGCCATCATGACTTTGCTACGCAAGGCAGCAAGTATGTATACGCTGAAACCGGGGGCTAATTTCATGTACGTTATTCTAGGCCTTATCGTCCTTATCGCGCTCTATGCCGTCGTCATTTACAACGGCCTCGTTCGTGCCCGGCAGATGGCAGAGGAAGCTTGGTCCGGCATCGACGTACAGTTGAAACGCCGAGCCGATCTGATCCCCAATCTGATCGAGACCGTCAAAGGCTACGCCACCCACGAAAAGACGACGCTCGAAGAGGTCGTCAAGCTCCGCAACCAGGCCCAGGCCGTGCCCGCGGGCGATGTCGCCGGCCGCGCCCAGGCGGAAGGCTTGCTTGGTGCTGCGCTTGGCCGCGTCATGGCGCTGGCCGAAGCCTATCCTGATCTGAAGGCCAACGAGAATTTCCGCGAGCTGCAGTCCTCGCTCGAGACGATGGAAAGCGAAATCCAGATGGCGCGGCGCTATTACAACGGCGCGGCCCGCGATCTCAACGTCAAGGTTGAAAGCTTCCCGTCCAATCTGGTCGCCGGCCAGTTCGGTTTCAGCAAGCGGGAGTATTTCGAGATCACCAACGAGGCCGATCGCGCCGTCCCGACCGTAAAGTTCTGATATCCGCCATTTGCCTTTGCGCAAAAGCTGCTATGAGCAGGGCATGATCGTGGCCTGACATGGCCATTGCGCAAAGACGGAAAAGACAAGGTAATGAGTAAAGACAAGCTCACCATCATCCCGGCGGCCAAGCCGCTGTCCGGTCGCGCCGTACCTCCCGGCTCGAAGTCGATCACCAACCGCGCGCTGCTCCTGGCCGGTCTCGCCAAGGGCACCAGCCGGTTGACTGGCGCGCTGAAGAGCGACGACACGCGTTATATGGCCGAAGCCCTGCGCGCCATGGGCGTGACGGTGGACGAGCCAGACGCGACCACCTTCGTCGTCACCAGCGCCGGCGAGCTCAAGGCTCCCTCGGCCCCACTTTTTCTCGGCAATGCCGGCACCGCCACCCGCTTCCTGACGGCAGCGCTGGCGCTCGGCCATGGCCGGTATGTCGTCGATGGCGACGAGCACATGCGCAAGCGCCCGATCAAGCCGCTGGTCGATGCCCTGAAGTCGCTCGGCGTCGCGATCGAAGCGCCGACCGGTTGCCCGCCCGTCACGATCGATGCCACCGGTCGCTTCGCCAGCAACAAGGTGGTCATTGATGCCGGCCTCTCCAGCCAGTATGTCTCCGCCTTGCAGATGGCAGCGGCCTGCGGCTCCGAGCCCTTCACCATCGAGCTTGCCGGCGCCGATATCGGCGCACGAGGCTATATCGACCTGACGCTCGCTGTCATGCGCGCTTTCGGCGCCAAGGTCACGCAGCCGACGCCGTCCTCGTGGGTGATCGAGCCGACAGGCTACGCCGCCACCGATTTCGTCATCGAGCCGGACGCTTCCGCCGCCACCTATCTCTGGGCCGCCGAAGTGCTGACCAAGGGCGCGATCGACCTCGGCGTCGCCAATGAGGATTTCACTCAGCCGGACGCCAAGGCCTACGATGTCATCCGGCAGTTCCCGCATTTGCCGGCCGAGATCGACGGCTCGCAGATGCAGGATGCGGTGCCGACCCTTGCCGTGCTGGCAGCCTTCAACGAGACGCCGGTGCGCTTCACGGGCATCGCCAACCTGCGCGTCAAGGAATGCGATCGCATCCACGCCGTCTCGACCGGTCTCAACAATATCCGCGCCGGCCTTGCCACCGAAGACGGTGACGACCTGATCGTCGCCTCCGACCCGGCATTATCAGGCCAGCATCTGCCGGCCGATATCGACACCTTCGCCGACCACCGCATCGCCATGAGCTTCGCGCTCGCCGGCCTGAAGATCGACGGCATCACCATTCTGGATCCGGATTGCGTCGGCAAGACCTTCCCGTCCTACTGGCGGACGCTGGCGGGGCTTGGCGTGACCTATGCGGATGAGGACTGACACTATCTGAGGCGGCGGGAAGCCGCGGGCGGGGGAATGGAATGATCCGGCGGCTTCTCGGTTTTTGCTTCGCACTGCTCCTGATGCTTGCCGCTGGCCCTTCTCTTGCCAGGGAGGTGATCAATTCGTTCGCCTCCGACATCGTGCTCGACAAGAGCGGCTCGATGACGGTGACGGAAACCATATCCGTCAATGCCGAAGGCAACCGCATCCGGCGCGGCATCTTTCGCGACTTTCCGTTGACCATGAAGAACGCCGATGGGCGCACCATCCGCGTCGATTTCGACGTCGTCTCGGTGAAGCGTGACGGGCGCGACGAACCCTGGCACACCGAATCCATCACTGGCGGCATTCGTATCTACGCGGGGTCGGAAGACGTCATGCTGAGCTATGGCCGGCATCAGTACGACATCACCTACCGCACCAACCGGCAGATCCGTTACTTCCCCGACCACGACGAGCTCTATTGGAACGTCACCGGCAACGGCTGGATCTTTCCGATCATGGCGGCGACGGCCTCCGTGAAACTGCCCGAGGGCGTCCGTTCGATCGACACCGCTTTCTTCACCGGGCCGCTTGGCTCCACGGATCGCAACGCGCGTGTTTCCACAAGCGGCGATCGCCTGGTGTTTACAGCCACCCAGCCGCTGGATGCCGGCGAAGGATTGACGATCGCTGTCAAGATGCCGAAGGGATCGATTGATCCTCCGAGCGATGCCGACACCAAGCGCTGGTGGCTGAGCGACAATCGCGACTATCTCATCGGCTTCGGCGGCCTGATCCTGGTCTTCCTCTATTACACGCGCTCCTGGCTGAAGGTCGGCCGCGATCCGGCGCGCGGTGTCATCGTGCCGCGCTGGGATCCGCCGGATGGCATCTCGCCGGCGCTGGTGAACTATATCGACAATCGCGGTTTCTCCGGTCAGGGCTGGACGGCGCTTTCGGCAACGGCGCTCAATCTCGCGGTGCGCGGCTATGTCGTGCTGGAGGACCTGAAGAACTCGATCATCATCCGCCGCACCGACAAGCCGGTCGGCAAGGAAAAGCTGGAAGCGGGCGAGGCGAGCCTCCTGAACGCCGTCGGCAGCAAGGGATCGCTCACCATCGACAAGGCGAACGGCCAGCGCGTGAAATCGGTCGGCGAGAGCTTCCGCTCGGCGATCGAGCGTGAGCATCGCGGCCAATACTACAACTCTAACGCCGGCTACACCGTCGGCGGCATTATCCTCAGTGCGGCGGCGCTGGTCGCTCTCTTCGTCTTCGGCACGCTGGAGCCCGATGCGATCGCTCTGATGGTGATCCCCATCATCGTCACCGTTTTCGTCTCGATCTTCATCGGCAATATCGCCAAGTCGTTTCGCGCGGGCGGTTCGCTGGGCGGCAAGATCGTGGCGGTGATCTCGATTGCCATTGTGGCCTTCATCGGTTTCAGCATTCTCTCGAGCCTGGGGCTCGCCCTGTTCTCGTCGTTGATGGAGCTCCACGAAACGCCGATGCTGTTTGCGATCGGCGGCATCGTGTTGTTGAACGTGCTCTATGTCTTCATCATGGGAGCGCCGACGCCGCTTGGCGCGAAGCTTATGGATGGCATCGACGGCCTGCGCCAGTATCTGACGCTTGCCGAAAAGGACCGCATGAACATGGCGGGCGCGCCCGAAATGTCGCCGCAACATTTCGAAAAGCTGCTGCCCTATGCCGTCGCGCTAGGCGTCGAGAAGCCATGGAGCCGGACCTTCGAACTCTGGCTCGCGGCCGCCGCTGCAGGGGTGGCCGGTGCTGCCGCCTATCATCCCGGCTGGTATTCCGGCAATTTCAGCGGCGGCAATTTTTCTGACCGCATCGGCGGCTTCTCGTCGTCGATGGCTTCGACCATTGCTTCCACGCTACCGAGCCCGCCACCCAGCTCCTCGTCGGCCTTCTCCGGCGGCAGTGGCGGTG
>UEHQ01000015.1 GCA_900489925.1 Hyphomicrobiales bacterium | reverse complement strand
CTTCGATCGTCGAGTAATCTTCGCAACGGCCACTCTTAACGGAGTGGCCGCTTCGATGACAATATTATGAAGCAAGTGGCCTTTAGCCGCTTGCTTATTACATGAAAATGTTGCACATGGCGCGCGAGCGCTATTTGCGCCCTGCTTCGCTCGTCGAAGCGGGTGACTAAGCTAACAATAAGGTGGGCCGAAAGGCCTGAAGACTGGATAGGGGCTCGGTAACCCGCAGCCTCCATCGATCTTTGAAACCGGTGGTCCGCCTTAGGAATAAGAACAGCCCGTGCCTACCCAAAAGGCGCACGGGATAACAAACACAAGGATAACGTCGAATGAACGGCCAAAATATCCGCATTCGCCTGAAGGCGTTCGATCACCGCATTCTCGACGCTTCGACGCGCGAGATCGTGTCGACGGCGAAGCGCACCGGCGCAAGCGTCCGGGGCCCCGTTCCGCTTCCGACTCGCATCGAGAAGTTTACGGTCAACCGGTCCCCACACATCGACAAGAAGAGCCGCGAGCAGTTCGAGATGCGCACGCATAAGCGCCTCCTCGACATCGTTGACCCGACACCGCAGACGGTAGACGCGCTGATGAAGCTCGATCTCGCCGCTGGTGTCGATGTTGAGATCAAGCTCTGAGCCTAGCTCGAGCTGAGTTGGAAGGATTGAACCGATGCGTTCAGGTGTGATTGCACAGAAGGTCGGCATGACCCGCGTCTATAACGACGCCGGCGAACATGTTCCGGTAACAGTACTGCGTATGGAAGGCTGCCAGGTTGTGGCCCAGCGCACAGTAGAAAAGAACGGCTACGCCGCAGTTCAGCTTGGTGCTGGCACGGCGAAGGTCAAGAACACGTCGAAGGCAATGCGCGGCAACTTCGCCATCGCCAACGTCGAGCCGAAGGCGAAGCTTGCTGAATTCCGCGTGACGGAAGACAACCTGCTCGACGTCGGCACCGAGCTGAAGGCTGGCCACTTCGCCGCTGGACAGCTCGTCGATGTCACCGGCACGACGATTGGTAAGGGCTTTGCGGGCGCCATGAAGCGTCACGGCTTCGGCGGTCTTCGCGCCACCCACGGTGTGTCGGTTTCGCACCGTTCGCACGGTTCGACTGGCTCGCGTCAGGATCCGGGCAAGGTTTTCAAGAACAAGAAGATGGCTGGTCACATGGGCCAGACGCGCGTAACGACTCAGAACCTTGAAGTGGTTTCGACCGACGAAGATCGCGGTCTGATCCTGATCAAGGGTGCAGTACCCGGTTCCAAGGGTGCCTGGATCATCGTGCGCGACGCCGTCAAGTCGGCCGCGAAGTAAGGGAGCCAGACCAATGGAATTCAACGTCAAGACCCTCGAGGGAAAAGACGCAGGGAAGGTTTCTCTTTCTGACGCGATTTTCGGTCTCGAGCCCCGCGAAGACATCCTCGCCCGCGTTATCCGCTGGCAGCTTGCCAAGAAGCAGCAGGGGACTCACCAGGCAAAGGGCCGCGCCGACGTATGGCGTACCGGCGCCAAGATGTACAAGCAGAAGGGTACGGGCCGCGCTCGTCACCATTCGGCTCGTGCTCCGCAGTTCCGCGGCGGTGGTAAGGCTCACGGCCCGGTCGCTCGCAGCCACGAACACGACCTTCCGAAGAAGGTTCGCGCTCTCGGCCTGCGTCACGCTCTCTCGGCCAAGCTGAAGTCTGATGATGTCATCATCATCGACAACCTGGTTGCTGCAGAAGCAAAGACCAAGGCACTGGCATCGGTTTTCGAAACGCTCGGCCTGACCAACGCCCTCTTCATCGGTGGCGCTGAACTTGATGGCAACTTCAAGCTCGCAGCACAGAACATCCCGAACATCGATGTTCTGCCGATCCAGGGCATCAACGTTTATGACATCGTGCGCCGTGGCAAGCTCGTGCTTTCCAAGGCTGCCGTTGAAGCTCTAGAGGAGCGTTTCAAGTGACCGATCTTCGCCACTATGATGTGATCGTCTCGCCGGCGATCACCGAAAAGTCCACTCTGGTATCCGAGAACAACCAGGTTGTTTTCAACGTCGCCAAGACGGCGTCGAAGCCGGAAATCAAGGCTGCAGTCGAGGCGCTCTTCGGCGTCAAGGTCACGGCCGTCAACACTCTGCTCCGCAAGGGCAAGACCAAGCGTTTTAAAGGTTTTGTCGGCAAGCAGAAGGACGTGAAGAAGGCTGTCGTGACGTTGGCTGAAGGCCAGACGATCGACGTCTCCACCGGTCTCTGAGGTATAAAAAGATGGCATTGAAAACATTCAATCCGACGACCCCGAGCCAGCGTCAGCTGGTCATCGTCGACCGCTCCTCGCTCTACAAGGGCAAGCCGGTCAAGGCGCTGACGGAAGGTCTGACCAAGAGCGGCGGTCGTAACAACCTCGGTCGCATCACGGCTCGCTTCATCGGCGGCGGTCACAAGCGTACGTATCGTCTGATCGACTTCAAGCGTCGCAAGTTCGACGTTGAAGGTACCGTTCAGCGTATCGAATACGACCCGAACCGTACCGCGTTCATCGCGCTCGTCGCTTACGCAGACGGCGAACAGGCCTACATCATCGCTCCGCAGCGTCTTGCTGCCGGCGACAAGGTCATCGCTTCTGAGAAGGCTGTCGACGTAAAGCCCGGCAACACCATGCCGCTGCAGTTCATCCCGGTCGGCTCCATCATCCACAACGTGGAAATGAAGCCGGGCAAGGGCGGTCAGATCGCTCGCTCTGCTGGTTCCTACGCACAGCTCGTTGGTCGCGACCAGGGCATGGCGATCCTTCGCCTGAACTCCGGCGAACAGCGTCTCGTGCACGGCTCCTGCCTTGCTTCGATCGGTGCGGTTTCGAACCCTGATCACGCCAACATCAACGACGGCAAGGCCGGTCGTACGGTTTGGCGCGGCAAGCGTCCGCATAACCGCGGTGTCGTCATGAACCCTGTCGACCACCCGCACGGTGGTGGTGAAGGCCGCACTTCTGGTGGTCGTCACCCGGTTACCCCGTGGGGCAAGCCGACCAAGGGCAAGCGCACTCGGTCGAACAAGTCGACCGACAAGATGATCATGCGCTCGCGTCACCAGCGTAAGAAGTAAGAGAGGAAGTCTCCAATGGCTCGTTCAGTATGGAAAGGTCCGTTCGTTGACGGCTATCTTCTCAAGAAGGCTGAGAAGGTTCGTGAAGGCGGACGTGCAGAAGTAATCAAGATCTGGAGCCGTCGCTCCACGATCCTGCCGCAGTTCGTCGGTCTCACCTTCGGCGTCTACAACGGCAGCAAGCATGTTCCGGTCAGCGTCAATGAAGACATGGTCGGTCATAAATTCGGTGAATTCTCTCCGACCCGGACCTACTATGGTCACGGTGCGGACAAGAAGGCAAAGAGGAAGTAATCATGGGCAAGGCAAAAGCCGAACGCCGGCTGAAGGACAACGAGGCGCAAGCAGTCGCCCGTACGCTCCGCGTCAGCCCACAGAAGCTCAACCTCGTTGCTGCGGCTATCCGCGGCAAGAAGGTCGAACGTGCACTCGCTGAGCTGGAGTTCTCCCGCAAGCGCATCGCAGGCGCCGTCAAGAAGACGCTCGAATCTGCGATCGCAAACGCCGAGAACAACCACGATCTCGACGTTGACGCGCTGGTCGTAGCAGAAGCCTACGTCGGCAAGTCGATCGTCATGAAGCGTTTCCACGCTCGTGGCCGTGGCCGTGCATCTCGCATCGAGAAGCCGTTCGCGCACCTCACGATCGTTGTCCGCGAAGTGCAGGCACAAGAGGAGGCCGCATAATGGGTCAGAAAATCAATCCAATCGGTTTTCGTCTTGGCATCAACCGTACCTGGGATAGCCGCTGGTTCGCGGACAATGCCGAGTATGGCCAGCTGCTGCATGAAGACCTGAAGATGCGCAAGTTCGTCATGAGCGAACTGAAGCAGGCCGGCATCGCCAAGGTGGTCATCGAGCGTCCGCACAAGAAGTGCCGCGTCACGATCCACTCGGCTCGTCCTGGCCTCATCATCGGCAAGAAGGGCGCAGACATCGACAAGCTCCGCAAGAAGCTGTCGGACATGACGAATTCCGAAACGCACCTCAACATCGTTGAAGTTCGTAAGCCGGAAGTCGACGCTACGCTCGTCGCACAGTCGATCGCTCAGCAGCTCGAGCGTCGTGTTGCTTTCCGTCGCGCCATGAAGCGCGCCGTTCAGTCTGCAATGCGTCTTGGCGCCGAAGGCATCAAGATCACCTGCGCAGGCCGTCTCGGTGGTGCTGAAATCGCTCGTACGGAATGGTACCGCGAAGGTCGCGTTCCGCTGCACACGCTGCGCGCTGACATTGACTATGGCACAGCCGAAGCGGAAACCGCTTTTGGTATTTGCGGCATCAAGGTTTGGATCTTCAAGGGCGAAATCCTTGAGCACGATCCGATGGCCTCCGAGCGCCGCGCACTCGAGGGTGATGCTCAGGGTCCGGCTAGCCGTGACCGCGATCGTCGCCGCGACAACGCTTGATAGCGTTGGTGGCAGATAAGTTCGGAGAATAAGAAAATGTTGCAGCCAAAGCGTACCAAGTACCGCAAGCAATTTAAGGGCCGCATCAAGGGCGTCGCCAAGGGAGGTTCCGACCTCGCATTCGGCGAATTCGGCCTTAAGGCTCAGGAGCCAAACCGCGTAAATGCACGCGAGATCGAAGCGGCCCGCCGCGCGATCACGCGCTACATGAAGCGTGCTGGCCGTGTATGGATCCGCGTGTTCCCGGATGTTCCGGTAACCGCAAAGCCGACCGAAGTCCGTATGGGTAAGGGTAAGGGCTCTGTTGAATATTGGGCATGCAAGGTCAAGCCAGGCCGTATGATGTTCGAAATCGACGGTGTCAGCGAAGAAATCGCTCGCGAAGCGCTTCGCCTCGGCTCTGCCAAGCTCTCGGTCAAGACGCGCTTCGTACAGCGCATTGCAGAGTAAGGAGCAAGGCACATGAAAGCCGAAGAAGTTCGCGGCCTGACGGCCGATCAGCTCAAGGACAAGCTTGCCGACCTGAAGAAGGAGCAGTTCAACCTGCGCTTCCAGAAGGCCACCGGTCAGCTCGAAAAGTCCTCTCGCGTCAACGAAGTTCGCAAGGACATCGCCCGCGTGAAAACCATTGCCCGCCAGAAGGCGGCAGAAGCAAAGGCCTAAGAATATGCCGAAGCGCATCCTGCAGGGCGTCGTCGTTGGCGACAAGAACGAAAAGACTGTAGTTGTCCGCGTTGAGCGTCGTTTCGCTCATCCGCTGATGCAGAAGACCGTTCGTCGTTCCAAGAAGTACAAGGCCCACGACGAAAACAATCAGTACAAGATCGGCGATACCGTATCCATCGAGGAATGCGCGCCGATCTCCAAGGACAAGCGCTGGACGGTCGTAGCCGCCCAGGCAAAGTAAGAATTTCTCGCGGGGCCTTGCGTCTCGCGGAAATTTCTGTATGAAGCAGCGTCAGAACGCTCGTTCGTCGAGCGTTCTTTTGCTTTGAGCGCACGGAAGGTCCCGTTGGGAAACCACCCTGGCACGATCGATCCCGCGCTATTCAAGCTAATGCCGTATTTCGCCTGCTCTTGTGGCAAGCGGTCGGCCGAAGATTTTCATATGCCGGGGTAGGGGGCGTAAGCCCAACCATTCCGGTAAACCAAAAAGGCGACCTGATATGATTCAGATGCAAACAAACCTCGACGTGGCGGATAATTCCGGCGCACGTCGTGTCATGTGCATCAAGGTGCTGGGCGGCTCTAAGCGCAAGTATGCTTCGATCGGCGACGTTATCGTCGTTTCGATCAAGGAAGCTATTCCGCGCGGCCGCGTGAAGAAGGGTGACGTGATGAAGGCGGTTGTTGTTCGCACCGCCAAGGAAATCCGTCGCGTTGATGGTTCCATCATCCGCTTCGACACCAATGCAGCAGTCCTCATCGACAACAAGAAAGAGCCGATCGGCACCCGTATCTTCGGACCGGTTCCGCGCGAACTTCGCGCCAAGAACCACATGAAGATCATCTCGCTCGCTCCAGAAGTACTGTAAGGAGCGCGAACGATGCAAAAGATTCGTAAGGGCGACACGGTCGTCATGCTCGCAGGCAAGGACAAGGGCCGCACTGGCGAAGTCCTCCAGGTTCTGCCTAAGGAAGATCGCGCCGTCGTTCGTGGCGTCAACGTCGTGAAGCGCCACCAGCGCCAGACGCAGACCCAGGAAGCCGGCATCATTAGCAAGGAAGCCTCGGTTCACTTGTCCAACGTTGCAATCATCGACAAGGACGGCAAGCCGACCCGCGTTGGTTTCAAGGTTGTTGACGGCAAGAAGGTCCGTGTGGCCAAGCGTTCCGGTGAGGTGATCTGATGGCTGACGCAAAGTACGAGCCGCGGCTCAAGAAGGAATATGTCGAGCGCATTCGTGCGGCGATGCAGGAGAAGTTCTCCTACGCCAACGAAATGATGATTCCGAAGCTCGACAAGATCGTAATCAACATGGGTGTTGGCGAAGCAACGGCTGATTCGAAGAAGCCGACTGTTGCTGCAGCTGACCTGGCCGCTATCGCTGGTCAGAAGCCGGTTATCACCCGTGCACGCAACTCCATCGCTGGCTTCAAGGTCCGCGAGCAGATGCCGATCGGCGCAAAGGTTACCCTGCGCGGCGCTCGCATGTACGAGTTCCTGGACCGTCTCGTGAACATCGCTCTTCCGCGTGTTCGCGACTTCCGCGGCCTGAACCCGAAGAGCTTTGACGGCCGTGGCAACTTCGCCATGGGCATCAAGGAGCACATTGTGTTCCCTGAGATCAACTACGACAAGGTTGATCAGATGTGGGGCATGGACATCATCGTTTGCACGACGGCAACGAAGGACGACGAAGCACGGGCTCTGCTGACAGAGTTCAACTTCCCGTTCCGTCAGTAACCGTAACGACGAGCGTAGAAAAGGAACCGCACATGGCGAAGACAAGCGCAGTTGAAAAGAACAAGCGCCGCCGTACCACGGTCGCAAACCAGGCTGCCAAGCGCGCAGCTTTGAAGGCGATCATCATGAACCAGGCTCTTCCGATCGAAGACCGGTTCAAGGCCTCGATCAAGCTGGCATCCCTGCCGCGCGATGGATCGAAGACCCGTATTCGCAACCGTTGTGAAGTATCGGGCCGTCCGCGCGCATACTACCGCAAACTGCGCATGTCGCGTATCGCGCTGCGTGAACTCGGCAATCTCGGCAAGGTGCCGGGCATCGTCAAGTCGAGCTGGTAAGGAGCAGGTTAGATGACAATGACTGATCCGTTGGGCGATATGCTCACTCGCATCCGTAACGGCGCTTCCCGCCGCAAGTCGTCGGTCTCGACGCCTGCTTCGAAGCTCCGTGCACGTGTTCTCGATGTTCTTCAGGCTGAAGGCTACATCCGTGGCTACTCCCTTGTCGATTTCGGCAATGGCAAGTCTGAAATCAGCATCGAGCTGAAGTACTACGAAGGCGCATCGGTGATCCGTGAGATCGGCCGTGTGTCCAAGCCGGGCCGCCGGGTTTATGTCTCGGTCAAGTCCATTCCGCAGGTCGCGAACGGCCTCGGCATCACCATCCTTTCGACTCCGAAGGGTGTGATGGCCGATCACCAGGCTCGCGAACAGAACGTTGGTGGCGAGGTTCTTTGCTCGGTATTCTAATACCGAGCATCGATCTCCATAGCGAACAGACAGGATATAAAAATGTCTCGTATCGGTAAGAAGCCCGTTCAGATTCCTGCTGGGATTACGGCTACGGTCGAAGGCCAGAAGGTTACTGCAAAGGGCCCGAAGGGCGAGCTGTTCTTCGTCGCAAACGACGAAGTCGGTGTTAAGCTCGAAAACAATGCGGTTGTCGTGACGCCGCTCACGCAGTCGAAGGATGCTCGTTCGAAGTGGGGCATGTCCCGCACGATGATCGAGAACATCTTCACGGGTGTTAAGGATGGCTACGAGCGCAAGCTCGAAATCAACGGCGTTGGTTACCGCGCGTCGCTTCAGGGCAAGAACCTGCAGCTCGCTCTCGGTTTCAGCCACGACGTGGTTTATGAGCCGCCGGTTGGCATCACGATTGCTGTGCCGAAGCCGACTGAAATTGTTGTCACTGGCATCAATAAGCAGCAGGTCGGCCAGGTTGCCGCTGAAATCCGCGAATACCGCGGTCCTGAGCCTTACAAGGGCAAGGGCGTCAAGTATGCCGGCGAACGTATCGTTCGCAAAGAAGGCAAGAAGAAGTAAGGAACACGCGAAATGGCTAGCAGGAAAGAAGCACTTGCACGTCGTGCCAACCGCGTGCGCCGTCATCTCAAGTCGGTGGCCAATGGCCGTCCGCGCCTGTCGGTTCATCGCTCCTCGAAGAACATCTACGTTCAGGTTATCGACGATGTTGCTGGCAAGACGCTTGCGTCTGCCTCGACCCTCGATAAGGACCTGCGCGGTTCTCTGAAGACCGGTGCTGACACAGCTGCAGCTGCCCTCGTAGGCAAGCTCGTTGCTGAACGCGCATCGAAGGCTGGCGTCAAGGAAGTCGTATTCGACCGTGGCGCCTTCATCTACCACGGCCGCATCAAGGCCCTGGCTGATGCAGCTCGCGAAGGCGGTCTGTCCTTCTAATTAGATTTCCGGCCGGAGCCCAAAGCTTCCGGCCGGATCTTCACCGGGCCGCAAACGCTCCTCGATAGGGGAGGCTGATGCGGTCCTCGTTTTGTCTGCCGTTCCACCCGCAAAAGAAAAAGGAAAAGGACAATGGCACAGGAAAGAAGAGGTTCTCGCGACGATCGCCAGAACCGCGAAGAACGCGATAGCGAATTCGTCGACAAGCTGGTCGCGATTAACCGCGTTGCTAAGGTTGTTAAGGGTGGCCGTCGCTTCGGCTTCGCCGCTCTCGTCGTTGTCGGCGACCAGAAGGGCCGCGTTGGCTTTGGTCACGGCAAGGCACGCGAAGTGCCGGAAGCAATCCGCAAGGCGACTGAAGCTGCCAAGCGCGAACTGATCTTCGTACCGCTGCGTGACGGCCGTACGCTGCATCACGACGTTCACGGCCGCCATGGCGCCGGCAAGGTTCTGCTTCGCTCGGCCAAGGTCGGTACCGGTATCATCGCCGGTGGTCCGATGCGCGCCGTTTTCGAAACGCTCGGCGTTCACGACGTCGTTGCAAAGTCGACCGGTTCGTCGAACCCATACAACATGGTTCGCGCTACCTTCGACGCTCTGAAGCACCAGGTTCACCCGAAGGACATCGCAGCTCAGCGCGGCATCAAGTATGCAACGCTTCAGGCTCGCCGTGCCGCTTCTGGTAACGCTTCTGAAGAATAAGAGGAGCTGATCCATGGCCAAGGCTACAAAGAAGACCGAAGCAAAGACGGTTACCGTCGAGCAGATCGGCAGCCCGATTCGCCGTCCAGACGTACAGCAGCGCACGCTGATCGGTCTCGGACTGAACAAGATGCACCGTCGTCGCACGCTGGAAGATACCCCTTCCGTTCGTGGCATGATCCGTGCTGTCCAGCATCTCGTTCGCATCGTCGACGAGAAGTAAGCCGGGAGTATTCGCTATGAAACTCAATGAAATTAAAGACAACGAAGGTTCGACCCACAGCCGCAAGCGCCTCGGCCGCGGTATTGGTTCGGGCTCCGGTAAGACCGGTGGTCGCGGTGTCAAGGGTCAGAAGTCCCGTTCGGGCGTAGCCATCAACGGCTTCGAAGGCGGTCAGATGCCAATCTACCGTCGCCTGCCGAAGCGCGGCTTCAACAACATCTTCAAGGCCGACTTCGTTGTCGTGTCCCTGGAGCGTGTTCAGGCTGCTATCGACGCTGGCAAGCTCGACGCCAAGTCCACGGTTGATGCAGCAGCTCTCAAGGCTGCCGGCGTTATCCGTCGCGTCAAGGACGGCGTTCGCGTTCTCGCCGACGGTGAGCTGAAGGCAAAGGTCAAGTTCGAAGTAGCTGGCGCTTCCAAGCCTGCTGTCGAAAAGATCGAAAAGGCTGGCGGTTCCGTCACGCTTCTTTCTGCCGCAGCTGCAGAATAATTAATCTATGATAAGTCGCCCGGGGTGCTTCACACCGGGCGATTTTGCTCCCATATGTGAGCCTCACAAAAACCGGCTGGACGCACGTGCGTCATCGACGGTACGACTAAAAACAGGGTGAGGCATAGGTTGCGCCCGCAATCCGTCCGAAGCCCGCTTTTGAATAATTCAGAAATGCCGATTCCGGGACAGGCCCCAAGTGGGAACCCGAAATTGGTAGCGCGGAGAATCGCATGGCGTCTGCAGCGGAACAGTTGGCTTCCAACCTCAATTTCTCGACCTTCGCCAAAGCCGAGGATCTCAAGAAGCGCCTGTGGTTCACACTGGCAGCTCTCCTCGTGTACCGGCTTGGGACGCACATTCCGCTTCCGGGTCTTAACCCCGAAGCTTACGCCCAGGCCTTCCGCGGCCAGTCCGGCGGCATTCTCGGTCTCTTCAACATGTTTTCCGGTGGCGCTGTCCAGCGCATGGCGATCTTCGCACTCGGAATCATGCCCTACATTTCCGCTTCGATCATCGTGCAGCTGATGACCTCGGTCGTCCCGGCGCTCGAGAACCTGAAGAAGGAAGGCGAGCAGGGCCGCAAGATCATCAACCAGTACACCCGCTACGGCACGGTGCTGCTCGGTGCGCTTCAGGCTTACGGCATCTCGGTCGGCCTTGAGAGCGGCAATGGTCTCGTCGTCGATCCCGGTATCTTCTTCCGCATTTCCACCGTCATCACGCTGCTCGGCGGCACGATGTTCCTGATGTGGCTCGGTGAACAGATCACCTCGCGCGGCATCGGCAACGGCATTTCGCTCATCATCTTCGCAGGTATCGCGGCAGGCCTTCCGCAGGCACTGGCTGGTACTCTCGAACTCGGCCGCACCGGCGCTCTGTCGACGACGCTGATTCTCGCGGTTATTGTGATCGCCATCGCCGTCATTGCCATCATCGTCTTCGTCGAGCGTGCGCAGCGCCGGCTTCTGATCCAGTATCCGAAGCGTCAGGTCGGCAATCGCATGTTCCAGGGCGACACGTCGCACCTGCCGCTGAAGCTCAACACCTCGGGCGTTATCCCGGCAATCTTCTCGTCTTCGCTCCTTCTGCTGCCCGCAACGGTCGCAGGCTTCGCGAACACCACGGCTCTGCCGGCCTGGGCGACGTCTATTGTCGCTGCCCTTGGCCATGGCCAGCCGCTCTACATGCTCCTTTACGGTCTGCTGATCGCCTTCTTCGCTTTCTTCTACACGGCCATCGTCTTCAATCCGAAGGACACTGCCGACAATCTGAAGAAGCATGGCGGCTTCATCCCCGGCATTCGCCCGGGCGAGCGCACCGCAGAGTACATCGATTACGTGCTGACCCGCATTACGGTCATCGGCGCGATCTACCTCGTCTTCGTCTGCATTCTGCCGGAAATACTGGTGTCGCAAACGGGCATTCCGTTGTCCCTCGGTGGCACTTCGCTTTTGATCGTGGTTAGCGTAACTCTCGATACGGTGGCACAGATCCAGGGTCACCTGATCGCCCAGCAGTATGAAGGCCTGATCAAGAAATCGAAGTTGCGCGGAGGAAAGAGGGGGCGATGAGACTCATACTGTTAGGGCCGCCGGGCGCGGGTAAGGGGACCCAGGCTCAGCGGATCGTGGAGAAATACGGTATTCCGCAGCTCTCCACGGGCGATATGCTTCGTGCTGCCGTTGCGGCGGGCACGGAGGTCGGCAAGCGGGCAAAGGCTGTCATGGACGCCGGCAAGCTTGTTTCCGACGAGATCGTCAATGCCATCGTCTCCGAGCGCCTCGACGCTCCGGATTGTGCCAAGGGCTTCATCCTTGACGGCTTTCCGAGGACACTGGTTCAGGCCGACGCGACCGAAGCCATGCTGAAAGGCAAGGGCATCGAGCTTTCGACGGTGATCGAGATCCAGGTCGACGACAAGATTCTGGCGGACCGCGTTTCCGGCCGCTACACCTGCGCCAACTGTGGGGCAGGGTACCACGACACCAACGTCAAGCCGAAGGTGGAAGGGGTCTGCGACCGTTGCGGTTCGACCCACTTCAAGCGTCGCCCCGATGACAACCGCGAAACGGTCGTCACCCGTCTCGGCGCCTACTACAAGGAAACATCGCCGCTGATCGGCTACTACTATGCCAAGGGCAAGTTGAAGTCGGTTGACGGCATGGCAGACATCGATCACGTGACGAACGAGATCGAAGCCATTCTTTCGAAGCTTTAGGGCTTTGGAAATAAACTTGGCGGAAGCGGTTGCTTTTAAGCGCTGATTCCGCTAAACACCGCGCCAACTCGCGATATCTCATGCGATCGGCGCGGACTTCCCAAGGGAATTCCGGGTTCGATCGTTTTGACTTGTTGAGAACCTGAATTGTAATTGCGACCTCTCTGGGTCGTGTAACGAGACACCACTTGCCGGATGGCAACTGGAACGCAAGGAGAATAGGCGTGGCACGTATCGCTGGCGTCAACATCCCGACTGCAAAGCGCGTTGTAATCGCGCTGACGTATATTCACGGGATCGGTCCGAAATTCGCACAGGAAATCATCGAGAAGGTCGGTATTCCTGCTGATCGTCGCGTGAATCAGCTCACCGACGCTGAAGTCCTGCAGATCCGCGAAACCATCGACCGCGATTACCAGGTCGAAGGTGACCTGCGTCGCGAGACCTCGATGAACATCAAGCGTCTGATGGACCTCGGCTGCTACCGCGGCCTGCGTCATCGCCGTGGCCTTCCGGTCCGCGGTCAGCGCACGCACACCAATGCCCGCACCCGCAAGGGCCCGGCAAAGGCGATCGCTGGTAAGAAGAAGTAATTTCCGGGAAACCGGGAGTGTGGGGGCTGGCGGTCTGCGCCGGCCTCTTTTGAGTTTGGGGCAGGGCCGCAAGGTCTCGTTCCGGTGTAGCCGCTGGCATTACGGCGGTGCAGAGATCCAAGAAAGGGATACAAATGGCCAAGGAAGCCGTACGCGTTCGCCGTCGCGAACGTAAAAACATTTCGTCGGGCGTTGCTCACGTCAACTCGACCTTCAACAACACGATGATCACGATCACCGACGCACAGGGCAACGCGATTGCCTGGTCGTCTGCTGGCGCCAAGGGCTTCAAGGGCTCGCGCAAGTCGACCCCGTTCGCTGCTCAGATCGCTGCTGAAGATTGCGCCAAGAAGGCTCAGGAACACGGCATGAAGTCGCTGGAGGTTGAAGTTTGCGGTCCGGGTTCGGGTCGTGAATCCGCTCTGCGCGCGCTCCAGGCTGCTGGCTTCATGATCACGTCCATCCGCGACGTGACGCCGATCCCGCACAATGGTTGCCGCCCGCGCAAGAAGCGCCGCGTCTGATCATCGCCATTCACAACACCGGTGAGCGGATCTTCGCTCCCGGTGCTTCTCAAGCTCGGTTGTCACGATTGGATGGTGGCAACGAACGGAAGGCAAAAATATGATTCAGAAAAACTGGCAGGAATTGATCAAGCCGAACAAGGTCGAGTTCTCTTCGAGCTCGCGCACCAAGGCGACGCTCGTAGCAGAGCCGCTGGAGCGCGGTTTCGGCCTCACCCTCGGCAACGCGCTTCGCCGCGTTCTGCTGTCCTCGCTGCGCGGTGCCGCAGTGACGGCCGTGCAGATCGATGGCGTGCTGCATGAATTCTCGTCGATCCCGGGCGTCCGCGAAGACGTTACGGACATCGTCCTCAACATCAAGGAAATCGCCATCAAGATGGATGGCGATGACGCAAAGCGCATGGTCGTGCGTAAGCAGGGCCCGGGCGTTGTAACGGCTGGCGACATCCAGACGGTCGGCGATATCGAAATCCTCAACCCCGAGCATGTGATCTGCACGCTCGACGAGGGCGCCGAAATCCGTATGGAATTCACCGTCAACAACGGCAAGGGCTACGTTCCGGCCGACCGTAATCGTGCGGAAGATGCTCCGATCGGTCTCATCCCGGTCGACAGCCTTTATTCGCCGGTCAAGAAGGTGTCCTACAAGGTTGAAAATACCCGCGAAGGACAGGTTCTCGACTACGACAAGCTGAACATGACGATCGAAACCGATGGTTCGATCTCCGGCGAAGATGCTGTCGCTTTCGCGGCTCGCATCCTCCAGGATCAGCTTGGCGTGTTCGTCAACTTCGACGAGCCGCAGAAGGAAACCGAGGAAGAAGCAGTCACCGAACTCGCTTTCAACCCGGCGCTCCTCAAGAAGGTGGACGAACTCGAACTGTCTGTTCGCTCGGCAAACTGCCTGAAGAACGACAACATCGTCTACATCGGCGACCTCATTCAGAAGACCGAAGCAGAAATGCTCCGCACACCGAATTTTGGTCGCAAGTCGCTGAACGAAATCAAGGAAGTTCTCGCTTCCATGGGCCTGCACCTCGGCATGGAAGTGCCGGCATGGCCGCCTGAGAACATCGAAGATCTCGCCAAGCGTTACGAAGACCAGTACTAACAGTTCAAACGGCAGGCGAATGCCTGCAAGTGAAGGAGAATAGCCATGCGCCACGGTAAAGCCGGCCGCAAGCTGAATAGAACCGCTAGCCACCGCAAGGCAATGTTTGCCAACATGGCGGCTTCGCTCATCACCCATGAGCAGATCGTGACCACCCTGCCGAAGGCAAAGGAAATCCGTCCGATCGTTGAAAAGCTCGTCACCCTCGGCAAGCGCGGCGACCTGCACGCTCGTCGTCAGGCGATCTCGCAGATCCGCGACGCCGCTGTTGTTTCGAAGCTCTTCGACGCAATCGCTTCGCGCTACGCAACCCGCAACGGCGGCTACCTGCGTATCATGAAGGCTGGCTACCGCCAGGGCGACAACGCTGCCCTCGCTGTTGTCGAATTCGTCGATCGCGACGTAAACGCCAAGGGCGCAGCCGACAAGGCTCGCGTTGAAGCTGAAGCAGCTGCTGCTGAAGCCGCTTAATCCTTTCCGGTTCGCCGGAAGCAGAACAGCCGGGCTGAAAAGCCCGGCTGTTTTCGTTTGTGGGGATCGGATCATGACGACCGCGATCGTCCACTTGCTCTCTCGGCTTGCCTGTTGAGTGGATTTCTGATCCAGCGTAGCGTCGTGGCTCCGTTGCGTCTTTGGGAGCGTGCACTTGATAGACCACATAACTATCGCGGTAGGTGACCTCGCGAAGAGCAAGATCTTCTACGAGACGGCATTTTCGCCGCTGGGATACGCGCTTTCCTTCGGAAAAGAGGACGTTTTCTGGGCGTTCGATATAGGCAATGGTTGCCTGTTCGAAATCCAACAAGCCGATAGCCAGCCGCCTTTGACGCCGGTGCATATCGCCTTTCGTGCTAGCAAGAGGTCTGAGGTTGAGGCTTTCTATCACGCCGCACTCGAGGCCGGCGCCAGGGACCATGGGGCTCCCGGCCCACGCCCGCACTATGGGCCCGACTACTTTGCTTGTTTCGTTCTTGATCCCGATGGCCACAATATCGAAGCCATGATCAATCAGCCGGATACGGATGCGTCAATTTGAGGCGCGGGTCTGCTTCATGAGGCCCTATGCGGGTTAAGCGGCGTTCGCCGTAGCCGGTCGACGGTCTCGCCCCGATGAACGCTTCCTGCTCCGCGCGATCGGTCTCCATGAGCGATAGAGGATCAGGAGGATGATCAGGCTGAGATAGGTGTACTGCTGCAGATCGAGGACCTTTGTCGACAGCGCGAAGTGCACGGCACCGGCAGCGGCGATGATGTACACGAGGCGATGCAGCCGCACCCAATTCTGGCCGAGCCGGCGGATCGAGAGATTGTTCGATGTCACCGCAAGCGGCACCAGCAGCGCCAGCGCCCCCATGCCGAACATGATGAAGGGCCGTTTCAAGACGTCGTCCAGTACTGCCGAAAGGTCGAGGGCCTGGTCGAGCACCATGTAGACCGTGAAGTGCATCAGGGCGTAGTAGAAGGTCAAGAGACCGAGCGCGCGGCGATAGCGGAGATAGTTCCAGCCCAAGAGATCGCGGGCAGGGGATACGGCCAGCGTCAGGATGAGAAAGCGGATCGTCCAGAGGCCGAGGAAAAGCTCGAAGGTCTTCACCGGGTCCGCGCCCAGCTGATCCGTTGCGCCGAGGTAGAAGGTCCAGGCGGCAGGCAGGAGGCCAACGGCATAAAGCGCCCAGACGGAAGCCGATTGCCACCGCTTCGGCAGACTGAACGAGAGGGTAGCCATCAGAAGTTCTTCCTGAGATCCATGCCGCTGTAGAGGCCGGCCACCTCGTCGGCATAGCCGTTGAACGGCAGGGTCGGATGACGGCTGGCGCCGAAGAAGCCGCTTTCGCCGATACGCCGCTCCGTCGCCTGGCTCCAGCGTGGATGATCGACCTCGGGATTGACGTTGGCGTAGAAGCCGTATTCCTGCGAGTTGGTGACCTGCCAGGTGTTCTTCGGCTCCCGGTCGGTGAGCGTGATCCGCACGATCGACTTGATGCCCTTGAAGCCATACTTCCAGGGAACCACCAGCCGGATCGGGGCGCCGTTCTGGTTCGGCAGTGTCTGGCCGTAAAGCCCTACGGCAAGCAGAGTCAGGGGATGGCGTGCCTCATCGAGCCGCAGACCTTCGACGTATGGCCAATCAAGCGACTGGAAGATGCCCTTTTGCCCCGGCATCTCGTCCGGGCGCACGACCGTCTCGAAGGCGACATACTTTGCGCTTCCGAGCGGCTCGACCTTGTTGAGCAGGGAGGCGAGCGGAAAGCCGTCCCAAGGGATAACCATCGACCAAGCCTCGACGCAGCGCATGCGATAGGTGCGGCTCTCGATCGGGAATTCCTTCATCAAGGCGTCGATGTCGAACGTGCCGGGCTTGCCGACCATCCCATCGACCTTGATCGTCCAGGGCAGGGGCTTGAAGTCACCGGAAAGTGCCGCAGGATCACCCTTGTCGAGGCCGAACTCGTAGAAATTGTTATAGGTGGTCACATCCTTGAGCGGCGTTGCCTTCTCGTCGACGGTATACTTGCTGTCAACGACCGAAAGTGCGGCTGCGCTCGCCTCGCTGGCGCCATAGAGGGCCATGGTGCCCAGCGCCGCCGCTCCGAGGAACTCGCGACGCTTCAGATAGATCTGTTGTGGCGTGATCTCCGAAGCGGCGATCTTGGGCGGACGGTACATTGGCATGTCAAAACCTCCTGAGCCCGATGACAGGGTCTCAAACCTTCAACGCATCAGCGCTATGTTCGGATCATTTATGCCGTCAGGCGCTTGCGCGGGAAGCCAATTTTTTGTGTACTCATGTGAGGCGATAAACTGTAACAAAATACTCGCTGACCACGTAGACGCTCGATCAGCTCAGCGTACCGGTTTCGGCCTTCCCGGTAGTGACAGTACAGGCCGTTTGGATTAGGACAATTCCAAAAAGCAGCGATTGCCCGGCCGCAAGCCTTGCCGCCACGCAACGTCGATAACTTCCGGCACCTTGAGGAATACACCAATGCCAGCTTATCGTTCCAGAACCACGACCCACGGCCGCAACATGGCAGGCGCGCGCGGCCTTTGGCGCGCAACGGGCATGAAGGATTCTGACTTCGGCAAGCCGATTATTGCGGTGGTGAACTCCTTTACCCAATTCGTTCCCGGCCACGTCCATCTCAAGGACCTCGGCCAGCTCGTTGCTCGCGAAATCGAAGCGGCCGGTGGCGTTGCCAAGGAGTTCAACACGATCGCCGTCGACGATGGTATCGCCATGGGCCATGACGGCATGCTCTATTCCCTGCCGTCGCGCGAGCTCATCGCCGACAGCGTCGAGTACATGGTCAACGCCCACTGCGCCGACGCCATGGTCTGCATCTCGAACTGCGACAAGATCACCCCCGGCATGCTGATGGCGTCGCTGCGCCTCAACATCCCGACGGTCTTCGTCTCCGGCGGTCCGATGGAAGCCGGCAAGGTTGTCCTGCATGGCAAGAAGGTCGCGCTCGATCTCGTCGACGCCATGGTTGCCGCGGCCGACGACAAGATCAGCGACGAGGATGTTGCCGTCATCGAGCGCTCGGCTTGCCCGACCTGCGGCTCCTGCTCCGGCATGTTCACGGCAAACTCGATGAACTGTCTGACCGAAGCCCTTGGCCTGTCACTGCCGGGTAACGGCTCGACGCTGGCGACCCATTCCGACCGAAAGGAACTCTTCCTTGAAGCCGGACGTCGCGTGGTCGAGCTTGCGCGCCGTTACTACGAGCAGGACGATCTGACGGCTCTGCCGCGCACCATCGCCAGCAAGGGCGCATTTGAGAACGCCATGGCGCTCGACATCGCCATGGGTGGTTCGACCAATACCGTTCTGCACATTCTGGCTGCTGCCCACGAAGGCGAGATCGATTTCACGATGGACGACATTGATCGCCTGTCGCGCCGCGTTCCCTGCCTGTCGAAGGTTGCGCCTGCCAAGGCCGACGTTCACATGGAAGACGTTCACCGCGCCGGCGGTATCATGGCGATCCTCGGCGAGCTCGATCGCGCCGGCCTGCTGAATGTCGACCTGCCGACCGTCCATGCTCCGACCATGCGTGAAGCGCTGGCCCAATGGGATGTCGCAGTCACCGACAACAAGGCTGCCTTCGATCTCTTCAGCGCCGCACCAGGTGGTGTTCCGACGCAGGTCGCCTTCAGCCAAAGCTCTCGCTGGGAGGAACTCGACCTCGACCGCGAGAAGGGCGTCATCCGCGATGCGCAGCATCCTTTCTCGAAGGATGGTGGCCTGGCGGTCCTGAAGGGTAACCTCGCGCTCGACGGCTGCATCGTGAAGACTGCTGGCGTCGATGAATCGATCCTGAAGTTCTCGGGTCCGGCCAAGGTCTATGAGAGCCAGGACGCGGCCGTAAAGGCGATCCTGTCGAACCATGTCGTCGCCGGTGACGTCGTCGTCATCCGTTACGAAGGTCCGAAGGGTGGTCCGGGCATGCAGGAAATGCTGTATCCGACCAGCTATCTGAAGTCGAAGGGCCTCGGCAAGGCTTGCGCGCTGATCACCGACGGCCGCTTCTCCGGTGGTACGTCGGGCCTGTCGATCGGCCACGCTTCGCCGGAAGCAGCGAACGGCGGCACGATCGGTCTTGTTCGCGATGGCGACATGATCGACATCGATATCCCGAACCGGACCATCAGCCTGCGGGTCGATGACAAGGAACTGGCCACGCGCCGTGCCGCGCAGGAGGAAAAGGGCTGGCATCCGGCCGAAGTCCGCAAGCGCAACGTCACGACAGCGCTGAAGGCCTACGCAGCCTTCGCAACCAGCGCCGACCGTGGCGCGGTGCGCGATCTCGGCAGCCGCTGAGGGTCGATCTCGACGCGCTGATTAAGAGTCAGGTGCTCATATGGACCGGTCGCCTCAAAGCGGCCGGTTTATCTTTTTGTAGGTCGAGTCCAGTTGCCGCAGCCGCTCGTCGTATGCGGCCTTGATACAGGACGTGTCCGCGCCGCAAGCCTGTCGCTTCTTTAGCCATGCCGTTTGTTCGTCCTGAAGCGTGCCGCGTGCTCCCATCGCCATCAGGCCGGAGAGAAGGTCGAATGTCGTCACCATCTTCACGTCGGCGTCGTTGAGCGCCCTGATATCGCATATTGCCTTCTCGTCAGGCTGCAGCGTCTTTGCCTCGCAATCGAAACTGGCGGCGTAGCTGGCTGTAGGCAACAGCAGCATGGAGGCGCCTGTCAGCGCCAAGGCAATATCGCGAAGTGAGATCATGCATCGTTTCCTGTTCAATGACGAAGGGCCCTCAGAAAGAGTAGGCCCATGTAGATGATGCAGCAGGCCCAGACGGCAAGGATAAAGATCATGCCTGCTCTCCCTGACGGTCGCTCCAGTCGTGCTGCGGCCTGAACCCGAAGGTCTGCCATGACGGCGGGAGGGATGAGGCGGGTCGCCAGCAGAATGCCAAACGGCACGATGATCAGGTCGTCGAGATAGCCGAGCACAGGAATGAAGTCTGGTATCAGATCGACCGGCGAGAGAGCATAGACGGCGACCGCACCGGCCACCGCCTTGGCATGCCACGGCACCCGATCGTCGCGAGCGGCGAGCCACAGTGCGACGATGTCTCTTTTCAGTGACTTCGCCCAGCTTTTGGCTTTTGTTATCAGTTGCATGTCGTCTATTCCTGAATCATTTTGGCAAGCGCGTTCAGCATCTCGTGAGCTGCCTTATTCTTCCATGGTTCCGCCCTCTTTCCTTTCTAGCGTCCAGCGCTACAAGTCATTCTCGAGAGTATTTCAGAAGGGATTCCCATGCACGATCTGTTGAAACGCGCCGCATTGCCGCTGTTGGCTCTGGTGCTCGTGCTGCCGTTCGATGCCTATGCGCAGACCGCCAAGACCGTGCCGCAGAGCCAGATGGAGATGCAGCTTTCCTTTGCGCCATTGGTCAAGCAGACCTCGGGCGCCGTGGTCAACGTCTATGCGGAAAAGACCGTCCGGCGTCAGTCGCCCTTCGCCGGCGATCCCTTCTTCGAGCAGTTCTTCGGGCAGCAGATGCCGAACAGAACCGAGAAGCAATCGTCGCTCGGTTCGGGTGTCATTGTCGAAGCCAATGGCACGATCGTCACCAACAACCACGTGATCGAAGGTGCCGACGATATCAAGGTTGCCCTGTCGGACGGACGGGAGTTTCCCTGCAAGGTCGTGTTGAAGGATGACCGCTTCGACCTTGCCGTCTTGAAGATTGACACCAAGGAAACCTTCCCGACACTACCGATCGCCAACTCCGACAGTGTCGAGGTCGGCGATCTTGTCCTCGCGATCGGCAATCCCTTCGGTGTCGGCCAGACTGTCACATCTGGTATCGTTTCGGCGCTGGCCCGTAACCAGGTGGTCAAAAACGAGTTCGGCTTCTTCATTCAGACCGACGCCTCGATCAACCCCGGAAATTCCGGCGGCGCTTTGATGAACATGAAGGGTGAGCTGATCGGCATCAACACGGCGATCTTTTCGCGTGGTGGCGGCTCGAACGGTATCGGCTTTGCGATTCCTGCCAATCTCGTCAAGGTTTTCCTGGCGTCGGCCGATGCTGGCGTAAAGACCTTCGAGCGCCCCTATGTCGGTGCGACCTTCGATGCGGTAACCTCCGAGGTTGCTGATGCGCTTGGGCTCAGCAAGGCGCGAGGTGCAATCGTGGTGAAAGTCACCGAGGGCGGACCAGCTGCGAAGGCGGGCTTGAAGGCGGGCGAGGTGATTACGGCCGTCGATGGCGTTCCTGTCGAGCACCCCGACGCGCTTCTCTATCGTCTGACGACCGCCGGTCTCGGAAAGTCCGCCAAGCTGACGGTTGTTGATAACGGCCATGAGGAACAGCTGGGCATCGAGCTTGGCCGCGCACCTGAAACGGCACCGCGCGATCAACGCACCATCGGCGGTCGCTCGCCCTTTACCGGCACCGTCGTCGAGAACCTGTCGCCGCGTGTTGCCGACGAACTGAGGATGCCGACCGAGTCGACCGGTGTCGTCGTCGCCGAAGTGAAGGACGGTTCGGTCGCCGCGCAGCTTGGCTTTGAGCCGAAGGACATCATCGTGTCCATCAACGGCACTGAGGTGAAGACCACCAAGGATCTGGCCGCACTCGCTACCCAGGAACCGAATTTCTGGCGCGTCGAGATCGAACGTGACGGTCAGCGCATCCGGCAGTTCTTCCGATGAGCAATGATCTCTTCGCGCCGCGTATTCCGCAGGAAGTCGCCAACCGGCGACCGCTTGCCGACAGGCTTCGCCCGCAGACGCTTTCCGAAGTCACCGGGCAGGAACACCTGACCGGTGATGACGGCGTTCTGAAGCGGATGATCGAAAGCGGCTCGTTGGGATCGATGATTTTCTGGGGCCCGCCCGGCACCGGCAAGACTACCGTTGCGCGGTTGCTGTCTGGTGAGGCGGGTCTCGCCTTCGAACAGATTTCGGCGATCTTTTCCGGGGTGGCCGACCTCAAGAAGGTGTTCGAGTCGGCGCGGCTGCGCCGTATGGACGGGCGTCAGACGCTGCTCTTTGTCGATGAGATCCATCGCTTCAATCGCGCGCAGCAGGATAGCTTCCTGCCTGTCATGGAAGACGGCACCGTCATCCTCGTCGGCGCCACGACCGAGAACCCGTCGTTCGAGCTCAATGCCGCTCTTTTGTCGCGCGCCCGTGTCCTCACCTTCAAGTCGCATGATGATACAAGCCTCGAAGAGCTGTTGAAGCGGGCCGAGGCAACCGAGCAGAAACCCCTGCCGCTGACGCCGGAGGCAAGGATCAGCCTGCTCCGCATGGCCGATGGCGATGGTCGCGCGGTGCTGACGCTTGCCGAAGAGGTCTGGCGCGCTGCCCGCCAGGGCGAGATCTTCGACACCGAAGGTCTGACGAGGATCGTCCAGCGCCGTGCCCCTGTCTACGACAAGGCACAGGACGGTCACTACAACCTGATTTCCGCGCTGCATAAGTCGGTGCGCGGCTCCGACCCCGATGCCGCGCTCTATTATCTCGCGCGCATGTTCGATGCCGGCGAGGATCCGCTATACCTCGGACGCCGGCTGGTGCGCATGGCCGTGGAGGATATCGGCCTCGCAGATCCCCAGGCGCTGGTCATCTGCAACGCCGCCAAGGATGCCTATGATTATCTGGGCTCTCCGGAGGGCGAACTGGCGCTGGCGCAGGCTTGCGTCTATCTCGCCACGGCCCCGAAATCGAACGCCGTCTACACCGCGTTCAAGGCCGCGACGCAGGCGGCCAAGCAGAACGGTTCGCTCCTGCCGCCGAAGCACATTCTCAATGCGCCGACGAAGCTGATGAAGGACGAAGGCTATAACGAAGGCTATCGCTATGATCACGACGAGCCGGATGCCTTCTCGGGCCAGGACTATTTTCCGGAAAAGATGGGGCGCCAGACCTTCTATGACCCGCCGGAACGCGGCTTCGAGCGGGATATCAGGAAGCGTCTGGATTGGTGGGCGAAGCTTCGCAAGGAGCGCAATCAGCGCTGATCAGGAGGCGCGCACCTGACCTGCGGGCGCGGCAATCAGTTTCACGGCAGACTCCGCCAGGCCATGATGCCCTTCCATGTCGACCACCAGATGCCAGTGGCCGCTTTCCGGGATCGACAATTTCACAGGTGATTTGCGCGCGATACCGCCCACATATTTGAAGTCGAGCACTTCGGTGAAACGCTGGTAGTTCGGCGCCGTCATCAAGCGAACATTCGCGACAGCTGACAGCGTCACCTCGATGATCGTCCCAGATCGCTGTTCCTTGAGGTCATAGTGGGTGAAGCGAAAATTGGGTTTCGGCATTATGGGGGCGTCCGTCGTCTATTGCGACGGACATTAGCGATTCCCGGTTAAGGAAGAGTTGGTCTTTGAGGGCCCAGCCGGGATTTCTGCAAAGCCACTAATGGACGATGGGATCCGGGCCGCCTTCGATGAGACGGAGAGCCGTTTCCCCTGGAGCGAACGAGATCTGGCTGAGATCGTGGTCGCATTCCTCGGTCGCGAAATGCAGCGCCGCATCCCGGCTGACGAATATGCCACCGACGCGTCCCTCACGATCGTTGACGACCCAGCGCCCTGCGCGGTTGCTGCCGATCGTGAAACGCGGCAGCGCTTGCGGGCTGGCTGCTGCGAAACGGCGAGCGTGATGGAGGAGGGGCATTTCGGTTCCTTTCGTGAAATGTCGGGGATTCGACGACGCGGTCGCACAGGCGGTCAGGACGCCAGCGGGCGCGTTTCGGCGGTGGAGGTGAGTGCTTCGAAAACGGCTGCCTTCTCCTCGGTATCAAGCTCCACCATCGGCAGCCGCACTGTTGGATCGATATCCAGGAGAAGCCGCAGCGCATATTTGATCTGCGCCGGTGCCTGGTCGCCCAGTATCTGCATCAACGTATGCAGCCGCCGTTCAAGCGCCAGAGCTCCCGGAATATTGCCGGCGAGGGCGGCATTGTGGAGCGAGTTGAACAATCGCGGGTGGATATTGGCGCCGGACGAGATGATGCCGGTGCCGTAGCCGCTCAGAAAAGCGAGCGAGGTATCGTCGCTGTCGGAGAGGAACAGCAGGCGTTCGCGCAACGCAGGCGATGGAGGCTGCATCCCGTGCCCGATGACGCCGATGATCGAAGGAATGGACGCAAGCGCCTCCAGTGTCCGTGGCGAGAGGCAGCTTGCCGAGCGCGCCGGGTTGTCGTCCACGATGACCGGGATACTGGTTTCCATGGCGAGCGCCTCAAAATGGTGGAGAATGCCGCGCTGTCCGGGCTTCGAATAGTACGGCACGGTCACGATCGCGGCGGCCGCGCCGAGAGCTTCGGCCTGCTGAGTGAACCTTATCGTTTCGAGCGTGCAGGTGGTGCCGGTCGCGGCGAGTATTGGAACGCGGCGATCGGCCGCCCGGATGCAGCATTGAAGGACTGCCGAACGCTCAAGCATTGAAAGGGTCGGGCCTTCCGTGACCGTGCAGACGGCGATGCCGCCGATGCCGGACTGGATCTGCCTGATGGCGAGACTTTCCAGCGCGGAAAGATCGACTGCCTCGCCACGGAAGGGCGTTATCAAGGCCGTCGTGACGGCCCCGAGACGCAAGGGGCTGCTCTGTCTCATTGGTGCCAGAACCCGCCCAGGATCACATAAAGTTCCACCGCCGCCAGCACGACGCCGAACAGGATCATGGCCTGCGCTGTTCGCCTTTCACGCATCCGCCGTTTCGGTACGCGCTGCTCCGGCCGCGAGATGTGCAGGCTCGAAGAACTGAAGTCTCTCATGACGTTCACCTTGTGCATCATGAGGAAAGGCTACCGCCGACCGCCGTAGGAAATCCATTCCGCTACCCGCCGCGAGAAATAGAAATTGCATAAAGATCGATGCCGACCTGATCGTCTCAAACGATTCCGAGATCAATGGCTTCTCAGAGTTTCCGGAATCTGGATGTGAACGACTTGAATCAAAATAGGAGCGCCCGCATCGTGCGGGCAATCTCTCCGATCTCGCGGGGCGATCAAAAAAAGATTGTGCGGGCCTGTCGGAACGACGGCCCGCAATCCGTCCTTGCAGCGAGAGGTCAACAGGCATCAACTGCCGGAGATCGAAACGGAAGGCCACCGGCCGGGGAGGACAACATCATGGGTAGGACAATCGCAATTCTCGTCGCACGCCTCATCTTTGCGGGGGTGTTCCTGATGGCGACGAGCTTCAAGTTTATCGACATGCAATCGACTGCGAGCTACATCGCCTCGGCGGGCTTTCCGGCTCCATTGTTCCTCGCCTGGGTGGCTGCCTTCTTTGAGCTTGCGCTGGCGCTTGCGTTCCTGACCGGCGCCTTCTTTTCCCAGGCGGCATTACTGGCCGGCGTCTACGTTATCTTCCTTGCCTTTGCTTTTCACGGGCCTGGCCACTGGAGCGGCAATCAGGCCGAGTTCGGCTTCTTCATCGACCACTTCACCTTCCTTGCCGGCCTGCTCTTTGCGGCCGTGCACGGGCCCGGCGAGACGCTTGTCGTAAGAGACAACAGGCTCCGCACAGCGCTGCGCTAGCCGCCAGTCAGTTATCGGCCACTGGCGCCGCCATCTCCTGCAACAGCCGCTCGAACGCCGCTGGTTCCAGCGTCGCGGGCGGGTTGTAGGGGTTGGAGAAGGCGTAGATGAAGAACAGGATGATGCCGGTGAACGCGCCAAGCACGCATAGAAGCAACAGGTTTCGCGGATCGGGGGGGTAGGGATAATAGCCGAGCGCCATGAAAACGACGCCGGAGATCGCCGCAAACCAGAAGATGCTGCTGATGGAGTCCGTGCCGCTGTTGGCCCGTTTGTCGCGGGAATCCGCGATACTGTGGACGTCGACCAGCATGTGCTCCCTGATGCTCTGTTGTCGCGGGTTGGTGGGCGTCAGATCGAGAATTCTCTGGTAGACGCTATCCCACTTGCTCCAGGCCGTCTGTGACAGCTCTCCCGTCGAACCAAGCTCATGCCATTCCTCGTCGACGACGATCTGCACATACTCGAACAGCGCCTGTTGAATTGATTGCTTTTCGTCCGAGCCGTAACGATCCGCATCGTAATAGATGTCGGCAATCGCGTTGGCCTCTGTCACGCTCTCGAATTTCAGTTGCTGGTACTCGATCATCTCCTGGGCGAACACCAGTGCCAGGATGAGGGCGTGGAGGGATGAGATGCGCAGGACGATCGCGCCGGCCAGCTCGCGGTCCTTGCCGGTCGGGTCGGTGCCCATGACGAGGCGCATGAGAAAATAAAACGCAAGGGTTACGACGATCGTGCCGCCGATGAAGGCAATACCGAACAAGACGGTATTCATGATTGCTCCCTCTGAACTCCTCGGGGGCAACTGTATGCGGCTTGCGGCAGTTGATCAACGAAGCCGCAAAACGGCGCTCTCAGCCGTTCGGTGGAGGCCCGTGCCGAGGCTCAGCGCAGGATGCCGTCTAGCGCCGGCATGCCCAGAAAAGCCGAGGCGCCAATCAGGCCATAGCAGATCACTCGGAAGGCGCTCTCCCGCGCCAGCCCGAAGAGCCTGGAGCCGGCGAACAGGCCGATCGCATAGCTTGGCAGGATGACGAGCGTCAGCGCAAACACCGTGGGTACGAACAATCCGCCAGCGTAATAGCTCACCACGCTGAAGCAGGTGGAGATGGCGAAATAGAGAATGATGTTGGACCGGACCTTGGTGAAGTCGGTCTTCCCACCCAGCCAGTAGGCAACCACCGGCGGGCCACCCAGCTGCGCCGCACCGCTGAACAGCCCGGCAACAAGACCGACACCGGCGCTGAGATAGGAATGCGGCTTTCCATGATAACGCCAGCCCGAGACGAGCAGCGCCAGCAGCAACACGGCAATGATCGTGATCGACCAGCGCAGGAGCAGGGGATCGAGCAACGCCAGCACGGCGGTTCCGGCCGGCACGCCCAGCATCGCGCCAGCGGCCATCGTAAAGACCTCTCGCCGGTTCGCGCGCTGCCAGGCGGGTGGGATCATGCCCAGTGTCGCCAGCCCGTCGATCACGAGCAGCACGGGCGAGATCAGCTTTGGCCCAATGATGGCCCCGCCGAGCGGAATGAAGATCAGCGCCGCGCCAAAGCCCGAAAAGCCGCGCGCGAGGCCGGCGATGCAGGCGATGACGATCAGCGAATAGAGACCATGATCCGGCAGCGCGGCAGAAAACCAGGCGGTCATGTCGGTCACAAACTGGCTAGTTGCCATTGCACAAAATTCCGTGGGGCAAGGTGCATGTCATACGGAAGCACACCACCGGAGGTCAGGCATTTGGTTGGAAACGGTACTGCATATTTGCGCGCACGATGCCGTACATGCCGCCAACTGCCGCGCCAACGAAAAAATAGGCCGCCTCGTATCCTGGTGGGGTGAAGTAGGTTTCGACATGTGACAGCCAAAGCATGCTCGTACCGGCAAAAAGGCCGCCTCCTATCGGCTGCACCAGATATGCGCTGAGGCCGCTCGTTGCCCGAGGAAGAGCAATCGAGACGGCGTCTATCAATATTCCCGTCGGCAACAGCAATAGAAAAAGGAGCAACGCGGCAAGCCAGAGGTCTGGATCAAGACCGATAGCGGCCCCACGCAAAAGGTCTCCTGTCATCTGCCAAAGTGTCAGCAGGCCAAGCAGTAAAAGATCGACGAGCGCGATCGTTGCGAACGTCAGGGCTAGGCGCTTGGCATTGCCCACGGCCGCTCAGCACTAGGAGGCCAGCATCAGATCCATGTTCTGCACCGCGGCTCCCGACGCGCCCTTGCCGAGATTGTCAAGCAGGGCAACCAGATTGACCTGCGAATCGCCTGGCGTGCCGAACACGAAGAGCTTCATCGTATCCTTGCCGGCGAGTTCCACGGCATCGACGCGCGCGAGCTTGCTGCTTTCGGTAAGCGGAACGACCGAGACGATATCCTGGCCTGCATAGTGGGCGGTGAGGGCGGCATGAATGCTCTCAAGCGTCGCGCCCGGCGCCAGCATGTCGAGGTGCAGCGGTACCTGCACGATCATGCCCTGCGCGAACTTGCCGACCGACGGCGCGAAGATCGGCGCGCGGTCGAGCAGGCCGTGGATCTTCATTTCGGGGACGTGCTTGTGCGTCAGCGGCAGCCCATAGAGGAAGTGTGGCGCGCTGATCGCGTCGTCGCGGCTCTGGTCTTCCATCTGTGCGATCATCTGCTTGCCGCCACCGGTGTAGCCGGAAACCGCGTTGACGGTCACCGGGTAGCCGTCCGGCAGGATTCCGGCGGCGCGCAGCGGCCGCATCAGTCCGATGGCGCCGGTGGGATAGCAGCCCGGATTGGCAACGAAACGCGCCGACCTGATCTTGTCTGCCTGCTCCTTGTCCATCTCGGCGAAGCCATAGGCCCAGGAGGGATTAACGCGGTAGGCGGTCGACGTGTCGATGACGCGGACATTGTTGTTGGCCGAGACCATCTGCACGGCTTCCTTCGACGCATCGTCGGGAAGGCAGAGGATCGCGATATCGGCGCTGTTCAGCATGTCCTCGCGGATCGCGGCATTGCGGCGCTCCGCTTCCGGAATGGACAGAAGCTCGACGTCGCGGCGACCAGCCATGCGCGTGCGGATCTGCAAGCCCGTCGTGCCATGTTCGCCATCGATGAAGATCTTCGGTGCCATTGTCTTGCTCACAATTTCAATAGGTTGGAATGAAGTCCGGATTCATTTTGTAAGAGGGATAAGTCAGCCGTGTGACGCTGTCGCGCGTCGTTCGGCATGTAGCCCCAGCATATACATCGCGACCGTCGCCCCCGCAATGGCGGTGATGTCGGCATGATCGTAGGCGGGCGACACTTCAACGACGTCGGCGCCGCGGATATCGAGCTGGTGCAGCCGCTGCAGCACCGAAAGGATCTTGGCGCTGGACGGGCCACCCGAAACCGGCGTGCCGGTGCCGGGCGCATAAGCCGGATCCAGGCAATCGATATCGAAGGTCAGGTAGGCCGGCGCACCCTTGGTGTGCGAAATGATCATCGATGCGATCTCGGCCGCACTCATGTCCTCGACCTGGTGGCCGTAGAGGATACTGATGCCGAAATCGTCCGGCGCATGCGTGCGGATACCGATCTGGATCGAGCGATCAGGATCTATGATGCCGTCGCGGACCGCGCGCGCCACGAAGGAGCCGTGGTCGATCCGCTTGTTGTCGTCGAACCACGTATCCTGGTGTGCGTCGAACTGCACCAGCGCCAGCGGACCGTGCTTGGCCGCATGCGCCTTGAGGATCGGCCAGGTCACATAGTGGTCGCCACCGAGCGTCAGCATGAAGGCGCCGCTGTCGACGATCGTCTTTGCCTGCTTTTCGATCGCGGCCGGCGTCTCATGATGGTTGCCGTAGTCGAGCAGGCAGTCGCCGTAGTCGATGACCGCCATGTGTTCGAACAGGTCGCGGTTGAAGGGATACTGGGGATCGTTGTCGAAGATCGCCGAAGCCCGGCGGATCGCCTGCGGCCCGAAGCGCGTGCCCGGCCGGTTGGACGTCGCGGCGTCGAAGGGAACGCCCCACACCACCACGTCGGCGCCAGTCAGGTCCTTCGTGAAGCGGCGACGCATGAAGGACAACGCTCCGGCAAAGGTGGGATCCGTGGCCGCGGAGGTAAGGCTCGTTGCCGTGAAAGCATGATCGATCGACTTGTTCGCCAAGTGAATACTCCTTCTCGCTGGCTTCAAGGAGTATGTGGCTCGACCACCGAATGCAACAATATCCGACGGTTATCGGATGACGGATCGATGAAGATTGCGGGATTGCTTCCAACGGCGGCATATCGTGCCGCCGTTGCGCCCAGCCAGCTAGGCGCCCATCTTGCTCATTCGGCCCTTGGCCGTATAGGGCAGGGCGAACATATAGAGCCCGCTGAACAGCAGCAGGAAGAGCGGAGGCAGCGGCGAGTAGGTCAGCCAGTCGGGTGCCTCGCCGAACGGCCTGACTGCGAAATTGGCAATGACAGTCAGTGTAAACAAAATCGAGAGCCATCGGTGGCCCTGTCTGATCCATGCGCTCATGTTCTGCTCCTCCTTCCAGAATAACGTTCAATCGCGGGCGCTTTGCCGGCGAAATCAATCATTGCGCGCCAGCGCCTCTCCAAGATTGTCGAAGAAACGTTGCCAGCCATGCTTGGCGCCAGCGTAGGCCTGCTGCTGGTCTGGGCGGAAGCCGGACTGCTCCATCCGCAGATGCGTGCCGCCGCTGGTCGGCGTCAGGGTCCAGGTGACAACGCTCTCGAGACCATAGGCGTTCCAGGTGTAGGAGAGCGTGCTGATCGGCGCGATTTCGAGAACCGTGCAATCAACCGAGCCCCAGTCCGCAGTCAGCTTGAAACGGTGATCCCTCACAGGCGCAAAGTCGTTCTTCATCAGCCATTCGGCGATAAGGTGCGGTTGCGTCAGGGCGCGCCACGTCTTCTCCTGCGAAAACGGCAACTGCCGCTCGACGACGACGGAACGTGTTTCGGTCGATGTATCGTTCATTGGTCCATCCTTTTCAGCAAGTCTTCGAGCTCGTCGAACTTCTTTTCCCAAAAGCCGGTCATCTCGGTTGTCCAGTCGGCCAGCGGAACGAGGGCGCCGGGATGGGCGCTGTAATGCGTCTGGCGACCGTCCTGACGGTCGCGGACGAGGCCGGCCCGCTTGAGATTGGCGAGATGCTTCGAGACCACCGGCTGCGACACGCCGGCATGTGCCGTCAGGGCGCTGACGGTCTTCTCGCCTTCGCGGCAGAGCCGTTCGAAGATCCCGCGCCGTGTGGGATCGGCGAGCGCGCGAAACAAATTGTCCTGGCGTTCAGACATGCGTAATTCATACCCGGTTGGCTATTGATAAACGTATAGCCGTATGGGTATGAATGTGTCAAGCAGTGGGTTGACCGGTGGCGGGAGATGGAAGCGCAATCTTGCTCTTGTCCGGAGAACGAGAGGCGATGCCGGGTTGCGCTAGTGATGAAGCACGGTGAGCGCCGGGCACAAAAAAAGGCCGGGCAAAGCCCGGCCTTCCAAAGTCCGAAATCCGAAGCGATTAACGCTTGGAGAACTGGAACGAGCGGCGGGCCTTGGCCTTACCGTACTTCTTACGCTCGACAACGCGGCTGTCGCGGGTCAGGAAGCCACCCTTCTTCAGGACCGAGCGCAGGCCCGGTTCGAAGTAGGTGAGTGCCTTGGAAACGCCGTGACGAACGGCACCGGCCTGGCCGGAAAGACCGCCGCCTGCAACCGTTGCGACGATGTCGAACTGGCCGTCACGGGCAGCAGCGACGATCGGCTGACGCAGAATCATCTGCAGAACCGGACGTGCGAAGTATTCCGTGAATTCCTTGCCGTTGATGACGATCTTGCCGGAGCCCGGCTTGACCCATACACGGGCAACGGCGTTCTTGCGCTTGCCGGTCGCGTAGGAACGGCCAAGCGAGTCAACCTTGCGGACGTGAACCGGAGCCGAAGCTTCGGTAGCCGTGCCGAGATCCTTCAGGGAGGAGAGGTCAGCCATTCTTAGGCGCTCCTTACGTTCTTCTTGTTCAGCTTAGCGACGTCGAGAGCGACAGGCTGCTGTGCTTCATGAGGATGGTTGGAACCAGCGTAGACGCGGAGGTTCTTCATCTGGCGACGGCCGAGCGGGCCACGCGGAACCATGCGCTCAACAGCCTTCTCGAGAACGCGCTCCGGGAAGCGGCCTTCGATGATCTGACGAGCGGTACGCTCCTTGATGCCGCCGGCGTAACCGGTGTGCCAGTAGTAAACCTTGTCGGAGTACTTCTTGCCGGTGAATACGACCTTGTCGGCATTGATGACGATGACGTTGTCGCCGTCGTCAACGTGGGGCGTGAAGGTTGCCTTGTGCTTGCCGCGCAGACGCATAGCGATGATGGAAGCGAGACGACCAACAACGAGCCCTTCGGCGTCGATGATGACCCACTTCTTCTCCACCTCTGCAGGCTTCTGGGAGAAAGTTGCCATAGTAGTTACTCTCTTTTGGATCCCTTGTGCCCGAAGGCGAAAGGGCGTTTCTTGTTGCTTGATTTGGGAGCCCGAAGGCGCACCAAAAAGAAAGCAGCCGGGAAGGGCTGCGATCTGACGCGGTGTATAAGGCCTGTCGCGAATACGGTCAATATCGCGGCGAATGGCGCCACGAAAAACAATGAAGCGAAATCAAACACTTAGATATGTGGTAATTTGATACCTCAATTTTCTCGAGGCGGAATCGAGTATGTTGCCGTTGCATGGGCGATTAAATGCTGCGGATCGCCCTGAAAAATCGAAGCTTCAATGACCGCAAGGCGCCTGCCGAGCTTCAGGATTCTGCATGTGCAGACCGCTGGCTGCTGCCTCGGCAGCCGCAGGAAGTTGATGTTGAGATTGGTGGTCACGGCCAGCGCTACGGGGCCGATGTGGGCAATGACCGCCACGTAGGCGGTCACGTCGGCCAGTGCAAAGAGGGCAGGGCCTGACAGGGTTCCACCGGGTCTCAGGTGTCGCTCGGAAGGGTCGAGCCGCATGGAGGCCCGACCCGGCGCTATTTCGGTTACCACCATCACACGGCCATCGGCGTGGATCTGTGGAAAATCTGCGTCGAGAAATCGGTGGACCTCGTCGATTGTCATCACTGGTTGCATCGCTTCTCCTCGAAATCCCAGGCAGCTTGTGGCAAAACTGTTGGCACGAAGCAAACATGCAGGAGTTCAGCCATGGCAGAAGTCGTATCGTTTCGAACGGATGCAAGCAAAGCGAATGGTGGCGCATTGGTGATCCGCCAGCTTTCCGATGGCATATTGCGGCTGACGCTCAACAACCCTCCGGCCAATGCTCTGTCGATCGCCGTTCTCGAGACGCTGATGGGCGAATTGCAGAACGCTGCCGAAAACGACGATGTCCGCATCGTGATCATTGCTTCGACCGGGACTGTTTTTTCCGCCGGTCATGACCTCAAGGAGCTGACGGAGCATCGCGGCGACGCGGACGGCGGTGTTGCCTTCTTCGAGGAGACATTTGCTCTTGCCGCGGATCTGATGATGGAGATTGCGCGACTGCCCAAGCCGGTGATTGCCGAAGTCGATGGTCTGGCCACGGCCGCCGGCTGCCAGCTTGTCGCCTCCTGCGACCTCGCGATCTGCACGGATACGGCCACCTTCTGCACCCCAGGCGTCAACATCGGCCTCTTCTGCTCGACGCCGATGGTTGCGATCGCGCGCGCCGCTCATCGCAAGCAGGCGATGGAAATGCTGCTGACCGGCGAAACGATCGACGCATCGACGGCGAAGGATTTCGGCCTCGTCAATCGCATCGTCCCCAAGCAGTATCTAACGCAGGTCGTCACCAAATACGCTTCGGTCATCGCCGGAAAGTCCCCGCTGACGCTGAGGATCGGCAAGGAAGCCTTCTACCGCCAGCTCGAAATGCCCGTCGAGGAGGCCTATGGCTATGCCGCGCAGGTGATGGTCGAGAATATGCTGACCGCGGACGCGGAAGAGGGGATTGGCGCCTTCCTGGGCAAGCGAATGCCGGCGTGGACGGGGGAATAGCCAACGGCTACCCCAGTTTCAGGATCAATCCCCCCATGGCGATGATAACGCCGGCGAGATAGCGCCAAGGGCTCGCTTTTTCTTTCAGGATCACGACTGAAATGATGAGGGCAAAGAGGATCGACGTTTCTCGCAAGGCGGCAACCGTTGCCACCGGGGCCTTGGTCATGGCCCAGAGTGCCAGCCCGTAGGAGGCGATCGAGCCGCCGCCGCCGATCAATCCGCGCCACCAGTTGTAGCGGACGTGCACGGCAACCGCGAAAAGCCCGCGGCGCCAGATCGCCCACGAAAATAGAAGCACCGGCGGCGGCAGCGACATCCATAGTGTATAGGAGATCGCGTTGCCGGATAGTCGGGCGCCGATGCCGTCGACATAGGTATAGGTCGCAATGACGAAAGCATTGGCGAGGGCGAGCCGGATGGCATGACCGCTTCCCTTGCGGGCCTCGAAGGCCAGCGTCAGAATGCCAGCACAGATCGTCATCGTTCCGATCAGAGCGCCGCCGGACAGCGTTTCGCCGAGGATGACGCCACTCGTCGCGACGATCAGGAGCGGCGCGCAGCCCCGCATCAGCGGATAAACGAGGCCGATGTCGCCAGCTCGGTAAGCGCCGGCAACCAGCTGAAAATAGATGAACTGCAGGATCGCCGAGGCCCCGATGAATGGCCACGAGGCGGATGCCGGCATCGGCAGCAAGGCCAGGAAGGGGAGCGCGCAGACTGCGCCGCCTGCCGAAACAAGGCTGGCATCAAGCGACTTGTCGGTGCCGGCCTTGATGAGGGCATTCCACGTCGCGTGTAGCAACGCCCCGAATAAGACGAGAAGGATGATATCTAGCGGCAAGAACGGACTACCGGATGGTGTAAGAAGAGCAATTGAGACGGTTGTTACGCTCTGCCGGAGAAAAAGCAATCGCAATATGGTCTGCGCTGAAACGCGCTCGTTTGGCCGATTCCGGCAGGAGTGCAACTTGCGGCTTATCTCGGCTCAATACAAAAATGATGGGCGTACACCAGAAGGCAATCGAGTGAGTCTGATCTGTTCAACTATGCGGTGTTTCTAACATATGCATGAACATATGTGGACATAAACAGGTTATACATAGAACAGAGGCGCGGATGGATTCAACAATTTCTGGCTGTGTGACAAAGCGGTCACAATCGGCCTCCTCGCTGATCACGATCATATATACAATAGGTTGTGCCATAGAGGCTGAGATTCCAGCCTTTCCGAACGCCGCCCGAACGAATTACAGTGAATTGTTTGGTATGATAAATGTCCCGTCCAGGTTGTCTATGTTCTGGCAATTGAGAACAGGGCACTGGGGATTGTCCTTGGTCGGAATACGCGTCCACTCGGCATATTTGTTCGCGTCACAAAAACGACTGTTGCGGACATAGCGATCGAAAAGCGCCATGCCGCGGACTCGCGTCGAGGGGTAGCGGAAAATCACGGCGCCTTCGTTGTGAATGGCCGCGCGTGCCCGGTTGCAGGTTATCGTCAGCGAATTGTAGCGGGAGATCGCCATGGCCGGCGATGCAGCCAGAACGGCCGCTGCAACAAAAAGAACAGTCTTTTTCATCACCATATCCTCCAGGGCGCCATCGTGCCTATATACGATCAACTTCGCCGTTGGTTTCGTATCTTGCTAAACCGAGGCGAGATAACACAAATATGGCCGCATTCCTGAGGATGCCCAGCATGAATCACGACAAATACGACGACAGCTATATTCTCGACATCTTGCAGTCGGTGAAGACAATCGCCTTGACCGGCGCATCGCCCAACCCGGCGCGACCCAGCAACGGCGTGATGGGCTATCTTCTGTCCCGCGGCTATGCTGTCATACCGGTCAATCCGGGGCAGGCGGGCAAGAACATACACGGGCAGACCGTCTATGCTCGCCTATCCGATGTCCCCGTTGCGGTCGACATGGTCGATGTCTTTCGCGCGTCGCAATATCTGTCCGAGGTCGTCGATGAGGCGTTGGCCATGCAACCGCGGCCGAAAGTGATATGGGCGCAGCTTGGCGTCCGCGATGATGCAGCGGCCGAACGAGCCGAGGCTGGCGGGATCAAGGTCGTCATGAACCGCTGCCCGGCCATCGAGTATCCGCGCCTTGTCGGCTAAGTGCGAGAAAATTTTCCGCCAAACGCCTTTCGGTTGAAACAGATAGCAATTAACTTTTCGAGATCGTCCGCTATGCTCCGCCCCATTCTATTGAAAAGTATGGGAGGACTGCATGAGCAATAACGATCCAGGTTTTAATACGTTGGCGATTCACGCCGGGGCCAAGCCAGACCCGGCAACCGGTGCCCGTGCGACACCGATTTATCAGACGACAGCCTATGTCTTTAATGATGCTGACCATGCGGCTGCCTTGTTCGGCCTGCAGCAGTTCGGAAATATCTACACACGCATCATGAACCCGACGCAGGCCGTGCTTGAAGAGCGCGTTGCGGCACTGGAGGGTGGCACGGCGGCGCTCGCCGTGGCCTCGGGTCATGCGGCTCAGATGATCGTTTTTCACACCATCTTGCGGCCCGGCGAGAATTTCGTCGCCGCCAAGCGCCTCTACGGCGGCTCCATCAACCAGTTTGGCCATGCCTTCGATAATTTCGGCTGGCAGGTTCGCTGGGCCGATCCGGCAGACCCTGCAAGCTTCGAAAGCCAGATCGACGAAAAGACCCGTGCGATCTTCATCGAGAGCTTGGCGAACCCCGGCGGCACGTTCGTCGACATAGCGGCGATTGCGGAAGTCGCGCACAAGCATGGTCTGCCGCTCATCGTCGACAACACGATGGCCAGCCCCTATCTCATTCGCCCGATCGAGCACGGCGCCGACATCGTCGTTCACTCGCTGACCAAGTTCCTCGGTGGCCACGGAAATTCGATGGGTGGCATCATCGTCGATGGCGGCACGTTCGACTGGTCGAAGTCCGGCAACTACCCGATGCTGTCGAGCCCGCGGCCGGAGTACAACGGCGTCGTGCTGCATTCGACCTTCGGCAATTTCGCCTTTGCAATTGCATGCCGCGTCCTTGGCTTGCGCGATCTCGGCCCGGCAATTTCGCCGTTCAATGCGTTCCTGATCCTGACCGGTATCGAGACGCTGCCGCTTCGCATGCAGCGTCACAGCGAAAATGCCGCTGCCGTGGCGAAATGGCTGAAGGCGCACAGCAAGATCGCCTGGGTCAACTATGCCGGCCTGGAGGACGACCCGAACCACGCCCTGCAGAAGCGCTATTCCCCGAAGGGTGCGGGTTCGGTCTTCACCTTCGGCGTGAAGGGCGGCTACGAAGCAGGCAAGTCGCTCGTCGAAAATCTCCAGCTCTTCTCGCACCTCGCCAACATCGGCGATACGCGCTCGCTCGTCATCCACCCGGCATCGACCACACATCGCCAGCTGACCGATGAGCAGAAGATCGCGGCCGGCGCCGGCCCTGATGTCGTTCGTCTGTCGATCGGTATCGAGGACGTGAAGGACATCATCGCCGACCTCGAGCAGTCGCTCGCCAAGGTCTGAAGCCGCTGAGTTTCAGAAGCACAATGTCGGGCTTCAGCCACTGGCTGGAGCCCGATTTCGTATCTGGCCATGCCGCCCGCCCGGCGGTCCTCACGCCAAGCGTTGCGACCACCGTGGACAATTAACGCCAGCATTTACCGTTACGTACTTGCGTGAAGTGGCCCTGCCACCACAATCCCATCATCGCCCGGGTTGAGCGCTGCGCCGTCGGATCCCGGCGGTGATGTGCCTATTCCTCTCAAGGATCTTGGATGATGAGTATCGTAGACGTCTTCGCCTGGATCGTTCTGATCGTTCTCGTTGCCAGTACCGTGGCCGTCATTGTCTTTCTCGCAATGTTGCCGGGGATGATCGCAAAGCGGCGCAACCATCCTTGGGCCGCTGCCGTCACTGTGGGCGGTTGGGTGACGCTGTTCTTCGGCTTTGCCCTTTGGCCGCTGGTGCTGATCTGGGCATACGTCGACGTGCCGCGGGCTGCGAACGCGGAGAAGGCGCAATGATCGTTGTCCTGCTGAACGTCTATTTGGTCATCCTGTTCTGCCTCGTGAAATTCCGTGTTGTCCGATTCAACCTTTTCTGGAAGATTTCGCCGGTCATCGTCTTCCTGCTGCTGTTGATCGGCCTTTTCATTCCGATGAACTGGGGCGCGCCGCAGGGGGCGGCACTGGTTGTCCGCAACTCGGTGGCAATCGTTCCCGATGTGGCAGGCGAGGTGGTCGATGTGCCGGTGAAGGCGAACACGCCGCTGAAGGCCGGCGATGTGCTCTTCCGTATCGACCCCGTTCCCTATCAGGCGAAGCTGGACGCGCTCGCGGCGCAACTCGAGCTCGCCAAGCTGCGGCTATCGGAAACAACGAGGCTGCGCACGACCGGTGCCGGTCGCGGTTTCGATGTCGAACAGGCCCAAGCCGAAACCGACCAACTCGCAGCTGAGATCACCGAGGCGAAATGGAACCTCGACAAGACGGTGGTGCGAGCCCCAGCCGACGGATACGTGACCAACGTGGCGCTGCGGACCGGCGCGCGGGTCTCCAGCCTCCCGCTGTCGCCCGTCATGGCGTTCATCGATACCTCCGAGACGATCATCGGCGTCGAGGTTCCCCAGATCGATGCGCGTTATCTGGAGCCTGGCCAGATGGCAGAGATCACCTTCAAGTTCATGCCCGGCAAGGTCTATACCGGGAAGGTGGGAAGCATTCTCCAGGCCGTATCGACAGGACAGACGCAGACGTCCGGCTCCGCGGTGACATCGAAGGCCATTCAGAATTTGCCGTTGGTCGTGCGGATTAAGCTGGATGACGATAGCATCGCGGGCGGGCTTCCCGCCGGGAGCACAGGCACGGCGGCGATCTATACGAGCCATGTCGAGGCCGCGCATGTCATCAGAAAGGTGCTGCTGCGACAGATCGCGATAACCAACTACATCAATCCTTTCTAGCTTGGCGGTGAACCGCCTTGCTTTTTGTTCACCGGCTGGGCGACAGTGACAGTCGACAAACCGTCGCGGATCTTGCTGCGCGGGCGCACGCACTGCACTAAGAATTTCATCCGCGCGGGCGGTCGCGGCTCTTGGTGGAACAACAGAGGTCTCATGGCGAACTACATCACTTTCAACATCAGCGACGCCGAAGCGGAGCATGGCGCTCCGGAGGCCGACCGCATTCTTTCCGGCAATCCTCAGTTCAGGACGTGGAATCTCGAAGACGTCGATGGCGTTCTTTACGCGGGCATATGGGAAGCGACGCCGGGCAAGTGGCGCATCGCCTACGACGAATGGGAATATTTCAACGTGCTGTCCGGTCATTCGATCGTGACCGAAGATGGTGGCGATGCCGTTCAGCTTCGAGCGGGCGACCGAATGGTCCTCAGGCCGGGCTTTAAGGGGACCTGGGAAGTCGTTGAAACGACTCGCAAGGACTATGTGATCAGGCTGTAGCCAACCGACTGTCGCGCACTCACCTTTGGGTTCGCTGCGCGTTGGCGGTAGCGACATCCTCGGATGCGTGGTCAGCGCTGGCAAATGCGCGGGCGAAGTCCGGCGACGAGATCAGGTCCATGGTCTGCCGAAGCGCCTCAGACGCTTCCTTTCCGAACGCTGCGTCGAAACGGGCCTGCGCGTCTCGCCATAGGATGTTGGTCTTCGTCCAGAGCTCGTTGCCGGCATCGGTCAGGCGCACGCGTTTCACGCGGCGGTCCTGCGCGTCCGGCACCAGTTCCACGAGGCCATCGCGCAAGAGTGGCTTCAGCGTGTGGCCGAGCGCGGAGAGGTCCATCACCATCGTTTCCGCCAGCAGCTTCAGCGGTGTCTCTTTCCCGATCTTGATCTGGGTGAGCAACGTGTACTGGGTGATCCTCAGTCCGCTTGGCGCAAGAATATCTTCGTAAAGCTGGCCAAGCTGGCGGGACGCACGTTTCAGTGCCCCGTTGCTGCAGTAGCTCCACACACCTGGCTCTTGTCTTTTTTCATTCATCTCGTTGCCTCCGCGGCTGTTGTCCTCCGTGCGTTGACGATCAGTCAATCGCGGCGACCGCAATTTTTGAATGAAGGCCCTTGCACAATCGCGATCATGGATCAATATAGTGGCATATACCAGTAAAATCCAGAAACCGAAAGGAATGCTGCAATGTCCCGCTCCAATCTCGGAACTGCTCTCGTAACCGGTGCCTCGTCCGGCATCGGCGCCACCTATGCCGATCGTCTGGCCAAGCGCGGTTATGACCTGCTGCTGGTCGCGCGCGATGCCGGTCGTCTCTCTGCGCTGGCAGAAAAGTTGGCGAAGGAGCAGGGCGTGGAAGTGAATGTGCTGCGCGCCGATCTCACCGAGAAAGCGGATGTGCGCGTGGTCGAACGGCGCCTGCGCGAGGACGAGACCATCACTCTGCTCGTCAACAACGCCGGCGTCGGCCCCAAGGGCAAGCTCCTCGCTGACGATGCCGATTATCTGGAAAGGATGATCGAACTGAACGTCGTCGCGGTAAACCGCCTTGCCGTCGCCGCCGCCCAGGCATTTGCCGCAAGGGGCAGGGGAGCGATCGTCAACATAGCCTCGGTGGTCGCCTTCATCCCTGAGCAGTTCAACGGCACCTACAGCGCCACCAAGGCCTTCGTGCTCAACCTTACCCAGGGTATCCATGCCGAAACGGCGGAGAAGGGCGTCAAGGTCCAGGCCGTCCTGCCGGGACTGACGCGGACGGAGATTTTCGAGCGTGCCGGCCTGTCGACCGACGCCTTCCCGCCATCGATGGTGATGGATGTCACCGACATGGTGGATGCTGCTCTTGCGGGCCTCGATCAGGGCGAGCTGGTGACGATCCCGTCGCTGCCGGACGATCAGGACCTTGTTGCGCTGAACGCGGCGCGCATGGCGCTGCGGCCCAATCTCTCACGCGACAAGCCGGCTGTTCGTTACGGCGTCGCCGCCGGTTGAAAGACCCGCATCTAGTGCAGGCGGCTCGTCATTCGCCGCCACCCGATTGAGCAAAGTCGGCCCGGACAATGCCGTGCCGCTGCAGCTTGTCGTAAAAGGTCTTACGCGGAATGCCGAGGTCGGCAATCGTCCGCCTCACGTCGCCTCCGTTGGCGTCGAGAGTCTCGCGGATGATGCCGGCCTCATATCGCTCCATGCGATCGGGAAGCGGCAGCGGACCGTCCTCCAACGCTGCCGCGCGAGCCATGCCCCCCGCGGCCTGCTCTACCCCAAGCACGAAGCGTTCGGCAAAGTGGGAAAGCTCGCGCACGTTGCCCGGCCAGCTGTGATCCCGCAGATGGCGATGGACCGCTGCTGACGCTGTCGGCACATCGCGTTTGAACCGATTCCCGGCTCGCTCGGCAAAATAACCGAAGAGAAGCGGGATATCGTCGCGCCGCTCTCTCAGTGGCGGAATGGAGATCGTCACGACATTCAGCCGGTAGTACAGATCCTCACGAAAGCTGCCTCGCTCCTTGGGGTCCCCGAGATCGATCTTCGCGGCGGCGACGACACGAAGGTCCACGGGCCTGACCTCATTGGTGCCGAGAGGCGTGACCTCGCGCATCTCAAGCACGCGCAGCATCTGCACTTGTGTCGAGGGCGGCATGCTCTCGATTTCGTCAAGAAACAGCGTGCCGCCACTCGCATGCTCGATGCGGCCGATGCGCTTCTTCTGCGCGCCGGTAAAGGCTCCCGCCTCATGCCCGAAAAGTTCGCTTTCGATAACGGTCTCGGGCAGGGCGCCGCAGTTGAGCGCGACGAAGTTGCCAGCTGCCCGGCGGCTCCATTGATGCAGGAGGCTGGCAACGACCTCCTTGCCGCTGCCGGTTTCTCCCGTGACAAGAACGTCGACGTCGGTATCCGCGATCTGGCGCAGCGTTCGGCGCAACCGCTCCATCGCCGGCGTCTGGCCGATCAGCGGTAGATCGTCCCGAACCTGCTCGCTGGCTTTGCGCAGGGCACGGTTTTCCAGGATCAGGCGGCGTTTCTCGACAGCCCGGCGAACGCTCTGCACCAGGCGGTCGGCCGGAAACGGCTTGGTAATGAAGTCGTAGGCGCCGTCCTGAATGGCCTTTACCGCCATGGGGATGTCGCCATGGCCGGTCATCAGGATGACCGGCAGGTCGGCATCCTGATGCCGCACGCGGTTGAAAAGTTCCAGCCCGTCGATTTGCGGCATCCTGATATCCGAAACCACGATCCCGGAGAAATCGGCATCGAGCACCGCCAGCGCATCGCTCGCGGCGGAAAACGCGGAGACGCTGAACCCGGCAAGCTCCAGCGTTTGCTTGGTTGCCCGGAGGAGATCCTTGTCGTCGTCGACAAGATAGATCGGTGCTGCATCGGTCATGATGTCACCTTGACGAGATGAACTGTAAACTTGGTGCCATCGGCACTGCTTGAGACATCGATGCGCCCGCCATAGTCGGCGACGATGTCCTTGGCGATCACGAGGCCGAGTCCCAGGCCCTTTTCCTTCGAGGTGTTGAACGGAGTGAAAAGCGAGTTCAGAATTTCAGGCGGTATCCCGGGGCCATTATCGGCAACGGTGATCGCGACCTCCGCCGGGGTTTCCGCGACCGCAATCTCCACCTTGCCGCCGCTGCGACCATCGAGAGCTTCGAGCGCATTCTGGAAGAGATTGATGAGGATCTGCTCTAGCCGGACCCGGTTGCCGAGAACGCGTAGGCCGGACGGTGCCGGCTGAATGACAAGCGCTTCCAGCTGGCCGGAAAAGCGGCTCTTCAACAGGACAACGGCTCCGTCGATGACATCGCGCAGGATGACCGGCTCCGGAGCCGTCCGGCCCTTGCGTGCGAAGGCCTTCAGTTCCTCGGTGATCGTGCCGATGCGCTCCGTCAGAGCCGCGATCGCTTCCAGATTTTCCTGAACCGGCTCCGTCTGCTTCCGGTCGAGGAAAACGCGTGCGTTGTCGGCATAGGCGCGGATGGTGGCGACCGGCTGGTTGATCTCGTGGGCGACGCCTGCCGCAACCTGTCCCAGGATGGCAAGGCGGTTTGCCTGCACGAGGTCCTGTTGCACACCCTGCAATCGAGCCTCCGTGTCCCGGTGATCGGAAATCTCCGCCTGAAGGCGGTCGCGTGCGCGGCTGAGATCGACGGTACGCTCCTCCACGCGTCGCTCCAGCTCTTCACGCATCGCCTGTTCCACCGCGATCGTCATTGCCGCGACCTGCCGTCGTCGCAGAAGAAAAGCGGCCACTGCAAGAATGGGAAGGAGTGCGGCGAGTGTCAGAAGCCGCGCCTCTCTCACCGCCGACGCAATCGGCGCCGCGGTCGGGACAAGATATTCAAGTCGCCAGGGCGTCGTTGGTACCGCCGCGAAAAGCCGCAAATATTCCGCCTCGCCGCTGCCGGGAAGAACAGCAGAAACCAGTGCGGTCTCTGCATCGATGTTTCGCGGACGCATGATCGGCAGCGGCGTCAGCGGTGCATCGCCGAACTGGAGGCTGTTGCGAATGGATGTAAGGTCTTCCTGCGGGATGGGCGTCGCCGTCATGAAGCGCCACGATGGGATGCTGGTGATGAGAACGACCCCGTGGTCATCGGTGACATAGACGGGTCGCCGTGCGTCGCGCCAGTCATCCTCGAGCCGGTCGAACTCCAGCTTGACGACCACGACACCGAGCGGCTTCGTCTCGTTGCCGACACGGCGCGAGATATAAAGCCCAGGTCGCTTGCTGACGCTGCCGAGTGCGAAATGCTCGGCGGTGCCCTGTACCATCGCCCGCTGGTAATAGTCCCGAAAGGTGTAGTCGTTTCCAACGAAACTGACCGGCTCCCGCCAGTTGCTCGAGGCGATGGCGATGCCATCCGTACCGATGACGTAGAGGACGGCAGCCTGCGTGCCCGATACGAGGCGTTCCAGCTTGCGGTTCAAGATGTCGACGGCGTCGGGCTTGGACGATGACAGCGCATCCAGAACCTGCTGATCCTCCGCCAGCAGGAAAGGCAGCGCGCGAGGCCGCTCAAGCACGGCATTCAACAACGCGACCTTCAGCCCCGCATCGCTGCGGCTCTGGTTTTCGAGTGCCTCGATCGCCGAGCGGCGCCCATAGAATTCCGCGCCGACAAAACCTGCCGAAAGCAGGGCGAGCGCGAGGCAGGCGAACACGATCCAGCTTCGCCGCGCCTGCCGGCCAGCCTTTATCACAAGTTGGAAGTCCGCGATCTGGGTGGGCGAGGTCATCTCCAATCTTGTGCGTAATTTCGCACGTCCGTCAAATGAATTTGTGCGGAATGTCGCCTAATTCCCGCAACTGGATCTCTGTTGAATCAAAAAGAATGTTTAAAATCATAGCCCTGTCGTCTCGTCCGCGAACTGGCACGCGCGTTGCAAAAGATCAGCAAACAGCACGCGCTGTTGATCGATCAACGTAACTGCCCCGGGAGGCCGATCTGGTTTGGGGCGCGATGGAGGACACTATGGGTGTAGCACTTCCAACCGCGCAGGTGCGCGGCAAGGTTCCATTTTATCGGCATCTCTACGTTCAGGTTCTTGCTGCCATTGCGGCGGGCATCCTGCTCGGCCACTTCTATCCTGACATCGGCACGGCGCTGAAGCCGCTCGGTGATGCCTTCATCAAGCTGGTGAAGATGATCATCGCGCCGGTTATCTTCCTGACCGTCGCGACGGGCATTGCGGGCATGTCAGACCTGCAGAAGGTCGGTCGTGTCGCCGGCAAGGCGATGCTGTATTTCCTCGTCTTTTCGACGCTTGCACTCGCCGTCGGACTTGTCGTTGCCAATGTCGTGCAGCCGGGCGCAGGGATGCACATCGATCCGGCGACGCTCGATGCCAAGGCTGTCGCCAGCTACACGGAAAAGGCCCATGACGCGACCGTCACCGGCTTTCTCATGAACATCATCCCGAACACCATCGTTGGCGCCTTCGCGGACGGCGACATTCTGCAGGTGTTGTTCTTCTCGGTTCTGTTCGGCATCGCGCTGGCGATGGTCGGTGATCGCGGACGTCCGGTCGTCGATTTTCTGCAGGCACTGACCGCACCGGTGTTCAAGCTGGTGGCCGTGCTGATGAAGGCCGCCCCGATCGGCGCGTTCGGTGCGATGGCATTCACGATCGGCAAATACGGTATCGGCTCCATCGCCAATCTCGCGATGCTGATCGGCACGTTCTATCTGACGTCGATCATCTTCGTGATCGTCGTTCTCGGTGCCGTCGCTCGCTATAACGGCTTCTCGATCCTGGCGCTAATCCGCTACATCAAGGAAGAGCTGCTGCTCGTCCTCGGCACATCTTCGTCCGAAGCGGCTCTGCCGGGTCTGATGCAGAAGATGGAACGCGCCGGCTGCAAGCGCTCGGTCGTCGGCCTCGTTATCCCGACCGGCTATTCGTTCAACCTCGACGGCACCAATATCTACATGACGCTGGCGGCGCTCTTCATCGCCCAGGCAACGGACATTCACCTGTCGCTCGGCGATCAGATCCTGCTGCTGGCGGTAGCGATGCTGAGTTCCAAAGGCGCTGCCGGTATCACCGGCGCCGGCTTCATTACGCTGGCGGCGACGCTGTCGGTCGTTCCGTCGGTTCCGGTCGCCGGCATGGCCCTCATCCTTGGCATTGACCGCTTCATGTCGGAATGCCGCGCGCTGACCAACTTCGTCGGCAATGCGGTTGCTACTGTTGTTGTTGCCCGCTGGGAAAATGAACTCAACCGCGAGAAGTTCGCTGCCGCCATGGCTGGCCAGCTGCCGGAAGAGCTCGATCAGCCGGTTCCGGTGCTGCAGGCGGCCGAGTAAGGCAAACGAACCAACGAACAGCCTGCCGTCACCGCGGCAGCTGTGCCTCCCAAGGCGGATGGCCGCACTCCCGAACGGGAGTGCGGTCGTTTTATTTGGTCGCCCAGCTGAGATCGAGCCGGTCCAGGCCATGGAAGTGATAGACGTCCTTCACCTTTGGCGTCTTGGCGATCTTCAGGCCGGGCAGGCGTTCGAACAGGATCGGCAGCACGACATTGAGCTCCAGGCGTGCAAGCGGTGCGCCGATGCAGAAGTGGATGCCGGCGCCGAACGACAGGTTGGGCGCCTCGTTGCGGCCGGGTGTGAACGTCAGCGGGTCAGTGAACTTCGCAGGGTCGAGATTGGCCGCCGCCAGGATCAGGCTGACCTTGTCTCCGCGCCTGAATGAAATGCCGTCGATTTCGACAGGCTCAAGCGCCCAGCGCTGGAAAATGTGGACGGGCGCACAGATGCGCAGCGTTTCTTCCACCGTCCGTTCGGTCGTCGCTTCGTCCTTGAAGAGTGCTGCGGGATCTAAGCCGCTATCGAGGATCATGCGGACGGAGTTGCCGATCTGGTGGACCGTCGCTTCGTGCCCGGCGTTCAACAGAACGATCGTCGTCGACACGAGCTCGTCCTCGGTGAGGTACTGGCCCTTGTGCTCGGTGTGGATCATGTGCGTCAGCAGGTCGTCCTGCGGATTGGCGCGTCGTTCCGCGATCACGGTTTTCACGTAATCCGAGAATTCCTTGGCCGCCTTGTCGGCGCCGTCCTCGTCGGCACGCGTCCGGCCGAAAAGGTACATGCGGATATAGGCGTGCGACCATTTCAGCAGTTGCGGCCCCATCTCTTCCGGGATGCCGATCATGCGGGCGATCATCGTGACCGGAATGATATCGGCGAAGGCCGAAAGCAACTCGACTTCGCCACTCTTCTCGAAAGTGTCGATCAGCGTGTCGGCCAGCTCGGCAAGCTCGGGTTTCATTTTCTCGACGTGGCGGGAGACGAAGGCGCGATTGACGAGCGTCCTTAGTCGCGTGTGTTCAGGCGGCTCAAGCTCGAGCAGGGAGAAGCGTTCGGCGAGGTCGAAGTTTGCGACGTGCTGGTCGGGTTCGGGCAGGCCGAGTTCTTCGCGGCTCGCGATGTGTAGGATCTGACGGCCGAAGCGGCGGTCGCGCAACAGGGCGTTCACATGGTCGTAGCCAGTGAAGAACCATTGCTTCTGCTCTTCCCAATAGAAGGTCGGACAATGAGCGTGCAACGCCGCATAGGCGGCGTTGGGGTTGCCGTAGAAGGCTGGATTGCTGGCGTCGAGAGAGACGCGGCGAGTGGCGGGATCGATCGAAATAAAAGGCGGTATCATCATGTTTCGAGGCTTAGCGGATTTGCCGAGCCTCGAAAAGAGCGCGCGCCGTTCAACCTCTGGAAAGCGATCCGACCCGACGAAGCGCGTGGACTTGGTCGTCGACGGTGGGGACAAGCTCACCGCTCCGGTGATCCGGCTCTGCCGGCGCAGGTGCGGCCGCTTCCATCTCTCCGAAGATCACGGTGCAGTTTCGCCCGGCACCCTTGGCCGCGTACAATGCCCGATCGGCAGCGGAAACCAGTTTGTCCATGTTCGCTTCTACCGGCGGTGCGATCGCTACGCCAATACTGACGGTGGCGGGAATGATCGCGTTGCCGGTGCTGATTGGAGCACGACAGAATTCGGTTCGCATCGCTTCGGCAAGTGCTTCGGCTTCCGTTTGGTCCCCAACGCTTGCAAATGCTGCGAACTCTTCGCCACCCATGCGTCCGAAGGCGCCGGTTGGCACATATTGGCGTGTCATCCGGGCAAAGGCCGTCAGAACGACGTCGCCGGCCTGGTGGCCGAAGCGATCGTTGATGCGCTTGAAGTTGTCGAGATCGAACAGCAACACCGCAACTTGCCGCCTTTCTTCGAAGGCCCGCAATCTGATCGGGTCGAACTGCCCGAACAGACCGCGTCGGTTCAGGACGCCGGTCAGTGTGTCGGTCAGGCTGAGCAGCCGCAATTGGCGCTCGGAACGCTCCATGATGACCCGGGCGGTCAGGGCGCAGGCAAGCGTCAGAAGGAATGCCGTGCCCATGGCGGCCGCGCCGGCGTAATTGGCTGCCTGCACATCCGTCGGTGCGGCTAATGCCATGACAACGGCTGTGCTGAAGCAGAGGCCACTCTGGGCGAGGAAAAGCACCGCCAGTTTGGCGCGCGTCGGTTCGGCTTGGAGATTTGGCCCGTTTATAGCCATGAGGAGCGAAGTCGCTCCTGCCGCGGACGCAAGATTATAAAGTATGACACGGTTGGGGTAGTCCTCGTTCACCCAGGGCAGGAAGATACCCGCAACCCATATGAGAGGAGGGAGGAAGATCCACCACTCCATCTTCCGCTTGTCGAGCGCGAGGTAGCCCGCCGCCCATGCACTCTGGCCGGTCAAGGCAATCGCGTTGCCGAGCTCGATCGAGAGGAAGTCGGCAATGTGGCCGCGCAATGCCACCATCGCGAAACCGATGGCGCTGAGCAAAAAGCCATAACCCCAGTAGAGATAGGATTTGTTGCGGACATCATGGCGCCAGGCCATGAAGGCCACCAGGGCGAGCGTCATGGCTTCTGAGCACCAGATGGCCAGACCCGTTGTAACATTGAACACGGCAATACCTCTTGTTGGGCCGCATACTCGCCGAAGTTACTGGTGACTTCCTTAATCGCCCGCTGCCCGTCGATGGCCGGCGCCATTTATCCGGCGATAGGCTTTCCGTGAGGTAAACGCTGCACACTGTGAGGGCAGGATTTAGCATTCCTTCATCTTGCTGCAGAGAAAAGCTGTGCGGCAGCACGACGGCGGATCGCTATTGTCGACAGTTTCGAACAATACGCTCGCCAGCAGGCCCAAGTGATTCCGCATGGATGCCCGCCCTCTTAACGTTATCCGCTGGCGCGTCTTGAAGAGAAGGGTAGGGAAGTTCTATGTAGGGAGAAGGCATTTTCTTTGATTCCCGGCGTCGGGCCGGAAAGACGTTGACAAAGGACGCACATGAGAAACCCAGTCGATACCGCTATGGCCCTCGTGCCGATGGTTGTGGAACAGACCAATCGCGGTGAACGCTCCTACGACATCTATTCGCGCCTGCTCAAGGAACGCATCATCTTCCTGACGGGCCCGGTCGAGGATCACATGGCGACGCTCGTCTGCGCCCAGCTTCTCTTCCTCGAGGCCGAAAACCCGAAGAAGGAAATCGCGCTCTACATCAATTCTCCTGGTGGCGTCGTGACCGCAGGCATGGCGATCTACGACACGATGCAGTTCATCAAGCCGGCCGTATCGACGCTCTGCATCGGTCAGGCCGCGTCCATGGGCTCGCTGCTTCTGGCGGCTGGCGACAAGGACATGCGCTTCGCCACGCCGAACTCCCGCATCATGGTTCACCAGCCGTCGGGTGGCTTCCAGGGCCAGGCGTCGGACATTGAGCGTCATGCGCGCGATATCCTCAAGATGAAGCGTCGCCTGAACGAAGTGTACGTCAAGCATACCGGCCGCACGTACGACGAAGTTGAAAAGACGCTCGATCGCGACCATTTCATGGATGCGACGGAAGCTCGCGACTGGGGCGTTATCGACAAGGTTCTGACGTCGCGCGCCGAAATCGAAGGCGACGCGGCCTAGTGAGAACTAGGGATGGTGTTTTATCCGCCACAGTTCTATCTCATTTGTGATCGAACAAGGGAATAAACCCGGTGGCGGGTGAGGCAATCTCAAGTATTAATGCTATGTTGAATTTTTATGACATAGCATTCGGCATTCGAAGGGGAATTCGTTGCCACCGGAACCAGGACAGCATAGCTTGGACCCGGTTCGTACCCCTTAACGGCCCTGGCCGGCTGGAACTCCAAGAGTGGAGTAGGCCAATGAGTGGACCGTCATTTCACCTTGAAATGCGGCGTGCTGGAAGGAAAGTGATATGAGCAAGGTCAGCGGCAGCAACGGCGGCGACTCCAAAAACACCCTCTATTGTTCGTTCTGCGGAAAGAGCCAGCACGAAGTCCGGAAGCTTATTGCCGGGCCGACAGTTTTCATCTGCGATGAATGCGTCGAATTGTGCATGGACATCATTCGCGAAGAGAACAAGTCCTCGATGGTCAAGTCCCGCGACGGCGTTCCCACGCCCCAGGACATCATCAAGGTTCTCGACGAATACGTCATCGGTCAGCGCCAGGCGAAGAAGATCCTGTCGGTTGCCGTTCACAACCATTACAAGCGCCTCGCACATGCGTCGAAGAATGGCGAAGTCGAACTGGCGAAGTCGAACATCATGCTGGTCGGTCCGACCGGTTGCGGCAAGACCTATCTCGCCCAGACGCTCGCTCGCATCATCGACGTTCCCTTCACAATGGCCGATGCGACGACGCTGACGGAAGCCGGCTATGTCGGTGAAGACGTCGAAAACATCATCCTGAAGCTTCTCCAGGCTGCCGACTACAACGTCGAGCGTGCGCAGCGCGGCATCGTCTACATTGACGAAGTCGACAAGATCTCGCGCAAGTCGGACAATCCTTCGATCACCCGCGACGTGTCGGGCGAGGGCGTCCAGCAGGCGCTTCTGAAGATCATGGAAGGCACCGTTGCCTCGGTACCGCCGCAGGGCGGTCGCAAGCATCCGCAGCAGGAATTCCTGCAGGTCGACACCACGAACATCCTGTTCATCTGCGGTGGTGCGTTTGCTGGCCTCGACAAGATCATCTCCGCTCGTGGCGAGAAGACCTCGATCGGCTTCGGCGCGACGGTGAAGGCTCAGGACGATCGCCGCGTTGGCGAAGTGTTGCGCGAGCTTGAGCCGGAAGATCTGGTCAAGTTCGGCCTCATCCCGGAGTTCATCGGTCGTCTGCCGGTTCTGGCAACCCTCGAAGATCTCGACGAAGATGCGCTGATCCAGATCCTGTCGGAACCGAAGAACGCGCTCATCAAGCAGTATCAGCGCCTGTTCGAGATGGAAGACGTGGAACTGACCTTCCACGAGGACGCTCTTCGCGAAATCGCCCGCAAGGCGATAACCCGCAAGACCGGCGCCCGCGGCCTTCGTTCGATCATGGAAAAGATCCTGCTCGACACGATGTTCGAGCTTCCGACCTTGGAAGGTGTACGCGAGGTCGTGATTTCCGACGAGGTCGTACGCGGCTCAGCCCGTCCGCTGTACATCTACGCGGATCGTCAGGACGAAAAGGCGAACGCCTCGGCCTAACGCCTTATCGATGTCTTTACGATACGAAGCGTGATTTTTAGGGGCTTGCCGTCGGCAGGCCCCTTTCTATTTGAAAAACCATGCACGGCACTGATAAATCTTGCTTATGAAGTCCGAAACCGCCTCCGTTGCCGTTGCGAATTCACGCGCCCTTGGCAATTATGGAATGATTCCGTTGGTGTGTTTCGACTTTGTATTTTAGTCGGTTCGGAAGTGGTCAGCGCCGGTCCAGCGTAGCGCGCCATAGTGCAGGTGTTCCGTTGTAGCATAGCTGTCATGTCCAGGGGGACGCGGGCCATGGCACTGCTTGAAAAGCGTAGTCAGAACCTCCACTTGTGTCTCAAGTGAGAGTGCGGCCGGTCCAAGCGGCCGTGCCAGAAGAGCCCGGCAACGGGACGATGGAAAGGAAATAAAATGACGAAGAAAACGTCAGCTGCGAGCAGCACCCCATATCCGGTTTTGCCTCTGCGCGACATCGTGGTTTTTCCGCATATGATCGTGCCGCTGTTCGTTGGTCGTGAGAAGTCGATCCGCGCGCTTGAAGAAGTCATGGGTTCCGACAAGCAAATCATGCTCGTCACGCAGATCAATGCGAGCGATGATGATCCGGAACCGTCGGCCATTCACAACGTCGGCACCGTCGCCAATGTCTTGCAGCTGCTCAAGCTTCCTGATGGTACTGTGAAGGTTCTGGTCGAAGGGCGCGCCCGCGCCGAGATCGATACCTACACCGATCGCGAGGACTTCTACGAAGCGCTCGGCCATGTTCTCGAAGAGCCGCATGACGATCCGGTCGAGCTCGAAGCGCTCAGCCGCTCGGTCGTCTCCGAGTTCGAGAGCTACGTGAAGCTCAACAAGAAGATCTCTCCGGAGGTTGTCGGCGCCGCCAGCCAGATCGACGACTATTCGAAGCTGGCCGATACGGTTGCCTCGCACCTGTCGATCAAGATCACCGAGAAGCAGGAGATGCTGGAAACCACCAGCGTCAAGGCTCGCCTCGAAAAGGCGCTCGGTTTCATGGAAGGTGAGATCTCGGTCCTTCAGGTCGAGAAGCGCATCCGCTCGCGCGTCAAGCGCCAGATGGAGAAGACCCAGCGCGAGTACTACCTGAACGAACAGATGAAGGCGATCCAGAAGGAGCTCGGCGACGGCGAAGAAGGCCGCGACGAGATGGCCGAACTGGAAGAGCGCATCTCCAAGACCAAGCTGTCGAAGGAAGCCCGCGAAAAGGCCGATGCCGAGCTGAAGAAGCTGCGGCAGATGAGCCCGATGTCGGCTGAGGCGACTGTTGTCCGCAACTATCTCGATTGGCTGCTCGGCATTCCGTGGGGCAAGAAGTCGAAGATCAAGTCGGATCTCAACAACGCCGAAAAGATCCTCGAAGCCGATCACTTCGGTCTCGACAAGGTCAAGGAGCGCATCGTCGAATATCTGGCTGTCCAGGCCCGTGCGACCAAGATCAAGGGCCCGATCCTGTGCCTTGTCGGCCCTCCGGGTGTCGGCAAGACCTCGCTCGCCCAGTCGATCGCCAAGGCGACCGGCCGTGAGTATGTCCGCATGGCTCTCGGCGGCGTTCGTGACGAAGCTGAAATCCGCGGTCACCGCCGCACCTACATCGGCTCGATGCCCGGCAAGGTCATCCAGTCGATGAAGAAGGCGAAGAAGTCCAACCCGCTCTTCCTGCTCGATGAAATCGACAAGATGGGCCAGGACTTCCGCGGCGATCCGTCATCGGCTCTGCTCGAGGTGCTGGATCCGGCTCAGAACTCGACCTTCATGGACCACTACCTCGAGGTCGAATACGATCTGTCGGACGTGATGTTCATCACGACGGCCAATACGCTGAACATCCCTGCGCCTCTGATGGACCGCATGGAAGTCATCCGTATCGCCGGCTACACCGAAGACGAAAAGCGCGAAATCGCCAAGCGGCACCTGCTGCCGAAGGCCATCAAGGAACATGCGCTGCAGCCGAATGAATTCTCGGTCAGTGACGATGCCCTGATGGCGATCAGCCAGCAGTACACCCGTGAAGCCGGTGTCCGTAACTTCGAACGCGAACTGATGAAGCTCGCCCGCAAGGCGGTTACCGAGATCATCAAGGGCAAGACGAAGTCCGTTCATGTGACGGCCGAAAACATCGACGACTACCTGGGCGTTCCGCGCTTCCGCCACGGCGAAGCCGAACGCGAGGATCAGGTCGGCGTCGTTACCGGTCTGGCCTGGACGGAAGTCGGCGGCGAACTGCTGACGATCGAAGGCGTCATGATGCCGGGCAAGGGTCGCATGACCGTGACCGGCAACCTGAAGGAAGTCATGAAGGAATCGATTTCTGCGGCGGCATCCTACGTCCGTTCGCGCGCTGTCGATTTCGGCATCGAGCCTCCGCGCTTTGACAAGAGCGACATCCACGTGCACGTGCCGGAAGGTGCGACGCCGAAGGATGGTCCGTCGGCCGGTGTTGCCATGGCAACCGCGATCGTCTCGATCATGACCGGTATTCCGGTCGACAAGAACGTGGCAATGACGGGTGAAATCACCCTGCGCGGTCGCGTGCTGCCGATCGGTGGTCTGAAGGAAAAGCTGCTTGCAGCGCTTCGCGGCGGCATCAAGAAGGTGCTGATCCCGGAAGAGAACGCCAAGGACTTGGCGGAGATTCCGGATAACGTGAAGAACAACATGGAGATCATCCCCGTTTCCCGTATGGGCGAGGTGATCAAGCATGCTCTGGTCCGCAGACCGGAGCCGATCGAGTGGGATGGAACGGTGGAAACGCCGGTCATCGCGACGGTCGAAGGGCTCGATGAAACAGGCGCAACCATAGCTCACTGAGCCTTGTTTGCCACATTCGTGCCCAATTGCTTAAAAACCCTGAAAAGGCTGGCGTTTTCGCCAGCCTTTTTTTGTGAAAACCATGTGTAGACGCTTGCATTTCCTTGATTTGCAGGGTCTTTGGGGTGCGGCGGGCCTGATGAACCTTATTCTGTGCCAGCTTATAGATTTGAGTCGTTTCGAACCATTTAGAAAGGGGTGGAAACATGAACAAGAATGAACTCGTGTCCGCAGTTGCCGAAAAGGCAGGACTCTCGAAGACCGATGCTGCTTCTGCAGTTGACGCAGTTTTCGAAGTTGTCCAGGCTGAACTCAAGGGCAAGGGCGACGTTCGCCTCGCTGGTTTCGGTAGCTTCACCGTTTCCCATCGCGCTGCCACCAAGGGCCGCAACCCGTCCACCGGCGCTGAAGTCGATATCCCGGCTCGCAACGTGCCGAAGTTCACGCCCGGCAAGGGCCTGAAGGATGCCGTCAACGGCTGATTGGATTTGACTTGGCTGCCGGACAACGAGGCCGGCGGCACAGGTTTTAGAGGGTTCGGCGCAAGCTGGACCCTTTTCGCATTTTTATGACCTTGCTGATCTTGCGACTTTGTTTTACGCCATTGATGTTCTCAGGGCGGGGTGAAAGTCCCCACCGGCGGTAAGAGCATTTGCTTGAGCCCGCGAGCGCTTTTCCGGCCACGCCGGAAAAGGTCAGCAGATCCGGTGCAATTCCGGAGCCGACGGTCATAGTCCGGATGAAAGAGAATGAACGTCGTTTGATCGCGGGGGCAGGTGCCGACGCGTGACATTGGCGCTCATGCGTCCTGATTTGTGTTGGTCCCTTGTTTCGGATGAATGACATGAATCAGACTTCCCCATTGACCGCTTCCAGGTCGCGCGCGCTTGCCGGCGCGGGCTGGATGGTACTTGCAGGGATCGCTTTCGCGATCCTCAACGTCATCACGCAGTGGCTGACGATGAAGCTGGCGTTTCCCTCCGCATCAGCCGCTTTCTGGCAATATGCATTCGCTTTGCTGTTCTCCCTGCCGTTCCTGAAAAAGGTCGGCCTTTCCGCCATGAGGACCAGTTATCCTTGGCGTCACGCCGTTCGCGTTGCCTTGGCCTCCTTCGGCGTGCTGGCCTGGGTTGCCGGTCTCGCGTCTGTCCCGATCTGGCAGGCGATCGCACTGGTGATGACGTCTCCCTTCTTCATCATCCTCGGTGCCCGCTTGTTTCTTGGCGAACGTGTTGGAACCGCCCGTTGGGCCGCGACCGCAGTTGGCTTCATAGGCGCGATGATCATCCTGCAGCCGTGGTCGGACGCCTTTACGTGGGCTGCCCTGCTGCCGATACTCTCTGCGTTGTTGTGGGGAGCATCGTCCCTGATCACCAAGAGCCTCACCGGGATCGAGCGCCCGGAGACGATCACCGTCTGGCTGCTGGTCTTGCTGACGCCGATCAACGGTGGCCTGGCGCTTGCCTCGGATTTCGCCATCCCGACCGGCATGACGCTGGTTCTCTTCGTTCTGGCAGGCCTCTTGACCGTCATGGCGCAGTATTTCCTGACGCTCGCCTACACCGTGGCCGACGCCACTTACGTCCAGCCGTTCGATGATCTCAAGCTGCCTCTGAACGTACTGGCCGGCTGGCTGTTCTTCGGCTATGCGCCGGCAGGCTACCTCTGGCTCGGTGCGTTCCTGATCCTCGGCGCCTCTCTCTTCATCATGCAAAATGAAATGAAGCGGGAGCGGGCAGGCGGCTGATCCACAGCTGACCAGCGGGCGGTCACGCATATGTTATCGCCCGTTCCAGAAGCCGACCAAAATGTCATATCGTTGTGATCTCACCCCCCTAGGCGGAGTGCGTTTCTTATAGCGCCAATGGGGGTATCCATAGTGAAGACGATTTTTTCCACCGCAGCAGCCTTGCTTTTGACCGCAGGTATCGCAGCAGCTGCAGACTATGTTTCCTATCTCGATTTTCCGCAGCCGAAGGATGACAGCAAGGAGTTCTTCACGGCGATCGAGATCCCGCAGGGAAGCATCATCAAGTACGAGATCGACGCCGATACCGGCCACATCGTCGTTGACCGCTTCCAGTCGATGCCGGTGGCCTATCCGGCCAATTATGGCTCGATCACCAGCTCGCTCGGCGGTGACGGCGATCCGCTCGACGCGATCGTCTACACGCGCGAACCGGTCGCTCCCGGCGCAATCATCCGGGTGCGCGCGATCGGCGTGCTGAAGATGATCGACGGCGGTGAGGTCGACGACAAGATTGTTGCCGTGCCGACGACCGACATCGATCCGACCTACGACAAGGTCAAGGAGATCACCGATCTTCCGGAGATCGAACAGGAGCGTCTGCAGGCCTTCTTCCGCGTCTACAAGCAGCTTCCGGCGAAGCGCAAGGTCGTCGAGCTGAACGGCTTTGAAAATGCCGAGAAGGCGCAGTCGGAAGTCGCCACGGCCATAAAGGCCTACGCCGACAAGAAGTAATTCGAGCTGCTCGCTCAAAAGAAATGGCCGGGTCTTGCCCGGCCATTTTTGTATCTACCAGCGCTGATGCACGTGCGGCCCGATCAGCCGCTCATAAATCTCGCGGGTGGCATCCATGACGTCCTGCGAAAGCGGCGCGAGGCTGGCAGCAGCCGCGTTGGCCTTGGCCTGCTCCGCATTGCGAGCGCCGGGGATCACGACAGTGACGGCGTCGCTCATCAGGATCCAGCGGAGCGCGAATGCGGCCATGGAGGCGCCGGCCGGAACCAGCTTGCGCACTTCCTCGACGGCTTGAAGTCCAACCTCGAAGGGCACACCGGCAAACGTCTCGCCGACGTCGAAGGCTTCGCCGTGGCGGTTGAAGTTGCGGTGGTCGTCGCTCGCGAACGTCGTCTCCCGATTGATCTTGCCGGAGAGAAGGCCGCTTGCCAGCGGCACGCGGGCGATGACGGCGATGTTCTTACGGCGCGCTTCCTGGAAGAACAGGTGATCCGGTCGCTGGCGGAAGATATTGTAGATGATCTGGATGCTGACGACGCCGGGATACTCGATCGCCTTCAACGCTTCCTCGACCTTTTCGACGCTGACGCCATAGCCCCTGATCTTGCCGGCCTTCTGCAGCTCGTTCAGCCCTTCGAAGACTTCGGGACGATAAAGGACCTCTGTCGGCGGGCAGTGCAGCTGCACCAGGTCCAGGCTTTCGACGCGCAGGTTCTTGAGGCTGCGATCGATGAAGCCTTCGAGGTTGGCCTTGGTGTAGCCATCGGCCACATGCGGATCGAGCCGGCGACCGGCTTTGGTCGCGACCATTGGGCGCTCGCCGCCACGGCTTTCAAGCACATCGGCGATGATCTTTTCCGAACGCCCGTCACCGTAGACGTCCGCCGTGTCGATGAAGGTCATGCCGGCATCGAGGGCCGCGTTGAGCGCTGCGCGTCCGTCCGCTTCCGTGACATCGCCCCAGGCGCCGCCGATCTGCCATGCGCCGAAACCAATGTTGGTGACAGTATGGGGCAGGTGGCCGAATGAATGTTGCTTCATGAAAATCCTCCACGTGATCAAGTGTTCCCGGCACTAGCAGCGAGCCGGACAGGGAGCAAGCGTCGCGGCAGAAGATAGGGCGGCCAGCGGGCCGCGTCGCATCTATTTTATGGAGAGCCTTGGCCGTCCCAGGCGTCCTGTCCCTTGGACGGTGGCGATCTATATTCTACGATCGGACGACAACGTTGAGTTCAATTCGCAAGGGAGTGTGCAGTGGAGATCAAACCCGTCGGAAGCAGGCCTTCGATGAAGGCGCCTGCCGAATACTTCACCGGTGCCGTCCGTCAGGACCCGTTGATGGATACCCCAGAGCCGGCAAGGGTCAGGGCAGTCAGCGTGACTTTCGAGCCGGGCGCCCGCACCGCATGGCACACCCACCCATTGGGGCAAACGCTGATCGTCACATCGGGCAAGGGCCTCGCGCAAAGTTGGGGCGGCCCGCTTCGGGAAATCCGCGCCGGCGACGCCGTGTGGTTCGCGCCTGGTGAAAAGCACTGGCACGGCGCTGCCCCAGATACGGCCATGACCCATATCGCCATCCACGAGGCCCCGGATGGCAAGGCCGCTGACTGGATGGAACAAGTCAGCGACGAGCAATATGCGGGAAAGGCCTGAGGCGGTTCAGAGCCGCTTCAGGCAATAGGAAAAGTGAGCGTGCGATTCGACCGTCAGGAACTCGAATTGCCAGCCGTAATCCTTGCAGAACTTCGTGACGGCCTCGACCACGCCGTAGACGATCGGCTTGACGGTGTTGCCGGTGCAGAAGTCATGCCCGGCAATCCGGCCGGTCCGCTTGACCTTCCTCTCGCAAAGCAGAAGCTCCTGCCATGTCAGTTCGAACGAGTGGTCGGTGTCGATATAGGCCCAATCGAGGAAATCGTCTTCGAACTCGGCAAGCTTTTCGAGCGACGTGCCCTGCATCAGGTGCAGCTGGCCGCTATCGATCTGCTGCTTGAACTGGGTATGGATCTGGTCGAGGCCGGAGCTGTAGCGATCCATGCTCCACGGATCGATGAGATAAAGTTGCGCCGGGCGATTCTTCTCCAGAATCTCGGCGGTGTACTCGCCGAATGCCGCCCCGACCTCGACGCCGATGCCGCCGTTCGGAATGCGATAAAGCAATTCGCCGCGATCCGGCAGCAGCCGCGCATTTTCCATATGATGGGCAGCAAGCTGCGTCCTCGGCATGCTCGCCCGTTGTGCCTGCCGTTCTTCGCGTGTTTTCATGATGATATCTCGGATGATGATGCCTGTGGGCTCCCGGCCGATGCGGCCGAAAGCAAGACGCTCATATAGCCAGCCGGGCGGGTGCTTGGCTACCCCTGGGCCGTCATGGGTGGGTGAGGCGGAAGATGTGTGCGCCGCGTTACACTTGCGGTTCCCACCGTTTGGCGCCAGGGCGCAACAGCTAGAGAAAATGCAGGCCCCTTTCAGATCGCTGCTCCAGCATTCCAGAGGTGCGTCCATCCTCGTGAATTATCGAAAGGAAAGAAGTCGGCCCTCGTCAACTAGGGAAGCTCGTCGATTCGTACTCCCGCGTCGGCAAGCCTCCAGCGAGGCCATTCGCCCAGCACCGGCTACGAATCGGCGAGCAGGTAAGCTGCACCACGCGCAAGAGAACGCGAATCTCTCTCTTCATCGCGCTGCGTTTCCGAGCTCATCTTTCCAACCACTTCGCGCCTACTCGAATATTGCTGTTTAACCGCGTACAGCCAACTGGCAGTTCTTCAAGGGCGATTGCTCTCCGGGCCGTTGGGTACAGCGGCGTCGGTGCGTATTGCTGACGAAGCGGTGGGTGCCGATTTCCATTGACGCCGTCCTGGCTGCAGAGCTCCATATGAAGCGACATGGGTGAGGGCGCGCGACACGGTACGAGCTTTCGGGGAGGCGTGTTATCGCGCTCGGAGACGTCGCCACGGCAGCATGTCGGCGGCACGGTATTTCTCACACCGTCGTTTACCACCCAAGCGCAACGGGGCGCACGATATCGGGCAAGGCGTTGGAAATCGGCAGAGCCCTGGTTGGACAGGAGGCACAACACATCGCATCGCGCTGGGGCATAGCGCCGCGGTATTGAATTATACAGCCAAAAAGGAAAGAAAATGGTGGGCGATGAGAGACTCGAACTCCCGACATCCTCGGTGTAAACGAGGCGCTCTACCAACTGAGCTAATCGCCCGCTCGCTGTGCGGTTCGTGTCCGCCGCGTCGGTGGCCGTGATCTATGCGGATCGCGGACAAACCGCAAGAGTGTTTGTGAAGATTTTTTGATTTTTTTAAAGGCGGATCGTCATTTGCCTTGGTTGTGCGCGGATTCTGCCTGTGGAAAAAAAACGTGCCGCGCGGCGGTCGGTCGATGCGGTCGGCAAAATCGATGCCAGGGGCCCCTATATAGAAGGGGAGCATTTCATCTCGTTTTTCGTCTCCCACAAACAATTCGCAAACTGTCATCGTTTTGTCTCCAAACCTGCTTGACACTCAAATGCGAACCCCTTAGTTAGCCGCTCATCGAAGCGGCAACGCTGCTTTGACAAGGATGCGAAAGCCTCCGGATTGCTTGAAATGAATGCGGGTGTAGCTCAGTCGGTTAGAGTGCCGGCCTGTCACGCCGGAGGTCGCGGGTTCGAGCCCCGTCACTCGCGCCATTTCAATGCAGATGCTGAAAGGCATCATCCGGCAAGCTTGGTGTCTGTTATGCGCGGGTGTAGCTCAGTCGGTTAGAGTGCCGGCCTGTCACGCCGGAGGTCGCGGGTTCGAGCCCCGTCACTCGCGCCATTTCTCTCTTCAGGAAATGTCTCCAATACATCAAGGTTCCGGGCTTCTTTGCCCGGCCTTTATTGACTTTCGCCGCATGCGGTCGGCCGCTTTCCCTCTCTGTTTCCTCGATAAGCCATGCAATATCGGATGGGCTGGCATGCGCCTGAATCAACTTCTGTGGATTTGTCGCGACATCATTGCATCTGCTTGGTAAAGTCGCGCGTCGACTATTCGAATTGACCCTCTAAAAGTCTTGCGCCGTGGCTCTGGCTGCGCTAACCACGGCGTTGTTGCAACGCACGTTCGCTTGCCGGGCAAATGCCCATTCGCGCCTCCCGGCGCAGCCGGCAAGCAGGGATGAACCTGATGACTGGACTGCTCAGTTCCTATATTCCGATCGCCATTTTCATTGCTATCGCCCTTGTAATCGGCCTGTCGCTGCTCATTGCGCCGTTCGCCGTTGCCTACAAGGCGCCTGATTCGGAAAAGCTTTCGGCCTTTGAATGCGGCTTCAACGCATTCGACGACGCTCGCATGAAGTTCGATATCCGCTTTTATCTGGTGTCGATTCTCTTCATCATCTTCGACCTCGAAGTTGCCTTCCTCTTCCCTTGGGCCGTTTCGTTCGGCGCGATCGGCTGGTTCGGCTTCTGGTCCATGATGGTCTTCCTTGGCGTGCTGACCATCGGCTTTATTTATGAATGGAAAAAGGGAGCCCTGGAATGGGAGTAGCCCCAAGCGATAAGGCGCTCGTTGCGCCGCACCCGAAAGGCGTGATCGACCCGGCAACGGGCAAGCCGGTCGGCAGCGACAGCGCCTTCTTCGGTGAGATCAACGATGAATTGGCTGACAAGGGCTTTCTCGTTACCTCCACGCGCGATCTGATCACCTGGGCCCGTACGGGCTCGTTGATGTGGATGCAGTTCGGTCTGGCCTGCTGCGCCGTCGAAGGTCTGATGCAGGTCTCCGGTCCGCGCTATGACATGGAGCGCTTCGGTGTTGCTCCGCGCGCATCGCCGCGCCAGTCCGACGTCATGATCGTAGCCGGTACGCTGACCAACAAGATGGCGCCTGCGCTTCGCAAGGTCTATGACCAGATGCCTGAGCCGCGTTACGTGATCTCTATGGGCTCCTGTGCAAACGGCGGCGGCTACTATCACTATTCCTATTCGGTCGTGCGTGGTTGCGACCGTGTCGTTCCTGTCGATATCTACGTGCCGGGCTGTCCCCCCACGGCGGAAGCGCTGCTCTACGGGGTGCTGCTTCTGCAGAAGAAGATCCGTCGAACCGGAACGATTGAGCGCTAAGGGCGGAGGACTGTCATGAGTGAAGCCTTGAGCGAACTGTCCTCGTATCTCCGCGAGATGCGTGGCGATCTCTTTCTTGATGCATCCATCAGCTACGACGAGCTGAACGTAACCGCGACGCCGGAAACGATTCTGGCGCTGCTGACGTTCCTGCGTGACGACGCCCGTTGCGGCTTTATCAGCATGATCGATATCTGCGGCGTCGACTGGCCGCAGCGCGAGAAGCGTTTCGATGTCGTCTATCACCTCCTGTCGCCGAAGCAGAACCTGCGCATCCGCGTGAAGGTTGCTGTCGCTGATGGTGAGTCGGTTCCATCAGCTACATCAGTCTACATGGGTGCTGAGTGGTTCGAGCGCGAAGCCTGGGACATGTACGGCATTCCGTTCTCCGGCCATGCCGACCTGCGTCGTCTTCTCACTGATTACGGCTTCGAAGGTCACCCGCTGCGCAAGGATTTCCCGACGACCGGTTACGTCGAAGTGCGTTACGACGATGCTGCCAAGCGCGTTGTCTACGAGCCCGTCGAACTGAAGCAGGAATTCCGCAATTTCGACTTCATGTCCCCCTGGGAAGGCACCGAATACGTGCTGCCGGGAGACGAGAAGGCGGCGAAGTAAGATGAGGCTCGTAACTCCCGAAGCCTCTCGGTTCGTCGTCTCATGCCAATTGCCAGCGCGGAGCGCGTCGCTATGACTGAACATAACGTTCGCAACTTTACGATCAACTTCGGGCCGGAACATCCGTCCGCGCACGGCGTTCTGCGTCTCGTGCTTGAACTCGATGGCGAAATCATCGAGCGCGTCGATCCGCATATCGGCCTGCTGCACCGCGGCACCGAGAAGCTGATCGAATCGAAGACCTATCTTCAGGCTGTTCCTTATTTCGATCGTCTCGACTATGTCGCGCCGATGAACCAGGAGCACGCTTTCGCGCTCGCCGTCGAAAAGATGCTGAAGCTCGAAATTCCGATTCGCGGTCAGCTGATTCGAGTTTTGTACTCCGAAATTGGCCGAATTCTGTCGCACATCATGAACGTGACCACGCAGGCCATGGACGTCGGCGCGATGACGCCGCCGGTCTGGGGCTTCGAAGAGCGCGAAAAGCTGATGGTGTTCTACGAGCGCGCCTGTGGCGCCCGTATGCACTCGGCCTATTTCCGTCCCGGTGGCGTCCACCAGGACATCCCGCCGGAGCTTGTCGAGGATATCGGCAAGTGGTGTGATCCATTCCTCAAGATCCTCGACGATATCGAAGGCCTTCTGACCGATAACCGCATCTTCAAACAGCGTAACGTCGATATCGGCGTCGTGTCGCTTGCTGATGCCTGGTCCTGGGGCTTCTCGGGCGTCATGGTTCGCGGTTCCGGCGCTGCCTGGGACCTGCGTCGCTCGCAGCCTTACGAGTGCTACAACGATATGGAATTCGACATTCCGATCGGCAAGAACGGCGACTGCTACGACCGTTACCTGATCCGCATGATCGAGATGCGCCAGTCGGTTCGCATCATGAAGCAGTGTGTCGAGCGCCTGATGGGCAGCGCCAAGACCGGTCCGGTCTCGTCGATCGACGGTAAGGTCGTTCCGCCGAAGCGCGGCGAGATGAAGCGGTCGATGGAAGCGCTCATCCATCACTTCAAGCTCTACACCGAAGGCTATCACGTGCCGGCCGGCGAAGTGTACGCGGCCGTCGAAGCGCCGAAGGGCGAGTTCGGCGTCTATGTCGTCTCCGATGGCAGCAACAAGCCGTACCGCTGCAAGATCCGCGCCCCGGGCTATGCCCACCTTCAGGCGATGGACTTCCTCTGTAAGGGGCACATGCTTGCGGACGTGACGGCTGTTCTCGGTTCGCTCGACATCGTGTTCGGTGAGGTAGACCGCTGATGCGTTTCCTGCCGCTCGTCTCCATCGTTCTTCTCTCGGCTTCCGGAGCGTTCGCTCAGGAAGCCGGTGGGCTTGGCCTCAAGCTGGGCCAGGAAGCACCGACGGCGCCGGCAGCAAAGACCTCGATGGGCGACCTGTTGTCCAAGGGGTATGAAATCAAGACCGCCGTTCCAAACGGCGGCAAGTTCGTTGTGTTTTTGCAAAAAGACCAGTCGGCCTATGCTTGCGAGATGAAGTCTCTGACCGCCTCGCAGTGTGGCGCCCTAAACTGACAAGGCGTGAGGAAGAATGTCCGTTCGTCGATTAGCCGAAGATCAATTCCAGCCAGCCGCGTTCGCCTTCAATGACGAGAACGCAGCCTGGGCGGATAAGACGATCCAGAAATATCCCGAAGGCCGTCAGCAATCCGCGGTCATTCCGCTGTTGATGCGGGCGCAGGAGCAGGATGGTTGGGTTACGCGTGCAGCGATCGAGAAGGTCGCCGACATGCTCGACATGGCCTATATCCGCGTCCTCGAGGTCGCGACATTCTACACCCAGTTCCAGCTGGCTCCTGTGGGAACCCGTGCGCACATCCAGGTTTGCGGCACGACGCCCTGCATGCTGCGTGGTTCGGAAGGCCTGATGTCGGTCTGCAAGAGCAAGATCCACCATCATCCCTTCGAACGGAATGCTGAAGGCACGCTGTCTTGGGAAGAAGTCGAATGTCTCGGGGCATGCGTCAACGCACCGATGGTCATGATCGGCAAGGACACTTACGAGGATCTGACACCAGAGCGTCTGGGTGAGATCATCGACACGTTTGAAGCAGGCAACGGCGCGAGCATCACGCCCGGCCCGCAGATTGATCGTCATTTCTCGTCGCCCGAAGGCGGCCCGACGAGCCTGACGGACGAAGAGCCGAAGAAGAAGGCGTCCGCCAAGAAGGTCGTTGCAGAAGCAGCAACCGCCAAGGTTGACGCTGCGCCGGTTCCTCCGTCTGAAGCAGCTCGCCCGAAGAGCACCGACGCGGAAACCAACGCAGCCCTGAAGACGCCTGCTACGGCGCCCAAGGCTGCCGCGAAGAACGTCAAGGCTGTTGAAGAACAGGCTGCTGCTGACGCCGGCAAGCCTTCGCTGAGCGACAAGAATCGTCCGGCGGGCATCGAGAAGCCGGCCACTCCTGATGATCTGAAGTTGATCTCCGGCGTTGGCCCGAAGATCGAAGGCACGCTCCATGAACTCGGCATCTTCACCTTCGCGCAAGTCGCGGGTTGGAAGAAGGCAGAGCGCGAATGGGTCGACGGCTACCTGAACTTCAAGGGCCGCATCGAGCGTGACGATTGGGTCAAACAGGCCAAGGCGCTCGCCAAGGGCGGCGAAGCGGAATATATCAAGGTCTTCGGTAAGAAGCCGCGGTAAGAGGTGAAGCATGTTACAAGATAAAGACCGCATCTTTACCAATATCTACGGCCTCAAGGACAAGTCCCTGAAGGGCGCGATGAGCCGCGGCCACTGGGACGGCACCAAGCAGATCCTCGAAAAGGGTCGCGACTGGATCATCAACGAGATGAAGGCCTCCGGTCTTCGCGGCCGTGGCGGCGCAGGCTTCCCGACCGGTCTCAAGTGGTCCTTCATGCCGAAGGAATCGGATGGTCGTCCGCACTATCTCGTCGTCAATGCCGACGAGTCGGAGCCGGGCACCTGCAAGGACCGCGACATCATGCGCCACGATCCGCATACGCTGATCGAAGGCTGTGTGATCGCAAGCTTCGCCATGGGCGCGAACGCTGCCTACATCTACGTCCGCGGTGAATACATCCGCGAGCGCGAAGCCCTCCAGGCCGCGATCGACGAGTGCTACGACTACGGTCTGCTCGGCAAGAGCAACAAGCTCGGTTACCCGATGGACATCTATGTCCACCACGGCGCCGGCGCTTATATCTGCGGCGAAGAAACAGCACTTCTCGAAAGCCTCGAAGGCAAGAAGGGTCAGCCGCGCCTCAAGCCGCCGTTCCCGGCTAACATGGGTCTCTACGGCTGCCCGACGACCGTCAACAACGTCGAGTCGATCGCCGTTGCTCCGACGATCCTGCGTCGTGGTGCTGGCTGGTTCTCCTCGCTCGGTCGCCCGAACAACGTCGGCACGAAGCTGTTCATGCTCTCCGGTCATGTCAACAAGCCGTGCACCGTCGAAGAAGAAATGGGCATCACCTTCCGTGAACTCGTCGACAAGCACGCCGGCGGTATCCGTGGCGGTTGGGACAATCTGCTCGCGGTCATCCCGGGCGGCGCATCGTGCCCGATCGTTCCGGCCAAGGATATGATCGACGTTCCGATGGACTTCGACGGTCTGCGTTCGGTTGGTTCGTCCTTCGGTACGGCAGCTTCGATCGTCATGGACAAGTCCACCGACGTCATCAAGGCGATCGCCCGTATCTCGGCCTTCTTCAAGCATGAGAGCTGCGGCCAGTGCACGCCGTGCCGCGAAGGCACGGGCTGGATGTGGCGCGTCATGGAGCGCATGGCCAAGGGCAATGCCCAGAAGCGTGAAATCGACATGCTGTTCCAGGTCACGAAGCAGATCGAAGGCCACACCATCTGTGCGCTCGGCGATGCTGCCGCATGGCCGGTGCAGGGTCTGATCCGTAACTTCCGCCACGAGATCGAAGCGCGTATCGACCAGTACACGGCGAGCGCGATGGATCACGGTGCGGTTCTCGAGGCAGCAGAGTAAAGCTGATGACGAAGGCGTCCGACAGCACGAAGAAGGAAGGAGCGGCTGATTTTTCGGCCGACTTCGGCCGTCTTGCTGCCGAGATGCTGGAGAACGCCCGTACCCTGCCGCTGCCACCGCTGATGATCAATCCGGCTGCGGCGATGGCCGCAGCGACGGCGATCGGTTTCGGCTTTTCCACACAGATGGCCGGTGCGTTCCTCGGAGCCCTTCAGGGTGCTGTGGAAGCGTCAAATCAGCTGGCCGCTGTGCTCGATGAGACGCCGCCGGATGAGCCTAAGCCGGAAGTGGACGTGAAGCCAGAGAACATTCGCCCAGCACCGGTAAAGGCCGCGCCAGGCAAGGTCGAGCTTGCCGTTGCTCCGGCAGCCAAGCCGGTCGCGAAGGCGAAGGTCGGACCACGGACGCGGAAAGCCGACGATCTCAAGCAGATCTCCGGAATCGGTCCGAAGCTTGAGCAGGTTCTTAACGCCAAGGGGATACGCACCTTCGCAGATCTCGCGGCATGGTCGGACGAGGACATTGCCCGGATTGACGCTGAGCTCGGCTTTGAAGGGCGTATCGCGCGCGACGGCTGGGTCGCTCAAGCAAAGGCGCTATCGACGAAGGGCCGGAAGCGGACGTAATTTTTTCGGCCGAATGACTTGGCCGAAGTGAAGTCGAGGCAGAACGACAGACAGGCATGGCCTGGCGTTGCAGATGCCGAATGCCGGTCTCGGGTCTCGGGAACGGAAACAGAATTTGGACGATACCGGTGCTAGCGGGCGCAAAAATCCGGCCTGGCAGTGGAAACGTTGCAAAATAGATTTGTTTGCCGCCATCCGGCAAACGGAAAACAGGACTGAGTGACGATGGCAAAACTGAAGATTGACGGTAACGAGATCGAAGTCCCGGATCATTACACCCTCATTCAGGCGTGTGAAGAAGCCGGTGCTGAAGTTCCGCGCTTCTGCTTCCACGAGCGCCTTTCGGTTGCCGGCAACTGCCGCATGTGCCTCGTCGAGGTCAAGGGTGGTCCGCCGAAGCCGCAGGCATCTTGCGCCATGGGCGTACGCGATATCCGTGGCGGCCCGAATGGCGAGCTGCCTGAAGTGTTCACCAACACGCCGATGGTCAAGAAGGCCCGCGAAGGCGTGATGGAGTTCCTGCTCATCAACCATCCGCTGGATTGCCCGATCTGCGACCAGGGTGGCGAATGCGACCTGCAGGACCAGGCCATGGCTTTCGGTATCGACAGCTCGCGCTATCAGGAAGACAAGCGCGCCGTCGAAGACAAGTACATTGGACCGCTCGTCAAGACCGTGATGAACCGCTGCATTCACTGCACGCGTTGCGTTCGCTTCACGACCGAAGTGGCCGGCATTGCCGAACTGGGCCTGATCGGGCGTGGAGAGGATGCGGAGATCACGACCTATCTCGAGCAGGCGATGACCTCCGAGCTGCAGGGCAACGTCGTTGACCTTTGCCCAGTCGGCGCGCTCACCTCCAAGCCTTTCGCTTTCACGGCGCGTCCGTGGGAATTGAACAAGACCGAATCGATCGACGTCATGGACGCGCTTGGTTCGGCGATCCGCGTCGACACGCGTGGCCGCGAAGTGATGCGCGTCCTGCCGCGCGTCAACGACCAGATCAACGAAGAGTGGATCTCCGACAAGAGCCGCTTCATCTGGGACGGTCTGAAGACACAGCGCCTCGACAAGCCATACGTCCGCAAGGACGGCCGCCTTCAGCCTGCGACCTGGGGTGAAGCTTTCGGCGCGATCAAGGCGGCCGTTTCCGCGACCAGTGGTGACAAGATCGGCGCGATCGCCGGCGACCTCGCTTCCGTCGAGGAAATGTACGCGCTTTCCGAACTGGTGAAGTCGCTGGGTTCGGAGAACCTCGACTGTCGTCAGGATGGGACGGCACTCGATCCGTCGCTCGGTCGTGCAAGCTACGTCTTCAACCCGACGATCGAAGGCATCGAGCAGGCTGATGCGCTGCTGATCATCGGCTCGAACCCGCGCTTCGAAGCTGCCATCCTCAACGCTCGCATCCGCAAGCGCTGGCGTCGTGGCAACTTCCCGATCGGTGTGATCGGTGAGGGCGGTGAGCTTCGCTACAACTACGAATACCTCGGTTCCGGCCCGGACACTCTGAAGGATCTCGTCGATGGCAACCATGCCTTCGCAAAGGTTCTGACGGACGCCAAGAAGCCGCTCATCATCATCGGCCAGGGCGCTCTGTCGCGCAGCGATGGCGCTGGCGTTCTCGCAAGCGCAGCCAAGCTCGCCGGCAATGTCGGCGCGGTTGTCGAAGGATGGAACGGCTTCGCAGTACTGCACACCGCAGCAGCGCGCGTCGGCGGTCTCGACCTCGGCTTCGTGCCTGGCGCCAAGGGCGTCAACGCGGCTGAAATGTTGACTGCGATGGACGTGCTCTTCCTGCTCGGCGCGGACGAACTGAACTTCTCGGCCAAGAAGGCCAAGCTCACGGTCTACATCGGCTCACACGGTGATGAAGGCGCTCAGAACGCTGACGTCATCCTGCCGGCAGCCGCCTACACCGAAAAGTCCGGTATCTGGGTCAACACCGAAGGCCGCGTTCAGATGGGCAACCGCGCCGGCTTTGCTCCTGGCGACGCTCGCGAAGACTGGGCGATCATTCGTGCGCTTTCCGACGTGCTCGGCAAGAAGCTGCCGTTCGATTCACTGAGCCAGTTGCGCGCCAAGCTCTATGCGGCATTCCCGCATTTCGCAGCGCTCGACGAGATTGCCGAAAGCGACAGCGCCAAAATTGCCGCAGTTGCGAAAAAAGCCGGCAAGATGAACAAATCCGGGTTTGCGTCGCCTGTGAAAGACTTCTATTTGACGAACCCAATCGCGCGCGCTTCGGCTGTCATGGCCGAGTGCTCTGCATTGGCCCGCAACAACTTTAAAGTCGCGGCAGAGTAAGGGCAGGGGACTATGGAATCGTTTGTTTCAACTTATGTCTTGCCCGGCCTTCTCATGGTCGGTCAGTCGCTTCTCGTCCTCGTCTGCCTCCTCGTCTTCATCGCCTACATTCTGCTGGCCGACCGTAAGATCTGGGCAGCAGTTCAGCTCCGCCGTGGTCCGAATGTGGTGGGTCCGTGGGGACTTTTCCAGTCCTTCGCCGACCTTTTGAAGTTCGTCTTCAAGGAGCCGATCATTCCGGCCGGCGCTGACAAGGCGGTTTTCCTTCTGGCGCCGCTGGTGACCGTGCTTCTGGCGCTGTCGACCTGGGCTGTCGTACCCTTCGCTGATGGCTGGGTTATCTCGAACATCAACGTCGGTATCCTCTACATCTTCGCGATCTCGTCGCTCGAAGTCTATGGCGTCATCATGGGCGGCTGGGCTTCGAACTCGAAGTATCCGTTCCTCGGCGCGCTTCGTTCGGCTGCGCAGATGGTATCCTACGAAGTTTCGATCGGCTTCGTCATCGTTACCGTCCTGCTTTGCGTAGGCTCGCTGAACCTGACGGATATCGTTCACGCTCAGCAGAGCGGCATCGGAACGCGCCTCGGCTTGCCGGCTTCCTTCTTGGATTGGCATTGGCTCGCCTTGTTCCCGATGTTCATCATCTTCTTCATTTCGGCGCTTGCTGAGACGAACCGTCCGCCCTTCGACCTTCCGGAAGCTGAATCCGAGCTCGTCGCCGGCTTCATGGTCGAGTACGGCTCCGCGCTCTACATGATGTTCATGCTCGGCGAATACGCGGCCATCGTTCTGATGTGCTCGCTGACGACGATCCTGTTCCTCGGGGGCTGGCTGCCGCCGGTCGACGTATGGTTCCTGAATTGGGTTCCGGGCATCATCTGGTTCATGCTGAAGTCGTGCCTGGTGTTCTTCATGTTCGCGATGGTGAAGGCATTCGTGCCGCGCTACCGCTACGACCAGCTGATGCGCCTCGGCTGGAAGGTCTTCCTTCCGCTGTCGCTGGCCATGGTCATTATCGTTGCATTCGTTCTGAAGCTGATGGGTTCGTGATTATGGCGACCCTCGTTTCAGGCAAACTTGGAGATTGAAGATGGCAGGCTTGTCCAACGCTGTCAGCTCGCTGTTCCTGAAGGAATTTGCCAGTGCGTTCTGGCTGACCTTCCGGTACATTTTTAAGCAGAAGGCAACGGTCAACTATCCGTTCGAAAAGGGACCGGTCAGCCCGCGCTTCCGCGGCGAACATGCCCTGCGTCGTTATCCCAACGGCGAAGAGCGCTGCATCGCTTGCAAGCTGTGCGAGGCCATCTGTCCTGCACAGGCGATCACCATCGAAGCTGGCCCGCGCCGCAACGATGGCACGCGCCGCACGGTTCGTTACGACATCGACATGGTGAAGTGCATCTACTGCGGCTTCTGCCAGGAGGCATGCCCGGTCGATGCGATCGTCGAAGGCCCGAATTTCGAATTTGCGACGGAAACCCGCGAAGAGCTCTACTTCGACAAGCAGAAGCTCCTCGACAACGGCGACCGGTGGGAGCGCGAAATTGCGCGCAACATCGCGCTGGACGCACCGTACCGTTGATCGAAATTGAAATGCCGGGATGCCGCGCCTGACGCGGCTTCCGGTCAACATGCACCGGAGCTTTGCTGGATCTCTCCTTGCGAAGCTTCATCGGGCAGGGAAACTCCCGGCTGCCCGGGGGAAGATGAAAAAGGCACCAACATGGGTCTGCAGGCTCTATTTTTCTATCTTTTCGCCTTTATCGCGATAGCGTCGGCGTTCATGGTTATCTGGTCGAAGAACCCGGTTCATTCGGTTCTCTTCCTGATCCTGGTTTTCTTCAATGCGGCGGGCCTGTTCCTGCTGCTCGGCGCCGAATTCCTCGCGATGATCCTGCTGGTCGTTTATGTCGGGGCCGTGGCCGTTCTCTTCCTCTTCGTGGTCATGATGCTCGACATCGACTTCACGGAGCTGCGGGCCGGCGTTCTCGAATATGCGCCAATCGGCGCGCTGATCGGGGTGATCCTCGCAGCCGAGCTGATCGTTGTGGTCGGCGGCAGCGTGATTTCGCCTGAGATCGCGAAGTCCGTGGCGATGCCGATCCCGGCCATCACCGACCGGACCAACACCGCGGCGCTCGGCGATGTGCTCTATACCAATTACGTCTACTTCTTCGAAATCGCCGGTTTGGTGCTTCTGGTCGCGATGATCGGGGCGATCGTGCTGACGCTCAAGCATCGCACGCACGTCAAGCGGCAGAACATTGCCAACCAGGTTGCCCGCAATCCGAAGACCGCCGTCGAGGTGGTCACGGTGAAGCCGGGGCAGGGGCTTTGAGGCAGGCGCGAGCTTAAGGAAACAATACAATGGTCATCGGACTTTCCCATTACCTGACGGTCAGCGCCATCCTCTTCACGCTCGGCGTCTTCGGTATCTTCCTGAACCGGAAGAACATCATCGTTATCCTGATGTCGATCGAGCTCATTCTGCTCGCGGTCAACATCAACATGGTCGCCTTCTCGTCGTTCCTGAACGACATCGTCGGCCAGGTCTTTGCATTGTTCATTCTGACCGTCGCTGCTGCTGAAGCGGCCATCGGTCTCGCAATTCTCGTCGTCTTCTACCGCAACCGCGGCTCCATCGCCGTGGAAGACGTCAATATGATGAAGGGCTGATAAGGCTATGTTTTTATATAAGGCTATCGTCTTTCTTCCCCTGATTGGCGCGATCATCGCCGGCCTTTTCGGCCGCGCGATCGGCGCCAAGGCATCGGAATTCGTCACCACCGGTTTGATGATCATCGCGGCTGTTCTGTCGTGGTACGTTTTCATCACCGTCGGCATGGGCCATCACGAAGGCGGTCCGATCAAGGTAGAAGTTCTGCGCTGGATCCAGTCCGGCGGTATAGACGTCTCCTGGGCACTGCGCATCGACACGCTGACCTCGGTCATGCTGATCGTCGTCAACTCGGTTTCGACCCTCGTTCACGTCTACTCGATCGGGTACATGCATCATGACCCGCATCGTCCGCGCTTCTTCGCCTATCTGTCGCTCTTCACCTTCGCGATGTTGATGCTCATCACGTCCGATAACCTTGCCCAGATGTTCTTCGGCTGGGAAGGCGTCGGTCTGGCTTCGTATCTGCTCATCGGTTTCTGGTTCAAGAAGCCGTCGGCCAATGCGGCTGCCATGAAGGCCTTCATCGTCAACCGCGTTGGCGACTTCGGCTTCATCCTCGGCATCGCGAGCGTCTTCGTTCTCTTCGGCGCGATCAACTTCGACACCATATTCGCCAACGCTCCGAGCTTTGCTCCGGCTGAAGCTGGCGGACAGGGTGGCGAGATCGTTCTCAACCTCTTCGGCATGCACCTCGACAAGGCGCACGCACTGACAGGCGCCTGCCTGCTGCTCTTCATGGGCGCGATGGGTAAGTCGGCACAGTTCCTGCTGCACACTTGGCTGCCGGACGCCATGGAAGGCCCGACGCCTGTTTCGGCGCTCATCCATGCCGCTACCATGGTCACCGCCGGCGTCTTCCTCGTCGCCCGCATGTCGCCGCTGTTTGAACTGTCGCCCGATGCCCTGACTGTTGTCACCATCATCGGCGCCATCACCGCCTTCTTCGCGGCAACCGTCGGCCTCGTGCAGAACGACATCAAGCGCGTCATCGCTTATTCGACCTGTTCGCAGCTCGGCTACATGTTCGTGGCACTCGGTGTCGGCGCCTATGGCGCGGCCATTTTCCACCTGTTCACGCACGCCTTCTTCAAGGCACTGCTGTTCCTTTGCGCCGGCTCGGTCATCCACGCCGTCGATGGTGAGCAGGACATGCGTCACATGGGTGGTCTGCGTCCGCACATCAAGGTCACGTTCTACATGATGCTGATCGGTACCCTCGCCATCACCGGCGTCGGCATCCCGTTCACGCCGTTCGGCTTTGCCGGCTTCTTCTCGAAGGATGTCATCATCGAGGCTGCCTATGCATCGCATTCGCCGGTTGCCGGCTTTGCCTTCGCGATGCTGGTGATCGCTGCTCTGTTCACGAGCTTCTATTCCTGGCGCCTGATGTTCATGACCTTCTTCAACAAGCCGCGCGCTTCGCACGAGGTCATGCACCACGTTCACGAGTCGCCGCAGGTCATGCTTGTGCCGCTCTACCTCCTGGCGATCGGCGCAGTCTTCGCAGGCTGGTTCTTCGAAGGCCACTTCTACGGCGAAGAATACGCCGAGTTCTGGAAGGGCGCGCTCTTCACCTCGAAGGAAAACGAACTGCTGGAACACTTCCATCACGTTCCGGCCCTGGTTGGTCTCAGCCCCTTCATTGCGATGATCGTCGGCTTCGTCACCGCCTGGTATATGTACATCAAGTCGCCGTCGACGCCGCGTGTCCTCGCGCAGCAGCATCGCGTCCTGTACAACTTCCTTCTGAACAAGTGGTACTTCGACGAGCTGTATGACTTTCTCTTCGTTCGCTCGGCAAAGGCGCTTGGCCGCTTCCTCTGGAAGAAGGGTGACGTCGGTGTCATCGACACCTACGGCCCGAACGGCATCGCTGCCCGCGTCGTCGATGTCACCAACCGCGTCGTGCGCCTGCAGAGCGGTTACCTCTATCATTACGCGTTCGCCATGCTGATCGGCGTTGCAGCGCTCGTTACCTGGATGATGCTCGGGAGTGCCCTCTGATGACCGATTGGCCTATTCTTTCCACGGTCACCTTTCTGCCGCTCGTCGGCGTGGTGCTCCTGCTGCTTATGAATGAGAACGGTCCGAACGGCCGCCGCAACGTGCTCAACATCTCGTTGCTCACGACCGTGGTGACCTTCATCGTGTCGCTGTTCATCTGGATCGGTTTCGACAATGCGAACCCGGGCTTCCAGATGATCGAGAAGCACGGCTGGCTCGGCACCGGTATCAGCTACCACATGGGCGTCGATGGCATTTCCATGCTGTTCGTCATCCTGTCGACCTTCCTCATGCCCTTCTGCGTGCTCGCCAGCTGGTTCTCAGTGGAGAAGCGCCTGAAGGAATACATGATCGCCTTCCTGATGCTTGAGATCATGATGGTCGGCGTCTTCGTGTCGCTCGATATCGTTCTCTTCTACGTGTTCTTCGAAGCCGGCCTTATCCCGATGTTCCTGATCATCGGCGTCTGGGGTGGCAAGGATCGCGTTTACGCCAGCTACAAGTTCTTCCTCTACACGCTGCTCGGCTCCGTGCTGATGCTGCTCGCCATCATGGCCATGTACTGGCAGGCCGGCACGACGGATATTCAGGCGCTGCTCGCCTACAAGTTCCCGCCACAGATGCAGACCTGGCTATGGCTTGCCTTCTTCGCCTCGTTTGCGGTAAAGATGCCGATGTGGCCGGTTCACACTTGGCTTCCCGACGCGCACGTTCAGGCGCCGACGGCAGGTTCGGTTATCCTGGCAGGCGTGCTCCTGAAGCTCGGCGGCTACGGTCTGATCCGCTTCTCGATCGGCATGTTCCCGGTTGCGTCCGATTTCTTTGCGCCGCTGGTTTTCGCAATGTCGGTCATCGCCATCATCTACACCTCGCTGGTGGCGCTGATGCAGGACGATATCAAGAAGCTGATCGCCTATTCCTCCGTCGCCCATATGGGCTACGTGACGATGGGTATCTTCGCGGCCAATGCGCAGGGTCTGCAGGGCTCGATCTTCCAGATGCTGTCGCACGGTATCGTCTCCGGCGCGCTCTTCCTCTGCGTCGGCGTTGTCTACGACCGCACCCATACCCGCGAGATCGCGGCCTACGGCGGTCTGGTCAACAACATGCCGAAGTATGCTGTTGCGATGATGGTCTTCACCATGGCGAACGTCGGCCTTCCCGGCACGTCGGGCTTCATCGGCGAATTCCTGACGCTGATCGGTGTCTTCCGCGTCAATAGCTGGGTTGCGCTGTTTGCCGCGACGGGTGTCATCCTGTCGGCTGCCTACGCGCTCTGGCTCTATCGCCGCGTGATTTTCGGCGCACTGGAGAAGGAAAAGCTCAAGGCTCTCCTCGACCTTTCGCCGCGCGAACAGCTGATCCTCTATCCGATGATCGCACTGACAATCTTCTTCGGCGTCTATCCGGCTCCTGTTTTCGACGTGACCGCTGCGTCTGTTGATCAACTGGTGCATAGCTATTCGGCCGCAGTCCAGGCAGCGCAGGATGTTGCGCTGTCCATGAAATGATGACGGGACTTTTGGGACATGACCTCTGAAACAATTCTCGCAAGCCTGCATCTTTCCATTCCGGAACTGGTCCTCGCGATCGGTGCCCTGGTGCTGCTGATGATCGGCGTCTTTTCGGGCGAGCGGTCCGGCCGCATGGTCAGCGTTCTCGCGCTGATCGTGCTGGCGGCGGCTGCACTCTGGCTCATCTTTGTGCCGAGCGAAGGCCTCGCCTATGGCGGCGTCTTCGTGTCGGACGGCTTCGGCCGCTTCATGAAGATCACGGCGCTCATCGGCTCGATCGTGGCGCTGTTCATGTCGCTCGGTCTCGCCAAGGAGAACCAGCTCGACAAGTTCGAGTTCCCGGTACTGCTCGTGCTCTGCACGCTCGGTATCCTGCTGATGATCTCGGCCAATGACCTGATCTCGCTCTACCTCGGCCTCGAGCTACAGTCTCTCGCGATCTACGTCATTGCTGCAATCAACCGCGAGAGCGTCAAGTCGACGGAAGCCGGCCTGAAGTACTTCGTACTCGGCGCCCTGTCCTCGGGCATGCTGCTTTACGGCATGTCGCTGGTCTATGGTTTCAGCGGCCACACGCACTTTGCCGAAATCGCGCAGGCTCTGACGATTGACGGCGCTCGTTCGCTCGGTCTGATCTTCGGCCTCGTCTTCATCCTCGCCGGCATTGCCTTCAAGATCTCGGCCGTTCCGTTCCACATGTGGACGCCGGACGTTTACGAAGGTGCACCGACGCCGGTGACCGCCTTCCTGGCAAGCGCGCCGAAGATCGCGGCCATGGCCATGATGACCCGTATCGTCATCACGGCCTTCCAGCCTGTCATGGCTGATTGGCAGCAGGTTGTGGTGTTCATCTCGATCGCTTCGATGCTGCTCGGCTCCTTCGCGGCCATCGGGCAGAAGAACATCAAGCGACTGATGGCCTACTCCTCGATCGGTCACATGGGTTACGCACTGGTCGGCCTCGCCGCCGGTTCGCAGACGGGCGTCTCGGGCGTGATGCTCTACATGGTCATCTACATGGTCATGACGCTCGGCAGCTTTGCGATCATCATGTCGATGCGCCGCAAGGATGGCACCGTCGTTGAAAACGTCGCCGATCTGGCCGGCCTTTCGACCACGAACCCCTTCATGGCGACCGTTCTGACGATCCTGATGTTCTCGCTGGCTGGCATTCCGCCACTCGCAGGCTTCTTCGGGAAGTACTTCGTCTTCGTCGCAGCCATCGAAGCCAAGCTCTACGCGCTTGCCATCATCGGCGTGCTCGCATCGGTCGTCGGCGCTTACTACTACCTGCGCGTCATCAAGCTGATGTGGTTCGATGAAGCCACCGGCGAGTTTGCCCGCGTATCCGGTTCGCTGCGCCTAGTCTTCGGCGTGTCCGGCCTGTTCGTTCTCGCCTATGTCCTCATCGGCGGTCCGATCGGTGGCGCGGCCGAGCTTGCTGCGGCGACGCTCTTCTGATGAGCTTCGACGCACGGCGCCGGATGTCGCTCGACGATTTCCGGCACGAGGCTCTGTCGGAGACATCGTCCACCAATAGCGAATGCCTTGCCCGGGCTCGGGCAGGGGACCGCGGCCTCCTATGGATTACCGCGGAAAAGCAGACCGGCGGCCGAGGCCGCCGGGGACGCCCCTGGGTCTCGGAACGGGGCAACCTCTATGCCTCTCTTCTCCTGATCGACGCTGCTCCGATGGAACGCCTGGGCTCCCTGCCGCTGGCGATTGCCGTGGCTGTTCATCAGGCGGTGCGCGCGGTGCTTCCCGCTTCCGCCGAACGGCTCGAGGTCAAGTGGCCGAACGATATCCTGATCGGGCGCAAGAAGACCTGCGGCATCCTCGTAGAAGGCGAAAGCCTTCCGGACGGCCGCCACGCCTTGGTGATCGGCATCGGTATCAATGTCTCCGTCATGCCGGATAACCCGCTTTACCCGGTAACGTGCCTGCGTGAGCAGGGAAGTGCCGCTTCGCCGGAGGAACTCTTTGCTCACCTCTTCGCCGCGATGGCAGAGGCACTTGCAGCCTGGGATCGTGGCCGCGGCATTCGCGAGATAACCGCACGCTGGCGGGAAGTCGCATGCGGTATTGGTGAAAAGATAACCGTGAACCTGCCTGACCGGTCGATTTCCGGCCACTTCAGCGGAATTGATGATAATGGCCTGTTGATGCTCGATACTGGGGCAGGCAGGATGATGACGATCGCCGCCGGCGACGTCTTCTTTGGATGATTGGAAAAACGAAGACTATGGCGAAGCAGGACGAACTTGTATTTCTGCCTCTGGGCGGCGTGGGCGAGATCGGTATGAACCTCGCTCTCTACGGCTATGGCCCGGCCGAGCATCGCCAATGGATCATGGTCGATTGCGGTGTGACCTTTCCGGGGCCCGATTTGCCGGGCGTCGATCTCGTCCTTCCCGACATCCGCTTCCTCGCCAAGCAGCGCAAGAGCCTGAAGGCGATCATTATCACCCACGCGCATGAAGACCACTATGGTGCGCTGGCCGACCTGTGGCCTGGCCTCAACGTTCCGGTCTATGCCTCGAAGTTTACCGCCGGGCTGCTCGAGGCCAAGCGCAGCTTCGAGAAGTCTGCGATCGGCGAGATCCCGATTACTCCGTTTACCGCTGGCGACACGATCAACGTCGGCCCGTTCAGCATCGAAGGCGTGGGCGTCAATCACTCGATCCCCGAGCCGATGTCGCTGATGATCCGCACGCCCGTCGGCAATGTCATCCATACCGGTGACTGGAAGATCGACCATGAGCCGTCGCTCGGTCCACTGACCGACGAAGCGCGGTTCCGGCAGCTGGGCGACGAAGGTGTGCTGGCGCTGATGTGCGACTCCACCAATGCGCTGCGCGATGGCGTTTCGCCGTCGGAAAAGGACGTCTCCGAGAGCTTGCGCAAGATTATCGAGAATGCGGAAGGTCGCGTTGCGATCACGACATTCTCGTCGAACGTCGGCCGCATCAGAACGATTGCCGAGGCTGCGGAAGCGGCTGGTCGCGAAGTCCTTCTCCTCGGCAGCTCGCTGAAGCGCGTTGTCGACGTGTCGCGCGATATCGGCATCATGGAGGGTGTGAAGCCCTTCATCTCGGAAGAGGAATACGGCTACATCCCACGCGACAAGGTCGTGGTTATCCTGACGGGCAGCCAGGGCGAGTCGAGGGCTGCCCTTGCCAAGCTTTCCCGTGACGAGATGCGCAATGTCGCGCTCGCGGCTGGCGATATAGTTGTCTTCTCGTCTCGCGCCATCCCCGGCAACGAAAAGGCGATCCAGGACATCAAGAACGGCCTCGTCGAGCATGGCGTCCATTGCATCACCGACAGCGAGGCTCTCGTTCACGTCTCGGGTCATCCGCGCCGCAACGAATTGCAGAAGATGTATGAGTGGACGCGCCCGAAGATCGTTGTGCCCGTCCATGGCGAAGCGACGCATCTGACCGCTCACAAGGAGCTGGCGGAGCAGTCGGGTATCGGCATCGTTCCGCGCGTGCGCAATGGTGACGTGCTGCGGCTTGCTCCGGGCCCGGTCGAGGTCATCGACGAGGCGCCCCATGGCCGGATCTACAAGGACGGCACGCTGATCGGGGACTTCGACGAAATGGGCATCGGCGAGCGCAAGAAGCTCTCCTATGTCGGCCACGTCGCGTTCAATCTCGTTATCGACTCGCGTTACGATATTGTCGGCGAGCCGGATATCGTCGCTATCGGACTGCCGGTCTATGATGACGAGGGCGACGAGATGGAAGATGCGCTTTACGATGCAGCCGTCGGCGCCATCGAGAGCATTCCGCGCGCGCGCCGCAAGGATCTGGATCTGCTGCAGGAGTCGGCGCGTCGCGCCATCCGCGCTGCGGCGAACCAGATCTGGGGCAAGAAGCCCGTCGTCACGGTCTTCATCAACAAGGTCTGACGAATGCTCGGGCGCGTCAATCACATAGCGATGGCTGTTCCGGATCTCGCAGCCGCGACAGCTGTTTATCGCGATACGCTTGGAGCGACGGTATCCCTCCCGCAGGTCTTGCCGGAGCATGGCGTGACTGTTGTCTTCGTGGAGTTGCCGAACACGAAGGTCGAACTGCTCGAGCCGCTTGGGGCGGAATCGCCGATCGCGGCCTTCCTCGAAAAGAACCCATCGGGCGGAATGCACCACATCTGCTACGAGGTCGATGATATCGCCGCCGCCCGCGACCATCTGGTCCGCGCCGGGGCGAGGGTGCTCGGGAACGGTGAGCCGAAGATCGGCGCGCATGGAAAGCCGGTGGTTTTCCTTCATCCGAAGGATTTCTTCGGTGCGTTGGTCGAACTCGAGCAAGTCTGAGCCGGCTGCGGCAGAGTGACACAAAGCCGGCAAATCTCTGCACGGATCAACACCGGCCTTTGTGTTGACACTCGATCCGGCCTATAAACAGCCAAATCGCGATAGTCACAACGCGCTCGGCGGGACACTTTATGCTGCAGACATTTCTTCAGGGCTTTGCCGTCTATTTCATCGTCTGGTGGTTGACGCTTTTTGCCGTCCTGCCGATCGGCCTTCGCACCCAGGCGGAAGACAACGACATCGTCTTGGGTACGGTCCACAGTGCACCGACCCGTTTCCGGCCGCTGTTCGTCTTCTCGATGACGACTATCGTTTCGGCCGTGATCTACGCCGCCTGGTATATTTCTTCGAATTACTTTGGATGGGGCTTCGATGCCCTGCCGCAGATCGGTCCTTCGTTCTCGAACGTTTAAGGGCGTTTGCTCAGCATTTGAGCAGCCGCGGATTCTGCCGTCATACAGATGTCATCAAATTGCGCCATGAGCTTCCCTAACGGAATGCATGGCTTACGTTACGGCAGTTTCATCGTGCCTGGGGAACGAATGCCGAAGCTAAAAGGCAAAAAAAAACAAGGCTAAAAGCCTTGTTTTAAGTATCGCGTGATCCTTAACCGTTGCCGGGGCTGCGACGAGCGCGCCTAAGATCTGATCCTCCCAAGACTTGACCGCGAAATCGACAAGAATTTAGCTTCCTGCCTGTTTTGTGGGCTAAAGCTAGCTCAAAGAATGGGCTTTGTCATTAGGTTTTTTTGCATTTTTGCTACACTCTAGCATTTTTTTTCTGTTGATAAGGATTTCGTTCAAACCATTATAATCTCATGTTTTTCTTCGCGTTTATATTTTGCAGGCGCGAACTTGCATTTACGGAAGTCTGCGCGGACCTTTGCCGGGTTTCTTTCCGGCCGCGAAGCGGTTATGAACGCTCACAATATCTATCATCGCCTTCGATTCCGCGACCTGCGGTGTCCCAACAGCTTTGGAATTCGCCATGCGTCTGTCTCGCTATTTCATGCCCATCCTCAAGGAAAATCCCAAGGAGGCGGAAATCGTCTCCCACCGGCTCATGCTGCGCGCCGGCATGATCCGGCAGCAGTCGCAGGGCATCTATTCCTGGCTGCCGTTGGGCAAGCGTGTACTGGACAAGGTTAACAACATTATTCGTGAAGAGCAGAACCGCGCCGGCGCGATCGAGCTCTCCATGCCGACCCTGCAGTCTGCCGAACTGTGGCAGGAAAGCGGTCGCTATGATGCCTATGGCAAGGAAATGCTGCGGATCAAGGACCGCCAGGATCGCCCGATGCTGTATGGCCCGACCAACGAGGAGATGGTGACGGATATCTTCCGCTCCTACGTGAAGTCGTACAAGAGCCTGCCGCTCAATCTCTACCATATCCAGCTGAAGTTCCGTGACGAGATTCGTCCGCGCTTCGGCACGATGCGTTCGCGCGAATTCATGATGAAGGATGCCTATTCCTTCGATCTGACGCGCGAAGGCGCAGAGCATTCCTACAAGAAGATGTTCACAGCCTACCTGCGCACCTTCGATCGCCTGGGGCTGCGTGCCATTCCGATGCGTGCCGATACCGGCCCGATCGGCGGCGATCTCAGCCACGAATTCATCATTCTGGCCGACACCGGCGAGTCTGAAGTCTACAGCCACAAGGATTTCGTCGATTTCGACATTCCGGCTGTTGATACGGATTTCGACGACGTCGCCGGTCTGGACGCGATCTTCAAGAAGTGGACGTCGGTCTACGCGGCCACATCCGAGATGCACGACGAAGCGGCCTTCAATGCGATCCCGGAAAGCGATCGCCTGTCGGCGCGCGGCATCGAAGTTGGCCATATCTTCTACTTCGGCACGAAATATTCCGAGCCGATGGGCGCCAAGGTGCAGGGTCCTGACGGCAAGGAACACCCCGTTCACATGGGATCCTACGGAATTGGCCCGACGCGCCTTGTTCCCGCCATCATCGAAGCATCGCATGATGAGAACGGAATCATTTGGCCAGACTCAGTCGCGCCGTTCGATGCGATCGTGATCAACATGAAGGCAGGCGACGCTGCCTGCGATGCCGCATGCGAGACTATCTACGCCGCGCTTTCGAACGCCGGCAAGGACGTGCTCTATGACGACACCGACGACCGCGCCGGCACGAAGTTTGCGACCGCCGATCTGATCGGTATTCCGTTGCAGATCATTGCCGGTCCGCGTGCGGTCGCGAACGGCGAAGTGGAAGTCAAGGACCGCAAGACGGGTGCCCGCGACACGATGACCATCGAAGCGGCAATCAACAAGCTCTTGGGCTAACGAGAAGGCGGGAGGCAAAATGGCAGACGCAGCGGTGGGCCAGCGGGGTTCCAAATCCGGCTTGGCTCCGGCCGGCCGGCCATTTTCCACCTTCGAGCGCCTTGTGGCGTGGCGCTATCTGCGCGCACGGCGCAAGGAGGCGTTCATTTCGGTGATCGCCGGCTTCTCTTTCATCGGCATCATGCTCGGCGTGGCGACCCTCATCATCGTCATGGCTGTCATGAACGGCTTTCGAACGGAGCTGATTTCCCGCATCTTGGGCATCAATGGCCATATGATCGTGCAGCCGGTGGATGGCCCATTCACCGACTATGCGGCGCTGACCGACAAGTTTGCTGCGGTCCCTGGAATCAAGCTGGCACTACCGCTTGTGGAAGGCCAGACGCTCGCATCGGGCGCCGGCGGGGCAGGAACGGGAGCGCTGGTGCGCGGTATTCGTTCAGAAGACCTGACCAAGGTGAAAACCGTTTCCGAAAACATCAAGTCCGGCGACCTTGTCGGCTTCGCGGCCGGGCAGGGCGTTCTCATCGGTTCGCGCATGGCAGACCAGCTTGGTCTCCAGGCGGGCGACAACATTACCTTGATATCACCGGAAGGTGACATTACGCCGATGGGCGTCAACCCGCGCGTCAAATCCTACAAGGTCTCGGGTATCTTCGAGATCGGCATGTCGGAATACGATGCGTCAATCATCTACATGCCGCTCGAGGAATCGCAGCTTTATTTCAATGCGGACGGGTTGGTGCAGTCGATCGAACTCTTCGCTGACAACCCCGACGACATCGACAACCTGCGGCCGAAGGTTGAGGCTGCGGCCGGCCGTCAGATCGCCATCACCGATTGGCGCCAGCGCAACCAGACCTTCTTCTCGGCACTCCAGGTCGAGCGCAACGTCATGTTCATGATCCTGACGCTGATCGTCCTGGTCGCGGCATTGAACATCATCTCCGGCCTCATCATGCTGGTGAAGGACAAGGGAAGCGACATCGCCATCCTGCGGACGATGGGGGCGACTTCGGGTGCCATCATGCGGATATTCTTCATGACGGGTGCGGCGATCGGGATCGTCGGGACGGTAGCCGGCGTCGGGCTCGGTGTCCTCGTCTGCGTCAACATCGAAAAGATCCGCGAGTTTTTCTCCTGGGTCTCCGGCACCGTGCTCTTCGATCCGCAGCTCTACTTCCTCAGCCAGCTGCCCGCCGAGATGAACCTCGGTGAGACGATCTCGGTGGTCGTAATGGCGCTGACCCTCTCCTTCATCGCAACGATCTTCCCTGCGTGGCGAGCCTCGAGGCTCGATCCCGTGCAGGCCCTGCGCTACGAATAAGGAATGCTCATTTCATGAAGCGGAATACCGTTCTCAAGCTTTCCGGCGTCGAGCGTCACTACGGCCAGGGAGAGACGCTGCTCTCGATCCTCAAAGGCGCGGATTTCACCCTGAACAGCGGTGAGATCGTCGCGCTCGTCGCTCCCTCGGGCACGGGTAAATCGACGCTGCTGCACGTCGCCGGTCTGCTCGAACATCCCGATAGCGGCGAAGTCAGCATCAACGGTCATCCCTGCAATGGGCTGTTGGACGACAAGCGCACGGCAATCCGTCGCAGCGAGATCGGTTTCGTCTACCAGTTCCACCATCTGCTGCCGGAGTTTTCCGCAATCGAAAACATCATGATGCCGCAGATGATCGCGGGTCTTCCGCGCGTCGAAGCAAAGCAGCGTGCTGCGCAGCTGCTAGATTACATGCGCATCGGCCATCGCGGCGCACACCGCCCAGGCGAGCTTTCGGGCGGCGAGCAGCAGCGCGTAGCCATTGCGCGCGCTGTCGCCAATGCGCCGAGCCTGCTCCTCGCCGACGAGCCGACCGGCAATCTCGACCCGGAGACGGCGAGCTATGTCTTCGATGCGCTGGAAGCACTCGTCCGTCAGTCTGGCCTGGCAGCGCTGATCGCGACCCACAATCACGAGCTCGCGGGCCGGATGGATCGTCGCGTGACGATTGCCGATGGCAAGGTGGTGGATTTCTGATCAGGGGTGGATGAGACCGCCGCGGTAGTCCAGTTCGTAGGCCCGGCGTTCGTTCACCACGATCACTTCGCGCCCGCTGAAGTGGCTGCAATCGCCGACACTTTCGTCGGCATACAGACCGAAGGCATGCTCTAATTCCATGCCGCCGAGAAAGCGCCGATACTCCGCGTACATCTTGGACAACGCAGCCTTGATCACGACGCCCGCCCGCTCGCCGTCGATCAGCGAGTGTTCGACGATGCGGCCGAAATAGTTCATCGCCCACACCGGCTTTCTGTCCAGCCAGACCACTTCCTGCCCGGCAAAATCGGTTCCGCCGAAATAGCTGTCGAGATAACGCCACGGGCCGCGCTGATAACCGATGTCATGCGATCCCGACCGGCAGGCCAGCACTGGCCCACCGCCACCGACATAGGTGTTGGACTTCGCCTCGACGATGAAATCATTCAATGCGGCAATATCCATGCGACGTTCCCTCCGCCGCGCAACCTCTCAAGAACGCAGGGAATTGTAAAGAACAAAAAGAGAACAATCTCTATTGTCCGCAGATGTTTTGCCCCGTTTCGTCGGTCCATTCCGCGAGTGGGATGACACGCGGTTCGGCTTTGACATCCTTGCCGTCCTTCTGCAGCTTGCCGGTCAAGGCATTGTAGTCGCAGATGCCGGCCGCGTCGGGATCGAGCGTGTCGTAGTGATTGTAGGTGTAGCCGGCAACGACGAACTGTTTGTTGCGGAAGGCGATCGTCAGCGTCTGATCCCAGCGATCCCGCCCGATGGCGCTGTTTTGCGAATGTATCGCGATCGAGGATTTGCCGACGGCCTTTAGCGACGGTTCCTGGCCGAAGATCCCGTCCGCATTCGTGCTGCCCCAGATCTTGTTTGGCGCGCCCAGCGAAAGTCTGAGGAGCTCATGCTCGCTGTCACGAAGATAGATGTAGATGCCGATCTGGTCATCGCTGGCGCTGTCTGCCGGAGCAACCAGCAGGGCAAGATCCGTTCGCCCGTCGCCATCCCAATCGCCGCCGGCGGCATCGACGATGCGTGCCGGATCAATCTGCTCGGCGTGCGCGGTTAACGCCGCCGACAAGGTAAATCCTGCGATTAGTACAATCTTAAACATGCTTTTCTCCCGTGGCCACGCCGCCAGAAAAGCGGAAAAGATTCCTGTTGACAATAGAACAAAAAGAAAACATAATAAAAACATAAGAGCACAGGAGAGCCAAATGACTGATATGATCCGCGATATCGCAGCATTCACCTCCATCGCAATGTTCGTTGCCAGCTTCTCGCTGATCTGCATGGCAATGTAGAATTCAGGGGACCGCATGGCTGCCATGCGGTCCATACGCAGGACTTAACTGGACATCGCCACTCCCAATGCCGACAATGCGCCCGATTCATTCGGATGCGCGGAAAGGCATGTCATGGCGGGTACGGAAAAGGACTGCTCGGACGGATTTATCGGCGGTACGCCGGGGTTCGTTCACCTGCGTGTTCATTCGGCCTATTCGCTTCTCGAGGGCGCTCTTCCGCTGAAGAAGATCCTCTACAAGGCGTCGGGCGACAGCCAGCCTGCAATCGCCATTACCGACACCAACAATCTGTTCGTCGCCCTCGAGTTTTCGCAGAAGGCGATGGATGAGGGACTTCAGCCGATCATCGGCTGCCAGCTGTCGATCGACATGGAAGACGGCTTGGAAACGGAGCGGCGTGGTGGCCAGCAGGCGTTGGTCAAGCTGCCGTCCGTGGTGCTTCTTGCCGCAACCGACGGCGGCTATGAACGCCTGGTCGATCTCGTCAGCCGCGCCTATCTCGGCGGTGAGGACGGCCAAGCCGTGCACATTCGCTCGTCGTGGCTCGATGAAAGCGGCACGGATGGGCTGATTGCCCTGACCGGGGCATCGACCGGCCCGATCGACACAGCGCTCAAGGATGGCCATGCAGGACGGGCCGAAGCCAGATTGCTGTCCCTGAAGCGGCTGTTCGGCGATCGCCTCTACGTCGAATTGCAGCGGCACGGGACCTATGACAAGCGCCATGAGCGCAAGATGATTGAACTGGCTTACGAGCACGATTTGCCGCTCGTCGCCACCAACGAAGCATTCTTTCCGGCGCGTGACGACTATGACGCGCACGATGCGCTGATGGCCGTGGCCCACAACGCCATTGTCTCTGACGACAGCCGTTTCAGGTTGACGCCCGACCATTATCTCAAGAGCCGCGCGGAAATGCAGAAGCTCTTTGCCGACCTGCCAGAGGCGCTGGAAAACACGGTGGAGATCGCCCGCCGTTGTTCCTTCGTCCTGAAGACCCGCAAGCCGATCCTGCCGCGGTTTACCGGTGCGACCGACGATCCCGAGGTGGCGGAGCGCGAAGAGGCGCTGGAATTGCGTCGCCAGGCCGTCGAGGGTCTCAACGATCGTCTGGCGTCGCTTGGCATGTCGCCAGGCTATGAAGAGAAGGACTATCGCGAGCGGCTGGAGTTCGAACTGAGCGTTATCGAACGCATGAAGTTCCCGGGCTACTTCCTGATCGTTGCCGACTTCATCAAATGGGCGAAACAGCACGATATTCCGGTCGGCCCTGGCCGCGGTTCCGGTGCGGGCTCCCTGGTCGCTTATGCGCTGACCATCACCGACGTGGATCCGCTGCGCTTTTCGCTGCTCTTCGAGCGCTTCCTCAACCCGGAACGCGTATCGATGCCCGACTTCGATATCGACTTCTGCCAGGATCGCCGCGAAGAGGTGATCCGCTACGTACAGAAGAAATACGGGCGTGAGCAGGTAGCCCAGATCATCACCTTCGGTTCGCTGCAGGCGCGCGCCGCCTTACGCGACGTGGGTCGCGTGCTGGAAATGTCCTACGGCCAGGTCGACAAGATCTGCAAGCTGGTGCCGAACAATCCCGCCAATCCGACGCCACTCTCAAAGGCGATCGAGGAGGAACCGAAGCTTCAGGAGGAGGCCGACAAGGAGCCCGTCGTCGCCCGGCTGCTCGATATCGCTCAGAAGATCGAAGGGCTCTACCGCCACGCCTCGACCCACGCCGCGGGTATCGTCATTGGCGACCGCCCGCTGTCGAAGCTGGTGCCGATGTACCGCGATCCGCGCTCCGACATGCCGGTTACCCAGTTCAACATGAAGTGGGTCGAGCAGGCCGGTCTCGTGAAGTTCGACTTCCTCGGCCTCAAGACGCTGACGACGCTGAAGGTGGCCGTCGATTTCTGCAAGAAGCGCGGCATCGAAGTCGATCTGGCCTCCATCCCGCTCGACGACAAGCTGACCTACGAGATGCTCTCGCGCGGCGAAACCGTCGGCGTGTTCCAGGTGGAAAGTGCCGGCATGCGCAAGGCACTGATCGGGATGCGGCCTGACTGCATCGAGGACATCATCGCACTGGTGGCGCTCTACCGCCCGGGCCCGATGGAGAACATCCCGACCTACAATGCCCGCAAGCATGGCGAGGAAGAGATCGAGTCGATCCATCCGACCATCGACTACCTGCTGAAGGAAACCCAGGGCGTTATCGTCTACCAGGAGCAGGTCATGCAGATCGCCCAGGTGCTCTCGGGCTATTCCCTCGGGGAAGCCGACCTGCTGCGCCGCGCCATGGGTAAGAAGATCAAGGCGGAAATGGACCAGCAGCGCGAGCGCTTCGTTGACGGTGCCGTCAAGAACGGCGTGTCGAAGCCGCAGGCCGACAACATCTTCGAACTGCTGGCAAAGTTCGCGAACTACGGCTTCAACAAGTCGCACGCCGCGGCCTACGCGATCGTCTCCTACCAGACGGCCTATATGAAGGCGCATTATCCGGTGGAGTTTCTCGCAGCGTCGATGACGCTCGATATGTCGAACACCGAAAAGGTCAACGACTTCCGCCAGGATGCAAAGCGCCTCGGGATCGAGGTGATCGCGCCGTCGGTGCAGACCTCGTTCCGTCATTTCGAAACGGGCGAGGCACGAATCTACTATGCGCTGGCCGCCCTTAAGGGCGTTGGCGAATCCGCGGTCGAACATATCGTGCAGGTCCGCGGCGATACGCCGTTTGCGAGCCTTGAAGATTTCTGCCTGCGCATCGACCCGCGGCAGGTCAATCGCCGTGTCCTGGAAAGCCTGATCTACGCCGGCGCGTTCGATTGCTTCAGCCTCGATCGCGCGCAGCTGTCGGCCGGGCTCGATCGGGTCCTCGGCTATGCCCAGCGCGCGCAGGAAAACAAGCTGAGCGGCCAGTCCGACATTTTCGGCGGCGCGCTTTCCTCCGGGCCCGAAAAGATTGCCCTTCCTACGTTTTCGCCCTGGCTGGCTTCGGAACGGCTTCTCAAGGAGTTCCAGGTCCTTGGTTTCTACCTGACCGCTCACCCGCTCGACAGCTACAACAGCGTTCTTCAGAAGATGCGCGTGCAGACCTTTGCGGACTTCTCTGCCGCGGTGAAGCAGGGAGCAACCAATGCCCGGCTGGCCGGAACGGTGATTTCGAAGCAGGAGCGAAAGACCCGCACCGGCAACAAGATGGGGATCATCGTCTTCTCTGATTCCTCCGGTCAGTTCGAAGCCGTCCTGTTCTCTGAAATGCTGAACCAGTACCGCGACATGCTCGAGTCAGGAAAATCCTTCGTCATCACGGCAACGGGCGAGGAACGGCCGGAAGGCATCGGACTACGCATCCAGACGATCCAGTCGCTGGAGGAAAAGTCGCTGCAGATGCAGAAGGCGCTGCGCGTCTATGTCCGTGATTCCGGACCACTGCGCGCAGTTGCTGCTCATCTCAATGCCAGGGGCGATGGTCTCGTCTCCTTCATCGTGATCAAGGAAGACGGCCGGCGGGAAGTTGAGGTTGAACTCTCGCAGAAATATCGCATTACGCCGGAGATTGCCGCCGCGCTGCGGGCAGCACCGGGTGTGGTGGACGTGGAACTCGTCTGACCCTTCAGTGGGTCACGGTGATGAAGTCGGTGCCGATGCCGGTCTCAGTCCCGATGCCGGTGTCTGATATGGTGATGGTCGATCCCGCCGTCAGCATCCCGTCGATCTTCTTCCGCGTGTCGTCGGGTATGTCGACGCGGGTTAGAGCGTTGGCGATCGGCGTTCCCGAGATGATCGAGCTTTCGAGACCGGTGATGCCTAGCCGCTTCATCGTTTGGCGCGAGAGATTGTTTGCGAGCGTTACGCCCATCCAGCTCGCGGTGCCGTTCTCGAAATCGACAGCGCTGGCCGTCAGGAAGTGCGTTCCGAGCGCGAGCCCAGGATCGGAGATGGTCACCGGAGCGGTAAATACCGGGCGGAAACCCTGTCGAACGAGAAGGACGCCATTTGGTGGCCCGGACTTGCCTGCAGCCGCATAGACGGCGTCGATCAATGTGTCACTGATGAGCGACTTGTCGTTGCCCGGGGCCAAAGGATGCTGCGACTTGAAGTCGGCGATCGCCTGAACCGTTGCCGGCCCCAGAAGCCCATCGGGATTGCCGACGGCAAATCCAAGATCGGCCAGTAGGGTTTGCAAGTCTATGATCGTCTCACGCTCGCTTCTACGAGTAATGAGGATACGGATCGGTTCGTCGTTAACAGGTGCGACGATCGGCTGGATTTGCAGCCGCGGCATCGCTGCTTCGTTCATGGCGACCTGTACCGGCATTTGTCCGATCGCTGGCCTCAACTCGACGTCCGACAGGAGAGGAGCTGGCTCTGGCGCCTGCGGATGGAAGAGCGCCGGGTGATCGATCGGCCTCGGCGTGACTTCACCGTCGGTGATCACGACGGGCACGCCCATCGCGGTCATCTTGTAGAGCTCCTTTGCGAATGCGCTCGGCAAACGCACGCAGCCGTGTGAGGCGGGATAGCGCGGCACGGAATTCGACTCGTGCAGCGCTATGCCGGACCATGTCAGCCTTTGCATGAAGGGCATCGGGGCTGCGGAATAGATATTGGACTCGTGATACTTCTTCTTCTCGATGACGGAGAAGATGCCGCTGGGCGTCGTATGACCCGGCTTGCCCGTCGAAACTTTCGACGTCGCAATAACCTCCGCACCGTCATAGACGGCAAGTGTCTGATTGCTCTTCGAAACGAAGATTTGCAACGTGCGCGCATCTCCGGCGAAAGCCGGGTGCACGAGCGCGGTTGCCGACAGCAAGCCGAGGCCGAAAACGAGACGCGAGAACATTGAACCAACCAAAACGCAATACAGTGAAGGCAGCCTAGTCCTCGAAACTTAAGGAAAACTTGAAACAGCGTGCCGGGACGATCGGATCGGCACAGCGGCTGGCGAGCTTAGTGCCCTTAAGAGCGGTCGCGCTTGCCGCCGAAGGTATAGCCGGTTTCGACTGTTCCCTTACCGAACTTGTCGCGCAGCTTGTCCATGGCCGCTTCCGCAGCCGCCCGGCGCCCCGATTGCACATCGACGAGATCGCGCGGATCGGCGCGTACAGGATCGCAAAGGTCGGTGACGCCGATGCCGATCAGACGGAATTTCGTCCCGTCGGTTTCTTTCTGCAGCATGTCGAGCCCGGTGCGGAAGATCCGGTCGGCGAGTTGCGTCGGATCTTCGAGCTTGCGGTTGCGGGTTCGCGATTTGAAGTCTGCGGTCTTCATTTTCAGAACGACCGTGTGGCCGGCAATCTCGTTCTTTTTCAATCGCCAGGAGACTTTTTCGGAAAGGTTGCGCAGGATCGGCACGAGGTCGTCGTATCGCGAGATGTCGTCGAAGAATGTGGTTTCTGCGGATACGCTCTTGGCGGCGTCATTCAGATGCACATCTCGATCGTCGATGCCCCGCGACAGCCGCGAGAGCCGCTGACCGAGGCTGCCATAGCGCCGCATGAGATCGCTCTCTTCCATCGTCTGCAACTGTCCGATGGTGCGAATGCCATCGGCTTCCAGCGTTGCCGCAAACGCCCTTCCCACGCCCCAGATCGTTGTGACTGGGCGCGGTGCGAGAAAGGACACCGCTTCTTCGCGTCCAATCACCGAAAATCCCCGCGGCTTTTGCAGGTCCGACGCCACCTTGGCGAGGAACTTGCAATACGAGAGGCCCACGGAGACGGTGATGCCGATTTCCTTTTCGACACGCCGTGCAAACTTGGCCAATGTGCGGGCAGGGGGATCGTGGTGCAGCCGTTGCGTGCCACCAAGCTCCAGGAATGCTTCATCGATCGAAAGCGGCTGCACAAGCGGCGTCAGGTCCTGCATCATCGCGCGCACTTCGCGCCCCACCTTCACATATTTCTCCATGTTCGGCGGCAACACGACGGCCTGCGGGCAGGCTTCGAGCGCCTTGAACATGGGCATCGCCGAGCGGACGCCGTGTATGCGGGCGATGTAGCAGGCGGTGGAAACGACACCGCGCTTGCCTCCGCCGATGATCACCGGCTTGTCGGCAAGCTCCGGATTGTCACGCTTCTCGACCGTCGCATAGAACGCGTCGCAGTCAATGTGCGCCAGCGTCAGATCGTAGAGCTCGTCATGCCGCACGAGGCGCGGGCTCCCACATGCCGTACAGCGACGTGCCTCGCTCTTCTGCTCGGCAAGGCAGTCGCGACAGAAGCCGGGCGTCTTGGAAGGCAGTTGCATCATGGCTGAGAACAAAGGTTGAACATCGCGACATTAGCCCCTAAGCTTGTGAGTCTCAAGAGCGTCGCGAAGCTTTTGGTGGCGCGTCCACGTCGGTGTCATGCGCCGCATGCGGCAATGTATGCCGGCCGCAAAATGCCCGGAAAGCCGTACGGTGCGCTCCGTTTCAGCCGGTTCGGGAGGTTACAGGTGCGATGCCGGATGCCATGTGTGCCCGCAACAGGTCGTGTGCGTGCTCCCATCCCGAGGCAGCGACGATCGGATCGACCGGAACCGGTGCGAAAGGCTTGAAGTCGGCATTGGCCATCATCGTCACCAGCAAGCACTTGGGGACATGCTCGCCGACAGAGAGGAGATTGCGTTGCATATCATCGATGAACGCGACAGGCAGGTTTCGGCGATCGTGCAGCTGCGCAACGACAGGCCCCTTCGGCTGCTCGGTCGCGATCATGTCGAAGGCGAGGTCGAAGCGGTCGAGAAGCCGACGCCGGACGCCATGGTGGCGCGGTGGCATGGCGGTCAGGAAAACGATGTCCGCCTCGTCGGAAAGGGCTTGCAGCGTTTCGATCGCGCGTTCCGCCGGCTTTTGCCACAAATCCTGGCTGGCGAAGAACGCATCCTCGAAGGTGTCAACCTGGTCGCGGTCGAGTTCGCTGCCGTCCAGCAGCGAGACGATGTTGCCGTGCAGCCGGAAGGAGCGCGGCAGCAGATCGCAGCTTTGCGAACGAAGAAAAGCGGTGAACGGTGTCAGGAACTCCAGGACCACCTCGTCGATGTCGCAGACGATAAGGGGGCGGTCGCCGAGGCGCACCTGGCTGGCGTTGGTCACGATCTCCATTCTCAATACTCCCCCGACCCCAGGCCCGGCGGCGAGAAATGCAACCACGCCGCATTCAGCGTTTCTGGTGAAGTGCCGGTCGCCTCGCAGAAGGCAAGCGCGGTGGGCTCGTGCTGCATCAGAAAATCCATCATGCCGGAAAGAAAGCCCGGATCGCTTATCGCGGTGCGGACCTGTGCCGGCTCAACCCCTGTCAGGGCAAGGAATCGGCCGAAAAGATCTGGGTCATTTGCAAGCCAGGCAAGAACGGCAATTGCGGTCTCTTGCGGGTCTGCTGCGCGCTGTTTGGAAGTCTTGAAGTTGCTCTGCATTTCTCGGGCTAAATTACCTATTTTTCAACCAAATACCGATAACATTCAGCCATCGGTTTCATGGGTCCGTGCGTTCGCATGTCATACTTATGCGGCTGAACGGTTGCCAGAACGGACTTAGGACGCGTGTCATGCCCAAGCAGGTGATGATTGTAGAAGATAACGAGCTCAACATGAAGCTCTTTCGCGACCTCATCGAGGCGTCCGGCTACACGACGATTCAGACCCGCAACGGGATGGAAGCGCTGGAACTTGCCCGCAAGTATCGCCCCGATCTGATCCTCATGGATATCCAGTTGCCGGAAGTCTCGGGCCTCGAGGTCACCAAGTGGCTGAAGGAAGACGACGAGCTGCATGTGATTCCAGTCATCGCCGTGACCGCTTTTGCGATGAAGGGCGACGAGGAGCGTATCAGGCAGGGCGGCTGCGAGGCATATGTCTCCAAGCCCATCTCCGTTCCCAAGTTCATCGAAACGATCAAGACATACCTTGGGGATGCCTGACGCATCGGAAAGAAGCCCATGACTGCGCGAATCCTGGTGGTTGATGATATCCCGGCGAATGTGAAGCTGCTCGAAGCGCGGCTGGTCGCCGAATATTTCGATGTGCTGACGGCCTCGGACGGATATCAGGCTCTGGCGATTTGCGAGCGGAACCAGGTCGATCTCGTGCTTCTCGATATCATGATGCCTGGAATGGACGGCTTTGAAGTTTGCGAGCGCCTGAAGTCCAATGTGAAGACGGCGCATATTCCCGTGGTCATGGTCACTGCACTCGATCAGCCGACCGACCGCGTTCGTGGCCTCAAGGCCGGTGCCGATGACTTTCTGACCAAGCCCGTCAACGATCTCCAGCTGATCGCCCGCGTGAAAAGCTTGCTACGTCTCAAGACCTTGAGCGACGAGCTGCGCATTCGCGCCGAGACAGCCCACATGATGGGCATCGACGATCTGCTCAGGGGCGCCGACGGGCGCGGCGAGGAGACGGCCCAGGTGATGCTGGTCGATGGCCGGGCCAATTCGCAGGAGCGCATCATCAGGGCATTGAAGCCTGTTGCCGACGTCTTCGCGATCTCGGATGCCCAGGCGGCGATCTTCGAGGCAACCGAGAACGCCTTCGACCTGGTGATCGTCAACGCCAATCTCGATGATTATGATCCGCTGCGTCTGTGCTCGCAGCTCCGCTCTCTCGAACGCACGCGCTTCCTGCCGATCCTGATCATCACGGAGCAGGGCGACGACGAAATGGCCACGCGTGCCCTCGACCTCGGCGTGAACGACTACATCGTGCGGCCGCTGGATCCGAACGAACTCGTCGCCCGTTGCCTGACACAGTTGCGGCGCAAGCATTATAACGATCGCCTGCGTGCCGGTCTGAAGCAGACCATCGAGCTTGCGGTGACGGATCCGCTGACAGGGCTCAGCAACCGTCGCTATCTCGACAACCACATGAGCACCTTGTTCAACCGTTCGATGGCCAGAGGCCGGCCGCTGTCGGTGTTGATCAGCGACATCGATCGCTTCAAGGACGTCAACGACACATACGGTCACGATGCCGGCGATGACGTCCTCAGGGAGTTTGCCAACCGTATTCGCTCCACGGTTCGCGGCGCCGATCTCGCCTGCCGCTACGGTGGCGAGGAGTTCGTTGTCGTCATGCCGGATACGGCGCCCGAAGTCGCCGCGGTGGTCGCCGAGCGGCTTCGCCTTGCCATCGAGACGGCGCCATTCTTGCTGAAGTCCTCCGGCCATGCGCTGGAGGTCACTGCTTCCTTCGGGATATCATCGCGCGGCACATCGGTGCTCACGCCGGGACAGTTGATGAAGCAAGCCGACCAGGCGCTCTATGAAGCCAAGAACGGCGGACGCAATCGCGTCGTCGCGGCTGCCTGAGCCTTCTCGCTTCTCCACGACAATCCACAGGTAAATGGATGGGCGCCCATAGGGCGTCGCAACGCGTTCCGTCAAAATAGAACCACGTAAGTTCCGGATTTAAGCTTTCGCGCCACAGAAATGGCCCGCCGGAGGTATTTGCCATGCGGTGAGGGGAATGTGAATAATCGTCGCATTTCCCGGGGATACTCCGGAGCTTCGGTAATCACCAGACTTTAGGAGGCCGAGGCTGCTAATGCTATTGGACTATACTTGCGGAGAGCTCCGCCGTATTCGTGCCTATTCTTGCCAAAAGAGATGATTCTTCGCGTTATAAGCTGTTCCAAATCCGGACTTTTAACCATGAAATCAATCTGAGAATTCTAACCATTAAGAATTTGTTGATTTTCTTTCATTTTCGCGCAAATTATCGGCTCATAAGAGAAAAACACTCCTACGGGAGTTGTCGATACCCCATGATGCTCAGGTCCGCCGCATCTCCTGGGTCGTGGGGTCGGTCGGCTGGTATGCAACATTCCGCGGTTCCTCGTGCCGCGTTGCTTGCTGGCCGACCCCCTTTCATGAACACGCCGTCCTTTCCGTAGAAACGGGAAGGACGGCGTTTCTGTTTCTGCGGCTCTCTGGAGGCTCGCCGGATCTCAGGCAATAAAAAAGCGCGCAGCCGATTGGCGCGCGCTTTTTACGAACCGCTAGATCAAGTGATTACTTGATCTTGGTTTCCTTGAACTCGACGTGCTTCTTAGCAACCGGGTCGTACTTCGTCTTCGTCATTTTGTCCGTCATCGTACGGCTGTTCTTCGTCGTGACGTAGAAGAAACCGGTGTCGGCTGTCGACAGCAGCTTGATCTTGATTGTTGTAGCCTTGGCCATGGTCGTCCTGCCTTTAATAAAATGAAAGCCGTGGAAGGCCGGATGGCTCCACGGCAAATTCTGGCGCGAAACTACGAATCCAGCCCGAAAAGTCAAGCCCGCTTTCTAATGAAAAGCAGCCTTACGGCGGAAAGCAGGGCATAAAGGCCGAAGAAAGCGGCAATTGCCCAGGCAAATCCGTTGTTGCCGGCGACGTCGATCGCCGCGCCGATGACCTGGGGACCGGCAACGGTGCCAACAGCGTAGCAGAAGACGAACGCCGCATTGGCCGCCGCAAGGTCCGATCCCGTCAGGCGGGAGCCCAGATGGCTGAGGCCGACCGTATAGAGACCGGCAACGCAGCCGCCCCAGAAAAGCAGCACCGCAGCCATCAAGGCCCAGCTGTGGGACAGGAGCGGCAGCATCAGCGAGCCGATCAGGCCCATGAAAGCCATGCCGGCGAGCAGGGGGCGTTTGTCCTTCATCCGGTCGGAGAGCAGACCGACCGGTATCTGAAAGATCATGTTGCCGATGCCCATGACTGTCAGCAGCAGGGCCGCTTGCGATTCGGTAAAGGATGCCCTGACGGCATAGATCGGGAACAGGGCAAGGCCGCCGGCCTCGACCGCGCCAAAGATGAAGACCGCAGCGGTGGCACTCGGGACCAGGAAAATATACCGCATGAAATGCAGCTCTGGCTTCTCCTCCAGAACCGGGCTCTCGTGGCGTGCGATGAAGATAGGCACCGCCGCGAGCAGGATGGCGCAGGCGCCGACGCCGAAAGGAATGATGCCTTCACTGCCGACAATGGAGAACAGCAACGGCCCGGCAGCAAAGCCGAGCGAAAGCACGGTGGCGTAGATGCCGAGAACGAATCCGCGCTTCGAGGGAGGGGACGCGGCGTTGATCCAGAATTCCGAGAGAATGAACAGCGTCGTCGTCGCGCCGTGGAAAGCGAAGCGCAGTGGGAACCACATCCAGAATTGCTCGGCATAGAAGAAGCCGACGGCGCTGAGCGCAGAAAGCACCACAGCCCAGAGCATCGTGGGAGCAACGCCGAACTTGTGCGCGAGCTTCGTCGTGATCGGCGCGGCCACCATGGCGGCAATGCCGGCCATTGCCGTGTTCAGGCCGATTAGAGTCGACGGGACGCCGCGCTTCTCGAGAATGATGCTGAGGAGCGGAAGGCCGAGGCCGATAGCGATTCCGACAGCGGAGATCGACGAAATGGCAGCCACCAGTGAAGGCCAATGGATTTCCTCAACATCGCCCGGTGTGCCGTTTCGCGGCTGAGACATAAAGCCATCCTTAGAACCACTGCAGGGAATCGCGTGCCGCGAACACATAGAAAGGCACAACAGCACCAAATCCAAGTGACGGCTGTGCTTTACAAGATGAACCGCGCCTGCCGCAATAAGCTGATTGATGTGGGACAGGATTCGTCAAGAAAAGCTTACCATTGGGCGCACATGATTTTGGCGCCACAAACACGTGTAGCAGCGCACGCGGCGCTGCTACACGTCAAATGTGTCGTGATGGTGAATGTAGCCGCCTAGCGACGGCGGCCGGGAATCTCGTACTGATCGTGATCGTCGCCATGGCCGCCAAAACCGTGCATCTTGAGCGCCCACTGCAGACCGATGACGCCACCCTTGATCGGCTGGATGACCAGCAGCGCCGCAATCAGCGTTATCGGCGTCCAGATCGCAAAGGTAAGCCACAGCGGCATCGGCCAGACCATGTCGGTCATCATGTAGCCGCCGATGATGATGTGGCCGATCACCACGATCGTAAGGTACGGCGGCAGGTCGTCGGAACGATGGTGATGCATGGCTTCGCCGCAGGCGGCGCAATCATCCACCGGCTTCAGGAAATTCCTGAAGAGCTTCCCGCTGCCGCAAGCCGGACAACGATTGAGCATGCCGCGCATGATGGAGCGACCGACCGGACGTTCCACCTCTTCGCTTCCTCCGTAACGGATGGTCTGCTCGCTTGAAGTGGTCGTCATCGTCGTTTCCTTTTCTGGCGTCCCTACAACGCCTATCGCCGCCCTCTCGGGGGTCTTGTTCCGGCCTTCTTCCGCGCGTTGTGCGCGTCGCGTCGGCCCGCCTTGTGGAACGAACGCACAGCGGTAGGCATCTTCCGCCCTTCGCTGATCATCTCGAAACGAAGTGCACCGGCGAGCGGAATGGCTTCCGCAAGTTTCACCGTAACGCTATCCCCCAAGCGATATCCGAGACCGGTTTTCTCGCCAGATAGCGCCTGATGCGCCTCATCATAGATGAAGTAGTCCGTTCCGAGCGTAGATATAGGAATGAAGCCGTCCGCTCCATAGTCCGGCAGGGCGACAAATAGTCCCGATTTCGTCACGCCTCCTATGCGCCCTTCGAACTCCTCGCCGACGCGGCCGGCAAGGTGGTGTGCAATGAGCCGGTCCACGGTCTCGCGCTCGGCTGCCATGGCGCGGCGCTCGAAAGTCGAGATTTCGGCGGCGATATCGTCCAGCGCGGCTTCCTCGTCCGGCGTGATGCCGCCTTCGCCGAAGCCGAGCGAACCGACCAGCGCGCGGTGCACGATCAGATCGGCATAGCGCCGGATCGGCGAGGTGAAGTGCGCGTACTTCATCAGGTTCAGGCCGAAATGGCCGATATTCTCGGGGCTGTAGATCGCCTGGCTCTGCGAGCGCAGCACCATTTCGTTGACCATCGTCTGATGCGGCGTGTCGTCTGCCTTGGCGAGGATCATGTTGAAATTGTTGGCGCGCATATTGCCGCCCTTCGGTAGCGAAATGCCAAGCGTTGCCAGGAATTCGCGCAGCACTTCCTGCTTTGCCAGCGTCGGGCCATCGTGAATGCGGTAGATGAGAAGCTGTTTCTTCTTCTCCAGGGTTTCGGCGGCCGAAACGTTCGCCTGGATCATCATCTCTTCGATCAGCTTGTGCGCATCGAGCCGCGGCGGCACGAAAACCCGGTCCACGGTGCCGTCGGGCTTGAGCAGGATCTTGCGTTCCGGCATGTCGAGCTCGAGCGGCTGGCGCCGCTCGCGACCGCGGGTCATCACCGCATAAGCGTGCCAGAGCGGCTTCAGGATCGGTTCGAGCATCGGACCGGTCTTGTCGTCGGGATTACCGTCGATCGCCGCCTGTGCTTGCTGGTAGGAGAGTTTCGCCGCGCTCTTCATCATCACGCGATGGAAGGTGTGGCTGGCCTTGCGACCTTCTTTCGAGAAGACCATGCGCACTGCAAGCGCCGGTCGATCCTGGGCCTCTCGCAGCGAGCACAGATCGTTCGAAATCCGCTCCGGCAGCATCGGCACGACCCGATCCGGGAAATAGACGGAGTTGCCGCGCTTCAGCGCTTCGCGATCCAGCGGTGAGTTCGGCCGGACATAATAAGAGACGTCGGCGATGGCCACCGTAACGATCACGCCGCCTTCGTTATCGGGCGAGGGATCGAGTTCCGCATACACGGCATCGTCGTGGTCCTTGGCGTCGGCCGGATCGATGGTGATCAGCGGCACGCTGCGCCAGTCCTCGCGATGCGACATGGTCGCCGGCTTGGCGTCGTCCGCTTCGGCGACAACGGCCGGCGGAAAGATATAAGGAATGCCGTGGGCGTGAATTGCGATCATTGAGATCGCCTTCTCCGAGGCAACAGAACCGACGATCGAAAGCACCTTGGCACGCGGCAATCCGAAACGGCCGAGGCGCGCGACCTCGACCTCGACCAGATCGCCGTCCTTGGCCTCGCCCTTGTAATCGGGATCGATCAGCATTTCCTCGCCACGCCGTTCGATCGGCAGCAGGCGTCCGCCACCGCCGGGCGCGTCCTTGAACACGCCGAGCAGCGCACCACGACGCTTGTCGAGGACCTTGATGATCCGTGCGGTATAGGCCGGACCACCGCGATCGGCGGCAGGAAAGATCTTTGCAAGAATGCGGTCGCCCATGCCGGCCACAGGCGCCTTGCCCTTGCCATTGCGACCCGCAGGAGAGGTCGACTGTCGAATAGCGACCGCGGGTGCGACACCCATTTCCTCCGGCCATTCAGCCGGTCGGCCGATCAGTTCGCCGTCCTTGTCGCGTGTCGTGATATCCAGCACCGTCACCGGCGGCAGCGCGCCAGGGCGGATGAGGGACTTGCGCGTCTTCTGAAGCATCCCCTCCTGCTCGAGCTCGCGCAGTAGCTGCTTGAGCTCCACGCGGCTATCACCCTTCAGGCCAAATGCCTTGGCAAGCTCGCGCTTGGAGGCCTTTTGCGGATGATCGGCGATAAAGCGCAGGATCACTTCGCGCGAAGGAAGCGCTCCATGCTGGATGTTGAGCGGCGCGACAGACGGCTCGGCACTGGCACGGCCGGCCTTGCTCGGACGCTTGCCCTTCATGTTGTCGCGCGGAATTCTGCTCACTCTTCGCTCTTCTTCGTCTTCTTGGCCGGGGCTTTCGCCTTGGTCGCTTTCGCCTTTGCCGGCGCCTTCGTTGCCTTCGCCTCGGCGGATGCCGCCTTGGCCTTCGGCTTACCCTTGGCTGCAGGTGCCTTGCCCGCCTTGGCTGCGATCAGCACCAGGGCTTCCTCGACCGTCAGCGCCTGCGGATCCGTACCCTTGGGCAGCGTTGCGTTGACCTTGCCCCAGTTCACGTAAGGACCGTACTTGCCGTCGCGCACGGTAATCGCGCCGCCATCCGGATGGTCGCCAAGTTCCTTCAACGCTGCCGCAGCAGTCCGGCCGCGACCGGCAGGTCCTTTGCTTGCCTTGTCGGCAATCACGGTCACGGCACGGTTGAGCCCGATCGAGAAGACGTCCTCGACGCTTTCGAGGTTGGCATAGGAACCGTCATGCAACAGGAACGGCCCATACCGGCCGATACCGGACGAGATCATCTTGCCGGATTCTGGGTGCTTGCCGATATCGCGCGGCAACGAGATGAGCGCCATCGCCTTCTCGTAGTCGATCTCTTCCGGCCGCCAGCCCTTCGGCAGCGAGGCGCGCTTGGCATCCTTGCCATCGCCACGCTGGATGTAGGGGCCGAAACGGCCGGAGCGCAGCGTAAGTTCCTCGCCGGTCACCGGATCGGTGCCGAGCGCCTTCGGCTCGTTCAGCGCTGCGCCTTCGGCTTCTGCGCCACCTTCGGATGACAGCTGGCGCGTGTAATTGCATTCAGGATAGTTCGAGCAGCCGACGAAGGCGCCGTACTTGCCGAGCTTCAGGGACAGATTGCCGGTTCCGCAAACCTGGCAGATGCGCGGATCGCTGCCGTCCTCGCGCTTCGGAAATACCAAGGGCGCCAGCGATTCATTCAGCGAATCGAGTACGTTGGTAACGCGAAGTTCCTTCGTGTCCTCGATCTGAGCGAAGAAATCCTGCCAGAAGTCGCGCAGAACCTGCTTCCAGTTCAGTTCGCCAGCGGAGATCCGGTCGAGCTTCTCTTCAAGATCGGCAGTGAAGTCGTATTCGACATACTTGGTGAAGAAGCTTTCCAGGAAAGCCGTCACCAGCCGGCCCTTGGAATGCGGGATCAGCTTGCGCTTGTCGATGATCACATATTCGCGGTCGCGCAGCGTTGCGAGCGTTGCCGCGTAGGTGGAAGGACGACCGATACCGAGCTCTTCCATCTTCTTGATGAGCGAAGCTTCGGAATAGCGCGGCGGCGGTTCGGTGAAGTGCTGGCTCGAATTGATCTTCTGCTTGGCGAGGTTCTCGCGCGCATTGATCTCCGGCAGGCGGCCATCCTCGTCGTCGCCGTCGTCGCTCTGCTCGCCGTCTTCTTTCTGATCGGTGTAGGCGGCAATAAAGCCGTCGAAACGGATGACGGAGCCGACCGCACGCAGGCCGGCCTTCTCGCCGTTGTTGTCGGCGGTGATTTCCGCGGTGGTGCGCTCGATCTCTGCCGACGCCATCTGGCTGGCGATGCCGCGCTTCCAGATCAGGTCGTAGAGCTTGAGCTGGTCGGCATCGAGATACTGGCGAACCTTGTCCGGCGAACGGTTGAAGTCCGTTGGGCGGATCGCTTCGTGGGCCTCCTGGGCGTTCTTCGCCTTGGTCGAGTAGAAGCGGGCTTTCTCCGGCAGATAACGCTGGCCGAACTGGTCGACGATGGCGCCGCGCGCCGCGTCGATCGCTTCAGGCGCCATCTGCACGCCATCGGTACGCATATAGGTAATGAGACCGACCGTTTCGCCGCCGATGTCGAAACCTTCATAGAGCTTCTGGGCGACCTGCATCGTCCGCGAGGCCGAGAAGCCCAGCTTGGAGGAGGCGGCCTGCTGCAGCGTGGAGGTTGTGAAGGGTGGTCCCGGGTTGCGCTTGACGGGCTTCGCCTCGACCGTATCGACGACGTAGGATGCACCTTCCAGGAGCGCCTTCAGTTTGCCGGCTTCCTCGCCATTCGCGATCGACCGCGCCTGCAACCGCTTGCCATTGGCTGCAACCAGTTTCGCTTCGAATTCGTCACCGCGCGGCGTCTTCAACAGCGCCGAGAGGTTCCAGTATTCTTCGGAGATGAAGCGCTCGATTTCGGATTCGCGGTCGCAGACGAGGCGAAGCGCCACCGACTGGACGCGTCCGGCGGATCGTGCGCCGGGCAGCTTGCGCCAAAGCACCGGCGACAGGTTGAAGCCGACGAGATAGTCGAGCGCGCGGCGTGCCAGATAGGCGTCGACCAGCGGCACGTCGATGTCGCGGGGTTCGGCCATGGCATCGAGAACGGCCTTCTTGGTGATCGCGTTGAACACCACACGCTTGACCGTCTTGCCGTTCAGGACGCGCTTCTTGTTCAGCATGTCGAGCACGTGCCAGGAGATCGCTTCACCCTCGCGATCAGGGTCGGTTGCGAGGAACAGGCCGTCGGAGGACTTCACGGCATCCGCGATATCCTTCATCCGCTTGGCCGAGGCGCCATCGACCTCCCAGAGCATTTCGAAATCCTGGTCCGGCAGTACCGAGCCGTCCTTGGCGGGCAGATCGCGCACATGGCCGAACGAGGCGAGCACCTTGTATCCCGCGCCGAGATACTTGTTGATCGTCTTGGCCTTGGCAGGCGATTCCACCACTACAACATTCATGATGATTCTCTAAAAAGGATACTGGGGCTGGCGGATAGGTAGGCAGAAGGCCTGCCCTGTCATGGTTGCCGGTCTCCGACATGGACAGGGAAATCGTTTCGGTCAAGTGGTTTGCATGCATTTTTACTGATTACAACGCGATGCAACCTAGAGAAGATAAGTGCGTTGTTGCAATTTCTGATTATTGCGCTATCGTTTTTGACGTGTGGTTCCGGCTGCGTCGTGCAGCCTCTCTCTATCTGGACATGAGTCATTCATGGCGGCCAAATACGCAAAACAGGATGCCGGTCGATCCAGCTCCCGCGAGAACATCGCCTTCGTCAGGCAGATGCTGGCAGAGTTGCGCCAGGTGGCGGAAAAGGAGAAGGCCGACATGCTCTGCTACCTTATCGAAATGGCCTATGTCGAAGCCGGCGACCTGCAGGCCCGTATGTAAGACGTCAGCCATCCATTGCAAGAGAAACCAGACCGCCCGGGTGGCGATGCAGGCGACCGGCGAGGTCCAGTTCTAACAGGACAAGGTATACGGCCGAGGCCGTGAGTCCGGTGTGCCGGATGATGTCATCGATCTCGACCGGGGTCGGCCCCAGGGCATCCGTGATCCGTGCGCGATCGGTGTCATCGGGCGGCAGCAGTGAGAACCCGCCGCCATGCTCCGGTTCCTCCGCAACGGGCACAGCAAAGAGATCCAGCTGTGACAGCGGCGCCAGTGCGTCGATGACGTCAGCGGGAGATGTGACGATCATCGCGCCGTCCTTCAGCAGGCCGTTGGTGCCGTGACAACGCGGGTCGAGCGGCGACCCCGGTACCGCAAACACAAGCCTGCCGAACTCACCCGCAAGACGGGCCGTGATCAGTGACCCCGAACGCATTGCCGCCTCGACGACGACGACGCCGAGAGAAATTCCGGCGATCAGCCGGTTGCGTCGCGGAAAATCACGCGCTCGGGGTTCCCAGCCGAACGGCATCTCGCTGACGGCGAGACCATTGGTGTTCCAGATATCGTTGAGCAGCCCCGCATTTTCAGGAGGGTAGGGCTGGTCCAGCCCACCCGCCATCGCGGCAATCGTCCCGGTGTCGAGGCTCGCACGATGGGCCGCCGTGTCGATGCCGCGCGCAAGACCGGAAACGATCGCATAGCCCGCTCTCCCGCATTCTCCCGCGATCATTGCCGCGAACTTTGCGCCTGATATCGAGGCATTGCGCGAGCCGACGATGCCGGCCGCCGGCTGTGTTGCGGCCGAAAGATTTCCCTTTACGGCAAGCAGCGGTGGGGCGCCTTCGATCTGCTTCAGCGCCTGGGGATAATCCGGCTCGCCGATGCCGACGAACCGCGCACCGAATCGATGCGCGGCTTCCAGCTCCCGGTGAGCTTCAGCTTCGGTGGCGATGCGGATCGAGCGCGTCGCGCCGCCGCGCGCCGAGAGTTCGGGCAGGGCCGCAAGTGCCGTCTCGGCCGAACCGAAATGATTGATGAGGTCCCGGAATGTCGCCGGTCCGACATTGTCAGAGCGAATGAGACGCAGCCACGCGATGCGTTGCCGGTCCGTCAGCGCAATTCCATTTGGCCTTGCGCTGCGAGTGTCCATCCTACCCCTTCGCCCCGATCTTGCTTTCCGTCCCGCTTATCAGTCGCGAGATATTGGTCTTGTGCTTCCAGTAGGAAATGGCAGTCATGATTGCCATTACCGCTGCAACCTTTTCTGCGCCTAGTATCCACAATGCAACCGGAATGACAAGCATAGCAACCAGCGCGGAAAGCGACGAATATCGCGTGATGAACGCAACCGCCAACCACACTAGCGCAAAAGCAAGGACCATCACCGGCGCAACGCCGAGAAGCGTACCGATATAGGTGGCAACACCCTTGCCGCCCTTGAAGCCGAGCCAGACAGGGAAGAGGTGGCCGATAAAGGCAAAGAAGCCTGCGATGAGAGCCGCTTCATTACCGAAGATATATCCGACGATCCACGCGGCGGCCGACGCTTTCAATGCATCGAGGAGAAGGGTCGCGGCTGCGAGCTTCTTGTTGCCGGTCCGCAGCACGTTGGTGGCGCCGATATTGCCGGATCCTATGCTGCGCACGTCGCCGAGGCCGGCGGCCTTGGTGAGTATGAGGCCGAACGGGATGGACCCGAGCAGATAGCCGATGACGGCGGCCGCCAGCGCGATCGGCAGCGTGATCTGCCAAGTCATGAGATCAGAGACCATATTCCCTCCGGGCGCTCCCAGTCTTTTCTTATAGAGTATGCACGCACTGCCCGGCGACGTAGGTCGCGACAGCCCGTCCACTGAACCGCGCGTCTTCGAACGGCGTGTTCTTCGAGCGGGAGAGAAGCATGTCTTTCGAAACAAGCCAAGGCTCGTCCAGATCGATCAACACGATATCCGCCTTGGCGCCGGGCTTCAGCGTGCCGGCCTCGAGGCCGAAGATCTGCGCGGGGCGCGTCGACATGGCATCGATCAGCCGCATCAGGCTGACCTGGCCGCTGTGGTGCAGCCGCAGGGCCGCCGCCAGCAGCGTTTCAAGGCCGATCGCACCATCAGCCGCTTCGCCGAAGGGGAGGCGCTTGGTGTCCACGTCCTGCGGGTCATGCGACGAAACGATGATGTCGATCGCGCCTCTCGCCAGAGCATCGACCATCGCCACGCGATCGTCTTCCGAACGCAGCGGCGGGTAGAGCTTGAAGAAGGTGCGATACTCGCCGATGTCGTTTTCGTTGAGTGCCAGATTATTGATGGAGATACCGCAGGTCACCGTCGCGCCGCGGCTCTTGGCCAGCTCTATGGCCTCGACCGATTCCGGCACCGAGATCATCGCCGCATGATATTTACCGCGCGTCAGCTTGGCGATGCGCAGGTCGCGCTCGAGCGGAATGAGTTCGGCCTCCTTCGGGATACCGCCAAGGCCAAGCCAGCTTGCGAACAGTCCCTCATGCATGACGCCGGTTGCGCCGAGATATTTATCGCGCGTCTCGCAGGAGATCACGGCGCCGAACTCGCGGGCATAAGTCATGACCCGCCGCAGGACCTGCGTGTCGTGCAGGCTGGAACGGCCATCGGTAAAGGCGACCGCGCCCGCTTCCATCAGCATGCCGATTTCGGTCATCTCTTCGCCGGCCAGATGCTTGGTGATGGCCGCTGCCGGATAGACATTGACCAGCGCCTTGTCCTTTGCCGTCTTCTTGACGAACTCGACGAGTGCGATGTCATCGATCACAGGGTCGGTGTCCGGCATCATGATGATCGAGGTCACGCCGCCGGCTGCCGCGGCGCGGCTGGCCGAAGCGATGGTCTCGCGATGTTCCGCGCCAGGTTCGCCGATATGAACGCGCGCATCGACAAGGCCGGGAGCTGCAATGAGGCCTTTGCAATCGCGAACCTCGGCACCCTTGGGCACACCATGGTTCTTGGCATCCTTGCCCGAGGCCACGATCAGGCCGTCCTCGACGACGATCGTTCCGATTTCATCGAGATTGCGCGAGGGGTCGATGATGCGAACGTTCTGGAAAACGATCGAGTTGCTCATGCGCCGGCTCCTTCGCTGCGGGGGCCGTGGTTCTGCGAGACAAGCAGCGTCTCCATCACCGCCATGCGTACGGCGACGCCCATTTCGACTTGTTCTGCGATCACGCTCTGTGGCCCGTCCGCGACCTCCGAGGCGATTTCCACGCCCCGGTTCATTGGTCCGGGGTGCATGACCAGGGCATCTTCCTTCGCCGCCTTCAGCGTTTCCGCGTCGAGGCCGTAGAAGTGGAAGTATTCGCGCACCGACGGTACGAAGGCGCCGGACATGCGCTCGCGTTGCAAGCGCAGCATCATGACGACATCGGCGTCCTTCAGGCCTTCCTTCATGGAATGGAAGACTTCCACCCCCATGTCGGCGATGCCGGCCGGCAGCAGGGTCGCAGGGGCAACCACGCGCACCCGCGCGCCCATCGCGTTCAGGAGAAGGATGTTCGAGCGCGCCACGCGCGAATGCAGCACGTCGCCGCAGATGGCGACGATGATGCGCGAAAGCTTGCCCTTGGCGCGGCGTATCGTCAGCGCGTCGAGCAGCGCCTGTGTCGGATGTTCATGCTGGCCGTCGCCGGCGTTGACGACCGAGCAGGAGACCTTCTGCGCGAGCAGGGCGGCAGCGCCTGCGCTTGAATGCCTGATGACAAGCACGTCCGGCCGCATCGCGTTCAGCGTCATCGCCGTATCGATCAGCGTCTCACCCTTCTTTACGGAAGAGTTGCCGACCGACATGTTCATCACGTCGGCGCCGAGGCGCTTGCCGGCGAGCTCGAAGGACGCCTGCGTGCGCGTCGAGGCCTCGAAGAACAGATTGATCTGAGTCAGGCCACGAAGGGTCGACGTTTTCTTTTCTCTCTGCCGACTGATCTTGACGGCCTCGTCGGCCTTGTCGAGGAGAAAGGTGATATCCTGCTCTGTGAGCCCTTTGATACCGATGAGGTGGCGGTGGGGAAAGAAGACCATGAACCTGCCTCTATGCTGTCGTCAGCGGCTCTATAAAGAGTGCATGCGACGGCGGCAAGCATGCGCTGTGGGCAAAGACCCGTCTCCCCCTGCAATTTTGCCGAAATTCGGCTAAAGCAAGTGCAAGACGAAATCTAACTTCCGGTTTCCCTTTGCCTGCCTCTTGCACTAGAAGCGATTCATGACATCCGCCGAAGAAAAACTCGCCGAACTCAATCAGCCGAGCCTGTGGTCCGGCATCAACGCCTACAGGTCCGATCCGCTGATCGTCGATCTGACCGGCGGGCTGCCGCGCGGCATTCGCGACGAGCTGGACAGCATGGGACGCTATGTGACCTCTCCGGAGGCGCAGGAGCTCGCGCGCATGGCAAACCAGGGCACGCCGCAGCTGCGCACCCATGGTCCGAGAGGCGAGCGTCTCGACGTGGTCGAGTTCCATCCTGCCTGGCATGCGCTGATGCGTCGGTCGATGTCATCGGGCCTGCATTCGTCGGTCTGGGACCCGCAGGCGGATGCGGATGCCAAGGACCAGGCGCACAAGGTCCGTGCCGCGCGCTTCTACCTGACGGCGCAGCTCGAATCCGGGCACCTTTGCCCGTTGACGATGACGAGCGCCTCGGTGGCGGCTCTTTCGGCCTCGCCGGCCGTCCAGAAGGACTGGGCGCCGAAGATTCTTTCGCGCAAGTACGATTCCACCAACAAGCCCGCCATGCAGAAGTCAGCCGTGACGATCGGCATGGGCATGACGGAAAAGCAGGGTGGAACCGACGTCCGATCCAACACGACAAATGCCGAGAAGGTCAGCGAGGGCATCTACAGGCTCTCCGGCCATAAATGGTTCATGTCCGCGCCGATGAGTGATGCCTTCATCATGCTGGCGCAGACCAAGGAAGGCATGGGGTGCTTCCTCGTGCCGCGCCTGCTCGAAGATGGCTCGGCCAACGGCCTGCAGTTCCAGCGGCTGAAGGACAAGGTCGGCAATCGTTCCAACGCGTCGTCGGAAGTCGAGTTCAACGACACCTTCGGCTTCCTGCTCGGCGGTCCGGACGCCGGTATTCGCACCATCCTTGATATGGTGACGCTGACGCGTCTCGATTGCGCCCTGGCGTCGTCGGGTATCATGCGCGCCTCGCTCGCCGAAGCCGTCCACCACACGCGCGGTCGCAGTGTCTTCGGCAAGATGCTGGTCAGCCAGCCAATCATGACGCGTGTCCTCGCTGACATGGCGCTCGACGTCGCCGCAGCCACCGCGCTGTCGTTCCGCCTCGCCGACGCCTTCGACAAGGCCCGCGGCAGTGCCGAAGAAGCGGCCTATGCGAGGGTCATGACGCCGGTTGCCAAATACTGGTGCTGCAAGATCGCGCCGGCGCTGATCTACGAAGCGATGGAATGCATCGGTGGCAGCGGCTACATCGAGGAACGTCCGATCGCCCGGCACTACCGCGAAGCGCCCGTCAATGCGATCTGGGAAGGCTCCGGCAATGTCATGGCGCTGGATGTCCTGCGCATTCTGAACCGCGGCAAGGATCTCTTCGAGACCGTGTTTGCCGGCCTCGCACGCGATCTCGGTCCGGCAGGCAAGAAGACCATCGACGTGCTGCGCGCGGCAATGGCGCTTTGCGAACGCGACGAGGGTGCTGCCCGTCTTCTGGTCGAGCAGCTCGCGCTCGCTGCCGGCGCCGCGGAGCTTTACCGGCTGGGGGCAGGGCGCATCGCCGACGCCTTCATCGAAACTCGTCTCGCGGGTGGATGGCGATCCACCTACGGCATGCTCGATTCGCGGTTCGACGCCAGCTACATCGTCGATCTGCTCTATCCGCCGGCAAGCTGATGACCGATATTCGCGCCGTTCGGCCCGACGATATCGAGCAGATCTACGCGATCTCGTTGGTCACAGGAGATGCTGGCAAGGACGCAACGGCGTTGCACCGCGACGGCAAGCTGATCGGCCACATCTACTCCGCCCCTTATGTGATGCTGAGTCCGTCCACGGCATTCGTCGCCGAGGATGCGGACGGCGTCGCGGGGTATATTGTCGGCGTCTACGATACTCGCGCGTTCCAGGCCCAGCTTGAGCGCGACTGGTGGCCGCGCCTTCGTGAAACCTATCCTGACCCGCAAGGCGACCCTGATCTTTGGGATGCCGACCAGAAGCGCATCGCTGCGATCCATCATCCGTCGCTGCCGCCGGCGGCGCTCGTCGATGCCTATCCAGCCCATATCCACATGAATTTGCTGTCGCGGTTGCGAGGACAGGGGATTGGTACGAAACTCCTCGATGTTTGGCTTTCGCAGGCCCGCAGGGCTGATGTGAAAGCTGTGCATCTCGGTGCCAGTCCAACCAATGCTGATGGTATAGGATTCTGGGGTTCGCGCGGCTTTACAAGGTTGGGGCCACCGCTCGTCGAAGCGTCCGAGCGTACGGTCTGGTTTGGTCAAGCACTGTAACTTTGCTGCGACGTCACTGACTGGTGGCAAAGGGAGCGATTTGCTGTGGGCACTGATCACTGTCCACAATCTTTCAAGGCTTTGTCCGTTGCCGGTTCGGGGGTGCGTTGTTACTCACCGATGAGTGACAAATCGGACCCGAATCCCTGATGCTGAATGATCCCATGGTTTTGACACCCATCGCCGGCGCACCGCGCGCTGAACCCGAGAAGCGCGTACGCGACCGTGGTGCCACTGAAAAGGCGATCCTGAAGGCGGCCAAGGCTCTGCTTGCGGAGGAGGGGTTTCAGAACTTCGGTATCAACGCCGTCGCCCGCCGCGCCGGCTGCGACAAGCAGCTGATCTATCGCTACTACGGTGGACTGAATGGCTTGGTGGAGGCGATCGGGGCTGATCTCGGCACGTGGGTCAAGGACAAGATCCCGGAAGACACCGGCGGCATGTTCCTTCTCACTTACGGCGACCTGATGGAGCGCCTGTCGCTGCTTTTCCTGGAAGCCTTGCGGGATGACCCGCTGGTTCGTCGCATCGTCGCCTGGGAGGTGTCCGAAAACACCGAGCAGGTCAGGCGGCTTTCGGAAGCGCGCTCGAAGGCTTTGGCCACCTGGCTCGAGCGCATGCGCGGCTCGCTGACGCCGCCGAAGGGTGTCGACGTTGTCGCCGTCAACGCCATTCTGATCGCCGCCATCCAGCATCTCGTGTTGTCGGCATCCGCCGGCGGCCAATGCGCCGGGCTGGCGCTGAAGACGGCGAAGGACTGGGACAAGGCGGCAACCGCGCTCAAGCGTATCGTCCGTGGGGTCTACGGCTGAGGGCAGGGCTTTCCACAGGTACACCCATCGGCGTTAACCTTAACAAATGGTTTACGTTGCGCCTCGGCGGTTAAGGGGACAGGGTACGGACAGTTCAAAAGTATTGAGTGTCTGGAACAATGGGAACCAAAATCGCGAGAGCCGCGTTCCTTGTAGCCGCGATGATGTTTTTCGCGGTGCTCGCGTTGGATATTGCAGTGCCGGCGCTGGTTCTGGGTCTGATGGCATTGTCGACATGGCTGGTCTCACACGAGCGGCCAGTCGCCAAACGAGAAAGAGGGGCGACCGCATGAAGTGGTTCCTGATCTTCTGGGCCGGTCCGATTGTTTTTCTGGCGGGCTGGTACTGGCTTTCCTACTACGACATGAATTTCGGCATCTTCATGCTGACCCGGCAGGTTCACGACCTGACGTTCCAGATCTACGGCAATGTTCTGGGTATTCCGCCGGAAACCATTCCGCCGCTGGTCGCGCGCGCCATTGTGGTCGACAGTCTGATCGTCTTCGCGATCCTGGGCTATCGCAAGCGCAAGGCCATCATCGCGTGGTGGCAGGCGCGTCAGGCTTCGAAGCCGTCGGCTGCCGTCCTCGATAGCAAGGATAGCCTGTCCAGGGCTCCTTGAAGGATAAAGCTCGCCGCCGCCGAATCGATGCGTTCGGCGCGCTTGGCGCGTGACACATCCATCTCCAGAAGCGCCCGTTCGGCGGCAACCGTCGACAGTCTCTCGTCCCAATAGACGAACGGCAGCGCGGTCTTCTGCTCCATGTTGCGAACGAACGCGCGTGTCGCCTGGACGCGCGGCCCCGCCGAGCCGTCCATGTTCATCGGCAGCCCGATGACGAAGCCCGCGACCTTTTCCTTTTCAGCGAAGCTCAGAAGCACCTCGGCATCTATGGTGAATTTCTCGCGCTTGATGACCGGGCGCGGGGTCGAGAATCGCCGGCCGAGATCCGACATCGAAAGCCCGATCGTCTTGGTGCCGAGGTCTAGCCCGGCGATCGCCTGCCCCGGCTGAAGTGCGGCCGCCAGTTCCTCGATCGTCAGCACCGTCATCGTCGTTTCATCCCGTCAAAAGAAATTGAAGTTGCCGCCGCTTTTCTTTGTGGCTGCATCGGTTATGTCCATAACGATCGAAGCAGGCTTTTGCATCACATAATAAAAGGAGAAATTTCATGAAGATCACTTGGCTTGGTCATTCCGCTTTCCGAATCGAGACCGGAAAGGCGAAAATCCTCCTCGACCCGTTCCTCACGCACAACGCTTCCTTCGCCGGCCAGGACCTGAAGGACGTGACATCGGGCGTAACCCACATTCTGCTGACCCACGGTCATGGTGACCATGTCGGCGACACGGTAGCACTTGCCAAGGAGACCGGTGCGGTCGTTCTCGCCAACGCCGACCTTGCTGCATGGCTGGGCTCCAAGGGCCTGTCGAAGATCGAGATGGGCAATACCGGTGGCACGATCTCGCTTGGCGGTTTCTCCGCGACCTTCACCAATGCGCTGCACTCCTCTGCGCAGATCACCGAGGACGGGGTTTCCCACGCGCTCGGCAACGCCAACGGCCTGATGCTGCATTTCGACGACGAGGCATCGATCTTTGCCATGGGCGATACGGATATCTTTTCGGACATGGCGCTGATCAACGAACTGCACCAGCCTGATATCGGTCTCGTCCCGGTTGGCGATCGCTTTACCATGGGCGGCGCCGTCGCCGCACTCGCCTGCCAGCGTTACTTCAACTTCAAGACGGCGATCCCCTGCCACTACGGCACTTTCCCGATCATCGACCAGACGCCGGAGAAGTTCGTCGCCGGCATGGAAGGCTCAAAGACCGGTGTAAAGGCGATCAAGCCGGCGGAGAGCCTTTCGTTCTGATGCCTGCGCCCTCAAATCGCTTCGGTTTGAGGGCAGGAATTCTGCGCAATCGAAAATGCAGCCCGTTGCGCGCGGCGGACATGGCCTTTATAGCGATAGGAAAAATCCCATCCGGAGAATGCCATGTCCGTCGACCTTGCCACCGTTAAGCGCGTAGCGCGCCTTGCCCGTATTGCCGTCTCCGAGGATGAGGCAAACCGCATGGTCGGCGAGTTGAATGGTATCCTTGGGTTCGTCGAGCAACTGTCCGAAGTCAACGTCGAGGGTGTCGAGGCAATGACCTCCGTCACGCCGATGGCAATGAAGAAGCGCACCGACGACGTTACGGACGGCAACAAGGCGGCGGACATCGTGTCGAACGCGCCGGTCACCGATCAGAATTTCTTCCTGGTACCCAAAGTCGTCGAATAGGGCTTTTCCGCCTCGTTCCGACACCATTGCCATTCCAGATTTTGAAGCGAAACATCATGAGCGAACTCACCAGCCTGACCATTGCCGAAGCCCGCACCAAGCTGCGCGCCAAGGAGATCAAAGCGACCGAACTGACCGAGGCCTATATCTCGGCGATCGAGGCGGCCAACGACAAGCTCAACGCCTATATCAAGGTGACGCCCGAAAAGGCGCTCCAGATGGCCGAAGCCTCCGACGCCCGTCTTGCCGGCGGCAAGGGCGGTGAGCTTGAAGGCATCCCGCTCGGCATCAAGGACCTTTTCGCCACCGAAGGCATTCACACCCAGGCTTGCAGCCACATCCTCGATGGCTTCAAGCCGCATTACGAATCGACCGTCACGCAGAACCTCTGGGACGACGGCGCCGTCATGCTCGGCAAGCTGAACATGGACGAGTTCGCCATGGGCTCGTCCAACGAAACCTCGCATTACGGCGCGGTCATCAACCCGTGGCGTGCAGCCGGCTCCAACCAGCAGCTCGTTCCCGGCGGTTCCTCGGGTGGCTCGGCCGCTGCCGTGGCGGCACATCTTTGCGCCGGCGCAACCGCGACTGACACCGGCGGCTCGATCCGCCAGCCGGCTGCCTTTACAGGCACCGTCGGTATCAAGCCGACCTATGGCCGCTGCTCTCGCTGGGGTACCGTTGCCTTCGCATCCTCGCTCGATCAGGCCGGCCCGATCGCCCGCGACGTACGCGACGCTGCCATCCTGCTGCGGTCGATGGCGTCGGTCGATGCCAAGGATACGACCTCCGTCGATCTGCCGGTTCCGAACTATGAAGCTGCCCTCGGCCAGTCGCTGAAGGGCATGAAGATCGGTATCCCGAACGAATATCGCGTCGATGGCATGCCGGAAGAGATCGAAACGCTCTGGCAGCAGGGTATCGCCTGGCTGAAGGGCGCCGGGGCCGAGATCGTCAACATCTCGCTGCCGCACACGAAGTATGCGCTGCCGGCCTACTACATCGTCGCTCCCGCCGAGGCCTCTTCGAACCTCGCCCGCTACGATGGCGTGCGCTACGGTCTGCGCGTCGACGGCAAGGACATTGCCGACATGTACGAGAAGACCCGTGCCGCCGGTTTCGGCAAGGAGGTCAAGCGCCGCATTATGATCGGCACCTACGTCCTGTCGGCCGGTTACTACGACGCCTATTACATTCAGGCGCAGAAGGTCCGCACGCTGATCAAGCGCGACTTCGATCTGGCTTTCCATGCCGGCGTCGACGCTATCTTGACGCCTGCGACCCCGTCGTCCGCCTTCGGCATCGCCGACGAGGATCTCGCATCCGATCCGGTCAAGATGTATCTGAACGACATCTTCACGGTCACGGTCAACATGGCCGGCCTGCCGGGCATCGCCGTTCCCGCCGGCCTCGACCACAAGGGTCTGCCGCTTGGTCTGCAGCTGATCGGCAAGCCGTTCGAGGAAGAGACCCTCTTCAAGACGGCGCATGTGATCGAACAGGCCGCCGGCCGCTTCACCCCCGCCAAGTGGTGGTAAGCGAGCCGAAAGACAGAGACATGACCTTCGCCGACCATATCATGGTCGGCGAAGTCGGTTTTGCGGATTGGAAATCTGACGCATTTGGATGCGCGACGTGGAGAAGATGACCATGGCATCGCAGATTGCAGCGCTTGTTGAGGCTTTCGACCGTCTGGCCGCAGCGGATTTTGCGATGGGAGCCGAGTGGAAGGCCGTGCACGACATCTGCCAGGCGCACGAAGGCGAACAGCCGTTCGATTGGGGCCACGCGCTCTGTCACCGCATCGAAGGTGACGAGTGGAATGCCGGTTATTGGTATCGGCAGGCGGGCAAGTCGGTTGCCGCCGGCTCTTTCTCCGCCGAATGGGCTGCCATGCGCCCGGCATTGCTGAAATGAAAACGGCGCCCTTGAGGCGCCGTTTCCTGTTCATCGGTTGTCGAGTTGCGCTCTGACGAGCCTTAGTCCCCGCTCGGTGATACGGTAGGGTTGGCCCGTCTGCGATCTGATCGCCTTCAGCCGCTTCAGCTTGCGGAAGAGGTCGATGTCGAAACCCGGATAGATCCAGCCGTCGCGGGTGAAGCAACTGACGGTCTCGAGCTTTCTTCTGTCGTCGCGTTTGATTTCGATGCGGCCACCTTGGGCCAACAGGTGCAGGATGCGCTGCTCCGTGCGTGAAATGTCCATGGAAATGTTGATCCGGTCTTGCGCCTGAGACGGCGCACAAAAACGATCTGGCGTCCTGGGCGGACGTCAGGGCTTCGTTTTTTCGGGCCCGTGCGCGCAAGAAAACTTGCGGGCAGGGCCTTTACCGGGTCTCTGATGACGAGCTCAACATGGGGATTTGATAGTCGGCCGTTTTTTCCGCGTCAAGCGTTCCGTCCGCGGTGCTGTAGAGGATAAGATCAGCTCTAGGTGATGCAAGGCTTTGAAAAGGCCCGATTCGGTGTTTTACTTTTTGTCGCCAGCGCGGAGGTTTGCTTGATCCATATTCGCAATGCCCATGAAGGAGAAGCAGAGCTTCTAAGCGAGATTGGGCTGCGAGCTTGGCAGAAGGTAATGGCGCCCATCGGCGAAGCGGATGCGATGGCGTCTGCTGCACGCAACGCTTTTCTGAATTTTGCGCAGACCCGTTGGCTGACGATCACCGTCGTCGAGTGGAACGGCCACGTTGCGGGCTGGGCCGCCCGCGAGGACCTGGACGAGACCATTTCCGACTTCTGGATCGATCCTTCCTTCACCGGCCATGGCCTAGGCTCGGCACTTCTCGCTTCGGTAGAGAAGGAGGTCGCGGAGCAGGGGCTGGACAAGGTCATGATGCAGACGCACGCCGAAAACGCCGAGGCGATCGGCTTTTTCAAGAAGCATGACTACGTCATTCACTGGCTTTCCATTGCCTATAATCCGAAGCTGGACCGCGATGTGCCATCCGTCGGCCTATCGAAATCGCTCACAACGGAAGGGGACGGCGCCTATGGCGGCTTCTAGAACAGGCCAAGCATCCTGCCGGCGACGCCCGAAATGATCGCAAGGACGATCAGGAGGTGAAGCATCGCAATGGCCATCAGAAGCGACCGGAATGGCTCCTTGCGCGTCTTGTGACGCAGCAGCTGTTGCGCCGTGATCGCGCCGGGTGTGCCGGCAAGCAATGCGAGTGTCAGCAGCGTCTTTTCGCTGATCCGCCGCTGGTCGCGACGCGCTGCCTGTTTGTCTACGAAGTAGGCTGCGAACACAAAGGCATTCCAGGCCGCAAACACTGCGATTAATTTTATGATCTCGGGGGATGGCATTGGCAGACTGTATCGGGCTTGCGGTTAACAACCAAAAAATCCGCTGCAGCCGCGATGCAGGCACGCGCAACGTGCCGAAAGCCTTGCACCTGAAAGCCATTTCCTTTACCTCACCACTTGAAAAGAACAGCTTTAAAAAGAGCATCTCATGACCCTTGTCGACGTTCGCACGCCTGATCCGAAACGCTTCATTCCCGGCGCCACTGGCGATTGGGAAGTCATCATCGGCATGGAAGTCCATGCGCAGGTGCTGTCCAATTCGAAGCTGTTCTCAGGCGCGTCGACCGAATTCGGCAAGCCGCAGAATTCCAACGTGTCGCTCGTCGATGCCGCCATGCCCGGCATGCTGCCTGTCATCAACGAGGAGTGCGTTCGCCAGGCAGTTCGTACCGGCCTCGGGCTGAAGGCGCAGATCAACAACCGCTCGATCTTCGACCGCAAGAACTACTTCTATCCCGACCTGCCGCAGGGCTATCAGATCTCGCAGTTCAAGGATCCGATCGTCGGCGAAGGCAAGATCGTGATCTCGCTCGGACCGGACCGTCAGGGCCAGTTCGAGGATATCGAGATCGGCATCGAGCGCCTGCACCTGGAACAGGACGCCGGCAAGTCGCTGCACGACCAGCACGCCACTATGTCCTATGTCGACCTGAACCGTTCGGGCGTCGCCCTGATGGAAATCGTCTCCAAGCCTGACATGCGCTCGTCGGACGAGGCGAAGGCCTACATGACCAAGCTGCGCTCCATCGTGCGCTACCTCGGCACCTGCGACGGCAACATGGACGAAGGATCCATGCGTGCCGACGTCAACGTGTCCGTGCGCCGCCCGGGCGAAGGCTTCGGCACGCGCTGCGAAATCAAGAACGTCAACTCGATCCGGTTCATCGGCCAGGCGATCGAATACGAAGCCCGTCGCCAGATTGGCATTCTGGAGGAAGGCGGCACGATCGATCAGGAAACCCGTCTCTTCGACCCCAATAAGGGCGAGACGCGTTCCATGCGTTCGAAGGAAGATGCGCACGATTATCGTTACTTCCCCGATCCGGACCTGCTGCCGCTCGAATTCGACGACGCCTTCGTCAAGGCTCTGGCAGCCGATCTGCCGGAACTGCCTGACGACAAGAAGGAGCGCTTCGTGCGCGAGCTCGGCCTGTCGGTCTACGACGCATCGGTGCTCGTCTCCGAAAAGGCGATCGCCGACTACTTCGAGGCCGTGGCGGAAGGACGCGATGGCAAGATGGCCGCCAACTGGGTCATCAACGACCTGCTGGGCGCGCTGAACAGGATCGGCAAGGATATCGAGACGACCCCGGTTTCTCCGGCCCAGCTCGGCGGGATCATCGATCTCATCAAGGCCGAAACCATCTCCGGCAAGATCGCCAAGGATGTCTTCGAAATCGTGCTCGCCGAAGGCGGCGATCCGGCGGAGATCGTCGAATCCCGCGGCATGAAGCAGGTCACGGATACCGGCGCCATCGAGGCGGCTGTCGATGAGATCATCGCCGCCAATCCCGATCAGGTCGCCAAGGTTCAGGCGAAGCCTGCTCTCGCCGGCTGGTTCGTCGGCCAGGTGATGAAGTCGACCGGCGGCAAAGCCAACCCGCAGGCCGTTCAGGCGCTCGTCAAGGCGAAGCTCGGCATCGAGGAGTAAGGCCCGTGTACTTCGTGCGCACCGCCAGCGAACGTGATCTCGACAAGGTTCGCGTTCTGTTGGTTGAAGCGTTTCGTTCGGCTTATGCGGGGTTCTACGGCGAAGCGAAGGTGAGCGAGCTTATCGCCCACCTTTTCTCGCCGGCGGCGCTGCAGGCGCGGCTGGTGAAGAAGAACGCCGAGTTTCTCGTCGCCGACAACGGAAAGCATATCGGCGGTGTCGGCTATGCCGCGATGTCGGACGAGATGACGAAGACGGTCATGCTGCATTTGCTGTATGTTCAGCCGGCTCTTCATCGGCAGGGTATCGGCCGCGAGATTTTCGCGGAGCTTGAGACCTGCTTTCCGGACGCTGAGATCATGCGTTTGGAAGTCGAGCCGAGGAACGACACGGCAATCGCATTCTATCGGGCGCACGGATTTGTCGATGCCGGTCGCAACGAAAACAATGGCCCCGGCCAATCCGGAATCGCGACATTGATTCTGGAAAAGCCGCTCGAAGCCCATTGATGGCGCCCCTATGACGACCATTCAGACCACCGTCCGGGAAGCCCGGAAAGACGACCTTTCGGCCCTGATCGCGATGTTTGCGGCAGACGACATGGGTGGACACGGCGACACCGTGGCTGCCGAGGCCCTTCCTGATTATCTCAGGGCTTTCGAGATCATCGCTGCATCGCCCGATCAGACCCTGTTCGTCTGCGAGCGTGGGGGAGAGGTGGTCGGCACTTTTCAGACGATGATCACGACGTCGCTCACCGGCCGCGGTTCGTCCGCGATGATCATCGAGGCGGTCCAGACGCGCGCCGACATGCGCGGCCAGGGGATCGGTGCATTCATGATCGAATGGGCGATCGCGGAGGCAAAAGGTCGCGGCATCAGGCTCGTTCAATTGACCTCGAATGCCAACCGCAAGGATGCGCACCGCTTCTATGAACGCCTCGGCTTCAAACCCTCACATCTAGGCTTCAAGATGGCTCTTAAATGACCAGCTGTGGCTCTGGAATCACTGGACAATCACGCCTCCTGACGGCATAAGCGTTGGATCGAATTCTGGTCCCGCTCGCCCCTTTGGCAAGCTCAAGGAAAAGACATGAAGAATCTCCTCCTGCAAATCTTCACCTGGTGGAACGGTCAGACGATCGGGACGCGTTTCGCGACCTGGCGTTTCGGCAAGCGCGTCGGCCAGGATGAATTGGGCAATGTGTATTACGAAGGCGGGATGTCTTCATACGGTCTGCCGAAGCGCTGGGTGATCTACAAGGGTTACGCCGAAGCCTCCGCAATTCCTCCGGGCTGGCATGGCTGGATGCATCACCGCACCAACACGCCGCCGTCGCAGGAAAACTACGTCGCCAAGGAATGGCAGAAGCCGCATCGCGCAAACCCGACCGGTTCGTCGCAGGCTTACCGCCCGCCGGGCTCCCTCGTCGTTCCGGGCGAGCGTCCGCGCGTCACCGGCGACTACGATGCATGGACGCCAGGCAACTGAGCAGTCCGTTCGGCTCGGCTTTTGGCCACAATTGACCTTTACCCGCAGGTGGCCGCAGAGACTGCGGCCTTTGATTTTGACTCGCGGCGGAGACAGGTAGATATGAAGCTTTTCATGCGGAAAGACGTGCTGCGTGTCGCCGGCCTGGCCCTGGCGCTTGGTATGTCCTTCCTGCCGCAGGCGGCCTCTGCCGCCCGCATCGAAAACTCTGTCGCCGTTTTCTCCGGCCTCGACAAGATCACGGGCCGTATCACCACCTTCGATGTTTACGTGAATGAGACGGTCCAGTTCGGCGCGCTGCAGGTAACGCCGAAGGCATGCTATTCCCGCGATCAGGCTGAGGCTCAGAAGATCGACGGCTTCGTCGAAGTCGACGAAATCACCCTGGACCGCAAGATTCGCCGCATCTTCACCGGCTGGATGTTTGCCGACAGCCCCGGCCTCAACGCCGTCGAGCATCCGATCTATGACGTCTGGCTGAAGGATTGCAAGGCAACCTCCGACGTGCCGGCGCCAGAAGCGCCCAAGTAATTTCCTGAAAGTCTGGCGGAAATCAGAATTCCAGATGCCGCGATTCCATCGCGGCTGAGAGCATGTGCGCGTATTCGTCTTTCGGAACGTCGATCGCGCCGAAGGTCTTGAGATGTTCTGTCGTGAATTGCGTGTCGAGGAGGGTAAAGCCTTTCTCGCGCAACCGGTTCACGAGTTGAACTAGGCAGATCTTCGAGGCATTCGTCCTGCGTGAGAACATGCTTTCGCCGAAGAAGGCCGAACCGAGCGAAACGCCGTAGAGCCCGCCCACCAATTCGTCTCCATCCCAGGCTTCGACAGAGTGGGCATGGCCCATCTGGTGCAGTGTGGAATAGAGCCGCTTGATCGTGTCGTTGATCCAGGTGCTCGGCCGGTCCGTCGTCTCGGCGGCGCAAGCGGCAATCACCGCGTCGAAATCGTGGTTGAAGCGGATGTCGAACGGCTTTTGGCGAACCGTTTTCGCGAGACTTTTGGAAACATGGAATTCATCGAGCGGCAAGACGCCGCGCAGGTCGGGCTCGACCCAGAAGATTTCCGGATCGTCTGCCGACTCAGCCATCGGGAAAAGCCCGATGGAATAGGCGCGCAGGAGTATTTCCGGGGTTATGCCTGGAGACTTCCTGCGCGATCCTGCCATCACATGTTACGCGGGCTTGCTGCTGGCCAGATAATTTTCCAGCCAGTGGATGTCATAGTCGCCGTTCGCAATGTCCTGGTTGTCGACCAGATCCTGGAACAGCGGCAGCGTCGTCTTGATGCCGTCGACGACGAACTCGTCGAGCGCGCGGCGCAGGCGCATCATGCACTCGACGCGAGTGCGTCCGAACACGATCAGCTTGCCGATCAGGCTGTCGTAGTAAGGCGGGATCTTGTAGCCCTGATAGGCTCCCGAATCGATACGAACGCCCAGGCCGCCAGGGGCATGGAAGTGTGTGATCGTGCCGGGCGAGGGCACGAAGGTGCGTGCGTCTTCGGCATTGATGCGGCATTCGATGGCATGGCCATGGAAGTGCACTTCATCCTGCGTCACGGACAGGCCACGGCCGGAAGCGACGCGGATCTGTTCATGCACGAGGTCGATGCCGGTGATCGCTTCGGTGATCGGATGCTCCACCTGCAGGCGCGTGTTCATTTCGATGAAATAGAACTCGCCGTTTTCGTAGAGGAATTCGATCGTGCCGGCGCCGCGATACTTCAGCTTCTTCATGGCGTCGGCGCAGACCTGGCCGATCTTCATGCGCTGCTCGACATTGAGAGCAGGGGAGTTTGCTTCTTCCCAGACCTTCTGGTGGCGGCGTTGCAGCGAGCAGTCGCGTTCACCGAGATGGATCGCATTGCCTTCGCCGTCGCCGAACACCTGAATTTCGATGTGGCGCGGCTTGCCGAGGTACTTTTCCATGTAGACGGCTTCGTTGCCGAAAGCGGCCGCCGCTTCGGTACGGGCCGTGGACCAGGCTTCGATCAGGTCGTCGGCGGACTTTGCCACCTTCATCCCGCGTCCACCGCCGCCGGCGGTTGCCTTGATCAGAACGGGATAACCGATTTCCGCGGCTGTCTTCAGTGCCTCTTCTTCGGTCTTCACTTCGCCGTCCGAACCCGGAACGACGGGAATGCCGAGTTCCTGCGCGGTCGTCTTGGCGGTGATCTTGTCACCCATCACCCGGATATGGTCAGCGGTCGGACCGATGAACGTGATGCCGTGTGCTTCAAGAATATCGGCGAACTTGGCGTTCTCCGACAGGAAGCCGTAGCCCGGATGGACCGCGTCGGCGCCGGTAATCTCACAGGCCGCGACGATCTGATGGATGTTCAGATAGCTGTCGCGCGAAGGCGGCGGGCCGATGCAGACGCTTTCGTCGGCAAGGCGCACATGCATCGCATCGGCGTCAGCCGTGGAGTGAACCGCCACGCAGGGGATGCCGAGCTCCTTGCATGCGCGAAGCACGCGAAGGGCGATTTCCCCGCGATTGGCTATGAGGATTTTCGAGACCATGACGCCCGCCTTATTCGACGACTACGAGAGCTTGGCCGTATTCGACGGGGCTGCCGTCCTCGACGAGGATTTCAGTGACCTTGCCCGACTTCGGCGCAGGGATCTGGTTCATGGTCTTCATCGCCTCGATGATGAGGAGCGTCTGGCCTTCCTTGACCGTCGCACCGATTTCGATGAAGGCGCGTGCGCCCGGAGCCGGTGCCATGTAGGCGGTGCCGACCATCGGCGCGCTCACGGTGTTGGCCGGGTTGCGGGCCGGTGCCGCAGCGGCAGCCGGAGCAGCAAGTGCCGCGGGAGCAGCTGCAGGCGCGGCGTAAGCCGGTGCCGCGATCGGCGCCTGGACATACTGCGTGTTGCCGGCGCGCGAAACGCGGATGCGGAGATCTTCCTGTTCGACTTCGATTTCAGTCAGATCCGTGTCGTTGAGGATGTTTGCCAGATCGCGGATCAGCGCCTGATCGATACCGTTTTTCTTCTCAGCCATGAGTGTTTGCCCTGTCTTCTTTTTATGCCGTCAGATTCTTCAGCGCATTGAGCGCCAGGATATAGCTATATGGTCCGAAGCCGCAGATGACGCCCTTTACGGCAGGCGCGATCATCGACTTGTGGCGGAATTCTTCCCGCGCGTGAACGTTGGAGATATGGAGCTCTACAACCGGAATGGAAATAGCGCGGATCGCATCGTGAAGCGCAACGGAGGTGTGCGTGTAGGCGCCGGCATTGATTGCCACGCCAATTGCATTGTCGTTGGCCTCGTGAAGCCAATCGACGAGCGTGCCTTCGTGATTGCTCTGACGGAAATCAATCTCGACGCCAAGCTCTCGCCCGGCGGCCTTGCAATCCGTCTCAATGTCCAGAAGGGTCTTGCCGCCGTAGATGCCCGGCTCTCTTTTGCCCAGCATGTTCAGGTTGGGGCCGTTCAGGACCAATATTGTTTGCGTCATCGAATGTTCCATCAAAGGTGCGAGGGGAACCTATAGACTCACCAAGGGCCTAATGAAAGCCCTTTGGAAAAGCCAGCCGGAATCGCTCCATGTTTGTCCACATGGCTGAAACGCTTCGATTTTGGCGATTTGATGAGCGACGCCTCAGCAGCTCGTCTTGCCGCAGCTGCGCATGTTCTTCACCTTGGCTTCAAGGTCGTCGAAACCGACGGCACCCTGGACCAGTTCGTTGCCGATCACATAGGAGGGCGTACCGGTAATGCCGAGGCTCTGGGCGAGCTGGTAGGTCTCCTGCACCGACTTCTCGCTGGAGCTTTTCGCCATCTCCGCACGGATCTGCTTTTCGCTGACGCCGAGCGACTGAGCGACCTCGATTGCGCTGGCCTCATCGGCGCGACCGTCGCTGCCGAGAAGCGCGATGTGGAATTGGCTGTACTTTTCCGGCGCAAGCTTGCGGAAGGCGTCAGAGACCTTATGGGCTGCAACTGACTCCGGTCCGAGGATCGGGAATTCCTTGAGCACGAAGCGAACGTTCTTGTCCTTCTCCAGCATGCTCTGCATGTCGGCAAGCGCATGGCGGCAGTAACCGCAGTTGTAATCGAAGAACTCGACGATGGTGACGTCGCCCTTCGGGTTGCCGATCGTCATGTCATATTTTGCGTCGAAGATCGTCGATTTGTTGTCGGAGATGGCCGCATTGGCTTTGACCAGTCGTGCCGCATCCTGCTTCTTCTGCAACGCATCCTGCACATCAAGCATGATCTCCGGGTTCTCGATGAGATATTGCTTGATGAACTCGCCGAACTCCTTCTTCTGCGCATCGTCGAGAGCTGCGGCCGGGTAGGCGGCTGCGACGGAGGCGGTCAGCGCCAGCGCGGTGAAGATTTTTGGGAGAAGGGCCATTATATCCTCGTTCTTGGAAGCTATGTGCGTCGTTCCGGTCACCGGATACCATTGCCCGGTTAACAAGGTAGAGACGCGAAGCGGCAAATTACGGTGCCTCCCGCTGTCTTTAAACAGGAATTTTAGCATCCGTGCGTCAATCGCGGGATTGTGATGAGCGGATTAATGCGGCAATTGTCGGGCCGCGAGCAACGCCAAGAGAGAAGCGAACGTGTTTTCCATTTCCAAACGCAGCGAAGTCGAGCCGTTTCATGCCATGGATGTTCTGGCGGAAGCGACAAAGCGGCGTGCCAGCGGCCACCCCGTCATCTCCATGGCGGTCGGGCAGCCGTCGCACCCCGCACCGCAGGCTGCGCTGGAGGCGACACGCGCAGCGTTGAAGGAAGGCAAGATCGGGTACACCGATGCGCTTGGCATTGCGCGCCTCAAGCACGCTCTTGCATGGCACTATCGCGACCGGCACGGGCTGGAGATCGATCCGGCCAGGATCGCGATTACGACCGGGTCGTCGGCGGGTTTCAATCTGGCGTTTCTGTCGCTGTTCGACGCTGGCGATGCAGTGGCGATCGCGCGTCCCGGTTACCCCGCCTACCGGAATATTCTCGGAGCGCTCGGCCTCAAGGTGATCGAGGTTCCCGTCACGGCAGAGACGCATTTTACGCTGACGCCAGAAAGTCTCGAAGCTGCCCAGATGGAGCGTGGCGTGCGGCTCAAGGGCGTATTGTTGGCGAGCCCCGCAAACCCGACAGGCACGGTCACTGGTCGTGCGGGGCTGAAGGCGCTTGCCGACTATTGCGCGGCAAGCTCGATAGCCTTCATTTCCGACGAGATCTATCACGGCCTCACATTCGCCGGCGAAGAAACCAGCGCGCTCGAGCTCACCGACGAAGCGATCGTCATCAACTCCTTCTCCAAATACTATTGCATGACCGGCTGGCGCATCGGCTGGATGGTGCTGCCGGACCGGCTCGTTCGGCCGATCGAGCGTGTCGCGCAGAGCCTCTACATATCGCCGCCGGAGCTTTCCCAGATTGCCGCGACGGCAGCGCTTGGCGCCGGCGCCGAGCTGGATGTCTACAAGAAGAGCTATGCTGCCAATCGGGAGTTCCTGATGCGCCGGCTGCCGGAAATCGGCCTTTCCATCGCGTCGCCGATGGACGGTGCGTTTTACGCGTATGTTGACGTCACGCGCTTCACCAATGACAGCATGGCTTTCGCTCGCCGGATGCTGGCGGAGATCGATGTCGCCGCGACGCCGGGCCTCGATTTCGACCCCCTGGAGGGCAACAGGTCGATGCGCATGTCTTATGCCGGCTCTGAGGCGGAGATTGTCGAGGCGGTCGAACGGATCGCAGGCTGGTTGAAGTAAAGAGTCTTCTTTCAACGAGCTGCGGCCGTTTCCGGAATCATTTTCTTAGCCTGCCGAACCTTAGGTTCAGGCCCGGCAATTCTCCCGGTCCAGCTGTGATACGAGCGCGAACAGCGTTTCCGATACTGGCGTCGGTACCGCTGCTACTCGGCCAAGCACGACGACCATTCCGACGAGCGGCACGATCTCCAGCGCCTTGCCACCAAGCAGGTCCTGCAGCATCGAGGTCCGCACCGGGCCGATCTGCCGGGCCTGTTCCAGCCGTTGCTCGACCGACATGCCGACATTGGCTCCAAGCGCCTCACCGACCGCTTTGACTTCCTTCATCACCTTGCCGATCTGCGTTCGAAGGGCGTCGTCCGCCATCATATCCGACATCAGCGAACGCGTCAGGGCGCTGATCGGGTTGAACGATGCGTTACCCATCAGCTTGCTCCAGATGTCGTCGCGGATGCGCTGCGATAGCCGAACGCCAATATTCGACCGTACAAACAGCGACTCGATGTCCTTGATATCCGCGCTGAGTTCGCCCGATGGCTCGCCGAGAATGAAATGCCCCTCATTGCTCAGTCTGATTTCTCCAGGCTGGCTGACTTCAGCGCCTTGATGGGCGACGCAGCCGACGATGCGCTGTGGCCCGACCAGCTTCCACAGCTTTCCACCCGGATCGAGTTCCTGGAACTGGCGCTCGGCATGGAGGCTGCCTTCACGGTGGAAGTACCACCAGGGGATGCCATTAAGGATCATCAGGACACGGGTTCCGCCCTTAAGCAGGTGCGCCATGCCCTCTGCTGCCGGTCCGAGCTGGTGACCCTTGAGGCCCGTGATGACCAGATCCTGTTTCGGGAGGCTCGAAGGGTCGTTGGTCGCAATCACGTGCGCCGTCACGGGGACTACTGCGCCTGCAGTGAAAAGTGTCAGTCCGTTGCGCTGGATTGCGTCGAGATGGCTTCCACGGGCAACGACGGACACGGTGATCTCGCTACCGTGCGAAGCAGCGAGCTTCGCCGCCAGCGCCCCACCGAGCGCACCCGCTCCGAAAACGCAGATATTCTTGATGGACATGAAGCAGGCTCTCCGCGATCGTTGACCGCGTAGACATAGGTCATCGAGCCGAGAAGGCGAATGATATTTTGGTGCAACCGGGCGAACTCAATGCTCGCGCGGCAGAAGTTCGTTGCGGCGAAGTTCATCGATTGCCGCGACGGCGTCTTCGGCGGACCATCCCGCGCGGATCGCAGCCGCAATCATCCTGACTTCCGCTTCGGCCTCGATCTCAAGGAAGAGCGGTTCGAGAGCCTCCTGGGCTGTAAGGATATGGTCATAGGGAGGGGCTATGGACTGTCGGGAGGCTGGCATAGGCATCGCGGCGATTCTCCTCTCTCTGTCAGGCATGATTCACTGCAATGCGCGAAGTGCAAAAAAGGTTCCGGATAAACTTTGGAAAAAGCGGGATCTTGTTCTTTCGCCCCGGCTCTGCCTTCTTGCGCACCTAGGCTAATGCTCGATTCGGTCCCCTGACATGAGGCGGAGCCGGCAGGAAAAGCGCACGAAGGAGATTGCGATGACGAACGCCAAGAACGGGATTTCCGAAATGCGGCCGAGAATTACGGTGATCGGCGTCGGTGGCGGTGGCGGCAATGCCATCAACAACATGATTTCGGAAAGCCTCGAAGGCGTGGAATTCATCGCCGCAAACACAGATGCGCAGGTACTGGCGACCTCGAAGGCGTCGCGCCGCATTCAGCTCGGCGCACACGTGACGGAGGGTCTCGGAGCCGGTTCGCTGCCGGAGGTTGGCCGCGCCGCGGCAGAAGAGTCGATCGACGAGATCATGGATCACCTTGCGGGTTCGCATATGTGCTTCGTAACCGCGGGCATGGGCGGTGGCACCGGCACGGGTGCTGCACCTGTAATCGCGCAGGCTGCGCGCAACGCCGGCATCCTGACGGTCGGTGTCGTCACCAAGCCCTTCACCTTTGAAGGCAACCGCCGCATGAAGACGGCCGATGTCGGCATCGAGGCGCTACGCCAGGCTGCCGATACGGTTATCGTCATCCCGAACCAGAATCTCTTCCGCATTGCCGACGCCAAGACGACATTTGCCGATGCCTTCATGACCGCCGACCGTGTGCTTTATGCCGGCGTCGGTTGCATCACCGACCTGATCGTCAAGGAAGGCCTGATCAACCTCGACTTCGCCGACGTGAAGTCGGTCATGCGCGGCATGGGTCGCGCGATGATGGGCACTGGCGAGGCCTCGGGCGAGGAACGCGCGATGAAGGCGGCCGAGGCTGCAATTGCCAACCCGCTGCTCGACGACATCTCGATGAAGGGCGCGAAGGGCGTGCTGATCTCGATCTCGGGCGGCTCAGACATGACGCTGTTCGAAGTCGACGAAGCCGCAAGCCGCATCCGCGACGAGGTTCAGGATGACGCCGATATCGTTGTCGGCGCTATCTTTGACCGCAATCTCGACGGCAAGTTCCGCGTCTCGGTCGTGGCGACCGGCCTCGATGGAGCACAGACGGGTACAGCGGTTCAGACGGGTGCAGTACCGGGACAGGACTTCGTGCCGCGCACGCTGCAATAAGCTCTGATTGACAATATCTTCCAGGACCGCACGCTCTGCCGAACGCGCGGTCTTTTTGCGTTCGGCCAACCTCTTCTCGATCTTCTGGAAATCGGGTGTGTCCGCCCTAGATCCGTGGGTGCTCCCTTCCGCCCGCACAAGGCGCTCCCGACACATCAGGAAGATCCCATGTCCGAAGACGCTTCCCCAGTTTGGTTCATCACCGGCTGTTCCACCGGCTTTGGCCGGGAACTCGCAACACTCACCATCGCTCGTGGCTGGCCAACGGTCGTGACCGCCCGCGACAAGGCGCGCGTCGCCGATCTCGTGGCTGGCCATGAAACAAATGCGCTGGCCGTTGATCTCGACGTCACCGATCCCGCTCAGGTGACGGCTGCCGCAAAGGCGGCGCAGGATCGGTTCGGGCGCATCGACGTGCTGGTGAACAATGCCGGATACGGCTACCAGTCGACCATCGAGGAGGCGGACGACAAGGAAATCCGCGATCAGTTCGAGGCCAATGTCTTCGGGCTGTTCTCCATGACCCGAGCCGTCCTGCCGGGCATGCGCGAGCGCCGCCGCGGGCACGTTATCAACATTACCTCCGTTGCCGGCTTCATCGGATTTCCGGGCTCCGGCTACTACGCAGCGAGCAAGCATGCTGTCGAAGGCTTTTCGGACGCGCTCTACGCCGAAGGAAAGCCGCTCGGCATCAAGGTCACGTGCGTCGAACCCGGGCCGTTTCGCACCGACTGGGCTGGCCGCTCGCTGCGGCAGACGAAGAGCAGGATCGCCGACTATGCCGAGACAGGTGGCGCCCGCATGCAGCAGACTGCGGAATACAGCGGCAGACAAGCAGGAGACCCCGTGCGCGCCGCTCAGGCGATGATCCGCATCACCGAAGTCGACAATCCGCCGCGGCACTTGGTGCTGGGTGAACTCGGCTACAACAACGTCACGAACAAGTTGCGGGAGCGACTGGCGCTGATCGAGGAGTGGCGGGAGACGAGCCTCGGGGCAGACTTCCCGAAGGCCTAGGTGGCGCCCATACTGTCGGTCGTTTGATCACTGCTTGGGATATGCAAGATTATAGCGGAAGGACGCTTATGACGATCATCTCACGGATTCTTGGATGGCTGCTGATCCTCGTCGGCTTGCTCTGGATCGGGCAGGGGACCGGCTATTTCCCATATCCCGCAGAGAGCTTCATGATTGCCCAGACCAAATGGGCCTATTGGGGCGCTGTCGCCGTGGTCGCCGGTCTTGCCGTCCTGATCGTAGTGAGGAATACCCGAAGCAGGCGGCATTGAAGAAATGGAAAAGGGCCGAAGATCTGTTTCGATCTGCGACCCTTTTGAATGGCCCGCCGGCGGCATAAGCCGACGATAGGCGATTGGCAAGTTATCTCAGGCTCGGCGCGAACGCGCCTCCAAGACATCGGGTAGTGTTCCATCAGGTGCGCGCAGGCCGCGATGCTTGCTTGCGAAAACCCATTCGACATTGCCCGGTTCAAAAGGGCGGCGCGGGTTGCGAAGCGCCATGCGGCGCTCGGACAGGCTGCGGGGAAGGGTATCGATCATATCGTTGACGAAGGTATCAAAGCACTCTTTCCATCGCGGCGCGACGGAGACGTCGACGCCCCCGTAACGATGAAAATCAGGATGCTTCCGGGAATAGCACGCGCCGATCATCCAGGCGTGCTGCTGCTTGAGAAAACGTTCTTTGATTGTCATTCGTAGTCTTTTTCATTCCTTGGCGTGATCGACGACATCGGCTTCGGGGCGGTCGCCTCCGTTCGACCGTTCCGTTGTCCACGTGCCGTCCGCACGCTGATATTTAATGTCGGCAAGCTGGCCAGCGAGCGCATATCGCTCTGCGGCATTTGGGGCCGCTGCCAGTGCATCTTCGCGAGTTGGGATTTTTGCCGCCCAGACGTTGCTCAGGCCACAGCCCGGGCGCCATCAGTTCGGTGACGCCGTAGGTAATCGACATCGACGGTTCCTTCAAGGATTTTTCTCAACAATCTGCACGGTGAAAGCCGTCAGATATCGAGACCCAGGACGGTCGGCGGTGCGCTCGTGCGATCTAGAGCAGATCCTG
>UEHQ01000012.1 GCA_900489925.1 Hyphomicrobiales bacterium | reverse complement strand
GTCCTCAGGACCATAACCTGAAGGCCGCAGGTTCAAATCCTGCCCCCGCACCAAATCCCAAACAGACGAACACACACGCAAATAGCCCCGCAAGGGGCTATTTGCGTTTATAGGTCCAAGGTAAACAGAGGCCGAGCTATCTCAGTAACAATTCTTGAGCATCTCAACGTTACTGGCACTGCGAAAGCGAAAATCCGCAGCGTTGACGATGATTCTTCACGAGCGCGACGCTATAAAGATCTATCAGTCGCCTTCCAATAGGGCGCAATACCTGATGCCCTCCAAGCAAGAAATCCGAAAAGTTCGCAGGGCGTCCATTTCTCACGCCGCCCGAGGACTTTGCGCTCGCGACCGGTCGACACATGCGGGGGGCTGGTTCATGAAGGGCGAGTAAGGCCGTGAGTTGCGACGCGTATCAATAGCTGCACACCTTGACGGGCGTAAGACTGTGGATCGCAAGACATCACCGCTGACTTGGTCGGTTTTAAGAGGCGGATCCATGGGGTTGTTTGGAATTCTGTTGGGACTCGGATTGCTGATGTGGTTCGCCTATCGCGGGTGGAGCGTCTTGCTCTTGGCGCCCGCAGCGGCCCTTCTCGTTGCCGTCGTCTCGGGCCAACCGCTCCTCCCACACTGGACGTCGACATTCATGAACGGCACGGCCCGTTTTGTCATGCAGTGGTTCCCCATGTTCCTGCTGGGCGGTATCTTCGGCAAGATGATGGATGACAGCGGATCGATCAGATCGATCGCGCATTTCCTGACCGATCGGCTGGGCGTCAAGCGAACCATGCTCTCCGTGGTCCTTGCATCCGCCGTCGTAACCTATGGCGGCGTCAGCGTTTTCGTTGCGTTCTTCGTCCTTGTGCCCATGGCGCGCGAAATGTTTCGCGCGGCGAATATTCCGGCCCGACTGATGCCAGCGGCAATCGGTCTCGGCGCCTTCACTTTCACCATGTCGGCTATGCCCGGGACGCCCTCGACGAACAATGCAATACCGATGCCCTACTTCGGCACGACGACGTTCGCTGCACCCGGTCTCGGCATCATCGCCTCGATCATCACCTTCGCTTTCGGGATGTGGTGGCTGGCGCGGATCGAGGCCAAGGCGCGCGCCGCCAATGAGGGATACACGGACGACGACACGCCTGTCGCCATTAGCGAGAAGGTGCGGGAACAGGCAACGACCTCCGGCGACTTCGATCCTAACGAACTCACCCACGGCCAGAGAAGCGAAAAGGGCCCATCCTTTCTCTATGCGGTGCTGCCGCTGATCGTCGTGATCACTGTCAACTTCCTTATGGCCCTGGTGGTGCTGCCCCGGATCGACTTTGCCGCTGCTGAAGCTGCTCTCGGCATCAATATCACCTCCACGATCGGCGTGTGGGCTGTCCTCATCGCGCTCGCCGCGGCGATCGTCACCGTGATTGCCGTCAACTACGGGCGGCTGGGGGCGTTGCGCGAAAGTCTTGACGCGGGTGCCAATTCGGCTGTGCTGCCGATCATGACCGTTGCCAGCCTCGTGGGCTTCGGCGCGGTGGTTGCTGCCATGCCGGCTTTCAACGTCGTGCGCGATGCTGTTCTGCAGATGCCGGGCGGGCCTCTCGTATCACTGGTCGTGGCGATGAACGCGCTGGCCGCGCTAACCGGGACGGCCTCTGGCGGCATGGCCATCGCGCTCAATGCGCTCGGCGCCGAATATATGCGGCTTGCGGCTGAACACGGCATCGATCCAGCGCTCATGCATCGCCTGACAACCATCAGCGCCGGCACGCTCGATGCATTGCCTCACAACGGTACGGTGCTTCTGCTCCTGCAAATCAGCAAGCAGACGCATTCAGGAAGCTATTTCGACATGGTGATGACTGTCATCGTCGGCGTCATCATCTCGCTTGTCGCGGTCTTTGTGCTCGGGTCGATGTTTGGCTCGTTCTGAACAGGCCCGACCGACTAAGGCCGGCCAGCATGAGTTCGATGGAGTGCCTGAACGACTGGGTGTCAATCGTTCCTATTCGATAAACCTTAGGGAGGTTCGTGCCATGAAGAAGATGCATCTGTTGATCCTTGCGCCGTTTCTGATGGCAAGTACGCCGGCATTCGCGCATGTTGGCCATGGTGACCATGGCTCCTTCGTCTCCGGCTTCCTGCATCCTCTTACGGGGCCGGATCACGTTCTCGCCATGGTCGCGGTCGGTCTCGCAGCGGTCATGCTTGGAAGCCGCGCGCGGCTCGCGATTCCCGCGGCCTTCGTCAGTGTTATGATCCTTGGCTTTGTCGCCGCACTTGCGGGCATGAACCTGCCTTTCGTCGAGCCGGTCATTCTTGCCTCGGCCGTCGTGATCGGTCTGCTGGTAGCCGTCGCTCGCCCGGCTTCACCCACCCTGGTCGCGGCCATTGTCGGCGGCTTCGCATTTTTCCACGGGCATGCGCATGGCGTCGAGATGGCAGGTGCGAACGCTTTTTCCTTCGGCACAGGCTTCGTGCTGGCGACGGCACTCCTGCACACGGTCGGCATCGGCGTGGGTATCGCTGCCAGTCACCTGACGCAAGGCACGACTGCCTTGCGGATCGCTGGCGGAGCCACCGCGCTTGGCGGCGCACTGCTGCTCGCAAGTTGAAAGCATCGGCATTTGACGCCCAAGGGCCGGTGTTCGGTCCGGCCGCGGGCGATCGTTTCGGAGACAGATGTGACGTTTCAACCAACATCGGGCGGCCTGCCCCTTCAGCTCTTGCGGCTGGTCAGCCCGAGCCAGCCGGTTGGTGCTTTCGCCTATTCCCGTGGCCTCGAATGGGCTGTCCAGGATCGGATCGTTCGCGATGAGGCGACGGCCCGCGACTGGATCTTCAGGCTGATCGAACACAGCTACGCCGTCTGCGATGCGGCACTGTTCCTGCGCATGATGTATGCGCTCGAAGCCGATGATCGCGCGGCGTTCCTGAAAGCCGACACATGGCTGTCGGCGGCGCGCGAAAGCAAGGAGGTGGAGTTGGAGGACAAGCAGATGGGGGCTTCTATGCTCAAGGTGCTTTGCGATCTCGGCGTCTCCTCGGCGAAGACATTCAGCGGGAAGAAACTGACCTACCCGGCGGTCTTTGCACTCGCCACTACACATTGGAAAATCGCGCCAGCTGATGCGCTGCGTGGGCTGCTGTGGAGTGCCATAGAAGGGCAGGTGTCGGCCGCCATCCGGCTCGTGCCGCTGGGGCATACCGCCGGGCAGCGCCTTCTGATTGCCGCCGCTGAAGTCATCGAGCGCGCGGCTCGCACGGCGGAAGCAATCGGCGACGACGAGATCGGTAATGCGGCGCCGGCAATGGCAATGGCAAGCGCATGGCATGAAACGCAATACAGCCGGCTGTTTCGTTCCTAGGCGCTGACCAGGCAGGCGAGCCGCGCCATGCAGTCGAATTAATTTAAGGAGGAAGAGTGTTTTGATTTCGTTGTTCCGCGGCCTTCGGTCCATTCTCATACTTGCTGCCGCGGCAGTGCTTTTCGGTGCCTTCCTGATGTTCTGGGAGGCCATTCTGATGCTCGTGGAAAGCTTCAGGATGACCCGGCTGAATGCGGATATATCGGTCATCGTCTCGGTTTTACGCGCCACCGACAAAGTTCTCTTGGGCATTGTCCTGATGGTGGTCGGCTGCGGGATCGCCCTTGGCTTTGCCCTCGATATCCCGCCGGAACAGCGATCGAGACTGCCGCAATGGATGATCATCGATACCGTCGCGGAACTGAAGAACCTCTTCTTCCAGATGATCATTCTCTATCTGGTCGTGCACTTCGCAGCCCAGGTTGGCGAAATGCAAATGCCTCCACCCTGGGAGGCGCTCGTGCTTCCGGTGTCGGCGCTCCTCCTGGCCGGCGCCATGAAGCTGACCGCCAGTTCGCACCATCATGCCGAAGAGACGAGGGACGAGAAAAGCCAGGGACGCGAGAAGAAGAGACCAGACGAGCCAACGTGAAACCGCTTGTGCGATCGCGCTCAACTTCGAGCGAGGAATGCGACGTCGATGTAGCAGAACGGCAGCAGGGCCACGAGGCCGGATTGGGAGGATTTTTCGCCGATGGCCAGTGGTTGGCACGCCGAGCTTGATTTGTGGTTTGCGAAGTCCCACGGGAAGACGCGCCTGATGCGCCGGCGGCACGTCGGGCCGCTTGCGGTGCAGCGCGCCTTTCATCCCGAGGACGATGGCTCGGCCCATGTCTACATACTGCATCCGCCAGGTGGCGTGGCCGGCGGCGATGTTCTCGACATTACCTGCCACCTAGCCCCTGAGGCGCGCTGTGTCCTGACCACACCTGGCGCAACCAAGTTCTATCGCAGCGAAAACGGTACGAGTAGCCAGCGCGTGTGGGTCAATGTCGGTGCAGGCGCGGTCTGCGAAAATCTCCCGCAGGAGACGATCCTTTTCGAAGGGGCGGATGCCTCGATCAGCACGCGCGTGACACTCGGCGACGACGCGGCCTATGTCGGCTGGGATTTCGTCAGCCTCGGCCGCCCGGCTGCGGGCGAGGGCTTCGCAGCCGGACGGCTCGCCCAGCGCGTCGAGATTTTTCGCAACGATGAGCTGATCTGGTTCGAAAGAATGGCGTTTTCTCACGCGCCTGACGTTCTGGATGCGCCGGTTTTCTTTGCCGGAAAGCCCATTGTCGGAACGATGGTCTACGCGGGGCCGGCTTTGGAAGACACCGTCGAGCACATCCGCGGGGAACTTGGCGAGCAGGCGCGCGGCGTCTTCTCGGTCAGCCAGCTCGAGCGCGTGATCGTCTGCCGTTATCTCGGCAACCGCATGTCCGAGGGCAAGGCGCTCTTTCTGCAAGCGTGGAGCGTCCTTCGCGAACGCGGCCTGATGAAGAAGGCCGTTGCTCCGCGCATCTGGGCAACGTGAACAGCAAAACAAGGAGGCAAGCTCATGGAACTGCTACCGCGAGAAAAAGACAAGCTCCTGATCTTTACAGCCGGATTGGTCGCGGAGCGGCGCAAGGCGAAGGGTCTGAAGCTGAACTATCCCGAGGTCATAGCCTATATTTCGGCCGCCCTCCTGGAGGGCGCCCGCGAAGGGCGAACGGTGGCGGACCTCATGTCCTATGGCGCGACGCTGCTGACCCGCGACGAGGTCATGCAGGGGGTGCCCGAGATGATCCACGACATCCAGGTGGAGGCAACCTTTCCTGACGGCACGAAGCTCGTCACCGTCCACAACCCGATTCCCTGAGGAGGCCATCATGATCCCCGGCGAATATTTCATCGATAATGGTTCGATCGACCTCAATGCTGGCAGGCAGACACTGAAGGTCGATGTCGCCAATTCCGGCGACCGGCCGATCCAGGTCGGCTCTCACTACCATTTCTACGAGACCAATGAGGCGCTGCTGTTCGACCGCGAGCCCACGCGCGGCTTTCGGCTCAACATTCCGGCCGGTACGGCGGTCCGCTTCGAGCCAGGCCAGGAACGAACGGTGGAGCTCGTGGCGCTCGACGGCAAGCGTGAGGTTTACGGGTTCAACGCCAGGGTCATGGGTAAGCTGTAGGAGGCTATGATGGCAACGATCACAAGGCAGGCCTATGCCGATCTCTACGGCCCGACGAAGGGCGACAGGCTTCGGCTGGCCGATACCGAGCTCGTCATCGAGGTCGAGGAGGACCGCACGGTCTATGGCGAGGAGGTGACCTTCGGCGGCGGTAAGGTGATCCGCGACGGCATGGGGCAGGGACAGCGTCCCTACGCCGAGGTCGCCGACGTCGTCATCACCAATGTCATCATCATCGACCACTGGGGCATCATCAAAGCGGATGTCGGCATCAAGAACGGGCGAATTTCCGGGATCGGGAAGTCGGGCAATCCCGATATCCAGCCGGGCGTGACCATCGTGGTCGGTGGCGCGACGGATGTCATTGCGGGCGAGGGCAAGATCCTCACCGCGGGCGGGATCGACACGCACATTCACTTCATCGCCCCGCAGCAGGCGGAAGAGGCGCTGGCGAGCGGCACCACGACACTCGTCGGCGGCGGCGCCGGCCCGACTGTCGGCACGCTCGCGACCACGGTAACGGCCGGTCCATGGGCGATCCACCGGATGCTCGAGGCGGCGGAAGCGCTGCCGATCAATGTCGGGCTACTCGGAAAGGGCAATATCAGCCTGCCCGATCCGCTGCGCGAGCAGGTCCGCGCCGGCGTTGTCGGGCTCAAGCTCCACGAAGACTGGGGCACGACGCCGGCGGCGATCGACAATTGCCTGACGGTTGCCGACGAGATGGACGTGCAGGTCGCGCTTCACAGCGATACGCTCAACGAAAGCGGTTTTGTGCGCGACACCTTCGCGGCCATGAAGGGACGCACGATCCACAGCTTCCACACCGAGGGCGCTGGCGGCGGCCATGCGCCCGATATCATCACGGCGGCAGGCGAGGAGAATGTCCTCCCATCGTCCACCAACCCGACAAGGCCCTATACGATCAACACGGTCGACGAGCATCTCGACATGCTGATGGTCTGCCACCATCTCAGCCCGCAGATTCCCGAGGACGTCGCATTCGCGGAATCCCGTATCCGGCGCGAGACGATCGCGGCGGAAGACATTCTTCACGATCTCGGCGTGTTCTCGATGATGTCGTCGGATTCGCAGGCGATGGGCCGCATCGGCGAGACGACGTTGCGGTGCTGGCAGACGGCACACAAGATGAAGGTGCAGCGTGGCCCGCTCCCTGAGGATAGCGGCCGGAACGACAATTTCCGCGTCAAGCGCTATGTCGCCAAATACACGATCAACCCGGCCCTGACACATGGGTTTGCCGATCAGATCGGCTCAATCCAGGTTGGCAAGCGCGCCGATCTCGTGCTCTGGAAACCGGCATTCTTCGGGATCAAGCCGCAGCTGGTCCTGATCGGCGGCATGATCGCGATCGCGCCGATGGGCGATCCCAATGCGTCGATCTCGACGCCGCAGCCTGTGCACTACCGTCCGATGTACGGTGTGCTGGGGAGGGCGCTCGGCTCGACCGGCGTCACCTTCGTGTCTCAGGCGGCACTCGACGACGGGATCGGCGAGAAGCTGAAGCTGTCCAAGCAACTCGCGGCGGTAAAGGGCACGCGGACGGTGCGCAAGAAGGACATGGTGCATAACAATCTGACGCCGAAGCTGGAGGTCGACCCGCAAAACTACAATGTGCGCGTCGATGGCCAGCTGATCACCTGCGAGCCGGCGCATGTGTTGCCGATGTCGCAGCGATACTTCCTCTTCTAGACGAAGGAAAGCTCGGGCGTGAGGTCGCGCCCGAGCCGGATCAACACACCGCGGAAACGCGGTACGCTGTCGCTTCCGGGCCGAGCCGAAGGAGCAGAGATCAATGAATTTGGATCGTTTCCGTGATCATCCGTCCTTGTTCTTCGTGGATTGGTCGCTGCGCGGCGTGGGCCAGGTCGTCTTTCAGAACAATCCGCTGTCGGGATTAGTAATCCTCGCGGCACTTGCGTGGAACTCGTGGATCTATGCGGCAATCTGTGTGCTCGGTGTCATCGCCAGCACGGTGACTGCGCTTGTTCTCAAGGCCGACAGGGCGGTGATGCGGGACGGGCTGTATGGCTTCAATGGCGCGCTGGTGGGGCTGGCGCTCGTCGCCTTCACCAGCGAGGATTTTCGCACGGGCGCCATCCCGTCCCTTGCCATGGTCGTGTATCTCGTCTGCGCCGCCGCCTTCACGACCATGGCTTTCGCCAGCATGGGCGCGGTTCTGGCGCCCTACAAGACCGCGCCGCTGACGATGCCCTTCGTTCTCGTTGGATGGCTGTTTCTGTTCGCGGTGCTAAAGTTCGATGCGATCGATGCGGGGCCGATGGCAAAGCCGGTATCGCCCGAACAGTTTTCCGAAACGGTGCCCTATGTCTTTTCCACCTGGTATGAGGGGATAGGGACCTCGATCGGACAGATATTCTTCCAAGACAACTGGATTTCAGGCTACCTCATCGTGATCGCGATCGCCTTGAATTCCCGGATCAGCGCTGCGATGGGTTTGCTCGGCGCAGTGGTCGGCACGCTGGTGGCGGCCGTCTATGGCGGCCCCGAGGGCGCGGTTCGCGACGGCCTGTTCGGCTATAACTCGGCGCTAACGGCCATGGCGCTGGGCGGCGTCTTCCTCGTCCTGACCTGGCGAAGCCTTCTCTATGCGGTCTTCGGCGCTGTTATCTCAAGCTGGCTCTGGGCGTCTGTTGCGATTTTCCTCAAGCCCATAGGAATGCCGGTCCTGACCTCCACCTTCGTCCTCGTGACCTGGCTCATGTTGCTGGGGCAGGGGGCGTTCAAATCGCTTGCACCGGTATCGGCGGAAGAGCCCACTGCTCACGAGGAAAATCGAGCCGCGTAGTTTTACGCTAGCACGCATCCGCGCTTCCGATCTCTGGGTGAGCGCTACTCGGTCGCCGTCGTTACGAACGATGTCTACACGAAAGAGGATGCTTAAGGTCCTATGAATGTAGGCGTTATCATCCGATCGTATCGTCGGCGTTGAGACCGGCGGATGCCCGCATACCGCGTGCGAGAGGACGCTTCCGTCAATCTCCAAGCCATTGAAGGCTGAACCGCCGTATTCCGGATCTCGACATTGTTTCTATCGAATCCGGCGGCGACAATCTGGCTGCGACCTTCTCGTTGGACCTCGCAGACCTGACAATTTATGTCATTTCGGTCTGCCAGGGAGAGGAAATTCCGCACAAGGGTGATCCTGGCACCACGTGCTCCGACCTTCTGGTCATCGACCGCCGGCCCCGAGCCGGGTGCGCGAGAGCCGTTGTCGCTGATCTAGTCAAGGGCGCGACCTACCCGTTATCGTCTGCGGCGGCGGCATCAACTATTGCGAGGCGAAGGAGGTGCTTGACGAGTTTGACGCGCGCCAATTCCATAGGCGCGAAGCTGCGTAATGGTTCACCGCCAGAGCCAAATCGAGGGACGTGCCGACGGCGCATACGTAAGCTGCTGGAGGTCTACCCCTAAATGGCGAGCGACGCTGGCTTCAATCTGAGTGCCCTTCGTGAGGGCCACCAAGCCCAGGCGCCCGTGGCTGGGGATTGCATACGCCGCGATAGAAATTGAAAGCATGATCCCGAGGATTGCTAGCCATAGCGAGGGTAGACGTGGGAGTGACCGAACCTTGTTTTCCGTCACGTGGAAGATGAAAATCATCAGCGCCAGCAGCGAGTAGATCAAGGCGTTCATGATCGCGAAGATGTAGAAGCCATGCGCCGCTTCTGTCGTCGGGAAGAATGCCGCGACGCCTGCGGATACGAGAGCGAGCGCGACATACGGGTAGAGCACACGCGCCGGCACGTGATCGGTCTGTTTCGTGCCCTTCGGCGTGATCTTGAAGTCGACGAACTTGCCGGTGACTTTGTCCTTGCAGCTCGACAGGCATCCGATCAGCGACCACGGCCATCGCGCGAAGATGTAGAGAATGTTCTCCCAGGAGAAAACCTTCGCATCGAACGGGCGATAGCTCATCGTGCGCCGCCAGAAGAACGAGAAGAAGATCAGCGACAGCGATATCGGCGTGAAGTGGATGAAGAAGTCGTAGTAGGTGACGATTGCGTAATTGCGCCCGGCGAGGATCGCGACCAGCGGCATCGCGAACATGACGGCCATGGCGACCGAGAAAAGCGGATACCACAGCTGCGCGAACAGGAACTGGAATTTCAGCTTTCCGGTCAGCTGGCCATAGTAGCGGGGAAGGTATTGCAGAAGAATTGTCGTCAGGCTGCGCGACCACTGGAATTCCTGCACCACCATGTCGGCGAAGGTCTGCGGTCCATCACCATGCGCGATGGCGTCGATCGCGTGCACGCCGCGCCACCCGGCGGCATTCATCAGCAAGGTGGTGGAGTGGTCTTCCGCCAGCTCCGGGCCGAGGCCGCCTGCCTGTTTCAGCGCGGCGGTCCGCACCGCGTAATGCGACCCGATGCATAGCGGCGCCCAGTCGTCATTGTATCCGACCTGAAGGGAGCCGTGCATGCTGGCTTCCGCGTATAGCCGTCCCCTGGCCGACCAGCTTGTCGGCGCGTTCGCGTCGCAGATGCTGGGCGCCGAGACATAGCCAACCCGGCTGTCGGCGAAGCCCTTCATCACCTCCTGCAGATAGGTCTTCTCGGGAACATGGTCGGCATCGAACTGCAGGACGAAGTCGTAACGTTCATATCCATACATGTCGTAGAAGTAGGCAAGGTTTCCTTCCTTGCAGCGCGTTCGCCTCGGCCAGGCGGTCTGGTGATATGCTTCGACATTCTTGCGCGTCGAGATATGGACCCCGCGTTCGTCGCACCAGGCTCGCGTTTCCGCGGACGGATCCTCGTCCGCCAGCCACACATCGAAGGAATGGCCCACCTGCGCCATCATGGCGGTCAGCGTCTTGGCGACGACCTCAAGCGGTTCCGATGGCGCCTTGGTGACAACGAGCGCAATGCGGGGCGGCGGCTGCAGCCACTCGCGGGCTGCCGGAATGACTTTGGCCCGGTAGAACAAAACCATGAAATAGACGGGCGTTATCGTCGCCCATGCGAGGACAAAGGTCGCCAGTCCATACATCGCCCATGACTGGATGTGGTCCGGCTGCAGCCACCACATCCAGAAATAGAGGAACGACGCCCACCATATGAGGAAGCCGACGATGAAGGTTGATTTCATGGAGCCGCTCAACAGCGGCTCCAGCGGGCGCGGTTGAACCGCGGCGGCGGACAGGTCCGCCGATCCGTGCATTTCAACTGAGCTCATTCAGCAACCTCCAGGCCGAAGGTCGGAGCCGCGGTTTTGATGATCGTATCGATATCCGAATGCATCGGCGTGAACTTCAGCATTGTGCGGGCGTAGGAGGTGTCGGCGCAGAGTACTGGCGGGTCGCCGGCACGGCGGCTTTCTTCCTTGACGGCTATGGACCGCTTGCTGAACTTCGCGATTGCGTTGACGATCTCCCGCACCGAGGTCGGCTGCCCTGAGCCCAGATTGATCGCGGCGCTTTCTCCCCCGTCCAGGAGGTAGTTCACCGCGTGTACATGCGCACGCGCGAGATCGGTCACGTGGATATAGTCTCTTATGCACGTACCATCAGGGGTCTCGTAGTCATTGCCGAATATCTGCAGCTGCGGCAGGCGGCCGGCGGCCGCAAGAATAGCGCGGGGAATGAGATGCGTCTCCGGATCATGCCTCTCGCGCAGCTCCCCGTCCGGATCGGCGCCGGCGGCATTGAAGTATCGAAGTGAAACGTAGGAGAGGTCATAGGCGGCCCTGTAATCCTCAAGCATGTATTCGCCGATCAGCTTGGTCCGACCATAGGGATTGATCGGCTTTTGCGGTGTGCTCTCGGTGATCGGGCTTTGTGGGGGCATGCCATATGTGGCGCAACTGCTCGAAAAGACGACGTTACGAACGCCCGTCTCCTTGCAGGCATCCAGCAGCGAGATCATGCCTCGAACGTTGTTGTTATAGTATTTGCTGGGGTTCTCCGTCGATTCACCGACGTAGGCCGAGGCGGCGAAATGCACGACGCAGGCCGGCTCCCACAGCTTGATCACACGCTTGATGTGATCCATATCGCGCAATTCGCCCTTGATCAGCGGTCCCCATTTGACATTGGTTTCGTGGCCCGTCGACAGGTTGTCGTAGACCACCGGCACGAAGCCGCTCATCTGCAGTTGTTTGCAGGTATGGCTTCCGATGAAGCCGGCACCACCCGTTACCAAGACTGTATTTTTCACGAGATACACCTTCTAAATATGTTCCAGTATCGCGTCGGGATGATCATTAATGCGCAAGTATATCCTGCGACGATGGCTGCGCGATTGTGGAACGGGTTGATGACGCCCGGCCAGATTGTGGCCGCGCTAATCTATTGGATTTATGGTATTTTGTTGTAAATATTAGGCATTATCGGCTGCGCATTGATGCAGTTTTGCCTTGGTGTATCCCAACCCTATTAATTAAATATTCATAATTTAATATTGCAGTCAATTTGAAAAATAGATACGCTTTGAAAAAAGTACAAATATTGTTCCGTGTCCATCATGGAAGATAAGATAATATATTTGAGGGGTGGAAATCAAAGCGGCCAAGGTAGGTCATTCGGGATACTTCTAATCGCCGAGCAACCGAACACGCTGTAAGGATTTTCTAATGATTGATACCAGTAAGAATAGTGGTGCCAATACATACGCCCAGAACGCGGACTTCATGCGTCTCGTATTTGCAAGCTGCGTGCTGTTCTCCCATTCGTTTCTGATCGCTGAAGATACGGAGGCCAACGAGCCTTTCGTTCGCTTGCTGGGAGCTCACAATATCCTCGGGATATATGCGGTCATGGCCTTCTTGATCATGAGCGGATATTTTGTCGCCCACAGCCTTCAGCGATCCAGCGGCAGCATCAGGTTCCTGCTGGACCGGTTCCTGCGCATCTATCCGGGTCTCCTCGTGAGCATGATCATCTGCGCGCTACTTCTTGCGCCTTTCTTTTCTCATCTCGGCATCGCTGCATATCTTCGCTCAAACGTCGGATGGAGTTTTGTTGGTCTTAACCTCTTGCTGCCCAATTCGGTGAGTTCCATCCCCTCAGTCCAGTTCTATGGCACCACCGAGTGGCTCGGCGCCATCGTCAATGGCAGCCTTTGGACCATTCCCGTTGAGATATCGTGCTATCTATTGATATTCCTGCTGTATCGCCTTCGGCTGATGAGCGCAGTGGGAATTCTGGTGCTTCTCGGTTTGACGCTAGCCTTCCAGACGCAGATCTTTGTCCACGCTGGCACCAAGTTCATTTCGGATATGGCGTTCCTGCTTCCGTCTTTCCTGTGCGGTGTGCTCGTTGCCTTCCTTTCGGGTCGATTTGAGCTCGATCCACTTTTCGCCTCGGCGCTTGCAGTGCTGTGCGTCATGATGGCGATGCATGGAAACTTGCTGTTTATCTTTCCTTTCTGCGCTGCCTATCCGATCATGTATCTCGCCACGACGAGGGCGATACGCTTGCCCGATGTCAGGCCTTTGGGCGATCTTTCGTACGGGGCCTATCTCTACGGTTGGCCTGTGCAGCAAACCGTCCGCGCACTGTGGCCTGGTGTGGCTTGGTATGAATTGTTTGCTGTTTCATTGGCGGTGACGCTTCCGATCGCCTGGCTGTCCTGGCGCCTCATCGAGGAACCGGCGCTTCGCCTGAAGAAGCGACTAAACACGTCCTGGAGGTCCGCCAACGCATGACCGCCAAGGCGACGCGGGTTGCCAAGATCACGCTACTGTTGCGGGATGTCGGCTTCGTCCATGCGCCAGTCGGGAGAGCCATATCCGCCTGGCCAGTGATACGGCTCCCTGTCGTTGAAGTAGACGACCGCGAACAAGTTCGGGAAGTCGTTTGCATAGGTCTGCCCCTGAAACATAGCGGAAAGCCAAGCGCTCTTGTAAGCTTGGTCTCCAGCCGCGCCCGCCTCGGCGACCATCATTGGTTTTCCAAAGCCGCTCATCTTCTGGTAGGTGAGAGCCAGTGTCTCGAGATATGTCCTTGCGCGGCCGGTGCGCTTGATTTCCCACCGCTGCAGCCCCCATATCGCGAAGCCAACGACGTCGACATAGTCGGAGCCAGGATAGTACGCCTCGAAATTGGAGGCGCCTCTTGGTGACCAGACATACTTTGCGGCGGGAAGGAAAACCCGGCATCGCGTCACGAAATGACGATACGCGTCGATATAGTTCTGCGGCTTTTTTCCGGCCCAAGGGTAGCGCCCTTCAGTGCCTTCCATCTCATGTGCCCAGCGAACGTAAATTCGATGCTTCGCTTTGCTTAAAGCTGTGCAGACGTTGGCGATCTGTGCATCGAACCGGCCGGCGGTGATGTCGGAAAGCAGCTGCCCTGATCCGCTTCGCCAATCACTTGCCAGGGTGTAGGGCTCGACCGTCACCAGGAGATCGCGACCATTCCGATCGGCCGTGGCTATGCTTCGATCCAGAGCCGTCGTGTTGATGTCCTGCCAGTACAGGAACACGTGGGAAATCGAAAAGATCTGGTTTCTCGATATCCTGCTCCCAGGATCATAGATGCCGTACTGAAACCAGGTCTGAAGCGAAGCGGAGGCCTTTGTCGGCCCTGCCACTCGAAGATGATCGAAAAGAGGCATGCCACCCCCCAACAGACAGAGAGCTAATCCGCATACCCTTGCGCTTCTAGCTGAAATCATCTTGCTCTAATCCAGCTATGCATTTCGTGGGGATTGATGCGGTGCAGCATGGATCGAATCGGCTTTGGATGCAATGCAATAAAAAAATTAACAATATGATAATTAGTTATTGACGATTAAATCGACTTCGGTAATCTTAAGTATGTCGAGAGTATATCTTTCGATATCTGAGGTATAAATCCTCACTGTGGGTCGTAATGGCTCATCTCGCGGTGTCTCTATTTGTGCTGCGATTGTATTTCTAGAACCTTCTCTCCATCGTCGCTGTTTTAACGACTTCCGGATTTCTGTCGTCCGCGGGTTTCCTTGCGGAGGGAGATCCGCTGTCTCCAACAATCTAGGAGTATCGATCGCCATGAGTGGAATTAAAGCGCCAGCATCATCCGTTCGAAGCGGAAGCATCTCCCCCAAGAGAAGTCAGCAGCGAAGAGTTGCCGCCGTCACTGGAGGCGCCGGTTTTCTTGGCTCGCATCTGTGCGAGGAGCTTCTCAAGCTCGACCATGAGGTCATCTGCGTCGACGATTTCTCCACGGGTCGGCTGGAGAATATTCAGCACCTTGTTTCCACGCCGGGTTTCAAGCTGAAAAACCACGACGTGCGCGCGCCGTTCGATCTCAAGGTTGACGCGTTCTTCAATTTCGCGAGCCCTGCCTCGCCACCGGCTTACCAGGCTGATCCCGTGGGTACCACCAAGACCAACGTTCTCGGAACCTTGAACGGTCTGGAGATCGCCAAGAAAAACGGCGCCATTTTTGTTCAGGCGTCCACCTCGGAAGTCTACGGCGATCCGGTGATATCGCCCCAGGTCGAGACCTATTTCGGCAACGTCAATACGATCGGCCCTCGCGCCTGCTACGACGAAGGCAAGCGCTGCGCTGAATCCCTTATTTTCGACTATGCGCGCTGCTACGGCGTCACCATCAAGGTCGGTCGTATCTTCAACACCTACGGCCCTCGCATGCGGCCGGACGACGGTCGTGTTGTTTCCAATTTCATTGTCCAGGCTCTGACCAATCAGGATATTACCGTCTATGGTTCCGGGAACCAGACAAGGTCCTTCTGCTATGTCGACGATCTCATCGGCGGCTTCCTGAAACTCTATCAATCATCCATGGGCGTGACAGGTCCGATCAATATCGGCAACCCGTCGGAGTTCACGGTGCTGGAGCTGGCGGAGAAGATTATAGCTCTGACCAATTCAAGCTCGCGCATCATCCATCTTCCGTCGGCGGTGGACGACCCACAACAGCGCCGTCCCGACATCAGGAAGGCCGAGCGTGAAATCGGCTGGAAGCCTTCCACCTCGGTTGACCACGGTTTGAAGCGCACAATCGCCTACTTCGAGCGAGAGCTCGGCAAGGTTTCGGCTTCGGTGGCTTTGGCGGTTTGAAGCGAGTTGGGACGCATTCAAAACTCATCAGAAAAGGGGACGATGACGTGCAAACTTTCACGAAGAGAATTGTCGTACTTGGTACGGGATATGTCGGCCTAGTCAGCGGTGCTTGCATGGCCGAGTGGGGTCATCATGTTGTCTGCGTCGACATCAACGCGTCAAGGGTCGAAGGTTTGAAGCTTGGCATCGTTCCGATCTTCGAGCCGGGCCTTGATCATTTGATCCTGTCGAACATGGCGGCCCAGAGGCTGGAGTTCACAACGGATCTGGCGAACGCGATCAAGGGCGCTGACGTCGCTCTGATCGCCGTCGGCACTCCCTCGGGCGGATTGGATGGGGAGGCGGACCTGCAATATGTTTTCGCAGCCGCCAGGAACATCGCCGAAAACATGTCCGACGATCTGATCGTCGTCACCAAGTCGACGGTGCCAGTCGGGACAGGCGATCGCATCGAGCGGATCATCCGCGAAATCAGGCCCGAGCTCAATTTCGCCGTTGCCTCCAATCCCGAGTTTCTCAGGGAAGGTTCGGCTATCTATGACTTCATGAACCCGGATCGCGTGGTGATCGGTACTGATGATGTATGGGCCAGGGGCGTGCTGTCGGATGTCTACAAGGTCGCAGCGGACGCAGGCACGACGATCCTGACAACCGGCCGACGCAGCGCCGAGCTGATCAAATACGGCTCGAACGCGTTTCTGGCCGCCAAGATCACCTTTATCAACGAGATGGCCGACCTGTGCGAGCAGATCGATGCCGACATCAAGCACGTCTCCGTCGGAATGGGCCTCGACAAGCGTATCGGCCCGAGCTTTCTCAGCGCCGGCCCTGGATATGGCGGGTCGTGCTTCCCGAAAGACACGATCGCGCTTCTGCGCACCGCGCAGGAATACGGTGTCCATATGCGTCTGGTCGAACAGACCATCTCGGTGAACGCCGCGCGCAAACGCACGCTCATCAACAGGCTGCGTCAGTTGGTCAACGGCAGTCTCCGCAACAAGCGGGTCGCGATCTTCGGCCTCACGTTCAAGGCAAATACCGACGACATGCGGGACTCGCCGTCGCTCTCCCTGATCCAGGCGCTGCAGAACGAAGGGGCCAAGATCAGTGCGTTCGACCCGGAAGGCATGAACAATGCTCGCCTGATGTTGAATGATATCACGTTCTCGGCGGATCCTTATCAATGTGCCGCGAAAGCCGACATTGCGGTATTGATGACCGACTGGGACGTGCTCGTGAACCTCGATTTTGCACGGTTGGGGACGATCATGCGCGATCGCCTCATCGTCGACCTCCGTGGCGTATATGACGAAGATCATCTTGCCGAGGAGTTCGGCTTCCATGTCCACTCGGTCGGCAAGGCGAGCCGTCAGCGGGCGGCAAAGGCAAGCACGCCTCGCAAGCGCGTCGCGATTGGCAACCTGGTGCGCGCTACGCCGCGAGCTCCAATTGTACAAATAAATCCGAAAGCTCAAATCACGGAGATGATCGATGGCTAGTAGTGTTCGCCTCATAGGCTTCGGCGCAGGCGTGGCAATGCTGATGACGACTGCCGCAGCGCATGCAGCCACCCAGAAATCGGTGGTGCCGCCGGGTGCGGTTCCCGTTCCGCCACGCGAGCTCAAGCAGATCTATGACAACAAGACGTGGCAGTGGCAGGTCGGCGGCGGTCGTTTCTCCGAAGCCAACCGTTCCTTCGTGGCGTGGTCGAGCACCGATGGTGTGGATACCTATGGCACAGGCCATTGGGAACTGACCAATAGCGGGAAACTCTGCATGGTTGCGACCTGGAAGACGAAAGAGACGAGCGGGAAGAACAGGACGTGCTTCAGGCATCTGAAGGTTGGAGATACCATCTACCAGAAGCGCGAACCCAAGGGGAAATGGTACGTCTTCAAGAGCGGTAACCCCTGGAGCAAGGACGAGTATTCCAAGCTCATCGACGAGGATACTGTTTCGGTCCAGGCCTTGCGCATTCAAACCAGGATCGCAGCAAAGTAGGATTGACCTCGGTGATCGGTGGAGCGCTCGAAGTCGAGCGCATCCCGTGCTTCGGAGGGTGCGGATGCCCATCACCCCTGGGATCAATCATCCAGACTGCGAGAGCCGGCGGTCAAACCTCTGGACTGACCTGGAGCGGCGGCACGATAGCGTTGTCGCTCCGGGTTACAGCTGTTTCAGCCTGCACGATCATTGTGCGGGCATGCATGCTATTCTTTCCAGCTCCTGTGTATCGCGCGTGCTAACCTGCTTCGCTAGGGTGGATCGTGCTTGCCAGCGAATGGAAAGGCGTTCCGGCATCAGTGCTGGGTTGGCAGTGGGCCGGGGATAGGTCGGCAAAGCCTGCGCTACACTAAGCCGCGATTTGTTCATCCAATGACAGCACGACCGTGACAAGTGTACCGTTGTCGCGCGCGATGGTGCGTATCTTGCCGCCGAAGGCGCGGATGCGGCGTTTTTGCATCAGCTTCCCCAGCCGGATCCTGTCTTCGGCAGCCGGATTTGCCAATTTTGGAGGCGTGCCGATGTCAGCGACTGCGATCACCAATCGATTTTGCCGCATTCGGAATCTTAGCTGCTGCAGGTTTCCAGGGGCATGTCTTTGCGCATTCATCAAAGCTTCCTGGATAAAGCGGTAGACGCAGATATTGAGATGTCCGTGAACGCTATCGGTTGGGATCTCTCCCTTGACGTCGACCACATGTCCGGTGAGGTCGGTGAAGCGCCGGACGGCAAGCTGTATGGTCTCTTTCACGGAAAGATTGTCGAGTTCCGGCAGAACAAGGCCAGAAGAGATGTTTCTGATCTCATCGAGCGTCATGGTGATCAATTGCAGGAGCTTGCCCAGGCTTTCGACCGCGACATTCACGTGGTTGGTTCGTGGCTCTTGAGGGGGAGCGCCGAGGTCGCTCAAGCGAAGCTTGACGAGGGTTAGAACCTGTATGGGGCCGTCGTGCAGATCGCTGCCGATCTGGTCTAGAATCTTCTCGTTGAGTTTGCCGGCTTCCAGTCGTGCGCGCTCGGCCTCAAGCCGTAAACGCCTGTTCTGGTTCGATAGGCCCAACGCGTGGCGCAGGCTTGCGCGTGCCGCAGCGCGCTGTTGATCGATAATGAGACGGCCACTGCGCACGATCATGTAAAGAAGTGCGAGCATCGGGGCGGAAACCAACAGAACGATGGCGAACGTCGCCCGCCAGGCGCCACCAATCTCCGCAAGCAGATAGTCGGGCCGTTCGTAGAATTCGCCGACGAGTACCGTTGCGCCGGATGCATCCCGCACCAGCGGAGCGTAGACCTCTATATACTCCGCTGCCTGCTCCTCGTCGGAATACTTGTGTTTGTCGACCATGGTCCGTGAGACGACAACCTCACCGGCCAGTGCGCGCTTCAATTCCGGGAAAGCGTCTTCATGGTCAAGTTCCTGGCCCGAAGTGGAATAGAACAGGCTGCCGTCGGGGTTCCATATCTTGATCTCGCGAACGTGCTGGCCAAGCGGGCTATCGCCGAGGAGGCCATCGAGTTTCTGCTTCACTTCAGGAGAGAGCGCCTTTGCCTGGATATCCGCATCCGAGATCATCGGTTCGACGAAGGTTTGCAGGTAAGCGGCGCCGACACCGCCAGCACCCTTCATGATCGCTTTTTCGATCCTGTGCGTCGTCCATAAGCCGAGAACGAACATAAGCACCAGCACGATCAGCGATGCGATGACGATGAACTGGACCTCGAGACGGGACCGCCGGAACAGAACTGCCGCTCGCTCCCACGGGCCTCTGGGCCCGCCGACGGCATCTCCATCCGGTTGCAGTGTTTCCATGTCCCCGGTTGTCATGCTTCCCCCCGAGTCACGACATTCCTGATTTATATCAGTATTTCGCAATATTGCATCTGCCAACAGCAAACTTGTGCACCGCCGCCACTCCTTCGGCGCGTTTCGCGATCCCCAGTGTCGATGCGACTTTAGTCTGATGGATATACTGACTTTCGTTCCGGACGGCCTACACCAACGTCTCGAAAATCACGCGACCTTGTTCTCTGTGTGGGCGCTCAGGCCGAAGTTATAAAAGTAACGACATCATTTATGCTTGCGGAACAAATGTAACAACTGTTCCGCAGGGTCGTTTTGCTTCGGAGGGAGAGAGCAATGGCCGCGTTTACATTGAACCTGCAGGACATGATTTTCATTCTGCGTCAGATCAAGGTCGCCGAAGCACACGCGGCGGGCACAGCACTAACCGAAATCTACGTTGATGCCGAAGGTAACGTGGTGGACCCAAGCACGCCCGGCGCCCTGTTGGCCATTCCTGATCCTCACGTTCCCGTCGGTTTGAGAACCGTCGATGGGACCTATAACAATATCGTCCCAGGACGCGAGACCTGGGGCTCAGCCGACCAGCCGATGCCAAGATTGCTCGACGGAAGCTTCGTCAATGATCAGGACGGAGACACCTTCGACCCCGATGGCCCCGGACCTGCGACGCCCGTAACCAACACGGACTACGGCGCCCCCGGAAGCGTCGCCGACGCCGACCCGCGTTTGATTTCCAACCTTGTGGTCGACATGAGCCTGAACAACCCAGCGGCAATTCTTGCCGCTCTGAAGTTTGCTGGCTCCGAGGATCCACACGCGGACCTCGAACGCCTGATGGCGGGACGCGTGACCGCTGCGCAGGCAGCGGCAGCGCTCACCGAGGCGCAAACAGCTGTTCAATCGGCCGAAAGCGAGTTGGACCAGGCTGTCGCGGCCTACACTGCTGCGCCCAGCTCGGCGACCATCGATGCAATTCAGGATGCCGCAGCCGCGCTCAGCGACGCCGAAGCAACGCTTGTGCATGCCGAGCTGGTGGCCGCCGATCCCGCCGCAGCGTTCACCGCGCTTGCGCAGGAACTTGGCCTGACGATCAACGCACAGGGTTCGTTGGTTATCCCGAACGTCGCGCCGGATGAAGGACTGTCCAAGCCGTTCAATGCCTGGATGACGTTCTTCGGCCAGTTCTTCGACCACGGCCTCGATCTGATTACCAAGGGAAGCAACGGCACCGTCTACATCCCGCTGCAGGCGGACGATCCACTTTACGACAAGGGCGCCGATGGCATTGCCGGCACGCCGGACGACGGCCACACCAACTTCATGGTGCTGACGCGCGCGACACCGGATGCCAATGGCGAGCATACCAATACGACGACGCCTTTCGTCGATCAGAACCAGACTTATACATCGCATCCGTCGCATCAGGTGTTCCTGCGCGAATACAAGTTCTCCGTGGATACGGCCGATCCAGACAGCGTTCCCGATGCGCGCCCGGTTGCCACGGGAAAGCTGCTCGACGGCTCGGATAACGGCCTGCCGACGTGGAGGGATATCAAGGCGCAGGCGCGCGATTTCCTGGGAATCGAGTTGACCGATCGGGATGTCGTCAATCTGCCTCTGTTGCGGACGGATCTTTACGGGGAGTTCATTCGCGGTGCCAACGGATTGCCATTGCTGGTGCTCGGCATTGGCGCGGACGGCATTCCCAACACGGCGGACGACGTCGTCGTGGAAGGCAACCTCGCAAATCCTGTGAATACATTTACGGTCACGAACGGCACCTTGACCGGCGCCGTGCGCACAGGACACGCCTTCCTTGACGATATCGCTCACAACGCCGTACCGACCGGCGTCTTCGATCCCGACGGGCCTGCCGGGCCTCTCGGTGACACGCCGATTGCTCCGGACAGCGACGACGTTGCCGGCAACGACATCGCCTTGGACTACCGAGGGCGCAAGGTTGCCTATGACGACGAGCTTCTCGACGCCCATTTCATCACCGGCGATGGGCGCGGCAACGAGAACATCGGCCTGACGGCCGTCCACCATATCTTCCACTCCGAGCACAACCGCCAGGTCGACTCTCAAAGATTGACCATCCTGCAGAGCGGCGACATCGACTTCATCAACGAATGGCTCGTCGGTGATATCGAGGGGCTGGATCCGGCATTCGCAACGATGAGCGCTGTCCAGAGGCTGGCCTATGCGGATACGCTCGACTGGGATGGCGAACGCCTGTTCCAGGCGGGCCGCTTTGCCACGGAAATGCAGTACCAGCACCTAGTCTTCGAGGAGTTCGCCCGCAAGATACAGCCGGCGATCGATCCCTTCGTCTTCAACAACATCACCGATATCAATCCGGCGATCTTCTCCGAATTCGCCAACACCGTCTATCGCTTCGGTCACTCGATGCTGACGGAGAGCATGCCGAGAATCCATCTCAACGCGGACGGCAGCATCACGACGGACGATATGGGGTTGATCACCGCATTCCTGAACCCGCTTGCCTTCAACAACGATGGGACTGCTCCCGCAGTAGACGATCCAAATACCCCGCAGAACGAGGCGAACGACCCGTTCATCACCGCCGACCAGGCGGCCGGCGCCATCGTGCGCGGCATGACGATCGAGCGAGGCAACGAGATCGACGAGTTCATAACCGGCGCGTTGCGCAACAATCTGCTCGGCCTGCCGCTTGATCTCGCATCCATCAACATTGCACGCGGCCGTGATACGGGCATCCCCTCGCTGAACGATGCACGCACGCAGCTTTTCGCGGCAACCGGCTCGAGCTTCCTGACGCCGTATGGCAGCTGGACCGATTTCGCGGCCAACCTGAAGAACCCGATCTCGGTTGTGAATTTCATCGCCGCCTATGGCACGCACACGTCGATCACCGCGCAAACGACCGTCGCCGGCAAGCGCGACGCCGCATGGGCGCTAGTGTTTGGTGAGGCGTTGGGATCGGTTGCCGAAGTCCCCGCCGATCGGTTGAGCTTCCTGAACAGCACGGGCAGCTGGAGTGCGGCCAACAGCGGTCTCGATACAATCGATCTCTGGATCGGCGGCCTTGCCGAAAAGCAGATGGAATTCGGCGGCTTCCTGGGTTCCACCTTCAATGCGATCTTTGAAGCACAGCTCGAAGCGCTGCAGGATGGCGACCGGCTCTACTACCTGACCCGCACCCAGGGTCAGAATTTCCTCCATATGCTGGAGCAGAACTCCTTCGCCAAGATGATCATGGCGAATACCGACATCGCCCAGCCCGGAGCAGACGGCATTCGCGGCACTGCCGACGACATTATCAGCCGCCATATCGGCGTGGACGCCTTCGCAGCCTACGACTTCGTCCTCGAGGTCAATCCAGCCAATCAGGTGGACTACAATGGGGCGGATGTCGATGGCGTTGATCCCATCGGTACCGATGCTGCGTTGGAAGCAATGGGGCTCGGCAAGGTGGTTCGCGACGACCCCGGCACGGTTGGCGCCGATCCCAATTATATTCGGTTCACGGGCGGCGAGCACGTCGTCGTCGGCGGCACGATCGGCAATGACACGATCATCACCGATTTCGGCGATGACGGCATCTGGGGCGATGACGGTAACGATCGCATTGAATCTGGCGCCGGCGTCGATCTCGTGAACGGCGGCGGCGGCGACGATATCATCACCGACAGCGGCGATAGCGGCGACTTCCTCAAGGGGGATGAAGGCAATGACGTCATCGCCAATTCCAACGGTATCGACATCCTGATGGGCGGCACCGGCAAGGACGTCATCTTCGTCGGCGTCGATGACACCGAGGTGTTTGGCGGCGAGGGCGACGACTTTATCGCCGGCGGCGATGGCGTCGACTTCCTGATGGGCAACGAAGGCGACGACTGGATCGAGGCCGGCGGCGGCTTTGATACGACTGCCGGCGACAATTCCGAGCTGTTCTTCAATTCGACGATCATCGGCCATGATGTGATGTTCGCCGGAAACGAAGAGCATGATTTCGACGCGGAATCCGGCGACGACATCATGGTGCAGGGCGAAAGCGTCATGCGCAACGAAGGCATGTTCGGTTTCGACTGGGCGATCTTCAAGGGCATGGCACTCAATGGCTATGCCGACATGAACATCCCGATCTTCACGACGGAGCAGGCAGATATCCTGCGCAATCGCTTCGACAAGGTGGAAGCGCTGTCGGGCTGGGACCATGACGACACGCTGATCGGCGACAGCCGGGTGTTCGGCGACATTGCGCCGGGCGCGACGGTTGGCACGACCGAAGGGGTATTCTTCAACGACGGTCTGGACCAGGCCGGCATCGATCGTATCCGGAACCTGTCCCAGATCGTTCAGGTCGGGCCAACCGGCTTCTTCGAAAGCGGCAACATCCTGCTGGGTGGTGCAGGCAGCGACAACCTCCGGGGCAATGGCGGGGATGATATTCTCGACGGCGACCGGTGGCTGAACGTCCGGATCGGCATCCATCAGAATGCCGATGGCAGCGGCCCCGAAATCGCCACGGTCGACAGCATGCGGCACGTGTTCGCGGACGACTTCGCAATCACCGCCTGGCGGGGCAAGTCGCTGTTCGAACTCCTCGTCGATCGAACCATCGTGCCGACCCAGATGCAGATCGTGCGCGAGATCCTGACCGATGGCGCGAGCGCAGCCGACCAGGACGTCGCCTACTACAACGACGTCTCTGCCAACTACACGATTACCCGCACCGGCACGGGCCAGGGGATGGTCACGACGATCTCGCATGTCACCGTGTCCAACGTTGTCGACCCATTGACCGGCGGAAATCTGGTCTCTGATGGCGTCGATACGCTTCGGAACGTCGAGTGGGCGCAATTCGCTGATGGCACGCGGATTCGCTTGACCAATTCGCCAGCGACAGGCGCGCCGACGATCACCGGGATCGATGACGATCTGACAGTCGACACGGCTGGAATCCAGGACGAAAACGGCAAGCCGACCAGCGGCTTCAGCTATCAGTGGCAGAGCTCCGCTGCACCTGGAAACGGGCCGTGGACAAACGTGGTGGGAGCAACGGCCGCGACGATCAACAACGTCGTAGCGGGGACATTCTACCGGGTCATCGTTAGCTACACCGATAACGGAGGGTTCCCAGAAACTGTCGTCTCCGAGATGACTGCCCGTGTCGGCACCAATGGCAATGACGGGACCCTTGTCGCGCCGTTTGCCGGTAGCGCTGACCCCAATCTCCTCAATGGCCGAAATGGCGACGATGTGCTGAGCGGTCTAGACGGTAACGACGTCATCAACGGGGGGGCTGGTAACGACACCTTGAATGGCGGTCTTGGCAACGACGTTATGAACGGCGGCGCAGGGACCGATACGGTCACCTATGCCGGAGCAATCGGCTCGGTCACTGTCAACCTGGCGACAGGTGCTGCAACCGGGGCAGATGGCAACGACACCATTGCCGCAGTGGAAAATGTCACCGGTAGTAACTTCGACGACACAATTACCGGCAACGCAAACAATAACACGCTGTCCGGCGGCCTTGGCAGCGACACCTACCGCTTCGAACTTGTCGCCGGGGATGACACGATCGCCGAAACGGCCGGCGCGGCCGATCGCATCATCATCGCCACCGGAGGCGCTGCTCTGACGTCCCTGTCGGTGTCCGACAGCGATACGGGGACACAGAACGGAAACCTGGTTGTCGAGTTCAATGGCCAGCAGGTCACGGCAATCGATCATTTCGACAACACCAATGAAGGCATCGAACTGATCAATTTCAACGGTGGTTCCTTTGCTGGTTATCAGCTGGGTGCTGGTGACTACGCCATCAGCACCGCTGATCCCGCCAATAGCGGCGCCCCGACCGCAAGGACGGTGGCCGTTACGACCGGCAATAATGTGATCGCCGGCGAAACGGGTGTCGACCGATTGACCGGTGGCGCCGGGCGCGACTTGCTGTTCGGCAACGCAGGCAACGACACCCTCAGCGGTGGCGGCGATGATGACCTGATCGTTGGCGGCGAAGGCAACGACACGATCGACGGCGGAGCAGGAAACGATACGATCGTCTACGACATCGATGAAGGCGCCGGCGGCAGCGATGCGATCGCTGGTGGTGCGGACACCGACACATTGGCGATTATCGATAGTGGTGGAACCGACGCCGAGACGTTGAGTGTGGCCTACAATGGTACGTCGATCACCCAGATCGAGGGCGGCGGCACGATCACCGGTATCGAGCGCATAACGGCCGATCTGGGCGTCGGGACGGATACGCTGGCTTATACGACAACGGCGGCCGTCAATGTCGATCTCTCGGCCGGTGCGGCGAGCGGGTTCACGTCGATCTCAGGCATCGAGAACGTTACGGGCGGAAGCGGCAACGACGTCTTTACCGGCGACGTTAACAACAACACCTTCACGGGTGGGACTGGTACCGACCGCGTCTTGTTTACCGGTTCGGCCGCGGAGCATCGCTTTGCGCTTGCCGGGGCGAGCCTGGTGGTCTCGGGCGCAGGCGGTTCGGATACGCTCTCCAGCATCGAACAGCTGCAGTTCGGCGCAACGGTCTATTCCACCGCTGCCGGCAACCTTGTGCAGGGCACGGATGCAAGCAACGGAGCCGTCAATGGCGGCGCCAATGCCGAGCTCATCCTCGGCTTCGATGGCAATGACACGATAAACGGCAATGCCGGAAACGACATCATTCAAGGTGGTGAAGGGACCGATACGATCAACGGCGGCGATGGCGACGACACCGTCGTCTGGAACGTCGGCGAGGGTCGGGATATCGTCAACGGCGGCGCGAACACTGCCGTCGGCGACACGATGGTGATCAATGGCGATGCCAGTGCAGAGACCTTCCGTGTCATGACCCGGGCGGCCTGGGATGCACTGCCAAACAACAACGTTGCACAGTTGGCGGCGACCACCGAGATCGTCATCACCCGCAACGGCACCAACTTCAATTCGATCGTGGCCGAACTCTCTGGCATCGAGGAAATTGTCATCAACACGGGTGCCGGCAATGATACGGTCATAACGAGCGGCGACTTTTCGCCGACCAACCTTGCCTTCAACACCATCACGGTAAACGGAGATCAGGGCGATGATACGGTCGATCTCGCGGGCCTGCAGTCTGCGCATCGAATTCTGTTCCGCTCCAATGGCGGCCACGACACGCTCGTCGGCAACCTGCGGCCACAGGATGTGGTGGAACTGGCGCCGGGAAGTGATCTTGCCAGCTACACCATGACCACCAATGCCAATGGTACGAAGACGTTGTCGAATGGTACGCACTCGATCACGTTTACCGGTGCCGTGCCTCCGCAGTTCCAGAACGCGCCGACAACGCCGGGTAATGACGACGGGGTCACCGGCAAGTTCGCATACACAGCTGCCGACCTTGCGGGACTCAAGAACCTAGTAAACGGCCAGTCGGCTTTACCCGGCGATGACGACACCGAAGGTTTCGGCGGCGTACGAGCCCTGTCGGGACACGGCAACAATGAAGACAACCCGAACTGGGGTGCTGCCGATACACCGTTTATCCGCATCACCAACGCGCACTTCGGCGAATATGATCCTGTAACCGGAAACAACGCCATCAACCCGATCTTCGATGGCCTGGATCCGCGCAACATCAGCAATATCCTCGGTGCCCAGGAAGCCGATCTGCCGAAGAATGCCAGCAATGCCAACATCTTCTTCATGGCATTCGGCCAGTATTTCGACCATGGCCTCGACTTCCTGTCGAAGGGCGGCAACGGCACAGTGCAGATTGGTGCGCCGGGCAGCGGGTCTCCGGGTTCCGGCAACCCCGCCGACCTCACGCGTGGTACCGTCTACGCGATCGACGAGAACGGCGTCACGCAGCATATCAACAAGACATCGCCTTTCGTCGACCAGAATCAAGCTTACGGCTCGCATGAGCTGGTTGGCCAGTTCCTGCGCGAAAGCGACGGTAACCGGGGTGTCGGTTCGCATCTGTTCCAGGGGGCGGTCGATCCATCCAATCCGGAATTCCGTCTCTTGCCGACGCTACGCGAGCTGATCCAGCACCACTGGCAGGCCAATACTATCTTCCACGATCCGGCTCTGCCTGGCGGCCAGATCAGTTTCCGGGACTACTACAGCCACTATCCGATCTCGGAGACAGCCACTGGCAACCTCTTCGACGAGGTCACGGGTGCCTTCGATCCTGACGTCCTGAAAGGGGCGGCGGCGAATTTCATGGGCAGCGGCCACGCCTTGCTGCTGGATACCAATCCCTTCGTCAGCCTGCTCGATCACTACGTGGTCGGCGACGGACGCGGCAATGAAAACTTCGCCTTGACCGCGATGCACACCATCTGGGCTCGCAACCACAACTACCACGTCAACTTGCTCGAGGAGTCTGGCTTCCAGGGAACGGCCGAAGAACTGTTCCAGGCCGCCAAGATGGTCAACGAGGCCGAATACCAACGCGTCGTGTTCACGGAGTTCGCCGACATGCTGATCGGCGGCATACGCGGCGACGGCGACCATGGCTTCGAGGAATACAACCCCGATGCCTCGGCTTCGATCTCGCACGAGTTCGCCGCTGCCGTCTATCGCGTTGGCCATTCCCTGATCGGCCAGACGATGACTGTGCTTGGACCCGATGGGCAACCAAAGCAGGTCGCGCTGTTCGATGCATTCCTCAATCCGAGCAACGATGCCGACGTATTCGCGGCCCCGTTGCCTCCCGGATACGTGCCGCAGCCGGGCTACGAACAACTGGGGGTCAATTCGATCCTCGGAGGTATCGTTACCCAGCAGGCGGAAGACGTGGACTTCAACATCGTTGATGCCGTTCGCAACGATCTCGTTCGCATCAATGCAGACCTGTTCTCCTTCAACGTTGCTCGTGCATGGGATGTCGGGCTGGGAACACTCAATCAGGTCCGCATGGATCTTGCAGCATCGCAGGATCCCTATATCAGGGAAGCGATCGGGTATGCTGGCAACCTGGCTGCCTATACGTCCTGGGAAGACTTCCAGACCCGCAACAATCTGTCGAACGCTGTCATAGCGCAGTTCCGCCAGGCCTATCCCGATCTGGTCCTTCAGCAGGGTGACATCGCGAGCTTCCAGGCGATCAATCCCGATATCGCGGTCGCCATCCAGGCGAACGGCACGGGCATCGTGAAAGGTATCGACCGTGTCGATCTCTGGGTCGGTGGTCTTGCCGAGCAACACATCAACGATGGCATGGTCGGCCAGACCTTCTGGGTTGTCCTGCACGAGCAATTCGATCGTCTGCAGGAGGCCGACCGGTTCTACTACCTCAACCGCTTCGACAATTTCGACTTCTACGAAGAGTTCATCGACGGACAGGCCTTCGCGGACATCGTTGCCCGCAATACCGGCCTGACCAACCTTTCGGAGCACATCTTCGAAACCGAGCCGCTGGATGATGAAGACGAAGATGACGGCGACGACCAGCATAATGACGACGACGACCAAGAAGACGGCCCTTCAGGCCCGGTCGACGACGACGACGATGATGACCTCCCGTCTGGTGGTGGCGATGATGATGAAGATGATGATGACGACGACAGCCAGTCTGGCGGTGATGACGACGACGATGATGATGACCCGCCGTCCGGTAGCGGCGGTGATGACGACGATGAGGACGACGACGGCCCATCTGGTGGCGATGACGACGATGACGTTCCCGATGACGGTGTTGCACCGTTGCCGGTTGCTGCCCGGACGCTGATCGGGACGGTTGCTGCGGACATCCTGATCGGGGCCGCGGCTGGCGACACCATCCTCGCTGGAGCCGGTGGCGACATCCTGGTTGGGGATGGCGGCAACGACATCCTGCGTGGCGAGGACGGTGACGACGTGGTGACCGCCGGTGACGGTGACGACAGCGTCAGCGGCGGCAATGGCGACGACGAGCTGCATGGCGGCAGTGGCGACGACATGCTGTTCGGCAATGCGGGCAAGGATGCAATCCACGGTGAAGCCGGTCACGACTTCATCGAGGGCGGGGCTGGCGACGACCAGGTCTGGGCGGGAGCGGGCAACGATACCGTGATCGCCTCGACCGGTGATGGCGACGATCAGTACTGGGGTGGCGACGGTGCCGACACGCTCGACTATTCGATAGCCACCGGCAACCTGACGGTCGATCTCGGCAATGGCTTCATGCAGCGCGGCCAGGTGTCGGGTGGGTCGACGGGGACCGATATCGTCTACGGCTTTGAGAATGTGGTGACCGGCTCCGGCCACGACACGATCACGGCGACGGTGGAAGCCAACATCATGGACGGCGGGCTCGGCAACGACACCTTCCGCTTCCTGTCGGCGGCGGCGGCCAATGGCGATACGATCCACGGCTTCCAGCCCGGCGACAAGATCGACTTCAGCTCGATCGATGCCAATACGTCAACCGCGGGCGTGCAGCACTTCACTCTGGGAAGCTCGCTGACGGCTGCCGGACAGATCTCAGTCACCCACGAGGTGCTGAACGGCACCGAGTTCACGGTGATCCACGGCAATGTCGACGCCAATACCGATGCCGACTTCGTGCTGATGCTGAAGGGCAACCTCAACCTGACGACGAGCGACTTCAACGGCGTCTCGTAACACGGTTGCGACAGTCTTCCCGGCCGGGCGAACCGGCCGGGACGGTGGTTCAAAGCAGAGGGGCATGCCATGACCAAGAAGAAGATCGAGCCGCAATACAAGATCGAAGGATTGCGCGGCATCCTTGTCTATCTCTTCGGGCTTTCGGGTATCATCAATATCCTGGCGCTGACCGGCGCCTTCTACATGCTGCAGATCTATGACCGGGCCCTGACCAGTGGCTCGATCTCGACGCTGGTGGCGCTGTCGGTGCTGGCGATCAGCCTGTATCTGTTCCAGGGTGTCTTCGACATCATCCGCTCGCAGATCCTCATCCGGCTCGGGGCGCGCCTGGATGCGGAACTCGCGCCGATCGCCCACAAGGTGGTGATCGAGATGCCGCGTTTCGGCTACTCGACCTCTGAAGCGATGGAGCGCGGCCGCGACGTCGATACGCTGCGGGGCTTTCTTTCCAGCCAGGGGCCGGTGGCATTGTTCGACCTGCCCTGGATGCCGATCTACCTGGTGTTCGTCTGGCTGTTGCATCCGATGCTGGGGATGTTGACTGTTGGTGGCGCGGTGGTGCTCACCTTGCTGACAATCGCCGCCGAACTCCTGACTCGGCGCCACTCCCAATCCATGCTGAAGGCGACGGTTGCCCGCAACTCGGTGGCCGATTCCAACGCCCGCAACAGCGACATCATGCATGCCATGGGCATCACCGGCCGGGCGGTCGACCGCTTCGAGCGGGCCAACCGGCGTCACCTCGATTGTCAGACGCGGACTTCCGACATCGGCGGAACTCTGTCTGGTCTGTCGAAGGTGCTGCGTATGATGTTGCAATCGGCAATCCTCGGCCTCGGCGCCTATCTTGCCATCCGCGGCGACCTGTCGTCCGGCTCGATCATCGCGTCGTCGATCGTCACCGCGCGAGCGCTTGCGCCGGTCGACCTGGCGATTGCCCAGTGGAAGGGCGTCGTCAGCGCCAGACGCAGCCATCATCGCCTCACTGAGACGCTTGCGGTGCTGAACGACAAGAGCGGCCATGTCGAGCTGCCGGCCCCGCATGACAGTCTGACGGTTGATGCCATCACTACGGTTGCGCCGACCAGCGGCGCGGTGCTTCTGAGCGACGTCAGCTTCACGCTGAAGGCCGGCCAGGCGCTCGGGCTGATCGGCCCGTCGGGTGGCGGCAAGACGACGCTGGCGCGCTCGATCCTCGGTATCTGGCCGGTGCTGCGTGGCTCCGTCAGGGTGGATGGGGCCGATCTCAGCCAGTGGAACGAGGCCTTCTTCAGCGAAAATGTCGGCTACCTGCCGCAGGATGTGGCGCTGATGGAAGGCACGATCGCCGAGAATATTTCGCGCTTTGCCGAGACGCCGGATGCCCGCAAGATCATCAGCGCTGCCAAGGCCGCGGACATTCACGAGTTGATCGTGCATCTGCGCGACGGCTACCAGACCGAGCTCGGTCCGCATGGCACAGCGCTGTCGGCCGGGCAGCGCCAGCGTATCGGACTGGCACGTGCCTTGTACGGCGATCCCTTCCTGGTGGTGCTGGACGAGCCGAACTCCAATCTCGATGCCGAGGGTGAGGAGGCGCTCAGCAAGGCGATCGCGAAGGTACGCGAGCGCGGCGGCATCGTTGTCATCGTCGCTCATCGGCCGAGCGCTCTTGCCGCCGTCGACATGGTCGGCCTCGTCCAGAACGGGCGGCTGGCCGCCTTCGGGCCGAAGGACGACATCATCCAGCCCACCAAGGTCCGCCCGCTGGTCGTGGAAAAGAAGGCTGCAGCCGGCCGTAGCGCGAAGCCGCTTGCCGCTGAATAGGCGACAAGCCAGAGAGCAAGGAGTTCGTTATGGGCGACAAGTTGATCCTGGGACTACCGGATGATGGTCAGGCCAGCGTGGCACCGGCCAACCGCTTCCGTCTCGCAGAGGACGATGAACTCGGCAATAGCAACGGCAAGGGCCCATCCAGGGGCGCTGATCGCCGGCTCTATTCGCTGCCGCTACTGTTCGGGACGCTTGGCGTCATACTCGGCAGCAGCGAGCAGGAAGACGCGGCCCCGGCGACGCCACAACGCAACACAAGTGATGCGGGGCCGCGGATCGCAGGTACAAACGGCAACCTTGCAGCCATCGAGGATGTCGCCGCGTTTCTGCGCGAGATGACCGATGAACTGATGGCGAGTACAGCAAACTTCGCTCGCGGTCGCCACGTTGCCTCCGTACGGCTCAGCTTCGAGGACACGCCGCTTTCTCGCTCGCCCAACCTCGCCGACACCGTGCTTCGATCTTACAATGCCAACGATAACGAAGGCCGTATCAATATCAGCGGCGAGAGCTTCCGCTTTCCTCCGTCTGCTGTTGTGCGCTCGGGACGCCAGCCGGTCGGGCAGTCGGGCAGCGGCGGTGGCCACCAGCCTGATGACGATGACGACGAGGATCGCGATCACCACGAGGAACGTGCAAATCGCTTGCCGGTCTCGCTCGGGCGTAACATCCTTGCCAGCGGCATGGTCAACCTGTCGACGCTGATCTTTCTCGACGACCTGCTCGCCAAGACCAGTGATCCCGATGGCGATAAGCTCGATGTGCGCAACCTGGTCGTCTCGAGCGGAACAATCACGGCCTACGGTGACGGCATCTGGCTCTATACGCCAGAGCGCGGCTTTGGCGGCAATGTCACCTTCACCTACCAGGTCTCCGATGGAAAGGGCAACATTGTCACGCAGTCCGTGATGTCGCTCCTGAAGGCGCCACCACATGAGGTCGACGGTAGCGAGGCGGATGACCGGTTGCTTGGCACGCCCGGAGACGATCTGGTCACCGCCAAGGGCGGCGACGACTTCGTCTACAGTCGCGAGGGGCGCGACATCATCTTTGCCGGCGATGGCGACGACACGGTCTTTGGTGGTGATGGCGACGATCTGATCCACGGGGAAGCCGGTAACGATCGACTGTTCGGTGGCGGCGGCAATGACGTCCTCTTCGGTGGCGCCGGCAATGACCACCTTCATGGTGAGGACGGCAATGACAGCCTGATGGGCGAGGCGGGCAATGACCGCCTCTATGGTGGCGCAGGCAATGATCGGCTCTTCGGCGAAGCGGGTAATGATACTTTGCTCGGCGAAGCGGGTGACGATCTGCTCGACGGCGGCGATGGCAACGATGATCTCGCCGGTGGGGCCGGCAAGGATGTGGCACTTGGCGGGGCAGGGGATGACCGCTTCCGTGCCGGTCTGGTCGAGGAGGATACGCGACAGATGATGGTGGCGGCCGGGACGGTGCTCGGCGACGGCGACGACACCTATGTCGGCGGTGAAGGCGACGATACCTACGATGCCAGCGCTGCCGCAGGCGGCGTGGTGGTCGACCTTGCGGCTGGGACAGCAACCGGTGCGGCGATCGGGACAGATAGCCTTGCGGAAATCGAGAACGTCGAGGGCAGCGCTTTTGACGACACGATTGCCGGGGACGACGGAGACAACACACTGGAGGGGGGAGCCGGCAACGATCGACTGAGCGGCGGCGGCGGCGATGACACCGTCCGGGGCAACGACGGCGACGATACTGTCATCGTTACAGTGATCGGTAACGCCGACGTCGATGATGGCAACGACATCTATGACGGCGGTGACGGGTACGACACGCTCGACCTGTCGGCACTCGTCAAGGCGGTCATTGCCGATATCGAGGCCGGCTATACGGAGAGCGAGGAGATCGGCCGCGATACCATCCTCGGCTTCGAGACCATTCACGGCGGTCGCGGCGACGATCGCTTCTCCGGCGGCAGCGGCGACGACATCCTCTATGGTGGGGCTGGCGACGACCGGCTTGATGGACGCAGCGGTGACGACCATCTGGTTGGCGGCGACGGCAACGACCGCCTCTACGGCAGCACTGGTAACGATGTCTTCCTCGTCATCGCCCACATGGACGGCGACACCGACGGGAACGACGAGATCGACGGCGGCAGCGGCAACGACGTCTATGATGCGTCCGCCACCATCGCAGGGGTCGTGATCGACCTCGAACTCGGCACCGCCTCCAGCTCGGAAATCGGCAACGATGTTCTGAAAAGTGTCGAGAATGCGATTGGCGGTAGGGGCGACGATGTGCTCGTGGCGTCGATCTCCGTCAACGTTCTGACCGGCAACGACGGTGATGATGTCTTCGTCTTCCACTCCGTTGCCGCCGCACGCAACGACGGCAACGGATGGGACGAGATCACCGACTTCCAGGTTGGCGACCGCCTCGATCTGTCCGCCTTCGCGGGGCAGGCGGGTACGCTGATGTTTGCGGGGCTGGAGCTCGATGGAGCGTCGCCGCAGATCGGCCGCGTAAGCTTCTTCTACGAAGCATTGGGCGACGACACGCGGACCGTCGTGCGCACCATCGTCGATCTCGACCACGACGACGACATCCAGATACTGCTGCGCGGTCATCATGAACTGACGCAACAGGACTTCATTCTCGCCGCACTGGATGGTGGCACCCAAGATGCCGTTAACCAAGCCTGACGATCTGTCCTGCGTCGATGAAATATTTCGGGAGGAACCAAAGATGACGACAACAACAACGACAAACGACAAGACGAAGCGCAATGCCCAGTTCGGGATCTCCTCGCGGGTCATCGTCTCGGCACTGCTGGCCGGTACGCTGGTCTTCGGCGTCGGCGGATGGGCGGCGCAGGCCAAGCTGTCGGGTGCCGTCATCACCCATGGCCAGGTGGTCGTCTCCGAGCAGGTGAAGACGATCCAGCATCGAGACGGCGGCATCGTCGCCGAGATACGGGTCGACAATGGCGACCAGGTGAAGAAGGGCGCCGTTCTCCTGGTGCTCGACGACACCCAGACACGCGTCGAACTCTCGATCGTCCAGGCACAGATACAGCAGCTCGTTGCGACCCACGCCCGACTGATCGCAGAGCGAGATGGTGCCGACGGCATTGCCTTTGAAACGCTGGCGCTTAGCCCCACCATCATCGCCGGGGAGAACAAGCTGTTCGAAGAAAATCGCCGGATGATCGCCAACCAGAAGGAGCAGCTGCGGCTGCAGATCGGCCAGCTCGAGCAGCAGGTACGTGGCTTCGAGGCTCAGAACCGGTCGAATGAGAGCGAGGCGGAAATTGTCGAGCAGGAACTCGTCAAGATGGAAAAGCTTCTGCAAAACAGGCTCGTGCCCATCTCGCAGAAGCGCGATCTGTTGCGCCAGCGCGCCCGCATAGAGGGCAGCCGCGGCGAACTGGTCGCAAAGATCGCCGAAGCCGCCGGTCAGATCAGCGAGCTCAACATGAAGCTGATCTCCATCGATCAGACCACAAGGAAGGAAACGCAGACCGAGATCGTCGTCCTCTCGGCCAGGATTGCCGAACTGCGCGAGCGCGAGGTCGCCGCGCGTGACAGAATGACAAGGATGGAAGTCCGTGCGCCCGTCGACGGCTCCGTCTATGACCTTCAGATCCATACGATCGGCGGCATCATCGCCCCCGGTGCTACCGTCATGTCGGTCGTTCCCGACGGCGGCGATCTCACGATCGAGGTTCGCATTCCCCCCGTCGATATCGATCGTGTCACGACCGGGCAGGCTGCACGGATGCGCTTCGTCGCGTTCAATCAGCGTACGACGCCGGAGCTACACGGCGCCGTCGACGTCATCGCCGCCGCAACGACCCTCGACCGAACCACCGGCCAACCCTACTATCTCGCCACTCTGTCCCTCGACGATGCGCACATGCTCAAGGAGAACAAGCTGCTGCCAGGAATGCCCGTCGAAGTCTTCGTTCAGACCGCGGAACGGACCGCAATGTCATACATCCTCAAGCCGTTCACCGACCAGATGATGAAGGCATTCAGGGAGGAATAGTGCAGGGCCTGCCGGCAAGACCAATAGGTGTATTTGTCATTTTACTGCAGCGTCACCCATAAGTGTTATCTTACTAATATAGTAATGATGGGCTATATTACTGTCGGAGATAATGAGTGGGAGAGCAACATGGTAATTTCCGTGGCGTTCGTGGATGATCATCCAATACTACTTGAAGGATTGGTCAGTCTTTATTCAAATCGAACGGATCTTTCCATCGTTGGTCGCGGCGAGAACGCTGTTGACGCGTTACAGCTCGTCGACGAACTCTGTCCTGACGTGATCGTCCTCGATCTGAGCATGCCCGGCGATCCGCTTGCGGTGATTGAGATTATCGCTCAACGCTATCAGCGCACGCGCATCATCGTATTTACGGCAAGTTCAAGTATCGAGACGGCCATCCAAGTATTGGGCCTGGGGGTCTCCGGTTATGTTCTGAAGGGCAGTACTGCCGCCGACCTTCACGAGGCAATCAAGACGGTTCATGCTGGCAACACCTTCATCACCCCCGGCTTCGCCACCAAGGTCATCATGTCGATGAAGACGGAGTCGCTGCGCCGCAAAGCGCAAACCTCCGCCCGTTTGAGTGCCCGCGAGGAGCAGATCGTTGCCTACCTGATGCGCGGCAGCACCAACCGCGAGATCGCCTCCTCGCTCGACATCAGCGAGAAAACCGTCAAGCACTACATGACTGTCCTGATGCAAAAACTTGATGCGCGAAACCGGCTGGAGGTTGTTCTCGCCGCGCAGAAGCTCGATAGCAGCCTTGGCACCACGGGAAAGAGCGTGGTGAACTAGACTAGGCAGCGTTGACGCCAGATGATGACTCCGACCGGGCATCAGTGCCGCTCTGTCTCGACCGTACGGCCGGACATCATTCGCAACCATGGCGGTAGATGGAAGGCGGCCATCAACAGGTACATGGTCGTCATGCCATCCACTGGCAAGGTGCCCTGCATTGCGGAGCAGATCATGTCTGCTCCGCCGCTTGCCAAGGTCAAAATCGCCATGAAGCCGAAGGTCGGCGCCGCTGCGAGGCACAGCCATCGGGCGATGCTTGTAGCAGTGCCGGTCGTCTTCCCGACCGTTAGGCCCGGCCGTGTTCGGTTGGCGTAAACCATGACCTCATCCTTGGCCGTATTCGTCGTGAAGACGCCACCAGATGCCTTGTTCGTTTCGGCCGAGCGGCGCGCGGTCAAGCCATTGATAGACGCCCCAAATGCCGTCGACGCCGCGGGCGTAGCTGGAGTAGGTGTGGTAAACCATGCCGTCCTTGAGAACGAAGGCGCTGAGGCCTGGCCTGTCGCGTGTATAGGTGGCTACGTCGGTTCCGGTCATCGCGGCGATCTGGCCGACAGGGCTTTCACTGCCGCGCAGTTTCCATTCCTGCACGGATTGGCCAGCGACAGGCTTTTGTGCCGGAGGCTCGCGGCGATAGTTATATTCAATCCCGCCTTCACGCTGTTGCTGCTCAGTGAACAAGACGCTGAAGTCGAGATTGAAATCGCTGCCGAAGGAGGATGCCCAATCGAATGTCCATCCCATCCGCTCCTTGAAGGCTTCCAGCTTCGGAAGCGGCGCGCGGGAAACGGCGGTGAAGGCGACGTCATGATTTTCCAGGTGAACGACAACGCCGTTGAACCCATCCGCGATCGATGAGCATGAGGGGCATCCGGCCGTGTAGTCGGGGCCGAACATGAAGTGATAGATGAGCAGCTGCGAACGACCCTTGAAGAGGTCGGCCAGGGATGCGTTTCCCTTGGCGGTCTCAAACCGGTAGTCCTTGTCGATCCGAACCCATGGCAGTGCCCGACGACGTTCTGCCAGCATATCGCTTTGCCGTGTCAGTTCCTTCTCTTCCGCAAGCAGGTCGAGCCGTGCGGCAAGCCACTCTTCGCGTGTGCCCGTGATGTGCATCGTCATTGTACTTCTCCTCTTGATCTCTATTGGCGCAGCGTCCCGCCCCTTGCGGTCGCTTTGTGGTCGTGAGCAGACTAGGGTCGAAGCGGGTGAGGGTGGGAGTTACAAGTTTGGCGGGATTTCGATGGACGAGGTGATCATCGCCGCAGCGAGGCTGCTTGCGACCGGCGATCTCCTCGGCGCGTTGAAGAGGGTGGCGTTGCGAGACGATGCGCCGGCACTCGCGCTTCGCGGTATCGTCATGGCACAGCTTGGTGATCTCGTCCGGGCGAAGGTCCTCCTGAAGACGGCGGCCCGCGCGTTCGGGCCGAGGGAAGCTGTCGCGCGGGCGCGCTGTCTCGTCGCCGAAGCAGAAATCGCACTGGTCTCGCGCGATCTTGCCTGGCCGGCCAAGACGCTGACCGCCGCTCGAGAAGTGCTGGAAGCTCACGGCGATCGCCTGAACGCGGCGCATGCGCGCCATCTCGAAGCGAGGCGGCTGCTCCTCATCGGCCATCTCGACGAAGCCGAACGGCTGCTTGTTGGCCTCGATCCAATACAGCTTCCGGCCTCCTTGCGAACGGGATACGAACTCGCCACCGCAGGGATCGCTATCCGCCGTCTCAAAACCGACGTTGCACGCGCGGCGCTCCATCGCGCAGGAAACGCCGCGCGCGAGTCGGGCGTTCCTTCGTTGAGTGCCGAGGTCGACAGAGCCTCCGAAGTCCTCAGAGCGCCAGCGGCACGGTTGGTCGGGCAGGGCGAGGAGCGCTTCCTGACGCTGCAGGAGGTCGAGACGGTATTGGCATCAGGCGCGCTTGTGGTCGATGCATGCCGCTATGTCGTCCGAGACGGGGACACGATCGTTTCGCTGACGACGCGGCCGGTGCTGTTTGCGTTGGTGCATGCGCTGGCGGAGAACTGGCCGGCAGACGTGTCGCGGCACATCCTCGTTGCCCGGGCGTTTAAGGGGAAGGACGCCGATGATTCCCATCGTGCGAGGTTGCGTGTCGAGATTGGGCGGCTCCGCGGAGAGCTTCATCGCATCGCCGACATCAGCGCTACCAAGGACGGTTTCGTGCTCGCTCCTCGGCGTGCCACCAATGTGATTATCCTGGCGCCACCCGTCGAGGAGCAGCATGGCGAGATCCTCGCATTCCTCGCGGATGGGGAGGCCTGGTCGAGTTCAGCGTTGGCGATCGCAATCGGATCGAGTCCGCGCACCGTGCAGCGCGCCCTTGATGCGCTTGCCGAAGCAGGCAAGGTACAATCCTTCGGACGAGGGCCGGCACGACGTTGGACGATCCCGTCGCTGCCCGGCTTCCCGTCAACTTTGTTACTCCCGGGCCCGCTGCCAACCAGTAGGATAGACCAATGAAACAGAGCAAGGCTGAAATACTTCGCGAATATGGTCCCTTTCCTGACGTCAATCACGTGGCGGGTGTCACCTATGACGGCCGACATGTCTGGTTCGCCTCTGGCGACAGGCTCAATGCGCTCGATCCCGATGCCGGCGAGGTTGTGCGCTCGATCGACGTTGCCGCACAGGCCGGCACGGCCTTCGACGGACGCTATCTCTTTCAGATTGCGGAAGGACAAATCCAGAAGATCGATCCGAAGACGGGTACGGTGCTGAAGACGATCCCAACGCCCGCCAAGGGAGGCGATTCCGGCCTCGCCTGGGCGGAGGGGACGCTCTGGATTGGAGATTATCGCGGTCGAAAGATCCATCAGATCGATCCGGAAACCGGTGCGCTTCTCCGCAGCATCGATTCCAACCGGTTCGTTACCGGTGTGACCTGGATCGACGGCGAACTCTGGCATGCCACCTGGGAAGGCGAACAGAGCGATATCAGGCATCTTGAGCCTGAGAGCGGGCGCGTGCTGGAATTCATCGAGATGCCGCCCGGTCTCACGGTGTCCGGGCTTGAGTCCGATGGGGGTGATCGTCTCTATTGCGGCGGCGGTGATAGCGGTAAAGTCCGTGCGGTCCGTCGGGCGCGCTAACCGGAAGGCTAGTGGCATTGGCGGGACGTGTTCCCATTCGATGTGCAACAAACAGGACGCTGTACCCTCGTTGCGTCGAACCGGCGCGTGAACCGGTCAATCTCGTGGCTTGCCGATAATCCATTAGCCGACTGCCGTGACGGAATCCTTGGGCCATCCGCGCTCGTCGCATGGAAGCTTGTGGATTCCAGTCGTCGCTTTTGCTTCGCCGGCAACCCAGATGTAATTGGGCACCGACGGAAACTGGATGGCTTCGACGATTTGCGGCAATCGCGTCGGCCCATTAATTCCTCCAAAGCCGGTGTGCCAGGTCACATCGCAGAGCGCGCAGAGGTCCGGCAGGGTGTCGTCCAATTTCGGAACTTCGATGCGAGCGATAAAAGGGCGTTCGCATGTCTTCTCATCGAGTATGCGTACGACTGCGGGTGATCCCGTGGCGTCGGCAACAAGCAAGATCCACCTAGCGTCGTCCAGCGGCGCGTATCTGTGGAGCAGTGACGCCGGTTTCGTCACGCGGGATTGCGTTCATCGCCCAATCCGAGGCGATGCCGCCTTCATGCACGACGAAATCGACGGTAATGGATGCCGTTTCGCGGGCCCATCGTCGGACCGTGTAGGACCGGACTTGAGCGCAGCAGGTGGGCTGGCATCTGCCACCGGCCGTCCACCAGGTTGGGAAATCACGCGGCCGCGCTTCCATCGGGCGATGCGGGCCACCACCGCGGCGATGCGCTCCCTTTCGACCATGATCATGTCATCCCGCCAGTTGCCAATCTGTCTGATGCCGCGAGTTCCGCTGGAGATCATCCCGTCATCGGTGGAAAAAGCTCAGCCATTCACCAGCATTGAGCGCCATCGCCGGACGTCCGGCCGTCGGGGGGCAGACCTGCCCGCACGAGCCTATGACTGACCGCAAGATTGAGCAAGCCGCCGTCTTCACTTGCATCAAAAGCGGATCAGTTCGATATCCCGGCGGGCCGCGCCGATCTGCACCGCGATTGCACTATCTGGCCCGAGCGTAGGACGCCTCCGTCGGCAAGCTCCACTCGCCTTCTTTCGGCGGTCGAGGTCATGATGTCGAATCGTGCCTTGAGGATCAGGCCCGGGGCGACATAACCGGCTGCTAGCGGGCCTCCGGTTCCCAACGTACGCCGGCGACGAGACTGCGGCGGGATCCGTGAGGAGTTTGCTGGTCATAGCGTGGATTTCGAGTGCCTTCCCAGATCTCGCGATGCTGGTTGCTACGCGCCAGCCAGCGGGTCGCGATGTCGAATGCGACCGGATAGCGGTCGATAGTGCGATCTTCGTGGCAACCTCGATGCGAACACTAGTGGATATTAATCATATTTTGTTTCTTTCTTCGATGAGTCCACTGCGATGTCGAAGTCCGCGGCAGTAGTTTGCCGATGTTCACCGCGTCGCAGACGGTCTGTTCGAAATCGCGTCGGAACTCAATTGCCGGTTTGGCGGCACGGGAATATTTTAGTTGTCAGCAATAGAAACGTCCGGCAACATTGCTGCCTAGCTGATTGAATTGAGTGATGTTGCCACCAGTAGGTCGGGGGACGGGCATGTGCGCCGAGCATGTTGAACGTCGATTGGCGGCTATCCTCGCTGCCGATGTGGTGGGCTACAGCCGTCTGTTGGAGGCCAACGAAGAGGACACCCTGAATGCTCTTCGTCTTCATCGCAGAGAGCTCTTTGATCCCGCCGTCGCAAGCCACGGCGGGCATATAATCAAAGTAATGGGCGACGGTTTCCTGGTCGAGTTCGGCAGCGTGCTCAGTGCCGCACGCTGCGCTGTTGAAATCCAGCGCGGGATGCTGGAGCGCAACGTCGGTATTCCAGCGGACAGACATATCGCGTTCCGGATAGGCCTCAATTTGGGTGACATTGTCTTCGATACCGATGACTTTCATGGGGATGGCATAAACGTTGCCGTGCGGCTGCAAGCGCTTGCCGCTCCCGGCGGCATCGCCTGTTCGGCGCCTGTGCGTCACGAAGTCGGAAACAAGCTTGGTTTCGACTTTGCCGACCAGGGCGAGAGGACCGTCAAGAATATCTCGCGTCCAGTGCATGTCTATTTTGCCGACTGGGGTAACGAAAGCTCGAGCGACGAGCTTCATATTGCCGCAAGTATTCACACACAGGCACCATCCAGCAAGCCGTCGGTTGCGATCTTGCCGTTTGCCAATATCAGCAATGACGCAGAGCAAGAGTTTTTTAGCGACGGCATCACTGAGGACATCATCACTGACCTGTCGAATGTTTCAGGTCTGTTTGTGCTGAGCCGCAACACCGTCTTCACGTGGAAAGGCCGAACCGAGAACCTCCAGCGTATCGCCAGAGAGCTCGGCGTCGCCTATGTCGTCGAAGGTAGCGTCCGCAGGGCCGGCAACCATGTGAGGATCAATGCCGAATTGATCGAGGCCGCAAGTGACGGTCACGTCTGGGCCGCGCGTTACGACCGTGACTTGACTGACATCTTCCAAGTCCAAGACGAGATCGCAAATGCGATCGTCGAGCAGCTTAAGGTCAAGTTGCTCCCGGAAGAAAAGCGGGCGATCGAGCAGGCTCCGACGGAGAGCGTGGAGGCTTACACGCACTATTTGAGGGGGCGCGAATACTACCACATCGCCTCGAGATCAAACCATTTGATGGCTAGGCAGAGCTTTGCAAGGGCGATCGAATTGGATCCAGGTTACGCTCGCGCCTATGCCGGCGTAGCGGTTTGCGACGCGCGTCTCCGCTCTCAGTTTGGCTTGGAGATCTCGGTGAATGAAATTCTTTCAAACACGGCAAAGGCCCTCGCCATCGATCCGAATCTGGCGGAGGCGCATGCGGCCCGGGGATTTGCATTGGCGGTCGCCGGCAATCGCGGCGAGGCGGTTTTCGCATTCGAGCAGGCTTTGTCACTCGGCCCGAGTTGCCACGAGGCCAATCGGTATTACGCTGAGTTTTGCGTCACCGAGGGGCAATTCGAGCCCGCGGCGAGATACTTTCAGCGAGCGTTGGAAATCAAGCCGGCGGATTACGGTGCACCCATCATGCTTGTGAACGTCTTTCGTTCACTCGGACAGTTAGACCGGGCACAGAGCTACGCTCGGATCGCGATCAGGAAGGCTGAGCAGGAAATGCGGTTACATCCGGAAAACGCTAACGTAGCTTGTCTTGGAGCGACCGCCTTGGCTTTTCTTGGTATCAGCGATCGGGCGCTGGAATGGCTGGCCCGCGCTCTGGAAACCGACCCAAACGACATAAACATCCAATACAATGCTGCCTGTACCTATGCGCTACTCGGCGAGGTTGATCGCGCGATCGATGTGCTGGAAGACTGGATGCCTCAAGTCGGCGCTGAGATGAGGCTTTGGTTCATGCACGATTCCGATCTGGATTCCATTCGCGAGAACCTTCGGTACCTGAAGTTGGTTGAGCTTTACGCATAATACCCCTTTACATTTAGCCAACTGTTTTCAATACTACTTTACGACGTGCTAAAATTCATCGGACGGCGATGGCCGGCTTTGGCAAATACAGGGTCTTTTGGAGGGGTGGATGGGCACCCGATTCAGACTTTTTGTACAGCCTCCTTTTGAGCATGCTCGGACCAGTCCCGAGACTATTGAGGTGTCATCTCCGTTGGGCAGTTTAGCAGCTGGGCCCGCTGACAAACTCATGTTTGTTGTCGAGCCGGTCGGAAAGACCCGTCCTTACGGTGTGAATCGTGGGCCGCTGGGGACGCCGTACATTTATCTGCCTCCCTGGACCGGAAAGATCTTAGAGCCGGCGTTCCCTGACGCGCACGGCAACTTCGACTACCTCCAACCTTGTATGCCTGGCTTCGAAGCAGCGCATGTCTTTGGTTGCGTCCGGTTCACGCTGGATGTGTGGGAGCGCTATCTCGGGCAGTCGATTGTCTGGCATTTTCGCGGTCACTTCGATCGCATGGAAATCTCTATCCTGCCACAATGGAACAACGCTCAGTATGGTTACGGCTTCCTTGAGGTCGGTAGTCAGTTCGAGAAAGATGGACGCATCCTCCCCTTTACCCTGGATTTCGATGTTATTGCCCATGAGGTCGGGCACGCGATCATTTTCAGCATACTTGGCGTGCCGCGCCCGGGAACCGAATACCCCGAATACCTCGGCTTTCAGGAGGCCTTCTCCGACTGCGTGTCGCTGATTGCGGCCATGCATTTTCCATCTGTAATCGACAATGTTCTCGAGGAGACGCGCGGCAACCTCTACCGGGCAAATAGCCTCTCGCGCTTTTCAGAATTTTCGCCGCATCGTCAAATACGGTCCGCAAACAACAAGCGGACAATGGCCGAGTTCGCTCATGGGTGGAAGGATGAGCACGAACTCTCGCAGCCGCTGACCGGTGCAATGTTCGACATCCTTGTCGACATCTTCCATGAAAGCCTGGTGGAGCGCGGTTTGATTTCGCGCGCCGTTGAAGATCTCGCGGATATTGCCGAGTTCGATCCAGTTGCCGAGGCGCGGGTCCAAAATGCTTTCGACCACGCGTTTGCGCGAGATTCGGATGGGTTTGTCGAGGCGCTGCTCGATGCGAGAGACATTGTCGGGAGCTATATGGCGGAAACCTTGTGGACTCTTGCCGCGGACTTTCTGGACTACGGCGACGTTGTGAGCGCGATGCTCGCGATTGATAAGGCCGAAAGTGGCGGCCAATTCAACAGGATCATCAGCAGAAATTTCAGGCGTCGGGAAATAGGTGAGGTACATGCCGGCATGCACCTCAAAGGCGGCGAGGGCCGTAGCCACGTCGTCTCTGCGCGCACGCTCCTGCCGATAGACTATCTCGAATGTCCGAAGATGGACTATCGCGAGAAGCTTCTACTGTCGAGATTAATTAGCGGTCAATAATCAGGTCGATGGAGGGAAACGTGGCAGATAATGAAACCTTGCTCGGCGTATCATCAGTGTACTTGTTCGGGCGGACTCTTAGCGATGTGATTTTCAGAGGCAGTGTTTACGACCCTCTAGGAATCCCTCGCGCAGGAGTGAACAACTTTCTGAGAAACCAGCTTGCTGCGGACGGCGCCAAACTCGCGCGAATCTATGCGTTCTCTTTCGAGGGTGCTTTTATCGAACTTAGTCGACCGGCAATCTTCGTCGTCCACGGCGCAGGTTCGGATCCCGATGATCCTCCTCCCAGCGATCTCGGATATGAGAGGTTATCTCGGTCCCCTGGTTCGAGCGCCCGAACGGGCCTTGGCGCCCAAATCGGATCTCTTGCCAAGGACATGAGGGTTTGGATCTATGACAAGGGCGACCTCTCGATGAGGCTCGATGCCGAAACAGGAACCTTTGAGCAAATCCTGCTTGCAGGTGAGGTTTCGACTGACCTTCGAGGAGGAATGTCTAGATCGGGCGGCGCCCTGTCACGCTCTGGCGGCGTAATGTCTAGATCGGGCGGGTTCATACCTCGCAGATCAGGGGATAACGATTAATCTACAGATAATGACGGATCTTGGAGGCTAACATGTCTGGCAACAAGGCGGAAGTTGAGATCGATAGCTTAAGCGAGCCGCAAGTGGAGGTGTCTTTGGATGACTACAAGCCTTTTAAACTCATAGGTCATGGCTTTAGCAGAAAGACGATCGATGCATACGTATGCACTAATGAATACGGCAATGTCGTCGTTCCAAACATCGATGTAACCATTGACACGAATGCAACGAGCACCGACCATTTTCTGTCGGTAGTCGCCCACGCGGGGCTTGGCGCTGAGACTGGGAAGGTCTTCTGGGTTGCCGTAAGCCTGAACGGCATCTTCCAAAGCGCCCGAGAAGGATTGGAGGTCGTTTGACTTTCGGGAGCGGTGATCACTGCGGGGCCATGCCTCCTCAGCGTCGTGACGCGGCATGGCTACATCGTACCTGACGGGATCGTTCGCGGGAAGCCGATGACGGTTTTTAACAAGATATCCCCCTGTTTTCACCGTTGCTCCGCCTGTCGGGATGAGGCGCGTCTGGGAACGGCAGAGCGAGCCATCGTTTGCGGTTGAAATCTGGCCGTATCGTTTTCCAGGATTTATGTAGCGGGCTAGGTGGTGAAAGGAGAGGCCCAACTAGGTTGTTGCTCAACATCCGGCCACTCACCTCAACGGCGCAGCAAAGGCAGCAAGTCATTCCCCTGACGCTTGATCTCGTTGAGGTAGGGTGTATCCGAGAGCACGAAATGGGTGACGCCCAGGTCCTCGTATTTCCGGAGCGATCTCGCGACATCTTTGGCCGAACCGACCAGCCAGGTCGTGCCGGCGCCGCCGCCGCCATATTTGCCGGGAGCGGTGTAGAGGTTGTCATCGAGAATGTCGCCCGCCCGGTGCAGGTCGAACAATCGCTGCTGGCCGACGGCGACCGCCCTGCGGTGATCGCTCCAGCCGGCGCCGCTGCCCTTTGCCATCTCCGCCACCTTCGCCTCGGCGTCGGCCCAGGCCTGTTCCGTCGTGTCGCGCACCAGCGTGGTGATCCGGAGCCCGAATTCCAGCGGTGGCAGATCCCGGTCAAGCTCGCGGCTCAGCGCCTTCAGGCGGGCGATGCGTTCGCGGACGCCATCGAGCGGTTCGCCCCAGAAGAGCTGGACATCCGCCTCTGTGGCCGCGACCTTTTCCGCGGCCTCGGAGGCGCCGCCGAAATAGAGCTTCGGATGGCGACGATCGCCACGCGCCTCGATGCGCGGCACGACGGTCGATTCAGCGACGCCGAAGTGCTCGCCGTCATAGCTGACGTTCTCCTCGGTCCAGAGCCTGCGGACCAGCCGCATGAATTCCCTTGTGCGGGCGTAGCGCTGTGCCTGGTGGTCTCCCTCCTTGTCGCCGTAGGCGGCGAGATTGTCGAGGCCGGAGACGATGTTGACGCGAACGCGACCGCCTGTGAGATGGTCAAGTGTCGCAGCGGCGGAAGCAAAGTTCGCCGGTCGCCAGTAGCCGGGGCGGATCGCGATCAACGGCTCGAACGTCGTCGTGCTTGCCGCAAGGGCTGCGGCTACGGTGAAGGTGTCCGGTCTGCCCCAGCCTGTGCCGATGAGTGCGCCTTTCCAGCCATGCTCCTCGAGTGCGCGGGCCTGTTCCGTCAGCGTGGCGAGGCTGTTGTGATTGTCGACAACGGTGTCGCCACGATGGCCCGGCCTCGTGTCATTCGGGATGTACCAGAGGAATTCGCTGTCTTTGCTCATGTTGGCCTGCGCTTGTGAAATCAAACAGTGAAATCCGAGATCACCATTCCGCTATCGCGATGCGAGACGCCCGAGCGCGTTGCGGGCGGCGATTGTGCGGATCATGTGGCTTTGCGGCGCATGGGAGCGGGCCGTGATGGCGTCTCGATGGTGACGCTCCAGCTGGAAGTCGCGGTTGAGACCGGGGTTTCCGGCAAGCTCGAGGGCGAGGCTCGTGATGGCGACCGCGTTGTCGATGACGACATGGCGGACATGCATGCCATCAAGTCCGACGACCTTGCCGGCATCGACGTCCTCGCTGAGCGAGCGCAGCAATCGGGCATTCGTCGCCAGCCGCACCTCGATTTCTCCCAGACCGTCCTGAATACGGGGAACGGTCGAGAGCGGCGCGCCGAGGCTTGCCGGCGTGTGGTGTGCGGCGAAGGCGAGCACCCGGTCGCGCGCGGAGAGCGCAACGCCGTGGTAAACCGCTCCGATCAGCGAGAAGAAAAAGGCAGTGGCGTGTTCCTCGCGGCGCAGCGGCTCGGAGGCTGGCTGGGCTTCGATGATGTCTTCCGCCGGAATGACGACGTCGTCGAGAATGATGTCGTCGCTGGCGGTTGCGTGCATCCCGGCTGCGTTCCAAGCCTTTTCGATGCGCAGGCCGGGGCTGTCGGTGGGAACGAGGAAGGAAGCCAGGCGCGGTTCCGGCTCGTCGGTCAGTGCAAGCAGCGCAACCCATTTGAGAACGGGGATGCCGGTGACGTAGCTCTTGTGGCCGGTGATGCGCCAGGTGTCGCCGTCGCGGCGGGCGATGGTCTCGGGCAGTGCGCCGTGGGCGGGAGAGCCGATGCGGGGTTCGGCCTGGGCGGCGTTGATGAGGGCGGGGCCGAGCCGGTTGGCCGAGAGTACGCGCTCGGCGAGGTGGCCCGGCCACTTGGCGAAGCGGCGCAGGCTGTAGTGGCTGTTGTAATGCATGGCGAGCACAAGCGCGGTCGAGGGTTCGCCGCGCGCGATCTCGCTGATCACAGCCTGCGCCTCGGCAAGGCCGCCGCCGTGGCCACCATGCTCGGGTGCCGTCACCAGCCCAAGCAAGCCGGCTTCGAAGAGACGCGTGAAGTTCTCGAAGGGGAAGTCACCCGTCGCGTCATGATGAGCGGCGCGTTCGGCGAACTCGACGGCGAGATGCCGCGCCTTGTCGACCGGATCTATCTTTTCCCGAAGCATGATGTTGTCTCCCGATCAGGCCACGGCGCGCCGGTCGGAGGCGTCGATATGGCGGCGGTCGATCCAGTCGGCGATGTCGAAGTCGGCGGAGAGGAAGCCAAAGTCGCGCAGGAAGTCCTTGTAGTGACCGATCGCGTCGACCAGCTCGGGCTGCAGCCCAAGACCGAGGTGCTTGTGGATGTCCGGGCCATGGGCAGCGAGAACCTGTTCTTCCGTGGCGCCGGCCTCGCGCGCGACGAAGCGTCTCGTCTCGTCGGGATGTGCCTTGGCCCAAGCGCTTGCCTTGAAGATCGAGTCCAGCAGACGCGCGACGAGATCCGGCCGCTCGTCCGCCAGAAGTTCGTCCACCGTCAGGACGCGCGGCGAGCCGGAGTTGATGCGGATCTTCGGATCGAGGTGGAAGCCGAACTCGGCCACTTGGACGGCTCCGATCAGGTTGGCGACATTGATGCCGGCCGTGCCCTTCACATAGATGGCGTCCACGTCACCGCGGATGAGGGCTGCGACCTCCTTGCCATAGGCTTGCCTGCGCTTCAACCCGAAGAGCGATGGACCCTCCTGCGTCGACAGCACGGAGTCCGAAAGTGCGATGTCGACGATCTGGACGTCGTCGAGCACCAGGCCCTCGAGCGAGAGGGCGGAGATCAGCCCCTTCAGAGCCGTGGCGCGCATGAAGTCGACGATGCCCTCGGGGCGGCGGGCGATGCCGAAGCGTCTTCCCTTCAGGTCCCGCGTAGTCTTGATGCCTGTCTCCGGCAGGGTGATGATCGCCTGGAACTCGTCAGTCCAGGTGATGCCGATGAGCCGCGTCTTGCGGCCTTCGGAGCGGGCGCGAATGGGCGGGACATTGCCGCCATGGCGGAACGACCAGTCGAGCGTGTGGTTGAAGTGACTTTGGCGGATGTTGCGGTCGGGAGAATCGATGATCGACTTCAGCGTCACGCCGTCCTTGCGAAAGTTCTCCTCGAGATAGCCGAGTTGCGCGGCAAGGCCGACGGGTGTCGGCACCGGGCAGCGTGTGTACCAGATTTCGGAAATGGCATTACGTGTCATGGCGGTTCTCCTAGTGGCGCAGGCCGGCTTGTTTCATCAAGGGCAGGACGTCCGAGCCGAAGAATTCGAGATCGTCGCGGAAGTCGAAGAAGCTGAGCTGCAGGCCATCGACGCCGGCCTCCTTTAGCTTGACGAACTGATCGACCACCTGCTCCGGCGAGCCGATGACGCGGATGTTGCCGCCGATGGCGCGGTAGGGATCCTGGGGATGACGGCCCTTCCAGGCCTGCGCGTCCGAGTTCAACGACTGGAAGCCCTGCGGCGAGCGTTGGTCGGCATGGGCCACGATGCGGTCGGCGAGTTCCCAAGCCTCCTTCTCTGTCGGCCGGCAGATCACCATTGGGTTCAACAGCGTGCGCACCGTGCGCCCGACCCCGATCGCCGCGTCCTTGACGCGTTTCGTATGTGCCGGCAGAGATTGCAGCGCGCTGTCGATGTCGGCGCCTGTCGGGCTGGTGATGAAGACGATGTCGGAGTAGCGGCCGGCAAAAGCGATGCCGGCATCCGAACCGGTGGCGTTGACGAGGATCGGTCGGCCGAAATTGGGTTTCGGCGTGACGAAGCCGCCGCCGAGCTTCCAGCTGCTCTCCCCTTCGAAGGAGAAGTTCTCATCGTCGCTCCACAGGCGCTGCACGACCTCCAGGAATTCGGCCGCCAGTTCATAGCGCTTGTCGTGCTCGATGCGCGGCCAGCCGAACATTTCGTGTTCGACCGCCCGGTGGCCGGTGACCACATTGATGCCCCAGCGTCCGCCGGTGATGTGATCGAGCGTCGCGCCGAACTTTGCCAGATGCAGAGGGTGCCATGGGCCGTAGAGCACATGCATGGTCGAGATCAGCATGATTTTCTTGGTGAGGCCCGCCAGTGCCGCCGTCGAGACGAAGCTGTCGAGCGCCTGACCGTCGAAGACGCCGCCGTAGCCGCCCTTGGGCAGCCATTGCGACAGGGCGAAGACGAGATCGAAGCCGAGTTCCTCGGCCTTCAGCGTCAGCGCCTTGTTGTAGTCGAAGCGCCAATCGGTCGATCGCTCGAGCGTCGATTGCGTCCAGCCGCCCGCCTGGATCGGCAGGAAGAGGCCGAGCAGCACGGGCTGCTTCAGCGCCTGCGACAGAGGACTATCGGGGAAATCGGTCGGGGCGGCGAACTTTGGCAGGCCGACGATCGAGCCGGGACGATGTTGAATGGACATGGTTGTTCTCCCGTTGATCCGGCTCAGGACGCCGCGACATAGGCAAAGGCGAGGCTGCCCGCGATGCCTTCGCCGCCGATCGTGTGGTCGGAGATTCGCTTGTTGTAGATCGTCAGTTCCGGCTGGCTGACGATGTCGATCGCCGGAACGTCCTCGACCAGGATCTGCTGGATCTGGCGCCACTGCTCGACGCGCTTGGCCGGATCGACCTCGATGGCGGCCGCTTCGAGCAGTTCGTCGACCTTTGGATTGCTGTAGGCGGCGCCGTTCGAGAAGGGGACGCCCGGCTTGAAGTTCTTGCTCCAGTAGAGGCGCTGCACGCCGACCGTCGGATCGAAGAGGTTACTCATGCCCTCGAAGGCGAAGTCGAAGTCACGGTCGGTATAAATGCGCTTGGTGTAGGTCGCGAAATCCTGGCTGCGGACGGTGGCGTCGATGCCGACCTTGGCAAGCGCCTGGCGAATATATTCGGAGCCGCGTGGATAAGTCTCGCCGCTCGGCACGTAGTCGAGGTTGATGCGGGCGCGGATGCCGTCGGCGCCACGCGGGTATCCAGCCTCATCGAGTAGCTTCTCGGCTGCGGCGAGATCGATCGGATAGGTCTTGAGGTCAGGTACGTACCACTTGGCGAGATTGGGATTGATCGGGCCGGGAATGGCGGCGCCGTAGCCGTAGTTGATCGTGTTGAGGATGACGTTGCGGTCGATGACATGCGCGAAGGCACGACGTACGCGCACATCCTTGAACAGCGGGCGCTCAAGGTTGAACTCGATGCGGCTGACGCCGTTCTGGTATTGATATCCCTTGGTCTCGAAGGCAAGCGTCTCGACGGCCTGAAGGCGCTCCAGATCGCTGAGCGGAACCGGCGTCGATGGCGCCAGATCGATTTCACCAGTCTCGATCGCGATCGAGCGGGCAGCGGCATCCGGAATGAAGCGGATGATCAACTGGTCGAGATAGGGGCGGGGCTGGTCCCAATAGTCGGCGTTGCGCTCATAGACGATATGGCTGCCGCGCACCCACTCCTTGAACTTGAAGGGGCCGGTTCCGATTGGCGCCAGATTGGCCGGGTTTTCAGCGACCTTGGTGCCTTCGTAGATGTGGCGCGGCACGATCGGCGTTTCGGCGGCGGCGAGCGCGGTGATCAGATAGGGTGCCGGCTTGGAGAGCTTCAGGATGGCCGTCTCCGTGTCTGGCGTTTCGATGTCGACGAGATTGAGGAATGTGTTGCGGCCGCGCGGGTGCACTTCCTTCAGCGTCTTGATCGAGAAGGCGACATCGGCGGAGGTCAAGGGCTGCCCGTCATGCCATTTCACGCCGTCACGCAGCTTGAACGTATAGGTCAGCCCATCGGGGCTAATGGTCCATTCCCTGGCCAGCAACGGCTTCGGATTGAGCTCGAAGTCATAGGTGAGAAGGCCTTCCGTGGTCTTCGGCGAGACGTAGACCGCGTTATAGGCCGTGTGCGCGATCGTTGTCAGGACGGGCGGCTCGACAGCCAGCAGAAGCGTTGCCGTACCGCCGCGTGTCGCGGTGGCCGCGAAGGCTGGCAACCGACCCGTCGCGGTGACGCCGAGTGCGACCGAGGCGAGCAGAAAGCTGCGGCGTGTGGGTGCGGGAAATAGTGACATCGTGTTCAACCCTCATGATCCAGGGGCCGTGCCGGCCCGCTTCAGTGCCATTCCGCGGATCGATCCTGCTTTAGAGATTTTTGCCCCATCACTGCTTGAGAGTGGGATGAAAACCTATGCATCGTCGATATGCGGTATTAGATTTCTAAAAGTGCGTGAAAGATCGCTTCTGTTGGAATTATTTACCGATATGGATTTGACAAAACCAACAGATTTAGTCAACTACTAAGCGACACGACGAGGTGAAATCTTTTCAGATCGCGAGGTAGGAAGCACATGTCGGCTTACAGGCGGATCGGTCGAACGATCAGCAGGACGATCATTCAGGCTGTGCCTACAATGCTTGGGATCGTTATCCTCAATTTCTTCCTGCTGAAGCTGGCGCCTGGTGATGCGGCCGATGTAATGGCGGCGGAATCCGGCTCGGCCACGGTCGAGACCATGGCGGCGCTGCGCGAACGCTTCGGGCTGGACAATCCGATCCTGGTGCAGCTCGCCAACTACCTGAACAACCTCGCGCATTTCAGCCTTGGCTTCTCGCCGCGCTACGGCATGTCGGTCGCCGATCTGATCGGCCAGCGCCTGCCGGGCACGCTTCTGCTCATGCTCGCGGCGTTGACGATCGCAATTGCGGTCGGATTGCTTCTCGGTTCGCTGATGGCTACCTTCTCAGGGCGTCTGCCGGATCGTATCATTTCGGTGATTTCGCTGCTGTTCTATTCGATCCCGGGCTTCTGGATCGGCCTGATGCTGATCCTGCTCTTCTCGGTCAAGCTCGGCTGGCTGCCGAGTGGCGGCGACAGCACGATCGGTTCGCGGCTGACAGGCCTCCCGGCGCTGCTCGACAGGGCCCGCTACATGGTGCTGCCGGCAACCTCGCTCGCGCTCTTCTATCTCGCGATCTATGCGCGGCTGACACGCGCCTCGATGCTGGAGGTGAAGTCGCAGGATTTCGTGCGCACCGCGCGCGCCAAGGGCGTCTCGCCCTTCGTGCTGACCACGCGGCACGTGCTTCGCAACGCGCTGATCCCGATCACCACCATGGCCGGCATGCACTTTGGCGGGATGCTCGGCGGCGCTGTCGTGGTCGAGACCGTCTATAGCTGGCCGGGCCTCGGGCGCCTTGCCTTCGAAGCCGTCATGGCGCGCGATTTCAGCGTGCTGCTTGGCATCCTTTTGCTTTCGTCCTTCCTCGTGATCGTCGCCAACGCGGCCGTCGACCTCCTGCAGGCGTGGATCGATCCTCGAATTGGAGCAAGCCGATGAACAGTCAGAAACTCGGAACATTGGCCGGTCGGGCGATCGATTTCGCGCCGCAGGCAAAGGCCGAGACGGCCCCGCAAATCACGGAAGCGCCGAAGCAGCCGCGCTGGACGCATATCCATGCGCCCGATGTCCGCGCCTCGGTTTCCGGGACGGCATGGCGCGGTGTGAGCCGGGAGCTGAAAATCTTCCTCGCCAATTACAATGCGCTGTTCGGCACGGCGATCCTGCTTCTGGTCGCGTTGTCGGCGCTGCTTGCGCCGCTTATCTTCCCGGGCGATCCGCTGGAGATGGTGGCGCGGCCCTTTCTCTGGCCCGGGCAGAACCCTGCCTATCCGCTCGGCACGGATTCCATGGGGCGCAACGTGCTGGCCGGCATCGTGCATGGCGCGCGGATATCGCTGACAGTCGGGCTTGCTGCCACCGCGCTCGGCCTGACGGCGGGGATCGCGATCGGTGCCGTCGCCGGATATTTCGGCGGCGTGGTCGACGATATCCTCGTCAAGTTCATCGAGATATTCCAGACCATACCGAGCTTCGTGCTGCTCGTCGTTCTCGTCGCCATCGCGCAGCCGACGACGACAACCGTGACCATCGCGATCGCGATTGTCTCCTGGCCGACGGTGGCGCGGCTGACGCGTGCGGAGTTCCGGGCGATCCGTGAGAAGGATTATGTGCAGGCGGCGCGCAGCCTCGGCTTCGGCCACACCCGCATCATCTTCCGCGAGATCCTTCCCAACGCGCTACCGCCGCTGATCGTCACATCGTCGGTAATGGTGGCGAGCGCGATCCTGATGGAATCGGCACTCTCCTTCATGGGCCTTGGCGATCCCAACCGCGTCTCCTGGGGCTCGATGATCGGCGCCGGCCGCGATGTCATCCGCACCGCCTGGTACCTGACGGCGCTGCCGGGGCTGGCGATCGTCTTCACCGTGCTTTCGCTGAACCTGATCGGCGATGGCCTGAACGATGCGCTGAATCCGCGCTTTTCGGAGGATCGCTGATGGCCAGGCTTCTCGAGGTTTCCGACTTCTCGGTGCGCTTCGCGTCCGCCGAACCGGTGAAGGGCGTGAGTTTCTCGGCCAATCCCGGCGAGATGCTCGCGATCGTCGGGGAATCCGGCTCCGGCAAGTCGCTGACGGCGCTCGGCCTGATGGGTTTGCTGCCCCGACATGCAAAGACCGGTGGTCAGATCCGTTTCGACGGGCGCGACCTTGTCGGCCTCCCGGAACGGGACCTGCGCCGCATCCGCGGCCGCGACATCGCAATGATCTTCCAGGAGCCTATGACCTCGCTCAATCCGGTGTTGACGATCGGCGACCAGATCATCGAGGTGCTGCGCATCCATGAGGATCTGAGCCGCCGCCAGGCGCGGGAGCGCGCCATCGAGTTGCTGGACCTCGTCAGTATTCCTGAGGCGCGCCGCCGCATCGATGAATATCCGCACCAGCTATCCGGCGGCATGCGCCAGCGCGTGATGATCGCGATCGCGGTCGCCTGCAATCCGAAGCTGCTCATCGCCGACGAAGCGACGACGGCGCTCGACGTGACCATTCAGGCGCAGGTGCTGCAATTGCTCGATAATCTTCGCGTGCAGCTGAACATGGCGGTCATCCTGATCACCCACGATCTCGGCATCGTCGCGCAATGGGCGGACCGCGTCGTCGTCATGTATGCCGGGCGCAAGATCGAGGAGGGGCTTCCGGGTGAAGTGTTCGAGAAGCCGTATCACCCCTACACGAACGGCCTGCTCTCGGCATCGCCGCGCCTGAAGGCCGACTACCACTATCGCGACGGGCCGCTTTCCGAAATTCCGGGCTCGATCGTTTCGGCGGCTGGTGAAAAGGGCTGTTCGTTCCGCCCGCGCTGTCCGGTCGCGCGTCCCTCATGCGCTTCCGTAGTGCCGCAACTCATCGCACGGCCGGCCGGCCGGCAGGTGGCGTGCCCCTATGTTCCAGCCATTGCGGAGAAGGCCCATGTCGCTTCTGTCGGTTGATCGGCTTTCGACCCATTACGCCGGTGCCGGCGGCACGGTGCGTGCCGTCGACGGCGTGTCGCTTGAGATCGCCGAAGGCGAGACGGTGGCACTGGTCGGGGAATCCGGCTGCGGCAAGTCGACGCTTGGCAAGTCGCTGGTGCGGCTTGTCGATCCGTCGTCCGGAAACGTCACCTTCAAGGGCAGGGACGTCACCGCCATGGCGGGACGCGAGCTGCAGTCGGTGCGGCGCAGCATCCAGATGATCTTCCAGGATCCTTTCGCCTCCCTCAACCCGAGGCAGACGATCCGCACCATCCTGACGGCGCCGCTTGCGGTCCATGGCATCGGCGAGCGCAAGCAGCGCGAGGCGATAGCCGCGCAGATGGTGGCCCATGTCGGCTTGCCGGCGGATTCGCTCGATCGCTATCCGCACGAGTTTTCCGGCGGCCAGCGCCAGCGTATCGGCATCGCGCGAGCGCTGGTCCTGCAGCCGGAACTGGTGATCTGCGACGAGCCCGTTTCGGCGCTCGATCTCTCGATCCAGGCGCAGATTCTCAACCTCCTGGTCGAGATGAAGACGGAGCTGTCGCTCTCCTATCTGTTCATCTCGCACGATCTCTCGGTCGTGCGTTATTTCGCGGATCGTGTGCTCGTCATGTATCTCGGCCGCATCGTCGAGAGCGCGCCGACGAGCGAGCTCTGGAAGGGAGCCAAGCATCCCTACACGCAGGCGCTGCTCGCCGCCGTGCCCGATCCGTCGCGGAGAAAGCAGGCGGCGCCGATAACGGGCGACCTGCCGAGCCCGCACAATCCGCCCCCCGGCTGCCGTTTCCATACGCGCTGTCCGCTCGCCACCGATATCTGCCGGGCGCAAGACCCGGCATTCCGCCAGTTCGGCAGCGGCCACGCCGCCGCCTGCCATCACGCTCAGTAAGAAGGAGAAGACTATGGTCGATTATCGCTATCTCGGGCGCAGTGCGCTCAAGGTTTCACCGCTCAGCCTGGGAACCATGATGTTCGGTGGGCCGACGCCCGACGACGTGGCGTTCCGCATCATCGACAAGGCGCGCGAGCAGGGTATCAATTTCATCGATACGGCCGACGTCTATCACGACGGCAAGTCGGAAGAGGTTGTCGGCAAGGGCATCAAGGCGCATCGCGATCACTGGGTGCTGGCGACGAAGTTCGTCAACTCGCACAAGAAGGGTCCGAACCTCGGCGGCCAATCGCGCAAGTGGGTGATCGAGACAGTTGAGAATTCGCTCCGTCGCCTCAATACCGACTATATCGACATCCTCTATTTCCACCGCGCCGTCTTCGACGCACCGCTGGAAGAGCCCGTGCGCGCGATCGCCGACCTGATCCGCGCCGGCAAGCTGCGCTACTTCGGGGTTTCCAATTTCCGCGGCTGGCGCATCGCGGAGATCGCACAGCTTGCCGATGAACTCGGGATCGACCGCCCAGTGGCAAGCCAGCCGCTCTACAACATCGTTAACCGCACCGCGGAAGCCGAGCAGCTGCCGGCCGCCCATCATTATGGTCTCGGCGTCGTTTCCTACTCGCCGCTCGCCCGTGGCGTGCTGACCGGCAAGTACGAGCCGGGCAAGGAGCCTGCCGCCGACACCCGCGCCGGCCGCGGCGACAAGCGTATTCTCGAGACCGAATGGCGTCCTGAATCGATCGCCATCGCCAGCGAGATCGCCGCACACGCCGTCCGTAAGGGGATCTCGCCGACCGAGTTCGCGCTCGCCTGGGTGCTGAACAACAAGCTGATTTCGGCCGCGATCACAGGCCCGCGCACGGAAGAGCATTGGGACAGCTATATCCGTGCGCTCGACGTCAAGCTCGACGCCGAGGACGAGGCGCTGGTCGACCGGCTGGTCACGACCGGCCATCCCTCCACCGCAGGCTTCAACGATCCGAGCCATCCGGTCGAAGGTCGCGTGCCGCGCAGCGCGGCAGCTGGCGCCGACAACGTCGTGCCGCTGGCACGCGCCGTCGCCTGATCATGGTCTCTTGATTAGAACGGGGACCCGCCGCTGAGGCGGGTTCCTCCAAACTCTTTCCCCGGCCGAGAAGGGTCCCGCATGCCGAATACCGCCCCCGCATCACTGTCCTCCACGGCCGCGCAAGAAGTCGGCGAGCTCCCGACACTGCTGGCAAAGATCGCGACGCTTGTGGCGGAGATCGCGAAGGAAGCGGCCAAGCGTGACCTTGAGCGGGAACTTCCCTTCGAAGCCTTCCACCAGTTCAAGGAAGCCGGGCTCGGGGCGCTGCGGATTCCCGTCGCGCTCGGCGGACCGGGCGGATCGGTTGCCGATTATATCGAGATGATCATGGCGATCGGCACGGCGGATTCGAACGTCGCGCATGCGCTGCGCAGCCATTTCAACTTCACCGAAACCCTCATTCTCACACCCAACACGGCTATCGATCGCACACAGCTCAGCCGGGTTCTATCGGGCAAGCTTTTCGGTGGCGCGCACACCGAGCAGGGCACCAAGCGCCCGGGCGAGGTGACGACGCGGTTGACCAAGTCGGGTGATCACTATCGGCTCAACGGCCGCAAATGGTATGCGACGGGCACGGCCTTCTCGGACTTCGCCTCCTTCAGCGCCAGGAACGACGACGGCGAGTTCGTGAGTGTGTTGCTGCCCGTCGATCGCCCCGGCATCTCGATCCTCGACGACTGGGACGGCATGGGCCAGCGGTTGACGGCAAGCGGCAGCGTGCTGCTCGATAACGTCGAGGTGCTGCCGCACGAGATTTCCACGCGCGGGCTCAACACGCTGGTCGGCCGCCATACCTCGACCTTACGGCAGCTCCACCTCGCGGCCTCGATGGCGGGCGCGGTACGCGGCGCGCTGGCCGACGGCACCGATTATGTCCGCCGGCAGGCACGCTCGGCCGCCCACAGCGCCGCCGAAACCGCCAATGTCGATCCCTTCGTGCAGAAGATCCTGGGCGAGATCGCCGCCGGCTCCTTTGCCGTCGATACGCTGATCCGCGAAAGCGCCCGCGTGCTGGACAAAACGGCAGAGCTTTTCGGTGCGGGCGATCCACAGGCCCTCGAAGCGGCACTGATCGAGAGCGCGCTGACGACGGCGCGCACGCAGATCGTCGCCTCGCAAATCGCATTGGCCGCCGCGACCAACGTCTTCGAACTCGGCGGCGGCTCCGCGACCTCGCGCCATCTCAACCTCGACCGGCACTGGCGCAACATCCGCACGGTGCTCAACCACAACCCGCTGCTGCACAAGGCGCGCGTGGTCGGGGACTTCTACATCAACGGAACCACGACGCACCTGGAGGAAGGCAGGGTCTTCTAAAGCCTGCCATGCAGCGATCGTTACGGAGTCACCATGAGCAAGCTCGATATCGTCGATTTCCATACGCATTTCCTGCCGCAGGGCTGGGAGGTCTATCGGGCGCCCGGTCGCCCGCTCGATCCGCTGTGGGCACGGATCGGCACCAAGATCTCGGATCTCGACGCACTGATCGCCGAGAGTGATGCGGCCGGTATATCGCGGCGGGTCATTGGGGTTGCCCTCTCCATGGTCGCGGCGCCCGATGCGGATCTCGGCGACGTCAGCCGCCGGCTGAACGACGATCTCGCCGCCACGGTTGCGCGCCGTCCGGATCGCCTCTTTGCCCTAGCGACCGTGGATGCATTCGGCGGTGAGGCAGCTGCGGCCGAGGCGCGGCGCGCCATTATCGAGCTCAACCTGTCCGGTCTGTTTCTCGACAGCGCAAAGGGCGACAGGCTGATCGATGCGCCGGAAGCGCGACCTGTACTGCGGGTCGCAGCGGAGCTCGGTGTTCCCGTCTTCCTGCATCCGATCAATCCCGAACCGCTTTCGACGCAGCTATCGGGCCTCGGCCGGCTCGGCACCCGCCTGAGCCGAGGCACGATCAACGCTGCCGCCGCGATCTCGCTGGTGACGTCAGGCGTGTTCGAGGAATTGCCGGAGCTTCGGGTCGTCATTACCGCCCTTGGGGTTTCGGTGCTCGCGCTAACCGGCCCCTTCGGCGAACTGCCATCCATCTTTACCGACGCACCGGCCGACAAGCGGCGCCATCTCTATATCGACATCATGCCCGCTGAGGCGCGCTTCATTCGTTTCGTGACCAGCCTTGTTGGCGTCGATCACGTACTGACCGGCAGTGACTGGCCGATCCTCGGGCACGACCCGACGCAGGACGGACTGGCGGCAGCCTTTAGGGCGGCTGGACTGAGCGAGCATGAGGCGGAGTTGGCTGCCAGCCGAAACGCCCTTGAACTGCTGAAGGGTCACCGCCGCGACCGTGACCGGCTGATCGCATAAGGGCATGCGCTCGCTTTTTCAGAGCACGACATATCACGCCCCATCGATCCCGATGGGAAAGGAGGCTCATTGCGTATCGATCGTATTCCGCATCACTCCGTCGCCATCGTCGGTGGCGGCTTTGCCGGCGCGGTCACCGCGCTCAAGCTGCTCGACCGAACCGAGGTGCGGCTGGCGATTACCATCATCGAGCGGCGCGAGGAGCTCGGTCGCGGCATTGCCTACAGTACGCCGGAGCCGGTCCATCTCGTCAACGGACCGGCGGAGATATTCTCCCTCCATCCTGAAGATCCCGACCATCTCCCGCGCTGGCTGGTCCAGAATGGCCCGGCCCACGGTTGGACGCCCCCGGGCGAGGTGGGCTCAAGCAGTCCGCCGCGCTATCTCTACGGAACCTATGTTCGCGACGAGCTCGCCCGCGCGGTGGCCAACGCACGGCTCGGTTCGACGCTGCGGCATGTAAAGTCGTCGGCATCGGCACTTGTGGCGGCGCCGAACCGGGTCCGGATCACGACGGCCGATGGCGCTGTCGTTGAGGCCGACGAGGCCGTGCTGGCGCTGGGCGCCTTCCAACCCCGGCTATCGACAACAGAATCCCAACTTGCCGGCCATCCGCGCTTCGCGGCCAATCCGTGGGACGCGCGCGCGCTTGACCGGCTCATCGATTGTAACGAAATCCTGCTGATCGGTTCCAGCCTGTCGATGGTCGATGCGATCGCCAGCATGGAGGCGAGGGGCTATCGCGGGCGCTACCGTGTGGTATCGCGCCGTGGCCAGTTCGTGGAAGGGCGCAGGACCGTCGAGGCGGCACGCGACTTCCTGGCCGATGGGCCGTTGCCGGCGACGGCGCGCGAACTGCTAAGCCGCGTCAAGGCGGAGCGGCGGGCGATAGCGGCTGATGGCGCGGATTGGCAGGGGCTGCCTCTGGCGATCCGTCCGCATATTCTCTCGCTGTGGCAGGGCGCCAGCGATCACGAGCGGCTGCGGTTCACCCGGCATCTCAGGGCCTTCTGGGACGTGACCGCGCATCGCTCGGCGCCGGAGAGTCACCAGGTTGTCGAGAGCGTTATTGCAGAAGGCCGGCTGACGCATGGCCGCGCGCGTATCCTCGGATTTGCGGCGGACGATGGCAATATCACCGCCCGGCTGAAGACGGGGGCTGATATCGAGACTGTGTCCATCGACGGCGTGATCGATTGCCGTGGGCATCAGCTGCATGACTGGCGCCGCATCGCGGACCCCTTCGTGAAGAGCCTGCTCGCCAGCGGCGAGGTTCGTCCTCACAGCACCGGCTACGGCATCGATGCGACGCCGGCAGGCGATCTCATCAACGAGGACGGGGTTGTTCACCGCAACCTCAGCGCCATCGGTCATCCACTGCGCGGCGTTGCGTGGGAATCGAGCTCGATCACTGAGCAGCGCGCCCAGGCGATCGCGCTTGCCGACCGCATCCTCGCGAAATTCACGCCGATCCGCGTCGCCTGATCTTATCTCTGAATGCAGAAAGGGGCGCCGCGAGGCGCCCCTTTCCTGTGCGGGTCCCGCCACCGCACCTCAGCCTTCGCCATCCTTGATATAGACCTCAGCGAAGTTGGACTGCACGCCTTCCGCCCCGATCGTGTGGTTCTTGACCCGCTTGTTGAAAACGGTGACGTTTTCGAGCGCGATCAGGTTCACGACCGGCACGTCATCGGCAATGATCTTCTGGAAGGCGAAGAACTGCTCTTTGCGTTTCGCATCGTCGATTTCGACGGATGCGGCTTCGAGCAGCTTGTCCACCTCCGGGTTGGCATAGTGGCTGGCGTTCGAGAAGGGTAGGCCGAGCTTGAAGTTCTTCGACCAGTAGATGCGCTGGACGCCGAGCGTTGGGTCGAACTGGTTGCCGAGATATTCGGCCGTCACGTCGAAGGCACGGTCGGTGTAGACCTTCTTGATGTAGGTGGAGAAGTCGTAGGAATCGATCGTAGCGTTGATGCCGATCCGCGTCAGGTTCTGCTTCAGATATTCGGCGACCCGCTTGAAGCCTTCATTGTAGGAGTTGTGGGTGAGGCGCAGGTTGAAGCGTACGCCATCGGCGCCGCGTTTGTAGCCGGCCTCGTCGAGCAATTGTTCGGCCGCCTTCAGATCGAAGGCATAGGGCTTGATCGATGTGTCGAGGTAGCGCGGCAGGAAGGTGCTGATCGGAGTCGGCGACACATGGCCATAACCGTACCAGACGGTGTTCAGGATGACGTCGAGGTCGATCGCGTGGGCGATGGCGCGGCGAACGCTGACGTTCTTAAGATACTCATTGTCGAGATTGAAGATCAGCTGCGTCTGGTCGCCCTTGGTCTCGTAGCCGCGGGAATCGACCGCTATATTGGGGAGCGCCTTGACGCGCTCGAGATCGCTCAAAGGGATCGGATTGTCGCCGCCGATGTCGAATTCGCCGGTCTCGAAACCGGCCGCACGGGCTGCACCATCAGGCACGAAGCGCACGATGACCTGGTCGAGATAAGGCTTGCCGGCGTCCCAGTAGTCAGGATTACGTTCGAGGATGATGTGCGATCCGCGCACCCACTCCTTGAAGACGAAGGGGCCGGTGCCGATCGGTGCGCTGCCGTTCGGATTGGTCGGCACATCAGCGATCGCAACGCCGTCATAGACATGCTTCGGCACGATCGGCGATTCCGCCCCGTAGAGCGCGCTGAGGAGATAGGGAGCCGGCTTGGAAAGCCGGATCACGGCGGTGCGCGGGTCAGGCGTTTCGACCTTGATGACATTGGCGAAGGTGCCGCGACCACGCGGGTGAACCTGCTTTAGAAGTTCGATGGAATAGGCCACATCGTCCGATGTGAAAGGCTTGCCGTCATGCCACTTCACGTTCGGGCGGAGCTTGAAGGTGTAGTTCAACCCGTCGTCGCTGATCGACCATTCGGTGGCGAGCTGCGGCTTCGGCGTCAGGTCGAAATCGTAGGTCAACAGGCCCTCGGTGATCTTTGGGCTGACCTTCTGCGTGCCGCCGGCGGTATGGGCGAGCGCCAGGATTGTCGGCGGCTCCGGCTCGACGATGAAGTTCAAGGTGCCGCCCTTTGTCGGGGCCGCAGTCTCGGCGAAGGCGTCGAGCGGCAGGAGCGAAATGAGCCCCGTGGTGGCGAGAAGTCTGTTGAGTTGGCGTCTGCTGATATCCATGAATACCCCCTGAATTGCGGACGCCTCCATCGAAGCGTCGTCGCCGGCATCATCGGGCAGCGTGGCGCAAAACCGGAAGAATGTTTTTCTCTTTGTCCGGGAAAGGAAAACTTCGCGTCCGTGGTCGTCGGATGTCTTTAATCTACTAAAAATATAGACAATTCTCAAAAATGAGTTTTTGCATCTCCGATCAGTGCCTGCGGCGCAAGAAAATGTTCCGTCGGCGGGAACGGAAGCAAAGTCGGTTCTCGTCTTAATAGGCGGGTTTGTGGTGCAATCAATTCATGAGCATGTTCGCCGACTCCCGCAGAAAGACAATCCAGCCGACGCTTGCGCGGCTACCGCCGTTGACATCGCTGCGGGCCTTCGTCGCGACCGCAAGACACCTGAACTTCGTTCGCGCCGCCGAAGAACTGCATGTGACCTCGGCAGCGGTCGGCCAGCAGATTCGCCTGCTGGAGGATTACCTCGGCCAGCCGCTTTTCAATCGCGTGCGGGGCCAATTACATCTGACACCAGCCGGGCTGGCTTTGGTTCCCGGATTGACCGGCGCTTTCGACGCCGTTCTCGCCGCCATGGCGCAGTTCGTCCAGAGTGACGATGAGCAGCCGATCCGCATATCCGTCGCTCCGTCCTTCGCCAGCAAATGGCTGATCCCGCGGCTGGATGCGCTGCGCCGTGCTGCTCCCGGGTTGCAGGTGCTGGTCGATGCATCGACACAGCTGATCAACCTCGATGCCGGCGACGCCGATTGCGTGATCCGCTACGGCAGCGGGCCGTATCCTGGGCTAATCGTCGATCATCTCTTTTCCGAAGCCGCGCTGCCGGTCTGCAGCCCTGAGTTTGCTGATACCCATGGATTGTGGGGCAAGCCGGAGGCGATCGAGGATGTGCCGCTGCTGCACGAAGAGGGGGCCGAGCGTGATCAATCCGGCCCGGACTGGAGCGGTTGGCTGCGTGCTGCCGGGCTTTCCTATCGTCCGTCGCAGGGTGGTTTCCGTCTCAACCAGTCGTCGCTGGTTCTCGATGCCGCGCTGGCGGGGCAGGGGTTGGGGCTCGGAAAGATCAGGCTGGCGGAAGCCGATATTCGCTCGGGGCGGCTGGTCAGCCCCTTCGGCGTGCCGCAGCCGGTCAGCTCCTCCTACTTCTTCGCGACCACGGCACATACGGCGCGGCTGATGCGCGTCGATCTGTTTCGCGAGTGGCTGCTTGCCGAGGCGCGAGCGCTGCAGACGATGGACGAGATCATCGCACGCCGTATCCGACCGGCGGCCGACATGATGGCGGCCGAGTAAAGCCGCCATCCAGGCTCATTGGAACACACCCGGCTCGGGATAGTCGCCGGTCAGGAACCATGAACCGACGTTGCGGGTCTTGTACTCGGCCGGATTGTGGAGGGTGTGGATGCGGACATTGCGCCAGAAGCGGTCGAAGCCATAGGGGCGCACGGCCGAGCGCGCGCCCATCACCTCGAATATCTCGCTGGTGACCTCAAGCGCGACCTTGCCGGCCAGCACATTGGCCGCGGCGACCGCGATTGCGGTGGCGCCGCGCTCTTCGGCCGTCAGCGCCGGGCCCCTGGCATAGGCGGCGTCGATGGCGGTCAAGGCGCGGTCGGCGAGTGCTGTGGCGGCTTGTAACTTGGTCCAGAGCTCGCCGTATTGCCGCTTGATCCAGGGATCGTCGGCATGGCGCTCGACGCCCGAATAGATCCAGGGGCGGGATTTCGTGATGGTGTAGTCGCGCGCAGCGATAAGGGCGCCCTGGGCGCTGCCGATGAAGACGTTGAGAAGAACGCTCTGCTGTTGCTGGGGCGCCAGCAGCGATATGGCGTCCTTCGGACGTTCCGGCAGGATTTCGGCATCCGTGATCGAGACATCCTTGTAGAAGACGCGGCCGCTGCCGGTCTGCCGCTGGCCGATCCCGTCCCAGTCGTCGGCGATCGTGATGCCGGCCCGGTTGGCGGGGATATAGGCGAAGCTTCGGGCATTCGTCGCCTCGTCCTCCCACGCGACCATCAGATAGTCGGCCACATGCGAGCCGGAGGCGAAGGGGCGATAACCGTTCAACAGAACGCCGCCTTCGACCTTCCTGCCGAAGAGGCTCTTGGAGAAGCTGTTCGTGGTGTTGCCCCATAACCAGCGACCTTCGGCCGAGCGACGCAGGATCGCGGCCAGGCGTTCGTCGTTGACATTGGTCAGGGCATTCTGGATCGGGCTGAAGTGATAGCCGAAGAGATGGCCAAGCGAGCCGTCGACCTTGGCGAATTCGCGCACGACCCGCAGCGCCGTGGAATAAGGCTGTCCCTCGCCGCCGAATTCCTTGGGAATGACGAGGTTGACGAGGCCGCTTTCCTTGAGCAAGCGCACCTGCTCGGTGGGACGCCCGCCTTGTTGATCGCGCTCGACGGCATCGGTTGCGAAGATGTCGCGAAGTTCGACGGCCTTGGCGAGATAGGGATCGCTTCGGTCCGGCTCGAAGAGCACGGGCGGCAGTGCGGCTGGTTCGAAGCCTGCGGGCTTTACGGTCATCGTCGTTCCTCCGTCAGTCGTGCAGTCGCGGAAAGCCGTGTCGCTCGGCGAGAAGCTCGAGGATGTGGTTGGTCTTGGAGACGAAGCGCTTGCCTTTCCAGTCCGCGGCGTCGGGCGGCGGGTTGGAGGCAAGCACCAGCACCGGCAGGGACTGGTTCTCCTCGCCCACCGCCTCGATCACCCGCGTGCGTGGACGGGGAAAGGGAACGCGGTGGATGTCGAGACGGCTCGCCAGCTCGGGGAAACTTGCAAGCAACCCCTCGATGGCGTTGCAATGCGGGCAGACGAAGGTCTGGCCGGGCTGTTTCGGATCCGAGAAGCCGGGGGCGATGAGAAAGAGGGTGTCGCGGCTCATGTGGTTCCCCTCACTCGGCCGCGACGGCGCCGCCACGGGCGGCGAGACTGTTTTCGGGGCGCTTGAGGCCAAGGTTCTCGCGCAGCGTGGTACCTTCGTATTCATGGCGGAAGAGGCCGCGCCGACGCAGTTCCGGAACCACGAGCTCGATGAAATCGGAAAGTCCGCCCGGCATGATCGGCGACATGATGTTGAAGCCGTCGGCGCCGTAGTTTTCGAAGCGCTCCTCGAGCTGATCGGCGATATCATCAGGCGTGCCGACGACCTGCCAATGGCCGCGCGCACCGGCGATGCGCAGATAGAGCTGGCGGATCGTCAGGTTCTCGCGGCGGGCAAGATCCAGAACCAGCGCCTGCCGGCTCTTGCCGGCATTGGTCGCAGGTGGGTTCTCAGGCACCGGACCATCGAGCGGATAGTCCCTGAGGTCGACGCCCGACAGTTGCGAAATCAGGTTCAGACCGACCTCCGGCTGGATGAGCTCCTGCAGCGACTGGAACTTCTCCTCGGCTTCCGATCGCGTGCGGGCGACAACGGGGAAAATGCCGGGCAGGATTTTCAGGTCGTCATGCGAGCGGCCGTATTTGGCAAGCCGACCCTTGACGTCGGCATAGAAGCCGGTCGCTTCCTCGAGCGTGATCTGGGCGGCGAAGATTGCTTCCGCCGTGCGGGCGGCAAGCTCCTTGCCGGGTTCCGAGGCGCCCGCCTGGACGACAACCGGCCGGCCCTGCGGCGAGCGTGGAATGTTGAGCGGCCCGCGCACCTTGAAGTGCCGGCCGCTATGGTTGATCCGGTGCAGCTTGGCGGGATCGAAGTAGCGGCCGCTCTCCCGGTCGCGCAAGAAGGCATCGTCCTCCCAGCTGTCCCAAAGGCCGAGCACGACATTGGCGAATTCCTCTGCTCGCTCGTAGCGATCGGAATGGAGGATCTGCACCTCATGGCCGAAATTGAAGGCGGCGTCGGGGTCGGATGAGGTCACGAGGTTCCAGCCGGCGCGGCCGCCGCTCAGTCGGTCGAGCGAGCCGAACTGTCGGGCGAGATTGTAGGGATCGGAGTAGCTGGTGGAGGCGGTGGCGATCAGCCCGATATTGCGGGTGACGGATGATAGGGCAGAAAGCAGCGTGATCGGCTCGAACGGATAGACGCCGCTGTGGGCCTTGCGGCTTGCCGCCTCCACATCCTTGATGCGCGCGGCAACGCCGTCGGCAAAGAAAATAGTGTCGAATTTCGCGGCTTCCGCGAGCTTGGTAAGCTCCAAATAGTTCTCGAACTCGGTGCCGACCGACGCCTTGGGATGACGCCATGCGGCGACGTGGTGCCCGGTAAAGAGCAAAAATGCGCCGAGCTTGATCTTGTCCTTGCGTTTCGCCATTGCGGTTCCTTTCAGCGATAGATGGCCGGCACGGGGAATTCGCCGGTCAGCAGCCATGTGCCGACGGTGCGTTTCTTGTACTCGGCGGGATTGTGAAGCGTATGGGTCCTGACGTTTCGCCAGAAGCGGTCGAAGCCGTTGGCCGTGGTCGCCGAACGGGCGCCCATGACCTCGAAGACCTCGCTGGAGACGGCAAGCCCGACCTCGCCGGCATAGACGTTGGCGGTTGCGATATCGATCGCGGCCGCGCCACGGTCGGCTGCGGTCAGCGACGGACCCTCGGCATAGGCCGCATCGAGGCTGCGGGCCGCCTTGTCGGCGAGTTCCGTTGCCGCCAGGGCGCGGATATAGAGGTCACCGTATTGGCGCTTGATCCAGGGATCATCGATGTGTCGTTCAACGCCGGAATAAATCCAGGGCCGCGAACTCGTCGTCGTATAGTCGCGGCCTTCTTCCAGTATCCCTTGCGCGCTGCCGACGAAGACATTGAGCAGAACGCTCTGCTGCAGGAGCGATGTCAGGGAGGAATATGGCGTCAGCGGCACGTCCGGCGAGCTAATCAGCTCGTCGTCCTGAACCTTGAGATTGACGAAACGCACCGTGCCGCTTCCGGTCTGCCGCTGGCCGATGCCGTCCCAGTCGTTCTCGATGACGATACCGTCGCGGTCGGCGGGGACGGCGGCGGTCAGTCGCGCGCCATCAGCGTTCTCCCAGGAGATCTGGATGTAATCGGCGACATGCGAACCGGAGGAGAAGGGACGGCTGCCGTTGATGATCCAGCCCGTGGCGGTTCTTTCGCCGCTCGACGTCTTCGACAAAGCGTTGCCGGAATTGCTCCAGATCCAGTTGCCGGCCGCTGAACCGGTCAGCCACTTCTCTTTCTGCGCCGCGGAGCCGCGAAACAGAATGAGGTTGAGCGGCAGGTGGTGATAGCCGAAGAGATGAGCGAGCGATCCGTCGGTCTTGGCGAATTCCCTGACGATGCGCAGGATCGTCAGCCAGGAGGCGCTCTGGCCGCCGTACTCCCTGGCGATCTGCGCCGAGGGGAGCCCGCTTTGCTTCAGCAGCCTGATCTGTTCTACGGGCCTGCCGCCCTGTTTGTCTCTCTCGACGGCATCGAGATGAAACGCCTGGCGCAGTTCGCTCGCCTTTGCCAGCAGCGTGTCGTCGGCATCTGTTTCGAACGGCATATTGCCTCCGGGAAATGACGGTAAGAAGGGGCGCATACCCCCGCTATTTCCCGTCAACGGTTGGCTGGCCGGCCGTTCAAGTCCAGAAATATCTGGTTGATTTCGCGGAAAGAAATTCTTTCGACGGAGTGCTGGATCTTCCCGTTTCGCCGGCGTGCTCTTCGGCGAAACCTCATCCTGTCGAAGGATCGAAATTGAGCAGCTTTTCCTCTGTATCGGGCTGCCTGCGAACAGCCTTTCGAATGCAATTTTTCTTTCCCCGGCGAGAAGAAACTTTGACTTCGCCTTTTCGAACGCAGCACTGAAGCTCCCCCTCAGCGGACCAAAACCCAACCAAAGAGGAGCTCTCGCGTGTCCATCAACCGTCGCAGTTTCAACCAGCTGATGTTGCTTGCGAGCGCCAGCACCTTGCTCCCGTCGATCGCCTTCGGACAGAGCGCCGCGCCGGCAACGGGCGGCACCTTGAACTGGCTCTACCGGGTGGACCCGGGCAACGCACTCTTCGCCATCAACACCTCGTCAGGCACCGGCCAGGCGATCGGGCCTAAGATCGTGGAGGGCTTGTTGACGTTCGATCTCGACGTCAAGCCGCAGCCGCTGCTGGCAACGGAATGGTCGGTTTCCGACGACAATCTTCGCTACACCTTCAAGCTCCGCAAGGGCGTGAAGTGGCACGACGGCAAGGACTTCACCTCCGACGACGTCGCCTTCTCTATCTTTCGGCTCAAGGAGGCACATCCGCGCGGCCGCATCACCTACCAGAACGTCTTGGCGGTCGAGACGCCCGATCCGCTCACGGCCGTCATCGTCCTGTCGAAGCCCGCTCCCTTCCTGCTCGCGGCGCAGTCGAGCTCGGAATCGCCGATCGTGCCGAAGCACATCTTCGAGAAGGTGGCGCCTGGCGACGGGCAGACGCTGCAGACCGCGATCGGCACCGGCCCCTTCAAGCTGACCGAATGGGTGGCTGGCAGCCATCTGATCTTCGAGCGCAACCCCGATTACTGGGATGCGGGCAAGCCCTATCTCGACCGCATCATCCTGCGCGTCGTCACCGACCCGGCCGCGCGGTCGGCGGCGCTTGAAACGGGCGAGGCCGATATCGGCGACAATCCGGTGCCGCTCGCCGATCTGGACCGGCTGACGCAGATCCCAAGCCTCATCGTCGACACCACCACCTATGCCTATTCCGGTCCGCAGCAGCAGCTGTTCTTCAACTACGACAATCCGCTGTTTGCCAAGCGCGAGGTCAGGCTCGCCATCGCCCAGGCGATCAACCTGCAGGAGATCGTCGACGTCGCGCTCTATGGCTACGCGCAGGTGTCGCCGAGCCCTGTGAGCACCGCCCTGCCGCAGTGGTACGACAAGAGCGTCGTCGCTCATCCATATGATACGGCCGCCGCCGAGAAGCTGCTGGACGAGGCGGGCTATCCGCGCAAGGCCGATGGCAAGCGCTTCGATCTGAGGCTGACCTATAATTCCTACCTGCCGCAGGGCTACGCAGACGTGCTGAAGAGCCAGCTGGAGAAGGTCGGCGTCGGCATCGAGATCAAGAAATACGACCTGCCGACCTTCCTGAAGACCGTCTACACAGACCGCGCCTTCGATCTGGTGGTGGAGTCGCTCTCCAACACCTTCGATCCGTCGCTCGGTATCCAGCGCGCCTATTGGAGCAAGAACTTCAAGATCGGCCTGCCGTTCTCCAATGCGAGCCACTATTCGAACGCCAAGGCGGACGAATTGCTCGAGGCGGCCGCGACCGAGCCGGACGAGAAGAAGCGCTGGGAGGTGTGGAGCAAGTTCCAGCATCTGATCCACGACGAAGTGGCCTCCGTCGACCTCGTCGCCGCCGGCGCCCAGATCGTCGCCAACAAGCGGGTGAAGAACTACGTCACGGGATCGCAGGGGCTCAACTGGAGCTTCGGCGACCTGTGGCTCGACCCGAACGCTTGATATCGAGGAACAGGAAACATGACTAAATATTTGATAGAAAAGGCCACATTGATCGGTTGGCTGGGCGATGGGCTGGAACTGGCGGTGCTTGATATCCGCCCGGCCGAGGACGTCGGCTATGCGTCGCCGCTGTTTGCGACCAACCTGCCGGCCGAGCGACTGGAAGCCGAACTCGACCGCTTCGTGCCGCGTCGGGTCGTCCGCACGGTTCTGGTCGATGGCGGCGACGACACTGCCGAAGCGGCGGTCAGCCGTTTGCGGCAAGCGGGCTGGACGGACATCCATTTCCTGAAAGGCGGCATTCCCGCCTGGGTGGATGGTGGCAAGGAGCTTCCGACATTCGATATTCCGAGCGTTCCCTTCGTCACCAAGGTGCGCGAGGAGAGGCAGACGCCGGTAACATCCGCTGCGGAACTAAAGACGCTCCGTGATCGGGGAACGGATGTCATCGTGCTGGATACGCGCACGCTTGCCGAATACGAGAAGGCTCATGTGCCGGGCGCCGTCGGCGTGCCCGGGGCCGAATTGCTGCTGCGCTTCAAGGACCTCGTCCCTTCCAAGGACACTAAGGTCGTCGTTTCCTGCGCCGGCCTGCCGCGCGCTATTCTCGGAGCGCAGACGCTGATCGATGCCGGTGTCGCCAACGCCGTCTCCTATCTCGACGACGGTACGCGCGGCTGGACGGATGCGGGTTTCGAACTGGAGACCGGCCGCACGGCATCTTACGGCGACCCAAGCGAAGAGGCCCGCCAATTCGCAAGCGAGCGCGGCGATAGCCTTTCTGCAAGCGATGGACTGACGTTCATCGATCGGCAGACCGCCGAGCGATGGACCGCCGATCCGGCGCGCACCACCTACCTGCTTGATGTCCGAACGCCAGAAGAGTTCGCGCGCGCGAGCCTTGCTGGATCGATCTCGTCGGAGGGCGGGCAGCTTCTCGGCGTGGCCTACCGGACGATCGCCGTGCGTGGCGCCCGCGTCGTCTTGGTCGATGATCTGCTGGGTTCACGCGCTCGCATCGTCGCCCATTGGCTCGCCCGCCGTGGGTACGAAATCACGATCCTGCTTCACGATTTCGAGGCGGAAGACCGGGCGGCCGCCTGAGGCGACGCTCGCCTTGGCCGGAACGGGAATCGAGCTTTGGATACCGCCGTCGTTAGCCGGCGGTATTGCGGCTGTAAACAGGAAACAACGTCATGACTGATATCAATGGGGCCTGGGGCGCACCGCCGAGCGAGCGCTTCGAGCGTCTCGCGCAGACCTTCAGGCCCGTATTCGCGCGCATCGCCGAGCGGGCTGTCGACCGCGACCTCGCACATGAATTGCCCTTTGATGCCTACGAGTGGCTGAAGACATCGGGCTTTTCGCGGCTGCGGTTGCCGATCGCCTGGGGAGGCCTGGGCGCGACCCTGCCGGAGCTTTTCGGCCTTATCATCGAGCTTGCCGCGGCCGATCCGAACCTCACCAACGCTTATCGCAGCCACTTCGGCTTCACCGAGGATCTGCTGAAGGCGCCCGACAGCGCCTGGCGCGATGCCTGGCTGAAGAGGCTCGGGCAGGGCGAGACGGTCGGAAGCGGGTTTTCCGAACTCGGCGATACGCCGCTCGGCAGCTACTCGACGCGCCTAGTCCGCAATGGCGCCAACTGGCGGCTCGACGGCGAGAAATTCTACACCACCGGCTCGCTTTACGCGGACTGGATCACGCTCGGCGCGATCGACGGGGACGGGCAGCCGATCGGCGCGCTGGTGCCGACATCGGCGCAGGGTGTTGAAATCGTCGACGACTGGGATGGGTTCGGCCAATCGCTGACGGCGAGCGGCACCGCCCGTTTCCGCGATGTCGAGATCGCCGACGAGTTGATCAAGCCGAGCGCGGTGCGTTTCAGCTATTCCGGCGGGTTCTTCCAATTGGTCCATCTTGCCTCGCTCGCCGGCATCGGTCGCGCTGCGGCAAACGATCTGGCGCGGCATGTGGCTGCCCGAAAGCGAGTTTACAGTCGGGGCAACGCGTCCCGATCGGCTCAGGACGCGCAGGTCCAGCAGGTGGTGGGGAAGGTGCGGGGCGCCGCCTATAGCGCCGGTGCGATCGTTCTCCAGGCGGCAAAGGCGCTGCAGAGCGCCTACGAGGCCAATCAAGGCGGCGATCGGGAGCAGATCGCCCTTGCCGGCCGCAATGCCGAACTAGAGGTCAGCCAGTCGGTCACCGTCGTCACCTCCCTGATCCTTGATGCCAGCACGGTGCTGTTCGATGCGTTGGGTGCATCCGCCGCCAAGCGCGGCCACGGTCTTGACCGCCATTGGCGCAACGCCCGCACCATCGCGTCCCACAATCCGCGCATCTACCACGATCGCATCGTCGGTGACTTCGCCGTCAACGGCACGATTCCGGGCCCGCAGGCGGGCGTGGGCGTTGCAAGAGAAGAACAGGCAGAACGGACCGGCGCATGAGCATTCAAAAACGTCGCATGAACCTCAATGTCGGTCTGAATTCCACCGGCTATCTCACGAATGCATGGAAATATCGCAGCGGCGATCGGCACGATATCAACGATCCCGCCTATTACCGGCGCCTGGCGGAAATCGCCCGCAAGGGGCTGTTCGACGCTGTATTCTTTTCAGACCATCCGGCGCTGATGACGGAACCGCTCGGACGCCCCTTCCACACGATCGATCCGCTGATCCTGTGCACGGCGCTGGCCGCGCAGGTGCCCGATATCGGCTTTGTCGTCACGGTCTCGTCTACCTACAATTCGCCCTATAACTTCGCGCGGCGCACCCAGTCGCTCGATATCGTTTCGGGCGGGCGCCTGATCGTCAATATCGTCTCGTCGTTCAATCCTAACGTCGCCGCCAACTTCGGCAGTGCGGCGCTTCCGCCACGCAACGAGCGTTATGCGCGTGCGACCGAGTTTCTCGATGTGGCGAAGAAGCTGTGGGCGAGTTGGGACCCACGCCGCGAAGGTGAGGTTTCGCCCGATCGCTTCTGGGATAGCACGAGCGCCGTTGCTATCGATCATGACGACGCCATCTTCCAGGTGCGCGGTCCCCTCAATGTCCCGCGCGGCCCACAGGGCCATCCCGTCATCGCCCAGGCGGGCGCATCGGACGGCGGCATCGAGCTTGCGGCGCGGCACGGCGAAATCATCTACTGCAACATCCTTTCCAAACCCGCAGGGAAAGCCTTCGGCAACAAGGTTCGCGAGAAGGCCGTTTCGCTCGGCAGGGATCCATCTGGTATCCGTATAGTCCCCGGCCTCGTCGTCATCCTGGGTGAGGACCGCAAGGAGGCTCTGCGCAAGCACGAGCTTTACAGTGGGACGGGATCGGAAGATGGCCTGCTAGACCGTTTCGTGCGCGAGCATGGATTGGACCGTGAGCGTTTCGATCCGGATGCCGTGCTGGACTACGAACGTTTCGTACCCGATCCAAACAGGCAGCAGGCCGTGGGGATGGGGCTTGGGCTTTCCGACTTGTTGCAGCATGAGAAGTTGACGGCTCGCCAGGCGGTTCGCCGCTCCGAAGGCCACCACCGGCTTCTGCTTGGCACGGCCGAAGAGGTGGCCGCAGAGATGATCGATCTATGGGAAGACGGCACGGTGGACGGCTACACGCTGCAACCGCCTCGGGCGCCGGATGATATCATCGAGTTCGTCGACAAGGTCATCCCGATCCTTCAGGATCGGAACGTCTATCCGCGCCAATATGAGGGGCGAACGATACGCGACAGATATGGGTTGCCCTATCCGCAGTGAGAGGGATAGGACATTTGGATACCCGTTACACCGGCTGCGAGTTGCTACGCCTCTAGCGCTTGCTCCATCCGGTCCAAAGCGTCGTCGAGCAGTTGCCGTGGGCAACCGAAGTTGAAGCGGATGAAATTGCCGTAGCCGTCGCCGAATTCGGAGCCGGCGCTGAACCCGACCTTGCCTTGGTCGAGGAAGTGCGTTTGCGGATCCGGCGAAAGTCCGAGCGCCGTGCAGTCGAGCCAGGCCAGGAACGTGCCTTCCGCCTTGATAAGGCCGATCGAGGGGAAGCGACGGGCGATCTCTGCCGACAGATGATCGCGGTTGGCTGCGATATACGACAGCATGTCCGTCTTCCACTTGCCGGCGCTTGAGAGTGCCGCAAGCGTCGCCTCCAGCCCGAGGATATTGACGCTGTCGACCATGCCGAGCCGCGATTGCGCGAATGTCTCGCGCATCGCCTTGTTCTTGATGATCGCGAATGCAGTCTTCAGGCCGGCAATATTGTAGGTCTTGCTTGCGGCCATCAGCGTGATGGTGCGTTCCGCTGCATCGTCGGAAATGCTTGCGATCGGGATGTGATGACGTCCGTCGAAGAGCAGTTCGCAATGGATCTCGTCGGAGATGATGAGCGTATCGTTTCGGCGGCAAAGCGCGGCGATGTCGGTCAGCTCTTCCTTGGTGAAGACCTTGCCAGTCGGGTTCTGCGGGTTACAGAGGAGAAGGGCCTTTGACTGGGCGAGTTTGCGGGCGAAGGCGTCCCTATCCATGGCATAGCCGGCAGCGGTTGCAGTGAGCGGTGCCTCGATCCGCTTCAAGCCCCAATGCGCCGGCGCATTGAGGATCGGACGATAGACCGGCGTCTGTACCAGAACGCCGTCGCCGGGCTGAAGCATCGCCTTCAGCGCCATGTTAAAGCCCGGTTCTACGCCTGGCAGGAAGACGATCTCTTCCGGAAGGATCGTCCAGTTGAACTTCTCCTGCATGTCGGCAACGATTTGCGCGCGCAGCTCGTCGCGTGCGACACCGTAGCCGAGCAGCGGATGCTCAAGGCGGTTGCGGATCGCATCGACAATTTCGGGCGCTGCGGGAAAGTCCATGTCGGCAACCCACATGGGCAGGACATCGCCCGGATATTTGCTCCATTTGGAGCTGCCGGTGCCGCGACGCTCGTGAACGATGTCGAAGTTGACCATACGTGTCATAGCCCCCTGATCATGCCGCCATCAACGCGGATCGACGAGCCGGTAACGTAGCTCGCCTGGGCGCTGGCGAGAAATACCGCCACGGCAGCGAACTCTTCGGGTCTGCCGTAACGACCTGCAGGTATATCGTTGCGTGAGGCGGATTGCACGTCCGCGATGCTCGCGCCCGTCTTCTCGGCCTTGATGCCGTCCAGTTCGCGGACGCGATCGGTGTCGATACGTCCAGGCAGGATCATGTTGACGGTGATGCCGTGTCGGGCAACTTCAGCAGCCAGCGTTTTCGACCACCCGGCGACGGCCGCCCGCACACCATTGGACAGTGCAAGGTTCGGAATGGGTTGCTCTACGCCGGATGAGCCGATCGTGATGATCCGGCCCCACTTGCGAGCAATCATGCCCTCCAACATGGCATCGGAGATGGTGAAGATCGATGTCGCCATGGCCTCGAAGGCTGCCAGCCAGCTTTCGCGAGACTGACCGAGCGCCGGTCCGGCTTTCGGTCCCCCCGAGTTGTTGACCAGGATGTCGACGCCTCCCTGTTCGGTCAGCGAGGCGATGAGCCTTGTCACCGACGCCGGATCTGCGAGGTCGACAGCGATCGGCGTGATGTTGGCGGAAGGCTCGATCTTGTCGGTGTTGCGGGCCGCGGCAAACACCTTGCCCCCCTCGGCGGCAAGACCCTTTGCGATCGCAGCGCCCAGCCCGCGGCTTGCGCCGAGAACGAGTGCCTTTTTCCCGGAAATCTGCAGATCCATTACTTCAACGCCTCCAGCTTGCGTTCTTGTCGTTCGATAAGTTTCTCGACTTCCCTGATTGCCGTCGCGCCAAGAACAGCGCCTGGGCGCCTTTGCGCCGCGCTGGCGATTGCTCCCCGCTTGGCGAGCACATATTTGCGCACGGCAAGACCGAGGCCCGGTTGCTGCTCGTAGCGCATGAGTGGCAGGTAGGCATCGAAGATGTCCTGTGCCTCCTCAAACCGGCCGGCAGCGCTCAAGCGGCAGACGTCCACCATCATTTCGGGATAGGGAAAACCGGTCATGGCGCCATCGGCGCCGCGCTGCATTTCCTCCGGCAGGAAAATACCGGCGTTGCCGCAGAGGACCGAGACGCGTCGCCGGCCTTTGGCCTCCGCTTCACGCAGGTCCGTGATTTTCTGCAGTCCCGGCCAGTCTTCATGCTTCACCATGACGATGCTCGGGTGGGCCTCGAGGATCGAGCCGAGTGTCCTGGAGGTGATTTGCACGCCGGTGGACAGCGGAAAGTCCTGCAGAACGACAGGGACGTCCGTGCCGACGGTTTCAACCACATTGCGATAGTAGGTGATGATCTGGTCATCGGTTCGCAGGGAGGAGGGAGGCGCGACCATGACGCCGGCCGCGCCGAGATCCATAACCGCCTTGCTCAGTTCGCCGATTGCCGCAAGCCCTGGCGCGGAAACGCCGACGACGACCGGCTTGCCTGTCGACCGGTTCAGCGTCAGACGCGTGACCTCGATCGACTCCGCTTGAGTCAGTTTCGGGGCTTCGCCCATCATGCCGAGAATGGTCAGGCCGTCGGCGCCTTTCTCGAAGTAGAAATCGACCATCCGATCGACACTCGGGCGGTCGAGTGAGCCGTCTTCGTTGAACGGGGTTACGGCAATGACGAAGACGCCTTTGCTGTCTGTTGTGATGAGCGACATGTGCTGATCCGATCCTATTCAAACCAGTGAGAGTTGCCGCGGCGGACATAGCGTCCGGATCCGGGCTGATTGATGATGGACAGGCCATCCCACGCGAGGCTTCCGCCCAGATAGGTGCGGGTTACCGTGACTGAAAATGCGCGGCCGTCGAAGGGGCTCCAGCGCAGCTCGTCGTTCGCCCGCGAAGAGTCCCATACCTGGGCCTTGCGCGAAAGGATGGCGAGGTCGGCATCGGCGCCGAGCCTGATCGCCCCCTTTTCGGGCCAGAGGCCGAAGAATTTTGCCGGCCGCTCGCAAAGCTGCTCGACCGTCACCGCGGCGGCATCGAGGCCGCGAGTGTCGGCTGCCGTGTAGAAAGCCGGCAACAGCGTTTCCAGTCCGGGTACACCGGCGCCGGCATCGAAGATCGACGGGGTGAACTTGTTGTCGACCGGCCAGCTGGAATGGTCGGAGCTGACAAAGGCGACCCGGCCGGACAGCACTTCGTCCCAAAGCGCGTCGATCTGGCCGGGACGGATCGGCGGGTTGACCTTCATGCGCGCGCCGAGCGCGGCGCCATCGCGCTCCGGGTCGAACCAGAGATAGTGGACGCAGAGTTCACCGGTGGCTCGAAAGCCATCGGCGAGATAGTTATCGACCAGGTGGAAGCCGCGCGGTGTCGTCAGGTGGACGATATGCGCGTGGGCGCCGGCCGCAGCCCCGAGTTCGAGAAACTGCGCGGTCGCTGCCAGTTCCGCGGCCGGCGGCCGGCTCTCGGAGTGGGCCTCGATGCCATCCCGGTTAGCGGCCTTTGCGGCAGCGATATAGGCCCGGACGATCTCCTGGTCTTCGTTGTGCACGCCCAGCGGAATGACAGTATCGGAAAGGGCGCTGAAAACCGCGAGGATCTGGTCGGATGCGATGCGGGGAAAGCGCGTCGGGCTGCTTTCAAACGTTGAAATCTTGAAGGCGACGACGCCACCCTCGATCAAGGGCTGGATGTCCTCGGTCGTCTGTCCCGGCAGGACGGTGCCGTAAAGCGCGACGTTCGCGTGGGCATGCTCCTCGATCGCGGCAATCTTGTCGTTGAGACGCTCAAGCGAGTTTAGCGGGGCGGGGTTGTCGTAGGGCATGTCGACGATGGTCGTCACCCCGCCGGCAATCGCCGACCTGGTCGTCGACCGGATACCGGGAAGCCCGCCATAGCTGCAGGCATGCGTCTGGCCGTCGACCACACCGGGGATGATCAGATCGTCGCCGGCGTCGAAGGTCTCGGTTGCGGCCGGCGCGTCGCCGGTTCCAATGGCGGCGATCTTGCCGTCCCTGACGGCAATCCAGCTATCTTCAACCGGTCCGTCCGGCAAGACGGCAGTGCCGCGCACCACGAGGTCAAACATCATTGTCTTTTCTTTCCATAAGCCAGATCAAGATTGGTGCAGGCGAGCGCGACGCCTGCCTGGACCGGATCAATGACGGGAATGCCGAGGCAGTCCTGCATGGCCTGCCTGTACGATCCGAGACCGGCGCAGCCGAGAATGACGACGTCGGCGCCATCTTCGTCACGCAGCAAGCGAGCCGTGCGTGAGACGGTTTCGACAACGTCGCCGGCCATCAGCTCAACGACCGTCATGTTGATCGACCGATCACCCGCAAGGCGCCGGTCGAGCTCGAGCGCCTTCAGGTAACGCAGATGCCGATCGATGGAGGATTGCCCGAGCGAGATGATGCCGAAGCGGGAACCGAGGCCCAGCGCCGCGAGGTAGGCGGATTCGGCGATGCCGAAGACCGGTCGGTCCACCAGCTTTCGAACCTGCGCAATGCCGGGATCGGAAAAACATGAGAGAACGAAGGCATCCGCGGAAGAGGCCGACACGGCCTCGATTATGTTTGGAATGACCGCGGCAACGTGAGCGTCCGTTTCAATGCCCGGCGGCGATTTGGCGAGCTCGATACAGTCGATGCGGTGGGATGTCGTCGCGCGGACAGGACCGAGGCAGGCCTCCATGGAGCGCGTGACGGACGCCGAACTGTTGGGATTAATGACGAGGATGTCGGACACAGCATGCACCTGTTGGGCACTTCCACTGGACGGGGAAGCGCATTGCGCAATAGATATATTACGTAGTATATCAGAGAAAGGCGACTGTCAAAGTCCTCTGTGAGGATGGCGCGCAAATGCCTGTGATATCAAAAGCCTTTGACTTGCCCGCAATGTCTGGCGACAAAGGCATCTGGCCCTTATTCGGGCAACTGGAGATGGGTTTTGAACAAGACTGACACCTTGGCAATGGCTTCCGAGAAGCGCGGCAAATCACTGACCGAGCAGGCCTATGCCATATTGCGCGAGCGGTTGATCCTTGGCGAACTTGCACCGGGCGCAGCCGTTTCCGAGCCGGAGCTCGCCGAGCAGCTGCAGATGAGCAAAACGCCGGTGCGTGAAGCTCTGGCGCGCCTCTGCGTCGAGGGCTTCATGGAGGCCTTTCCGCGGCGCGGCTACCGCGTGACGCCGGTGACGGTGCAGGACATGAACGACCTCTTTGCAGTGCGCGGTATGCTCGAGGGCACAGCGGCGTCGCTGGCCGCGAAGAACCTGACGGAGCAGGAGCTGGACGCGCTCGATCGATTGGCCGATGCGAGCTACGTGATGGGCGAAGGGGTCAGCACAAAGACCTTTGTGACCTCCAACGAGGAGTTCCATTCCGCGATCGCACGCGGTTCGCGCAATCCACGCCTCCACGCACTTGTGATGAGCCACCTGGAGGAGTGCGCCCGGCTTTTCTACATGGGGACGCGCGTGCGCGACATTAATCCCGAGACGGCCAACGACCACCACAAGATCGTGGCTGTGCTACGCGAGCGTGACAGCGAGAAGGCGCGCCAGGCGATGGTCGAGCACAACGAGAACACCCGACAGGGGTTGCTCAACGCCCTCATCTCCAATGCACACGGCGGCTTCACGCTGTAGCGATACAACCCGACCGCGTCGTCGCTACTGCTTGACGAGGTGACCGTTTGCCACTTCGCGGTAGATCGCCTTTGTCGGAACATAGTCCGCCGGACGCACGGCGCTGCCGAGTTCTACGCCCGGCTGACGGGTTCGCGAGTGCCGGCGGCTCGGATCTGCAACCGGAACGGCATCGAGAAGGCGTCTGGTGTAAGCATGTTGAGGATCGCCGAAGACTTGCGCCCGCGAGCCGATCTCGACGATCTCGCCCAGGTACATCACGGCCACGCGGTGGCTGACACGCTCGACGACTGCCATGTCGTGGCTGATGAAGAGGTAGGCGATCTTCAGGGTTTCCTGCAGCTCGAGCATGAGGTTGACCACCTGCGCCTTGATCGACACGTCGAGGGCGGAGACCGCCTCATCGGCAACGATCAGCCCCGGATTAAGCGTAAGCGCGCGGGCGATGCTGATGCGCTGGCGTTGGCCACCGGAGAATTCGTGCGGGAACCGACGCGCCATATCGGCTTTCAGCCCGACGCGCTCGAGGAGGTCGACTGCCTTTGCCTGTGCCTCTGCCTTCGGTGCCAGCCCATGAGCGATTATCGGTTCCGCAATGGCATCGCCTACCCGCATGCGTGGATTGAGGCTTGAATAGGGATCCTGAAAGATCATCTGCATTTGCCGGCGCTGGCGTGTCAGCGTGGCCGATGTCATGGCGCGGACGTCTGCGCCATTGATGCGGATGCTGCCGCTGACAGGCTCGACGAGCCGGAGCACCGAGCGGCCGGTCGTTGACTTGCCGCAACCCGATTCACCGACAAGCGACAGCGTCTCGCCTTGGTTCAGGGCGAAGGACACGTCTTCAACCGCGTGAACGCGGCCGGTCACGCGTCCGAGGACGCCGCTCTTGATGTCGAACCGGGTGACAAGGTTGCGAACTTCCAGCACGGGTTTCGTCCCGGCACCGGCAACTTCCCGCTCGGCGACGCGCTTGCCACTTTCGACGTCGATCAAGGGGAAGGTCGCGGGGTTCTCGTGTCCAGCCATCGACCCGAGCTTGGGTACCGCAGAAAGGAGAGCGTGTGTGTAGTCGGTTTCGGGCTTGGCGAATATCTCTTCCGTTCGTCCGGTTTCGAGCGCGCGCGAACGGAACATGACAACCGTCCGGTCGGCGATTTCAGCGACCACACCCATGTCATGGGTGATGAACAGGACGCCCATCTTCTCTTCATCCTGCAGGCTTTTGACGAGCTCAAGGATTTCGGCCTGGACGGTGACATCGAGCGCGGTGGTGGGCTCGTCGGCAATCAGAAGTTTGGGTCGGCAAGCGAGGGCCATGGCGATCATGACCCGCTGCAGCGTGCCCCCAGACAATTGGTGGGGATGTTCGTCGAAGCGCTTGGCTGCGGCGGGAATGCGAACGCGATCCAGCAAGGCGATCGTCTGAGCGCGCGCTTCGGCGGTCGTGACAGGCCGGTGGCGGCGGATTGCCTCGGCGATCTGGCGCCCGACAGTCATGACGGGATTGAGCGATGTCATTGGCTCCTGGAAGATCATCGCGATCTCGTTGCCGCGGATGTCCTGCATTTCTCGTTCCGGCAGGGCCAGAAGCTCTCGACCTTCGAGCTTCACGCTGCCCTCGACCCGCGACGTTCGTTCCGGCAGCAGCCGCATGATGGACATTGCCGTCACGCTTTTTCCTGAGCCGGACTCGCCGACGATCGCCACCGTTTCGCCTGCCGCGACTGTCAGGCTGATATCGTTGACGACTGGCACCCACTGACCGCTGCGGCGGAAAGAGGTTGTCAGATGTTCGACAGATAAAATGGTCACGCAGGAAACTCCGATGGCGAGTGGCCAAGACCTCGTATATGGGGCCGCGTCCGGAAAATGTTGTAGTATACTACGTAAGATATTTCATCTTGCCAAGCGGCTTCCGATGGGGGAGGATGCTGCAATAACTCATCCGTGTAGAGAAGTCGGCGCATGACTGGTGATGTTCGCAGAAAGGTTCTTCTGACGGCGGTGGAGCTGGATGAACTTCGCAGATCCGGCCACGACGTGACGATCCTCGCGGTTCATTCGATCAATCCATACACGGGCGTGCCGTCTTTCAAAGGCCAGCGGATCGAGGGCGCGATCGATACCGAGGCCTATTCCGATTTTCAGGCACCTGCTTCCTTCGAGGGTGGCCAGCGACCGCTGCCCGAGATCGGCGTTCTTCAGGAAAAGGCCCGTCGCTGGGGTCTGCGGCCGGAAACCACGGTCGTCATCTATGACGGCGATCGAAGCATGACCGCCGCAAGGGCGTGGTGGGTCCTGAAATGGGCCGGGTTGCCCGATGTTCGAGTGCTGGATGGCGGCATGCCTGCATGGATCGCGGCGGGGCTGCTGACGACAGAGGCGGTTGCGACGCCCGAAGTCAGCGATATTGCACTGTCGCCTGGCCACATGCCGGAACTTGATGCCGAGGGTGCCTTGCGGATCGGCAGGGAAGGTGTGCTGCTCGATGCCCGCATCCGACCAAATTACATCGGTGGGTCCGTGTTGCCCGGCCAGCCGGCAAGGGGACATATTCCCTACGCCATCAGCGCACCGGCTCCTGACAACGTGACCGACTATGGCAACTTCACCGATGGGCCGACTCTCACGGAAATGTATCGCGCGCTTGGCGCCGAGGGATCTTCGGAGGTCGGGGTCTATTGTGGTGCCGGCATGTCGGCAGCACATACGGTTCTGGCGCTGGCCTCGATCGGAATAGAGGCTTCCATGTATCCAGGTTCATGGTCTGCTTGGATCAGCGATCCGACGCGACCGGTGATCACGGGCGCCGATCCTCTCTAGGTCCGTTTGCCTTCGTTTCTGTTCTCAGAATGCGCGAATAATCGGCATATTTTTTCTTATATTGCATAAATAATGTGCGATTTTGGCGATTGTTTAAAGAGTCGCCAAGCCGGCTTTACACCCGACTTTCGCATGATATATTTCGTAGTATATCACGGATTGGCGAATGTAGCGACAATTCGCAGGGAACAGCTTGGCATGAAGCTACGGCTACGAAAGGGTGGTAGAATGAAGTTCTGGAAGGGATTTGCGGCGGCAGCGTTGGTTGCCTTGCCGTTCGTTGCTGGCAGCGCTCAGGCGCAAAGCGCGGATCAACTCAAAACGTTGGTCGTTGCCGTTCCGTCCGATCCGGTCAGCCTAGAGCCGGGCACCAACAAGGCGGAGCCGATCGGCAGTGAGATCATTCTCAACGTCTTTGACACGCTTGTTGCGTGGACCGCGCCCGATTTCAAGCAGCTGGAAGGCCGTCTAGCGACGACTTGGACTGTCTCTGCCGACGGCAAGGAGTTTGATTTCAAGCTTCGCGATGGCGTGAAATTCCAGGACGGGACGGCTTTCGATGCCGCCGCCGTGAAGTTTTCGCTGGAGCGAACCAAGGCGTCGAACTCATACGTCAAGGCGACGTTCGATCTGATCAAGGACATCGCTGTCGTCTCGCCAGGCGAAGTAAAGATCACGCTGAGCGCGGCCTATCCAGCCTTCCTCTCGATCCTGGCGCAGCCGCAGTCGGCGATCGTAAGCCCTGCCGCCGTGGCGAAATACGGCGACAAGTTTGCCGCCAATCCGGTGGGCACCGGTCCCTTCGTCTTCAAGAGTGCGCAGGCCGACACGAACGTCGTGCTGGAGGCCAATCCCGATTATTTCCGCGGCGCGCCGAAGCTTGCTAAGATCATCTACCGCGTTATCCCGGATGCCTCGACCCGGCGGCTGGAGCTTGAAAGCGGTGGCGTTGATGTCGTCCAGCAGCAGGGGCAGCTGTCGGCGATCGCTGCGGAGGACATTGACGCGCTGAAAGACAACAAGGACGTGAAGGTCCTGGAAACGTCGAGCCAGATCATCCGTCAGCTCGAGTTCAACAACAGCAAGAAGGATGGCCCCTTTGCCAACGTCAAGGCGCGCGAAGCAATTGCCCACGCGATCGATTATGATGGCCTGTTGCAGGGTGTCTTTGGCGGTACCGCAGAGCGTGTCTATGGTCCGCTGACCAGCAACAGCTGGGCCTTCAATCCGAAGATGAAGGAGCTTGCGCCGACCTACGATCCCGAGCTCGCCAAGAAGCTGCTCGCGGAAGCCGGTGTCGACCCGTCCAGCATCAACCTGAAGCTCTATAGCTTCCAGGGGCCGCTTTGGGGCGCCGTAGCCACCTTCGTCCAGGCGAACCTTGCGGACATCGGTATCAATGCCACGATCGAACAGACGGAGTTTCCGGCACTGCGTGCCCTGCAGACCTCCGGCCAGTTCGATGTCGCACTCGACGGTCGTCAGCCGTGGTACAACGATCCTGACGCGCACATTACCATCGGTTACCTGTCATCGCTGGCCGATACAGCCATGACCTTCCGCATGCCGCAGGACAAGGATCTCGACGATCTCATCGTCAAGGCACAGCAGACGTCCGATATCGAGGCCCGCAAGCAGCTCTACTTCCAGGTCCAGGAGGAAGTCGCCAAGCGCGTGCCCGGCGCCTATCTGTTCAGCCCCAAGCTGATCGTGTTCACCCGCGCCAATGTCGAAGGGCTGGTCATCAACAGCGCGCCGCCGCTGAACGAATACTGGTCCGTCTACAAGAAATGACGTAGCCACGCTAAAAGACAGGCGACCACCATCTGGTCGCCTGTCGAAGAGGGTGGTCCCCGATAAGTGAGTAGGAAGGCATGGCGAGTTTCATCATACGCCGACTGGTCGCGCTGATACCCGTCATGTGCATCGTGCTGGTGATCGTCTTTTCGCTGGTCCGGCTGATCCCTGGCGATCCGGCGGTCACCCTGCTCGGTCCGGGGGCGACGCAGGTCCAGATCGACGCGCTGCGGGTCCAGCTCGATCTCGATCAATCTGTGCTGCTGCAGTTTGTCCACTATGTCGGCGGACTCCTTCAGGGCGATTTCGGCATCTCCCTGAAGACCGGTCAGCCGGTTGCCCAGGAAATCCTCTTGCGTCTGCCGGCAACGATCGAGCTTTCCGCCCTTGCTGTCATCGTCGCTGTCATCTTCGGCATTCCGATCGGCGTACTCTCGGCAATCCGGCCGAACTCCTCCTTCGATCACGTCACGCGCGTGATGTCTCTGGTCGGCGTGTCGATGCCGGCTTTCCTGCTGGCGCTCATTCTCCAGCTGATCTTTGGTACCTATCTCGGCTGGCTGCCGGTGTCCGGCCGGATGAGCCCCTTCATCACGTCCGAGCCGGTAACCGGGTTCGCTATCCTCGATGGCATCATTACCGGCAATTTCGCGGCCGCGTGGAATGCGCTCCAGCATCTCATCCTTCCAACGGCAGTACTGGCGGCCTTCCTCGCTGCAACGCTCGGGCGTTTCGTGCGCAACACGATGCTGGATGTCATGGGCGAGGATTTCATTCGCACCGCCAAAGCCAAGGGACTGCGGCGCAGCGACGTGATACTCAATCATGGTCTGCGCAATTCCCTCCTGCCGGCGATTACCGTGATTGGTCTGAAGTTTGCCGAGATGCTCGGTGGCGCCATCCTGACCGAGACGATCTTTGCTTGGCCAGGGATCGGTCGCTACATGTTCGAGGCGATCAAGAACCGTGACTATCCCGTGATCCAGGGCACGACGCTCGTCTTCGCCCTGATTTTCGTGATCACCTCGATCATCGTGGATGTGCTTTACGGTGTTCTCGACCCGCGCGTCCGCAAGAAGATGAAGTGAGATCATGGGCGAATTCATCACATTTCTGAGACGCAATACGCTCGCTGTCGTTGGGCTGCTGATCCTGCTTGCGCTTGTGCTTCTGATCGCTCTCGGACCAACGCTTACCCCTTATTCGCCAACGAAACTCGATGTGCTGCACAAGCTTGCGCCGCCGAGCTTCGCCCATTGGCTTGGCACCGATGCTTTCGGCCGGGATATCCTGACCCGCATCATGTATGGCGGGCGGGCTACGCTTACGATCGGCGTCGGCGTCGTGGCGATCGCCTTCGTCGTCGGCGTCTTCTTCGGCACGCTTGCTGGCTTTGCAGGAGGCTGGACCGATAGCATCATCATGCGCATTGTTGACGCGATCCTGGCATTCCCAGCACTGGTGCTTGCGATCGCTCTGGCCGCCGCCTTCGGTCCGAGCCTGCAGAATGCGATGCTTGCCGTCGCCATCACGCTTGCTCCTCAATTCGCCCGGGTGGCGCGCAGCCAGGCTCTCAGTATCGCCGTGAAGCCCTATGTCGAAGCGGCGATTTCGCTTGGGCTGCCCAACAGCCGGATTCTTTCGCGGTATATTTTCGTGAACGGGCTGGGGCCGCTGCTGGTGCAATCAACCCTCGCGCTCGGCAGCGCGATCCTCCAGACGGCAAGCCTCGGATTTCTCGGTCTCGGAGCGCAGCCGCCGCTGGCCGAGTGGGGTGCGGATGTTTCGGCAAATCTGCAATATGTGCGCAGCGCGCCCTGGGTTGCCCTGGCACCGGGTATGGCAATTCTCCTGGCAGTTCTGTCGTTCAATCTGATCGGCGACTCCCTTGCCGACTGGTTCAACCCGCGCCGCCGCAGCGAACTCGATTGAGGGCACCTTGGACACACTGACCATCAGCCTCGAGAAGGTGGATTTCCTACCGCCGAACCGCGTAACGGACGACACCAGCGTCCTGACGCTGAAAAATCTCGTATTTGAACCGCTCCTGAAATGGGAGAACGGCTTTGTGCGACCGGCTCTATTTGAAAGCTGGAGCCATTCTGCCGACGGTCGGCAATGGCGCTTCGTGATCCGCGACGGCGCGGCTTTTCATGACGGAAAACCCTGCGTCGCTGACGACATCCTGCAGTTTGTCAGCGGCATTCTCGATGCCGTCGATACGTTTGGCATGAAATGGTCGTATGCACGCTATCTCGAACATGCCCGTATCACGACCGACGACGACCGTGTGGTGCGTGTTGAGAACCCCGAGCCGATTGCGGACATCCTCGACATCTTCTCTGAGTTCTACATTTGCCGCCTTGATCCCGCGGGATCGCCTGTTCTCGGAACCGGACGCTACCGCGTGACGGAGTTCGAAGCGGGCAAGCGCGCCGTGCTGGAAAGAGCAGGCGGCAGGTCAGGCACCGCCCGGATCGTTGCTGTATCGGAGCGCCATGCAAACGCGCGCTACGAGGCATTGAAGCGTGGTGCGGTCGATGCCGTGCTCAACCTCGAGCGCGTCGATGAGCGGCTGGTCTTCGATGAGGACGTCGCCTGGGGCAGGGCCGTCAACACACTGTCGGTCATGTACTATCTCAATTGCCAGCAAGGCATCTTCCGCTCGCCGGAGGCGCGGCTTGCTGTCAATCATGCGGTCGACACGGCTTTGATCTCAGATGAGATCTTCCACGGGCTGGCTGTTCCATCCTCCACCATCGTCAGCCCATTTCACCTTGGCGCGGCAAGGGCCGAGCTTTCGCCGATCGGCTATGATCCGGCAAAGGCGCGCGAGCTGCTGGAGGGTGTTGATGCAAGCGAGACCATTCGGCTGCGCACGCCGACCTTCATGCCGGAACGGGCGCCCGAGGTAAGCCGCTTCGTGGCCGCAGCGCTCGAGGCGGTCGGCTTGAAAGTCGAAATAGAGACAGAGCTCGATCGACCCGAATACGCCCGCCAGATCGGTCGCAAGGAAATGGGCGACATGGCGATTTTCGATTCCTCGCCACATAGCACCTACCGTATCCTGAACGACAAGATCTCCAGCAAGACGAAAGCTGTGTGGTGGCAGGGCTACGACGATCCGCAGACGGAGGCGCTGATCGAGACGGCCAATCAGGCTGTCGATGACGAAGCCCGGGACGTCGCCTATGCACGCTGCCTGACGCGCCTTCACCGAAATCCGCCCTGGCTATATCTGGTTCATCCTGTCGACGTCTTTGCCGCGCGTAAAGGTATCGGCGGTCTCTCGATCGACCACAAGGGCACCCTCAACATCCGCTAGAGCAGGACATGACGATGGAAAAGGACTACTCGATCACCTTCTTCTACTATGAAGATATTCATGCGGTTGCACCGTTTTACGAGAGCGTGCTTGGCCTCGAACTGGTGCTCGACCAGGGGCTTGCACGCATCTACCGCATCGCCGGCAAGTGCTACTTCGGGATTGTCGATGGCAATCGCGGTCACCTGAAGCATCAGGAAAAAAGTGCTGTGCTGCTGACCATCGTCGCTCAGGATGTCGAAGGCTGGCACAAGCGGATGAAGGACGCGGGCGTTACGGGGCTGTCGGAGATCTTGCGCGGCACTTACTGCGAGCACTTCTTCTTCGAGGATCCCGCCGGCTACGCCATCGAGATCCAGCGTTTCCACAATCCAGATGTGGCGAAGCTGTTTTGATGAGTGGCGGGCCGACGATGACGCTCGCGGAGTTGCGCGAAAGGCTATTTTCAAAAGCCGGTGACTATGGCCGAGCGGCGCTGTTGACGTTACCGGACGGCTCGGTGGCTGATCTCCGAAGCGGCTATATTCCACTTCTCGTCAACTTCAGCTTCGAGGACAAGGCGGCCAAGGGATTGCGAAAGCTGAAGGATCAGGCTGCACCTGAACCTGCTGTGTATTTCTCGGCGCTTGAGATGGCCCGCGATCATGCGTCACTGATACTCACCGGCGAGACAGGGAGCGGCAAGACGAGTTTCGCGCGTCATCTGGCGCTGGCAGCGGCCGGTGGGCGAACGGTGCCCGGCGAGGTGCCACGCAACGATCTCGATGCCGTGCATGACGAGATGTGGGAGCTGGGAGACATCCTGCCGCTTTACCTCTCGGTCAGGGGCGGTGCGAGCCTTGCCGAGTTGGTGGACGACGTGCTGCCCGGGTTGGAAAGCCTGCTCGCCACCAGTGCATGGACGAACTCGGAAACGAGCCTCTTGGTGATCCTCGACGGTGTCGAGACTGCAGGCGAGCATGGTCCCGAACTCCTGAACCAAGCGCTGGCGTTCCAGGCGCGCTATCCCCGCATCCGGTTGCTCGTGCTCGGAGAACACTCGGTCGTCAAAGGCTGGGCCGTACCGTCGTCCTTCACGCGCTACGATCTGCTGCCGCTTCTCAAGACGCAGCGGCGAGCGGCCGCCGATCGGCTTGCCGGTATTGATCTCGATGAACGAGGCATTGCGCTCGGCGAAGCTGCCGGCAACCCGGCGCAGTTTGCCATGGCGCTCACGAGCGGCGACCAAGGGCAAACGGCGGAAGGCATTCTCGACCGATGGCTGGCCAAAGTCGCCGGCGATGCGCAGACGGCCACGTTTCTCTGCGGTCTTGCCTTCGACGCGCTTGCGGGAAAGCTGGGGGACGCTGAGCTCTTTCCGGTCCTCCGTGTACGCCAACTGCTGGCGGCGCGGCATTTGATTTCGTCGCCGGCCAAAGCGGCTGTCGCGGCATTTCGCTCAGGCCCGGACCTTTGGGCGCCGGTGCTTCGCAGCCTTGCCAAGCGGCTTGCAGGATCCGATGCCGCAGGCGCCCTGGTCGGAGCGCTTGTCAGCGGAACTGGTGACGAGGTGCTTCGCGGCGCTCTCCTTGCGGCAGAGTTGCAGACCGAAGCGGGGCCTCTCAGGGACCGCGTCGCAGCGCATATCCGCGCCATTGTCGACCGGGGCGTCTTGCCGGCACCAGAGCGCGAGAAGGCTGGTCGAATCCTGTCCGTCTGGGGCGATCCCCGTGATCTCGAGGCCCTGGCAGATGTCCCTGCCGGTCGCTTCACCTTTGGCTCGAATACCCATCCGAACTCGGCGCCGCCTCATATGGTCGAGGTGGAAGCCTTCCGCATCGGCCTCTATCCGGTGACCAATGCCGCCTACGGTGCCTTCGTGCGCGAGACCGACCGGCCCTGGCGCAGTCCTGACGGCTTCGCTGCGGACCGTCGCAACGCGCCCGCAACCGATCTTACCTGGCATGATGCCCGCGCCTATTGCACTTGGCTTACCGATCGTTGGCACAGGGAGGGGCGGATCAGCGCCGAGGAGATCGTGCGGCTCCCGACCGAGCCTGAATGGGAACGGGCCGCGCGCGGCGATCAACCGGATTTCGGCGATGAGACGATCGTCTATCCCTGGGGTGCTGCGTGGATAGCCGACTCCGCCAACTCGGAGGAGGCCGGGTTCAACAATACCTGCACGGTTGGTCTTTTCCCGAAAGGCCGGTCTCCCTACGGCTGCTACGACATGACCGGGCAGGTATGGGAGTGGGGCACGACGTTGTGGGGCGAAGACATGGCGGCGCCGAGCTTCCAATATCCTTATCGCGACGATGGCCGCGAGGCGACAGACGCGCCGGCAGCAATCCGCCGTGTCCTACGCGGCGGTTGCTTCTCGAGCAACCGACTGAAGGCGTGCTGCACTTATCGCGGCAGTCTCGAGCCTGATGGCTTCTGGCGCGGCAACGGCTTTCGCATTGTTGTCGCCAAAACCCAGCCAGTATGACGCAGACGGGATCCCGAAGACCGCTTGCCCAAATGCACGGCGAGCGGACGGGCGCATCGATATTGAGCTGTGCCTGATCCATTTTGAATGAAGTCCCTCTCAAGGGATTGTTTTTATTTCCGATTGGCTGGTGTGGTGCTGCGAGCCCTTTTGTAGCTTCGCTGAGTCTCTTGCGAGCGATGATCCTTGCTATGCTCCTGCATCGCTTGGAGAAATTTGAACTCAGAGCTTACTTTCTGGATTCTATGCCGATCACAGAGTGTCTTTGGCAATCCTATACTCTTTAGGGATGGCGCCATTTAATTTCATTATGCGTCACATGAGGAGACACAATGAAGAGGTTGATTCTGTTCTCATTGGCCGGCTTGGCGCTAGCAAGCTGCACGCCCACCCAACAGGGTGCCGGTATCGGTGCGGCTACCGGTGCCGTTGTTGGTGGCGCCGTCAGGAATGACGTTCGCGGTGCGGCGGTCGGCGCTGCGATCGGCGGAGTCTCGGGCGCTGTAATCGGCAATGTAGCGGGACGACCGGGCCAGTGCGAGTTCCGGGATCGTAACACCGGTCGCACGTATGTGGCGGCTTGCCCGCGTTGAGATGATGCCTGGCCGCTTGCGGCCGCGCAGCTTTTGTCGTGCTCTGGTCGGGTTACGGATTCTGCTGGGGGTCGGCTTTTGCAAACGCGGTGCGCAGCCGGCACGGCACGGCACGGGACGTTTTCAGCTAGTCTTAAAAAGCAATGGAATGGTTGGCGCATTGCATGAAGCTCTGACGGCGCTCGATGCCCGGCCAATCCGGTCGAGCACAGTCCGGCGCAGCTGATCGCCATTGCAGGCATGACTATCCGTTATTCCACGCCTTTTTCGAACATACGCTCATTCGAACCTCAATTCTAATGCCCTCGGGGCGCAATCCTTTGGTTCAATTGGAGGCAGGACATGGCCAATGCCAATGTCGCATCAAAGACCACGATGCAGCGGTTTCTCGACGGCGTCGAGAAAGTCGGGAACATGGTTCCACACCCTGTGGTCATCTTCCTGATCCTGATCGGCATCGTCATCGTTCTATCGGCCGTGCTCGGCGCCTTCGGAGCGGCGGTCAGCTATGAGCGCATCAATCCCGATACCCACGCGGTTGAGCAGGCATCGACGGCTATACGCAGTCTGCTGAACATCGAGGGTATCCGCTTCATGTACTCCTCGCTCATTCCCAACTTCATGAGCTTTACGGCTGTGGGGTTGATGATTGCGGCGATGATCGGTGCCGGCGTTGCCGAAGAATCCGGGCTTGTCACGGCCCTGATCCGCAAGCTCGTCATTGTCTCGCCAAGCTGGGCGTTGACCTACATTCTTGCTTTCGTCGGTATCCTTGCCAGTATAGCGGCTGATGCCGGCTATCTCGTACTGATCCCGCTTGCGGGCGTTGCCTATCTGGCCGTCGGGCGGCATCCGCTGGCGGGCCTTGCGCTCGGCTTTGCGGCTGTGGCTGGCGCCTTCACGGTGAACATGCTGATCAAACCGCTCGACGCCGTGCTGGTCGAGTTCACCAATGACGCTGCACACCTCGTCGATCCGAACCGCTCGATCGGTCTGGCCTCCAACCTTTGGTTTTCCATTGCTTCGGTACTGTTCCTGACGGTGATCATCGCCTTCATCACCGACCGCATGATTGCACCGCGGCTCGGTACTTACGATCCGGCCGCTGCGGAAGGTGGCGTCCAGAACCAGGGGGCAACGCTCTCGGACCAGGAATCGCGCGGCCTGCGCTTTGCGCTGTTCGGCTTGATCGGTCTCCTCGTGGTCTTCCTGTTCCTGACGCTGCCGAGCGGTGCGCCGTTGCGCAATCCTGATACCGGCGAACTGATCGGCAACTCGCCGTTCATGAACGGGCTGATCGCGCTGATCATGCTGATCTTCCTGGTGACCGGTTGGACCTATGGTATCGGTGCTGGCACCCTGAAAACGCTGGCGGAAGTGATCGCGGCGATCGAAAAATCGATCAAGAACATGGGCGGGACGATCTTCCTGTTCTTCGTCCTCAGCCAGTTCGTCGCCTACTTCACCTACACCAATATCGGCACGGTCATGGCACTCAGCCTATCCGGCGTGCTGCAGGCAGCCAATATCGGTGCGCTGCCGCTGCTGATCGGTTTCATCATCGTCGTGGCGATCATCGATCTGCTGTTGACGGGGGCGATTGCAAAATGGGCGATTTTCGCGCCGGTTTTCGTGCCGCTGCTGATGAAGCTCGGTGTCGAGCCGGAAGCTGTGCTGGCCGCCTACCGCGTCGGGGATTCGCCGATGAACGCGATCACGCCGCTCAACGCCTACTTCGCGCTGGTCGTCGGCTTCGCTCAGAAATACGACAAATCAGCCGGCGTTGGCACCATCGTATCGCTGATGCTTCCCTATGTCGTGCTGATGTTCGTGCTGTGGACCGGTCTCTTTGCGGTCTGGAAGGCCATTGGTCTGCCTTGGGGCCTGTAACTACAGCCCTGAACGAAACAAGATGCAAACAATCGGATGGATAACATGAGCAACACCTCAATTCCTCTCGACGTCGCTGCGGCGGAAGAACATCTCATGCGCTTCCTCTCGGTGGAAGGTATTACCGGGCAGGAGAAGAACATCGGTCTTGCCGTCGTCGATGCCCTGAAGAAAATCGGCGTGCCGGAGTCCGCTATTCGCTTTGACGACGTCAACAAGCGCATTCCGCTGCCGACGGAAACGGGCAACCTGATCGTGGATATCCCAGGAACGCGGCCTGGACCGAGGCTGCTTTTCTCGACGCATCTCGACACAGTGCCGCTCTGCGCCGGTGCCAAGCCGCGGCGCGAGGGTGACCGTATCGTATCGGATGGCACGACGGCACTTGGCGGCGATGCGCGCACAGGTGTTGCCCTTCTGGTCGTCGTTGCGGAGACGCTGATCAAGAACAAGTTGCCGCATCCGCCGATCACTCTGCTGTTTACCGTGCGCGAGGAAAGCGGCCTGCACGGCGCCCGCGAGCTCAATCCTGCTGATCTCGGCGGCGCAGCCATGTGCATCAACGTTGACGGGCAGATGGCATCGGACCTGATTATCGGTGCCGTTGGCCAGGAGAACTGGGAAGTCGAGATCACCGGCCGCGCATCGCACGCCGGCGTGGCACCTGAGAAGGGCATCTCGGCCACGATGGTCGGCGCAATGGCCCTGGCCGAAGCGCGCCGGGCCGGCTGGTTCGGCAAGGTCGTCAAGCCGGACGGTCGTGGCACCAGCAATGTCGGCATCTTCGGCGGAAAGGACAACAAGCCGGCAGGCGACGCCACCAACGTCGTGACCGACTACGCCTATCTCAAGGGCGAGGCGCGCAGCCCGGAATCCGTCTTCGCCACCAAGATTGCCAATGGATACAAGGAGGCCTTCGCCAAGGCCCAGGCCGAGGTGACGGCTGACAATGGCGACACGGCAGAGGTGAAATTCAGCCAGGTCGCGTCCTATCCGCCGTTCGAACTCGGCAAGGATACACCGGTTGTCAAACGCGCCACCAAGGCGCTGAAAACCCTCGATATCGAGCCCGTCTACGTCTTTTCCAATGGTGGGCTGGATGCAAACTGGCTCGACAAACACGGCGTTCCCACCATCACCATCGGTGCAGGCCAGGCCGAGATCCACACGATCAAGGAATATGTGAACCTGAAGGAGTACGAGAAGGGCTGCAGGATCGGCGTGCTGATGGCAACGCTGGAGGACTGACACCCCCGCTCTCGCTTTCGCGGCAGTAGCCGTCGAGATCGGGTTGGACGAGCGATATCAAAACGCCCCGCCTGGGGCGCCGGGTCAACGACGCGGAAATTTCATTGCGGGGGTGAACGCGGCGGCGCTGGCCGGCGCGTTGGCCGGTGGTTTTGAAAGGGCTCGAGCGGGCCAAATAAGGAGCGGCGCGATTGAGCCCTATAGCATACACAGCCACCATCATTGCGGTTGCCGTCGTTCTGTTCGTGTGGAACAAGCTGCCGGTCGTCTTCGTGGCCATGCTGACTGCGCTGGCGCTATGGGCAAGCGGCGTTCTGACAATCGGCCAGGCACTCGGCGGCTTTGGCGACCCCGCGGTGATCTTCATTGCCTCGCTTTTCGTCGTCAGCTCAGGGTTGGAGGTCACCGGCGTTACCGCCTGGGCTGGACAGCTTTTGATCCGTGGCGCGGGTGAGGAGAGCCGGGCCCGTCTTCTGATCCTGACGATGGTACTGGTGTCGCTGCTCACCGCGCTGATCAGTGTCAATGGCGCTGTTGCGGCCCTTCTGCCCGTGCTTGTGGTCATCGCCGTCCGTCTCAAGCGGAATTCGTCGCAGCTGCTCATGCCGCTTGTGTTTGCCGCGCATGCGGGCTCGATGCTGGCATTGACGGGCACTCCGGTGAATGTCCTTGTGTCCGAGGCTGGCCAGGATGCGGGCGTCGGTGGCTTTGGCTTCTTCGAGTTTGCCCTGGTCGGCGTGCCGCTGCTGGCCGGGACGATGGCGATCATCGTGTTGTTTGGAAAACAGCTTCTGCCGGAGCGCAACGGCGCGACGATGCCGGCCGATTTCAGCCGCCACGCAAAAACGCTGGTCGAGCAATATGGGCTTGCCAGCGGCATCTATCAGTTGCGCGTGCGTGCGAGCTCACCGTTTGTTGGCACTGCCGCGTCGGCCGTCGATCTCTCGACACATCCGGGGCTGCAACTCGTTGCAATCCAGGAAGGGGAAACGGCCGGGCCGCTCCGCCGTCCCAATGTCGGCGAGGGGGATCACTTTCTGGTACGGGGAGATGCCGAGACGGCCGCGGCCTTCGCGACCCGCATGCACCTGGCCTTCCGTGACGAGCAGACCGATGGTCAGGGTGAAGGCACCTTGTTCAACCGTAGTTCGGGCCTTGCCGAAGTGGTCATCCCGCCGCGCTCCGGTCTGATCGGCCAGAGCGTTTTCCCCGGCATGGTCACCGAAAGCGGCGACCTGATCATCCTCGCTGTACAGCGCGCGAGCGCCGAGATTGCGGCCGCCAACGCGACCAAGGACAAGGGCGGCATCGTCCTCCAGGCCGGCGACACGATGCTGTTGCAGGGGACCTGGAAGGCACTCGATATTCACCTCGACGATCCTGATGTTCTGGTGGTCAATTCGCCGGAGCTCGTGCGCCGGCAGGCGGTGCCCCTCGGGCCCGGAGCACGCCAGGCGATCGTCATCCTGCTCGCCATGGTTCTGCTTCTCGCAACCGGCGTTGTCCCGCCTGCCGTGGCGGGTCTTCTCGCTGCCGGGGCGATTATCCTGTCGGGGATCATGAGCGTCGAACAGGCCTATCGCGCGGTCGGCTGGACGACCGTGATCCTTGTCGGTGCGATGATGCCGCTGTCGACGGCGATGGTGCAGACCGGGGCGGCAAAGCTGATGGCCGAACACCTCGTCAATTTCGTCGGCGATGCCGGTCCTATTGCCTTGCTCGCCGGTCTCTTCGTGCTGACCGCTATCATGGGGCAGCTCATCAGCAACACCGCGACGGCGTTGATCGTCATTCCGATCGGCGTCGCAGCGGCGACGGCGATGGGGATCTCGCCGCGCCCCGTGCTGATGAGCACGGCGGTGGCTGCCGCAGCCGCGTTCCTGACACCGATTGCGACCCCGACAAACCTGATGGTCATGGGACCGGGCGGCTACGCCTTCAGCGACTACTGGAAGCTCGGCCTGCCGTTGTTGCTCTGGTTCTTCGTTGTCTCGGTATTTTTGGTACCGTTGATCTGGCGCTTCTGAGATTGCAGACCGCTTCCGGGCGGTTTGCATACGCCCAAGCGTGCGATCGCACCGCTCTTGGCGGTCAGTCTGAGATCAGGCGCAACGCCTTCTTGATGAATAAGGGCAATCGCGCGCCGCCGCATAAGGCGGCGTTGTGTGTTATTGAGATTTCACCAGCCCGGAGAACCCTGCCACCGCCAAAAGGCTCAGTGCCCAGCCGATGATCGATTGCAGGAAATAGTATTTCAGGGTGAAGGTGCCGTTGGGCTTGAGTGAGTCCGGCCGCCAGTATTCCTTCTGTCCGATCGACGCCACCGGTAGCAGGACATCCAGCGAGTACATGAAGGCGTTGAACTCGGGGTAGCTCGCAGCTTCGGGCTGATTGCGGAAGCAGGTGAGCTGGTTCTGCCCGACCTCGGCGCGCCCTGCCAGGTCCTGACCGCTCGTCGGCATGAAGCGGCTTTCCGTGCGGGGTAAATCGCACATCGTCCACTCTGGCGAACGCAGCACGACGGGGCTGTTCGGCTTCATCGCACCGGTGTTGTAGGCGATGGCGAAAACGGCCGTACCTACCGCCCAGAAGACCATCATCCACACCAGCGCCAAAAGCGGCTGGCGGCCATAGCGAAGCGTAACTGCAAGGATCGCGTCGCTGGCCGCAAGCGTTGCCCGCAGCGCCGGGTTCTTGGCTCGACCGCGTCGCGCGCGTCGCTGTAGCCGTTCCTTGGTGATCAGCACCGCTCGCGCGTCCTCATCGTGGCCCATTTCCCGCAGCACCGTCGCGAGATGCTCGTAGGGCTGCGGCCAGAAATCCGCCTTCCAGCGATCGGGCGTCTGGCGCGATAGCCAGTCGAGGCGGCTGTCGGCATCGACCGGGCCTCCGATGAAGGCGCCGTATCGGCAGCGGTTCAGGAGCAGATCGCCGGTTTGCGGCCAGCTTGCCTGTTCGTCGTCTATGGCGCCGATCGTCGTGGCTGTTAGGTCGAGAGTTCCGATGACCGACGCATTCTGGCGCAGGAAAAAGGCGCCATCGATGGTAGTGCGGTTGAGCCGCAGCGCATTGCCGCCCGGCTGCGACAGCGAGGCGGCGGTGCAGTCGACGTCACCGCCGAAACGGGCACCGAGAAAGCGCGCCTCGCCGATGATCGTTGCGCCACGCAGCGCCAGATCGCCGCCTGCGACGACTGCGTCGCCGTTCAACGCGACCTCGCCGGGTCGCTCGATCCGCGCGCCGACAGCATTGACATCGCCGCCGAGACGAGCGCCCGAGAGATTGATGCCGCCCTTGATGTCCGCACCGCGCAGCAGGATGCCGCCGCGGGCCTCCAATCCATCCGCCTCGATGACGATCCCACTGGGCCAACTGATGGAAGCGCCGTCCGCCTCGATGTTGCCGCCGCTGCGGGCGCCCGAGAGGCGGATTTCACCGGTGACGGTGGCGCCACGCAGCGAAAGGCATCCGCGGGCCTCCAGCCTGTCGGCCTGCAGTCCTGGTAAGGCCGAGCCATCCAGGAAGAGGTTGTCAATGACAGCGGAGCGCAAGACGGGCGGAGACTCGAAGTGGCAGTCCTTGAGGCCGATGTCGCGAGGAATCCGGCATCCCTCGAGGTCGAGAATGCCGGAAACCCAGGCGCCGCTCAGCCTCAACCCCTTTTCATGTAGCCGGTAGCCGTCTTCGCGGAGAATGAGATACCGCAGCAGTTCGGCGCGCACCGTCCGCTCCGCGTCGTTCGTCTCCGGACGCAAGCCGTCGCCCAACCTGTCGAAGTCCCCCAATTGCAGATGCGCAACCACCTTTGCCTCGGCCGCACTGAGCGGGTGAAACTCGGCAAGGCTGGGCGCAACGGGAATGGCGGGTTGAGATTGCGGGATTTTCTCATTCATGAGCTGGCCATCCATTCGCCCACAACCTGCGACGCTGCCTTGAGACGATAGCGCCGAGGAAAAGATCGGTCGGACCTGAGCGTCAGCCGGCTGGCTGTGGCGACTAGGCATTTCATATGCTCATTCACCTCCACCATCGCATCGCGCCACGCGCCTCTTCGCAACGCACGCATGGTAAACCACTGCCGCACAATCCACGCGCATCGAGCCAAACGGATTTGGCGCTCCTCTTGCTGCAGGCTGGATTTCTCCCTCGCAGGATCCACCCCCAGATTGATTTCGCCGTTTTTCATGCAGGTCAAGACGCTATGCCGAAATCCATCGCACGGCGGCGGTATGTAGGACTTGAAGCATAATTTCTGGATTCAATGCCGATCACAGCCGGCCGAGGGCGATGCAGGGTGTTGCTAGGCTGAGTAATACCTGCTTCGGCGCGGCGGCGGGGTTGGGGATGGTATTGACGATCTCGCAATTGCCGCGGCTGACTAGTCCGCCGGCTTTACACCATAGCAACGGCCGGACAAGCGCGCTGAGGATGCTTTGCTACTTCGTCGCCGTCTACCTGCTAAGTGTACTGAGCCTTCGGGCGCGGTGATGGAAGTGCCAGCGTGAGCATTTGTCCTATTGCCCGGCGGCAGCCTGAGCAAGCCCACCCAGAATACGGCTGGGGAGGAAAATCACCAGGGATGCGGCGCCTTCGATGACGGATGCGCCGTCCGCGAGCATCGTCTGGCCAGCGGGTCCCTGATCCTCACGGAGCACACTGCGCACCAGGGCGTCGTTATTCACCACCTCCATCAAGGTCGGTGAACTGGCAAAGACGTTATGCCGGCCACCATCGATGTCGGATACATCGATAACGGCGATATCCCTTTTTTGCAGGATAGCCACGTCAGAGCCGCTACCGACGCGGGGATGGCCGCCCGCCAACCGCCCGGATATCCCCAACGCACGATCGCGCCGCGAAACGAGAATCGTGAATGGTCGCGGGATATCGCCGATATCGTCGAGTTGGCTCAAGAACACGTCCACGTCGATGTCGGGGGCGGCCAGAACCACTCCGCCCAGGCGCCTCAGCGTGCTGGTGCGACCCCGGAGAGCCAGATCGCGCAAGGCTTCGGTGACGACATAGGCACCCATCGAGTGACCGACCACGACAATTCTCTTCGCGTTGGTCTCTGCGGCGATTTCGATCGTCTCGGCAAGCCCGCGGCGGCCGACAAGCGCGCTGTCGCGGTCGAAAACGTAAAGCGGGATCGATGCTCCCGAGGGCCACGCATAGTGCAGAGCGACAGACTTGACGTTGTAATCATAGACGATCTGGGCATTGCGGAAGACGCTGTCGGCGAAGTTGTTGTTGTATCCGTGTACGAAGATGAAAATCTCGCGATCTTCGGGTGCGCGCTGGGCCAGCGCCGCATTCAATTGCCGAATGAACTCTTGTCGTTTCGCGATCGGTTGGTAGGTCCGCGCGGAAAAATGCCGAGTAGGGTCGGGCACGCGCCCGCTTTTCTCCACGCGTCCAGCGACGTGGTTTTGCGGAATACCGATGTCGAGTTTTGCGAAGTTCAGCGTATTGGAGCGCTCAGCCGAATATGGCAGCGAAAGATTGCCGGATCGAGCGCGCGTGGTGGCAACATAGATTGGGACGGTTGCTCGCGGTTGCGCTGTCGAGGCGGATGACGTTTGTGGCGCCGACGGCAGGCCGAGCACGGCACGAGGCCCACCACAGCCGACCAGAGCCAGCAGCACGATCATAATGACCGATAATCGTATTGAGGACATGGCTTGGCTTATTTCCCTGGCAAGCTCTTCAAATCGGTGATCGGCAAGACATCTCGCAGACAGTCGGTTCGGATCGCTCACCCGGGTTGCAGGACTTGGGCGAAGCACGCTGCAGTTCTAAGCTATCTTCGGTGGGTGCGGAAGATGAATTCCAGTGCTGCTGGAGGTATTTAGCATTGCGTTGCAGGCGGGAGACAAAATCTGAATGTCTTGATCCCATCCGGACACATATCACTTAAACAATAGATAGCTAAATCTGGACGGCAGGCCTGTTTGCGGGATTCTATGCTGATCACTTCCCTTCTTGAACCGCCTTATAGTTCCTGAAGGACGCCTTCGGGTTCCCGGGACGGCGTACGCTGATCTGAGTGTTTAAGGGAGCATCTGCATTTGGGTTCCTATTCAGGACTGCGAACGTTCGCGTCGATTGCCGGGAGGCGTGGATTGATGGACGGCGGGTGTGCTTTGTTTCCGCGCCGTTATGCCAATGCGATTGTCCCGATTGGGGCGTTCGGTACGCCTGTTTTCGCGAGGGGATCGGCCGTGAGGCGATCGGTGGCTCCGGCTCTGGCTGTCGTCGGATTGGGGCGCGAAGACCCGCTAAGTGCCGAGCTATCCTCTTATCCAATTGATCATATTTCATTTCCGCAGCTCGCTATGCGGAACATCGTGTCGTCGAGCCGGTAGAGCATTCGGGGGATCATCCATGAAAATACGCCTTGCTGCATCAAAATCCCATGCAATGTCCGCCGCTGTTCTGGCCGCCTTTGTCCTTGCCGGGTGCCAACGAGAGGACGAGGCGGGGGAGCGCCCGCCGCGGCCGGTCAAGACCGTCGCCGTTTCGTTCAATCCTGAGGATACCTACGGATCGCTGGTGGGGGAAATCCGGCCGCGAACGGAGACCAGCTTCAGCTTCCGGCAGGGCGGGGAGATCAGGGAGCGCGATGTCGAGGTGGGTGACCTCGTCGAGGCCGGTACAGTACTGGCTCGCCTCGATACGGAGGATGCGCAGGATGCCATGCGCAAGGCCGAAGCGAATCTGTTTGCTGCGCAGGCCCAGTCCCAGAACGCCGAGACCGAGCGGGCGCGGCAACAGCAGCTCTATCCGCGCACCTCGACCCGCCAGGCTTTCGACGCCGCAATCGCGCAGGCGAGCACCGCGCAGGCCGGCGTTGATGCCGCCCAGGCTGCTCTGCGGATCGCCCAGACCAATCTCGACAATCGCGTGCTGAAGGCAAACGCTCCCGGCGTTGTCACCGCCGTTGGGGGCGAGGTTGGGCAGGTGGTTGGCGGCGGGCAGATGGTGGTGCGCGTGGCGCAGCTCGGAACACGTGATGCCGTCTTCCAGGTGCCGGAGGCAACGATCCAGAGCACCGGTGGTGAGGCGCGTGTTGAAGTGCAGCTTCTCAGCAATCCCAACGTGAAGGCGACGGGGTCGGTTCGCGAAATCTCGCCGACAGCCGACCCGATAACGCGCAACTTCACGGTGCGCGTCGGACTCGACACGGCGCCCGACGAATTCCGTTTCGGCAGCGCCGTGCGCGGCACGATACGGCTATCCGGAGAGCCGGCAGCACGGCTGCCGACCACGGCGTTGTTTAATCAGGGTGATCGCAGTGCCGTGTGGGTCGTCGATGCTGCCAGCAAGACGACCAAGCTCGTGCCGGTCGAGGTGCATCGGTTCGATACGAAGGATTTCCTCGTGACCAAAGGTCTGTCGACCGGAGACAACGTCGTTGTCGCCGGGGTGCAGCAGCTTCGCCCGGGCATGCCAGTCCGCCTGCTTGAAGGAAGCGCCGAATGAACGAGGGCTTCAACCTATCGGGCTGGGCGATCCGCCGACAGAGCCTCATCATCTTCCTGGTTGTCCTTGCGGCGATTGCCGGTGTGATTGCCTATATCAATCTTGGTCGTGATGAGGATCCCGAGTTTACCTTCAAGACAATGATCGTTTCGGCCGGATGGCCGGGCGGTACGATCGAGCAGACGACCGACCAGATCACCGATCGGCTCGAGCGGACTCTGGAAGAGGTGCCGCACCTCGACAGCCTGCGCAGCGTGACAACGGCTGGCCAATCGATTGTCTACGTGACGCTGGACGATTCGACGCCCCCGGATCAGGTGGGTGAGTCCTGGTATCAGGCCCGCAAGAAGGTCGGCGATATGGTGTCGACGCTGCCGGCAGGTGTGCGCGGGCCGTTCTTCAACGACGACTTCGGCGACACCTTCGGTATCATCTATGGCTTCACGTCGGATGGCTTCAGCGATCGTGACGTGCGTGATTGGGCTTACGAGGCGCGAAACCGTCTGCTGAAGCTCGACAACATCGGCAAGGTTCAGTTGATCGGCACGCAGGACGAGACGATCTATATCGAGTTCTCGACCGAGCGACTGGCAAGTCTTGGCCTCAGCGCGGCGACAGTCATCGGCACGATACAGGCGCAGAACGCCGTTCTGCCCGCCGGCCTTGTCACATCAGCGCAGGATCGCACGATCCTGCAGGTCTCCGGCAGCCTTTCCGACGAGACCACGCTGCGGCAGCTGAATATTCCAACCGCGTCCGGGTTCGTGCGTCTCGGCGATATTGCCAGCGTCGTGCGGGGAACGGTCGATCCGCCTCAGCCGCGCTTCCGGATCAAGGGCAAGCCCGCGATCGGCATTGCCATTTCAATGGCATCCGGCGGCGACATTCTGCAGCTTGGTCAGAATATCGACGCGACGATGCAGAAGTTCGAGGACGACCTGCCGATCGGCATCGAGGTGACACATGTCGCGAGCCAGCCGGCAGTGGTCAAGACCGCGATCCGTGGGTTTACGACGTCACTGGCTCAGGCCGTGGTGATCGTTCTTGGCGTCAGCTTCCTCGCGCTCGGTGTGCGTGCCGGCATCGCCGTCGCCGTCTCCATTCCGCTCGTCCTCGCCCTGACCTTCCTGTTCATGGACATTACCGGCATCGCGCTCCAGCGTGTTTCGCTCGGAGCGCTGATTATCGCGCTGACACTGATGATCGACGACACGATGGTGACCGTCGAGACCATGATGGCGAAGCTCGAGCAGGGCTATGAGCGCATCAAGGCGGCCTCGCATGCCTATACGTCGACGGCATTTCCGATGCTGGCGGGAACGCTGGTGACGATCGCCGGCTTCATTCCGGTCGGCTTTGCCAGCAGCTCGTCGGGCGAGTATGCGCGATCGCTCTTCCTGGTGATCGGCTTCTCGCTGATCGTCTCCTGGCTCGTCGCCGTCTTGTTGACGCCGATCGTCGGTCTTGCCGTTCTCAAATCGGGCACGGCGACGGGCGAGAAGCAGGACGGCGCATTGCTGCGCGGCTTCAAGAACGTTCTTTATGCCTGCATGCGGATGCGTCTCGTCGTTGTGCTCGCCACTGTCGCCTTGTTCGCGTTGGCGCTCGTCGGATCGACGGCGATGAAGCGGCAGTTCTTCCCGGCATCCGATCGGCCCGAGCTGATATTGCAGCTGACGCTGCCGCAAAGCGCATCGCAGGAGGCCACGGCGGCTGAGGTGTCGAAAGCTGAGGAGGTTCTTGCCGCTGACGAGGATGTGGCCGACTGGAGCTTCTATATCGGTTCCGATCCCGTTCGCTTCTATCTGTCGATGGATCTTCAGGCACCGGCGCCTTCCCGTGCGCAGGCGGTGGTGATCGCCAAGAGCGTCGGGGCGCGTGATGCGTTGCAGGCACGCCTTCAAAAGGCGCTCGACGAGAAGCTGCCTGACATCATCGTGCGCGTCTCGCCGCTGGAAATGGGACCGCCGGTTGGCTGGCCCGTGCAATACCGCGTCACCGGTCCCGACATTCCCGGGGTTCGCAACGTCGCCTGGCAGGTCGCCGATGCCATCAGCAAGGTACCCGGCGTGGTTCAGCCGAACCTCGACTGGAACGAACCTGTCCGCAAGATCGTCATCAAAGTCGACCAGGATCGTGCCCGGCTGGTCGGGCTGAATTCGTCGGTGATTGCCCAGACGCTCTTTGCGACAGCATCCGGCGTTCCGATTACCCAGGTGCGGGACTCGATCTACCTGATCAATGTCGTCGCCCGGTCAACTGCTGAGGAGCGTGTCGATATCAGCACGATCCGTTCGCTGCAGATCCCCGTTGGCCCCAATCACACAGTGCCACTCTCGAGCATCGCGACGATCGACTATCAGACCACGCAGCCGGTGATCTGGCGCCGCGACGGTTCGACGACGATCACTGTTCAGGCGGATACGGCGGAAGGCGTTTTGGCTGCCGGTGTTGTTGAGGCAGCAGCCAGCAAGATCGATGAGGTGCGCAAGGCCAATCCGCGTTACCACATCGAGGTTGGCGGTGCGGTCGAGGGCGCGGAAGAGGGGCTGGCGTCGGTTGTCGAAATGCTGCCGGTCATGGCGATCATTATCCTGATCGTGCTGATGTTCCAGCTGCAAAGCGTCCAGCGCCTGCTGCTCGTCATCAGTGTCGTGCCGTTGGGATTGATCGGTGTTGTGTTGATCATGCTGATCACCAACACGCCGGTGGGCTTCATTGCGGTGCTCGGCATGATCGCACTGATCGGCATGATCACTCGAAACTCGGTGGTGCTTATCGACCAGATCGACATCGCGATCGAGGAGAAGGGCAGGACGTGGCAGAGCGTCATCGATGCGACCGCCCATCGTCTGCGCCCGGTCTTCCTGACTGCGGGATCGACGGTCCTCGGAATGTTGCCAATTATCCGCGATCCTTTCTGGTCGCCACTAGCCTTCACCGTGATTGGGGGACTGGTGGTCGCGGCGGCATTAACGCTGATCTTCCTGCCGGTGCTCTATGTGCTGTGGTTTCGCATTCCCGCAGACGCCGAGCCCGAAAAGGCCAAGGCGGACGCGGCTGAGCCTGCCGCCGCCAAGGCATAATAGCTCTTCCGGTGGTGTGCCCGATATCTTCGGTATTTTCGCTATCTTATTGTCCGTGACCAGTTTTTTGGTCACGGACATCCGACCGTTGCCTGATAGGGGCGGCAAAAGAAAGAGACGCAATGCCAAGCTCCGGGATTCCCTGCTAATTCCTTCAGTATATTCCCGGCTATGATTTATTCTTAGCGTGTCAGTCCAAAGCCCTGTTGAGGGGGGAGTAATCATGTCTGATCTGATTGCAATTGTTTACCCGACCGAAGCTAAAGCCGAAGAAGTGCGTCAGCGCTTGTTCGAATTGCAGAAAGAGTACTTGATCAAAATGGGCGATGCCGTCATCGCCACAAAGACCGAGGCCGGCAAGATCAAGTTGAACCAGCTGGTCAATACGACAGCCGCAGGTGCTGCGTCCGGCAGCTTCTGGGGCTTGCTGATCGGCGTCCTGTTCCTCAATCCGCTTCTGGGCGTGGCGGTCGGCGCTGCATCCGGCGCCATCGGCGGCGCCTTGACCGATGTCGGCATCAACGATGCTTTCATGAAGGAGCTCGCAAACAATCTTCAGCCGGGCAATGGCGCCCTGTTCGTCCTGATCCAGGAGATGACGGCGGACAAGGTTCTCAAGGAGATATCGCCTTTTGGCGGCGTCGTGCTCAAGACCTCTCTCGATGAAACGAAGGAGCAGGTCTTGCGTGACGCGTTGCAGAAAGCAACTGCGACCAGCTGACTTGCGGTAGCGGGCGGGATTTCGGCCCCGCGCGGAAGGGCAGGCGATAGCTGTTGCCCTGCGCGGTGACGGACCGGCCTTTTGATGCGACCAGGCCCCGACGTTTGTAGCGGGCGGGGCCGGCAGTAAGAACATGAATTTAGGGGTGGGCATGCTCGAAGCAAGTGGCAGTCGCATGATCGGGTCGATAGCGACCGGCATCCTCGTACTCGCTCTGCTTTACGTCGCGCAATCGATCTTCGCGCCGCTTATCTTCTCCCTTTTTGTCATTGCGCTGGTGTGGCCGTGCCAGGCTGTGCTGCAGCGCTGGCTTCCGAAGCTTTTGGCTCTTCTCATCACGTTGATCATCACGATGGTGGTTATCATCTCCATCGGTTCGTCCGTCGCTTGGGGGTTCGGCAAGCTTGCACAATGGCTTTTTGTCAACGCTGAGCGTTTCCAGACGATCTATGTCGACTGGACGAACTGGCTCGAGGGGCATGGCCTTGCAGTGGCAGGGCCGCTGGCTGATCGCTTCGATGTCAGTTGGCTGGTACGCTTTGTGCAGGGGATGGCCGGTCGCATAAACAGCTTCGCCGGCTTTGCCTTGCTGGTCTTCATCTTCGTCATGCTCGGCTTGCTCGAGGTGGAGGATTTCAACGCCCGGCTTACCGCGCCTGCTGCCCAGCCTCATGGTATGCGCATCCTGTCGGCCAATCGCGTCATCGGTGCAAAGCTGCGCCGCTTCATGATCGTCCGGACGTTCGCAAGCATCCTTACCGGATTGGCCGTCTGGCTGTTTGCGTTGGCGGCGGGGCTCGAGCTTGCTGCCGCCTGGGGTGCGATCGCCTTCGCGCTCAACTATATCCCATTTATTGGCGCGTTCGTCGCAACGGCGCTTCCGACGTTGTTTGCCATCGCGCAGTTCGATTCATGGCAGACGGCAGTCATCATCTTCGCGTGCCTGAACGTGATCCAGTTCATCATCGGCAGCTATCTGGAGCCGCGGCTTACGGGCGCTTCGCTGGCCATATCGCCCTTTGCCGTCATCTTTGCGGTGTTCTTCTGGAGCTTCATGTGGGGGATATCTGGGGCCTTCATCGGCGTGCCGATCCTGATCGCGTTCATTGTCTATTGCGCGGGTACGCCGTCTGGAAAGTGGGTTGCGACGCTACTGTCGAGCCGCTCGATGGTTGAAATAGACCATTAGACAAAATGGAGAAGTGCGTGTGTGGGGACGGTTTTCTGAGCGAATACAATGCAATGCCAGCACTTGGCGATCCAGATGACGCGTAATTCATCTGACGATTGAGGAAAGGGGGCGAAAGGGCTAGATTGCGGGTGGGAGGAACAGCGGCCGCCATTGATGGTGTGCCGGGGCTATCCAGATGAACGCGCATAAACGCGGCGATACTCTCCGTGTGCGACGAAACGCAGCGTTCAAAGCCTGCAAATAATACATCGCTTGCATCATTCAGACGTCACCAGGCCCTCACTATTGGGCCCGAGAGGAGAGTACGAATGAACTGCATATCTGCTATTCGCCCTATGGCGGCAGACCTAGCACTCGAACACGGGCTCGAAAAAAACGTCGCCGTTTCGAGTCGTGTTTTTCAGCATTTTACACCTGAAGACGGCATAAGCTGGAATGACGGCTGCAATATGGTGCGCTGCCAGTCGGTTATCGACGGTGCCGTGGTGCCTGTGAGGCGGCGGCGGGCGAAACCTCGCGCAAGCTCGAGCGGCTCTTTCGCGGTTTTCGCTCAACGTTCTCATCTCTCTTCCGCTGCGAGAGCTTTCCGACACAGAACAGCTGGCTGCGTCCCGTCGCCGAGCAACGGGAGGTGACGCGATGACGACCGAAGATCTTATGGCGCATGGGAGATCACCCGAACCGCAGCTCGACTATGAGAGGTTTGCGGAACAGGATAGTGATGCGGTCGATGCGACGCTAGTTGAAGAGGGGGCTCCACACCTTCCTTCCTTCGAGTTCTCGACCGATGGGTTGAGACGACGCGATCAGTTTGCGACTTGGCGCGAGAGCTTCTCGCCAATGCTTGAACTGGCCGATACACACCCCACAACCGCACACTTCGGCGGACGGCAGAAGCTTTGGGATCTTGGAAGTCTGGTCCTTGCTGAAATCGGTACGGACAGCCTCTCGTTCTCCAGCCTGCCGGGATATGTTCGGCGTGACCCCGTTGATCACTGGACAATGACCGTCCTGCAATCGGGACAGGTGCGGACCAATACCGGACGAAGCGGGTTTGCCGCGGGGCCGGGGGAAGTTCAGATTCATTCGCTTGGTCGCTCCTTCAACGGTACTGTCGATAAAAGCGAAATGCTCATGCTGTTCGTGCCGCGTGATCTTTCGGTCGAAACTGCCGCGACACTTGGCGCCGCGGAGTTTTCCACGCTTGGGACCGGCATGGGCGGACTATTCTCGGATTACCTCATAGACGTTTCCAATCGTTTGCCAACGCTTACCCAAGCGGATCTGCCAGGACTGGTCGCGGCGACGCGAGCGATGATCCTGGCTTGCGTATCGCCATCGGCCGATCATATCGAGGCTGCAGAAGGACCAATCGCCAATGTGCTTCTCGAACGGGCGCGACAACTGGTACATAGCCGGCTGCTCGACCCGAAACTCGGCAGTGAATCGGTTCGCCGTGAGCTCGGCATTTCGCGGACGCGGCTCTATAACCTGTTCGAGCCCTTTGGCGGCGTGATGCATTACATCCAGCATCGCCGCCTGCTCAGCGCCTATGCCGCATTGACGGATCCCAATGATCGACGTCTGATCTTCCAGATTGCCGAAGAGCGGGGGTTCAGTGATGGCGCCGAGTTCAGTCGCGCCTTCAAACGCGCGTTTGGCTACAGCCCAAGCGAAGTGCGGAACCGAGACGGCGGCGGGATCCCAATTAGACCGGACCTTAATGACTGCCCATCGGAGGAGCGCCTAGGCGTGCTGCTTCGTCGGCTGCAGGGGTAGTCCGATAGTTACCGATGGCGCCGCATCTGGGATGGGCTTCGCTTTCCAGGGCGTTAGGCAGGCAGGTGCGAAGTGCTGCATGGATTTCATGGCGCTTCGATATTGGGTAATCTATCTTATGGAACTATTCCGGGCGCCGCCGTTCGCGCGTTACAGGGTCCTCCTCATTCGTGAGGACAAGAAAAACTTCCTCTGCGCTTCGGGCGGCTCGGACTGCGGACAAGATCTTGTCATCGCGTAGCCTTCTTGCGGCACACGATAGGACGTTCAGATTCTGGCCCTGGCTGATCGTTGGTGTCAGGACCAGCACAACGAGATCCACGGGCACGTCGTCGACGGCTTCAAACTCGACCGGTTTCGGAAGGCGGACGAACATGCAGAAGGATGCATCGAGGCCCGCAACTGCCGCGTGGGGCATAGCGACGCCGTTGCCCACGCCGGTCGAGCCAAGCTCTTCCCTGGTGGTGATGGCCTTAAATATGGCGGCTGCGTCAGCCCCCGTTTTGCGGGCGGCGACATCGGCCAGCTTGCCGATCAGCTCCCGCTTGGATGAGGCAGAAAGATTGACGACGACGTTCTCTAGCGGCAAGCAGTCGCTCAAGAGCATGGGTGGCTCCATTCATTGCGGATGTCAGGTGGGTTCGGTCAGCCGGTAACCGACACCGGTCTCGGTGAGGATGTATTGAGGCTGGTCGGGAGTGGTTTCGATCTTCTGCCGAAGCTGCCGGACATAGACCCTGAGATACTGCACGTCGGCCGCCGGTCCCCATATCTGCTTCAGAAGGAACTGGTGGGTCAGCACCTTTCCGGCATGCTGGGCCATCACCCGCAGAATGTCATATTCCTTCGGAGAGAGCTTGATCTCCCGCCCGTCGATCTTGACGATGCGTTTCACGAGGTCGATCGAGAGCCCGCCGGTCTGGAAGATCGCCCGCTCGCCCTGCTGCTGCAGGCGGTGGCGCAGCGCGACCCGCAGCCGGGCGCCAAGTTCGTTCATGCCAAACGGTTTTGTCAGGTAATCATCGGCCCCTGCTTCGAGCGCGTTGACGATGCCGGTCTCATCGGTACGGCCGGAAAGGATGACGATCGGCAAGGTGAGGCCCGCGTCTCTCCATTCCTGCAGCACTTCATGGCCGGATTTGTCCGGCAGGCCCAGATCGAGCACGACCAGGTCAGGCAGTTCGTCCTTCACAGCCTGGAGGGCGGTGGCGGCATTTGATGCCTCCTGCACCTCATAGCCCTGCGCGGTAAGGCCGACGCGCAGAAGCTTGCGGATAGGAGGTTCGTCGTCGACGACGAGGATCTTCACGGCTGAACCGGTCATTTGAGCTCATCCAGTTTTGGAATTTCATTGGGCCTTGGAAGGCGTATTGTGAACACCGCGCCCGATCGATCGGCGCGATTTCCAGCCGTGATCGTGCCGCCCATCGCCTCGACAAAACCTCTGCAGATAGACAGGCCGAGACCTGTTCCCGCGCGGACCTGGTCGCCCTTGCGTACGCGATAGAATGTGTCGAAGACTCGTTCGAGATCCGCGGGCGGAATGCCGGGCCCCTCGTCTGAAACCTGTATTGTGACACTGTAGGCATCTGCCCTCCCCTCGATACGGATCGAGGAACCTTGCGGGGCGTATTTCGCAGCGTTGTCCAGCAGGTTGAAGAACACCTGCTCCAGCAATACGGGATCGACGCGAACCATCGGCAGGTTCTCGGGAATCGTCATGACGGTCTTGTGGTGTGCAAGAATCTTGGCGGCTCGCCGCAATGCGCTCCCTGCGATGTCGCCGGCATAATGCAATGCGTGGTTGAGGTCCATCGCTCCGGATTCGATCTTTGTCATATCAAGCAGGTTGGCAATGAAACGATTGAGGCGCTCGGACTCGTCGACAATGGTCGACAGGAGATCCAACTGGTCCTCTTGCGGCATGGAATCGCGATAGTCGCGCAATGTACCCGCGGCGCCGAGAATAGCCGCCAGCGGCGTCTTCAGGTCGTGCGAGATCGAGGTCAGAAGAGCGGAGCGCAGGCGGTCGGCCTCGGCAGCAAGTTTGGCGCGGTCGACATCGGCCACAAGTTGGATGCGTTCGATCGCCAGCGCCGCCTGGTCGGCCAACGCATCCAGAAGCCGCTGCTGCTCAGGCGTCAGCAAGGGCCCGTCGCGGCGGTCATTGTCGAGCCCGATGACGCCGACGGCTGCCCGACCCGTCCGCAAAGGCACATAGAGTCGCTTGGCGCCGGGCAAGGTATCGGCACCGCGACCGGCGGCATGGTTGTGCTCCCAAGCCCAGCGCGCGGCGGCAATGTCCGCGTCGTCGAGCGTGTCGTCAGGTGGATAGCCGGCCTTGACGGCAATGGTCCCGTCTTCCGGAAGCAGCAGGACGACGCGAACCTTGAGCATGGACGCCAACTGGAAGGCGGTCGCCCAAAGCACATCGTCCAGTGTTCCGGTGCCCGCGAGCTTTTTCGAGAAGACATAGAGATCTTCCGTCGTCCTTGCGCGTTGTCTGGCAGCGGCGGCCTGTCGCTGGACCGTTGCGGTCAAATTGCTGGCGATGACGGCGACGCCGAGGAAGAAGAACAGCGCCAGCACGCTCTCCGGATCGCTGATTGTCAGGGTGTACCGGGGCGGCAGAAAGAAGAAATTGAAGGACAGCGCACTGAGAATGCAGGTGTAAAGTGCCGGGCGAAGCCCGTGGATGACCGCTGATGTCAGGACCGCCATCAGGAAGACAAGGGCTAGGTTGCGAACATCCAGAACCTGGTCGAGGACCACGCCGACCACAAGCGCGATCGCTACATAGACCGTCGCGGCAAGATAGGCATAGATGTCGAATGCGGGGGCGGATGGCGCGGCCTTTACGCCGCGCGCAGCGGCCCCTTCCCTCTCGCTGCCGGAAATCACGTGCACGCTGATGTTGCCTGACCTCCTGATGAGATCGTCGGCAATCGAACGATGAAGCCAATCACGCCAAGTCGGCTTGCTCGGTGCGCCGATCACGATATGCGTGACGTTGTTGGCAGCGGCGTGCCGCACAAGCTCTTCGGAGACTTCTCGTCCGGGGATGGTGATCGCCTCCCCGCCGAGCTGTTCAGCCAACCGCAGCGTCGCGGCAATCGTGTCGCGGTCCGATTCCGTCAGGCTGATCGAGCGGTTGGTCTCGATATAGACGGCGGCCCAGGGGGCCCGGAGGCGCGAAGCCATGCGGGATGCGTAGCGCACAAGCGAGGCCGAGCGTGGATGCTGATCGACCGATACAAGAACCCTTTCGCCCGCAGCCCAGGGGCCGGCGATGGCATGTGCCTGCATATGGTTCAGGAGCTGGTCGTCGACCCGCTGTGCAGTCTTGCGCAAGGCGAGCTCACGCAGTGCGGTCAGGTTTCCAGGCGTGAAGTAATTGGTCAGAGCCCATTCGGCGGTCTTCGGAACATAGACCTTGCCGTCATGCAGGCGCTTGATCAGGTCATCGGGCGTGAGATCGATGATCTCGACGTCATCGGCCATGTCGATGATCGAATCCGGAACCGTTTCGCGTACGCGGATGCGCGTGATCTGGGAGACGACATCGTTAAGGCTTTCGACATGCTGGACATTCAGCGTCGAATAGACGTCGATGCCACGGTCCAGCAGTTCCATGACATCGAGATAGCGCTTCGGATGGCGGCTGCCCTTGGCGTTCGTATGGGCAAGCTCATCAACGAGCACGAGGTCTGGCCGACGGGCAAGGATCGCATCGATATCCATTTCCTCGAGCGGATGACCCTTGTAGTCGACCTTGATGCGCGGGACGACTTCGAAGCCGCTGACGAGCGCCTGGGTTTCCTTGCGGCCATGGGTCTCGACGACCCCGATCACGACATCGACCCCGTCGGACAGCTTGGCGCGGCCCGACTCGAGCATCTCATAGGTCTTGCCCACGCCGGCAGCTGCTCCGAGGAATATCTTTAGCCGGCCGCGGGTCTCCTGTCGCGCCTTCTCAAGCAGTGCGTCTGGTGAGGGCCTGCCAACCTTGTCGCGGTTGTCTTCCGGCATGACTTTCATCTTTCCCTGACGAGGAAGCCCCGGCCGCATCCAAGCGGCCGGGGCTTTCCACCTTACTCAGACATAGAAGTATCAAGCGATTGGTTCAATGCCAGAACATTGACCGTGCTTTCACCGAGAAATCCGAGTTCGGGACTTTCGACGGCGGCGTCAACAATCGCCTTCAGCTTGGTTTCATCCACGCCGCGCGCCTTGGCAACGCGTGGTACCTGGAAGTAGGCAGCCTCGGGCGAAATGTGCGGATCCAGGCCGCTTCCGGACGCGGTCACGAGATCAATCGGAACCTCGGCATTCGGATTGGTGGCCTTGGCTGCCTCGTAGTCGGCCTTGACACGATCAAGCAGCTTTTGGCTTGTCGGGCCGAGGTTGGAGCCGGATGAAGAGGTAGCGTTGTATCCATCGCCTGCCGCCGAGGGGCGGCCGTGAAAATACTTGTCGCTCGTAAATGCCTGGCCAATCAGCGTTGAGCCAATGACCTTGCCGTCCTTTTCGATCAAGCTGCCATTGGCCTGCGACGGGAAGAGTGCCTGCGCCGCGCCGGTCATGGCCAGTGGATAGAGGAGGCCGGTGATAGCAGTGGTGGCAACGATCATCACGATTGCGGGACGTAGTTCTTTCAACATGATATCAACTCCTTAGGCGAGGCCGATGGCCGTAATGACCACGTCGATGGCCTTGATGCCGATGAACGGGACGATGATGCCGCCAACACCGTAGACGAGCAGATTGCGGGACAGCAGCGCGCCGGCACCGATCGCCCGGTATTTCACGCCCTTCAGCGACAGCGGGATCAGCGCCACGATGATCAGCGCGTTGAAGATGATGGCCGACAGGATGGCGCTCTGCGGCGTGGCAAGCCCCATGATGTTCAGGACACCCAGTTGCGGGTAGAAGGCAAGGAACATCGCCGGGATGATGGCGAAATATTTGGCGATGTCGTTGGCGATCGAGAAGGTCGTCAGCGCGCCGCGCGTCATCAGGAGCTGCTTGCCGATCTCGACGATTTCAATGAGCTTTGTGGGATCGGAGTCGAGGTCGACCATGTTGCCGGCTTCGCGGGCAGCGACAGTACCGGTGTTCATGGCCACGCCGACATCGGCCTGGGCGAGCGCCGGGGCGTCGTTCGTGCCGTCGCCGCACATGGCAACGAGCTTGCCCTTGGCCTGCTCCTCGCGGATCAGGGACAGCTTGTTTTCGGGTGTCGCCTGCGCGAGGAAGTCGTCAACGCCGGCCTCCGCGGCAATTGCGGCAGCTGTCATCGGGTTGTCCCCGGTGATCATGACCGTGCGGATGCCCATGCGGCGCAGCTCGGCAAAGCGCTCGCGAATGCCGCCCTTGACGATATCCTTGAGCTGGATGATGCCGAGCAGCTTGCCGTCACGGGCGACGGCCAGCGGAGTTCCGCCAGCCTTGGCGATTTCATCGGCAATCGCCTGCAGCTCACGCACGGTTTCGCTGTTGGTGCGGATTGCGACAGCTGTGTTGCCCGATGTAGGCGCGGAGGCAGCCCCGACGTAGGCAAGCACGGCATCGACGGCTCCCTTACGAATGGACGAGCCTTCGACATCGACGCCGCTCATGCGGGTCTGGGCGGTGAACGGAACGAACGTAGCGTGCAGGCTTCCCATGTCGCGGCCACGGATCGCATATTTCTCCTTGGCGAGAACGACGATCGAGCGGCCTTCCGGTGTTTCGTCGGCCAGCGACGCGAGCTGGGCTGCGTCCGCAAGCCCCTGTTCGCTGACGCCGCGAACCGGGCGGAAGGAGGTTGCCTGGCGGTTGCCGAGCGTAATCGTGCCGGTCTTGTCGAGAAGCAGCGTATCAACGTCGCCGGCTGCCTCGACCGCGCGGCCGGACATGGCGAGTACGTTGAAGCGCACGAGGCGGTCCATGCCTGCAATGCCGATCGCCGAAAGAAGCGCGCCAATGGTCGTGGGAATGAGTGTGACGAAGAGAGCAACGAGAATGATGATCGGGATGGAGCCGCCAGCATAGCTCGCGAAGCTCGGGATTGTGGCGGTGGCCAGAACGAAGATCAGCGTCATACCGGCCAGCAGAATATTGAGAGCGATCTCGTTCGGTGTCTTTTGCCGTTCGGCGCCTTCGACAAGCGAAATCATGCGATCGAGGAAGGTGTGACCCGCCGCGGCGCTGATGCGGACGCGGATCCAATCGGATAGGACCTGCGTGCCGCCGGTGACGGCCGAGCGGTCGCCGCCCGACTCCCGGATGACAGGGGCGGATTCACCCGTGATCGCCGCTTCGTTGACTGAGGCAACGCCCTCGACGACCTCGCCATCAGACGGAATGATATCTCCTGCCTCGACAAGGACCAGATCGCCGACCTTCAGGCTGGTGCCCGGGACGAGACGGTAGCTGCTGCCGCTGTTGGCCGTTAGCAGCTTTGCCTGCGTTTCCGTACGAGCCTTTCGCAGCGAGTCCGCTTGCGCCTTGCCGCGCCCCTCCGCGACGGCTTCGGCGAAATTTGCGAAAAGCACAGTGAACCAGAGCCAGAGATTGATCTGGAAGGAGAAGCCGAGATTGCCGGCACCGGTGACGAGATCGCGGACGAATAGGACTGTGGTCAATGCCGAGACGGTCGCGACGACAAACATGACCGGATTCTTGGCAAGAGTGCGGGGATTGAGCTTCTTGAACGCCGCGCCCACGGCGGGGATGAGAATGCGAGAATCTATGATGCTCGCTGATTGTGCCTGGCTCATAAGAGACTCCAGCTTGAAAAGAGTAAGGCGATCGCCGGGCGATCAGCCGTGTAAGATCCGAAAGACAGCGACGAGAACGAGAAGGCTGGCGAGCATCACGAGGATGATGTCGGAGCCGCGGGTCATGCGCTGCCTTTCACGTCCCGGCGAACCGGGACGTGGGTTGAAGGATTTGCGAAGCCTGTGTCGAAGGATCATGCTCCACCTCAGAAGGTCTGGCCGGCGATCATGACCAGGTGCTCGATGACAGGACCGAGCGCCAAGGCCGGGAAGAAGGTCAGGCCGCCGACGATCAGGATCGTGCCCGTAAGAAGTCCCACGAAAAGCGGACCATCGGTCGCGAACGTGCCGGCGGACGCGGGAACGGTCTTCTTGGCCACGAGTGACCCTGCGATTGCGAGCGCCGGGACGATGACAAGGAAGCGGCCCATCAGCATGCCGAGGCCAAGGGTGATGTTGTACCAGGGCGTGTTGCCCGTCAGGCCACCGAAGGCGGATCCGTTATTCGCAGCAGCCGAGGTATAGGCATAGAGGATCTCCGAGAAGCCGTGCGGGCCAGCGGTGCCGATCGAGGCAACAGCGGACGGCAGGACGCTCGAGATCGCGGTGAAGACGAGCATGGCCAGTGGTAGGCAAAGAATGGCAAGCACGGCCATCTTCATCTCCTTGGCTTCAATCTTCTTGCCGAGATATTCGGGCGTGCGACCGACCATCAGCCCTGCGACGAAGATCGCAATGATGACGAACAGCAGGATGCCGTAGAAACCTGCGCCGACACCGCCGACGATAACTTCGCCGAGCTGCATGTTGATGAGCGGAATGAGGCCGCCCAGCGCCGTGAAGCTGCCATGCATGGCATTGACCGCACCGCAGGACGCCGCAGTGGTGATGACGGCGAAGAGCGAGGACATGGCCACGCCGAAGCGGACTTCCTTGCCTTCCATGTTGCCGCCCGAAAGGCCGAGCTGGTGCATCAGCGGGTTGCCGGCCGCCTCAGCCCAATAGGTCACAGCCACACCGGCGACAAAGAGGATGCCCATGGTGCCGAGGATGGCCCAGCCCTGGCGCTGGTTTCCGACCATGCGTCCAAAGACATTGGTCAGGGCCGCACCGATCGCGAAGATCGAAACCATCTGGATCATGTTCGAGATATTGTCCGGGTTCTCGAACGGATGTGCGGAGTTGGCGTTGAAGAAGCCGCCGCCGTTGGTGCCGAGCATCTTGATGGCGAGCTGAGAGGCGACAGGGCCAACCGCAATGGTCTGCTTGGCACCCTCGAGGGTGGTCGCATCGACATACGGGCCGAGCGTCTGCGGAACACCGAGATAGACATAGACCAGCGTCAGCACGATGCAGAGCGGCAGGAGGACGTAGAGCGTCGCGCGGGTCATATCGACCCAGAAATTGCCGATCGCCTTGCCGGAGGCGCGCGAGAAAGCGCGTATCAGACCAAGGGCAATGGCGATGCCGGTCGCGGCCGAGACGAAATTCTGAACCGTGAGCCCCGCCATCTGCGTGAGGTAGGACATGGTGCTTTCGCCACCGTAGTTCTGCCAGTTCGTGTTCGTCACGAAGCTGACGGCGGTGTTGAAGGACAGTTCAGGCCCGACGGCAGCCATGCCGGCCGGGTTGTAGGGCAAGACTGCCTGCAGGCGCATCAAGGCGTATAGAACGAGCACGCCGAGCAGATTGAACAGCAACATTGAGAACGCGTAGGACGTCCAGTGCTGTTCCTCGCGTTCGCCGGTGCCGGCAATGGCATAAAGTCCACGTTCGATGGGAGCGAAGACCGGTGAGAGAAGCGTGCGTCCGCCGCTGAAGACGCGTGTCATATAACCGCCGAGCGGTTTTACAAGCACGATGATGATCCCGCAAAAGAGCAGGATCTGAAGCCATCCGTTAAGGGTCATGGGAGGTAACTTTCAATACCCGATTGGTTCTGCCTGCCGCGCAATCGCGTTTGGAGCGCGGCGCTAGAAGCGCTCGGGGCGGATGAGAGCGTAGGTGAGGTAAACCGTAAGAAATACGGTGACGGCACCACTGAGAATATAATCGACAGTCATGGCGCTTCCTCCGGTTAAAGCCGGTCGCAGGCTTTGGTGTAGGCAAAGCACAGAGCGAAAAATACGATTGCTGTGATGAGTAGAACTATGTCCATCATCGGTCCTGACTCCTGTTGTTCTTCTGGTCAGACAAGACTGCGGGCGCCATCCGTGAACGGCGCGTTGATCTTTCTGACGTGGAGATGATCTTCGGATCTCTCGGGCGTTAATATGCGGCTGAAGCGCATAGCCGTTCGAGTGGGAGCGGAGGGCGAAGATATAAAAATCTTATAAAGGCCGAGCCATCTGGCTTCGGCTATATCTGGTGCCGGTCAATCGTGGCGCCAAGCATCAAGGCAACCATCGACACGGTAGCGTCAGGATGGGCAGGCCGGCGGTCCGGGTCGAATGCAACGCCAAGGATTGTCTTCCGCTCGGACCTCGTACGGACCGGCCAGAAATCGAAGCGCGATTGATCGAATGGATATACGCCCGCTTCTACGCAGGCCTGAGACGCGCAGGCTTCTGTTGCCGCGTCGACTTCCGCTAGAGCGAGGTTCACACACACACACACACTCTCTCTCTCTCTCTCTCTCTCTCTCTCTCTCTCTCTCTCGATCGTCTTACGTCGCCGTGCCCAATCCGGACGCTTCTTGGCAGTCGGGGAAAATTAATATACTAGAATACGCATTCCAGTTGATACCGACGTGACCTATGCAGACGAGTGATGTTTTGGCGGCGCATGCCGTGTCTTCTCCGCCCTTGAAGCTTCGTCGGGTGACGACGGCTGATGTCATCTTTGATCGGCTGCATGCGGATATCCTCTCCCTTCGTCTGCCGCCCGGAATGCCGTTGCAGGAAAAGCGGATTGCGGAGGAGTTCAAAGTCAGCCGAACGCCGGTTCGCGAGGCTCTGCTTCGGCTGTCGGAGGGCGGACTGGTCGACATCTATCCTCAATCGGGCACCGCTGTGTCGCAGGTCCCGGTCTCGGCAATCCCTGAAGCGGTTGTCGTGCGCAAGGCGCTTGAAGGCACGACGGTGGAGCGGGCCGCCGAAATCGCCACCGCGTTGGACATCGATCGTCTGGACGCCATTATTTCCCGCCAACGATCGCTTGCGGCGCTCGGCGATACCGCGGCCTTTCACGAGGAGGACGAGGCTTTCCATGAGGCTATTGCGGGGATCGCAGGCTATCCCGGCATCTGGACGATCCTGAAGACCGTGAAGGTGCAAATCGATCGCGCTCGGCGACTTACGTTGCCGGTTCTCGGTCGCATGGACAATGTGGTCCGGGAACACGGATGCATCCGCGATGCGATCGCAGCTCATAACGTTGCCGCAGCCCGTGAGGCCATGATGCATCATCTGAGTGCGGTTATCCCTGATGTCGCCGAGCTTCGTACGCGATATCCCGATTATTTCCGCTGAATCTCAGCAACGAACGATACAGAAGATCCCAAGGAGGAAGTGTAATGCGTCAAGGTTGGAGATGGTTCGGTCCGCAGGCGCCGGTGACACTCGATGAGGTACGGCAAACCGGTGCGACGAACGTGGTCTCGTCCCTGCATCAGGTGCCGATCGGCCGGGCGTGGACGCAGGCTGAGGTGCGCGAGCGCCAGGCCATGATCGAAACAACGCCGCCTGGCCGCTCGAACCTAACGTGGTCCGTTGTCGAGAGCATTCCAATTCCGGATGCGGTCAAGCGCAACGGTGGCCGAGCCAAGGCGGAGATCGAGGCCTGGATCGCAAGTCTTGAAGCAGTGGCCGCCTGCAACATACCGATCGTCTGCTACAACTTCATGCCCGTTGTCGACTGGACGCGCACCGAGCTCGACTATGTGATCGACACCGGTGCGACCGCTATGCGGTTTGACCACGAGAAATTCGCGGCCTTTGATCTGTTCGTTCTCCAGCGCCAGGGCGCGGAGGACCAATACTCGGCGCAGGACAGGGCGCGGGCGCGCGAAGTGTTCGACGCGATGACGGAGGCCGAAATTGCGGAGATCACCCATAACATCACATCGGCGCTCCCGGGATCAACGACCGAACCGCTGACTGTTCCGGAGTTTCGCGAGAAGCTGGCCGCGTATGCGGACATTGACGCGGCGCGGCTGCGCCAGCACCTCATCGAGTTCCTCGAGGCGGTGACGCCTGTGGCGGAGGCACGCGGAGTCAAGTTGACGCTGCACCCCGACGACCCGCCACGTCCCCTCTTCGGCCTTCCCAGGATCGCGTCTACGGTTGACGATTATGCGGCTCTCTTCGACGCTGTTCCCTCCCCCGCCAACGGCATGTGCTACTGCACGGGCAGTCTCGGTGTTCGTGCCGACAATGACCTACCGGCCATCGCGCGTCGTTTTGCGTCGCGCATTCACTTCGCTCACCTGCGCGCCACCAAGCGTGAGGGAGACGGCCGCTCCTTTCATGAGAGCGCGCATCTGGAAGGTGATGTCGACATGGTTGCGGTGCTCAAGGAGCTGGTGGCCGAAGACAACAAGCGTGCAGCGAATGAGACAATCGTCATTCGCTCGGATCATGGCCACCGCATGCTCGATGATCTGAACAAGACCGTCACGCCCGGATACCCGGCGATCGGTCGTCTGCGTGGGTTGGCGGAGCTTCGCGGCATCTTGCATGCGCTAGGCGCCGTCGCAAACTAGACTGCGGCGAAACCATTTCGCCCGGCAGCGGATAAGGCTGCCGGGCTGGCCATCGGAACGATTGAAGCTGGAGATGAGACTTTAGGCGGTAGTCCAGTACTAGGCTTGAATGGACGTGGCCGTCCTTGAGTTAGGGTTGCATGCTGCCCGTTGCCTGCTGGCGCGTATGCCAGGAGAAGGCTTCCTCGAGAATGTGGGGAGTGTGACCGCCGCGTGCGGTTGCTCGCTGGAAATAATCGAGCAATGCCTCACGGTAATCCGGGTGCGCACAGTGGGCGATGATCAGCTCCGCTCGTTCCCGCGGAGCGAGCTCACGCAGGTCTGCCAGGCCGTTTTCGGTGACGATGACGTCAACGTCGTGTTCGGTGTGATCGACATGCGGCACCATTGGCACCACAGAGGAGGTCCGGCCGCCCTTGGCGAGAGACTTGGTGACGAAGATCGACAGATAGGCGTTGCGAGCAAAGTCTCCGGAACCGCCGATGCCGTTCATCATGTGCGTGCCGTTGACGTGTGTGGAGTTGATGTTGCCGTAGATGTCCACCTCGAGCGCCGTATTGATACCGATGACGCCAAGTCTGCGGATTACCTCAGGGTGGTTGCTGATTTCCTGTGGCCGCAGGATCAGCTTGTCCTTGTATTTGTCGAACTGGTTGAAGACCCGCTCGCCACATGCCGCCGACAGCGTGATCGACGATCCCGAGGCAAAGGCCAGCTTGCCCGCATCGAAGAGGTCGAACGTGCTGTCCTGCAGCACTTCGCTGTACATCCGCAAATGATGGAAAGGCCCGGCCGCAAGGCCCGTCAGCACCGAATTGGCGATCGTACCGATGCCCGCCTGGAGTGGCTGAAGCGTCAGATCCAGGCGCCCGCGCGCCACTTCTCCTTCGAGGAAGTGGATCAGGTGATCGGCAATCGCCTGTGTGTCGGCATCCGGTGCCTCGACCCTCGAAAAGCTGTCCTTGGCGTCGGTCACGACGATAGCGGCGATCTTGTCGGGATCGATCGGGACATAGGGGAAGCCAACCCTGCTATCGCAGCCAACGACCGGGATGGGCACTCGCGACGGACGCTTTGTCGGGATGTAGACGTCGTGAAGTCCCTCGAGTGCCAGGGGCTGGCTGAGATTGATTTCGACGATGAGCTTCTTTGCCAAGATCGCGAAGCTTGCCGAGTTGCCGATCGATGTGGAAGGCACGATGCCGCCATCCTCGGTGATTGCCGCGGCTTCGACCACAGCGTAGTCGATCGGACCCAGCTGGTTGGAGCGCAAATGCTCGACAGTCTCGGAAAGGTGCTGGTCGATGAACATGACCTCGCCCCGGTTGATCGCGGCACGCAGCGTCCGGTCGACCTGGAACGGCAGGCGCCGCGCAAGAACACCGGCCTCGGTCAGTATCCGGTCCACGTCATGGCCGAGCGAAGCGCCGGTGATGAGGGTGATCTGAAATGGATCTGTCTTGGCCTTTTCCGCCATGGCGATCGGGACCGCCTTGGCATCGCCGGCACGGGTAAACCCACTCATGCCGATGGTCATGCCGTCCTTGATGAGGTCGGCAGCAGCTTGCGGCGTGGTTATCTTGTCAAGCAGGGATTTGCGGCGAATGCGGTTTTCAACCATGGGAATCTCGGGAGGTGTTCTCGTGTGGGAACCGACATGTGTCGGCGCAGGATGCAACAGGCCAACCCTCCGGCGGAATCGTGGCCGTTGAGTGGCCGATTGGCTCAAGTGCTGCCGATATGAGGTCCGCTGCCCGCGCGACTGCTGGTCGGCCTGGCTGCCTGCGTATCACTGCTCGATCGTACCGCCTGCCTTCTTCCAGGCGTCGATTCCACCCTCGATATGGCAGGCGCTCTTCAGGCCCGCATCTTGGGCGGCTTGTACGGCCATCGCCGAGCGTTCGCCGAAGGCGCAGTAGAAGACGATCCTCTTGCCGGTGGCCATTGCAAGCTCGTGGAGTATTCCGCCGGCGCTGAGGTTTTCCTGGAGGTCGGGGTAAGGCGCGTGGAGCGAGCCCGGTATGACGCCGTGCCGTTCGCGTTCGCTCCGCTCGCGCAGATCGACGATCGTCGTGTCGGTGCGACCGCGCAAGGAGAGCGCCTGCGTTGCCGACAGCGCCCATCCCTTGCGCGCGATTTCATCCTGATGCAGCCCGATATGGACATTGGCCGGCACGGCCACATCCATCATCTTCGGGTTGGGCAAGTTCAGGTTGTTCATCAGGTCAACATATTCGTCGATCGATTTCACCTGCAGGCGCGGATTGAACCGCTTCTCTTCGCCGATCGTCGAAACGGTGTCGCCCTTGTAGTCATGCGCCGGATAAAGCAGCGTCTCGTCGGGCAGTCGCAGAAGCTTGTTGAAGATCGAATCGTACTGCGCGCGCGGATCGCCATTCTGGAAGTCTGTGCGTCCTGTGCCACGGATCAGCAGCGTGTCACCGGTGAAGATGCGGTTGCCCATCAGGTAGGAATAGGAATCGTCGGTATGGCCCGGCGTGTACATCACATCGAGGCTGACACCCTCGATCGAAACGCGATCGCCCTCGGCGACGCGCATGGCGACGACATCGGCCTTGGTCTGCTCGCCCATGACAGTGATGCAATGCGTATGGTCACGAAGGGCGCCGAGGCCTGTGATGTGATCGGCGTGCAGATGCGTATCGACGGCCTTGACCAGCTTCAGGTCCAGCTCTCTTACCAGCTGCAGGTATCGATCGACCTTCTCGAGCACCGGATCGATGATCAGGGCCTCTCCGCCCTGCCTGCTCGCGATGAGGTAGGTGTAGGTGCCTGAAACGCTGTCGAACAACTGTCGGAAGATCATTGTCTGCTCCATTGCTTTCGAGCGTTGCGGCGAGTGAGCGCAATCGAAGCGGCGGCCGCGCGTCAGGTTGATTTTGTTGGGCGAGAATAGACCATAGTCCGGCGGCTCAAAATAGCTCCCTGTCCTGAAATTTCTGACAGCCTTTGCGGACATGACACTCGCACCGACGCGATCGTCAATTGCGCTGCGATGCAGCATCGATTGCCGCTTGCAATGTTTATAAAAGAGTTTATCACTAAACATATTGCTAAACATGATGGTCGAGGAGTTCATGTGAGCATTTTCTAGAAATGGGTGAACTTGTGCTGCCGGCCGGGCCGGCTTTGGTTCTGGGAGGAACTTATGCAGAAAAGATCGAAAGCCCTCATCGGGCTTGCCTCGGCAATCGTGTTGTCGTCGGCATTGCCCAACCTCGCGAAAGCCGATCAGTTGACGCTGTGCTGGGCCGCTTGGGACCCTGCAAACGCGCTCGTCGAACTGTCGAAGGACTTCACCGCCAAGACGGGAACGGACATGAAGTTCGAGTTCGTTCCGTGGACGAGTTACGCCGACCGGTTCCTCAACGAACTAAACTCGCATGGCAAGCTTTGCGATCTGATCATCGGCGACAGCCAGTGGATCGGCGGCTCGGCCGAGAACGGCCACTATGTCAAGCTGAACGACTTCTTCGACAAGGAAGGCATCAAGATGGATGACTTCGTGCCGGCGACAGTCGTGGGTTATTCAGAGTGGCCGAAGAATACGCCAAACTACTGGGCGCTGCCGGCCATGGGCGACGTCGTAGGCTGGACCTATCGCAAGGACTGGTTCGAAAGACCGGAGCTGAAGAAGGAATTCAAGGAAAAGTACGGCTGGGAACTGGCGGCGCCAAAGACCTATGATCAGCTGAAGCAGATCGCCGAGTTTTTCCAGAAGCGTGAGATCGATGGAAAGACCGTCTACGGCGCGTCGATCTACACCGAGCGCGGCTCGGAAGGTATCACCATGGGCGTGACCAACGTCCTTTACGACTGGGGTTTCCAGTACGAAAACCCGAAGAAGCCCTATGAAATGGAAGGCTTCGTCAACTCTCCTGAAGCAGTCAAGGGTCTGGAGTTCTACAAGGCTCTCTATGATTGCTGCACGCCGCCCGGCAGCTCCAACGTCTACATGGTCGAATCCGCTGATGCCTTCAAATCAGGCCAGGTTGCCATGCAGATGAACTTCGCCTTCACTTGGCCCGGCCTCTACAAGGACGAGAAGGTGGGCGGCGACAGGATCGGGTTCTTCCCGAACCCTGCGGAGAAAGAGCATTTCGCGCAGCTTGGCGGCCAGGGCATCTCCGTCGTGTCCTACTCCGACAAGAAGGATGCGGCGCTGCAGTACATCAAGTGGTTCGCCCAGCCTGAGGTGCAGGCCAAATGGTGGAAGCTTGGTGGCTATTCTTGCCTGAAGGCGGTCATCAATGCGCCGGACTTTGCAGCAAGCCAGCCTTATGCTCAGGCGTTCCTGGACTCCATGGCAATCGTCAAGGATTTCTGGGCCGAGCCGAGCTACGCCACCCTGCTCCAGGACATGCAGAAGCGCGTCCACAACTACGTAGTCGCCGGTAACGGGACTGCCCAGGAAGCGCTGGACGGGCTGGTGAAGGACTGGACCGAGGTCTTCAAGGACGACGGCAAGATCTAGTGTCCCGCTGGGCATCCAACCTGATCGTCAAGATGGCGGCTCGGATCGGCAAACGGGCCGAGCCGCCAGATGTCTCATATACGCAAAGACCAGGTGACATCTTGAATATCTCTCATTCTTCCATCGTCGAGAAGGCGGCAGACGTGACAGCAAGGGCAACACCCGTATCTGTCGCCCGACGCGTCCGCGGCCTATCCGATCGCGCCATCGCCTGGGTGTTTATCGCACCTGCCATCACGCTGTTGCTCGCGATCAATATATTTCCGCTGATCTGGGCAATCTATCTGTCGTTCACGAACTATCGCGCCAATCGGCCGAATGCACCTGTTCAAGGTGTCGGCTTCAGTAATTACGAGCGCGTCCTGACCGATCCGGATATCTGGCAGGCCATGCAGACGACGGCGCATTTCGTGTTCTGGACGATCCTGCTACAGACCGTGATCGGATTTGCGCTGGCCTATCTGATCGATCGCAAGTTTCGCGGCCACGCCTTCTGGACGACCATCATCCTCATTCCGATGATGCTGTCGCCTGCCGTGGTCGGCAATTTCTGGCGGTTCCTCTATGAACCGCAGATCGGGCTCTTTGCCTATGCGGTTTCGTTGGTCACCGGCATCCCGACCGCCGACATCCAGATGCTGGGCAATGTCTCGCTGGCACCCTGGGCCATCGTCATCGTCGATACCTGGATGTGGACGCCATACGTCATGCTCATTTGCCTGGCCGGCCTGCGTTCGATCCCCGACTATATCTACGAGGCGGCAGAGGTGGACCGAGCGTCGGCGTGGCGGCAGTTCTGGTCGATCACAGTGCCGATGGCGCTTCCCTTCATCATGCTCGCGGTGCTCTTCCGTGGCATCGAGAATTTCAAGATGTTCGACATGGTCACGCTGTTGACGGGCGGCGGACCGGGCTCGGTCACCGAGGTCGCCTCGATCACCCTCAAGCGGGCGGCATTCGAAAGCTGGGCAACCGGCCGTGCCTCTGCCTTCGCAATCGTCCTTTTCGTTGCGGTGTTCGGTCTTGCCAACATCTACGTCAAGGCTCTCAACAAGGTGAAGCAAAGATGAGCTCCGTCAACGCTGCCCATTCGGTCGTCGAGCCGAGCCCCACAAGCAAGCGGATCGCCGGTGCGATCGTGATCCTCTATGCCCTGATAACGCTGATCCCACTTGCCTGGATCTTCCTCACGAGCATCAAGTCGCCGCCGGACTCGATCAGCTACCCGCCGAAGATCGTCTTCAGCCCCACGGTCGAAGGCTATTGCAATCTTCTCACGACGAGAACGCGGCAGACACCCGAATATATCGCAGCGTTGCCGGCGCCGACCGGAACCTGTGATGAGGTAACCCGCAAGCGCAACATGGTGATAGCCGGCCCTTCGAACTTCCTGCCGCGCTTCGTCAATTCGCTCGTGATTGCCTTCGGTTCGACATTTCTTGCTGTCTTCCTGGGCACGCTTGCCGCCTATGGCTTCTCTCGGTTCAAGGTGCCGCTCGCGGATGACCTGCTATTCTTCATTCTGTCGACACGCATGATGCCGCCGATCGCGGTCGCGATTCCGATCTACCTGATGTATCGCGAGTTGGGTCTGTCAGACACGGCGCTCGGCATGATCCTGCTTTACACCGCGGTCAATGTCTCGCTCGCCGTCTGGCTGCTCAAGGGCTTCATCGACGAAATTCCCCGTGAATACGAGGAAGCAGCGATGATCGATGGCTACACGCGCTTGCAGGCATTCTGGAAGGTCGTGTTGCCACAGGCAACGACCGGCATCGCGGCAACGGCCATCTTCTGCCTGATCTTCGCCTGGAACGAATATGCCTTCGCTGCCCTTCTGACATCGGGCGAGGCGCAGACGGCACCACCGTTCATCCCGACGATCATTGGCGAAGGCGGGCAGGACTGGCCGGCGGTAGCGGCCGGTACGACGATCTTTCTGATCCCGATTCTCGTCTTCACCATTCTCCTGCGCAAGCAGCTGCTGCGTGGCATCACCTTCGGAGCGGTCCGCAAATGACGCACCTGATTGAAACACCCCGCCCCGTTACCCCAAAGCGGCCCTTCTTGCTGCGCCGCGGGCCGATGGAGAACATCGCGACCGTCCTGATTGCTGTCGGTTTCCTCATGCTGTTCCAGCCCTTTTTGCTGGTGCTTTACACCTACTCGCTGGTGACACTGCTGGCGGGAACCGTCATGTTCATCATCGTCTCAAAGTTTCCGGAGTGAACCATGGCGGACATCAGAATTGAGAATCTCCGCAAGCAGTTCGGCAATTTCGTTGCGGTTCAGGATTCGAACTTCGTCATCCATGACGGCGAATTCCTGGCGCTACTGGGTCCATCGGGGTGCGGCAAGACGACGACGCTGCGTATGATCGCCGGGTTGGAGCTTCCGACTAGCGGAAGGATCTATCTTGACGGTGAAGATGTGACGTTCAACCGTGCCAGTGCTCGTGACATCGCGTTCGTTTTTCAGCTGTTTGCGCTTTACCCGCATATGAACGTGCGCAAGAACATTGGATTTCCGCTGTTGTCCCAAGGCATGCCGAAGGCAGATATCCGCAAGCGTGTCGAGGAGACCGCACGTCTGCTCCAGATCGATCACATCCTTGACCGCTCGGTGTCGGGACTTGCCGGTGGCGACCGGCAGCGCGTGGCACTCGGCCGCGCCATCGTTCGCCGGCCGAAATGCTTTCTCATGGATGAACCGCTCGGCACGCTCGATGCGGAGTTTCGCGAAGTGATGGTCCATGAACTGCGCGAGCTGCACAACCGCATCCATGCCACGACGGTCTACGTGACTCACGATCAGCACGAGGCGATGGCAATGGCCGACAAGATCGCGGTGATGAACCACGGCGTCATCGAGCAATTTGGAACGCCGCAGGAAATCTACAGCAAGCCTGCGACTATGTACGTCGCGGATTTCATCGGTTCGCCGCCGATGAACTTCATGCGGTTCAATGCCGGACTGCAAAAAGGAACACGCTCGGTTTCGCTCGGCGGCGTCGATGTTTCGGTACCGGAAGTTCGTCAGGACGTGGCCGTGGGCGAGCTTGCGCTCGGAGTGCGCCCGGAACACATTCGCTTCAACGACGCATCGCCGCTGCGCGGCGCGGTTTATGGCAGCGAATACCTCGGCACAAACCAGGTCGTTGCGGTGGAGACATCGAGCGGCCTCATCAAGGCGCGGGTGCCCGCCAACCGGAATTTTCACATCGGTGAGCCGGTCGGCCTGGAGTTCAGCAACGCGAACCTTGCGCTTTTCGACTGCAAATCGGGCCGCGCGCTCGCGTCGGCACTTTACCAGGAGGCTCAAAATGGCTGATGTCGTTCTCAAGGGCCTCAACAAGAGTTTTGGCGATACGCGTGCCCTTTCCAATCTCGACCTGGCAATCCGCGACGGCGAGTTTGTCGTGCTGCTGGGCCCGACGGGCGCCGGGAAGACAACCACGCTGCGCCTCATCGCCGGGCTAGAGCGCCCCGAAAGCGGTCGCATCGAAATCGGCGGCCGCAATGTCGGCGGTGAAGCGCCGGCGGAGCGGGATGTGGCTTTCGTCTTCCAGCAGTATTCGCTGTATCCGCACATGACTGTGTACGAGAATCTCGCCTTCCCGCTGCGCGCACCGGTGCGCAAGCTGGCTGCCAGCGAGATTGATCGCCGCGTCAGGGATGTTGCCCGGATGGTCCGGATCGATCACAAGCTGGAGAACCGGTCGACCAGGCTCTCGGGTGGTGAGATGCAGCGCGTGGCGATCGGGCGTGCCTTGGTACGTCAGCCCTCTATCTACCTCATGGACGAGCCGCTGTCTTCGCTGGACGCCAAGCTGCGCGCCGAACTTCGCCTGGAACTCAAGCGCATTCAGAAGGAGTTGGGGTCGACGCTGCTCTACGTCACCCACGACCAGGTCGAGGCCATGACCATGGCCGACAGAATCGGCATTCTTGCCGAGGGCCGGTTGATGCAGGTCGGCACGCCGCGTGAGATCTACGGCAACCCGGCCAATCTGCATGTTGCAGCACGCCTCGGACAGCCGCACATCAACCTGTTGCCCGCCGACCTTCTGCCAGGCGGACACCCGCCGGCAGGTACGAGGACAGTCGGTGCCCGCACCGAACATCTGGATATCGTCGTCGGCAAGGACGCCAATGCGGAGATTGACTGGATCGAGCATCTCGGAGATCAGAACCATCTGCATATCCGTGTTCGCGATCACAAGCTCGTCACACTTGCGGACCCATATCTCGCCATCAAACGCGGCGACAGGATCAACTTGACACTGCGCGATCCGCTCTATTTCGACGCGAGCGGGCAGCGCCTCTCGTAAGAACGAGTTCGAACAATCATCAGCAGCCCAGCAGAACAGACGGGTATTAATCAATGAAGCACTTCTTCAACCGCAGGGAAAACATCGTCACCGAAGCTCTGGATGGGCTGCTTCTGACGACTGGCGAGGGCCGCCTCGCCCGCCTGGATACCTTCCCCGACGTCAAGGTGATCCTGCGCGCCGATTGGGACAAATCGAAAGTGGCGATCGTCTCCGGTGGGGGGGCGGGACACGAGCCGTCGCATGCCGGGTTCGTTGGAAGAGGCATGCTGACCGCCGCCGTCTCGGGTGAAATATTCGCGTCGCCGAGTGTGGAAGCTGTTCTAACGGCCATCCGCGCGGTCGCTGGCCCGATGGGTGTCCTGCTGATCGTCAAGAACTACACGGGCGATCGCCTGAATTTCGGCCTCGCCGCTGAAAAGGCGCGGGCTGAAGGGTTCGACGTTGAAATGGTGATTGTAGCCGACGATATCGCCATTCCGGATATAAACCAGCCGCGCGGCGTCGCCGGCACGCTGTTCGTACACAAGATCGCGGGCTATCACGCAGAGGCCGGGGCGGACCTGAAGACAGTCGCGGCCTATGCCGCCTCGGCAGCTGCCGACATCGTATCCCTGGGTATGTCGCTCTCCACTTGCAGTGTGCCAGGACAGGCTCACGAAAGCCGGCTGGGCGCGGACGAAGGCGAGCTCGGGCTCGGGATCCATGGCGAGCCGGGCGTTGAGCGCATTGCATTGCAGCCGGTGGCCGACATCGTCGCCACGATGACCACGCGACTGTCCGCAAAGCTTCGCGACGGGGACAAGCATGCGCTGCTGATCAACAATCTTGGGGCCGTACCGCCGCTCGAAATGGCCGTGATCGCAAACGCCGTGCTTACGTCTACCCTGGGAGATCATGTTCGATTGATCGTCGGTCCGGCGCCAATGATGACGGCATTGAACATGAACGGCTTTTCTCTGTCCTTGATCCGGCTGGATGAAAGCCGCGAGAAGGCATTGGCCGCGGCAGTGGCGCCGCATGCCTGGGTGCCTGTGGTGGAACGCCACACCATTGCTGTCGTTGCCGCACTACAGACGGTCGCGACGCCAGATGGCGGCGCTGTCGCCAGCAACCATGAACAGACACGCCGCTTAATCTCGGCGCTCTGCGACCACCTCATTTCGCTGGAGGAGGAGCTTAACCGGCTCGACGGCCGCGTCGGGGATGGGGATACGGGCTCCACGGTTGCCACGGGTGCGCGCAGCATTCTCGCTCGGATGGACCGGCTGCCGCTGAACCAACCCGCCTCGACACTCGCTGTGATCGGCGACACGCTCGGGACCAGCATGGGCGGGTCGAGCGGGGTGCTGATGTCGATCTTCTTCACCGCGGCCGCCAAGGCGATGGCGGAGAAGCAGGACATCGCCGCGGCCCTGATTGCCGGGCTCGATCGCATGACGTTCTATGGGGGGGCTGGCATAGGTGACCGGACGATGGTCGATGCGCTTGCGCCTGCGCTGAAGGCTCTCGCCACCGATGGTGCCGTTGCGGCCGCAGCGGCGGCGGCGGCAGGCGCGGAGGCGACGAAGACGATGACGAAAGCAAAGGCTGGTCGAGCGTCCTATGTCGGCGAAAGGGATCTGGTGGGAGTAGCCGATCCCGGAGCAGTCGCTGTCGCTCGCGCATTCGAGGTTGCTGCGCGACTCGTATAGAAGGCATTCGTTGGGAGGATTCGAATTGCAGCCGGAGCCAATCCATTTGGCAGAATTGATTGAGGTCTGTTGTGCAGCGATCGCTGCCAACAGCGAGCATCTTTGCGCGCTGGATCGGGCAATCGGCGATGGGGATCACGGAACGAACATGAAGCGCGGCTGCGAGGCGGTGAGTGCCGAAGGTGCGCAGCTGTCGAGCCTCCCCCTCCCCGACGCTGTCGAGAAGATCGGTCTGACACTCGTCATGAACATCGGCGGCGCGGCGGGCCCGCTCTACGGGACGCTGCTCATGGAAATCGGGCGAGAGCTTCGGATGCGCGATGGCGCCGATTTTCCGCTGGTGCTGAAGCAGGCCATTGACGCCGTGGCGAAACGTGGTCGCGCGCATGAGGGAGACAAGACGCTTCTCGATGTTCTCTATCCCGTCCACGCAGCACTTATGAACCAGTCTTCGCTCCGGGAGATCGCCCTTCGGGCGGAGTATTCCGCTACTGGGACGGCGGCCATGAAAGCGATGCGCGGTCGCGCCTCCTACCTTGGCGACCGCTCGATCGGCCATATTGATCCAGGGGCATCGAGTTGTGCCCTGTTGACCACGGCGATATGCCGGTATCTCGAGGAGCAGCATCTGCAATGAGCGGAAAGACCACCAATGTGGGGATCGTGATCGTTTCGCATTCGCCCCTCGTCGCTCAGGGAATTGTCGACATGGTGCGGCAGATGGTGGGTGATTGCGTGCCGCTTGCATGGTCGGGCGGCAATGTTCGCGGTGAGCTGGGCACGGACGCGGCGGGCATCCTTCGTGCCATAGAGACGGCATGGTCGGATGCCGGCGTCGCCGTCTTCGTCGATCTCGGCGGTGCCGAGACAAACAGCGAGATGGCGATCGAGATGCTGGGAGCGCCTCGGTCGGGGCTGGTGTCCATCTGCAACGCGCCGTTGGTGGAAGGTGCGGTGATGGCCGCCGCAGAGGCTTCTGGAGGTGCCACATTAGCGAGGGTCGTCGCTACGGCGGAGGAGCTCTCCCCCTGATGACCGACAGGTTGCGTATCGACAAGCGAAAGGATGATACAGTGCATTCGAGTTGCCAGACCGAGGTGGAAGTCAAGCACGGCGTGGGGCTGCATGCGCGCCCGTCGGTGACCTTCACGCGGCTTGCAAAATCCTTCCCCTGTTCGATCGAAGTCGCGGTCAACGGCAGTGACATCTGGCTGAACGGCAAGAGCATTATCAAGATCATGGGCGCGAAGATCCGCAAGGGATCCGTCCTGCGGATAAGGGCCGACGGGATTCTCGCCGAGGAGGCGATCAGGGCATTGAAGGAGCTCATCGAACGCAACTTCGATGAGGAAATGAAGCATGGCCGAACGGTTTAGGCAAAGAGCGATCAGCGCTTCGCCCGGCATCGCGGTAGGGCCGGCCTACCTTGCAGCGCAGCCGGCCGCGGAGTTTGCTGCTGGCCAGCAGGCGACATCCGGGCATGAGGTTTTGGCCGGGGCCGTGCAAACGGCGATAGGCGAATTGCAGCGGCTTGCGGAAGGCGCTGATCCTGAAAGCCATGACATCATCGATTTCCAGATCGAGGTTCTGCGCGATCCGACAATCGCGGCCACAACGACCGCCCGCGTGAAAGCCGGAGAGAATGTCGTCTTCGCATGGGTAGGCACCCTCGATGGATACATTACCGAGTTGGAGGGTGCGGACGAGGAGCAGATGCGGGCCCGCGCCGTCGATATCCAGGATATCAAGAACCGCGTGCTCGGCGCGCTGACAGGCAAGCCGATCAAGGATTTTCCAGCCGGTTCGGTGTTCGTCGGCAGTGACATGGAGCCCAGCCGTTTTCTTGCGCATGATTGGTCGGCGGGCGGAGGCATCGTGCTGCATAAAGGCAGTGCCGTCGGTCATGTCGCGCTGCTTGCGCGGTCGAGATCCGTACCGATGGTCGTCGGAGCCGGCGATTTCACGGTTGCCGACGGTGCACCGATTACCGTGGAGGGCGACGCTGGCATGGTTTTCCTGCCGGCAGGCAACACGGTGATGCGAATGGTGCCGCGACCGGCAGCCCGGCGGCACGACCACACAGAGCCGTCCGACAACGGAATGCTGAACACGGCGGACGGCAAGCCGGTTCTATTGTCGGTCAACCTGAACGATCCGTCCGAGGTCGATGCGGTGAGCATCAACGCGATTGCAGGCGTTGGCCTGATGCGCACGGAGTTCGCGATATCGTCTATCGCCGACGCGGCCAACGAGGAGAAGCAGCTCTCGATCTATCGGCGGGTGCTCGAGTGGGCCGACGGGAAGTCGGTGACGATCCGGATGCTCGATGTCGGAGGCGACAAACCGCTCTCGGGGCTCGAGGATGTACATGCCGAGCTGCGGGGCATCCGGTTGCTCCTTGAAAGACCCGAGATCGCGCGCGTTCAGGCGCGCGCGCTGCTTCGCGCGGCAATCTTCGGTAAACTGGCCGTCTTGCTGCCAATGGTGACCTTTCCGGCTGAAGTGGAGGCGATGCGGCGAATATTCGAGGAGGAGGCAGGCCAGCTCGATCGGCGCGGCCTGCCCTATCGCATGCCGCCCATCGGCATGATGGTCGAAGTGCCTGCCGCAGCCGTGATGCTTGATACGTTTCCGACCGCAGATTTCTTCTCGTTCGGCACAAATGATCTGGCGCAATACCTAGCAGCGTCGACACGTCGCGCCGTGACGGCAGACAGCCAGCAGACTTCACCTGCCGTGCTCCGGGTCCTAACAAACGCAGCTCGGCTCGCCTCGACCAAGCCGATGAGCATCTGTGGGGACATGGCCGGCGATCCGCAGTACCTGCCGGCGCTCCTTGCCGCCGGCATTCGTCATTTTTCCATGGCACCCGCACGACTTCCCGCGATAAGGTCGGCAATCATCGGTTTGAACGCCGATGGGACAACGGCAGCCGGAGAATAAAATGGCGCGTGAAGAAACCGAAGACGCCATTATCGCCTACAAGTCTATTCTGGCTCAGATCATCGACAACCGACCTTCCGGAACGCGCCAACGTCTGGCCACGGAACTCGGAAAGCATCGCAGTTTTGTCACGCAGATCACTAGTCCGAGCTATGCGACACCTTTGCCAGCACGCCACCTAGCAACCATCTTTCGGGTCTGCCATTTCAGCGCCGGCGAGCAGGAACGCTTTCTTGGTGCATATCAGGATGCTCATCCGGGAAAACTGCCGGAACTCGGTAATTCGGAAAAGTTGCGCCACCTTTCATTGATGGTGCCGGATTTCGGTGACGAGCGGCGCAATCGCCTGCTGGAAGAGGCCATTTCGGATCTTGTGCAGAAGATTGTCGCGATCTCCGGAGGGGCGGATTGATCGATGATGGAAGACGGATGAATTTGCTATCGTAATCGCCGCCTTGGGAGGGGCTCGATGAAGAGGTTCATGAACACAGCGGAAACGATGGTCGCCGAAAGCGTTGAAGGCTTCGTGCGGGCTCACGAGACGTTTCTGGTGTTGGACAGGGATCGCAAATGTGTGCGGCGCAAGCATCTGACGCCCGGCAAGGTCGCTGTCGTCTCGGGCGGCGGCGCTGGCCATGAGCCCATGCATATCGGCTTCATCGGTCGCGGCATGCTGGATGCCGCCTGCATCGGACATACCTTCACCTCCCCCACTCCTACCCAGATCATCAGGGCGATCGAGGAGGCCGATACCGGTGCAGGCTGCCTTCTCATCGTGAAGAATTATGACGGCGATGTGATGAACTTCGAGATGGCGATGGAGATGGTAGCGGGCCGTCATCAGATCGAAATGGTCATCGTCCGCGACGACATCGAAACGGCTCGGGCTGGTGACGGACGCGGGCGCCGGGGCGTCGCCGGCACGCTGATCTTTGAGAAACTGCTCGGGGCGGCGGCGGAGCAAGGCATGCCGCTTGCCGAATTGAAGCGTTTCGGTGAGCAGTTGAATGACAGGGTGCGATCGATGGGCGTGGCGCTTGACGGTGTCACGGTGCCACAAACGGACCGGCCGACCTTCGCGCTTGGGCCTGACGAGATGGAATTGGGTGTCGGCATCCACGGCGAGCCCGGCTATTCACGCGAAGCCTTCTGTGCTTCCGACCAGATTGTCAGCCGGCTATGCACGACGATCTTGAATGATCTCTCGCCGCCGGCGGACGCGAGAGCGCTGCTCTTCGTGAATGGGCTGGGAAGCACGCCACCCGCGGAATTGTACGTTGCATATAATGCGGCTCGCAATTGGATGGAAGAGCGGCATATTCACATCGCGCGGTCCCTGGTTGGAACCTATGTCACCTCGCTCGACATGCGGGGACTGTCAGTGACGCTCGCGCTTCTAACCGATGAAGAGATCGGTCTCTGGGACTTTCCGGTCGCCACAGCAGCGCTTCAATGGGAAGGCGATCGCTAGGGCGTTTTTGAGTTTGTTCCATTGCCGGTTGTGGCTGATTGACAGGCGGAAGTCGAACATTTAGCCGATAGTGGTATATTCGTAAATGCTATTGCAATTTGCGCTATAGCCCCCTCATATTGTCTCATGCCTTGGGCCTGCGAGACGGCTGGCAGCGACAGGGCGCGCATGACGACTGGAAACGCCGAAGATCGTCTGGGGCAGCGACAATGCGTAAAGGGTTCAGTCAGGCTCTGCAGGTCTTGGTGACGCTTTCATGCGTGACGTTCATCGCCTCGTGCGACCGGCCCAACAACAGCTACGCACCGCCTCCCCCGCCTGTCGTGCACATAGCGCTCCCCGTGCAGGAATCGGTAACTCAATACTTCGAGCTGACCGGCAATACGGGGGCGCTCAACTCGGTCGATATCGAAGCCCGTGTCGTCGGCTATATCCAATCGATCGACTACCGCGACGGAACCCCGGTTACCAAGGGTACGCAGCTCTTCGGCATCGAACGAGAGACCTATCAAGCGCAGGTAGATCAGGCAAAGGCGACGCTTGCGTCCGCCCAGGCATCGCAGGTCGGGGCGAAGCAGGAATATGATCGCCAGCTCAATCTGATGAAGCAGGAGGTCACGACACAGACCGCCGTGGATAGTGCGAAGGCCACCTACGACGAAGCCAACGCAACGATACTCAATGCGCAGGCGAGCCTGGAACTGGCCACGATCAATCTCGGATATACGCAAGTGCTGGCCCCCTTCGACGGAACGGTGACCAACCATCTCGTCGATATCGGCGAACTCGTGGGTGTATCCGGCCCGACGACGCTTGCTACAATTGTCCAGACCGACCCGCTTTATGCCTATTTCAACGTGAGCGAGACGCAGGTTCTGTCGATCAAGCAGATGCTGGCGAAACAGGGCCGCACGCTGAAACAGACAGACCTTCCCAACATCCCGGTTGAAATCGGCCTGCAGAACGAGGACGGCTACCCGCACAAGGGGCATCTCGACTATGTGTCTCCGCAGCTCGATACCTCGACAGGCACGCTGCAGGTACGAGGTCTCTTCGACAACAAGGAACGGGCGCTGATTCCGGGGCTTTTCGTGCGGGTTCGCGTGCCCGTCGGCCACGATGACAAGGCGCTGCTGGTACGGAACGACGCCATCGGGACAAACCAGCAGGGCAGCTATGTGCTGGTTCTCGGGAAAGACGACACCGTCGAGCAGAGGCCGGTGAACACTGGCCAGCGCGAAGGCGATTTGCGCGTTATCGAATCCGGACTCGACGCGGCCGATTGGGTGGTCATCGGGGGGATCCAGCAGGCTGTTCCCGGAAACAAGGTCTCACCTGAGAAAATCGACATGAAGGCTGCCGCAACGAGCGCGACAGGAACTGCCACTACTCCATGAGTTTGCGATCGTCTTAGCCGACCAGTTGAGGACAACAGCATGATCTCGCGCTTCTTCATCGAGCGGCCAGTGCTTGCCAACGTCCTCGCCATGGTCTTCGTGTTGCTGGGCGTCGTGGCGATTTTTCAGCTGCCGGTGGCGCAGTACCCGAACGTCGTTCCTCCAACCGTGCAGGTCACCACGCGCTTCCCTGGCGCGAGCGCGAAGACGCTGATCGACACCGTTGCTCTGCCGATCGAGCAACAGGTCAATGGCGTCCAAGACATGCTCTATATGCAGTCGACGAGCGCCAGCGACGGCACCTATTCGCTGACGGTGACCTTTGCCATCGGCACTGACCCTGACCAGGCGCAGGTGCTGGTCCAAAATCGCGTTGCGACAGCGATGTCGTCGCTGCCGGATGCAGTGCAGGCGCAGGGCGTCACGACACAGAAGAAGTCCACCGCGATCCTCGGCTTCGTCACACTGACGTCGCCCGATGGGCGCTATGACAGCCTGTTTCTTTCAAACTATGCCGTCATCAACCTGCAGAATGAGCTCTCCCGCCTCCCCGGCGTCGGCAACGTGACCGTATTCGGTGCCGGGCAATACGCCATGCGCATCTGGATGAATCCCGATCTTCTGCAGGCACGCGGCCTGACGCCGCAGGATATCATCAATGTCGTGCAGCAACAGAGCCAGGAGGTTGCCGCAGGACAGGTCGGGATGCCGCCTGTTCCGAAGGGGCAGGACTTCCAATACACGCTGAACATCGACGGGCGTCTGAATGACGCGCCCGACTTCGAAAACATCATCGTCAAGGTCGATGCGAAGGACGGTGGGCGCATCACCCGTATTCGCGATATCGGCCGCGTCGAACTCGGTGCCCAGAGTTATAGCCAGTCCTTCATGCAGAACGGTCAGCCTGCGACCGGCATCGGCATTTCCCAGCTGCCCGAGGCCAATGCCATTACCGTCGCCGAGGAGGTTTCCGCGCGCATGGCCGAGCTCTCCAAGAGCTTCCCGCAGGGCCTTGCCTATCAAATTCCCTTCGATACGACGAAGTTCGTCAAGGCCTCCATCAGTGAGGTCTACATGACGTTGATTGAAGCCGGCGTTCTCGTCCTTGTCGTCATCCTCATCTTCCTTCAGGACTGGCGCGCGATGCTGGTGCCGGCGACAACGGTGCCGGTGACAATCATTGGGTCATTTGCCGCCATGGCGGCTTTGAATTTCACCGTCAACCTGTCGACCCTGTTTGCCATCGTCCTTGCGATCGGCATCGTCGTTGATGACGCGATCGTCATCGTGGAAGGCGTTGCGCGAAAGATAGAAGAAGGCATGCCGGGCAGAGAAGCCGCCGAGGCGGCGATGGACGAGCTGTTCGGGCCGGTGATCGGGATCACCCTTGTCCTGATGGCGGTCTTCATCCCAGCCGCCTTCCTTCCCGGCCTGACCGGGCAGCTTTACAGACAGTTCGCGCTCGTCATCGCCGCGACGGCATTGATCAGTGCCATCAACGCGATGACGTTAAAGCCGACGCAATGCGCTTTGTGGCTGCGTCCACCGGTGCCGCCGCAGCAGCGCAACTTCATCTACCGCGGTTTCAACAGGATCTATGCGGCTGGCGAGAGGGGATATGTCAGGCTCATCGGCGGTCTCGTCCGCCATAGCGCGGTATCGGTCATCGTGGCGCTCGTCCTGATCTCCATCGCCATATGGGGTTTGACCCGCCAGCCGACGGCGTTCCTGCCGGTCGAAGATCAAGGCTATGTCCTGATCAGCGCTCAGCTGCCGGACGGAGCTTCAAAGGAGCGAACAGATGCCGTCATGGCGCAGGTCGGCGCGATCGCACAGGCGACGCCGGGTGTGGACCAGGTGCTGACGATCAGCGGTATCTCGATCCTCGACAACAATGCGAGCCTTCAAAATGCTGGTGTCGCCTATGTCGTATTGAAGGACTGGGGCCAGCGCGGAAAGCAGAAGGGCCAGGACCTGCGTTCCATCTACGATCGCCTGAATGTCGATCTCGGGAAGGTCCTGGAGGCGCGGACGCTCGTCGTCGTCCCTCCTCCGATCCAGGGTATCGGCAATGCCAACGGTTTTACGATGCAGGTCGAGCTGACCAGCGGAAACTTCGACTATCCGCTTCTGCAGACATTGGCGGAAACGATCGTCAGAAACGGCAATGCGCAATCGTCATTGCAGAGGCTGAACTCGACATTCCGCTCCGAGGTGCCGCAGCTGGCGATCTCGGTGGATCGCATCAAGGCTGAAACGCTCGGCGTCACGACGGGACAGGTGTTCTCGGCGCTTTCCGGTTACGTGGGGTCCAGTTACGTCACGCAGTTCAATACGTTCGGCCGAACATTCCAGGTCTATGTGCAGGCTTCCCCCGAAGCGCGCGTGAGTGCCGCCGACATCGCCAATCTTAAGGTGAAGGCGGGGGACGGAACGATGATCCCGCTCGACACCGTCATCGATATTACGGAGAGCCAGGGGCCTTCACTGATCGGTCTCTTTAACCTCTACCCGACAGCCACGATCGTTGGCGGATCAGCCCCCGGCTTCAGCTCCGGCCAGGCGCTGCAGCTCATGGAGCAGCTTGCCGACCAGACGCTTTCGCCCGGCACCCGGTTCGAATGGAGTGCACTTTCCTATCAGGAAAAGGCCGTCGGCTCGCAGATCTATGTTGTATTCGCGCTGGCCTTGCTGCTCGTCTATTTCGTGCTGGCCGGCCAGTATGAGAGCTGGATTTTGCCGCTGGCGGTGCTTCTTGCCGTGCCGCTTGCGCTGATCGGGACGGTCGGCGCATTGACCGCTACCGGCGTTGCCAACAACCTCTATACGCAGATTGGTCTCATCCTTCTGATCGCACTTGCCTCCAAGAACGCAATTCTGATCGTGGAATATGCACGTGACAAGCGCGCGGAGGGAATGGCGATCGCCGATGCTGCGATCGAAGCGGCTCGGTTGCGTTTCCGGCCGATCCTGATGACGTCTTTTTCCTTCATCCTTGGCGTTCTGCCGCTGGTGCTTGCGTCCGGTGCGGGCGCTTCCGCGCGCAAGTCGATCGGGATCTCGGTCTTCAGCGGTATGATTGCATCGACCTGCCTGGCGGTGTTGTTCGTCCCGTCGTTTTACGTCGTACTGCAGCGCTTCGAGGAATACAGAAAGACAAGGCGTAACAAGGAGACAGCTCCAGTGTCGCAGGCATAGAGGCCTGTTTGCGGCGAGGAGAAACGCTTTCAGTCTCTCAGAGCCCCTTGGTCAGAACTTTCTGGCAGCCCGCCGAGAGATGAGAGAGATTTTCTCGAAGGCATGCGATGCCGCGACCGCCACCAAGCGGCACGGTGCTGCAAAGGCGGCGGAAATCTCCTCCGCAGGTCTCGCGCACAATCCTGACCTCTTGCCTAGGAGTGAACGACGGCATGGCTGCCGGTGGGCTTGCTGTGGTCGTTCCGCCGGCGGCCGGAGGGCTCGCCGCGGGAGCCGAGCCGGTTGACAGTGCGCCGACCGCCTGCTGGCACGAGCCAGATAGGGCACTGTTGTTTTTCTGCAGGCATGAAAGCGCTTCGGCGCCGCCGGGCGTGACACCTGAGCACAGTTTCATGAAATCGGAGCTGCAAGCCGACTTGATCGCATTACGTTGAGCGGTGGTGGGCGACGACGCCACGAGGATAACCGCTGCGGCCGGTGCTTCGGTTGGCGAGAATGCCGTCGCCTTCTTGGGTGCGGTTATGGCGGGCACCGCCTTTTGGCAGCTCTCGGAGAGTGTTGCGCTATGCTTCTGCAGGCAGGTCAGTGCCTCGATGCCGCCAGGCGTTACGCCCGAGCACTGCGCTATGAAGTCTGCGCGGCAGGCTGCCCTGACTGCACTCCGCTGTTCAGGGGTGGGCTGTTGCGCCAATGCAGAACCGAAGGGGATTACGAAGGCAAGAAGTGCGTAAGACGCTGCGAGCGTGCGGGCGCGTCGCTGAAGGCAAGGTGAGTAATCCTGCATTGTTCTCTCCACCTGCGAGATCGACAATATTACATTTCACCATCCGTATATTAGGATAACATTGTTTTCGGTGTCTCGATAGCTCCGAGATGCTGTTCAGGTTCTGCGCTCCTTCCCGGCTCTATTGAAGCTAATCTCGTCCTGCTTGAGCTGCAGCGGTAGAAGCGCCCGCCTAGCTCCCATTTCGGCGACGGGATGGAAGCGCCGGCAGCGCCCAAATGGTGCAAGCCGGCACTCGGGTCAGTTGGTCGTTAGCGATGCAACGTTGGCTGGCTGCCGCCTGCATCCGGCAAAGACGTCAAGCTTCGGGTCGTAGACCTTCGTCGAGACATCGATGAGGCCCAGGATGCTATGGAAGAAGTTGTCGTGCGAGTAGGTCTCGCCTGCCCGGTTTGCCAGACACGCCATATCGAAGCCGGCAGTCTTCTGGAGATCATCCGAGAGCCAGGCAAGGAATGGCACGTGTGTCTGCTGCGACGGAGCAATGAAATACGGCGTGCCGTGGAGATATATGCCGTTCTCGCCCAGCGACTCGCCGTGATCCGATAGATAGACGACAGCTCCCGTCAGGTTCTCCGAACGCCGCTTTACCTTCTCGATGACCGACGCCACGAGGTGGTCAGTATAGAGGATGGTATTGTCGTAAGCGTTCCTGATTTCCTCAGGAGAGCAGCTTCCAAAATCATTGGCGCGGCAATCCGGCTTGAAGCGGCGGAATTCCTCGGGGTAGCGCGCAAAATATGCGGGGCCATGACTGCCGAGCTGATGAAGGACAAGGACGCTGTCGCCGTTCACCTTGTCGAGCCATGCGTCCACCTTGTCCAAAAGGATATCGTCGAGGCATTCGCCGTCCTTGCAGAAGCGGGGATCGGCGGACGGGGGCAGGTAGGTGTAGGAAACGCGATCGGTGACGTGATAGCTGCCGGTGTCGTTGTCGAGCCAGGTGCTCGTCACCTTAGCGTTGGCAAGGACGTCCAAGAGGTTCTGCGTTTCCAAGCCCTTGCGGTGCGTATAGGTATTCCTTGTGTAGACCGAAAACAGGCACGGCAGCGAAACTGCCGTCGCCGTGCCGCAGCTGCTTGTGTTCTGGAAGTACACGACATTCTGCTTCTTCAGCTCAGGATTCGTCTCGCGCTTGTATCCGCCAAGCGAAAAATCCTCCGCGCGTGCCGTTTCTCCGACAACGAGGATGGTTACGCGTGGCTTGGCCGGATTGATGGAGCCGACGCGGTGTGCGTCGGTTCCCAACGGCTGGGCAACGACGCGTGCATCACGCTGGAGAGAGATGGCGAATTTCACTGCGCTGGTGATCGGGGCAAATGGATTGAGCGTGTCGAGGATGTCGTTGTGAGCGCGCCCGACGCCGGCAAATGTCCGGTAGTTGCCGAGGCCCACTGCAGCAAAAATCGCGAGGCACCCCACGACGACCGCGGTATTGTGCGCAAGCTTTTGCAGTACGGGGCGGTGCTGGATCCGAACCCACAGGATGAGGAGAGACGGCAGGATGCCGGTCAGCAGCAGGTGGATCGCAAACCGCGTGGTGATGAGATGGCCGGCCTCAGCGCCGGTCGAAACGGCGGCGTTGCGGATCATCTCCCTGTCGACGATCACGCCGAACTGGTCCGTGAACCAGGATGCCGCGGATGAGACGAGAATGAAGAAGATCAGGAATGGCTTGGTGATATACTTTGCCGAAAAGGCAGTGATGAACGCCATGCTCGCCACCGCGATACCGGTGAGGAAAAGCGCAAACGAGAGGTGATCGGCGTCGAAATATCCGAACGCCTTGGTCCAGAATGTGCGGTTGGTCACGAGCAGGATGTAGGCGGTCGTTATCAGGCAGAGCGTGACAGCGCCGATTGCTGGCCGGAAGGCATTTGCTCCGGCCTTCATTTTATTGTCGCTCAAGCGATTGTCTCCAGAAGATTACTGGCGCGGGGCATCTCGGGGAAGAGCCACAGGAGATCGTCGGCCCGCGCCGACGCTGGATGACGATCTTTTCTGACAAGAACCTGAAGGCTTGCGGTTCGGAGGGCCGGAGGACTGTGTCGTAAACAGGTTTCGGGGACTAATCGCCCCATGGTCGGAGCACACTTCTCGGACGCCTTCCGCGGCGATCTGGTGGGTATTTTGTGGGCAAAATCTTGCACTGGTGAAAATGTAGGCGGCAATGACCGTCATTTCGGCAGAAAATTTATCATCCGATAAAAAATTGACCAAACGATAAATAAACAGAGAGCATCAACGAGCGTTGCGTTGATTTTATTGATGTTTTCAGAGTGGCACGCAACCTGCATTCAATACTGCGAACCCAAGGCCTCGGCCGCTCGTCGCCTCAAGAGGAGAGCAGAATATGGAAGTCGGTGTTTTCATTCCGATTGGAAATAATGGTTGGTTGCTGTCTGAGAACGCACCGCAGTACAAGCCGACCTTCGAGCTCAACAAGGAAATTACGCTGAAGGCGGAGAAATACGGTCTCGACTTCGTGCTGTCGATGATCAAGCTCCGTGGTTTCGGCGGCAAGACCGAATTCTGGGATCACAATCTCGAATCCTTCACCCTGATGTCTGGCTTGGCTGCCGTCACGACGCGAATCAAGCTGTTTGCGACTGCAGCGACGCTCGTGATGCCACCAGCCATCGTCGCCCGCATGGCGTCGACAATCGACTCCATCTCCAACGGCCGGTTTGGCCTCAATCTTGTGACGGGCTGGCAGCGGCCGGAATATTCGCAGATGGGGATGTGGCCCGGCGATGAGTATTTCACCAAGCGCTACGATTATCTGGGCGAGTACGCAACGGTTCTGAGGGACCTCTGGGAAACCGGCAAGAGCGATCTGAAAGGCGAGTTCTTCCAGATGGACGATTGCCGTCTCTCGCCCCAGCCGCAGACGCACATGAAGGTCATCTGCGCGGGCTCGTCGAATGCAGGCATGGAGTTTTCGGCACAGTATGCCGATTATAACTTCTGCTTCGGCGTTGGAGTGAACACGCCGAAGGCGTTCGCGCCAGCCGCCGAGCGCTTGCAGGCGGCAACGGCGAAGACCGGCCGCGATGTCTCCTCCTTCGTGCTTTTCATGGTGATCGCCGACGAGACCGACGAGGCGGCCCGCGCCAAGTGGGAGAGCTACAAGGATGGCGCCGACCAGGAGGCCATTGCCTGGCTTGGCTTGCAGGGCGCAGCCGACACGAAATCCGGCGCGGACACCAACGTTCGGCAGATGGCCGATCCGGTATCGGCGGTCAACATCAACATGGGAACCTTGGTCGGTTCATACGAAACAGTCGCCGCGCTGCTTGATGAGGTGCCGACGGTACCGGGAACCGGCGGTGTGCTTCTGGCCTTCGATGATTTCGTGAAGGGCGTCGAGGATTTCGGAACGAAGATCCAGCCCCTGATGAAGTGCCGGCAGCATATCAAGCCGATGCTGGAGGCTGCAGAATGAGCACCGCTGCAGCTGGATATGTCGCACCTCAAGAGCATGCGCAGAGCGTCACCCTGCCTGCCCGTCCTGAGCCGATCACCCTGAAACCGAGCGAGACTGCTGTCGTCGTTGTCGACATGCAAAACGCCTACTCGACGGAGGGTGGTTATGTCGATCTCGCTGGCTTCGACATAGCCGGCGCCAAGGGCACGATTGCCAACATAAAGAGGACGCTCGACGGGGCGCGCGCGGCGGGCGTGCAGGTCATCTACTTCCAGAACGGCTGGGACAAGGACTACGTGGAGGCGGGAGGACCGGGCTCGCCGAACTACCACAAATCCAATGCGCTGAAGACGATGCGTCAGCGGCCGGAACTGCACGGCAAGCTTCTCGCCAAAGGCACCTGGGACTACGCGATCGTCGACGAGTTGCAGCCGCAACCCGGCGATATCCTGGTTCCGAAGACCCGTTACAGCGGCTTCTTCAACACAAACATGGACAGCGTGCTGCGCGCACGGGGGATTCGTAATCTCGTCTTTGTCGGTATCGCGACGAATGTCTGCGTGGAGAGCTCGCTGAGGGACGCGTTTCATCTCGAATATTTCGGTGTGATGCTCGAGGATGCCACTCACCACCTAGGCCCGGACTTCATTCAGCAAGCGACCGTCTACAACGTCGAAAAGTTCTTTGGCTGGGTTGCGACGGTCAACGACTTCTGCGGCGTCATTTCTCAAGCAGCCCCGGCCAACCCTTAAGGAGAGTTTCAATGCCAAAGTCTATCGTCGTTCCGGTCGGAACACAGAAGCCGATCGCACCTTATTCGCCGGGCACTCTCGCCGATGGCGTCGTCTACGTCTCGGGCACCCTGCCCTTCGACAAGAACAATGATGTCGTCCACGTAGGCGACGCAGGCGCACAGACACGGCACGTGCTCGAAACGATCAAATCGGTGATCGAGACGGCTGGCGGCACGATGGAGGACGTGACGATGAACCACATCTTCGTCACGGACTGGTCCAACTATCAGGCCGTCAACGCCGTCTATGCCGAATATTTTCCGGGCGACAAGCCAGCGCGTTACTGCGTCCAGTGCGGCCTCGTAAAACCGGATGCATTGGTCGAAATTGCCACCGTCGCTCATATTGGCAAGAAGTAAGAGCATGCATTTCGAGGTTCATGGGATTGATCATCCGGAGGCCAGGACAGTGATCCTCTCCTCCGGCCTCGGTGGATCCGGTCGTTACTGGGCGCCTCAGATCGAGGCGCTTTCCACCCAGTTTCGCATTATCACCTACGATCATCGTGGTACGGGCCGAACCGGTGGCGACGTGCCGAACGGTGGAATTGGCTCCATGGCGGATGATGTGCTGGCGATCGCGAGCGAGCTTCAACTCGATCGCTTTGACTTCGTCGGCCATGCGCTTGGCGGGTTGATCGGTCTGGATATTGCGCTGCGGCGGCCCGGGTTGATCGATCGGCTTGTTCTCGTCAACGCATGGAGCAAGGCTGATCCACATTCCGGTCGATGCTTCGACGTTCGCGTCGAACTGCTAGAACGCTCTGGTGTCGAGGCATTTGTCAAAGCCCAGCCTCTCTTTCTCTACCCGGCCATCTGGATGTCCGAGAACGCGGAGCGAATGTCCTCTGAGGACGAGCATGGCGTCGCTCATTTCCAGGGCAAGGCGAATATCTTGCGACGCATCGCGGCCCTGCGCGCTTTTGACGTCGACGACCGTCTCGGCGAGATCGACACTCCCACGCTAGTGGTCGCCACGCGCGACGATCTGCTCGTGCCCTATTCGCGATCAGTTCGCCTGGCGGATGGTTTGCCGAATGCCCAACTCGCACTTTCGGATTTCGGCGCCCATGCCGTGAACGTCGTGGAACCGGAACAGTTCAACAGCACACTTCTGGGTTTTCTGAAACGAGACGCCCACGCTTACCAAGGATAAGAAATTGACGATGCTTGATGACGCCGCCCTGGCGGCCCTTTTTACGGATGCGCGCACCCACAATGGCTGGGACGATCGACCGATTGCGTCTGAAACGATCCGCAAACTTTACGAACTTGTGCGGATGGGGCCGACGTCGGCCAACTGCTCGCCGGCACGCTTCGTGTTCATCGAAAGCGCTGAGGCCAAGGCGAAGCTGGAGCCCTCGCTTTCATCGGGCAACCGGGAGAAGACCATGACGGCTCCCTTCACCGTCATCGCGGCCTACGACGCGGCCTTTTACGAGCGTCTGCCGGAATTGTTTCCGCATGCCGACGCTCGGTCGTGGTTCACATCCAGCCCGGCCCTCAGCGAGGAAACGGCATTCCGGAATGCGACCCTTCAGGCGGGATATCTGATTCTCGCAGCACGTGCGCTCGGGCTTGATACAGGTCCTATGTCCGGGTTCGACAAGGCGAAGGTCGACGAAGCCTTCTTTGCGGGGACAAGCTGGAAATCAAATCTCTTGATCAACCTCGGCCACGGGGATCCCTCGAAGCTCTTTGGTCGCTTGCCGCGGCTCAGCTTCGAGGATGCATGCGTTATCGCCTGATGTCACTTGCGCAAGGAACCTGACATGCACGCCACTCCTTTGAGTCCGCCTCCATCGATCATTCCATCTCTCGACGAGAGAAAGGATGAGTATCGCAACGCGATGGCGCGGCTTGGGGCTGCGGTCAACATCGTGACGACGGATGGTCCCGGTGGCCTTGCCGGCTTTGCGGCAACGGCAGTGTGCAGCGTCAGTGACAGTCCCCCAACTCTATTGGTATGCCTCAACAGGGAGTCGTCCGCCTACCCTGCCGTCAAGGCCAATCAGGTGCTGTGCGTCAATACGCTAGAGGGAGGCCATGCCGATCTCAGTCGGCGGTTTGGCGGCAAGACCCCGGCAAAGGAGCGTTTCGACGGTGCCAGATGGTCGTTGCTGGAAACGGGCGCACCGGTACTTGATGACGCGTTAATATCTCTCGACTGCAGGGTGAGGACTGTCTCGGACGGCGGCACCCACGACATCCTCATCTGCGAGGTTGTGGCGATCCGCGAAAACGATGGCGGCCAGGCGTTGATCTATTTCGACCGGCAGTATCACACGCTGTAACCGGCTGATCGGGATCAACGTACGTCAAAGGTCGGTGCTTCTCGATCGCCAGTTGATATAGCCGGGAAACCGGGCAAATGTCATGTTCAGGTGCACGCGATCGCTGGCGCGTCGCGCGCTTGGATGCCGACGCCGAGATGGCGTCGCGAACGGCTGTGGAGGGCACCGGTGTGACTGCGGAGAGCGGTACGTTGCGACGGGCTGGGTTTGGTGAGTTGGCGCATCGGGAGTGGTTTCTTGCCGTCAGCGCGGTGACGAGCATCCTGTTCCTCATCTATGGCGATACCTTTACCAGCCAGTTTGCCAATCCTGTGTGGCTGACGATCATCTTCGTCTGGCTGTTTTCCGTCGTCCTCGGCTCTGCGCTCTCTGTCGTTCGCCATGCCGATCATCTTGCCGAGCGGTTGGGTGAGCCCTACGGGACCCTGATCCTGACATTGACCATCACGTCGATCGAGGTGATGGCCATTACGGCCGTGATGCTGCACGGCGACAACAATCCAACACTCGTCACCCATACGCTGTTTGCCGTCGTGATGATCATCTTGAACGGCATGGTTGGCCTCTCCTTGCTTGTGGGAGGGTGGCGGAGACCTGATCAGCACCATAATCTCCAAGGCGCCAACGCCTATCTCGGTGTCATCGTACCATTGGCGACGCTGAGCATGATCATGCCGAATTTCACCCGACAAAGTGACGGGCCCGGCTACTCCATTCCGCAGCAGTCGATTTTGGCGGTGATCTCAGTCGGTCTCTACGTTGTGTTCCTGATGCTCCAGACAGGTCGGCACCGGGGATTTTTCATTGATGATGGCGAGGAAGGTGTGAACGTCCAGCACAAGACTGCTCACGAGGGGTCGCTCTGGTTTCCGGTCGCTTTCCTATTCGCTTACATGGCGCTGGTCGTTTTCCTGGTCGAGAAGCTCGCGCCTCCGATAGACTACTTTATCGAGACACTGCACGCGCCCGTAGCCCTTGGCGGCGTTATGATGGCGGTGCTGGTTGCGACGCCGGAAGCGATCAGCGCCGTGCGTGCCTCGGTAGCCAATCACCTGCAACGGTCGGTGAACATCTTTCTCGGTTCGGTGCTGTCTACGATCGGATTGACGGTACCCGCCATGCTGGTGATCAGTCATGTTACCGACCGCCCTATCGTACTTGGTTTGGAGCACAGCGATCCTGTCCTGCTGATTCTGACGCTTGCACTGAGCATGCTGACTTTCGCGAGTGGACGCACACATCTGATGCAGGGTGCTGTTCATCTGGTCCTGTTCCTGGCGTATTTTCTGCTGATTTTCGCCAAGTAGGAATCGATTCGAGAGAGTGCTGCCTTCGCGCTCGCCATCCAAACAGGGCGAGTGCTGCCTGCAGATGGGCGTTTGGCAGGAGCGAGATGCGACGACAAGCAAGTGGATGGTGGCGGTGGTGTTAAACCACTGTTACAAATAACGAAATGCGGAATTGCACCCTGCTGCCATTTCAAGTCCGCGAAACGGGTTAATGCCTTGTTAACCTTAAAGATCTTGTCGGAACTCATCGAATCGTGTCTCTAATCACAGACGGCAAGGATGCGTCAGACGCGCAGAAACCGTTTTGAAGAGCTTGCGAATGCTAAAAGTTGTGATGCCCCGACTGGAAAACGAGACAACCTCGCAAAGGATCACGCGTCAAGCGTCGGCTCTTTCCGACCGTTTGCGCGCCGTCGGCGAACTCGCCTTTCCACCGTTGGCGGAGAAATCGCTGCGATCGTTTACCTCTGGCGAGGTCGCGCAGATTGTCGGCGTCTCCGATGGGTATCTCAGACAGCTGTCGCTTGATGGCCTCGGCCCCATGCCCGAGCTGGGCACCGCGGGACGGCGTTCCTATACGCTTGAGCAGATCAACGAACTTCGGGAGTACCTCGCCAAGGCGCGGCCGAAGGAAGCGCTGAAGTTCTGGCCGCGCCGCCGCCCCGGCGAGAAGCTGCAGGTGATCACTGTCGCCAACTTCAAGGGCGGGTCGGCGAAGACGACGACCTCGCTCTACCTGGCACAGGGACTGGCACTGCAGGGATATCGGGTTCTGGCAATCGATCTCGACCCGCAGGCATCGCTGTCGGCGATGTTCGGATATCAGCCCGAGTTCGACGTTGCGCCGAACACAACGCTTTATGGTGCGATCCGTTACGACGAAGACCGCGTTGATATGCGGTCTGTTATTCGCAAGACCTATTTTGCAGGAATCGATCTGGTGCCGGGCAATCTGGAGCTCATGGAGTTCGAGCACGAGACGCCCAGGGCACTGAGCAAGCGGACGGGGCCGGAGGATTTGTTCTTCCGGCGCGTCGCCGTCGCCATCGATCAGATCGAAGCGGATTACGATGTTGTCGTGATCGATTGCCCGCCACAGCTAGGCTTTCTAACGATGGGCGCGCTGAATGCTGCTACGGGAATGTTGGTCACCATCCACCCGCAGATGGTTGATGTGGCCTCGATGAGCCAGTTCCTGCTGATGACGGCGGACCTTGTGTCTGTCCTGGAGGAGGCCGGCGGCCATCTCAACTACGACTTCCTGAAGTTTGTCGTCACGCGACATGATCCACGCGACGTGCCGGAGCAAGAGATCGTCGGGTTGCTTCGCGACTTGTTCGGACCGGATGTTTTGCGCGCGACAGCATGGAAATCGACGGCAATTGCAAATGCCGGACTGACCAAGCAGTCACTCTATGAGCTTTCGAAGGGTTCCGTTGGGCGCTCGGTCTATGACCGCGCCATGGAGTCCATCAATGCGGTCAACGCTGAAGTGGTGGCGATGATATCGGAGGTCTGGGGCCGATGATCTCTTCTGCACTCTTTTCGATCGACCAGACTGAAGGGATAACCGTGTGAACAAGCGGACACAATCAATCCGATCGATGTTTGCCGGGCAGTCCGAAGGCGCTGATGCCGGCGAGCAGAAGCGACCCACGCTATCGCGCGTTACGTCAGGTGCAGTGCGCTCCCTGAAGGACACCTTCTCCGACGTCGAGCGTGAGTACGAGGCGCTGCGGGCGCAGCTTGCTACCGGGCAGGTCGCGATCGAGATCGATCCGACACTGATTGACCCCTCGCCTCTTGCGGACCGGTTCGTGGAACAGGACGCGGCTACCTTTGACGCCCTGAAAACATCCATCAGCGAACGTGGCCAGGAAATTCCTGTGCTCGTACGCCAGCACCCGACGATAGCTGGACGCTTCCAGAGCGCTTACGGTCATCGGCGTGTACGTGCGGCAAGAGAACTAGGACTGCCGGTCAAGGCCTATCTCCGGCCGCTCTCCGACGAAGACCTTGTCGTCGCACAGGGGTTGGAGAATTCGGCGCGTGAGGATCTCAGTTTCATCGAGCGGGCGGTTTTTGCGGCGCGGCTGGAAGATGCGGGTTTTCAGAGGGCGCTGATCCAGACGGCACTTTCTGTCGATCGAGCGGAGGTATCGAAGCTGATTGCCGTTTCCCGTGCGCTGTCGCGCGACATCGTTGACGCGATCGGGCGCGCCCCCAAGATTGGCCGTGGCCGGTGGCAGGCGCTGGCGGATGCTCTCAAGACGCCTGGCGCGTCGGCGCGCGTCACGGCAGCGATGGCCTCGGCCAAGCTGGGGACGAAGGCGACTGACGACAGGTTCATCGCGGTTTTGTCAGCGGCCAATGCGGTCGATGAAGACAAGGTCCCGGCGTCGAGCATGTCGGTCGTTTCCTTGTCGGGCGAGGAGATCGGTAAGGTTTCAATGACGAGCGCGCAGTGGCGACTATCCGTCAATCGCGCGAAGAACGACGGCTTTGCAGGATACCTGGCGGCGAAACTTCCCGCGCTTTACGACGCATACAGGGAAGCTGAGCAGGCAGGTAAAGACGGCGCCGAACATTAAGTTCGGTTATTCCAACACCTTGAACGGAGATATACCGGCAAAAGAAAAAAGGCCCCCCGAAACAGCGTCTCAGAAGGCCCTTTCTCGATCTTTGGCGATTTCGAGATTCGCACTTCCAAGAATCACAGTCAAGAGTCTCGCGTGAGATTCGACGCCTTTCCGGTGATCCCTATTTCTTTGCCTAGAAAAAGGTAGAGAAGAAAATGGAGAGATTAAGCGTTACGACGCCGTTTGGACGGCGTTCGATGTCGCTTGCGCTGGTGAAACGACAGATCGAAGCCTCAGACATTGCCTCTGGTAAATCTGTGGACAAATGGAAGATCCATCGCGATGCATGCGACGCTCGATCGCGGCTGGGGCTGCAGGATCGCGCATTGGCGGTCCTGAACGCCCTGTTGTCGTTTTATCCAAACGCGGAACTATCAGGCGACAGCCCAATGGTGGTGTTCCCTTCGAACGCGCAGCTGACCAGCCGCTCGAATGGTATATCCGGCAGCACGCTGAGGCGTAGCCTTGCGGCACTCGTCGACGCGGGGTTGATTTCACGAAAAGATAGCCCAAACGGAAAGCGCTACGCCAGAAAGGGAAACCAGGGCGAGATCCAGGAAGCTTACGGGTTCAGTCTCGCACCGCTTCTCGCGCGCTCGGAAGAACTGGCGATGTTGGCGCAGGAAGTTGTCGCGGAGCAGCGGCGGTTCAAGGCTGCCAAGGAACGCGTCTCTCTCTGCCGCCGAGATATTCGCAAGCTGATCTCTGCCGCGATAGAGGAGGGGGCTGCCGGTGATTGGTCTCGCGTGGAAGATTACTATATCGCGATAGCGGGACGTATTCCGCGCTCGCCGACGATTGCCGACCTCACAGAGATCGCTGAAGAACTGACGCTACTTCACGACGAAGTCGTCAATATGCTGGAAAAACAGGTAATTTCACAAAATATGACTGCCAATGATGGTCATTTTGATCGTCACAAACAGAATTCAAATACCGAATCCAGCAATGAACTTGAACCTAGCTCTGAAAAAGAGCAGGAGGCGAAATCGCTCAATCTGGATGACAGACCCAAGATCAAGGTTCAGGCATTTCCGTTGGAGATGGTCTTGAGGGCATGCCGTGACATCCGCGACTACGGGCCGGAGGGCGACATCAAGAATTGGCGCGATCTGATGATGGCGGCGGTTACCGTTCGATCGATGCTTGGGGTCAGCCCGTCGGCGTATGAGGAGGCTTGCGAGGTCATGGGACAGGTGACGGCCGCGTCCGTCATGGCGTGCATCTTCGAGAAGTCAGGCCACATCAATTCGCCGGGCGGCTACCTTCGAGATCTGACCGGTCGGGCGCGCAGAGGTGAGTTCTCGCTTGGACCGATGATCATGGCACTGATGCGTGGACACGGATCATCTGCTCAAGTCGCGTAAGGCTGTTTCGGTGGGCAGTTGTCCGCAGACAACGTGGTGATCGCACGATGAAACCAGAGCCGGATTGCGAAAGTCGCTCGCCTCTGGTTTCAGATCCCTATTCGATAGCGGAGTCGTGCTCGGCTAACGGAAGTTGGATGATGCTACGGCTGAATGGCAGCAGGAATGGTTCGGGTCCCCCTCCCCCGCGGGGTCACGGTTGTCCCTGCTGTGTGCATTCTTCTCGGCCGGCAGGTTCATGGCGATGTTCGCAGAGAAGAAGCCGTTTGGCTTCAGGGTGAAGCCCGCATATTCCACCGGCATGATCGGAAAATCTTCCGGCTTGCAAACATGCGTGTGGCCGAAGGAGTGCCAGAGTACCAGATCCGCATTTTCGATCGGCCGGTTCTGTTGCACATATTTGGGCAGGCCGTCGCCGCCGGCATGGACGTTGGGATAGTCGCCGCTGGCATATTTTTCGGCGGCGTCAAAGGCGGTAACCCAGATGTGCTTCTTGGCAAAGCCACCGCGCTGAGCGACCGTCGAACCGGGCTGCGCCAACATCAAGGGTGAAGGCATGACGGAGAGCTTGTAGCCCGGCGCCTTGCCGACGCTGTTGGTAACATTCGGATTAGAGATCTTCCAATAGCGACCGGTCTCGCCATTGGCGACGGCAGGACTGTCCAGCTCGCGCTTCAGCGGGCGTGCGGTTGTGTCGAAAACATTGCCGTATGGATTGTCGTCACCCCACGCACGAGGGACGAATTCATGCTCGGTTACGGTGTTGCCTCCGCCGTCGACGTCCATGTGCAGACGGGCATTGAAGAAATGCTGGTGGGTCGGGCCCCCCAGATTGTCGTCGACCATGCCTCCCCACTGGTAGGTCTCGCCTGGCGAAACCGCCGCAGTCTGGATGATACCGGTCAGTTTCGCTTCGAGCTGTATGGTGCCGTCCTGATAGAGATACCAATAGAAGCCGTAGTCGTAGTTGCCGACCGTTGCGAAGAACGAAATCACCAAACGACGAGAGCGACGGACTTCGAAGATATCGTTGCGGAACTCATAGTGCTTCCAGAGGATTCCGTAATCCTCTTCGTGCATGCAGATGGCGTTCTTCATCACCACGGGTTGGCCAAGGTCGTCTGCGGAGGGGACATCGAAATAGTGGATCTGGCCGAGGCAATCACAGCCGAGCTCCAGGGAGTTGGCCAGCCGGCCGAGACCGTATTCGCCGGCATCGAAGGCGCTTTTCCAATAGTGATTGGCGGTCGGATCGGCGTAAGGCACGACCATCTCCGTGACGCTCGCGCGAAAAATGACAGGCCGCACCCTGCCCTCGTCAGCAATGCCGAGCTCATGCAGCACCAGGCCTTCACGCGGCGTGAAGCCGACGCGGAAACTCCAGTTCTGCCACTCGACCTTCCAGCCGTCGACATGAAAACTCGGCCCGTCCGGTTGAACGATGTGCAACGGTTTGACATCGTTGCGCGTTTCGGAAAACGCTTCGCGACCGTAGTTGCGTTTCTTCCTTGGAACCGGGATGATCTTCTCGTCGTCGACTAGGTCGACCACCGTATTGGAAATCAGGTCGACAACCGCGACCACGCCTTCGATCGGATGTGCGTATCCGTTGTCGCGAGGATCTTCGCGCCAGTAACTGACCGCCCGCACGATACGCCTCCCCTTCTCGAACTCTCGGGCAAAATAGCCCGACGAGAAGGGATCGATCTGGATCAGTGGAATGTCATCGTCGGTAATCCCGCGCTTCTTGACGGCCGCAACCCAGCGCGAGTCCGATTTGACCGCGTCTTCGATGCGCATGAATTCTTCGAGCATGACTGGTGGCTGACCGTAGGGGGCCTGGTCGAGTGGAAGACGAACGAAACTTGCGACTTTTCCGGAACGCAAGTCGACGATCGCTTCGTTGGTCTCGCCGGTTGTCACATCCATCGCAAGGAGGAAGGTAAGCCTCGGCAGGTTGGCGCCATTCCGGAAGGCGGCGAGATCGGCCTTGGTAGGCTCTTCGAGTCGGATGATGGGGAAGCGTACGGTCTCCGAAAGCGCTTGCTGGTCCTTGAGCAGGGCAACCGCATGGGCAATTTCGGAAAGGCTGAGGGGATCGAGCGGATGTGTCAACACGACTTGAGCGTCCATGGGAAAGTCCTCTTCATATTCCTTGGGCGATGCGCGCAGATGCGCATCGCGAGGTCGTCGGGGTGCGATGATCAGCGAAGATCGACCCGCGAGCAGATTTCAGTCGGCGCCATCTCGCTTACGCTGTGAATGCAGTAGACGGAGCAAAGCAGATGCGCGTTGCTTGCGGCGAGAAAGGCGGTCGCGATCAACAGCGTCGCGAACGCTCCGGCAAGCAAGCGGTCGGGGCCCTTGAGGGAGATCGCGGTTGTCATTCGAACACCTTCCCCAGCGAGGCATAAAGTTCGGGACGTGTCCGGCTGAGCTGCTTTGCGAAGGCTGCGCCGAACAGGCCGACCAGGACGATGGCGTAGGGGAACGAGGCGACAATGATGCTGTCGCTTCCCGAGAGCAGTTGCAGATTGGAGATGACCAGCCATAGCGATCCAAGTAGTCCAAGGAGGCCGATCGCCGGCGCAATGGTGGTCGTCCAGATTCCGTGGGACGAGGTATTCTTGCGAAAGAACAGGATGACCGCGACCGATACGAGCGCCTGCACGGCCAAGATGCCAATGACAGCCAGCGCCGACATCCAGGAGAAAACAACAGCATAAGGATCGGCGGCTCCGAGCACGAAACCAAGCAGTATCACGGCTGCGATTGCACTTTGAACAAGCCCGGCGATATGTGGCGATCCATGCTTTGCATGGACCTTGCCAAGGGCGCGGATCGCGAGGCCTTCACGCCCGAGTGCGAAGAAGTAGCGGTTGATGGTGTTATGGAAGGACAAGACGCAGGCAAAGAGGCTGGTGATCAGGAGCACATTCATGACCTGCACGGACCAGGCACCGAGCACGGATCCGGCGGCGTTGAAATAGAACGTCTCGAGGCTGCCCTCCGCCGTTTTCTGCACGACCGAGGGACCATAGAATTGCACGATCGCCCAAGTCGAGAAGGCATAAAACAGCGTAATCAGAAGGACGGCGACGTAAGTCGCGCGCGGGATTGTCTTCCCGGGATTTTCAGCTTCCTCGGCGAAAATCGCGGTCGCCTCGAAACCAATGAAGGAGCCGATCACAAAGACCAGCGCGACGCCCAGGCCCGGGGTGAAGATGGAGGCTGGGGCAAACGAGGTGATCCCAAGACCTTCCGGACCACCACCTGTAAACAGGATCCCGAGATCCAGTAGCAGCAGGATGGCGATCTCCGCGATCATGCAAGCGCCGAGGATTGTTCCGCTGAATGCAATGTTGCGTTGACCGCATATCAATACGACAATCAGTGCGAGAAATGACCATGTCCACCACGGCAGATCGAGCCCGAGCGGCGCGATCGCCCCAGACATGAAGACACCGAACAGCGCGTAGATTGCGATCTGGACCGCGTTGTACGTGAGAAGCGCCATCAAGGCGCCGCCGACGCCAGCCGGTTTGCCGATACCTTGTGCAATGTAGGTGTAGAACGCCCCTGCCCCGCCGACATGACGGCTCATGGCGGTGAATCCGACAGAAAAAATGAGATAGAGCAGGCCCGCGAGCACAAATGCCCCGGGAACGCCGGCGCCGTTTCCAAAGGCGAAGGCCGCCGGCGATGCGCCGACCACTGCCGTCAGGGGCGCGGCGGCCGCAACCACGAAGAAGACAATATGGGCCAGCCCGACGGAATTCTTGGCCAGGCGCTCGGGCGCGGCGGCCGGCATGCTTGCTTCATAAGACATGGGAACCCCTCTTTTTCTTGACGATTGCAAAGAAGGTAGCGGTCGCGCACTGGCCCAAGAATTGCAGGTTATGCCAGAGAATCGATAAATTGCGCCACGGCTGGTCGCGAAGGCATCCAAAATGGCAACTGCACCGCATTTCATCAGCAAGATGCCTTCGATTGCTTCAATTCGAGCCTCGGTGCTCGACGTCTTGGTTCAGCAACTCGACAAAAAGACAGGCAAGGCGGATATTTTGCTCGCCAGCCACGGCATGTTGCGGTCTCAGCTCGCCGATCCCTATGCCGTCGTACCGATGGCGCGTTATATCGCGCTGTTCGAAGAGGCTGCTGTGCTTATCGGCGAGCCGGCGTTTGGCGCTCGGATGGGAACACTCTTCAAGCCGGCCGATATCGGCCCAATCGGCATGCTGTTTTCTCTGTCGCCGACGATCAAGCGCGCTTTCGAACGCATGTCGAAGTACGTCACATCAGTTCAGGGAGCCACGAGTTCCGGTCTGTTCGAGGAAAACGGCGAACTCGTCTGGAACTATGGTCTGATCGATCCTGGCATGTGGCCGCGTCGGCAGGATAGCGAGTACTCGCTGGCCGCCTCCTGCGAGTTGGTGAGATCTTGCTTCACGAGCAGTTGGAAGCCGTTGGAGGTTCATTTCGAGCATCAGGCACCGCGGGACGCTTCCCCGCTCCGTAAGATTTTCCGGGCACCGGTACTTTTTGGCCAATCCGGCAACAGGCTTGTGATTGCCAAGAAGGATGCCGACAGGATCTATCGGCAGGAGGATCGCAATCTGACTGCAATCCTTGAGCGCCATATCGCCGACCTGATCGAGGAGGCGGACTTTGAGCCGGATCTCCGGCAGAAGGTGCGTGCGCTCATTGCTATTTATCTCGGCCACAAGCCGATCACGCTTGACGCGATTTCCAGGGAGCTGGGCGTGTCGTCTCGCACACTCCAGCGGCGGCTGACTGAAGAGGGAACGTCGTTGCGAGCTTTGGTCCGCGACCATCGGCAGGCGATAGTGCGGCTTCATCTCAGTAGTGATGTGAAGAAGGCGCAGATTGCAAACGCCTTGGGGTATGCCGACAGCACGGTCCTGTGGCGCGCCCAGCGGGCCTGGAGCCGTGTAGGCGAAGACTAGATGGATGTCGGGGACAATAGTGGTCGAGGAACTGTTGTCTGCAGACAACAATCTGGAGGTCCCTTTCCTTGTCCGGCAGCGGATCCGTCTCAATTCGTGACAGCGCATACATAGATATTATTGAATATTAACGATAAAGAAGACGGCCTGAGAGACTTCGCGTTGCAGCGTGTAAACCGGCAAGTGCAAGAATCGCTTGCATGAATCGCAAGGCGGCAAAATGAAAAATGACGGTGTTGACCTGCCATTTCTGGTCAAGGAATTTGATGTTTTCGCGGAGGAGCTCAGCAAGCTGCCTTCGTCAGTCGAGACGACGGCTTTGGAACTTCGATTTGCGCTTCTCAGGCAGATCGTCGAAGCGAAGTATCGACGTCGGACGATTACGGAAATTAATCTCGATCCAAATTGAATATGCACGCCTATAGCCCCGTGACGTTTATGTGGTCACTGCCGCGGCATTGACGTTTCTCTCGAAACGCTCGACGAGTCGTTCCTGTTCTCGACAACCTCTTTGCAGACCGCTGAATACAAAAAAAGCCTGCCGCGGGAGGAGGTGCGGCAGGCTTTCTTGAAATAACCGAACAACAGCTGGGAGGAGGAGTGCTGTTGTTCCACAGGCGCCCTTGGGAGGAGGAGAAGGTCGCCTGCAATTCGAAGCGCTGCGGGAGGAGGTGCATCGCTTCGATGAATATGTATATACAGGATCTGAGCTCAAAAGGTAGGCAGAAATCTGCAGGTCAGCCATGCGCTATGCGCTGGGCGGGATGCTTAGGGCGCATCGGCGCAATATCACGCTCTCGGCCGTGAACGAAAGAGGCGCCCGATCGCCAGGCGCCTCCGCTATAATCCCCAAAGGATCGCTTACCCGCTGGGATGGCTGTTCATTTGCCCCGCAGCGCTAGGCGGCTGCGTGCCGACTCGGAAGCTTCCAACCGGGCCTGGCGAAATGGCAGGTATATCCATTGGGTATGCGCTCCAGATAATCCTGGTGCTCGGGTTCGGCCTGCCAGAAATCGCTCGCCGGCGTCACTTCGGTCACGACCTTTCCCGGCCAGAGGCCGGAGGCATCGACGTCCGCGATAGTTTTTTCGGCAACGCGCTTCTGTTCGTCGCTGGTATAGAAGATTGCGGAACGATAGCTTGCGCCCAAATCGTTGCCCTGTCGGTTCAGAGTCGACGGGTCATGAATCTGGAAGAAAAACTCGAGGAGATCACGGTAGCTGATCTTCGCAGGATCGAAGATGATCTCGATCGCTTCGGCGTGATTGCCGTGGTTGCGATAGGTCGCATTCGGAACCTCGCCGCCGGTGTAGCCCACGCGGGTTGAGATGACGCCGTTATAGCGGCGGATGAGGTCCTGCATACCCCAGAAGCAACCACCGGCGAGCACTGCACGTTCTGTTGTCATTGAACTTCCTCCACCTGGTTGAGATAGGCCCCATAGCCTTCAGCTTCCATCTTGTCACGATGGACGAAGCGCAGGGATGCCGAATTGATGCAATAGCGCAGGCCGCCCCTGTCGGCGGGACCGTCGGGAAACACGTGGCCGAGATGGCTGTCGCCGTGGGTCGAGCGAACTTCGGTGCGGAGCATGCCGTGAGAACGGTCGGTCAATTCGCTAACGTTCTCCACTTCGATCGGCTTGGTAAAGCTTGGCCATCCGCAACCGGATTCGTATTTGTCGGATGAGGCAAAGAGCGGCTCGCCGGAGACGATATCAACGTAGATCCCCGGTTCCTTGTTGTTGAGGTATTCGCCGGTCCCCGGCCGTTCCGTGCCGGCCTGTTGCGTCACACGGTACTGTTCCGGCGAGAGCTTTGATATGGCCGCCGCGCTTTTGCTGTAAGGCTGCATTTGAGATCTCCTATCAATGACCTGCCATCAATCAGTTGAACCCTTAGCCGAGACCAGGACGGGCCTGGCGCGGTAATCCATGGGAAACAACTGCTTGAGGTGTTCGATCTTCGGCAAGTCGTTGATCACTATATAGGGATAGGTTGGGTTATTTGTCAGGAAGTCCTGGTGATAATTCTCCGCCGGGTAGAATGTTTTCCCGGGTTCGATCTTGGTGACGATCGGGCCATCGAAGACATGCGAATGATTGAGCTGGCTGATATAGGCCTTGGCGACGGCCGCCTGCTCCGGTGTCGTTGGAAAGATCGCCGAGCGATACTGCGTTCCCGTGTCAGGGCCTTGGCGGTTCAGCTCCGTCGGGTCATGCGCGACCGAAAAGTAGATCTGAAGCAGGTGGCCATAGCTGACTTTTGCTGGATCGAAAACAATCTCAACAGACTCGGCGTGGCCGGTATCGCCGTTGCTCACAGTCTCATACTGGGCGGTATTCCTGTTACCACCGGCGTAGCCGGACTTCGCGCTGACAACGCCTTTGACATGCTGAAACACACCCTGAACGCCCCAGAAGCAGCCACCGGCCAAAAGGGCCGTCTCTGTCTGCGTATTCTTCCGTTCGTCCTGTGTGGGGGCAGGAATGGTGCGTGCCTGTTCTGCCGATGAGGCTGTGACCTCGACACCGGCAGCGATGGCAAGCGCCATTGCTGTCGCGCATATGGCGAGTGCGGGCCAACGACGAGGCATTGTGGATTCCTTCTTCACGATGGGCTCCTTTCTACAAGCGCACACGTTACGTGCCTGATGCCGGATGGAATTGCAGCGCAATGCCGTTCAGGCAATATCGCAACCCCGTTGGCTTCGGGCCGTCATTGAAGACGTGACCGAGGTGCCCGCCGCAGCGCGAGCAATGGACAGCCTTGCGAACCATGCCAAACGACGTGTCGGCGGTGATGCCGACCGCCGCGGCGTCGAGGGGCGCCCAGAAGCTCGGCCAGCCTGTGCCGCTGTCGAACTTCGTCGCGGATGTGAATAGATCCCGGTTGCAGCCTGCGCAGGCGAACTTGCCCTTGCGGTGCTCGTCTAGTAGCGGACTGGTGAACGGCTGTTCGGTGTCACCCTCTCGCAGGACTGAATATTGTGCTGTGGTAAGCAGTTTGCGCCATTCCGCATCCGTATGCGTCACCGCAAAGGAGCTGTTGGCTTCCGCTGCGGGGCCGTTGAGCGAAATTCCTGCCACCACCGAAACGAGCGCGACGTTCCCGAGCAGAATGCGTCTCGTCAGCATTGTCTAGCCTCCCATTCGTGCATTGGGTCCGGTTCAGGCCGGTCTGACTGGATATACGTACGAAAGCTGCGCTTTGTTACAGGAGATGACGCAGAGTATTGAGCTGGAGCCAACTCGGACGACCGGAGGTTGCTGACATCGCCTATCGCAGTACGCTGAATCTCTGACGGTCAACGGCTTTACCGGAAGAAAATAAGCCGATTACTTCAGTCGGCGCGTCGGGATCCGCTTTCGCGACTTGGGAGCAAGGCTCTACATGTGCTGTAAGGCGGTTCTCGGCGCCAGATGTTGCATTGTGCCCAAGTCTAAGGGACCTGCACATAGATAGGGTTTGTGTGTGTCCCTCGCCCCTGCCCTCCCCTGCCGACCTAAAGCGGAGCCGTTGAGGCGGGATCGGAAAAACAATTTTCAGGCCGGCCTTGAAATATGGGAAGACTGCTGCCATATAGCCGCCACTACCCGTGTTGACAGCCTGCAGGTTCGGCCCTCGAGGTCGATCGCGTTTCGCTGTCCGGGAAAGAAAAGGCGCTCCCCGAAAGGGTCGAGCGCCTTTTTCGTTTTGAAGACTGCTGCTATGAGACAGACGGCTCTCAGAGCAATGGAACATAGTAGGTCGGTCAGATGAATAACAATGTCATTCAGTTCAGGAAGCCAACGCCGCCGAAGGCGCCGCGTCCTGGGCTTCGGAAGCTGCTGACGGTCCTCGGGATCGTTGCGGCGTTTGTGGTCGTCTGGCTCTATTTCAACTTCGCCGGCCGCCCCGTCTGATCCCCTGCCCGCTCCGGAGTTGGTGTATTAGCTCGGAGGAGCTGCGCACCTCCATGCGGCTCAGATATTTTGGTAAGGCTTGCGGTTTGCTGTGGTCCCCTGCTGCGTCAAGGGCCTGCTTGCGACTGCCTACCAAGTAGCCTCTAGCCCGCCCGCTCCCGACGATCGCGCCCGGCGACCGTCGTACTAAGGCCTTGTTAACCAAAAAAATCTTGCACGAATCGCGCATTTCCTTATCGTCACGGTTTAAACACCGAAACTGCATTTTATCCGTGACGAAAGTTTTTGACCGTGAACAAGCTACTTCGATCTTCCAAGGCTGCCGCGCAAAAGACCGTGGACGAGGCCATCGGCGAGCATGCGTCGATCCTCAGTTCGCAGTTGCAGGCAATCAGTGAGGTCATCTTTCCGCCTGCGGCGAGCAAGCTGCTGCGGCGATTTACGTCGGGCGAAGCGGCGAAGCTCATGGGTATCTCCGACTCCACTCTGCGCAAGATGAGTTTGGCGGGTGACGGGCCGCAGCCCGAGGTGACCAGCAACGGCCGCCGGCTCTACTCCCTCGCGCAGATCAATGAACTGCGTCAGCGCCTGGCCGCGACCGCGCGCGGGCGCGACGCGCACGATTTTCTGCCGCGCCGTGGGCCGGATGATCACTTGCAGGTCCTTGCCGTCACGAATTTCAAGGGCGGATCCGGGAAGACGACGACATCGGTGCACCTCGCGCAATATCTGGCCCTGCAGGGGTATCGTGTGCTTGCGGTGGATCTTGATCCGCAGGCAAGTCTGTCCGCCCTCCTCGGAGTGCTGCCGGAGACAGACGTCGGGGCAAACGAAACGCTCTATGCTGCCATACGCTATGACGATGAGCGACGCCCGTTGAGCGACGTGGTTCGCCAGACATACTTCAATGGTCTCGACCTCGTTCCGGGCAACCTGGAACTCATGGAGTTCGAGCATACGACACCACGGGCGCTGACCAGCGGGAAGAAGGAGGCCGACGAGATCTTCTTCATGCGCGTTGCCCGCGCGCTCGATGACGTTGCGGATCGTTACGACGTTGTGGTGATCGATTGCCCGCCGCAGTTGGGCTATCTGACGCTGAGCGGGCTGTGCGCCGCGACATCCATGATCGTCACGGTGCATCCGCAGATGCTCGACATCGCATCCATGAGCCAGTTCCTGCTGATGACGCAGGACCTGTTGGCTGTTGTAAGAGAAGCGGGCGGTGAGCTTCGTTACGATTTCATCCGCTATCTGCTGACGCGCTTTGAGCCTCAGGATGCGCCGCAGACCAAGGTTGCCGCACTCCTGCGCAATCTATTCGACGATAGCGTCATGACCAACCCGATGGTGAAATCCGCAGCCGTCTCGGACGCCGGGTTGACCAAGCAAACCTTATACGAGGTCGGCCGAGAGAATCTGACCCGCACGACCTATGACCGCGCGATGGAGTCGCTGGACGCGGTCAACGCGGAAGTGGAGGGAATGATCAGAGCGGCGTGGGGGCGCAACAAGCGATGAGAGGAGGGGCGTCCAAAAGTTGGGAGCTCCCAACATATCTCGCGTTATCGGTTTCGCTTGAAGTAGGACCCACTCGACGCTCTTGGGGTGGTAGCGCGGCGATAAGGCGTGCCACCGGTCATGGGGTGGCGTCTCGTTGGGAGCTCCCAACGGGGGCTCTTTCGAGTGGCAGTGCCGCTGTGTGCAGTTCCATTGGCAGGATTTCCGCATGAGCAGAAAAGACACCGTTAATTCGCTCTTCATGAGGAAGCCCGAAGCATCCGCAGCGCCGCCGCCCGGGGCAGAGAAGAATGCGGATCGCGTTCGCACCGGCGCCATATCGGCAATGGGGGCGTCGCTGCAGGAAATGAGCGAGGGCGCCCGCGCGGCGGCGCGCCTGCAGGAGCAGCTTGCCTCAGGTACTTTCATCATCGAGCTCGACCCGAGTGTGGTTACAAATTCCTCGGTCAGCGATCGCATCACTATCGATGTCGATCCCGGTTTCGACGACCTCGTTGCGAGTATCCGGGAGCATGGCCAGCAGGTGCCGATTCTCGTTCGGCCCGAGCCGGCCCGAGCCGGCCACTATCAGATCGCATATGGGCGGCGGCGACTGCGCGCTGCGGTGGCTATTGGCGGCAAGGTCAGAGCGATCGTCCAGAACCTGACCGATGACGAGCTGGTTATCGCGCAGGGCAAAGAAAACCTGGACCGGCAAGATCTCTCCTATATCGAGAAGGCGCTGTTTGCCCGACGCCTGGAGGATGCCGGTTACCAGCGCGATGTGATCGCCGCGGCACTCTCCACCGACAAGGGGGATCTAAGCCGGTACATCTCAGTCGCGCGTTCCATACCGGAGGCCGTCGTACAGGCAATCGGGCCGGCGCCCAAGGCAGGACGCTCGCGGTGGATAGGCTTAGCCGATGCCATCGGCGCAAGGGGAGAGGACGTCGAGACCCTGCTGGTCGGTGGCGATTTTCTCTCGCTTCCGTCGGATGAACGCTTCGCCAAGGTGCTGGCTGCGGTGGCGCAGGTGAAAAGGGCCGGGGACGTCGGTACGCACTGGAAAAATGCCAAGGGACAGAATGCGGCGCTTATCGAGCCGTCCGGCAAGAAGACGCGTATCACCTTCGATGAGCGCGTCGTGCCGGACTTCGCTGCGTTCCTGACTGAGAGACTGGATAAGCTTCACGCAGAATTTCTGGCGGAGCGGAGCACCAAGCCGCGCGACTGACGCTGAGGCGGGCGGTCAAGACGCGTAGTCAATGTACCGCCGCGATCCGATGATGGCGGCGAGGGACTCCGAGGCGTCTCTGGACTAGCTTAGTCGGCGTCCAGGCCATCCATCAGGCCGTCAAAGACTTCCAGCATGGCGTCGGCAATCGCCTGCCCGAGGGCATTGCCGGCTTCTCCGATCGCTGTATCGTTCATGTCGCGTGCGGCCAACGCCAGGGCGGTGCCTTGCTCCGCCACGATCTGTTTGGCGCGTTCGATTGCCCAAAGAGCAAGGTCGCTTCGATTGTCGATTGTTACGGTTTCCATCGGTTTCTCGCCTGGTTTTGATTGGTCTGCTTCATACCCGATCGTACTCCCGTTTCGAAGAGGGAATGATCAGCTGTGGCGGAAAGACTATGAGCGATACGGCGAGGTGCGCCGAGACGATTGGCGGTTCGGCAACGTGACAACAGTGTCACCTCAGCTTCGAGAGGTGATGCCGCAGATTGACAGCTTCAGTGCGAGCGGCCTCGCTGCCAATCTGCAATGTCCGACGCGGTGATCCAGATATTGCCGTCGAAGGCGAGTTCGCCATTGTCGAATTTGTGGCTGGCAACCTGCTCTAGCAGCGAGAGTTGGCTGAGCGTGTAGCTTACGCCCGGAGCGGGTCGGCAATCGTGCAGGAGAGCATCTGCGGTTATATGCACCGCCTGATGGTTCGTTCCGGCATCCATGACGATAATCCGATCTCCCCCGATGGGCTTGATCTTGCCGGGTATTGCGACGAGGGGCATTTCGACCTCCTTGGCGTGTTCTGGTACCGTCTTGCCTGATGCGGCGAGGCGCGGTTCGAACGCTCATCAGGACGATGACGTGATCTCGGCTACACCTATGTGAGCGGGGTTAAGGCTAGGTAAGGTTGGTTAACGAAAGATTAACGCGTTGAGGGCGTGTGTGTCGCCCCGCGGACCAAACTGAGCCTGGCACTAAAGCCATACGGTCCCACCAGAGGGCGAAAAAATGGCACGCGAGTATAGCATCAGCCGTGTTCTGATCTGGTACTAGGAAAAGCTAAGCTCGAGATAGCTTCCGTCCAACCGCGAATATGAATCCATATCAACGTGTTACAATTGGTTGAAATCGAAGCCCTGGAGGTCGTTTCACGATACGTCGCGGCCAGGAGACGCCTGCGTCGTTAGGGAATTGAGACAGTCGCGCTACGGTCTGGCAACTTTCAAGCAGGCTGTGAACCTTGGCGGCCTGTCGCGGCGGGTATTTGGGTGCCCGAGGAACACCTAAGAGGTGACCAAGGGGCGGCGGGCGAAGCAGAAGCAACCCCGACGGGTTGCTTCTAGACCACGTCAGCGCGGATCTGTCCGCTCAGCAGACGTGAAAGCCAATTCGCCGCACGCGCCTTGAGATCTTCGCGGCTTGAGACATAGTACGAAGAGTACCGGCCGGTTTGCGATCCGGTCGGCGATGTCAGGTACCGTGAAATCGCGGATCGGGCCCGACGACTGGCCGAAATTCACAAGCATGCCGAAGCGCCGCAGACATTTCAGCGAACCGCGCCACGTATCCCGGCCGACGCTGTCGTAGGAGGCGGCACATCCGAGGCCGGCCGTGAGTTCCTTGACTACGCAAACAAAGTCCTGCTCTCGGTGATTGACCACATGTTCGTAACCGTGCCGCAGGGCGAGGGCGATGTTGTCGGTTGGGCCGGCGGTCTCGATCGCACGGACGCCCAGGGGCGCTCCAGAATTGCGCTAGTAGTAGTCCTTGGTCGATGGTCCGCGCTTTTCGTGCTCGGCGGAGTAATCCGAGAGCAGGTTTTCGGCCATCGACATAGTTTCAAAGATGCCCTCGCGCCTGCGATCGTCCGTTATGTGGACGAAGCCGTCCTCCGGGGAACCCGATTTTTTTCTGTGAGAGATCGTCGGCGAGTGTCCTCAGGTTCTTGTCGGCGATGAGAACGCTGTTGATCCGGGCAAACAAGACTTCACCCTTGACCGTCAGTCGGACATTTCGGCCCGACTTCTCGAAAAGCTTGACGCCTAGGTGGTTCTCAAGTCGCTTTATCTGGCGGGAGAGAACGGACTGCGTCACATTCAGTCGCTGAGCAGCCAGGGTGATATTCATAAGTTCGGCGGCCATGACGAAGCTGGTGAAACTGCGAATATCCATTGCCTTGCGCTCCGTGGTCGATCGGGCACTGATCATGACTGCTCACTTCGCACGAGAGCAACTATGTGCATGCAAAATGCTAATATGCGCTTCAGTCACCTTGCTGAGCGGATGGAGATCGGCAGGCTGGCCATGGGTCAACGGCTGGCCTAGATCCAGTCTCGGCCAGCTTTTCTTAGGGCAGATGAGGATCGCCGTCCTAGGACCAGACCTGCTCCGCAGTGGTAACGGGAAGCTTCGAATTCAACGCGCTCAGAGCGATGCGATGGACGACCTCCATCGGGGCGGTGCAGAGGTCGCCGATGACCTGTACCTTGAAGTCATCCGCCGCGCGCGACATCGCAGTGAAGACGACGCAGTTCTGGGTCATCATCCCACAAACGAGCAGATCTCCCGTGCCTTCCAGGTGTTTTGCAAGGTCGGTGTCCTGGAAGGCGTCGGCGTTGCGCTTGGTCACCACTGCTGCGTTTCCGGCGGCGGCAAGTATACCAGAACGGATGGCGGTGCCGGGAGCGTCAGCGGCAAACAAGCCCTGGGTTGCTGTGGAAACGTGTTGCACCAGCACGACCTTGTCGCCGGCGGCGCGCGTCCGTGCGATGGCAGAGACGATCCTTGCTTCGGTTTCTTCGGCCTGCCAAAGCGGCAACGCGCCTCCCGGAAAATAGTCGTTCTGAACATCGATCACGAGAAGAGTGCGGGCCATGTAAAAACTCCTGAGAAGGTTGTGCTGACTACTTAGCCGTCTTCGTGCTTATCCATGAGTGGCCCGATGGCCATGTTGCGTGTAGATTGGGCCAATGCGCCTTGCTGTTCTTGCTTACGACGGGATTAGCCCCTTCATGTTGTCGACGCCGCTCGCCGTCTTTGGCGAGCAGTTTCTGGTGGGTGGGCATCGGATCGATGTCTGTGCCAATCAGGCGAGGTTTTCTGCAACCGGGGGACTGACGATCGACGCGCCGTGTACCCTGGAAGCTGCACGCGACGCCGACATGGTTATTCTGCCCGGCTGGCGCGACGCGGCGGAGCCTATACCGCCGGAGATCATCTCGGAACTGCGCGATGCTGAAGCGCGAGGGTCAGTCGTCGTCGGGCTTTGCCTCGGCGCCTTCGGGCTGGCGGAGGCGGGGTTGCTCGATGGACGGCGGGCGACGACGCACTGGACGCAGGCCGAAACCTTTGCTGCCCGTTATCCCCGGGTGACGGTCGATGCCGGGGCCCTGTTCGTCGATGAGGGTCGGATACTGACCTCTGCCGGCGTTGCGTCCGGCCTGGATTGCTGCCTTCACCTGGTCGCGCGCATCTCCGGCGTTGCCGAAGCCAATCGTATCGCCCGCCAGCTTGTCGTCGCACCCCAACGTGCGGGACATCAGCCCCAGTTGATCGACAAGCCAACCATTGGCGGATCGATCCATCGCAGGATCAGCGAAATTCTGGAAAGCCTGCGCGCCGACCCATCCCGTACCCCCTCGCTGGATGAATTGGCGCAGCGCGCGGGCATGAGCCGTCGCAGTCTCACCCGGCATGTCAGGGCGCAGACAGGCGACAATTTCGGCGGGTGGCTCAGGCGTGTGCGGATTGCACGGGCACAGGAGCTTCTCGCTGCGGGTGCTCGTGGTTTTGACGATGTTGCCGCCCGCTGCGGTTTTCCCGATGCGCAGGCCCTAAGAACGGCTTTCCGGGTCGAGCTCGGCCTAACCCCGGCGCAATGGCGGGCGCGCCAACGGCTGGACTGACACGGATATTGATCTCAACTCACCGACCAGCGCATCGTCGCGGTCAGTCGTCCTGCGACGTCGAGAGCTGCGTGCGGATGATTTCGTAGTAGGGAGCAAGCGACGGGATCATTTGTGGCAGGGTTTCAAACCGAACATCCAGCGGCGTCAGGGTCTTGTCGTACTTTGCATCCAGGAACGCTTTGTGCGAGGCGAGACCCAGACCGTCGGCATCGTCGGCAACCGTGAATATCGGTGAGGGAGCGGTGCGTCCCTTGACGATGATGCGATCCAATTCGACGACAGTGTAATGACCGGCGATCTGCTTTGCCGTCTCCTCGCCGAGCAGGAGCGCAACGCCGTAGTTCTTCGAAGCACTCTCCAGACGGGAGGCGAGGTTGACGGCGTCTCCGAGGCAGGAGTAGTCGAAACGGCGCGTCGAGCCCATGTTGCCGACGACGCAGTCGCCTGTATTGATGCCGACACCCATGCGCAGCACGTGCAATGGCGCGCCTGTCGCCCTGGCTTCCCTTTCAAGCTGTTGGTTCAGGCGTCCGATTGCTGCCTGCATCTCGAGGGAGGCTGTGACAGCGTGGAGCGCGTGGTCCGGATCGTCGAGCGGCGCGTTCCAAAAGGCCATGATGCAATCGCCCATGTATTTGTCGATCGTACCGCCTTGATCCATGACGATATCGGAGAGAGGCGTGAGCAGCCGATTGATCAGGCCAGTCAACTTCTCGGGGTCATCTTTCATCGTCTCGGCGATTGTCGTGAAACCACGAACATCAGAGAAGAGAACCGATAGCGTGCGCCGTTCGCCTCCAAGCTTCAGCTGGGAAGGATCGTCGGACAACCGCTTGACGAGATCGGGCGATATATACTGCGAAAAGGCGCGCGTGATGCGCTGCTTGTTCCGGCGTTCTTCGGCGTAGTCGAGCGCGGCCTGGCCAAAGGCGACCGATATGTAGGCAACCGTTGGTCCGAGCGGCGACACGAAGAGATGGCCGAAGCGAATACCCGCGTAGCTCAGCCCCGCGAAGACGCAGATGGCGACAAAGGCCATGACCAGGGTCGGCCAGCCGGTCGACCGCCAGACGGTGGCCGCGGCGAGCAACGCGGCGAGGAGCACGGAAGCAACAAAGGCCAATCCGCTTGATTGTGCGATCGCCGCCTGGCGGCGGAGATTGTCGTAGATCGTCGCTTGTATCTCGACGCCGGCGGTGAGTTTGCCTGTATGCATCGTATAGGGCGTCGCAAAGGCGTCAGCGCCTCCCTTGTCGATCTCTGGCGCGTTCTGAAGGCTCAAGCCCACCAGCACCACGCGACCCTTGAAGAAATCCGGCGGCAGGAAATTCTTCGGATCGAGGGCCTGGTAGTAGGACACGGTCGGGTAGCTGCGGGCGGGACCAAAAGACTGGATCATTGCGGCTTCGGGGATCGAGTGCACCGCGGTACCTGACGTTGCCAGCAACGTTACCGCGAAACCGTCGACATATTGCGGCATGCTGCGGAAGACACCGTCGCCGCCGAGTTCAATGGACGCGATGCCGGTGCGCGCGCCGGCGGCGGTCAACTGCGGCAACGGGGTGGCGCGCACGAGCTGGTCGGCCTGGGGCGTCTGGATCAGCGTCTCGTCACCCGCCAGCACGACATCCGGCCCGACGGCTGCCGTCATGGCGGCATCATTTGCCTGCGTCGACGGCTCGGCCATGATGATATCAAGCCCGATCGCCTTGGCACCGGCCGCTCTCAACTGGCGCACAAGCTCGGCATGCAGGCTGCGCGGCCAGGGCCACTGCGCGTTGATGGCAGCGAGCGACGGCTCGTCGATCGCAACAATGACCGGTCCATCGGACGGTGGGGGCAGGCCGTCGATCGTAGACAGGTAGTCGAACGATCGAAGCTCAAGCAGCGGCCATGCCGGCAGTCGTGACAGAAGCAAGGTGGCAACCAGCGTCACGAGCACCAGCACGCACAAGCGCAGGCCGCGGCTGCTGAATGGCCAGCCTGGCGGACGTGAGGAGTGACTGAGCGCCGAAACTGCGTTCATCAGAATCGGACTTTGAAAGTGCCCTTGACGGCGCGGCCCCACCCGGGCACGCCCGGAGCAACCTCGAAGTCTTCGTCAAGCAGGTTGAATGCAGCGGCCTCGAGCGCAAAGCGCTTGTCGAGCGGCTCCCAGATCATGTTGGCATCCAGGGTCCAGTAGTCGCCGAGGCGGACACTACCAAGGGTTCCATCATCACCCTGGCGTTCGCCGATATAATTGGCCGCAACCGTCACTTTGACATTCGCCTCGTTCACCCAGGTAACGGCGAGCTGCCCAAACTTGTCGGGCACAAAGGGTAGGGGGCCTCCAAAGCCAGGACTGCTCGCGTCGTTGTTTTTGGAATTGGCGTACGCGGCTGTGGCGGAGATGCCGAAACCGTAGCCGAGGGCGACGTTTGCCGTCGCGCTGACGCGATCGAGGCGTCCATCATCAATGTTGATCCCGAACGGAAAGACAAGAAACGGCGCCGTTGTCGGATAGGCGAGGTTGAGATTGCGGATTTCCTGGTGCTGGTAGTCGACGCTGGTGAACAGGCTGTCTGTCCATTGCGCGTCCCATTGCAGGGCGATCGTATCGGTATAGCCTTCGATTCCGACGAATGGCTGGATCGATTGTATCCCGAGGACGCCGATCGGCGACAGTGTCGGAGAACCGAAGTCGAAACTCTGACGCATGAAGGCGGCGCGTAGCCACTGACCATCCGCAGGCGCCCAGGCCACGCCAAGACGCGGCTCCAGCCGACTGACATCCGAAGTCTCACCGTTGATCAGCGTGCCGAACAGAGCGTACTCGGCCTTCAGGTCAGGTGTGATCTCGTGGAGCAGGTCGACATAGGCGCGGCCGATATTGACGGTCTCGTCAACCGGTGTGGACAGCGGATCATTCGCTTTCACATCGACAATGCCGCCTTCGATGCCGTAACGCCATGTGAGCTCGTCATCGCCATAGAGATGATTGATGGCAAAAACATAGTTCCTCTGCGACGCCTCGGCGTTTCTGGCGAACGGTCCCCCGAAGACGATGGATTGCGACAAGTCCTGGTCGACGCCGGTATAAAGTGCCGCGGCGTTCATGACATTGCGGTAGCCGAAAGTGTGGCTCCAACCGATGCCGGCCGCGGTCGATTGGGTGTCGATCTTGTCGCTCTCGCTGTAGGGAGCCAGCGGGAACGTTATGTCCTGATCGATCTTGCTGTCGGAATGGTTTGCATAGAGGACGAACCGGTCATCGGGGGCGGGCGTTGCCGTCAGGTAGGCGTTTCCTGACAGGGCGCGAAGCTCGCCGCTGAATTGGCCCTGCCCGAGAAAGGGCTGATAATCACCCTCGAAGGGGACATTGTTCCAATTGAGATTGGCATAACCGCTGATCGGGAAAGGTTCGTTGGCGAAGCCCTGAATTTCGGCTTCGCCGATCAGCTTGTTCTCGCCGCCCGAATGCATGACGCCCGTTCCAAGCGATCCTTCCAGGAAGGGCCGTCGCAACAGGTTCGCGGAACGTGACCGGCCCGACAGCATATGCGGATCAAGCAGGAGACCCTGCAGCAACGCCGAGAAGCTGTCCGGATTGAGCCTGTATGGGTCGATTTCCTCATCGAAGCTCGCCACGTTGACGAACGACCTGATATTGCCGCGGATCGACTGGTCAACATATCCGCTGCCGGCAAACGGGTCGAAAACCGCGTCGCCGTAGTAGCGGCCCCAGGCATTCAATCCTTGCAGTCGGAAGGCGTTGTTGAGGGTCGAACCAGCGTCCTGGTTGGCGCCGAGCGAGCTGTAATGTCCGCCCTGCGCCTTGGAGCGCCGCAGGAACTCCTGCGCATATCGTATGGCCCCGTCCGCGTCATAGTCATCGATCGCCACCGCCGTTCTGAACGACGAGATCACGGGGTCGTTCTTGTCGAGCCTGTCGGCGTTGTCGAGCGCCTGATTGGACGGGTCGCGATCGCCTTTTTCGTAATGACCGGCCGCCAGCATCAGCTGCGCTTGGGAATAGCCCGGATTGGCTGTGGAGGCGGCGAGCAGATCGTCGATCGCCTTGTCCATCTCGCCTGTCTGCAGATAGTAGCGGCCACGTGCCAGCAGCGCGACGTCGAAAGCCGGATCGGCGGCAAGCGCCAGGTCGATCTCGCGCTTGGCTTCCTTCATCCGCGAGTGGTCGAGATAAAAGACCGCCAGATTGGCGTGGCTGATCGGATCATCGGGATCGAGCTCGATGGCTTTCTTGAAGGCTGCTTCCGCCTCCCGGCTTGCGCCTCGGGCGTCCTGCAGCAGCCCGAGATCGTTCCAGGCCATGGATGAACCGGGCGCCACCTTGATCGCGTTGTTGAGATCTTCCAGTGCTGCGTCGAGGTTACCCTCGATATCAGCGCGCAGGCGCGCACGAGCCTGAAGGCCGTCGGGATCGTTCGGATCGATCGACAGAGAGCGCTCGATCGCCTCCCTCATCTGTACCCGATCGTTGATCAGGAGAGCCAATTGCGCACGCAGTGCCGGCAATCGCGAGTCCGTGGGGTAGCGGGCTTCTGCCTGCTTCATGGTCTCGATCGCTGCCGGAATATCTTCCAGAAAACCGGCGGTGTAGGCCTTCATCACGGCTGCGTAGGGGCCGGTGATGTTCGCCGGCGGCATCTCTACATGGTTCGGGTCGCGCAGTGATCTTGAATAGTAACCGCCATAGGCCGCGATACTGCGCCGCTCTGGGTCGAGCGCCGGTTCGGCCCGCTTAAACAGTGCTGCGGCATCGTCGTAGCGCTTTTCAGCGCCTGCGATCAGCGCTTCGATGAGATCAGCGCGTGCGCGCTGCTGGGCGGATAGACCGAGGCTCCGTGCTCTCGCCAGCGATTGAAGGGCTGCCTGGCGTCCATCCATGGACAGCTGGATTTCAGCCAGGGAGAGCCAATCCTCGGCATTCCTTGCTTCCGGCGCCTTTGCCTCGATACGTCCACGCTCGCTGCGCATCTTTTGCAGGGGCAGAGGGGAGGCCGGCATGAAGGTGAAGCCGCTGCGAAGCGTCAGATAGAACAGCATCTGTTCGCGATCGTCCGGGGCGACGATGATCAGTTTGCGTGGCGCCTGTCCGATCGTCGCGACAGCCGCCTCCCCCTGTGCAACATCAACGCTGCCGAGTTCGTTCTTCAGCTGCACACGGCCTTCGAGAACGATCAAGGAGGTCTGGTCGCCCTTGACGGTCAGCGTCCAGTCCGTGCCGCGAATGGCCGCTGCCGCAGCCGGCGTTTCCACGGTCAGGCCTTGCCCGCCGCGCTGAGCGCGACCCCACATGGTCCCGGATTGGAGGTTCAGCACCGTGTCGCCCGTGGCAGACATCTGCTTGACCTGCAATGCGGAGTTGCGGCCAAGGCGCACCTGTGTGTGATCCGCGAACAGGATGGCGAGCTGGCCGTTGGCATTGGTGCGCAGCACGTCGCCGCCCAGGAGATCCTGGTGAAGTACAACGTTTTGCCAGTTGGAGAGATCGACGAAGCGAACCTCCTCGCCCATCTTGCGATCGATGACGGAGCCTGCGGCACGTGCCGTGCGCTGAAGAGGCTCCGCCGATGCCGGCTGCGTCAGGCATAACGCAACCAGCGTGATCGCCGTGCCCCCGCACGCGTATCGCGCAAAACTACCCCTCATGCGGCAAACATTCGCCAGCCCGTTTTGAAAGTCAACGTGTGACCAAGCGTTGTATTTGCTTTGTTAGGCAAGTGTAATATCAGGGTAACACTTGGACATGGGGGCGGGATGTGAGTGATTTTGAAAATTCGTCGGATTCGTTAGAAAGCTATCCTTCGACCGCAAGCGTCGGCAGCGAGTATTTTGACCATATCAAGAAGGTCAACGATATATTCTACGATCAGATCAAGATATCCGACCAGAAGGCCGCCTATATCTTCACGTTCATGCTTGCCTTTCTCATCACTTCCAGCGAGGGGCGTGAGGTGTTTACCTGGGCGCGCTATGCACAGGGGACGCCACAGGGAATCCTGTTCTCCGGCATGTTGGCGACTGCTTCGGTCTTCTCGATCCTGTGCGCGATCATGGTCGTGCTTCCGCGACAGGTGAACTCCTCGACGTCGCTCTTCTGGGGCGCCTGGCCGAAGCACCGCGATCATTTCCGTCAGGCAGCGGCACGGCGTGATACAGGATATCTGTTCAGCCAATACCTGGAGAATGCCGACATTCTCGCCGCCATCGCGCGCGGCAAATACCGCTGCGTCACCCTTGCTTTCCGCGGGTTGATGGTGACTGTTATCGCCTATGTCCTGCTGCTCGTCAGCGTCTAGCCCGCAGCCGGGCTTCCGCCGTTTCGGGAATAGTCGGTCGTTCTGAGTTCGGTCATGGCAACAGATCAGATTGTCACAGGGGCCGCGCATGGACGAGGCTGTCGCGCCGGTAACGCCAGCGTGTTCGGTTCAAATGGGTATCGACCACTTTCCCTGTTGGCTTTCGGGAAGAAATATGAGAACTCGCATCATATTTTTCGGGAGCCCGCATCGGGACGCTTTCAAGCGACAATGAAGTAAGGTCGAATGCTCAGCCGCTTTTTTGCTTATTATCGCCCATACCGGGGCTTGTTCATTCTCGACTTCGGTTGCGCCATTGTCTCTGGCCTGCTGGAGCTTGGCTTCCCGATGGCGGTGAAGCTGTTCGTCGACCGCCTGCTGTTGAGCCACGACTGGCTGCTTATTCTCCTGGCCTCGGCCGGCCTGATAGCGGTTTATGCCATCAACACCGGTCTGATGGCGGTCGTGACCTATTGGGGCCACATGCTCGGCATCAATATCGAAACGGATATGCGCCGCGCGGCTTTCGACCATCTGCAGAAACTCTCGTTCAGCTACTACGACAATCAGAAGACCGGACATCTCGTCGGCCGATTGACCAAGGACCTTGAGGAGATCGGGGAGGTCGCCCACCATGGTCCGGAAGACCTCTTCATTGCCGCCATGACCTTTGCTGGGGCCCTCGTCCTGATGCTCACCGTCAACTGGCAGCTTGCCTTGATCACGGCGGCAATCGTTCCTTTGCCCGCCTGGCTCACAAGCCGTTACGGCGCCAGGATGAGTCGGAACGCCCGCACCTTGTTCGGGCGCGTCGGCGACTTCAACGTCCGCATCGAGGAAAGCGTGGGTGGTGTGCGTGTGGTTCAGGCTTTCGCCAATGAGGATCACGAGCGCGGTCTCTTCGAGACGGACAATCAGAATTATCGCCGAACGAAACTCGAGGCTTACCGTATCATGGCGGCCAGCACTTCGCTGAGCTACATGGCCATGCGCCTGACGCAGATGGTCGTGATGATCGCTGGGAGCTATTTTGTGCTCGCTGGAGAACTCACGGCAGGCGGGTTCATCGGTTTCCTGCTTCTTGTCGCAGTTTTCTTCCGACCGGTCGAGAAGATCAATTCCGTCATTGAATCATATCCGAAGGGCATCGCGGGCTTCCGCCGCTTTACCGAATTGCTCGATACCGAGCCGGATATCTCGGACGCCGCAGATGCGATCACCGTCGAGCATCTCAACGGACAGATCACCTATGATGCCGTGTCGTTCGGTTACACGGACGGAAGGACCGTGCTCGACAGGGTCGACTTGACGATCCGTGCCGGCGAAACGGTCGCGTTCGTCGGGCCCTCGGGGGCGGGCAAGACGACGATCTGTTCCCTGCTGCCGCGCTTCTATGAGGTCACCGGTGGCACGATTTCGGTCGATGGCATCGACATTCGCGATATGACGCTGTCGTCCTTGCGCCGCCAGATCGGCATCGTACAGCAGGATGTGTTCCTGTTTGCCGGCACCATCAGGGAGAATATCGCCTACGGTCGCCTGGGCGCCCCGGAGGCCGACATCGTTGCGGCCGCCCAGCGCGCCAAGCTCGACGAGATGATCGCAGCCTTGCCGGATGGCTTGGACACGGTTATTGGCGAGCGCGGCGTCAAGCTGTCGGGAGGCCAGAAGCAGAGATTGGCGATCGCCAGGATGTTCCTCAAGAACCCGCCGATCCTCATCCTCGATGAAGCGACATCGGCACTGGACACCGAAACCGAGCGCGCCATCCAGAAGTCGCTTGCGGAATTGGCCAAGGGCCGCACGACACTGATCATCGCGCACCGCCTGGCAACCATCCGCAGCGCCGATCGAATCGTTGTGATCGACGCCAATGGCATCGTTGAGCAAGGAACGCATCACGACCTTGTGGCACGCGACGGCGCCTATAACCGTCTGCATAAGGCGCAAGCCTGAGCGAGCATTTGACGACCGCGCTAAAGCCGCTCCCGCGCGCCCTGCGCTCACGAGGATAGTTCGGAAGGACCGGGCGCTTCTTCGTAATTCGACACGAGCTCCAGAAATTGGGCCTGCGCGCTCGTCGGCATCCAGTTGGCACGCACGGTGAGCCCGATCGGTCGCGCGGTGTGCCTGAGGTCCAGCGGCAGCGCCTTGATCAGGCCTCGCTTCAGTTCGGCCTGCGCCTGCAGGTAGGAAATGCAGCCCAGATGATGTGTGCAGTTCAAGAGTTCGCGCATCAGGATCAGGGAGCTGGATTCGACGATACTGGTTGGCGGATTGGCTGACGCTTGGAACAGGGCGTCGAAGTGGCGTCGGATCGGCGTGCCTTTCTGCCCCACGATCCAGGGATAGGACGCTAGGTCGTCCGTGGTCACATTGTCTTGGCCAGCCAGTGGGTGATCGCTGCCCGAGACGATCACGAGCGTGTCGGTGAACAGAACCCGCTGTTCCACGTCTCCGATGGGGGCAGGATCGCGTAGCGCTCCGATCAGGAAATCGATCTCGCCGCGCCGGAGCCCAGCGAGGAGATCGGCATAGGGCCCTTCAAGAATATGGATCGGCGTCTTGGGCCGCAGCTTCCTGAACTCAGCGATCGCGCGTGGCAGGACGAAGTACCGTGAGAGGGGCATTGCACCAACGACGATCTTGCCCGCTTCCTCGGAAAGCGTATCCGCCAGATCGACCTCTGCCTGAGTCAGTTCCGCGAACGCGAGGCGAGCCGCCTGGGCCAATGTGCCTGCCGCTCTCGTGGCGACAATGCCGTAGGAGGTCCGCTCGAAGAGTGGCCGCGCGGCCTCCTCTTCAAGCTGGGTCACGGCGCGATGGACCGTGGGCTGCGCCAAACCCAGCCGCCGCGCCGCCAGCGTGAAGTTCTCTGCCTCGCGCACAGCAATCAGCGCTTCCAGCTGGGAGCTTGTCGCTACCATGCGAAGACGTGGGCTGAGCTCCAGCAAGGCGGGGTCAAGATAACCGAAGGCCCGGCGAACGCGCTTTGCCAGTACATCGCCTTGGGCGTTGGCAAATACGCCCTGCGGGATCCTTGTAAAGAGGCTCGTGCCCAGTTCTCGCTCTATCTTGGACAGCGCCTGCGTCACCGCCGGTTGCGAGAGGTGGCAGAGATCCGCGGCTCTCGTCACGGAATTGGTATCGACGACGGCTAGAAACACCCTCAGATGCCGGAGATTATGTTGCACGCGAGGCACCTTCTACGTCGGCCGTCTCACCGCGCGAAATATTCGAGAATGGAATCGGCCCGAGCATCCAGAGAATCGTCTTCCGTCACGACATCCAAATCGCCGATCTGGGCCTGCCATTCGGCGGTCGCCACAGCCATCCGATCCGGTAGTCCAAGCTCTCTCAACGTTGCGGCGACCTCACGCATCTCGGACGCTCGCCGCTTTCCATGTACCATCATGCGTTCCAAGTTGTAAGCAGAGCGCTTCAGCCAGTCCACTCCAGGATCTGAGGCTTGGAGCGATGCGATGACGGCCTCTTCGACACCCGCCCTTCGTGCAGCCAGTACACACTCGGCTGTCAAAGCTTCGAAGCCCTTGATCATGACGGATCTGAGCATCTTGATCGATGAGGCCTGCCCCACCTTGTCTCCGACCGCGCGCGCTTTCATTCCGAAATCAGAGAGCTTTTGCACCGCATTGCCGGACGCCGCCCCGGAGACCAGGAGAGGAGTCCGATGCCGGCCGGGATACACAGGCGACATCACAGCCACATCGACATAGGTTGCACCAGCGGCAACGATCAGTCTTTCAGCGGCCATCTTTGTGGCGGGGGAGCAAGAATTGCAGTCGAGATATAAGGTACCAGGCTCGAGAAACTCGGCTACCCTGCGTGCTGCTTCCAGTGCCCGATCCGCCGTGACGAGGCTGAAAACGACGGTGTTCGCCGTCACCGCCTCACCTGGATTTTCGGCACAGCAAACATCAAGGCGTGCGCAAGCCTCAACGAGATTCTGCCGCTGCAACGGGTCTTCGACCTTGATGTCGAAGGTGGCCACGGTGCCCAGCCGTTCGCGTCCGAGTTCGTCGTGCCAGCCTGCGACAAAAGCCTGAGCCGCTTCTCCAAAACCGATCGTCGCAACTGCTGCCATGGTTTTCTCCCGCTCAATAATCTAGAGATGCGCCGCAAAAGGCGACGTTGTTTCAGGAGGCGCATCTAGGGCGCGCCTCCTCCCTGCGACATTCAGTGGGCCGGGTCCTTGACCTTTTCAAAGGTCTGGAACTCCGTGTTGTAAAGTTCGCCACCAACCTTCTCGACCTTGCGCATGTAGATGTCCTGGACGATATCGCGCGTCTCGGGATCGATGGAGATCGGTCCGCGCGGGCTGTTGATCTCCATTCCCTTTGCAGCATTGACGAAGGTCTCGCCGGTTGCGTCACCCTTGGTCTTGTCGAGCGTCTTGTAGATCAGGTCGAGCGCATCCCAGGCAGCGGCGGCAACCATATTCGGGCGCATGCCATCGTTGTTCTTCTTGAAGGCTTCCACGAAGGCCTTGTTTTCAGCGGATTCGTGGTTGGCGGAATAAGGGCCGCCCGTGACAACGCCGATTGCCGGATCGCCCATGTTGTTCAGCAAGTCATCGTCAGTCACGTCAGCCATTGCGATAACCTTGATGCCGGACTTGTCCAGCCCGCGTTCGACAAACTGTTTCATGAAGGCGGCGCCGGCACCGGTCGGAACAAACACGAAGAGAGCTTCGGGCTTCTCGTCCGCTGCCCGCTGGAGGAAAGGCGCGAAATCGGGGTTGGCGAGCGGAACCTTCAGCTTCGAGATGACCGAACCACCGTTTGCTTCGATGGTCTTGGCAAACCACTCCTCGGCGTCCTTCCCAGGGCCGTAATCGGAGACAATGCTGACGAATTTCTTGGCTCCGTTCTCAGGCGCCCATTTGCCAATGACGCTCGCCACTTGCGGGATGGTCCAGGAGGTGCGCAGCATGTAGGGCGACGCCTTCATGATCGAGGATGTTGCCGCGACCATGATGACCTGGGGGATCTTCGCGCGCTTCGAGAGCTGGGCAACGGACAGGGCGGTCGGCGTGTTGCCAAAACCGGTCAGGATCGAAACCTTGTCGTTGGTGATCAGCTCCTGCGAGATGCGAAGCGCGTTGTCCGGCACGCTGCCATCGTCCTTGACGATGAACTCCACCTTCTTGCCGCCGGCCGTGTCACCGTGAGTCGCCACGAACGATTTGAGAGCCGCGTTGATTTGGCGGCCGTTCGACTGGAACCCGCCGGTCAGTGGGATGACAACCCCGACCTTGACTGAATCTTCGGCGTAGACCGCCGTTACCGACCCCGCCACGATCGCCAGTATCGCAATTGTACCTACCAGTAGCTTTTTCATTTGCATTGTTCTCCTCCTCTTGAAGTTCGACATCCCGATTTCGGCATGCCCGTTTGGCACTAAAATTCGCGCCGGCCCTCTCAAGCCGCCGCGCCTATACCCAGGAACCTGCCCAGTGTTTCATTGTCGTCGGCCAGCCGCACGCTGTCGCCCGTGTAAGCGACGCTGCCTCGGTCGAGGATGATGGCGTGGTCGGTAATTGCCAGAATCTGCTGTGCGTGCTGCTCGACGATGATCGCTGCCAGACCTTCGTCGCGAACGATCCTGCGTATCGCCAGCAGCAACTCCTCGACGATGATTGGCGCAAGGCCTTCGGTCGGCTCGTCGAGCAGCAGCATCTTTGGATTGAGCACCAGGGCACGGGCGATCGAGAGCATCTGTTGTTCGCCGCCGGACAACTGGTTGCCGAGATTGGCGCGACGTTCCTTCAGACGAGGAAAGAGCTCGTACACTGCGGCGAGCGTCCACTTGCCCGCCCGGGCGACCGCGGTGATGTTTTCCTCGACGGTCAGCGAGCGGAAGATGCCTCGCTCCTGGGGCACCCAGCCCACACCTGCCTCGACACGACGTTCGGGCGACATCCGAGTGATGTCGATGCCGTCAAGAACGATCGATCCGGCATTATAACGGGTCAGCCCGACGATGGTGTTCAACGTCGTGGTCTTGCCGACCCCGTTGCGACCCAGCAGCGCGACGGCCTTGCCTTGTTCGATCGACATGGAGATCCCGTGAAGGACGAGCGCCTTACCGTAGCCTGCAGACAAGGCTGAAACCTTCAATAACTCAGCCATGGTCCGCACCTCCGAGATAGACATCCTTGACGCGCGGATCTCTGGAGATGTCATCCACGGATCCTTCGGCAAACAGGGCGCCGGCGACGAGCACCGAGATCCTGTTCGCAAAGTTGAAGACAAGATCCATGTCATGCTCGATCAACAGGATCGAAACGTCGGTTGGAAGCCCGGCGATGCGTGCCATGACCTCCCTCCGGTCCGCTTCGGGGACACCGGCTGCCGGTTCGTCGAGCAGCAGGACCTTTGGCTGGCACGCGACCGCGAGCGCTATTTCCAACAATCGCTGCTTACCATAGGGTAACGCCGAGCACGGCTGGTCGAAGACGCCCTCAAGTCCGAAGTCCTTCACAAGCCGGGCGATCTCGGCCTCGATGCCGGGAACTGCGGAGGCTGGCCGTAGCCAGTTCCATCCCTTGCCTGTTCGCTCGCTGATGACCAGCGCCAGGCTCTCCACAACGGTCAAACCGGCAAAGAGCTGGTTGATCTGGAACGTTCGCACAAGTCCGCGCCGAACACGTTTCTCGCGCGTCAGATGGGTGACATTGTCGCCGTTCAGCTCGATGTCGCCGCTCGAGGGTGGAAGCACCCCCGTGAGGAGGTTGATGAACGTGGTCTTGCCCGCGCCGTTTGGCCCGATCAGAGCGTGGCGCGCGCCTTTTTCAAGACGAAAGCTGACATCCGTCGTCGCTTGCAGCGCGCCGAACAGCTTGTTGAGATTTCGAGTTTCGAGTGCGGCGACGCTCACGACGCTTTTCCCTTCGATGGTCTGGAGGAGGGCGTGGAATGGAATGTGCCGGCAAGGCGGGAGGACAGCATGTTAATGAGCTGACGGGGACGGTCGCGACCGATCAGGACGAAGGCGACGAGGAGGATGCCGAGCCAGAACTGCCAATACTGCGGAGTGAGCGACGAAATCGCATCCTGTATCAGCTCATAAACCAGAGCACCGATGAGGCCGCCATAAAGATATCCGGTGCCGCCGATCACCAGCACCATCAGTCCGTCCGCCGATTTCTGGAACGAGAGGGCATCGAGTGAGATGAACTGTTGCGTCTGCGTGAACAACGCACCGGCAATGCCTGCATATGCACCTGACACGGTGTAGATCGCAACAAGCCGCGCCTTGACAGGTATACCTACTGCCGAGGCCCGCAGCGGATTATCGCGAATGGCCCGAAGGGAATAGCCGAACGGTGAGGCCACGATGATGCGGGCCAGCAGGAAGAGAACGAACAGTACGGCAAGGCTATAGGCATAGGCGGTATGCCCGTAGATATCGAACTCGAACGTGCCAAACAGCGGCTCGATGGTAATTCCCTGCAGGCCGTCCGCGCCGCCAGTCAGCCAGCTTGCCTGGTTTGCGATCTCAAACAAGACGGCAGCAACACCGAGTGTCACCATCAGCCGCGTGAGATCGGCACCCCGCAGCAGCAGGAAGCTTGTGGGCAGGGCCAAGGCTGCACCCGCCAGGGCCCCGACGAGCAGCCCTGTCAAAGGTTCGCCGGTCACGTAAATGGAGAAGAGCCCACTGGCATAGGCGCCAACGCCATACATTGCTGACTGGCCAAGGGTGACCATACCGGCATAGCCAAGGATCAGATCGATGGACAGCGCGAGGACGGCGAAGCCGACCACCTCCGTCAAGATCAGGTGTTGATCCGGAAGCAGAAACCAGGCGGCCACAGCGAGTGCCCAGAAGACGATCTCCAGCAGTTTCCATCGACTGGCGCGCCTCAAGGCGCCAATGACGTTACTGTTGGAGGCGGATTGGTCGAATTTCGCGCCCGACATTAGCCAGCCCTCGAGAAGAGGCCGTTGGGCCGGACGACCAGCACGGCGACAAGCACGATGTACATGATGAAGCCGCCGAGCGAGGGGACGTAGTACTTCCCAAGGACATCGGCAATCCCGAGAAGAATCGATGCCACCAGCGGCCCGGTCATGCTCGACGTGCCGCCAACCGAGACGACGATCAGGAAATAGACCATGAACTTCAGGGGGAAGGTGGGGTCGAGACCAAGGATCTCTGCACCGAGCGCGCCGCCAAGACCGGCAAGGCCGGAACCCACGGCGAATGTCACGGCAAAGATGGTGTTAACCCTGATCCCAACGCCGCGCGCCACCCGGCGGTCATCGACGGAAGCGCGGAGCCGGCTGCCGAAGCGCGTGCGCGCCAGAACGAGTTGAAGGGCCAGCGCGAGGACACCGCAGACCGCCACGAGAAATGCGCGATAGACGCCAATGCCGGTTCCGAGAATTTCGACACGGCCTTTCAGGAAGTCTGGCAGATTGAGGATCTGCTGCTGTGAACCCATCAGATAGTCGGTGCCGGCGACCGCGATGAAAACGAGCCCGATTGAAAAGAGAACCTGATCCAGATGGGTCTTGTCGTAGAGACGGCTGTAGAGAGCCTTCTCCAGCAATGCGCCGACAGCCCCGGTAACCAAGAAGGCCACTGGTAGCGACATAAGAAAGGGTACGCCCCATCGGTTTGTCAGAATGACGGTGACATAACCTCCCGCCATGGCGAATGCGCCGTGCGCGAGGTTGATGAAATTCATGAGCCCCAAGGTGACCGCAAGCCCGCACGACAGCACGAACAGCAGCATTCCATAGGCGAGCCCATCGAACAGCAGGGTTAGCATGGTTCCTCCCGGTGACGACCTCGCGCCTTCAGCGCAATGTCGCCGGTGTTCATAGTGGCTCACGGCGCGGTCGCAGGAGCCAGTTCAAGGCCATACCCTGTCGGGAACGGGCCGAATTGCCCATTTCAAAATGATCCGAGAGCCATAAGAAAAAGCTATAGCGATTGCCGATGCCGGGAGATTGGTGGGAGATGCGCTATAGCGAAAACTTATGGGGTTCGCTGGATTTCCAAATTGGCAAAGAGGGAATGAAACGATGAAATCCGCTCCATCAAGGAATGGAGATACGCATGTCTGAAAAGAAGACGGCACTTGTCATCAGCGCCCACGCGGCGGATTTCGTCTGGCGCTGCGGAGGAGCGATCGCGCTACATGCCGACAAGGGGTACAACGTTACCGTCGTGTGCCTTTCCTTCGGTGAGCGTGGCGAATCCGCCAAGCTTTGGAAACAGCCCGGGATCACGCTTGATAAGGTCAAGGCTGCGCGGCGAGCAGAATCCGAAAAGGCTGCGAAAGCGCTCGGCGTCCACGATCTGATCAGCTTCGACCTCGGCGACTATCCGCTACGGCTGACCGATGAGGACAAGTACCGCCTGGTCGATGTCATCAGACAGGTGCAGCCGTCGTTCATGCTGAGCCACTCCCAGTACGACCCTTACAACACTGACCACATGTATGCCACGCAAGTCGCGCTCGAAACTCGCATGATCGCCCAGGCGTGGGGCCACAATCCCGGACAGAAAGTTCTTGGCGCTCCCCAGCTTTATCTGTTCGAGCCGCATCAGACGGAGCAGATGGGCTGGAAGCCCGATGTCTTTCTCGACATAACCTCGGTGTGGGAGAAGAAGCGCGCTGCAATTGAGTGCATGGAAGGGCAGGAGCACCTATGGGAGTTCTATACCCGCGTCGCACAAAACCGTGCCAATCATTTCCAGCGTAATTCCGGCGGTCAATCCGGCGGCCGGGCTGCCAAATATGCGGAAGGCTTTCAATCGATCTTCCCGCGGACGGTCGACGAGCTCTAGGCGCATTCGGGAGGATGATTATGGAGCCATGCTTTGACATTGCGCATCTCGCGCATGTCGAGATGTATTCGAACAAGTTCGATGAGAGTCTCGATTTCTTCATCAACGTCTACGGCCTGACGCTTGCCGGCCAAGACGAGAACTCAGCCTATCTTCGCGCTTGGGACGATTACGAGTTTCACACCCTGAAGCTGACCCGTCACCACACGACGGGTATCGGCCATGTCGCCTACCGAACCTCGTCTCCGGAAGCTCTGGATCGGCGCGTCAAGGTGATCGAGGCAAGCGGCTACACGGTCATCGGCTGGGTTGACGGCGATGCCGGGCACGGCAGAGCGTTTCGTTTTCAGGATCCGTTCGGGCATGTCTTCGAGATCTACTACGACACGGTGCGCTATCAGCCGCCGGATAGCGAGAAGCCGAAGCTAAAGAACTTGGCGCAGCGCTATCATGGGCGCGGCTGCCATCCGCGTCGGCTCGATCATTTAAACCTGCTTGCCAGCGACGTGACGGAATTTCGCCGGTTCATGGAGACATGTCTCGGCTCCCGCGTCACGGAGATGATTCAGCTGGACAATGGTCGGCTGGGTGGATGCTGGTTCACGATCAACAACAAGGGTTACGATCTGGCCTGCACGGAGGAGCATGGACGAGGCGATGCGCGCCTCCACCATGTGACCTACGCAACCGACACCCGTGAAGATATCCTGAGAGCCGCCGACATCTTCCTGGAGAACGGGGTCCATATCGAAACCGGACCCCACAAACATGCGATCCAGGGGACGTTCTTTCTTTATGTCTGGGAGCCCGCCGGTAACCGTGTCGAGCTGGCCAACGCCGGCGCGCGCCTGATCTTGGCGCCGGATTGGGAGCCAATCGTCTGGACCGAGACCGACCGGAAGAAGGGACAGGCCTGGGGCCTGAAAACAATCGAAACCTTCCATACCCACGGCACGCCGCCGGCGGACAAAACAGGAGCGTGACCATGGGCGTCGTCGTGCAAAACATATTGAGAGCGGAAAAGGACATCATCGACAGGCTTGCGAAGGCCGGTGTCGCGACCGTTCACGAGGCGCAGGGGCGCAAAGGTATGCTCGCCAGCTACATGCGTCCGATCTATACCGGCGCACAGATTGCGGGATCCGCGGTCACGATCTCAGCTCCCCCCGGCGATAACTGGATGATCCATGTAGCGATCGAACAAATCCAGGCTGGTGACATCCTGATTCTCGCGCCGACATCCCCCTGCGATAATGGCTATTTTGGCGATCTGCTTGCGACTTCGGCGCAGGCAAGGGGGTGTCGCGGACTGGTGATTGATGCCGGTGTTCGTGACATCAGAGATTTGACGCACATGGCCTTTCCGGTCTGGTCGAGAGCTGTATCGGCCCAAGGCACGGTCAAGGAAACACTGGGCTCCGTCAATGTCCCGATCGTTTGCGCAGGCGCCATGATTGAGCCGGGTGACATCGTCGTTGCCGATGATGATGGTGTGTGTGTGGTCAAGAGGTCCGAAGCCGCCGATGTCCTCTTGGCCGCCGAAAACCGTGTCGCGAATGAGGATGCGAAACGCAAACGTCTTGCGGCCGGTGAACTCGGCCTCGACATCTACAACATGCGACCAGCCCTGCAGGCGAAGGGGCTAAAGTATGTATGAAGATGGCATTCCCTGCCTGTGGATGCGCGGCGGTACCTCGAAGGGAGCCTACTTCCTGGCAGGGGATCTTCCGGCAGATCCAAAGGAACGTGATGCGCTCCTGCTGAGGATCATGGGCTCGCCGGATCCACGGCAGATCGATGGCATCGGCGGGGCCGACCCGCTGACCTCCAAGGTCGCGGTCCTGTCTCCCTCCAGCCGCGGCGATGCCGATGTCGATTATTTGTTCCTGCAGGTTTTCGTCGATCAGGCATTGGTAAGTGATGCCCAGGGATGTGGAAATATTCTCGCGGGCGTTGGGCCCGCTGCCATTGAACGAGGGCTGGTCAAAGCTGCAGGGACTGTCACGCCGGTAAGAATCCATATGGTCAATTCCGGTGAGGTCGCTGTTGCCAAGATCGAGACGCCGACCGGCCGGGTAAACTACCGGGGGGAGATGGAAATCGCGGGTGTGCCCGGCCGACATGCGCCCGTCCCGCTTTTGTTTGAGAACATCGCCGGTTCGATGTGCGGCGCGTTGCTCCCGACAGGGAACGAGGTTGATGTTATCGACGGCGTCGAGGCGACGCTTATCGATAACGGCATGCCATGTGTCATTATGAGGGCGGCGGATCTGGGCGTCTCGGGAACCGAGAGCCGCGAGGAGCTGGAGGCAGATAGACAACTCAAGAATAGGCTCGAGGCCATTCGACTGAAAGCCGGAGCTATGATGAATCTCGGCGACGTGACGGCGGCATCCGTGCCAAAGATGACGCTTATCTCGGCTCCCCGAAATGGCGGAGCAATCTCGACGCGCTGCTTCATCCCGCACCGGGTCCATGCCTCGGTCGGCGTTCTCGCTGCCGTGACAATTGCAACAGCAACCCGTCTCACCGGCAGCCCAGCTGCCGCCCTTGCACAGCCTCCGCGAGACGGCCGTTATCTCATCGAGCATCCGACAGGCACGATGGAGGTCTTCCTCGACGTTGATGCCGCAGGAGCCCTCAAGGGTGCCGGTACGGTAAGGACGGCGCGAAAGCTTTTCGACGGCCGCGTCTTTCCGTCTTGAGACATGCGGGCGCGCCGTTGATCCGTCTCACTTTCAGCGGGGGGAACCTAGAAGACGTGGTGCACTTGCCGCGAGCTCTCCGTGCATGGGAGTCTTTCCCAAAAAATCGAAGCCCTGCTTGTCCGAATTCCGGCTGTTTGGCCAGAAGTTGAAGCCGCTATTTGCGCCGCATACGCTAGGGTTGTGACCCCTTCTGCTGGCATGGACGGCGTAGAAATTCATCGCTGATTTTCCCACTTTTTAATTTCGGAACACACGCTTCGTGATCGCCCGAAACTCGCCGCGTTAACCTTTTGTTAACCATCCTGGACGATAAACAGGATCAACGATTTCTTAACATAGATGACCAAAGTGCTAACAGACGCTCGCTCGATCCGTATCAAGGGCCGCTCTTTCCTCGCGGTCATGCTATCGCCGGACCTGCCATTCGATGACTGGTTGGTTCGACTCGACGACCTTGCGGCGCGTTCGGCCGGCTTTTTTCTCGGGCGTCCCGTTGTGCTCGATGTGAGTGATCTGCCGATCGACCGGGCTCAGCTGAAGGACCTGATTGCGGAGCTTGCTGCGCGCAACGTCAGCATCATGGGTATCGAGGGCGGGCGGCCTTCGCTGCTGGGGCCAGGCATGCCGCCGTCGCTCAAGGGTGGTCGCCCGGTTGCCGACACGGCGATCGCGGAGAAGGAAGCGACTGTCGAGCAGCAAGAGCGCCCGTCGTCGACTGATGTGCGAGCACCTGTGCAACCATCGACGACGCAGTCCATCGTTTTGAGGGAGCCGGTGCGCTCGGGCCAATCGGTGATCTTCCCGGAAGGTGACGTAACGGTCGTCGGATCCGTTGCCTCGGGTGCGGAGATCATCGCCGGCGGCTCGATCCATATCTACGGAACCTTGCGAGGACGAGCGATGGCCGGATCGATCGGCAATGCGTCCGCGCGGATATTCTGCCGCAAGCTCGAGGCTGAACTCGTGGCGATCGACGGCATCTACAAAATGGCAGACGACATGACACCTAATCTTCGCGGCCAGGCGGTCCAGCTCTGGCTCGAAGATGATGCGATCATGGCAGAGAAACTTATCTAGGCCGGTGGCCGGCTAGGGCATAGGAGAGCAAGATGGGGAAAGTGATCGTAGTCACGTCAGGCAAGGGCGGGGTTGGCAAGACCACCTCGACGGCCGCACTCGGTGCGGCCCTGGCGCAGCGTAACGAAAAGGTCGTCGTTGTCGATTTCGACGTCGGGCTGCGCAACCTCGATCTCGTGATGGGCGCAGAGCGCAGGGTCGTCTACGACCTGATCAATGTTATTCAGGGTGATGCCAAGCTCTCCCAGGCACTCATCCGTGACAAGCGGCTGGAAACGCTCTTCCTGCTGCCGGCCTCGCAAACCCGCGACAAGGACAACCTGACGGCAGAGGGTGTCGAACGTGTTATCAACGACCTGAAGCGGCACTTCGACTGGATCATCTGCGACAGCCCTGCCGGGATCGAGCGCGGCGCCACCTTGGCTATGCGCCACGCCGACATCGCCGTCGTCGTCACCAATCCGGAAGTGTCCTCGGTGCGCGATTCGGACCGCATCATTGGCCTGCTGGACTCGAAGACGGCCAAGGCCGAGCGTGGAGAGCGGATCGAAAAGCATCTCCTGCTCACCCGCTACGACGCGACCCGCGCAGAGCGCGGCGATATGCTCAAGGTCGATGACGTCCTCGATATCCTGTCCATCCCGCTTATCGGCATTATTCCTGAGAGCATGGATGTGCTGCGCGCCTCCAATATCGGCGCACCCGTTACCTTGGCAGATAGCCGTAGCGCGCCAGCCATGGCTTATTTCGATGCCGCCCGCAGGCTGACCGGCGAGACTCTCCCGATCACGATCCCTGGCGAAAAGCGCGGCATTTTCGGCAAGATCTTCGGACGGAGGGCCGCATGAATATTTTCCAGTTTTTTGGCAAGCAGCGCACCGCACCAGCGGCACGCGAGCGTCTGCAGGTTCTGCTGGCTCACGAACGTTCGTCGGCAGGCTCGGATCTTATCTCCGTCCTGCGCGAGGAAATCCTTGCCGTCATTTCTAAGCACGTGCAGGTCGACAGCGACCGGGTCCGCGTGAAGATGGATCGTGATGAGCATATGTCGATCCTCGAGATCGATGTCGAAATACCGCTTGATGCGACCGTTCAGGCCGCCTGAGCCGGTTGCCTCGATTGTTGTGATATTGGTGGGCTGTCTCGAAACCGAGGCGGCCCACTCGCTTTTTGGGGCCTCGGGCCCCGCCATCTTCGCGCGCCCTTGAGCGGACGCTACGCCGAGTCGGCGATCTCTTCGCCGCCGCTGTCGGCTGCATTTCCATTTAAGTGCTCGCTCGGTCCCGCATCGCAACGGGGGTGAAGAGCGGTTGAATAGCCGGCTTCACAGTCCGGTTTTTCCTTAGCCCACAGCCGCACACTTCGCTGACCTCATCGGGACGAACGTTGCCACGGACCATCTAGGTCGCTGTTTTTAAAAAGCTTCCTCGCACGGCGCGGTCGAACCGTCTCACACGGTCGATTTGGCGCGCGCATATTTTCCGCCAGCCTCGGAAAAACCGAGTTGACAGATGCCAATTGCGAGTCCAACATAAATATACATTGTCTTCTAATGTTTGACAACTGGAAAAACACGGGAACGATCAGAAAATGGCGGTACGTCCTCTTTCATCAGTTCTGAAAACGTTGGCTGCGTTTGATTGCGTGGCTGGAGCGCCAGAGCCATTGCGTCTCGCCGACGTCGCCCGCCAGCTCGGCGAAGCGCGCGGTGCGGCGCATCAGCGGCTCGTGACGCTGGTCGAGGCAGGCTGGGTCGAACAGACGCCAGACGGCCGTTATCGTCTGACGCTCCGTGTGGTCAGCCATGCCGCAGCCGCCCTCGAACAATCCAATCTCGGCGCGCGTTTTTCCGGCGTGCTCGAGGAAATGGTCACGCAGAGCGGCGAAACCGCGTCGCTCGCGGTCCTCGACGGCAAGGACGCAGTCATCGTGCGTCGTGTCGAGTCGCGCGGCGTGCTGAGGGCAGACCTGAAGGTCGGCGCTCATCTCCGGCTCGACCGGACGGCATTTGGGCGCGTGCTCGTGTCCTTTGCACGACCGGAGATCATTGAAAGACTGAAGGCTCAGGGCGTTGATCTGCCGAGCGATGAGGTCATGGCCCAGGTGCGGGCAAACGGCTACGCCATTTCGGAAGTCGAGGGCCCCCGAACGGTCTCGGCAGTGGCCGCGCCGCTTCTGGACGCCCAAGGCGAGTGCGTCGGTGCGCTCGCGCTTTCCGGTCCATTCACAGGTTTTGATACTGACAAGTGCGCTCACATCGTCGTCGCGGCAGCGGCAGCGAGCTCCGGGCGTATGCGAGGAGAGCAATAGTATGACAGCCCTGAAGAAACCCGCTCCGGAATCGGACGTGCACCGCATTGCGCGGCTGATGCGATCCCCCGGCGAGATGATGCAACCCGATCGGCTCGCAGCCATCCAGCCCTCGCGCATTAGCGCGTCGCGGGCGTTGATGAGCCGGGCAGTGCGTCAACGCTGGCAGATTCTATGCAAGCGCTTCGACATCGACGAGAAGGGCAATGGTGTCGCCGAGTATCGCATCGAGATCGGTTCCTGGCGCTTCAGCTTCCCGGTCTATTCTTTCGAACCGTCTCCGCATGGTCGCACCGGCCGCATCATCGGCCGTTCCTGGGATATGATGGGCGCGCTCGTCGAAGGGAATATGAGCCAGCAGGATTTCGAGACGACGCGTGTCGAGCTGCCGAAGCTCTACGAGGGACGCGCGACCCCAGGTACGCTGATCTGGTGCCGCTCCAACCGCAGTGGCCGCTTCTTCGAAAGTGCGCGGCAGGCCTTGAAGGCCGGACTGCAGCCTAATGTGTCCGAGCTTGCTCAGACCTGCTACCTGATGCGCAATACCGGCCTCGACGGCAACGGTACCTTTGGCACCAAGTCGTTTCTTGCTTACGAGGGCGATCACCCCCTGCGCTGGTCGCTGGCCGCGCAAATGCTCTGCGCCTATATGATGCGCGTCTTCGCACAGGATCTTCTTCAACATCTGGCGCGCCTGGGGTCGCCGCAGGCGCCGGATATGGCCAAGGAACTCCGCCGCTTTCTGGGTGTCGGCAATGGCTCCGCGCTCGGCCTGATGTTGTTCGTCAACAATCATCCGCGTCTGATCGAGCGCTGGCTCTTCGTCAGAGAAGAGGCAATTGCCCGCGCCAAGGCGGTGACACCGGACGAGGGCGGCACCGAAATCGAGAAACTGCTCGGTCTGGTCGACAAGGCAATTCGCTTTCGCGCGCAGGACCGCGCGGTCTACGAAAATGTCACCCGTTCCGACGTTCTCGCCGAAGAGCTGCAGGTCATCCGCGCGGCGGTCGCCAGATTGCTCGAGCGTTGGCAGGCGGGCAGCCGCTTTGAAAGCGAGCCGTTCGCCGAGCTGGCAGCCTCGCTCACTGACCGCGTTCATGCCGAAGCGATGGAAACGCTGCACTCGCTGCTGATCGAACTCGTAGCGGAGGAAGCCGATGCTCTCGTCGAAGATCTGGTGATTGACGAAGAGCTGACGGGTCGGCCCGAAATGCCGGTCAGCCGCCTGCGCGAAATTCTCAGGAACGACTACGCCTGGGCCTTCAGACTTGATCTCGAGATCGCCGCCGCTGATCGCTACGTCTGGTACAAGTCGGTCACGGCTGAGGAACCCCGTCGAGGCCCGGCCGCCGAGGTTGGTGAAGATGTCGTCAATCTTGGTCTCGATCTGCCAAGGCTGGTCGTCGCACTTGATCAGGATCTTGCCGCGGCCGAACCGGGGCTGAGCACGGCGCGTTTCCTGCTCGCCCACCCGCAACATCGCGCCATTGTCACCCGCGTTCAGGCGCTTGCCGGCACCGGCCTGCATTCACCGCACGCCGACATCATGAGCGGCGCGTTTACGCCTGCTCATATCACTCGTCTTCTCAATGTCGGCATTCACGGCATCGACAAGACCCGCGACTTCCTCGACCGCAATCTGCGCGGTGTCATGTTCCACGGCGCTCCCCTCCCGGAAGACATCGCCTCGGGAACCGCCGACGACCTGTGGTTCTACCCAGCGGAGCCAAGCCTATGAATTCGTGCCAATCAAACCTCCCTTCGACCTTGACGGTCAGCCTCCGCGAGATGCGCATGGTCTTCGAGCGCCTTGTTCAGGTCGCGCGTGTTGAAGCCGGTCTTGTGCCGGCGCTGCGAGACTGCGCCGTCTATTCCGCCGCTCTCGGCCTTGGCGGCTTTTCACGCCTGGATGCCAATCTGGAACTATTGAGCAGAGCGGACCCACATGCGGTCACCATCATCGACAGCGCTGAAGGGGTGGTCGTCGACGGCGGCGGACAACACGCCTGGATCGTCGCCCTGGCTGCACTCGATATCGCGACCGAGAGGTTGCGCAGCGCAGGCGAGGGCGTCGTTACCGTCCGCAACCAGATCGAAAGTGGCGAATTGAAAGTCGTCGAGGCCCTCGCGCAGCGTTTTGGCCTGAAGGCGGTCGTTTCGGTGGATGACGCCGGCGGTTCGGCCAGCATCAAGGTGTTGCCGGCGACCGATGCCTCCGAAATTGCGATCCTAGATCGCATCAGGGAAAGCGGCCTAGGCGTCGACGCGGCAACGTGGTGGGCACTCTTCCACCGCTCGGCCGACGCGCTGGCGCCCGATTCCTACCTGTCGCGTCGCCATGCCGGCCCGATTATCGTCGAGGCTGACGGCAAGGTCATCGGACGCCAGGACGAGGACGAGACAGACTTTTCCCTGCTGCTGGCCGACGCGCCAAAAGCCGTCGCCTCGACTTCCAAACATTGAGTGGAACAGCCATGATCATCGATGCTCTTCAATGCGGCCATTTCAACCGCGAATCCTTTGAGGCCCTGAAGCGCGGCGGTTACAGTGCCGTCACACCGACGCTGGGGTTCTGGGAAGGTGCGATCGAGTCGCTCGACTCGCTCGCCCGCTGGCGTGATATGGAACGCGAAAATGCCGACCTGATCCTGATTGCCAAGACCGCGGCCGATATCGAACGCGCAGAAAGGGAAGGCAAGCTGGCCGTCGTTCTCGGCTATCAAAATTCCAATCTGTTCGACGATCGCATCGCCTTCATCGAGTTCTTCGCTGAGCTCGGCGTCCGCGTCGTCCAGCTGACCTATAACAATCAGAACGAACTGGGCGGGTCCTGCTACGAGGACAATGACAGCGGTCTTGCCCGCTTTGGGCGGGACGTGGTGCGCGAAATGAACCGCGTCGGCATGCTCGTCGATCTCTCGCACGTCGGCGATAAGACAACGCTCGACGCCATCGAGTGGTCAGAGAAGCCGGTTGCCATCACCCATGCGAATGCGGCCTCGCTGTTCGAACACAAGCGCAACAAATCCGATCGCGTGATCAAGGCGCTTGCCGAGCGCGGCGGCGTGATCGGTTGTGTGGCTTATCGAAACATCACGCCGGATGCCGCCTGCGCCACGGTCGATGGCTGGTGCGAGATGGTTGCCCGTACCGTCGATATCGCCGGTATCGATCACGTCGGCATCGGCACCGACATTTCCCACAATCACACGGCACGCGACTACGACTGGATGCGCAAGGGCCGCTGGACCCGCTCGGTCCAGTATGGTGCGGGATCCGCGGCAAGACCAGGCGCGGTCGCCAAGCCGGAATGGCTTCTGAAGCCGGACAATCTCAAGGAAGTGGCGCCAGCGCTGCTGCGCGTCGGCTTCAATCAGGAAGAGGCCAACAAGATCCTTCGGGGCAACTGGCTTCGGCTTTATTCCGAAGTGTTCAGGCCCGAGTGAACGATACGGCAAAACGCCGGAATCCAACAACAAGAATGGCGCCTTCGATACGAAGAGCCGCCACGGGAATAGCAAAGCAACCGACCGTTCGAGTTAAGGAGAAAGACGAATGGATGAGTTCAAGATAGCATCAGCTCTACCGGTTTCCCGGCGTGCTGTATTGGGAGCAGGTCTTCTCGGAGCGGCGATGCTGGCATCTCCGTTCGTGCGGCGCGCAGCAGCCGCAGAAGACAATGTGCTTTATGTCAACACTTGGGGTGGCGACTGGGAAGCCGCGGTCAAGAAGTTCCTCTTCGACCCGTTCACCAAAGACACCGGCATCGAGATCCGCACGGTCTCTCCGATCTCATTTGCCAAACTCTCGGCTCAGAAGACCACGGGTGTCTACGAGTTCGACGTGACGACGCTTGGTGTGGCCGACGTTGCTCGCGCCAATGCCGCTGGTCTGCTCGAATCGTTCGAGGGGCGTGTTGATCCGGCAAAGCTCTGGAAGGGCGCGGTCTACGAAAACGGCCTTGCAACCCATGGATTTGCCACGCAGCTGGCCTATAACGCGTCGAAATTCCCAAGTGGCGGTCCGAAAAACTGGGCAGACTTCTTCGATACGGCGAAATTCCCGGGCAATCGCAGCCTGCAGCGCCATGCGGCTCGTGTTCTGGCGATCGCGCTGCTTGCTGACGGCGTTCCTGCCGATAAGCTCTTCCCCTATGATCTCGATCGCGCTTTCGCGTCGCTCGACAAGATCAAGCCGGACGTTCGTGTCTGGTGGACGGCGGGACCGCAGGCGCGGCAGATCCTGGCGGACGGCGAAGTCGATCTCGCTGCCCTTTGGGATAGCGACGCGCTCGGCGCGAAGAAGGCGTCCAAGGATCCGATCGAGGTGGTCTGGGATCAGGCGGTGATTGACCAGGGATGCTGGATTGTCGCCAAGGACAGCCCGCATGCCGAAAACGGCTTCAAGCTGATCAACCATATCGGCCAGAATGCCGAAGGATTGGCGCAATTCTGCATCGCCGACAGCAATGGCCCGATGAATCCGAAGTCGTTCGACTTCATTCCGGCCGACATCGCAAAAACGATGCCGACCTATCCAGAGCATCTTGCTCGCGCGGTCATGCTCGATGGTGCAAAATTGCTGCCACAGCTCGATGACCTGACCACGCGCTTCGAAAGCTGGGTCGGCATCTGATAACACGCTTCCGGTCCCGGCGAGTGCCGGGGCCGGAAGCCCTTACCCTGGAACGATCTGCAGCCGTTCGCCGAAAGCCGGCGCGCCAGATCGAACCATTCAATCCAGAACCTTACAGCGAGGGAAAGGAGCAGTATCATGAAACTCCGGGCATCCTCGGCCTTGACGCAGGGGCCAATTCCATTGGCGGCGCCGGCGGCGATCTTCCTCACGGCCTTCTTCCTCGTGCCGCTCGCTTATGTGGGCTGGATGAGCATTTCTCAGCCGCTGCCGGGATTGCAGAATTTCGCCAAATTGCTGCACTCCACGCTCTTTGCGTCGGTCCTTTTCCAGACCTTCAAGACGGCGTTCGTGGTCACGCTTTTCAGCCTTCTGCTGGCCTATCCGATGGCCTATGCGGCGGCCAATGGCAGCAAGCGTTTTGCCACCTTTCTGCTGACCGTGATCGCACTGTCGTTCTGGACGAGCTATCTCGTGCGCACCTATGCCTGGATGGTGATCCTCGGCAATCACGGACCGGTCACGGCATTGCTGACCTGGCTTGGTTGGAACCCGGCACCAAAGCTTCTGTACACGACCTTCAGCGCCACGCTTGCCATGACGCATGCGCTGATCCCGTTCATGACAATGTCGCTCTATGCGGTGATGAAGCGGATTGATCCGCTCTACGTCAGGGCTGCCGAAAGTCTCGGCGCCCATCCTCTTCGAGCATTCATGACGGTGTATCTGCCGCTCAGCGCGCCCGGCATCGTCAATGGCTGCACTCTTGTCTTCATCTCCTGTCTCGGTTTCTACGTCATGCCAGTGCTTCTCGGTAGCCCAAGAGACCAGATGATCGCAGGCGTGATCGGCGACCAGATCGAGCAGACGCTGGACTTCGGGCTCGGTTCGGCAATCTCCATCGTGCTGCTGGCGCTGACGCTGATCATCTATGCCGTCTACAATCGTTTCTTCGGCCTTGAACGGCTTTGGGCGGGAGCTGACCGATGAACCCGTGGATCCGCGCCCTCGCTCTTCTCATCGCCGTGTTCGTGGCAGCACCGATGTTCATCGTTATTCCGATGTCCTTCAGCTCCGCGGCGTCACTGACGTTTCCGCCACCTGGCTACACGCTGGCGAACTACGTCAACTTCTTCTCGGATCCCAACTGGACGCAGCCGCTCACGAACAGCCTCGTGATCGGGCTTGGAACCGTCTGTGTGACGATGTTGTTTTCCGTGCCCGCGTCCTTTGCGCTCGTCAGGCATATTTTCGCCGGTCGCGCTCTGTTCAACCTTCTGATCATGTTGCCGATGATCGTGCCGACCATCGTCATGGCGCTCGGCTACTACATCTACTTCGGTCAACTCCGGCTTGTTCAGAGCTATCTCGGCGTGATCCTGGCGCACAGCTGCATCGCCATGCCGATGTCGACGCTGATCCTGACGGCGGCATTGAAGGGTTTTGATCGTTCGGTCGAGCGGGCGGCAATGAACCTCGGTGCATCACCGTTCACGACGTTCCGCCTGATCACGTTCCCGATCCTGCGGCCCGCCTTCACGGTGGCCGGCCTGTTTGCCTTCATTGCGTCCTTCGACGAAGCCGTCATTTCGCTTTTCATCTCGGGACGGGACAAAGCGACCTTGCCGCGCCAGATGTTTAATGCCGTTCGCCAGGAGGCAGATCCGACGATCTCTGCTGCCTCTTCCTTCCTCTTCCTTCTGGTTCTTGCCGGCATCTGTGTCTGGCTTGCACCGCAGTTGATCCGCCGCCGAACCCGTGCGGCTGATCAATCCCAAGGAAATGGGGCCACTCAACCCGCCGCAGCGGCATCCTGATTGAGGAGTAAAGCCATGAATGCCCGTTCCCTCACGCTTCGCAATGTCACCAAGACATATGATCGCAAGCATCTGGCGGCAGACAACGTGTCGCTTGATATCAAGGCCGGCGAATTCATCTCGTTTCTCGGGCCGTCCGGCTCGGGGAAGACGACGACGCTGATGATGATTGCAGGTTTCCAGCATCCGACGAGTGGCGAAATCCGCCTCGGCGACCTGACGATCGACAACCTGCCGCCGCACAAGCGCAACATCGGCATGGTCTTCCAGAACTATGCCCTGTTTCCGCACATGACGATCGCCGACAACGTCGCCTTCCCATTGCGCATGCGAGGTGTGGCCAAGCAGGAAAAGGAGCGCCGTGCCCGCGAAGCGCTGGCGAAGGTCAACCTGCAGGGCTACGAGAAGCGCGTACCGGCCGAGCTCTCGGGCGGGCAGCAGCAGCGCGTGGCGCTTGCCCGTGCGCTGGTCTTCGAACCTGACGTCATTCTTCTCGATGAGCCGCTGGGGGCGCTCGACAAGGCGCTGCGCGAACACATGCAGGTGGAGTTAAAGCGTATCCACCGCGACCTCGGTGTTACGATGGTCTACGTCACCCATGATCAGACCGAGGCGATGACGATGTCGGACCGGATCGCGGTGTTCAACCAAGGCCGCATCGAGCAGGTCGGTTCACCCAACGAGATCTATTTCGCGCCGAAAACGCGCTTCGTCGCCTCGTTCATCGGCGACAGCAACATCATTCCTGCTGCTTCGCTTGGGGACGGGCGTTTTGAAACCGCCGTCGGTATCGTTGAAACGCATGCGAGTGACGCCGAACGCAACAGCAAGGCCGATCTCCTGCTACGGCCCGAAATGATCCGCATCGCCGATGCCGCACAGCCGGAACGTCAGCCGATGAAGATCGAAACGACCATCAACTACGGCGACAATCTTCTCGTGATCGGGAAGCTCGGCACACAGGCAATTCGCATGCGCGTGCCCGGCGTCGATGCCCGCAAGCTTGATGGCGCCTCCGAGTGCCATGTCACCTGGCGCAAGGACGATGTGCACCTGATCGCCTGAAACCGATTGCCCAACCTTTGCAATATGCCTGCGCAATGCAGATGGAGCCTGCCATGAACGAACGTCCGAATTCCCTCCACGCGCTCGACAAGCAAACGCTTGTCCACCCCTACACCAATCTTGCTGTGCATCAGGAGGTGGGGCCGCATGTGATTACTGGCGGTGACGGCATCTACGTGACCGATGACGAGGGGAAACGCTATATCGAAGGCTTGGCTGGCCTGTTCTGCGCGGGTCTCGGCTTTAGCGAACCTCGGCTGGTCGAGGCAGCGACGCGACAGTTGAAGGCCATGCCGTTCTATCATTCGTTTGCCCACAAATCGACGGAACCCGGCATTCGGTTGGCGGAGAAACTGCTCTCCATCGCGCCGGTGCCCATGTCGAAGGTGTTCTTCGCCGGCTCCGGTTCCGAGGCCAATGACACCGCGATCAAACTGATCTGGTACTACAACAATGCGCTCGGGCGCACGGCCAAGAAAAAGATCATTTCACGCCGAAAGGCCTATCACGGTGTGACCGTCGCGACGGCCAGCCTGACGGGGCTACCGTTCAATCATCGGGACTTCGACCTGCCGATCGCCAACATCCTGCACACCGATTGCCCTCACTACTGGCGCTTCGCCGAGGAGGGAGAAACGGAGGAGGATTTCTCTACGCGTATGGCCAAGAACCTCGAGACCCTGATCCTCGAGGAAGGTCCCGATACGATCGCCGCCTTCTTCGCCGAACCCGTTATGGTATCGGGTGGGGTCATCACGCCGCCAAAGACCTACTTTGAGAAGATCCAGGCGGTTCTGCAGAAGTACGACATCCTTCTCGTCGCCGATGAAGTCATCTGCGGTTTCGGCCGCACCGGCAATATGTTCGGCTCGCAGACCTACGGCATCAAGCCTGACATGATCAGCTGCGCCAAGCAGCTGTCGGCCGCCTACATGCCGATCTCGGCCCTGATGATCAACGAGAAGATCGCCAACGTTCTGGTCGAGCAGAGCCGCAAGATCGGCTCCTTCTCCCATGGTTTCACCTACGGCGGCCATCCCGTCGCCGCGGCGGTCGCTCTCGAGGCGCTGACAATCTACGAGGAAATCGACATCGTTTCCCACGTTCGCTCGATCACCCCGCGTTTCCAGGAAGGCATCCGCAAGCTGGGCGAGCACCCGCTGATCGGCGAGGCGCGGGGCGTCGGCCTCGTCGCCGGGCTGGAATTCGTGCAAAACAAGGCGACCAAGGAGAACTTCCCACCCGCCTGGCAGGTCGCCAACCACGCTGGAAAATTCGCCACCAGTCGCGGCGTTCTGACCCGCGGCCTGGGCGATATGGTCAGCCTTTGCCCGGCCATGATCATCACCGAAGAGCAGGTCGACGATCTCATGACCCGCATGGGGTTGGCGCTTGATGATACGCTCGCTTGGGCCCGCTCACAGGGCTATGTTGCGTAAGGCAGGACGGACATGACATCCGAAAACACATCATTCGCCTACGAACGCCTCGGTATGCTGATCGGGGGGCGGTGGATCTACGACGCCGCCAAATGTGGCGACGTGGTCGACCCCGCAACCGGTCAGGTGATCGGCCATCTGCCGCATGCGACCGACGAGGATCTGGCGGAGGCGGTCGCTTCGTCGCAACGAGCCTTCGAGGCATGGAAGGATCGCTCGGCGCTTGAGCGTGGCCAGATCCTGCGCCGCTTTGCCGACCTTGCACGCAGCCACGCGGAGCAGATAGGCAGCAGCATGACGCGTGACCAGGGCAAGCCACTTGCCGAGGCGATCGGCGAGATCCGGTTCGCCGCCGATCACGCCGATTGGCACGCAGAGGAGGCCCGGCGCATCTATGGCCGCGTCATTCCGTCTCGCGACCCGCGCGTGCAGCAGCTCGTTCTGCGCGAACCGGTTGGCGTTTGCGTTGCGTTCACGCCCTGGAATTTCCCCTTCAGCCAGGCATTGCGCAAGGTCGTTGCCGCGTTGGCGAGCGGTTGCACCGTCATCCTCAAGGGACCGGCGGAGTCACCGTCATCGACGGTCGCGATCGGCCGCCTGATGCAGGAAGCCGGGTTGCCGGATGGCTGCCTCAATATCGTCTGGGGACAGTCCGCGCACATCTCCGAAACGCTGCTGGCGGCGCCAGAAGTCAAGAAGATCTCGTTTACCGGCTCCGTCGAGGTCGGCAAACTGCTTGCAAGCCTTGCCGGCAAGCACATGAAACGCACGACCATGGAACTCGGCGGCCATGCACCTGTGATCGTCTTTGACGATGCGGACATCGATGCCGCGGCCGATTCGCTTGCTGCGCAGAAGGTGCGCAATGCGGGTCAAGTCTGTGTTTCGCCCACCCGCTTCTATGTGCAGGCCAGGGCTCACGACCGCTTCCTTTCGCGATTTGCAGAAAAGGTCGGGCAGACCAAGGTCGGCGGCGGCTTCGAACAAGGGGTACAGATGGGACCGCTTTGCCACCCAAGACGCGTGACCGCCATGGAAGCCTTTGTGCAAGATGCACGCGACCGGGGGGCAGACATCGTGACGGGCGGCCACCGCGTCGGCAACGCCGGCTTCTTCTATGCACCAACGGTGGTGGCCGGTGGCACCGATGCGTTGCAGCTGATGAACGAGGAGCCCTTTGGCCCGATCGCGGCAGTGACGCCGTTCGGCGATTTCGAAGAGGTCATTCGTCGCGCCAACAGCCTGCCCTTCGGCCTTGCCTCCTATGTCTTCACCGGGTCGAGCAGCCAGGCGCAGCACACCTCCCGCGCGCTCGCTGCAGGCATGGTCAGCATCAACCACTTCGGTCTTGCACTGCCGGAGACCCCGTTCGGCGGCATCAACGATAGCGGCTACGGGAGCGAGGGCGGCGAAGAGACCTTTGATGGCTACCTCAACACCAAGTTCGTGACGCGCTTCGACGCCATTCCGGCGTAGCAAGCAGCGACATCTGCGGAGACAATGACATGTTTGAATTGATCGATACCGGCATGGGTGAATCCGACGTTCCCGTCAACGATACGGTCCGCGCCGGCAATCTCGTCTGGTCGGTGCATATTTCGGAGGATCCCGTCAGCGGGGAGATCGTCACGGGGGATATCGAGACCCAGACCCGCCGCACGCTCCAGAATCTCGACCAGGCGATCCGCGCCGCCGGCGGCACGCTCGCCGACGTCGTGCAGATGCAAGTCTTCCTCATCGAGAAGACCGATTCCGCGGGCATGAACAAGGTCTATGCAGAATTCTTCCAGGCGCCTTATCCGGTTCGCGCGACCGTCGTCGTCAAGGAGCTGTTGTCCGCTGGGCTGCGTATCGAGGTCCTCGCGCATGCCGTACTCGGCGAAGTGAAGCGATAATCAGTCGGCGGCCTCGCCTAAGATCACGTTCCCAAGGAATAAGCATGTTTGAGAAAGTTGAAACGGGCATATTTGCCTCCAAGGCTCCGTTGAGCGGCACCGTGAAGGCCGGCAATATTGTCCGCTCCGCCCATATCGCCAAGAACCCGGAGACGGGTGAGCTCGTGACCGGCGACATCGAGACACAGACGCGCCAGGTGCTCTCCAACTTGCGGCAGGCGATGCAGGCGGCCGGCGGGACACTCGCCGATGTCGTCCAGATACAGGCCTACCTTATCGATCGCACGGACGCGCCCGGCATGAACCGGGTCTACGGTGAATTCTTCAGCGCACCTTATCCCGTGCGCGCAACGGTGGTCACAGAGCTTCTTTCGCCCGGCATCCGGCTGGAAATCCTTGCGACAGCCGTCCTGTCTTGACCATTCGAACGCGCGGGAAGGGTAGAAAAAGGTGGCAGGCAAATTCTGCTCCCGCCTCGGCGATGCCGGCTTGACCGGGAAGGATTGATTCTTACACTTCGAAACCTGCAACACATTGTTCGCATGGTGTTTTATGAAGAACGCACTCAATCCTACCTCCGTCCGCAAGCCGTTCGGGAACTACAATCACGGTCTTCTCGTCGCTCCAGGAGCGTCGCTTCTTGTAACGTCGGGTCAGCTTGGGATCGGCGTCGACGATGTAATTCCTGAGGATGTGACCGCGCAGGCAGAGCTGTGCTTCAAGGCAGTTGATGCCATCCTCGCGGAGGCCGGCATGACCTTCGCCGATGTCATCCGCATCTCCGGTTTTGTCACCCGGAGAGAGGACTTTCCTGCCTACATGGCAGTGCGCGATCGGTTCACGCTCGATCCCAAGCCGGTCTCGACGCTGATCGCCGTTGGCGGATTTACGCGGCCGGAGTTTCTGGTTGAAGTCGAGGTAACGGCCGCCAAGGTGATCTGATCAGAGGGGCAGTCGCGCGTCAGAACCGTTCCATCGCCGCCTTCACCCTGCCGAGGAAGGCAGCCCGTGTCTGGTCGGTGCAGTTGTTCATGTCGTAGTGCGCGAGAAAGGTCACCGGCCGTACCGGGTTGATCTGCGCGCGCAGCACGCGCTTGACGATCTTCTTTGGCGGATTGCCGGCAACGAAGGCCCGAAAGGGCGTGGCGCCGTAGGTCAAGATAGCGCCGAGCTTGCGGATATGGCGGAGCCTGGATTCCACCTTGCCGTCGACGAGTTCGAAGGAGACGCCCGGTAGCCAGACGCGGTCGAAATAGCCCTTCAGGATGGCGGGAAAGCCGAAATTCCAGACCGGCGTGACGATCACCAGGCCTTCCGCGGCTTTCAGCCGGTCGACGTAGCCTTTCACGAGCTCCGTATTCTCGGGATAATCGTGGTAGATCAACCTGTCACGGCGAGACAGTACGGGGTCGAAATCTTCCGCATAGAGATTGCAGTCGTCGACCTCATGGCCTGCAGCCTTCAGGCTTTCCAGCGTCTGACGGTAAAGCGCGTTGCCATAGCTTGATTCCACCGGATGCGAGTGAAGGACGAGAACTCTCACGAGGCCTCCATCACGGCGGCAAGCCCGGGGAAGAGGTAGTTCTTGCCGGCGGAGAAGTCGAAGTTCGGGTTCTCCCAGGCGATCATCTTGCCGGGGTTCAGCAACCCCTGCGGATCCGTCTCATGCTTGAAGGCCAGCTGCACCTTATCCGTCTGCTTCATGCCGCCTTCTTCCAGGGTGTAGCGATGCGGATTGAAGATCGGGCATCCGTGATCCTGGTGGATCTTTATGATCTCCTCCAAGCGCTCCTCGGTCGTGTAGCGCACCAACGGGAGCCCGGAGCACTGGATCTGACCGTCGAACTTGATGAATTCGAGATGGCCGGGCACTTCGTCGCCGAAGATCTCAACCATCTTGGCCACCTTTGCCACATGGTCGGGGCCGGGGTACTGAACCTGCAGGTAGGTGAAAGTGGGATCGACCTTGAGCGCCCGCAACGTCGTGTGGTTCCAGGCAAGCTCATAGGCGTGCGGAATACCCTTCATGCTCTCGACCTTGTCGGAGCGGAAGATGATCTCGCCCTTCTGAGCCGCGGTGAAGGCGCTGAAGGCATCCATCGCGTGCGGTGCGATCATCAGCACGACGACCGACTGGCCCTGGCGAATATAGGGTTTGTGCCGCGTGAAGTATTCGTGCGGAATGGGTGCCGCGATCGGCGCGATCTCCTTGACGAGAATACCGTTGCACTTTGCCAGCGCGTCCGAGTAGCGCACGGCCGCCATGAAGTCGTCGTAGCCCACGAGCACATCGACCCAGTCATAGGCCGGTGCGAGCGGCATCTCGATTTCGGTGATGATGCCGTTGGTGCCATAGGCGTGGCTGACCTTCTGCAGATCCCAGCCGGTGAGGTCGAGCACCCGTGGCTCGGCCTCCATGGTAACGACACGCAGGCGGATGATGTTGCCGATATCGCGAAGTCCGCCCCAGGTGATCGAGCCGACGCCGCCCGAACCGCCGGCAATGAAGCCGCCGATGGTGGCCGTTTGCGCGGTCGACGGATGGAAGCGCAGCTCCTGGCCCGAGTGAGCCTTGGTCTGCTTGTCGAGCTGGGCGATGACGATGCCGGGTTCGCAGATGACGCGCCCCGGATGGATTTCCTTGATCTTGTCCATGGCGGCGAGATTGAGAACGATGCCGCCGGAGAGTGGCATGGCCTGGCCGTAATTGCCGGTGCCGGCGCCCCGCGGCGTTACCGGCACGCCATGGGCGAAGGCCACCTTGAGGGTCTGGATGACCTCTGCCTCGTTCTTCGGCGTCACGACCAGATCGGCCGTCACACCATCGAGCTGCGCCTTCAGGATCGGGGAATACCAATAGAAATCGCGGCTTTTCTGACGAACGAGCGCCGGATTGTCCTCGATGGCAATGCCTTCAAGTTCCTTCTTGATCTTCTGATAATCCGGCATGTCAGGCTCCAACGACGCTATCGAGTTCACGGTAATCAGGCAGGCTGCGGTCGATGACCTTTCCGCGGCGAAGCACGACGCGGTCAGACTGCGGGCGGGACAGAAATTCGCTCCAGCGACGGGCGCTGAAGAGCACAAGATCGGCCGGCCGGCCGATGCCGATGCGGCCCATGTCGGCGCGTCCGGTAATGTCGGCAGGTGAGGTGGTGACGACACGCGCGGCCGTATCCAAAGGATGATCGAGATGAAGAATGCGCACCGCTTCGCGGAACACCTCGACCGCATCGAGATCGCCATAGGCGTAGAATGGGTCGCGCGTATTGTCGGATGCGACGGCCGTGGTGACGCCGGCTGCCGCGAGCTCCTTGAACAGGGTCACCCCGCGCCAGCGCGGTGTCCGGTTCGGATGGCGATCCTGCAGGTAGGCATTGCACATCGGCAGCGAGATGATCGAAATGCCGGTTTTGGCAACCAGCTCGACGGTGCGCTCGGCAACGCCGTCGTCCTGTCTTGCCAGCGAGCAGCAATGGCCGGCCGTCACCTTGCCGGCAAAGCGGTTGCGAAGAACGGCCTCGGCGATCGCCTTCAAGGTCTCCGCGCCGGGATCATCCGTTTCGTCGACATGAAGATCGACGTCGAGACCGTTCTCGGCCGCCGCATGAAAAAGGGTGTCGAGTTGTGTTGCGAGGTTCGGGCCCATCTTGGTGACGCCGCCGATCAGTCCGGCCGCATCGCGAATGACCGCGACGAGATCGGCGAAATAGGCCTCGTCGACCATGTCGTCCATCGGGAAGAGGGCGACGGCCTGGAGGGCGATCTTGTCCTTCCAGGCTTCCCGCATTTCGGCAAAGACCTCGAAGGAAATCCGGTGCTGGGGGGCAGCGGAGTCCAGATGCGTGCGGATCAGGCTCGTCCCGTGCGCATAGGCGGAGCGAAGCGCGAACTCCATTCGCTTGCGCACGTCGTCGGCCGACCAATGCGCCTCGCGGTCGGCGCCCACAGCCTGCAGCGCGCCCATGAATGTTCCGTCGGGGTTGCTGCTACGTCCCCAGATATGCCCCTTGTCGAGATGCGTGTGCACGTCGGCAAAGCAGGGCCAGACCATGCCTTCGCGGAGATCGGATTTCGCCAGTTCCAGAGGAGCGCTGCCGGCGGGCAGGATCGCTGCGACAAGACCGTTTTCGATGACGATATCGGCCCGCACGAGGCCCTCTATTGCCGGTGCGTTGAAACCTTCGACGGCGATCGCTGGCAGCGTCGCATTGCTCAGCACGAAGCGACCGGCATTCGGAGGCGACATGAAGGAGTATGTCATCAGTTTTCCCGCTTGAGGCTGCTCTCATGCCAGCGATGCAGGCTGAGCCAGGAGATGAAGGACGTGATCGCGAAGATCGCCACCCCGAGCAGCGAGAGCATCAGCAGCGCGGCGAAGAGGCGAGGGATGTTCATGCGGTATTGTGCTTCCAGGAGCCGGAAGGCGAGGCCGGAGCCGGCGCCCGCCGAACCGGCAGCGAACTCGGCGACGACAGCGGCAATCAGCGCAAGCCCGCCGCCAATGCGCAGGCCCGTCATGAAATAGGGCTGCGCTGCCGGCAATTTCAGATAGAGCAGCGTTTGCCAGCGTGAGGCGCCGTAGAGCTCGAACAGGTTGATCAGATTGTGATCGACGCTTTTCAGCCCCTGTACCATGTTGGAGAGGATCGGGAAGAAGGCGACGAGAAAGGCGCAGATCAGCAGCGCGACCTGCGTCGACGGCGCATAGATCAGGATCAGCGGCGAGATCGCGACAATGGGAGTGACCTGCAGGATCACGGCCAAGGGATAAAAGGCGATCTCGATCCAACGCGATTGGACGAGAAAGATGGCAAAGCCAACGCCCCCGATGAGCGCGAGCAGCAGCGACATGATTGTGATCTTGGTTGTCACCCAGAGCGCCGGCGCCAGCGTTCCCCAATCGTTGATGAAGGCGCTCGCCACGGCGCCGGGGCCGGGCAGGATGTAGGGCGCGACACCGGAGAATTTGACGTAGAGACCCCAGGCGATGACGAGGATCGCAAGGGTGGCGAACGGCACCGCAATCCGCAGGGCAAGGTCGCGCCGCTTTGCTGTCATCCGGCTTGATGGCGACGCGGTCGGCGCATCGGCAACATCCGTGCTCATGGGTTCTCCTTTGCGGCATTGATGGCGCCGATCAGCGAGCGCGAGACGGTCTCGCAGGCCTGCCGATACTCTTCGGAGCTGCGATAATAGGCGTCTCGCTCGAGGCTGGTGACGAGCGGCAGGTCGGCATGGACGCGCCCTGGGCGGGCCTTCATGACGACGATGCGGGTGGAGAGATAGGCGGACTCGAAGACCGAGTGCGTGACGAAGATCACCGTGATGCCGGTCTCCTTCCAGAGCCGCAGGACATCGTCATTGAGTTTCTGGCGGGTGATTTCGTCGAGCGCTGCAAAAGGCTCGTCCATCAGGAGCAGCTTCGGCTTTGTGACCAGTGCGCGCGCTATCGACACGCGCATCTTCATGCCGCCGGAGAGTTCGCGCGGATAGGCTTCTGCGAAGTCCTGCAGACCGACGGTCGCCAGAGACTTCAGGATCGCGTCGCGCGCTGCGGTCTTCGATACGCCACGAAGCTTCAGGGGGAGGTGGACGTTGTCAAAGACGTTCTTCCACGGCATCAGCGTCGGCTCCTGGAAGACGAAGCCGATGTCGCCTTCCGGCAAGCCCTGCGCATTGATGCGCGAACTTGGCCAGTCGATGGTTCCGGAAGAGACATCGCCGAGGCCGGCAATGATGCGCAGCGCTGTCGATTTTCCGCACCCGGACGGCCCAAGGAGGCTGATGAATTCGCCGCTCTCCACCGTCAGCGACATGCCGGACAGGGCGATCGTGCCGCTGGAGAAGACCTTCGAGACCGATTGCATGGAAACAAGCGGTCTCCTGCGCGCGTCCTTGCTGGCCGGGATCTGGGCTGAGGCTAGAGGCATCGCCTGTCTCTTTTCATGAGGGGAGCGGTCTTGCCGCAAGAGGCGGCAAGACCCATGTGGCTGCTTACTTCTTGAGGCCCATGCCGACGCCCTTGCAGACGTATTTCGTGGTGTATGCCTTGGTGTAATCAGTGTCGGCCTTGAGCACCTTGATGCCGACCATCTCGGCGAAGAACTTCTTGTAGTGCGCGTCGGTGATGCAGCCGATCCCCTTGTCGAGCGCGTCGCCGGATTCGACGATGCCGTATTCCTTCATCTTGGCGATGGAATAAGCGATCTGACCATCCGTCATCTCCGGATTGTCCTTCTTGATCAGCTCGTTTGCCTTGGTGTTGTCGCCGTAGAGATAGTTGTACCAGCCCTCGATGGAGGCATCGACGAAGCGCTGCACGACGTCCGATTTGGTGTCGATCACGGACTGTGTCGTGGTGATCATCGTCGAGTAGGGGGAGTAGCCGTTATCGGCGAGCAGGAACACCTTCGGCTCCCAGCCGGTCTGCTTCTGGATCTCGTAGGGTTCGGAGGTCAGGTAGCCCTGCTGGCCAGATTCCTTGTCGGCAAGGAACGGGCCGGGGTTGAAGTTGTAGGGCTTGTATTGCTCGTCCTTGAATCCCGGGTAGTTCGCCTTCATCCACTCGAAGTAGGTGAGATAACCATCCTTGCCGAGAAACAGCGTCTTCAGCTTGGCAAGATCCTCAAATTTCTCGATGCCGGCGTCCGGATGAGCGATCAGAACCTGCGGGTCCTTCTGGAAGATGGCGGCGACGTCGACGAGCGGAATGCCCTGCTCGACGGCCGACAGTTCGCCCTGCGGGCCACCCATATAGAAGTCGATTTTGCCTGAGATGAGCAGAGCCGTGTTTGCCGCGTTCGGGCCGCCTTGTACGATGGTCACGTCGAGGCCATGCTTGGCGTAGGTGCCGTCGGCCACGGCTTGATAGAAGCCGCCGTGTTCTGCCTGTGCCAGCCAGTTGGTACCGTAGCTGACTTTGTCCAGCGCATAGCCGGGAGCTGCGACCGCAGCGGTGAACCCAACTCCCAAGGCTGCGATGAATGCCATGTTATTCAATGTTTTGGACATGATCGGCGTTCCCCTTTTTAAGCCGTTCGAGCGCTCTTCGGCGTCCGATTTTCTTCATTTGAGCGGTTGCGTTGCTGTTTGAAAAGCATCAAAATTCGTGCGCAACGATGCCTTTTTGGCATCTCTTGGCGGGCCTGTGCCTAATTTGTGCGTAGCGCTTAAAATTGATGCAACGAGGGGTCTAATGCTGCATTCCAGGAAGCTGCTCTATCTCAACGAGATCGCCCGCACGGGCTCGATCCGCAAGGCTGCGGCGCACTTGAACGTCGCCTCATCCGCCATCAACCGGCAGATTCTGGCGCTTGAGGAGGAAATCGGCGCCCCGCTCTTCGAGCGACTGCCGCGCGGGCTGCGGCTGACGGCGGCCGGCGAACTGTGCATCGAACATATTCGAGAGGTTCTGAAAAACTACGATCGCCTGGAGGGGCGGATCAGAAGTCTGAAGATGCAACAGGCGGGAAAGGTACGCCTGGTCACGACCGTCGGCCTGGCGTCAGGGCCGCTTGCGGAGATCATCGCGCGATTCCAGTCGGAGCATCCACGCGTCTATTTCCAGATCAGGAACGATGCCGGCACGACCACGGTCAATCCGGTGTTGTCAGGCGATGTCGATATCGGCCTTGGTTTCAATATTCCGGCGACCCCGGGTATCCGCACGCTCGGCAACTTCGACATTCCGATCGGCGTCGTGCTGCCACCAGGGCATCGCTTGATCGGGCCGGGGCCGATCAATCTTGGCGACATCATTCAGGAGAGGCTGGTGCTTGCGCAATCTGGCACGAGCCTTCGCGATGTCATCAACCTTGCGCTTGCGCGGCTTGACGTTTCCGTCGAGCCGGTTCTGGAGAGCAATGCATCGGAGATGCTGAAGAAGCTCGTCAAATGCGGCGCGGGCCTGACCCTGCTCAATCCACTAGACGTGATTACCGAATGCCGCGCCGGTGAACTTGTCTTCCGGCCGATCGCCGAGCCGCACGGCCGCCACCAGCCGATGAAGCTGTTTGCCCGTGCCCGCGCGCCGCTCGACGCGGCAACCAGCTTGTTCGTCGAATACCTGCTGGCCGAGTTGGCCGGTCTCGTTCAGGAGCTGCGGTCCAAGGGACATATCGCTCCCGACAGACCGTCGGTGGCCTGAGTTAGCGGGAATAGAGATTTGCGAGCGGATAGCGCTTCAGGTCACGGAGAAGTTCGACAAAGCCCTGCACCTGATGGCGGCAGATCGCTTCTCCCTTCTCGACGGTTCCGAGTGACGCGTCGCCCACCACGCCGTTAGGATTGAGATCGTGCGCGATCCAGGCCAGTGAATGCGGCGGAAGCGGCTGGATGAATTTCGATTGCTCCCGCATCCATTCGGCCTTGGATGCGAAGTTCTCTGCCTTCTCCATGCGGACGAGATCCGGCCGGAAATGCAGCATGAGCGACGTTTCGACCTCTCCGCCGTGGATGCCATATCGCGATTCATGGTCGCTGATCATGCCGTCGGGATGTCCGAAGCGGCCCCACTGCGTCGAGACGACCGCCATCTGATGGCGTACGCGCAGTTCGCGGGCAACGATGCTCATGATGTCGACATTGCCGCCATGCGAATTGACGATCACCATCTTGCGCACACCCGCTTCGGCCACTTTCGCGCCGATCGCCGTCCAAACCGGTATCAGCAGTTCGGCCGAGAGTGAGAGCGTTCCCGGTCCATAGATGTGCTCATTGGCCTTCCCGATTTCCTGGGTTGGAAGAACAAGGATGTCGAGGTCGTCGGGCCGCTGGCGGCGAAGCTCGGCCAGCATGCCGTTGGCGATGGTGACGTCGGTCGAAATCGGCAAATGCGGCCCGTGTTGCTCGGTCGAGGCGATGGGCAGGATGGCGATTGTCGTGTCGGCCGAAAGGCCGGCGAAATCATACGTGTTGAGCTCGTTCCAATAGAATGGCGTCGCCATGCCCTATCCCTTTCACTGCTGTCCGACCAGTGACTAGGAGATAATCCGGCATGCGAAAAGCATCGATTTGCGTGCATGCCGCTGCCTTTTTGCGATATGCCGACATGGCACGAGGGCGATCGATCGGAACCGTCGGGGCTTCCCGATCCAATGCCGGGCCGGGCTCGCGTTGTCGCCGCTTTGCCCCGATCATCATCCTGATGCTTCCGACGACCGGGAAAACATTGTGTTGCCGGGAGTGTCGTGCTAGCTGCCACGCCATCTCAATAGAGGAAGATCATGACTGCCGGGCGCACCTCCATGCCGCCGTTGAACGCACTTGTCGTATTTGATCGTGCCGCCCGTCTCGGAAGCTTTTCCCGCGCGGGTCACGAAATGGGCCTGACGCAAAGCGCCGTCAGCAGACAGATCGGCAAGCTCGAGGCTTTTATCGGCTCGAAGCTCTTTGCCCGCTTGCCGTCGGGCGTGCAGCTGACCGCGATCGGTGAAAGCTATGCTGCCGACGTCAGCCGGCTCCTTGGCGAACTGAGCTCCGTGACCGACGGACTTCGCGCTTGGACAGGGCCACGTCAGATCACCATCGCCTGCTCGCGCGGCATTGCGGACCAATGGTTTTTCTGGCGGTTGGCGCAATTGAAGAAAGACCTGCCGGGCATCGAGGTCCGGTTGCGGGTCACGGACGATGTCGCACACCTGCGTCTCGACGAATTCGATCTGGCGCTATTCTATCGCAAGGAGCGTCCGATCGGCGTCAATCTGACGGTGCTCGCGCGCGAAGAGATCGTGCCCGTTTCCGCGCCCGGAACGCCTAATATCATGGACATCGATGCGCCGTTGCTGATCTCGATCGAAGATAGCATGCGCGAATGGCAGGGATGGTCCGACTGGTGGCAGGATGCGCAATTGAAGCCCCCCGCGAATGCGCTGGAGTGGCGTCTTGGCGACTATGGCCTGTGCGCGGCAGCCGCGGCACAAGGACTGGGCATCACTCTTGGCTGGACGTGGCTGATCCGCGAACAGCTCGAAAATGGCACGCTTGTTCCTGTTCACAGCCACCTGATGCGATCCAACGCCTACTTCTACCTGATGCGTCCGGCGGATCGTCATCAGCGCAAGATCGTCCGAGAGGTGTCTGAGTGGTTGGTGGCGAGCAATGGCGGTAGCTACGATGACTTGGAATCATAGGTATCCACCGCCAGAGTGTTTAGCGGCTGGCGCGCCCGACGCGGAAACGCACGTATCCGATGACGGTGAAGATCAGCCAGGCGACCTGCGTTACCAGCGATCCGAGATTGAAGTTGCAGGATAGCGAATAGATCAGGCAAATTCCGCCAAGAACGTTGAGCAGTGTTGTTCTGCTGTCCTCGACAGTTAGAATGCGAAGCTGCAGCAGCGCATAGGCCGTAAGATAGAAGACAGCGCCGATAAGGCCGACGATATCCGGCAGACTCATTTGATCCTCCAGGATCGGTACGATGCAGAAAACGAACAGGTTTTTGCGAACGGAAGGTCATTTTTCGACCGTTCGACGAGTGCTCCTTTATCCCGGCTGAGAGAAAAACCAATGCTCGCAAATGGCATGACCATATGACTAAAAGTCATACCGGAGAGGCGTTTTGCTGGTCTGGTCATGCTGGCTGATGTGCGCTAGGCCAAGCGCATAAATTTCGATGGCGGAAATGCCGTGAATGAAGGGAACGACGAAATGTCCGACAACAAAACCAGATTTGAATTGACGCGCCGCGGCTTCATGGCCGGGACTGCAGGGCTTGGCATGGCGACGGCCGGTGGGCTGTTCGGCGTACCGGCTTTTGCTGCCGCCGAGGAGAAGCCGAAAAAGGGCGGGGTCCTCAAGCTTGGCATTGGCGGCGGCAGCACCACGGACAATTTCGACCCCCGCATCCTGAAGGACTGGGTGCCGGTCAACCAGGCCTACATGGTCATGAACGGCCTTGTCGAAATCGACGCCAACAACAACGCCATTCCGGAGCTTTTCGAAAGCTGGGAAACCAAGCCGGGCGCGACCGAATGGACCTTCAAGGTTCGCCAGGGCGTCACGTTCCACAACGGCAAGGCGCTGACAGCGGACGATATCATCTACTCGCTCAACCTGCATCGGGGCGAAACGACGTCTGCAGCCCGTTCCACGGCAGCTCAGCTCGCGGATGTCGTCAAGGTGTCCGACAGCGAAGTGAAGATCGTGCTGACGAGCGGCAACGCCGACCTTCCGTATATCCTCTCAGACTATCACTTCCTCGTCGTGCCGGACGGCTGGACCGATTTCAACAAGCCGGTCGGTACGGGTCCGTTTGTCTACGACACCTATCAGCCGGGCGTGCGTGCGCGCTTCAAGCGCAACGAAAACTACTGGAAGCCGAATGCGGCCTGGGTCGATGCGGTTGAAGTCATCGTCATCAACGACATTTCTGCTCGTACCAACGCGATGATGTCGGGCCAGGTGCACGCCATCAACCAGCTCGATTTCAAGACCGTCGATCTCCTGAAGCGCAACCCGAACCTCAATATCGTGCAGTCGGCGGGTGGCCAGCACTTCACGTTCCTGATGGATTGCACGCAGGCTCCCTTCACCGACAACAACATTCGCCTCGCGATCAAGCATGCGATCGATCGCGAGCAGCTCTTGAAGACGGCGCTGCGCGGTTATGGCCGTATCGGCAACGACCATCCGATCCCGAGCACCGATCCCTTCTACGCAGCCGACCTGCCGCAGCGCCCCTACGATCCGGAGAAGGCGAAGTTCTATCTGAAACAGGCTGGCCTTGATAATCTCAAGCTGTCGCTGTCCGCCTCCGACGCTGCCTTCTCGGGCGCGGTCGATGCGGCAGCAATCTTCCGCACCAGCGCTGCAAAGAGCGGTATCGACGTATCGATCAAGCGCGAGCCGGCCGACGGCTACTGGGACAACGTCTGGATGAAGGCGCCGTTCTGCATGTCTTATTGGGGCGGACGTCCGACGGCAGACCAGATGCTGACGATCGCCTACTCCTCCACCTCCGCCCAGAACGACACGCATTGGAAGAACGAGACCTTCGACGCCAAGTTGCTCGAAGCTCGCGCTTTGCTCGACAAGGCCAAGCGTAAGGAAATCTACGCCGAACTCCAGGCATTGATCTCCAATGAAGGCGGCGCGATGATCCCGATGTTCGGTGACTATCTCGACGCGACGTCGAAGAAGCTGAAGGGCGTCACAACGCATCCCATGTTCAATTTCATGGGCGCACGCCTCGCAGAAAAGGTCTGGCTGGAATCCTAATGACTCTTCTTATCCTCAGGCGGATCGCCCTCGGGATCCTGACCCTTCTCCTGGTATCGGCGTTAATTTTCGCCGGTACCCAGTTGCTCCCCGGCGACGTCGCCTCGGCGATCCTTGGCCAGAATGCCACGCCGGAATCGCTTGCCGTATTGCGTGAACAGCTTGGGCTCGATCAACCGATCCTGCAACGTTACATCACCTGGCTGACGGGTTTCGTCACTGGCGATCTTGGCAATTCGCTCGCCAATCAGCAGCCGGTTGCCGACCTCCTCTGGCCGCGTTTCTATAACACGATGGCTCTTGCCGCTTTCGCGGCGGTGATCAGCGTGCCGGTGGCGATCATCCTCGGCCTGATCAGCGCCGTCAAACGCGGCAGCCTCTTCGATCGCGTGGTCAATATCCTGGCATTGGCCTTCGTGTCGCTGCCGGAATACTTCCTCGGCCTGCTGTTGATCCTGTTCCTTTCGATCCGCTTCAATTTCCTCCCAAGTCTTGCCGACACCTATGACGGCATGACCTTCCTCGAGTGGATCCAGGCAACGGCTCTGCCGGCCCTCACGCTGGTGCTCGTTACCGTCGCGCAGATGATGCGGATGACCCGCACGGCTGTTCTGTCGGTCATGGATCAGGCCTATATCGAGACGGCTTATCTCAAGGGGCTGCGCACCAAGCGCGTCGTCACGCGTCACGCATTGCCAAACGCGGCAGCCCCGATCGTCAACGTGGTCGCCTTCAACATCGCATACCTGATCACCGGCGTCGTGCTGGTCGAAGCGGTCTTTAATTATAACGGATTGGGTCGCTTCATGGTTGACGCTGTCTCCAAGCGCGACCTGCCGCTGGTGCAGGCTGCTGCTATGGTGTTCGGTGCGGCCTACGTGGTTCTCAACATCATTGCCGATGTCGCTGCCATCGCGCTCAATCCGCGCCTGAGGCATCCCCGATGAGCAATACCCGCAAGTCCATTCCCGTAACGGCCTGGATCGGCCTTACGATCGTTGCCGTGAACCTGATCTTCTTTGCTTTCGGTCCGATGATTGCGCCCTACGGGCAGGAACAGATCGTGGGCGCGCCGTTTGACCCGCCGTCCGCCGATTTCTGGTTCGGCCTCGATCAGAACGGTCGTGACATGGTGTCTCGATTGCTGTTCGGGGCACAGATGTCGATCGGCGTTTCGCTGTCTGCCTCGCTGTTGTCCTTTGCGATCGGTGTGCCGCTCGGCTTTCTGGCGGCCATCTTCGGCGGCTGGATCGATACGGTCCTCTCGCGCATCGTGGACACCGTCATGTGCATTCCGGTGCTGATCTCGGCGCTCGTCGTGCTGCAGGCGCTCGGCTCGTCGCTACCGGTCCTGATCGTCACCATTGCATTGCTTGATTCAACGCGCGTCTTCCGTCTGGCACGTATCGTCGCGCAGGGCGTCAATGTGCTCGAATATGCCGAAACCGCACGGTTGCGTGGCGAAGGGCTTGGCTGGCTCATCCGCAAGGAAATCCTGCCGAACACCCTGCCGCCGCTGATCGCCGAGTTCGGCCTGCGCTTCTGCTTCACCTTCCTCTTCGTGGCCGGCCTGTCCTTCCTCGGACTCGGTATCCAGCCGCCGTTTGCGGACTGGGGCGGCATGGTGAAGGACAACCAGCAGGCCATTCTGTACGGCCTTTACGCACCACTTTTCCCGGCAGGCGCGATTGCGATCCTGACGGTGGGCGTCAACCTCGTCGTGGATTGGCTTCTGGCCAGCCGCACCGCCATGCAGGGAGCCGACAGATGAGCGACGACACGATCCTTTCCATTCGCGGTCTGGTCGTCAAGGCGCCGAACGGTGCGACGCTGGTGGACCATATCGACCTCGACCTCGCCCGTGGCGAGGTGCTCGGACTGATCGGCGAGTCCGGTGCAGGCAAGTCGACGATCGGCCTGGCGGCGATGGGCTACGGTCGCGGCGGCTGCCGCATCGCCGACGGGCGTATCGTCATCGGCGAGGTGTCGATGATGGATGGCACGCGTGCGACGCGTGAAGCGGCGCGCGGTGCGCGCATCGCTTACGTCGCGCAGAGTGCGGCCGCCTCCTTCAATCCGGCCAAGCGGATTGGCCAGCAGATCATGGAAGGGCCGCTCTACCACGGCCTGATGAACCGCGCTCAAGCGCAGACCTGGATGCTGGAGCTTCTCACAGCACTCCAGCTGCCGGAGCCGGAAACCTTCGCGAACCGCTATCCGCACCAGGTCTCCGGTGGTCAGTTGCAGCGTGCCATGGTCGCTATGGCGATGTCCTGCCGCCCCGACATTCTGGTGCTAGACGAGCCGACGACGGCGCTTGATGTGACGACGCAGATCGAGGTTCTTGCGCTGCTTCGCGAGTTGATCCAGCGCTACAATACCGCTGCGCTCTACATTACCCACGATCTAGCCGTGGTCGCCCAGATCGCCGATCGCATCATGGTGCTGCGTCACGGCAAGAAGGTCGAACTCGGCACCGCCGAAGAGGTCCTGGAAGCGCCGAAGGAAGACTACACCCGTAAGCTGGTGGCGGAGCGCGAGGCGAGCATCGTCGGCGATCGTTCGGTGCATGAGGCCGGCCCGCTTCTTCTCGAAGTGAAAAATGCCGTTGCCTACTATGGCAAGAAACAGGTTCTGGCCGACGTGTCATGCCAGATCCGGCGCGGTGAGACGCTGGCCGTAGTCGGTGAATCCGGATCCGGGAAGTCGACGCTTGCCCGCGTCATCGCGGGGCTGCCTCCGCATTCCTCGGGAATGATCAGTCTCGACGGTCACCGGCTGGCCGCGAGCTATCGCAGCCGCTCGCGCGAGGAGCTTCGCCGCATCCAGCTTGTCTACCAGCTGCCTGATGTCGCGCTCAATCCGAGGCAGACGGTCGCCGAGATCATCGGTCGCCCGATGACGTTCTACTTCGGCATGACCGAAGAGCAGCGAAACACCGAGGTGGCGCGGTTGCTCGATCTGATCGGGCTTCCGGGAGATTTCGGCCAGCGGTTACCGGGCGCGCTTTCGGGGGGGCAGAAGCAGCGCGTTTGCATTGCGCGCGCGCTTGCGGCGAAGCCGGACCTCATTATCTGCGATGAGGTGACGTCTGCGCTCGATCCGCTGGTGGCCGAGGAAATCCTGAAGTTGCTGCGCAAGCTCCAGGACGAGCTCAAGGTCTCCTATCTCTTCATCACCCACGATCTAGGCGTTGTTAAGCGCCTCGCGGATCGCACGATGGTGATGCAGCACGGCAAGGTGGTGGAAGAAGGCACGACCGCCGACATCTTCAAGCCGCCTTATGCGCCTTACACCGAGCAGTTGATCAGTTCCGTTCCGGAGCTGCGGCGCGATTGGCTCGACGACGTCCTGAAGTCACGCGGCCAGACGGCCGCCTGACACGCTCTCCCACATACCCGGAAAAGAATGATGACCGTGACGATCGAAGAACACATCTGGATCACGATGAGCGACGGCGTGCGCCTTGGCGCGCGGCTCTGGTTGCCCGACGGAGCGCAAGGCGCGCCGGTGCCCGCGGTTCTGGAATATATTCCATACCGCAAGCGCGACGGAACACGCGGCCGCGATGAACCGATGCACGGCTATTTCGCTGAGAACGGCTATGCCGCGATCCGCGTCGACATGCGGGGAACGGGCGAGTCCGACGGCCACATGGCTGACGAATACCTCAAGCAGGAGCAGGATGACGCGCTGGAGGTGATCGTATGGATCGCCGCGCAGCCATGGTGCGATGGCAATGTCGGAATGATGGGTAAGAGCTGGGGCGGCTTCAACGGTCTGCAGGTGGCAGCCCGTCGTCCGCCTGCCCTGAAGGCGATCATCACTGCCTACTCGACGGACAATCGCTTCACCGACGATATCCACTACATGGGCGGCCTGCTGCTCAACGACAATCTGTGGTGGGGCACCATCATGCTCGCCTACCAGAGCCGGCCGCTCGACCCCGAGATCGTAGGCGAGGAATGGCGTGCCCGCTGGATCGAGCGCCTTGAAAAGCTGCCGTTCTTCCCGGCCCTTTGGCTCGAGCATCAGCGCTATGACGACTACTGGAAGCATGGTTCGGTCTGCGAGGACTGGTCGGCGATCGAGTGCCCGGTGCTGGCGGTCGGCGCCTGGGCAGACAGCTACACGAATGCGGTGCCCCGTCTGCTTGAGAACCTGCAGGTTCCGCGGCGTGGCATCATCGGCCCGTGGGGCCATGTCTATCCGCAGGACGGCGCGCCAGGCCCTGCCATCGGCTTCCTACAGGAAGCCGTACGCTGGTGGGATCACTGGCTGAAGGGCAAGGACCGCGGCATCATGAACGAGCCGATGCTGCGCGCCTATATCAACGACACCGTCGAGCCGACCGGTTCGCGCGACACGACAGCGGGACGTTGGGTCGGCGAGGAGAGCTGGCCGTCGAAGACGATCAAGAGCCGCTCGTACACGCTCGGTGCCGATCATTCGCTCGGCGAACAGGCGACTTCGCCTGCCACGCTCACCATTTCGTCTCCGCAGAGCCACGGCAAGGCTGGCGGCGAGTGGATGGCCACCGGCTGCCCCGGCGAGCATCCGACCGATCAGCGCCTTGATGACGGCGGTGCTATCGTTTTCGACAGCGCTGTATTGGACGCGGCCGTCGACATTCTTGGCGCGCCGGTCGCCCGCCTGAAGTTCTCGGTCGATCAGCCGGTCGCACAGGTCAACCTGCGGCTCTCCGACGTACTGCCGGATGGCCGGGTCACGCGCGTCAGCTATCAGGTCTTCAACCTGAACCACCGCAACGGTCACGATGTGCCGGCGGCTCTCGTTCCGGGTGAAGTCTACGAGATCGCGATCAAGCTCAATGACTGCGGCTACCGTTTCGAGAAGGGTCACCGTATTCGCCTCTCGATCGCAACGGGCTACTGGCCGATGGTCTGGCCGTCCCCTGCAGCGGTCACCCTGTCGGTCGTGGCTGGCGAAAGTGCGCTTGAACTTCCGATCCGGCCCGCCGACCAGGCGGAAAAAGCCGTCGCTTTCGAAGCCCCGGCACACGGACCGTTCACCCCGATCACACAGCTCGATCCAGGCAGCGTCCGGCGCTGGACGACGCAGGATCATGTGACTGGTGAGACCACCTATGTCACGGAAGGCATCGGCGGCCTGTTCGGCGAAGGCATCTTGCGCTTCGACGATATCGGCACTCAGCTCAGCCACAGCCTGAAGCGCGAATTGACCATCCGCGACGACGATCCGCTGTCGGCCCGGTATGTCCTGACACAGACCTACGAGATGGGGCGTGAAGGCTGGATGATCACCATCGATAGCAGGACCGAGATGAGCTCGGACGCCACCAACTTCTACATCTCCGGTACTCTGGAGGCGAAGGAGAACGGCAAGCCCGTCACGACGCGCAAGTGGGACCAGACGATCCCGCGCGATTTCCTCTAAACAGGTGTGAGAGGCAGCCTGTGGGTTCATGGGCTGCCGCATCGAACTCCCCGGCTTTCGCAAGGATCGCCAGATACCGCGTTCTTTCGCTATATATCAGCACGTCGAGCCCCAACGGACTTTCAGGTCGAGCACAACGCGCTCCGGCTCAGGATCCTGGCTCTGATCGCGCTCGATCAGCCTTACCACTTCGTCGATGAAGCCGGCTGCGTCGAGGGCAATCGTCGTCAGGTCCAGGCATTCCCAATCGGCCATTGAGATGCCGTCCTGGCCGACGACCGCGACATCTTCCGGCACTCGCTTGCCGAGCACGCGGGTGGCAGCATCGCGAACGCCGATCGCCATGACGTCGTTGCCGCAGATGACCGTGTCAACTTTCGAACGACGGAGCAGGACGACCGCTTCCTTGAAGCCCGAGTCGTAGGAATAGTCACCGTGGGCTTCCGCTTCAAACGCCAACCCATGCTCGCGAAGGGCATCGGCGAACCATTGCTTTCGCTGCTTGTCGATCCAGCTTGATTTGCGGCCGGTAAGGTAGGCGAAGTGCTTTCGCCCATCGGCCACCGCCTTGTCGATGACCTCCCTGACCGCATTGGAGCCGTCGATGTTGATGTGGGAAGCGTGTTTCCCGGTTAGCGGTTCGGACGAGACGATGATCGGGCGAGCCGATCGGAAAATCTGGATCGCATCGTCATAGGAGACCATGTCGGAAAACACGACCACATGATCGACCTGATAGGCCGAGGCCATGCGCATCAGGTGGGCCTTGTCGTCATAGCCTGAGCAGCACAGGATGATCGGAAGAAGCTCACGCGTCTGGAGACGCTGCACGAGATATTGCAGCTGTTCCGCCTCCGGTGGATTTTGGATGGAGTTGACGACCAGCGCCACGAGACCGGAGCGCTGGCTGTTGAGGGAGCGGGCCAGCGCGTTGGGCTGGTAGTCGTGCTCCTGGGCAATGGACAGAATGCGATTGCGCGTTTCCGCGCTGATGCGCGAGTCCGAGCTGAAGGCGCGAGAAATCGTCGCCGACGAGACGCCGGCGAGCTTTGCGAGTTCCTTGGACGTAATGCGCTTGTTCATCGCAATCCTGACAATCGATTCAGCCGATCTCGGCAACCCTCACCGAGTCTCCCTCACGTGCTGCGGAAGCCTTGATAGCATCCCATAGACGGGCAAAGCGAAGGCCATTTTCCACGGTCGATGGATTTTCCTCGGTTCCGGCACGGACGGCGAGGAAGGTTTTCAGCGGGTCCGCGCCGTGTGGTGCTTCCGCCACCTCGCGTTGGCCAGGCTTGCCGTCGATGTCGATCTCACGCCATGCCCCCCATGCGTCGATCCGCACGATAGCCTTTTCATAGAACAGCGTCATGTGCGACGCACAGCCTTTGGGGCCTTCGCCGGCGGCCGTGAACGTGACGAGGGCGCCGTTCTCCAGCTTGGCCGAAACCGCGCAGGTGATGTCCACGGGCTTGTCGTAATTGTTCATGTAGGCAGACACGCGCTCGAAGTCCGACCCCACCAAGACGCAGATCGTATTCATCATGTGCGCCCCGGTGTCGAACATGAAGCCGCCGCCGGATATTGCGGGCACCTGCTTCCAATGTCCCTCATAGTTCGAACGCCAGCTCTCCCAGATCGCGGCTGACACGCTGACCAGCTTGCCGAATTCTCCCGATGCGGCGCGCTTGCGGGTATCGCGGACGAGCTTCGACAGGCCGCCGTTGAAGGCCACAACAACCGTGCTGTCCTTGCTCTTGCGCGCTTCGATCAGCGCCTTGGCCTCGGCGACGGTGGTCACCATCGGCTTTTCCAGGAAGAGGTCGAGACCCATTTCAATGACCGCCAGCGCCTGTTCGCCATGCGAGGCGTGTGGCGTTGAGATGTAGACGGCGTCGAGATCGTCCCGGCAGGCTGCGAGCATCTCGCGATAGTCTTCAAATTGTCTCGGCTGCCTGTTTCCGGCTCTGGCGCAAACGTCGGCAAAGCGAGCGCGCGAAGCAGCGCTTACATCCGCCGCCGCAACGAACTCGACTTCCGGCATCAGTGACCAGCTCTCGGCATATTCGACAGCCTTGTGGCCCGTGCCGATCACGGCCAATCTCAACTTGTTGGGCAATGGTTCCTCCATTTGTGTAAACGGTTACACACAGCCTCAATATCCGATATTGCGACATTTGCAATTAAAAATGGCTTTAGTAGGCTATTTATTGGTTTGTGAGATGGCGTATTGACGAGTTTGTGCAAACGTGTACATTTGCCGTCGACGATCGAGGAGGTCGTCTTCTGTCATCTCCAGGGAGGAGTGCATGCTGAGGAAATTTCTCTTGACGGGCATCAGCGCCGCAGCGCTGGCCATGTCGATGTCGTCGGCTTTCGCCGAGACAATTCGAATTGCAGAACATCGCCAGGCACGTATCGATGCGCTCAAGGCCGTCGCGCCGGCGATCGAGAAGAAATATGGCGTAGAGATCGAGATCGTTGAATATCCCGCGCCGGAAAAGGACTACCTCTCCAAGCTTCTGACGGAGCTGCGCGCCGGCAATGCGCCTGACCTCTTCACCGCGCCCGCCAGCCAGGATGTCGCCGACATGGTCGCTGCTGGCTACCTCGCTCCGATCACCGACGAGCTGAAGGCATGGGATGGTTACGGCCAGCTGTTTGACGTGTCGAAGAAACTGGTCGCGCGCGCCGATGGCGACATCTATGTCCTTCCGGCAATGCTGAAGGTTCAGCAGCTCTATTACCGCAAGGATGTGCTGGAGAAGGCGGGTATTTCCACCGCTCAGCCAAAGACCTGGGCCGAGCTCATGGAGCGGGCCAAGGAGATCAAGGCGAAGACCGGCAACTACGGTTTGATGTTCCCGGCCGGTGTCACATGGGGTGGCGGTTCGTTCCAGGAAGGCTTCCAGTATCTGATCCTGGGCACGTCCACGCCGCAGATCGCCAATGACGACGAGACGCTCAATCTGAAGGGCGAGGGCGTGAAGGATGCGTTCGGCTTCTACGCCGATCTCATCAACAACGACCTGATGCCGGTTCAGCCGCTGCTCGGGCCTGAGCCGTGGGTTATCCCGAAGTACGAGATGTTTCCGGCCGGCAAGCTGGTCGCGACGACCTGCGGCTCGTGGTGCTACATCTATGACTGGGGTGTAGAATCCAAGAACCCGATCCCTGACGTCACGAAGGCTGTCGCCACTTGGGCGATGCCCGGCAAGGACGGTGGCGAGCATGTCGTTGTCGACCTTGAAAGCCCGTGGGGCGTGAACGCAAAGGCAAGCGACCCGGAACTCGCCAAGAAAGTCCTGCTTGAAATCGGCTCAGTTGACGCCGATGTCGCCTACGCCAAGGGTATCGGAAACATTCCGGCTCGCAAGGATGCGACGAGCGATCCCGAGTTCCAGAAGCTTACGGCGCTTGTCCCGATCCTGGGTGCCGTTGAAAACGGCACGTTCCTGAAAACCGCACCCGGCTTCTCGGCCCTGCAGGAAGGTATCGCACGCGCGACGGAGGCTCTCTTGCGCAAGGAGACCGACGCAGCCGGTGCCCAGAAGATCCTCGTGGATTATGTCTCCGAGACGCTCGGCGACGACATGGTGAAGTAAGCCCGACCTAACAACCTCCCGGCGGGAGCTGGCGTCGTGCCGCTCCCGCCGTCAGAACAAGGACGGCTTTTTTGACGCGCCCCATGAACCCTCATGAAATCCGCATGCAGCGGCAGCTGTTTCTCATCCTGCTGCCGTCTATGCTGCTTCTGCTCGCCTTCGTCATTTATCCGGCGCTCTATTCGGTCTACCTGAGCTTCACCAATGAAGCTCTCACAGGTGCCGGCGCGCTCCGGCCTCGCTTCGTCGGTTTCAGGAACTACACTCGTCTTTTCAGCGACGGCAAGTTCTGGAACTCGCTCCTCGTCACCTTCATCTTCGTGGTCGGTTCGGCGGTCATCGGGCAATTCGTTCTCGGGCTCGTCTCTGCGATGGCGCTTGGGCGCTCGATCAAGTTCCGCAAGACCCTGGCGTCAATCATCCTGCTGCCGAACGCGGCCCCTGAGGTCGTTGCGGGCTTCATGTGGATCTCGATGCTGGCAGGCGGCGAGAACGCAACTCTTAGCCGGATTGTCATGTTTTTCGGTGTCGAGCCGGTGGATTGGCTGAACACCTTTCCGCTGACGATGATCATCATCGTCAACACCTGGCGCGGCATTGCCACCGCCATGATCCTGCTGATGGCGGGGCTCAGCACGATCCCCAAGGACGTCTATGAAGCGGCCCGCATGGACGGCGCGACACCCGCGCAGATTTTCCGGCGCATCACGTTGCCGCTCATGTTGCCGACCATCATGCTTTACATGCTCATTTCGGCTGTATCGACGATCGCGGTCTTCGGCTTCGTCTACGCGCTGACACGCGGCGGACCCGGCGGCGCGACGGAGCTCGTCAGCATCTACATCTACAACCAGTCCTTCACGGCCTACCAGCTCGGGTACGGCGCTGCCGTGGCTGTCATCGTACTCCTCATCTCGGTGGTGATCGGTGTCGGCTACGTCAAGGCAATGAAGGTGGAGGTCTGAACCATGGCAGTCATGTCTCCTGCCGAGAAAGCAAACAAGCGCCAGGGCGATCTCATGGCGTATGCGACGCTGTCGATCATTTCGATCTTCTGCGCGCTCCCATTCTTCTGGGTTCTGATTGCGTCCTTCGATGCGAACGCGCAGCTCTTCCTGCGCTGGCCGGCTGAGCTGACCTTCAACAACTACACCCGCATCTTCCTGGAGGAAGACGGCGGCAGGTGGCTGATGAACTCGCTGATCATCGTCGTGACCGCGACGGTGCTGGTCATGATCCTGGCGGGGCTGGGCGGCTACGCCCTGTCGCGGACCAACGCCTGGTGGAAGCTGCCGTTTCTCTATGGCATCCTTCTGATCCGCGTGCTGCCGCCAACGGCTCTCATCGTGCCTCTCTACAAGGTTCTGCTGACGATGAACAATGCCGAGGGCGCCGTGCTGCGCCCGATCTTCGGCAGCTATACCAGGGCGATCATGAAGTATACGGGCTTCATCGACGGCTATCTCGGCATCATCCTCGTCCTCGCCACGCTCCAGTTGCCGCTGGCGCTCTGGATCATGAAGACCTTTTTTGATGGTCTGCCGAAGGACTACGAAGAGGCGGCCCTGATGGACGGGGCGACGATGACCCAGCGCATTCGGCGCGTTCTCATTCCGCTTGCCTTGCCGGGATTGGCCGCGTCTGGCCTGTTTTCCTTCATCTTCGCCTGGGGCGACTTCCTCCTCCCCCTGATCCTCATTTCATCACCGGAGCTGCAACCGCTTCCGCTCGGCCTGTTTCGCGCCTTCCTGCGTGTCAACACCGTCGACTACGGTTTCCTTGCCGCCCTGGCATTCATCTACCTCCTGCCTGCGGTCATCGCCTTCAGCTTCGCGCGACGTTTTCTCGTTCAGACGTTCGCCGGTGGCGTGAAGGGCTGACGATCGGCGAAAAGGAGAAAGAGGCACACATGATCACGCTCAGAAATGTTCGCAAATACTACGGCGCGCTGGAAGTCATCAAAGGCGTCGACATCACGGTCGAGGACGGCGAGTTCGCGGTCTTCGTCGGCCCTTCGGGTTGTGGCAAGTCCACGCTGCTGCGGATGATCGCCGGTCTCGAGGGGATCGACGGCGGCGACCTGATCCTGAATGGCCAGCGCATCAACGACGTGCCGCCGGACAAGCGCGGCATCGCCATGGTCTTCCAGAGCTACGCGCTCTATCCGCATATGACCGTGGCCGAGAACATCGGCTTTTCCCTTTCCCTGAAGAAGGTGCCTGCCGCGGAGATCCGCAAGCAGGTGGAGGAAGTCGCCGAGATTCTCCAGCTCAGGGAATATCTCGATCGCCGTCCTGCCGCCCTCAGCGGCGGCCAGCGTCAGCGCGTGGCCATTGGGCGCGCGATCATCAAGAAGCCTTCGCTCATCCTGTTTGACGAGCCGCTGTCAAATCTGGATTCCGCGTTACGCGTCCAGATGCGTGCCGAGCTGCAGCGCCTGCATCGCGAGCTCAAGGCAACGGCCGTCTATGTCACGCACGATCAGGTGGAAGCCATGACCATGGCGGATCGGATCGTCGTCCTGAACAAGGGCATCGTTGCCCAGCAGGGGGCGCCTATGAACCTGTATCACCAGCCGCAAAACGAGTTCGTGGCGACTTTCATCGGATCCCCGAAGATGAACCTGATCCCGGTCAAGGCGGCTGCGGGCGACAATGGCGCACTGCGCCTCGAAAGCCCGCTGGGCATTTCGCTCGATATCCCCGACGCCGGCACGAACGGACCGCGTGGCGATCTACGGCTCGGCATACGGCCCGAGCATCTCAAGATCGCACCCGATGGCGAGGGTCCATTCTCGCTCGAGGTTGGCATCGTCGAACGCCTGGGGGTCGAAACCTATCTGACGGTCGGCTCAGCCGACCAGCCGCTGATCGTCCGCACCGAGGGCGATCTGTCTATCCGCCCGGGCGACCGGGTTTCACTGACGGCGGACCCCGCCGCCTGCCATCTGTTCGATCAATCCGGTCAGGCAATCCGCCCGGCCAACGCATGACAACGAGGAAAGAAATGACGATCAAGGTCACGATCTGGAACGAAGGACGCCACGAGCAGCACGACGAGGCGGTCCAGAAGATTTATCCCGACCGGATGGACGGCGCTATCGCCAAGGGCATCGAAAGCCCGGATTTCGAGATCCGCCGGACCACCATGGACGAGCCCGAGCAGGGCATGCCGGATTCGCTGTTGAACGATACGGACGTGCTGCTCTGGTGGGGGCACGTCGCCCATGAAGAAATCAGCGACAGCCTCGTTGATCGGATCCAGCAGCGTGTCCTGAAGGGAATGGGCATCGTCTTCCTGCATTCGGGCCATCACTCGAAGCTTTTCCGGCGCCTGATGGGCACAAATGCCAACCTCTCCTGGCGCGAGCTGCCGGAGGGCGATCTCGAGCGTGTCTGGGTCATCAACCCGTCGCACCCGATCGCCGAGGGCCTGCCTCCCTACTTCGAAGTGGAGGCGTCGGAAATGTATGGCGAGCCCTTCGACATCCCGACGCCGGACGAGCTGATCTTCATTTCCTGGTACTCCGGCGGCGAAGTGTTTCGCAGCGGTTGCACCTTCCAGCGTGGACGCGGTCGTATCTTCTACTTCAGCCCCGGTCACGAGACCTATCCCGTCTACCACAATCCTCACGTCCTCAAGGTTATCAGCAACGGCATTCACTGGGCGAACCAGAAGCACACCAGCGGCCGGATCCTGGAGAACTGGCACCGCAAGGAGCCGCTGCACGAAAAGACGGCACCCAAGGCCTGAGTTCTTCCCCGGGGGCTGGGGCAGACTCCAGCCCTGGCCCCTCGCGGATCTATATCTGGAATGTGGCGCTCACCCAGCGCCGCATTTTCCGCGTCTGCGGATCGGCGCATGGAGGGGAACGGCTTGCATCGCAGCCGCGACCGAGGATAAATCAGTCTTTGTTGTTCCAGACCGTTTTTCATCCGTTGCAAGATGCTGATTCACGAAGGCGAAAACCGAACATCGAGAATAGATCTGCTTCTGGCTGCCGCGCTGTCCTTTGTGGCTGGCGGCGTCAACAGCGCTGGGTACCTCGCCTATGGCTATTTCTCGGCCAACATGACGGGCAACGTCTCGCTGATCTCGGATCACATTTCGATCCAGGAGTTTACGGTTGCCATCGCATTCGTGACCATGGTCACGATGTTCATTCTTGGCGCGTTCAGCGCTTCTCTCTTCATCGAGCTCGGAAAGCGGCGGAGGCTTTCGAACATCTACGCGCTTACGCTGCTGTCGGAAGCCGTTTTCCTCATGGCCGTCGGCATTTATACGGCAAAGCTCGGGTCCTCGGTCAACGGGGTCACCATCGCGGGCCTTCTCAGCTTCACCATGGGTCTGCAGAATGCCGCCTCGACGCGTATTTCCGGCAGCCGGGTTCGCACGACGCATGTCTCCGGAATCGCGACGGATATCGGAGTCGGTCTCGCCCTCATGACAGGCGACGCAAGAGCGCCGGATCGACCGATGGTCGCCCGCCGGCTCGTGTTGCACGTCACAACGCTCCTGTCGTTCCTTCTAGGCGGCGTTGCCGGGTTTCTGGGCTACAGGGCAACCGGCGGCGTCACATTCTGCGCCTTCTCGTTCATCCTGTTTTCGCTCTGCGCACGGTACCTAACCGTACGGGCGGCCGCGTCGTAGCGCGACCACCGGATCCGCATTCTCAATCGCGTGCTAGCGCAATGACCGGATCAAGCCGCGAGGCATTGCGGGCAGGCAGAAATCCGAAGACCAGCCCGATCAGGCAAGAGCAGGCCGCCGCCAGGATGATCGCCACCGGCGAATAGACGAGCGTGAAGCCTGCCGCGAGGCTGTTGAACACCATGCCGAAGCCAAGCGCCGTGAGGATGCCCATTATTCCGCCGAGCAGGCAGACCAAGACGGCCTCGATCAGGAACTGTTGAAGGATATCCTGGCGTCTGGCGCCGACGGCCATGCGAACGCCGATCTCCGACACCCGCTCGGAGACCGATACCAGCATGATGTTCATGACGCCGATCCCGCCGACAACGAGCGAGATCACAGCGATCGCGGAAACCAGCAGTGTCAGCGTGCTCGCCGTGCTAGTGATCGTCTTGCGGATGTCGTCGGTGTTCAGGATGAAAAAGTCTCTCTTCCCGTGACGCTGCTCGAGAAACTGCGACACCGATGCCTCGGCAACCGAGCTTTCGGCATCATCGGCAACGCGCACGGTCACGCTCCGCAACGACATGTCGCCAAGGAAGCGAGTCTGCACGCTCGTGTACGGCAGATAGACGGAGAGGTTGTCGCTGGAGCCGAAGCCGCCCTGTTGAGCGCTGATGACACCGACGATGAGGACGGGAACGGAATCGACCAGCACGACGCTGCCGACGGCATCGGACGCCGTGCCGAAAAGTGCGTCGGCGGTATTGGTGTCGATGACAGCTTCCTGGGTGACGTCACGCACACTCGCGGCATTGAAGAACCTGCCGGCGACAAGCTTGGAGCCTTTCGCTGTGAAATATTGTTCGCCGACGCCGTTGATCAACGCGTTCGCTTCCAGGGAAGAGAAGCGGACGGTTCCTGAGGTCGAGACGGTGGGGGTGACCGCGGCCACGTAGGACAGTTTCGACAGTGCATCAGCATCCGCGACCCGAAGGGTTTTGACGCGCCCGGAGCGGGTATCTCCAAATCCGCTGCCTGGGAAGATCTCAAGCGTGTTGGTGCCCAGGCTGCTGATGTTTTCCAGCACCTTCTTCTGCGACCCTTCGCCGAGGGCCACGACGCAGATTACCGAGGCGATCCCAATGATGATCCCAAGCATCGTCAGAAACGTGCGCATCCGGTGCGCTGCAAGCGCGCGAAACGCCATCGCGGAGGCTTCCGCAAGGCGGCCAAGCGCCGCAAATCGTCCACTGCTGCTGGTCCCGGGATTGGCTGCGGGCGGCGGTGGTGATTGCTCGTGCTGCCGGCGGTCGGCCACGATGCTGCCGTCTGCGATCTCGATGATCCGCTGGGCTCGCGAGGCGACGGAAAGGTCGTGGGTGACAATGATGACTGTTCGTCCGTCGGCATGAAGTTCGCCGAGGATGCGAAGCACTTCCTCGCCACTTTCCCGGTCCAGCGCGCCCGTGGGCTCGTCGGCGAGGATGATCTCCCCGCCGTTGACGAGGGCTCGTGCGATCGATACCCGCTGCTGTTGCCCGCCGGAAAGCTGGCCCGGCTTGTGATGCAGCCGCGCGCCCATTCCGAGGCGCTCCAGAAGGCCCTTCGCGTGACCATTGCGAACCGCGGCCGGTTGACCGGCGTAGATCGCAGGCATCTCGACATTGGCGACAGCAGTCAGATCGGGCAACAGCTGGTAGCGCTGGAAGATGAAGCCCAGATGCTCGCGCCGCAGTTTGGAAAGCGCGTCGCTCGGGAGTGAACCGGTGACCTGGCCATCGATCGCATAGGTGCCGGTTGTCGGCCGATCCAGGAGACCGAGTATGTTCATCAGCGTCGACTTCCCCGAACCCGACGGGCCGACGATGGCAACCATCTCGCCACGTTCGATTGTCAGGTTCACGTCGTCCAGGACGGTAAGGCTCTCGTCGCCCGAGGGGTAGATGCGGGTAACGCCGCGAAGTTCGATCAGGGGCTGCGCCATGGTTCACATCCCCATCGGCGGCGGCGGTCCGCCCGCATTCGTGGCCGCCTTGGTCGCCACCGCTTCACCAATGACGACCTGCTCTCCCTCTTCAATGCCTGAGAGCACTTCGACATTGACGCCATCGCTCTCGCCGACTTCGATCGTGTGCTGTGAAGTCGTGCCATCGGCACCGACCAACTTGATCGTGCTCTTGCCGGATTTCCGATCGGTTGTCACGGCGGCAGCCGGGACGACGAGAACGTCTTTCCGGGATGCCAGGACAATGTGCACTTCGGCTGACATATAGGTCCGGAAATGGCCGTCGGCGTTCGGCACGTCGAAGATGCCGTTATAATAGATGGCGGATGAGGAGGACGAGGATGTCGACGAACTTCCGCTGCTACTGGACGACGAACTGATGCTGCTGTCGCTGGTGATGGATTCGGGTGCGGGTTCGATGGACTTCAGCACGGCGTCGTGGCGTAGGGCAGGCTCGCCGATGACCGAGAAATAGACCGGCTGGCCCGGTGCCACGCGCACCACATCAGCTTCGGAGATTTCCGCGCGCACCGTCATGGTGGACAGCTCGCCGAGGACGACGATGGTGGGTGCCGTCTGGGCGGCGTTGACCGTTTGGCCTTCCTGGTTGACGACGGCCAGGACCGTGCCGTCCATCGGAGCGGTGATCCTGGTGTAGCCGAGGTTGGCCTTTGCCGTTTCGACGGTCACCTCCGCTTCGACGATCTGAGCCTCCAGCGCGGCGATCTGCGCCTGGATTTTCTTCACTGATGCCTCGGCACTGTCGAGATCGGCCTTTGCACCCGCCCGATTGGCATAGATGTTCTGCTGTCGCGTCAGCGTGATCTTGGCGTTATCGAGGTCGGCTTCCGTTTCCTGGAGCTGTGCCTTGACGTTGGCCAGGGCTGCCTCCGCGGTTTTCAGGTTGTTTTTCTGGGTCGTGGAATCGATCTCGGCAACCAAGCTGCCCTGCTTGATCTCCTCTCCGAGGCGAACGGCAAGGCGCGTGATGCGGCCTGACACCTGTGCGCCGACGGCGACCAGCTTGACGGGCTTGAAGGTGCCCGTCGCAAGAACACTGCGCTCGATATCACCGCGCGCGACTGCCGCCGTCAGCACGTTGCTTGCCTTTGCCGGGGCCTGCCACCAGATGGTGGCGGCGAGGGTGCCGACGGCGCAAAGAGCCAGTATGGCGCCCGCTGTCTTCTTCTTGATCATCTTGTCGATCTCATTTGAGGTTGTCCTAGCGCATCGACACGAGATGCGGCGCTTCGCCCTTGTCCCGGACGACTGGCTTGTCGATATCGAGTGCAGCATCCCAGCCACCGCCCAGCGCCTTGTTGAGCGCAATATAGTAGGTGGCGATATCGACGCGGCCCTGAATGAAGCTCTCTTCGGCGGAGTAGAGCGATCGCTCCGAATCGAGAACGTTCAGGAAGTTGGTTGCGCCCGTTTCGTTGAGCGACCGCGAGAGCTTGGCCGCCTGCCGGTAGCCTGCCACGGAGACGGCAAGCTTGGCGTTCTTCAGGCGCGATTGGTTGAGCCCCACGATCGCGTTCTCGACGTCTTCCATCGCCGATAGAACCGAGGATTGGTAAGCAACGAAATACTGATCGCGCTGTGCCTTCGCGACATCGACTGCCGCCTTCAACTGACCACCCTGAAACAGGGGGATGCTGACGGTCGGCCCGATCGACCAGCCGATCGTGGATTTTTTGGCAAGGTCGCCGATGCTTGTGGCCGAACTCGAGATACTGCCTGTCAGGCTGATCGAGGGATACCGATCCGCTTCTGCCTGACCGATCTTGGCGGTGTATTGCGCGAGCTGGCGCTCGGCTTGTCGCACGTCCGGCCGGTTGAGCAGGATGTCGGCGGGGATGCCGGGCGAAACCTTGGCTGGAGGCGTCGGGATCGGAGCATTTTTCGACATTCTTGCCTCGACGGCGTCGGGGGATTTTCCTGTCAGGATGCCAATGCGGTGGATCGTCTGCGCGTAGGATATGCGATAGGAGGGCACATCGGCTTCGGTCGACGCCGCCTGGGCATCGGCCTTTGCAGCATCGACCCCGGTTGCTTCACCCGCCTCGAACTGCCGGCGCGTGAGAGCGGCCGTCTGGCGCTGGGATTTGGCCGATCGCTCCGCGAGTGCGATGAGGGCCTGATACTCGCGCGCCTGGACGTAGTAGGAGGTGATGTCGCCGATCAACGTGACGAGTGTGTCGCGCAGTTCCTCTTCCGAGGCCTGTTCGCTGTAGCGCGCGGCTTCCAATCCGCGCTTGTTGCCGCCGAAGAGATCCAGTTCCCAACTTGCATCGAAACCGGCCTGATACTGCGGATAGACCGAGGCTTCGCTGCCCTCAGTCGCCGCGGATCGGTTTCGCGTCGCAGACGATGACGCGGTTGCGGACGGCAGCAGGCTTCCTGCTTGTTCTCGCGTCGTTGCCCGGGCTTGGCGGACTTTGGCCTTTGCCGAGGCCACATCGAGGTTGCCTGCGACAGCCTCGTCGACAAGCTGGTCGAGCAACGGATCGTTGAGCTTCTTCCACCATTGCGAAAGCTCTGGTGGAGCCTCCTGCTTGGTCTTTTTGCTCCAGCTTATCGGCATTGCCAGCGTCGGGTTCTGATAGTCGGGCCCAACGACGCAGCCGCTGGCCAAGGACAATGACAGGAAAGCAACTGAAAGCCGTAGCACCTGACCCGTTGTGGGAGCGCGCGAGCGCTCCAACTTGACGTTCTTCATATCGGAATTCCCTGGTTAGGATTGGTGTGCGACTGCTTCGTCGGAAGGCTGCGCCTCGGGTGTTTCGACCGTGCCCTTGAAGAAGCCACGGATCGTGACGAACAGCAGTGGGATGAAGAAGATGCCGAGCACCGTCGAGGCAATCATCCCACCCATGACCCCGATACCGATCGAGTTCTGGCTTCCCGAACCGGCACCGTTTGCGATCGCAAGCGGTAGGACGCCGAGGATAAAAGCAAGCGAGGTCATCAGGATCGGCCGCAAGCGCTGGCGGGAAGCCTCCAGAGTCGCCTCGATGAGGCTCTTTCCGTGCTTCTGCTGCTCAATGGCGAATTCGACGATCAGGATGGCGTTCTTCGCGGCAAGGCCGATTGTGGTCAGTAGCCCGACCTTGAAGTAGACGTCGTTGGTCTGCCCGAAGAGGGTTGCCGCCAGAAGTGCACCGAGGACGCCTACCGGTACTGACAGCATAACTGCGAACGGAATGGACCAGCTTTCGTAAAGCGCGGCGAGAGCAAGGAATACCACTAGGATCGAGATCGCGTAGAGCTGCGTTGCCTGGCTGCCCGACAGACGCTCTTGCGCTGATAGTCCTGTCCATTCATGCGTGAACCCCTGGGGGAGCTGGCTTACGAGCGCATCGATCTCGTTCATTCCGTCGCCTGACGAGACACCACTTGCCGCGGAACCCTGGATTTCGACGGCAGACGAGCCGTTGTAGCGTTCAAGGCGGGGAGAGCCGAACTTCCAGTGGCCGCTCGCAAAGGCCGAGAAGGGAACCATGTTTCCATCGGAATTCTTCACGTACCAGCGGTCGAAATCCTCCGGCTGCATGCGAAAGTTATCGCCCGCCTGAACATAGACCTTCTTGACGCGGCCGCGGTCGACGAAGTCGTTGACATAGTTACCGCCCCACGCCGTCGATAGCGTCGTATCGATGTCCGACAGGTCGAGATTGAGTGCGCTCGCCCGCTCCTGGTCGATATCGACCGAGTATTGCGGCGTGTCTTCCTGGCCGTTTGGCCGGGTGCCGACAAGCTTGCTGCTCTTTCCAGCCGCAGCAAGCAGCTGATTGCGCGCTTCGATCAGTTTCTCGTGGCCGGCGCCATTCGTGTCCTTCAGATAGAAATCGAAGCCACTGTTGTTGCCGAACCCTGGAATTGCCGGCGGAGACAGCGCAAACACGTTGGCGTCCGCAATTCCCTGGAATGCTTTCATCGCACGGCCGGCGATTGCCTGTGCCTTGGACTCGGGGGTTGTGCGTTCCTCAAAATCCTTCAGCTTCACGAAGGCGAGGCCGACGTTCTGGCCCTGTCCGCCGAAGCCGAAGCCCGCAACGCCCATCACACCCGTCACGTATTCCTTTTCGTCGTTGAGATAGTGATCCGTTACCTGCTGCAGGACCTTCTGTGTGCGATCGGCGGTCGCGCCGACAGGAAGCTGGACGCTCGTGATCAGAATGCCTTGATCTTCTTCCGGCAGGAAGGAGCTGGGCAGACGCGTGAACAGGACACCAACGGCGACTGCGACGAGCACAAAGACCATAAGGAAGCGGCCACGGCGCTTGATGATGCCGCCGACGCTGCGTTGATAGGCGTGCGTTCCACGGTCGAATCCACGGTTGAACCAGCCGAACGGCCCCTTGTTCTTCGCGCCATGCGCCGGCTTTTTCAGGATCGTTGCACAGAGCGCAGGCGTCAGGACCAGCGCAACAAGAACGGAGAGCACCATCGCCGAAACGATCGTGACCGAGAACTGGCGATAGATGACCCCGACCGAGCCGGAAAAGAAAGCCATGGGAACGAAGACCGCCGAGAGAACCGTGGCAATGCCGATCAGCGCGCCGGTGATTTCGCCCATGGACTTGATCGTCGCCTGCTTGGGCGAAAGACCTTCTTCCTCCATGACGCGCTCGACGTTCTCCACCACCACGATGGCGTCGTCCACCAGAAGGCCGATCGCCAACACCATGCCGAACATGGTCAGCGTATTGATCGAGTATCCGAGGTAGGAAAGGATACCGAATGTTCCGAGCAGGACCACGGGAACCGCGAGCGTCGGAATGATCGTCGCGCGAAGGCTCTGCAGAAACACGAACATGACGACAAATACGAGAACGACGGCCTCGAGCAGCGTCTTGACGACGTCTTCGATCGACAGCTTGACGAACGGCGTGGTGTCGTAGGGATAGACCACCTCGACATTGGCGGGCAGCGTCTGCTTCAGGTCGTTGATGGTGGACTGGACAGCCTCCGCCGTATCGATGGCGTTGGCACCCGAAGCAAGCATGATCGCCAGGCCTGCCGATGGCTTTCCGTTGTAGGTGCTGGAGCTTGCGTAGCTCTCGGCGCCGAGTTCAACAGTGGCCACATCGTTGAGGCGGACGAGCGACCCATCGCTGTTGCTCTTCAGGATGATGTTTTCGAACTGCTCGGGCGTCTGCAGCCGGCTCTTGGCGGTGACCGTTGCGTTGAGTTGCTGGCCCTTGCGCTGGGGCAGCGCGCCAAGCTGGCCGGCCGCGACCTGGGTGTTCTGCGCCTCGATGGCCGAAGTGACGTTACTGACCATCAACGAGTATTTCGCTAGCTTGTCGGGATCGACCCAGATACGCATGGCATAGCCGGAGCCGAAAAGCCGGGTGTCGCCCACGCCTGCAACACGCTTCAGCGTGTCGTTCAGCGTGCTGTTGACGTAGTCGGCAAGATCGGTCGAGTTCAACTTGCCGTCGGTCGATACGAAGCCGATGACCATTAGGAAGTTGGAGGTCGATTTCGTGACTGTCAGGCCGGAGTTCTGGACGCTCTGAGGGAGCTGCGCCTCGACCAGCTGCAGCTTGTTCTGCACCTGCATCTGCGCGACGTCGGGGTCTGCCTTGTTGGTAAAGGTCAGCGCGATCGAGGCGGATCCCGTCGACTGGGACGTGGAGGTCATGTAGTCGAGATTGTCGATCCCGGTCATTCCCTGTTCGATGACCTTGGTCACCGAATTTTCCACGGTCTCAGCATCCGCGCCTGAGTAGGTCGCGGAAATGGTGACAGTTGTTGGTGCAATCTGCGGATATTGCGAAATCGACAGCGTGGTGACGGACAATAGCCCCCCAAGCATGATGCAGATGGCAATGACCCACGCAAAGATGGGCCTGTCGATAAAGAAACGGGACATGACGAACGACCTCAGAGTTGCGAGTGCGAGGCGGCCGAAGCCTGCTTCGTTGGTTCGGGTTCTGCTTGTGAGGTCATGATGTCGCCGGTCGAGTCGTCGATGGTCACCTCTTTGGCCGCAACGTCCTGTCCGACCTGAACCCGCTGGCTGCCCTCGACGACGACCTTGTCACCATCGTTGACGCCGGACAGGACGAGCCAGTTGTTTCCAACGCTCCTATCCACGCCGAGCACACGTTGCTCGATCTTGCCTTCGCTCGTCACGAACAGGGCGGTGGGGTCGCCCTTCGTGTCCCGGGTGATTGCGCGCTGCGGAATGAGGAAGCTCTTTTCAGCCACGCCTTCTTCGATAGTTGCCCGCACGTACATGCCGGGAAGAAGGGTGTGATCGGGGTTAGGGAATTCCGCGCGGACGGTGAAGGTGCCGACGCTTTCGTCGACGGAGGCTTCGGCAAACTCCAGCTTGCCGGTCTTGCCATAGTTGCTGCCGTCTTCAAGAGTGAGGTGGGCGGTGACATTGTCGCCCGACAGTTTGAGTTTCCCGGTTTCGACCGCTTTTCTGAACTTCAACAGGTTGGTGGTCGACTGCGTCACGTTCACGTTGATCGGGTCGAGGGCGCGAACCGTTGTAAGAACCGTGGTCTGCTCGGCGGTGACAAGCGCCCCGACCGTCACGGCCGAGGCGTCGATGCGGCCATCGATGGGCGCCCGGATCTTTGTGTAATCGAGGTTGATGCGCGCTGTTTCAAGAGCCGCCTTTGCGGATGCGATATCGGCTTCGGCCTGCACGAGGGTCGATTTTGCGTCGTCCAGATCCTGGACGCTGACTGCGTTTTGCGCCGTCAGATTCTTGTAGCGGTCGACCTTTGCCTGCGCGCTCGGAAGGGCGCCCTGCGCCTTTTGGAGCGCGGCTGCGGCGCTGTCGTAGGTTGCTTGATAGGGGGCTGGATCGATTTCGTAGAGGATCTCGCCGGCCTTTACTTCCGTTCCCTCCTTGAAGTTTCGCGTCCTGATAATGCCGCCGACCTGCGGACGGACCTCCGCGAGGAGTGATGCGGCCGTACGGCCCGGCAACTGCGCGGTGATGGTAACGGATTTGGGGTGCATCGATACTACACTGACCTGCGGTTTGACGACCGGCGGCTGGGCCGCCGTCTTGCTGTCGTTGCAGCCCGCCAAGGCCACGCTGGCGAGAAGGGGCAATACGGCCAGGCGAAAATCTGCTTTCTTCATTACAGACACAAACATTATCCCTACGGACGGGTTTGCTGGAGGAGCGTGAGCGGCACCAACGAACCTTCGGTTGATCGGAGCGCATGGGGCCGCGGTGCGGCAGTGTGAAAAGGGGGGGACGTGTTGCCCATGCGGCTCCCGGTGATTGATGAAGCCGATTTACAAGGGGAGTTTGTCTGCGCTTCGCCGAAACGTTGCTGTGTTCGTCCGAATCTCCGAGATTTGTAAATGAACGTTGCTGACTCCGTGCCAGCAATACAAAGTTACAAATTTCTTCGGCATGAGCGCGATAGGGTCGCTATTCGCAAGTCAAACAGGCTGGAACGATGAACAACAGTGATCACATCTTGATTGTCGACGACGACCGGGAAATCCGGACCTTGCTGTCACGGTATCTGACCGGGCAGGGGATGCGCGTATCTGTCGCTGCAGATCGCCGCGAATGCGAAGCCCTGCTTGCGACGAGCAACCCTGACCTGATCGTGCTGGATGTGATGCTTCCGGATGGATCGGGCCTGGATATCTGCCGCGATCTGCGCGATCGGCGTCCGCCGGTGGCCGTGATCCTGCTGACGGCGCTCAAGGAAGACGTCGATCGGATCATCGGGCTGGAGCTCGGGGCGGACGATTATCTCAGCAAGCCCTTCAACCCGCGTGAACTGTTGGCGAGGATCAAGGCCGTGCTGCGCAGAATGGCGGTCGTCGAGCCTGAGGCTTCCCAGGCGAAGATCTATCACTTCGCGAAATTCGAGGTCGATCCGGAGTTGCGCCGCGTCCGTTGCGACGATGGAAGCGAAATCGAGCTCACCGGCGCCGAATTCGACCTGCTTAAAGTGTTCCTCGAGCGTCCAGGTCGCTTGTTGTCTCGTGATCAGCTCCTTGATGTGACCCAGGGTCGAAGCCGGGAGCCACTGGACCGCTCGATCGACGTACTCGTGAGCCGGTTGCGCCGCAAGCTCGGCGACGGGACTGCGAGCCCATTGTTCAAGACGGTCAGGAATGGCGGCTACCAGCTGACCGTTCCTGTCAAACTATCGACGTTGAACCGATGAAGTCATTGCGAAACAGAATTGTCGCTCTCCTGATTTTGGCGATCGTCACCGTCGTGACGCTCGCCACTTTCGTCGCGAGCAGGGTGTTGCAGCCACCGAGTACCGACGTGAGACTGGCGACCGTCGTTGCGCAGATGCGCATGGGGACGGCGCTGCTCTCGTCCGGTCGGGACAGCGCTCTTCGGGCGGGCGTGCTGCTGCGCGATGCTCCGCCTTCCGGCGAGCGCGACGACCTGCTGTCGTCCGCCTTGGCGCAGACGCTCGAAAGCAATGGCATCTTCGGCGAGACGGTCGTTACCAAGCAGTCGCGGTCGAATGAGGCAGCGGCGGGCGTGCAGTTGGCCAACAAGGAGTGGCTATATGCCGTGGTCCCGAACCACGGACCGCCGCCCGACGGATGGTTCGTGCTTGCTGGCTGGATGGTGCTGATCGTCATGGGAAGCACCGCGGTATCCATCTTTGCGGCATCCAAGATCACCGGTCCGCTGGAGCTGCTGCAGAGTGCGGCGGGCCGCATCGGATCCGACGGCGTGCTGCCCCACATACCCGAAACCGGTGCCGGCGAGGTGCGCGCGACCGCGCAGGCGCTCAACCGACTTTCTGCACGGCTGCGCTCCGCAATGGAAAGCCGAATGCGGCTTGTCGCGGCCGCGGGCCACGATCTCAGGACTCCGATGACGCGAATGCGGCTCAGGGCCGAGTTTGTCGTGGACGATGAAGAAAGAGAGAAGTGGCTTGCCGATCTCGAGGAACTGGATTCCATCGCCGACAGCGCCATCCGCCTGGTGCGTGAGGAGGTTGCTGCCGAAAGTGCGTCTGATACCGTTCAACTCGACGATCTGATTTCCGAGATTGTCGGCGAGATGCGGCAGCTTGGGCTGAAGGTTCATCCAGGGGCGGTTGAGCCCATCTCTGCACGCGGCGCGCCTCTGGCCCTGAAAAGGGCGATACGAAATCTGGTCATCAACGCTGCAACACACGGTGGCGGCGCGACCGTTACGCTTCAGCAGGATCAGGCTGGCGCGGCCGTGATCACGATCTCGGACAATGGCCCGGGGATTCCTGCGGAACTGCTCAGTCAGGTGTTCGAACCATTTTTCCGGGTCGATATGGCGCGCAGGAAGACCGTTCCGGGAGCGGGCCTGGGGTTGGCGATCGCCAAGGAGATCATCGAGCGCTTCGGCGGGACGATCGAGATTGCGAACGGCCATCCCAAAGGTCTTGTTCAGACCATTCGCCTCGAGCGTCGTGATGGGGCAGACGCGCTCTAGGCTGGTGGATTAGGGCGCCGGCGCGGTCAAAACACCGGCTCGGCCGGTTGTCGGCGATTGAGGTGTGCGTTGTGAGCATTTGCTCGCGGCTGGGAGCAGATGTCATGCCACGGTTATTTGCCGCCGTTATACGATCCGGCGAACAATAACCGAGCGGCAGTTGAGCAATTTTATCTAGCAAGGTTCTCGTCAACAGGGACGCGACAGCTGTCGCCCTCCGTTCGTGCGGCCATGCGCAGCGATTTTTTCCGCTCAGCCGATTTTACGAGGTATTCCATGACGAAGATCGTTGGTCATCGCGGAGCGCGCAATCTGTGGCCCGAGAACTCGATGGAGGGGTTCAGAAAGACGTTGGAGTTGCCGGTCGATGCCATCGAATTCGACGTGCATCTGACCGATGCCGGTGAGCTCGTCGTCATTCACGACGCCACGCTCGATCGCACGGCCGAGGGGACGGGTAAGGTCAGGTCGCTTTCGCCCGACCAGCGGTCCGCGATCGCTCTCAAGGGATCACAAGAGTCTATTCCGACGCTTGATGAGGTGCTTGCACTGTTTGCCGCCTCGCGGCCGGTCGAACTCCATGTCGAGCTGAAGGCTGACGCTGACAGTGCGCCCTACGCAGGACTCGAAGCCTTGGCGGCTGCCGCACTCGAGCGCCACGGTCTTGCCGGTCGCAGCTTGCTCACGAGCTTCAATCTTGACGTCCTCGCGCGGTGCAAGAGCGTGGCACCGGAGATCGGGCGCCTGTGTTCGATCAATGCGAAGTCTGCGGAGCGGCTCGGTGTGGCTGTGACGGTGGCGCGGGCTGCCGAGCTTGCCGATCTTGTGGCCGTGGAAAAGACGTTGCTTGCCGCTTCCGCTTCCGAAATCGAAGCAATCATTTCGCGCGAACGCCTGTGCTGCTGGGTCTTGAATGAACGCGCGGAACTCGAGGATTGGCTCGGGCAGGGCGTTGGCTGGATCACGAGCGATGATCCGTCTCTTGCCTTGGCAGTTCGCGCCGCGTCGCGCGATGCTGCTGCATAGTCACATGTTTCAAGCGGCGCACCGCACGACGTTTCACCTGAGCAGTATATTTGATGAACAAAATAGATCTTCTGATTTTTGACTGCGATGGCGTGCTGATCGACAGCGAACCGATTGCTGCGCGTACGCTTGCCCATGCCATCACGCATGCGGGCATCGCGATGACGCCGCGCGACGTTCTTGTCGAGTTTACCGGCAAGTCGGAACCCGAGTTGCGGAATATTCTCCTTGAGCGCGGCCTCTCCGCTGTCGACGCCGTTTTTGCCAAATGGCATGTCGAAATATTCGCGGAGTTCAAGCGCGAACTCCGGGCGATGGAGGGCATAAGCGACGTCCTGCAAGGGCTCGACATCGCAAAGTGCGTCGCGTCGAACAGTTCGGTGGAGCGCCTCAAGATGAGCCTGGGCCTTCTCGACATCTGGGCACATTTCGCGCCGAACGTCTTCAGCGCCGAGATGGTCGCGGCGCCCAAGCCTGCCCCTGACCTTATCGAGCTTTGCCTCGCCAGGATGGGCGCGAGCGCCGCTCGTAGCATTCTGATCGATGACAGCCCGGCTGGCATCCAGGCGGCGTGCGCCGCCGGCGTCAAGGCAATCGGATTCGTCGCGCCCGATGATCCGCGCGCAGCCAGGCGCGACATCCTGCTCGCGGCTGGCGCACAAGATGTTGCTGTCGGTACTGCAGATCTGGGGCGCATCCTGCACCGCCATATCGCCGGCCACCACGAGGTCCGACAGCCTGTGGAGATCGAGGCATGAGGCCGTCCGAGGCTCCGTCAGCAGGAATGGCGCCGACCGACCAGCGTGGAGCGGCGGAGATGTCGATATGATCGCAAGGCGCGATGATCACAGCAGTCGCCTCGATTTCACGGCAAAGGCCGGTTGGCTCTACTACATCGGTGGGCACAGCCAGGATGAGATCGCGCAGAAGCTGGGCGTTTCCCGGCAGACCGCCCAGCGGCTCGTCTCGCGGGCCGTCCAGCAGGGGCTGATCAAGATCCGGCTCGATCACCCGGTTGGTGACTGCATGAGCCTCGCGGCCCGACTGAAGAACAAGTTTGCGCTTCAGTTCGTGGAGGTCATTCCTTCGGGCGATCAGGCGCTTGGCTTGAGCGGTGGCCTTGCCCAGGCGGTCGCTGCCGAACTCGAACGCCGGCTCGCCTGTGATAAGCCTGCGGTGATCGCCATCGGAACGGGGCACACTCTTAAAGCTGCAGTCGAGGAGATGGTGCCGATGGAGGCGGGGCAGCACAAAATCGTTTCGCTGACCGGCAACATTACCCGGGAAGGATCGGTCTGGTTCTACAATGTCGTCTTCAAGCTTGCCGACATGATCACCGCGAAATGCTATCCGATGCCGGTTCCCGTCATCGCGTCATCGCAGCAGGAGCGAGCTATCCTTCATAGCCAACCGGTGATCCATCAGACGTTGTCGCTTGCCGCCCGCGCGGACGTTGCCTTTGTCGGCATCGGGGATGTGGGGCCGGAGGCGCCGCTGTTTCTCGATGGCTTCATCCTGAAGGACGAGCTGAAGCGCCTTCAACAGGCCGGGGCAGTGGGCGAGATCGTCGGTTGGACCTTCGACAAGGACGGCAAGCTGGTCGCGGGGATCACCAACGACCGGGTCGCAAGCGCGCCCATTCCGTCGTGCGGCAGAACCTTGGTGATCGGGGTGGCAAAGGGCGAGCGGAAAGAGCCGGCCATTCGAGGGGCGCTGAGGGGACGTCTGATCAACGGTTTGATGACAGACGAGATCACAGCGCAGAGCCTTTTGGGAACGTGACGAGCGAGCCCTAGGAAACGGGGCGCGGTCTTTAAATTTGCAGTGCTGATCCGGCTCAACGAAGAGCCCCAAGACCCGGAATCCGGAAGGATTCGGGATGCGTTCCTGCGTCCGAAATATTCAATATTAATGAACAAATACAATGCATTAAATGTCATGAAAACTTCATCGCACCATTAAGAAAACGACACGCACCCGGCCCTAAAAACACCGCGACATTTGTACCGGGCCGTATCCGAGAAAACCTCGTCAAAGGAGAGACTTTCATGCTTTCAATCAATCGACGCAGCGCTCTGGGGCTGCTTGGTGCAACGGCAGGCGTCGCGATCTTGCCGCGCTTTGCATTCAGTCAGGGCAAGCGCCCGTCCGTGACGATCGCGGTTCAGAAGATCACCAACAACAACACCCTCGACATCTGGAACGAGCAGTCGAACGTCGGCGAGCGCGTGTTTTTCCCCAACCTCTGGGAAGGCCTGATCCTGCGCGACTGGATGGGCAATCAGGGTCCCGTCGCCGGCCTCGCCACCGACTGGAAGCGCATCGACGACAAGACGCTGGAGCTCAAGCTGCGCCAGGGCGTCAAGTTCCACAATGGCGATGAACTGACCGCCGAAGATGTCGTCTTCAGCTTCTCCTCGCAGCGCGTCTTCGGCAGCACGCAGCCGGCCGGCGGCAAGACCATCTTCGAAGACGAAAACAAGCCGACATCGGTCAAGGAACTGCCGGCAACCATCCCTGGCGTCGGTCGTCGCCTCTGGCCGGCACTCGCCGGCGTCGAAGCTGTCGACAAGTACACGGTGCGCTTCCACAACGTCACGCCTGACGTGACGCTCGAAGGTCGTCTTTACGCCTTCGGCAGCCAGATCGCCAACCGTCGCGCTTGGGACGAGGCGGCAACCTATGTCGACTGGGCGCGCAAGCCGGTTACGACGGGCGCTTACATGGTCTCCGAGTTCAAGCCCGACGTGTCGCTGACGCTGGTGGCATTCGACGAGTATTGGGGCGGCCGCCCGCCGCTGGAGCAGATCCGTTTCGTCGAAGTTCCCGAGGTTGCCTCGCGCGTCAACGGCCTGCTGTCAGGCGAGTATGATTTCGCCTGCGACCTGCCGCCGGACCAGATCGCCACCGTGCAGAACGCAGCTGGCTTCGAAGTACAGGGCGCGACGATCAACAATCACCGCATCTCCGTCTTCAACACGCAGAACCCCATCCTGCAGAACCCGCTGGTTCGCCGCGCCATGACGCATTCGATCGATCGCCAAGCGATCGTCGATGCTCTGTGGGCCGGCCAGACGAAGATCCCCGCAGGCCTGCAGTTCCCGTTCTACGGCGACATGTTCGTCGAAGGCTGGACCGTTCCGGAATATAACCCGGCGCTGGCGCAGGATCTCCTGAAGCAGGCCAACTACAAGGGCGATGCGATCCCGTTCCGCCTGCTCAACAACTACTACACCAACCAGACCGCCAACGGTCAGATCATGGTGGAGATGTGGAAGCAGGTCGGTCTCAACGTCGAGATCGAAATGAAGGAAAACTGGGGCCAGATCCACGATCCGGCAGGCGTCAAGGGCGTTCGCGACTGGTCGGCTTCGGCCAACTTCAACGACCCGGTCTCCTCGATCGTCGCCCAGTTCGGCCCGAACGGCGAAGTCCAGCAGAAAAAGGACTGGTCGAACGCCGAGGTCAACCAGATGTCCCAGATTCTGGAAACCAGCACCGACCGCGCACAGCGCAAGAAGGCCTTTGCCCGGATGATGGAGATCTGCGAGCGCGAAGACCCCGTCTATCAGGTCCTGCACCAGAACGCCGTATTCACCGGCATGAAGTCGTCGCTGAAGTGGAAGGCCGCTCCGGCCTTCGCGATGGACTTCCGCTCCAACAACTGGCCGAGCTGAGCCCGGCGTTAAATCCGGGTCCGGCGGCGTGCGTTGCCGGACCCATCTCGTTCGTTACGGACGCAAACGATCGACAGGAATGGCAAACAGATGAGCACCACTGCCACCAAGCTCGTGGAAATGCGCGGGCTGAAAGTCGCGTTCGACGGCGTGCAGGTTCTGCATGGGATCGATCTCGACATCGCAAAAGGCGAAGCTGTCGGCCTTGTCGGCGAATCCGGCTGCGGAAAGTCGGTGACCTGGCTTGCTGCCCTCGGCCTCCTGCCCGGCAAGGCAGGCGTTGCCGGCTCGGTGAAGATCGACGGACAGGAACTACGCGGAGCCCCGCGTTCTGCGCTCGAGCACATTCGTGGCGGTCGGGTCGCGATGATCTTCCAGGATCCGTCGAGTTCGCTCAATCCGGTTCTGAAGATCGGCGGCCAGATTACCGAGGCGCTTGCCATCCATCGCGGCCTGCGCGGCGAGGCCGCAAGGGCGGAAGCGTGGCGCCTCATGGACATGGTCGGCATACCGGATGTCCGGCGGCGTTTCGATCTTTATCCGCATGAGTTTTCAGGCGGCCAGTGTCAGCGATTGATGATTGCCATGGCGCTTGCCGGCGAGCCGGACCTTTTGATCGCCGACGAACCGACGACAGCGCTCGATGCGACGATCCAGGCACAGATCCTTGATCTGCTGATCTCGCTCAGGACCGAAACGGGAATGGCCACCGTCTTCATCAGCCATGATCTCGGCGCCGTATCGCAGGTTTGCGACCGGGTCTGCGTGATGTATGCCGGGCGCATCGTCGAGGAGGGCAGCGTGAGCGAGCTCTTCACCAATCCGCGCCACCCCTATACGCGCGGGCTCTTCGACGCCATCCCCAGCATCGACGGTCCTCGCCAGCGTTTGATACCGATTGCCGGGACTGTTCCCGATCCCAGGTCCCTGCCGAAGGGCTGCTCGTTTTCACCGCGCTGCTCTCGCGCTGTCGAGGCCTGTCGCCACGAATTGCCACCGCTGCTGTCGATCGGCGACGGCCGCCGGCTCGCATGCACGCGCCCGGTCTCGCAAGCGCCGATTGTCGTCGAGACAAAAGGTTGGATTGCAGAAGGGGCGATGCAATGACACCGTTGATTGAAGCTCGCGACCTCGTTCGCATCTACCATGTTCGCCGCGGTCTGTTTGGTCATGCCACGCCAGTGCGCGCGGTCGACGGCATCTCGCTCGCCGTCATGCCGGGCGAGACCTTGGGCATCGTCGGGGAATCCGGCTCCGGCAAGTCGACACTCGGACGCATGCTGCTTGGGATCGACGATGCGCAGGAAGGGCAGGTTCGCTTCGAGGGCCGGGAGATGCCGGCACGGGGCACGTCCGACTGGCGACGGCTGCGGGCGAAGATGCAGCTGGTCTATCAGGACCCGCTTGCAGCGCTCGATCGTCGCCTGACGATTGCCACACAGCTTGCCGAGCCGCTGGAAATCCACCGCCTGATCCCGAAAGAGCATCGCGCAGCGCGGGTCTCGGAGCTGATGACGGCGGTCGGCCTGCGTCCGGATCAGGCGACAAGTTTTCCGCACGAGCTATCAGGTGGCCAGCGTCAACGTGCCGTGATTGCGCGCGCCCTGGCCTCCCGGCCAAAGCTTCTGGTTTGCGACGAACCCGTATCGGCCCTCGATGTCTCGATCCAGGCGCAGATCGTCAACATGCTGCGCGACCTGCAGCAGCAATACAGCATCGCCATGGTGTTCATCAGCCATGACCTCAAGGTGGTGCGCAATGTCGCGGACCGGGTCGCGGTCATGTATCTCGGCCGCATCGTCGAGGAGGCGTCATCGGACGTCATCTTCCGCACACCGCTTCACCCCTACACCCGGGCGCTGGTCTCCAGCGTGCCTCGGCCGGGTACACGTCTTCAGGGGCGCACGATCCTACAGGGCGAGCCGCCCAATCCCGCCAATCGTCCGTCAGGTTGCGCGTTCCATCCGCGCTGTCCACTGGCCCAGGACATCTGCCGCGTGACGGCGCCTCTGTTGAAGCAGATCGACGACGGCCGCACCGTAGCCTGTCACGTGACTGCGGGCGAAGACGCCCAGATCGCAGCGTAGGGAAGGCATCATGATACGCTTCATTCTCGTGCGGCTGTTTCGCGCACTGATCACAATCCTGGCTGTCGTGACATTTGCCTTCGTCGTGCTTCGCATGTCGGGCGACCCGGCGCAGGTCATGCTGGGGCCAGATGTACCGCAGGATTCGATCGACGCCTTCCGGAAGGCATGGGGTCTCGACCAGCCGCTGTGGGTCCAGTACGTCGCCTATCTCAAATCGATCTTCACCGGTGATTTCGGCGTGTCGATGCGCGACAAGGCCTCAGCGCTGCACTTGGTCATGGAACGTGTTCCGGCGACGCTGCAGCTGACGGTGCCGGCATTGCTGCTGAAATTGGTCATCGGCATTCCGGCGGGGGTCTATGCCGCGCTGCATCGGCAAAGCTTTGCTGATCGGGGTGTGATCCTCCTCGCGATCTTTGGTTTCACCATTCCGTCCTTCGTGATGGGACTGGTTCTCGTGCTGATCTTCTCGGTGATGCTAGGCCTTTTGCCGTCCGGCGGGCAGGATACCTGGATGCACGGCATTCTGCCGACGATCACGATGAGCATTGGCGGGATCGGCATTCTTGCCCGCTTCTCCCGTAGCGCGATGATCGAGGTCATGGGCCAGCCCTACATCCGCACGGCGGCCGCGAAAGGTTTGAAGTGGCGCGACGTCGTCTGGAGCCACGCGCTGCCGAATGCGGCGGTACCCATCGTCACGATCGTCGGTTTCATGGTCGGTTCGCTGATTGCCGGTGCCGTCGTCGTGGAATCGATCTTCTCGTGGCCCGGGATCGGCCGCCTCTTGGTCGTCTCCGTGAGCAACCGCGATCTGGCGGTCGTCCAGTGCATTCTCCTGATCGTCGCCGCCACGATGGTCGTCTCCAACCTCGTCGTGGATCTGCTCTACGGCTGGCTTGATCCGCGGCTGCGTTCGCACGCGGGACATTGAGGAAAAATACCATGGCTACTGCCGATTTCAGCGAAGCCCTGCCGTCCCGAAAGGGAACTACCTGGATCTCGCGTCTGCGGCGAACGGTCCCGCTGCTAGTCGGGTTCGGTATCCTTTGGCTCGTCGCCATGGTCGCGGTCGCGGTCCTTGCCGACTATATCAAGCCCTACAACATCACGGCTATGGACCTGACGAGCAGGCTTTCCCCGCCGGGCTCGGCCAAGCACTGGCTTGGCACCGACGAACTCGGGCGTGACGTCCTCTCGCGCCTTGTCCAGTCGATCCGCATCTCGCTGGTGATCGCCTTCGGCGCGACGCTGCTGTCGGCGGTCTTCGGTACATTGCTCGGCTTTGCCGCGGCGCGCTTTCGCGGCTTTGTCGAGCATCTCGTGCTGGTGCTGGCGGACTTTCAGGCAGCGCTTCCGTTCCTGATCATGTCCCTGGCGGTGCTCGCGTTTTTCGGCTCATCCATGGTTCTCCTCGTTTGCCTGATGGGCTTTTACGGATGGGAGCGCTATGCACGGATCGCGCGCGGCCTGGCGATTGCCGCGGGAGCCCAGGGATTTGCCGCGGCGGTCGTGCAGCTTGGTGCCACGCCGACGCGCGTCTATCTCCGTCATATCCTCCCCAATGTCGCTTCGACGCTGATCGTTTCGATGACGCTGACCTTCCCTGAAATCATCCTCATGGAAAGCGGGCTCTCGTTTCTCGGCCTTGGTGTCCAGCCGCCGGAATCCAGCCTTGGCAACATGGTCGGCTTCGGGCGCGAATATCTGACCCGCGCTCCGTGGATCATGCTGGCGCCGGCCAGCGTCATCATGCTGACGACCCTCTCCATCTCGCTCGTCGGCGATTGGCTACGCGACAAGCTCGACCCGACCGTCAGCTAAGCCGCGCGTTCCGGGCGTCAGAAACCCGGCCGCCTACAGTTTTCATGCGGTGGCGGTTTCCACAGCAATCTAATCCTAACCTCAAGAAGGACTTGCCATGAGCAACATCATCTCGACCGGTTTCAATTCCGGTTCCACCGACGGAGAACTAGACAGCCTCGAAGCCGATCTGCGCCGCCTGGCCGGCCTTGGCGTCGACACCGTCGAGCTTGGTCTGACCAGCATCGACCTGATCGCCGGCGGTCGCGTCGTCAAGGAGCGTGCCGAGCGCCTGGCGGCGATCACCGCCCAGTTCCCGTTCCGTTACACTGTCCACGGCCTTGTCTCGTCGAACTTCATGGATCCCGCCACGGCCCGCTACCAGATCGACGCCGCAAAGGCGCTGGTGGAAGTCTGTGACAAGATCGGTGCCCGCGTGATAGTTCAGCATGGCGGAAACCTGCGCGCGGACCAGCTCTTCGAACGTGCCGGCGCCGACCAGCGCGAACGTGAAGCGCTCTTCGAGTTGGCCGAGTTCGCCAAGCGCTATGACGTGCGCGTCGCGTTCGAGAACATCTTCACGACGGAGCCCGGGCAGTACCGCCAGACGCCAGTTGAGGTCGCGGAGACCGTCAAGGCGGTCGGTCACCCGAACCTCGTCGCGCTTATCGACTTCAGCCACGCCTACATCGAGTCAACCTATCGCGGCCTGAACTTCCGTGAGCAGATCCGCGCCATGGCACCGGTCGCCGGCCACCTGCATGTGCATGACTCCTTCGGCCGTCCGCAGGCTTTCTACAAGCCGTATCACCTGCAGGAATCGACGGCACTCGGTATCGGCGACCTGCACATGCCGCTCGGCTGGGGCGATATCGATTGGGAAGATATCTTCAGCGAGCTCGAGTTCCTGCCGGGAACCGTGCTGATGATGGAAATCGGGGCCCGTTATCGCAACGAGCAGAGCGCGTCGCTAGAGCGTGCGAAGCGGCTGATCGCGCTGAACGGCACCCGCGCGGCGGTTGCAGCCGAATAACCGATAGGCAATCTCATGCCGACGTCGGTCCGCTTCGGGTCGAGACGCGGTACACTAAAGCCGCCGGGCTATCTGTCCGGCGGCTTCCCTGGTTTGCCATCTCAGTGAATTGTTTCTCGATTGTATCATCATCGTCCTGGAACAATTTGAAAGGTTTATGTCGGGTTTGCCTATGGTATTGAGTTGACCGCCGCTTGCTCCGATATAAGCGCTGGCGGCGTGTCCGCACTTCGAGAAGGCCTGTTCATTGCCACATATCCTCATCGTTGATGATGACGCCGACATTCGCAGCCTGCTGAAGGACTTTTTTCAGCGGCGCGGACTGCGTGTATCGCTTGCGCAAGACGGCCAAGGTCTGCTCGCGGCGCTGGAGGTTTCCGACATCGACCTCGTCGTGCTCGACGTCATGCTGCCGGGCAAGAGCGGCCTGGAGTTATGTCAGGAGATTCGCTCCCGATCGAAACTGCCGATCATCATGCTGACTGCTGTCGCGGATACCGCAGACCGGATCGTCGGCCTGGAAATGGGCGCCGACGACTACGTTTCGAAGCCCTTCGATCCGCGCGAATTGCTGGCAAGAATCCGTGCCGTTCTTCGCCGCAAGGGCGAAGTATCTCCGGAGCAGCCGCGCACGAGCGGTCATGTCGGTTTCGCAGGCTGGACAATGGACGTCGAGCGCCGGCGCTTGCAGGACCCCTCGGGTGTGCGCGTTGAATTGACACGCGCGGAATTCAACCTGCTTGCCGCTCTCGTCGAAGCACGCGGGCGGGTTCTCAGCCGCGAGCAATTGATCGAAGCGTGCGGCGGCGACGCAAGCCAGAGCTTCGACAGAAGCATCGACATTCTCGTCAGCCGACTTCGGCGCAAGCTCGACGACGATCCCCGCACGCCATCGATGATCGAAACCGTCCGAGGCGGCGGTTACCAATTCGTGGCGGAGATCACTGCGGACTAAACAGGACCTGATTGGTCGCGTGATGGCGGATGTCGGGTGCGCATCCACAGGAATGATGTTTCGGGATCGTTTCGTCGCACCTCGGCGATCTGTCGTCGCGAGTTAGCGCGTTACCCGATCGCCCGCTGGACCCCGAAGCTGAAAGATCGCGATCGCGACGACCGACAGCAAGAACGGAACAATGAAATAGAACAGGCGGAACACGAGCAGAGCGGCTAGGACGTCCTCCTTGGCCATCTCGCTGAGACCCGCCATGAAGATCAGCTCGAAGACGCCCAGACCGGCGGGCGCGTGTGATACCAGCGCGGCGGCGAACGCAATCATGAAGATGCCTGCTGTAACGAGCAGGCCTGGATTGTTCTCGGTGGGAAGGACCAGATAGATCACCAGGGAGGCGCAAAGGATCTCCGCAGCCGCGATCGACAGCTGGCACAGTGCGATTCCTGGGGGCGGATATGAAATGGTCACGCCGGCCACGCGCACATTTCCCAACGGCAGGAAGCTGAAAGCGACATAGAGCAGGCATAGCCCGACCATGACCTGGCCTGCGGTGCGCAGAGAGACAAGTGGCAGGCTCTCCGTCAGCCGGTCGGCGATATAGGGGTCGATGACGAAGACGATGCCGCCGACAAACAGCATACCGAGCACAAAGGTCGCCAGGCAGAAGGCGACCATCGTCATGACCTCCGAGGCCGGAACTCCCTTTGCCGAATAGGCTCGGTATCGCAGCAGCGCTCCCGACAGAACGGATGCGCCGATCGTATGGGAGACGGCAAAGGCCGTTGCCCCGGAGGCCAGCGCGTATGCCGGTCTTATCTGGCGGCGCAGATATTTCAGTGCCATCAGATCGTAGGAGGCCAACAGCAAATAGGCTGCCATTGCCGCCAGCGCCGATCCCACGAGCGCCGTCCGATCGATCGAAAGCAGACTTGCTTGTAATCCTGAGAGCGAGATGCTTTGCAGTTGTCGGCCGAGAATGAAGAGACTGACGGCAATCGCGCCGAGCCCGAGAAGGTTCCAACCGATCTCAGCCCTTTTCATGCGTCGGCGAAATTCTGTCATGCGTTCGCTTTTTCCCCTCGGTTTACTCACCATCCGGTCCTGTCACCACTTCCATCTCGCGCATGCAGGCATCGTTGTTGCTGAACCGGTAAATGCCGTAGACAGCGAGGCCCCAGTCCGGGTCGCCCGACACGGTCAAACTGACCGAGTCGAGATTGCTGAAGCGCTGGCTCAAACCCGTCCACTGATCGAAGACCTGACGGTCCTGATTGATGACGCCTTCCCGAAAGTGTCCGTCTTCGGCGACGATGGGGGTATGTGAATGATCGATGCTCTCGCTGGGCGGCCCAAGCTCCTTCTGCATCGAGCGGGCTGCCCGGTCGAAGAGGTGGCGTGTTGTGGATCCCCTCGCGTCGTCCTTGATGTAGGGAGAGACGGCGACCACGTTGCAGAGGCCGACACCGTCGACGTAGGCAAGGATGTACTGCTCGAACATCGGATCGGAGCGCGGCAGGCGCATGCAGGAATATTGGCCGGAATGATCCGTGACGCCGCCCGCCAGCGCCTCGCAGCCGAGCTCCGACGGCCGTGTCTGCGCGGGAACGCCAAATGGAAGATAGGCTGGCAACGAAACGATCGCTGCTGCAAGGCCAGCGGAGCTCAAGATCGCGTGAACCAGGCCGGGCATGGGCATCACCTCTTTCTCAAGGTTGTGAATGCCAGTTCGCAGAGCACGCATCCACCCAGCAGAAGGAGGGACGGCGTGCTCAGGTCGTAGGAGGCGCCGGCCAGCATCGCCGCAACGAAAAAGACGGAAGCAAGGATCAGTCCCGTCCCGGCGAGCAGGAGAATGGTGCCAAGCGCGATTGACAGGACCGAGATCTGACGACGTCGCATCTTGTTCACCGATCGGCTCCTGCTTTTTGAAGGACCTCGAGTGCGGCCGAAAAGGCTCTAAGCCCTTGCGATTGACGGCCGCTGGCGCAGAGATGAAGCGCCTTGGTGTTCAGCTTTCGCGCCTCGTCGCTGGCGTCCTCGCTGACGGCCTGGATGAGGGCGGATTGAAGCTGCTGGTGCATGCGCGCGCAGCGCTGGTCGCGTACGGACAGGAGTTCTTGCGCGCTCGCAGCGCTGACCATGTCACCGGCAATTGCTGCCGCCAACAGCGCTCCCAGCCAGCTAGACATAGAAATAGGCCAGCGCGATCAGTAGCAGGGATGTGGTCGCGATGCCTGCTACCAACGCGACATCGATCATGCCGAACGCGGCTGCGGCCGGCTTTGGCGTTGCAAAACCGCGCGGGCTTCGAAACCGACCGGAGTCTCCGGCTCCTGCCAGCAGGGCCAGAAGTTCCTCGGCCTCACGATCGATCTGAGGTTCGTTGTCGTTGACCCCTGCCTTCTGCGGCACGGGTGCGGGTTTCCTCACTGGTTTTGGTTCTGGCATTGCACGTCTCGCGAATCTCTTTCCAGTCAGGTATCGCACACGATCGCGCGCGGCACTTTTCGGGACCGTGTAAAAGACGCTTCCGTTTTGTAAAATCTAGTGACGCAGTCGTTCCGCCTGACATTTATGGCTGCTAAAGCTTCGTTTTCCGAGGACGTTATGGCCGATACTGCAACTGCTCCTTTCACGACGCGCTGGCGGTTCCTTCCGCGTACGCTCCCCGCATGGCTTTTGATTGTCCTGATCGGCACGCTTCTCGTTTCACAGACAACCCTCTTCATGATCATGGCGCGAAATCGCGTTAGCTCGAGCGAGATCGTCGACCTCTACCGAATGAACGAACGTGCCGTCTGGCTGGCAAAGTTGATGAGCCCGCTCTCGGCCGAAGAACGCAAGCATCTCAGCGGAGAGCTTGCCGATTCCACGGTCGTCGTCAGTCTCTCATCGCTTCCCGCCGTCGGGACGCAAGTTGCGGCAACCGATACGCTCGCCGAGGTCGAGGATATTCTTGTCGCCAGACTGACCAAGTTTGGCGTTGCAGATGCCCGGGTGCGGCTTGATGAGCCAAATACGACGGGCACATCCCCGCCAGCCGATGCGGCCGTGCAGGACACAGGCGAGGTAGAGGAGGATCTCTCGGAGGTTGCTCGCGACTTCCTCAACAGCCAGCGATACACCGTCTCGTTGCAGCTGAAGGACGGCCAATGGGTCAACTTCGTGACCCCGCTAACGCCGATTGGGCCGCTGCTCAATCCCGAGAGCCTGCCGACTTATCTGTTTGTAAGTGCGTGCGTTGTGCTGATCGCATTTTGGGCCGTCTCGCGAATTACCGGTCCTTATCACCTCCTTGAAGCGGCGGTTTCCCGCCTGGGATCGAACCTGAACAGCCCGCCTCTGGCCGAAAAAGGAAGCCGGGACTACCGCAGCGCGGCCAAGGCCCTCAATCAGACACAGGCCCTGCTTCAGGAACACGTTGAAGAACGAGCGTTGCTCGCCGCGGCACTTGCGCATGATTTGAGAACGCCGGTCACGAAGATGCGATTGCGGCTCGCTCTCCTCAAAAGCTCCAAGGAGAAATCCGCCTTGACCACTGACATTGCGGATATCGAGGAAACCGTTGAATCGGTCATCAGTTTGGCAAAGCTGGACTCCGCGGGCGAGACGCTTGAGCGTATCGACATGACGTCGATCATTGAAACCGTTGCCGACGAGTACGAGGACATTGAAATCGAAGCGCAAGAGGGGCTGACCGGGCGCCCCGTTTGCCTCGCGTCCCCGATCGCGCTCAGGCGTGCTATCCGAAATGTGGTCGAGAACGCGATCAGCTACGGCACGAGAGCACACATGACGCTCGTTCTCGAGCCGCGCCGCGTGCTTTTGAAAGTGCGCGATGACGGTCCTGGAATAGACCCCTCCCGCATGACGGACGTCTTCAAGCCTTTCGTTCGGCTCGAGCATTCCCGCAACAGACGAACGGGCGGATCCGGCCTAGGGCTGACGATCGCGCGGACCTTGCTGCGGAAAATGGACGGCGACGTGACGCTTTCCAATCACCCGGATGGGGGGCTGGACGTGTGCATCAGCCTGCCGCGCGCGCTTTAGTCGGTCGCAACCGCCCGGACTGACGCGTCGACCGCCTGATCATTACAGCATGGCGATCTCAAGCTCCATCAACGCCGATTGGTGTTCTTAAGGATGGAGAAGTTGGCGCAACTTTCGTCGATGTTGCCGATGCGGATGGGATGCTCCAGGCGGGTGGTCAAAATCGCGAGGCGCACCGCTTTCGCCTGTTTGGCTCTGACAAGAAGCTCGCGTGCGCCAAACAGCAGGCCGGTCTGGCTTGAAAGCTCGTAAGCAACATGCTCGCTGTAGCCGTCATCATCGATGGTGATCGTTGCTAAGCCTGACTGCATTTGCGAGCACTCCTCAGGTTTTGAGGCAGCATCTTCGACAAAACAGTAATCTGCAATGGACGGCCGCGGTTTTCCCCGTAATCCAATGCGTCAGGCCCAAAGGTGCTAAGTCTCAGGCCGGCGGTCGCATGAAGCTCGTGCGGAATGTGGCGAGGTCGGGCGCGCTGACGTCCGATACCGCCCAGAATACGAGGCCGTCGGCCGACCATGTTGTCATGTTGTAGCCGTCGTGCTCGCTGTCTGTCTGGCTTCCGGCCGCCTGCGGCCAGATGAACAGGTTGATGACGTGCCCGTTGTGCCGATAGACGAGCGTGGCGACGACGCGGCCGCCGATATAATCCACCCGGCCGCCGACGAGTGGGAAGCCGTCCTTCGACAGGTCGTTCACAGGGGGGGAGAAGTCGATGCGGCCGTTGAACCAGGGCTTCACCGTGTGCTGGTTGGAGGTCTGCACATCAGTCAGATGGTCGGCCAGCATCGAATGCACGTGACTGGCTAGCAGCTGATTTTCAATGCCCAGATCGGGCGCCGGCGTGTTGAAAAAGAGGATGGCACTTGCCGCCAGCGCGGCCAGAGATGGAACGAGGCTCCAATCACGGACGAAGCGGAAGAGACGGTCCCATGTCCGTCGCGGCTGCATGTCGGCACGCAACGCGGGGGAAGGTACGGCCGCTTCCAGCGGCAGGGCAGCCAGAACTTGCGCCCGTACATCCTCTGGAGCCGTGTAGCGTACACCATCTCGTCCGATCAGTTGCCGCACGTCGCGCACCCTTTCGATCTCCGCCTTGCAGTCCGCACAGCCTGCCAGATGTGCGTCGAGCTGGGCGGCCTGCACGAGATCAAGCTCGCCATCGATGAAGGCGTGCAGCACAGGGCCCCATTGCCCGCAACCGAGTTGCTGGTCCTTCGTCACGCCGGCACCTCGATGTCTCCGAGGGCGGCCCACGCCTCGGCGAATTCGTGGCGCGCGCGGGCTATGCGAGACATCACCGTACCGATCGGGACATCGATGATCTCGGCGATCTGCCGGTAAGACAGTTCCTCCAGTTCGCGCAGCACCAGAATTTCCCGCATCGGATCGGGCAACGCATTGATCACGTGGCGAACCAGGTCCGACTCGTTCTCGCGGATCATGGCTGTCTCGGCAGTATCGTCCTGCGAGGCGACCTGGTGTGGCACGCTCTCGTCGGAACCGGTGCCACTCTCGTCCAGCGGTGTCTCGAACCGGGCGCGGCGGCGTCCCTTCTGTTGCCAGGCGAGATAGCAATTGCGGACGATGGTGAATATCCAGGCGCGCGGATCCCCACCGCGATAGGTTTCGAAGCTACGATAGGCTCGCAGAAACGCATCCTGCAGAATGTCCTGCGCCGCATCGGCATCGCGGCTGAGGAACCGCGCAAAATTATAGCAGGCATCCATATGCGGCAGGATCGTCTGCTGAAAACGCAATGCAAGGTCCGCCTGATGCCGCTGTGCCGAAACCTCGGCCGTGCCTGCTCGGGCTTCGCTCCTGGTCTCTTCCATGAGGCAGACGATCACTATCGTGGCTCTTGCAACGAGTTTCGCAAGCGACCAAGAGCGCCAGCGCCACGCGGCCGAGAGCAGCCGGTCGTCGAGCAGGACGGGGCAGGCGATACTGATATCAGTCATCACATCCTCAGGGGCTGCAGACCCAGCCGATTCTAATCCTCCGGTCGGTGCACGCGCAACGGCCGCTCATGATCAAGATCATCCGGGGCCCGGTTTTATTCCAGACGACCGGACTTTTTTCGATCTCGAATGACGATACGAAAATTACGCGTTTTATTTCAGATGGTTGCGTGAAATCGCGTGCCTGGTCGGAATAACGCCTGGGGCGGTGCGATCTATTTTCCCAGCGAGGATATCGCAGATTGTTGCGCCTCGCTCAGAGCCACCCTTCAAAGCTCAAGGAGGCATTACCATGTTCGAAATGTCACGCCGCGCCGTGCTCGGATCGGCTGCTGCCGCAGCCGCATTCGGCCTGGCATCGAAACTGGAAATAGTGGCGCCAGCCCTTGCCGCATCGCCCGACGAACCGGCGACCGGCTTTTACCGCTACAAGGTTGGCGACATCGAAGTAACCGCGATCTACGACGGCATCTGGCGAAAGCCGCATGATCCGGCCTTCATCAAGAACGCTTCGGTCGATGAGACGAAGGCGGCGTTGGCGAAGGCCAATCTGCCGACCGATTTCATGCCGATCCCGCTGACCGTCGTCGTGCTCAATCTAGGCGGCCGGCTGATCATGATGGATGCCGGCTCGGGCGTTGGCCAATGGCAGGCCAACGCGACCCACCTTCCGGCCAATATGGCCGCCGCCGGCATCGACTATAAGAAGATCGATACCGTCATGATCTCCCATTTTCACCCCGATCACGTCTGGGGGCTCATGGAGAAGGGATCGAACGCCTCTGTCTTCCCGAACGCCGAGCTTGTCGTCCACTCCACCGAATACAACTGGTGGACGGATCCCGCCCGAGCCAACTCGCTTCCCGAGGGGCGAAAGCCCGCCGGAAAACGGATAGCCGCGGTTTTCCCGACCTGGAAGAACTGGAAGCTTGTCGAGGACGGCGCGGAGGTGGCACCCGGGATCCAGCTCGTATCGGCGCCCGGGCACACCCCGGGGCACGCAGGCTATCTCGTCAGCTCCGCAAACAGCCAGCTGCTGGTTTCGGCCGACATCATGTATGTCCCGGCGCTTCTTGCCCCGCATCCGGAATGGCAAGGCAGCTACGATCAGGACGGGCCGATGGCCATCACCAGTCGCCGCAAGCTGATTGATCGCGTCATCGCCGACAAGATCGCCATCTGCGGTTCGCACTTCCCGTTCCCGGGCTCCGGCAGCTTCGTCAAGGACGGAAATGCCTATGCCTTCACGCCAACCATCCAAGCCTGAGGAGACACAGTCATGAAAGGACTGTCCACAAGTTACCTCGTCGCTGCCGTCATTGGCTTCTGCGCGGTATCGGCAGCAGGTTCCGCGATCTCGACGCTGACAGCCATGCCCGCCTTCGCAATCGACGACATGCAAACAGGCAACGGCCCGGATCTGACCTCGGTACGCGCCAAGATCGCGGCCAAGGACTATGCCGGTGCGCTGGAAGAGCTGCGCGGTCTTGCCGAGGATAACCAGCAGGCAGACGTCTATAATCTGCTGGGCTACACACTGCGCATGACCGGCCAATACGACACCTCGCTCTCCTACTACAACAAGGCTCTCGAGTTGCAGCCGGATCACAAGGCTGCGCACGAATATCTCGGCGAACTCTATCTGCAGACTGGCAATACGGAACAAGCGAAGCTGCAGCTTGCTTCGCTGAAGCAACTTTGCCCGGCGGGCTGCGAGGAGCTCAAAGATCTCCAGGAGGCGATTGCCGCACACGGCGGCAATTGACGGCAACTTGACGTGGGACGGGCGGTGTTGCCCGTCCCGCGTCGCATGTTCGACGAGACGTCCTGCGACGAGGCCTATATTTCCTTCAGCAACTGCTCCGCGATGCGGACGCTCAGCGCAGCACCCGTCAGCGTCGGGTTCATGCACGAGGCAGACGGCATCACGCTGGTGCCCGCGATGAACATGTTCTGGTGGTCATGCGTGCGGCAGTCGCGATCGACGACGGAGTCCTTCGGGTCGTCGCCCATGCGTGTCGTGCCCATGACGTGCTGGCGGTTCTGCCATTTCACGTCGGTCGACAGCACCTCGGCATCGAGCAGTTCGGCGATCTTGTTGAGATCCTGCAGGCCACGGTCGCGACCGGCGTTCCAGTAGTCCGTGACGCTGTAGTAGAGAACCGGCACCGGGATGCCCAGCGCGTCGAACTTGGTCTTGCTCGGGGTGACGCGGTTCTCGGCCAGAGGCAAGGGCTCGAAGTCGATTGCCCAGTTCAGCGATCGGGCCGAATACTTGCGGATCTGCTCGTCGAGCTTCGAACCGAGGATGCCCTTCTTGATGAAGCCTTCCGTCATCTGGGCGGTCGGTACGGTATTGCGAACCTTGATCTTGTAACTCGGATAATCCTTGCGGAACGCCCCGTCGCGCTGGTTCAGGTAGACCAGTAGTTCCGTCGGGCCTTCGCCGGGCCACATGTCCTCCTTGGTCAGCATGTTCATGCTGATGCCGGTATGGTCCATGAGGTTGCGACCGACCTGGTCAGACGAGTTGGCAATACCGTTCGGGTATTTGTCGGAGGTCGAGAGCAACAGCAGCTTGGCCGATTCGATGCCATAGGCCGCGAGCACGAAATAACGGGCCGTCAGCTTGTGCTCGGAATTGTCGGGCTTCTTGTACCAGATGGCGGTGATCTTGCCATCTTCGCCGGCTTCGATCTTGTAGACCACCGAATTGTCGAGAAGCTTGGCGCCGTGACGTTCAGCTTCGTCGATATGCATCGAGCCGTCATACTTGGCGCCGATCGGACAGACCGGGTTGCAGTTGTTGTTGCCGGCGCAGACCGGGCGGTTGCCGTAGGGGCGCGAGGCGCGGCCATGCGGCTCGAGAACCGGGTTGAAGCCGCCGACGGAGAGCTTTTCCGCCAGCGTCTTGAACATGTAGCTCGAATTAAGCTGCTTCATCGGGAAGGGCATGGTGCGCGGCGGCATTGGACCGCCGCCTTGGCCGCTCTCGTCCTGGCCGTCGAGGCCGGTGACGCCGAGTTCCAGCTCGGCCTTGTTGTAATACTGTTCGAGATCGTCGTAGCCTATCGGCCAGTCGCGGCCGCGGCCGTAGAGCGACTGGATCTTGAAGTCGTTTGGAATCATGCGCCAGAGCGCCGAACCGAAGTGCCAAGTGGTGCCGCCGACCACGCGCAGGTAGGAGGTGTTGTACTTTACCGGGCCCTCATACTGCAGATAGTCGCCATAGGTGGATGGCGCGTGCGGAAGGCTCGGAAACGGTGACCCCGCGCCCTGCAGCTTGGCGTTGGCCAACGAAAGCTTAACGGGCGCGTTGCGAAAGGTCTCGACGATCTCGCGGCGGTTCACGCGCGGGCCTGCCTCTAGCACGATGACCTTCTTGCCTGCCTTTGCGAGGTTTGCGGCGACGATGCCGCCCATGACGCCGGAGCCAATGACGATCAAATCGGCATCATAAGAGTCGTTTGCCATTGTCTTGCTCCTGTCAGATCTTGCTGTCGGGCTTGGGGCCCCAGTTGTTGGGGCCGGGTCCGTAGGTCGGAATGGGAAGAATGCCGCGCGTCGGGCGGTACATCAGCGCCTCGGCATAGGTGATGAGCTCTGCATCCGCCGGCTCGCCGACAACACCCAGATACCAGGCGGAGACGATCGTGGTGGCCGTTGCCTTCGCGGCGGGGTCGAGTGCCGGCAGCGCCAGGAAGGCATCCATGTCGGCCGCGCCGGACTGCGTAACGACCCGCTGCAACGCGGTTACGTCGGCTGTAAACGTCTGGCTGCGTTTGACGAGTGCCGCGAAATAGCGAGCACCGAGAACGGGATCCAGCTGGTAGCCCGTGAGGAATTCGGAGAGCCGCGTGAAGGTCTGTATATCTGAATCGGCAGCAGCAGCCGGCAGCGGCGCGCCGATGGCGGCCATGACGGCGAGGCCGCCGATGGCCGCGGAGCCGCGCAGCAGCGCACGGCGGCTCATTCCTTGCGCCACACGCGCGGCGGGTTGAGAAATCTCTGATGGCATAAATGATCTCCCGCAAAGGGTTCGATGCGATTGAATGAGGGGGCAGGCGTCAGGCGAGGGCCCGGCGCGTCTGTCTGCGCAGCGCGAAAGCGAGTGCGGCGAGGACGATCAGCGCTGCGGCGATGGCAGTGGGGACCGTATAGGGCGCAAGCTTGGCAATCAGCGGCTTTTCGCCACCGTCGCGGATGCGCGCGACATCCTTCGCAGTCACCTTCACATTAGGATTGCCGAACTGCGTCAGCACGTAATTGCTGACGTCGGCGACATCCTTGTCCGACAGGCGATCTGTGTAGGAGGCTGTTTGGCCGAAGGCCGGCATGAAGACATGTGCGTCACCCACCGTGCGGCTGAGACCGAAGAGGACGGTAGCGATCAGGTTGTCCGGCTCGGCGGCGCCGGTCGCGGTGTTGTGGAACAGCGAGGGATAGAACGCGTTGCCCTGACCATTGACCTGATGGCAGGTAGCACAGCTGCCACTGAAAATATGGAAGCCGTTTTCATTCGCAGCCTGGCCCGGCAGGCCGCGCAGCGTTGCTTCGGTCTCGGAAGGCTTGCCATAGTCGTATCGTGACTTGGCGGCACCGGTAGCAACGGGCTCGGTCGACTTCACATAGACGGCAATCGCCCTGAGATCGTCGTCGGTGAGATGCTGCAGGCTGTTTTCGACAGCTTCGGCCATCGGGCCGGCTGCCTGGGCCTTGCCCGTGACATGGCCGGTGCGCATGTACTGGACAAGCTCATCTTCGGACCAGCCGCCGTTGCCGCTTGTCGGATCGGAGGTGATGTTCGGCGCATACCAGGAACCGAGCGAGCCGCCGGCCAGAGGCCTACTGGAGGATTCGGCCATCAGCAGATTGCGCGGGCTGTGGCAGGTGCTGCAGTGTTCCAGCGCTTCGGCGAGATAGGCGCCGCGGTTCCACTGTTCGGATCGCTGCGGATAAGGCTTGAAGCGGTCCCTGCCAAGGAACAGAAGGTTCCAGCCTGCCATGGATGCGCGGATGTTGAAGGGGAAGGGCAGTTCGGTCTTTTGCGGGGCACTTTCGACCGGTTTCACGTCAGTCATGAAGTAGGCGTAGAGCGCCTTCATGTCGTCATCGGTGAGCTTGGAATAGGCCGTGTAGGGCATGGCCGGATAAAGGTGGCTTCCATCCTTGGCGACACCGTCGCGAACGGCGCGGGCGAAATCCTCTTCGCTATAGCTGCCGATCCCGTTTTCCTTCGAGGGAGTGATGTTGGTGGAAAAGATCGTGCCGAGTGGCGAGGCTATGCCATAGCCGCCTGCGAAAGGCTGGCCGCCGTGGGGTGCCGTGTGACAGGCCGCGCAGTCAGCGGCTGTGGCAAGATAGCGGCCGCGGGAAACGAGGTCGGACGGTGCACCCGACGCCTCTTGTGCGAAAGCGCTACCCGCCATTGCGACCAGCGCGGAAAGACAGAGGCCCGTCAAGCGTCGCGAGCGGAACAGCGATGGCTGCTGCGTGGGAGGAAAATTGAGCATGGTCGGCGTGCTTTCATCAAGCATGAACAACAACTACCAGACCCAGCTTCGCCTCCCACGAGCAAGGCTGATCCGCGTCGCCGCACTCCAGACGCCAACATCGGCATGAATGCCACTCGCGGGGAGCAATTCAGGCATGGAGATGCCTGCTTAACTGGTCGCATGGAGCGATCCAGCGGCGTGTCGATGTGTCGCGTGTGCGGCTTGGTCACGCTCATAACGCTGCGGCGCTGGCAATGAACATCAGTTTGTCATAGAAGCAGATTTCATAAAAAGTGAAAGCTTATGCCGAAATTTGACCTCACGGATCTCAGGATATTTCTCTCCGCCATCGACGGGGGAAGCCTTACAGCAGCCGCAGCCGCCAACAATGTCGTCGTCGCCGCCGTCAGCACTCGGCTTCGTCGACTTGAAACATCTGTTGGCCTCGAGCTTTTCGAGAGAACCGGTCGCGGCATCCGTCCGACCCTAGCCGGCGAAATGCTGGCCCGGCGGGCGCGACAGCTGGTCGACGATGCGCGCAATGCGGAACTGGAGCTGCAGGAGTTTGCCGCAGGCAGCAGGGGACGCGTCCGGCTGCTGTCCAACACGAACATGCTTTCCGAACACATGCCGCTCGCCCTTGGTACGTTCCTGGCAGCCAATCCGCAGATCAATGTCACGGTCCAGGATAAGCCGAGCTTCGAGGTCGTCAACATGCTCAAGAACGGCGATGCCGATATCGGCATTGTCGCCTCCTCCGCCGACATGACGGGCCTTGAACGCTGGCGCTTCATGCCGGACCGCCTGATGCTCATCGTTCCGCCGGACTCGCCGTTATCCGCCCCTGTCGCGTTCTCGGAAATCCTGGATTTTCCCATGATTGCGCTGCGCGAGAAGGTGGCGCTGTCGCAATTTCTGCGGCGGTTGGCGAACGAGCTTGGCCGCAAGCCCCATATCCGGATACGCACCGACAGTTTCGAAGCGCTCTGCAAAATGGTCGAATGCGGCGCGGGAATTGGCATCGTGCCGGAGAGCGCGGCGCGCCGATACGCCCAACACATGCAATACCGCGTCTTGCCGATCGCCGAAAGCTGGACGGAGCGAGATCTCTATGTCTGTGTTCGAAAGGAAGCCCAGTTGCCACGATACGCAGCGCTGCTCCTTGCTCATCTTCTGGCGTATGTGAAAGGTTCAGCATGAGGATTGTCGTTGGTGGCCAGCCCCATTTTCTGGCCGGGTAGCCGCCAAGCACAATGCAGAACAGTCACCCGCCATGCCGCGGAAATCGGCGGATCTTCCAGATGACATTTAAGTAATAAATGGGAGTAATACATTACGTTTCAGCAATGAAAATGTAATGAACCTTTAATTTGTAAATATAGATTCACGGTTTCATATTTAGTCCACGCGATGAGTTTCGGCTTTACGCGGTTCGAATAACTCTCATCAGGACGGACACCGTGACAAATATTATCAAAAGCCGCCGCAGGGCGGCACTCCTTGGCGCAGCAATCATAGCCGGCGCGGCCTCTGTCCCGCTCGCCTACCAGACCTCATCGGCCTTCGCAGCACCTGCGAGTGCATCGGTGACTGGTGTTGCCGCAAACAACTCCTTCTCGTCCATCGTCGACGCCGACAAGCCCGCCGTCGTGACCATCGTCACGAAGATGAAGGCACCGGCACAGGACGAGGGAGACGATAACTCGCAGATGCAGGAGCAGTTCAAGCAGTTCTTCGGCGAACAGGGCATTCCCATGCCGCATCAGGCTCCCGAACCGCAATCTGGCGAGCGTGCACAGGCCTTGGGCTCAGGCTTCATCGTTAGCCCGGATGGCTACATCGTCACCAACAACCATGTGATCGAGAATGCTACCGATATCAAGGTGACGCTGGATGACGGAACCGAACTGACCGCCAAGCTCGTCGGTGCCGATCCGAAAGCCGACCTTGCCGTCGTCAAGGTCGATGCGAAGCAGCCGCTGCCGACCGTTGCCTGGGGTGACTCCGACAAGCTCCGGCTGGGCGATCAGGTTCTTGCCATCGGAAACCCCTTCGGCATCGGCACAACCGTGACTGCCGGCATCGTGTCAGCCCGCGGCAGGGATCTGCACAGCGGTCCGTATGACGACTTCATTCAGATCGATGCTCCCATCAATCACGGCAACTCTGGCGGCCCGCTCGTGGGTAGCGACGGCAAGGTCGTCGGGATCAATACCGCGATCTATTCGCCGAACGGCGGCAGTGTCGGCGTCGGTTTCGCCATCCCCGCGGACGAAGCCAAGATGATTGTCGCCAAGCTCCAGAAGGACGGCTCCATCGACCACGGTTATCTGGGCGTCCAGATCCAGCCGGTGTCGCAGGATGTCGCCGATGCGCTCGGTCTGGCGAAGCCCGCCGGTGCGCTTGTCGCCGACGTGACGAAGGGTTCCCCAGCAGCTGATGCCGGCATCAAGCAGGGCGACACGATTACCGCCGTCGGAGAAAAGGCCGTTTCCACGCCCAAGGATCTGTCGCGGCTCGTTGCCGATCTCTCGCCTGGCGACAAGCAGACCATCACGGTCTGGCGCGATGGCAAGAGTGTCGATCTCAAGGTCGCGATCGGTGGGAACGACGACGCAAAACCCCAGCAGGCAGCGTTCAACGGCGCGGAGAAGGCAACTCCGGCTGGTCCGAGGATAGGGGTTTCCCTTGCAGACCTGACGCCGCAGGTGCGCGAACGCATCGGCGTTCCCAAGGGTGTTGAAGGCGCCGTTGTTGCGGACGTCTCACCAGACAAGCCGGCAGCCGAAGCAGGGCTCGAGGCTGGTGACATCATCTTGTCGGTCAACGGCAAGGCGATCCACGATGCCAGTGAAGCCAAGACTGCGGTTGCTGCCGCGGCGAGGGCCGAAAAGAAGTCAGTGCTGCTGCTCATACAGCGCGGCGATAACAAGACCTTCGTAGCGGTGCCGTTCTCGGCCGCTTAACTGGCAGACTGGAGGGGCCGGCGCAAACACCCCTGCGCCGGCCTTCTCACGCTTATCACGAGGTAGACTTGTGTTGATGAGAGCCTCGACTCTATGTTGCATGGCTGCTCGGGTCGGACTAAACTTCTGGCATTGGGTTGAACGTGAACTGCCATGAGGTAGCACATGCCCGCAGGCGATCTCACCAGACCTGACACCGTAGAGAACGCGCACGACGATGATCGCGGCACCGGCATCTATTGGTTCATTGTGCCCTCGGGCGACGAGGAGCAGATATTCATTCCGGATATCACCCGTGGCAAGGCAAATGATATCGCCCGACAATTGGGTTCTTTAGGCAACGTTGACGCTTACCGTTGGGTACCGGAGAGCATCCGGGATGCCGCCAATCTGATCCAAAGCAAATGCGGTGGACGCTGCAAAGCCAACATTGATTGCGTCAACCCAGCGTGCAGATGTTACAGCGGTCGCTGTCAAAGGAAGCGATAATCATGCCGCGCGTTCTTACGGTCGTGAATATCGTGCTGGCAGTAGGGCTTCTGGCCTGTATCGGCGTTACCGCATATTTCGCCATCCTGGTGTTGGGCGAAGCCATCCGGGCCCAAAAGCTGGACCAGTTCAGCGGTCTTGCGATCGGCGCGTTGATCGCCGTTGTGGGAACCTGCCTGACGGCGCTGGCGTCGCTCTATACGGCCAATCGACAAGCCGAGGTTACGACCTCCGTTGAGAAGGCGCGGGCGATTGCGGCAGCTGATTTGGCAGCATTGCAGGAAGTGATCACTGCGCGTCTCGACAAGTTCAAAGCAGACTCTGCTGCAGACCTGGAGCGGCTGAAAAACTCGCTCGATTTTCACACGACAGCGCATCGTGAGTTGGGCGGATCGGCAGCGATGTATTTTTACGCGTTGAGATCGTCCGCCATTGGTACGTTCGACGAAGCCGAACTTGAGCGTGCGGAAACCCTGATGGTCGAGACAAGCCGGCACCTCACCTATGTGTCCGATTCATTTGAAGATGAATGGCTTGCATTCTGGCAGGTGGCCCAGGCAATCAAGCGCGATGCGAAAGCACTGGCAGATCCTGTACAGCGCAGTCTCAGTGTTGCGCGGGGTATGGAAAGCAAGGATCACGAAAAAATGGATCTGCGTGATCGGTACGCTTCACTTAAAGAGAAGGCGAAGAGGGAAGTGTCCTAACTCTGCGACTTCCATTAGGCCGTCGCAAAGGCTCGCTCCACAGCGATGGCGAGGCGCCCAAGTCCAGGCGCCCCGATATCGCTCCCGTACCACTGCCAATGCCAAGCCGACATGGCCAGCAGGACCGGCGCGGCGATTGCCTAGTGCAAATTCATCTCCGACGAATGTGCTAGGGTTTTGCTATCGCATCCAATGCGTCCATGAGTGTTGAGCTGGGATTCTTCTTGCAGTATGCGGCGACCTTTGCTGCGTTGGCATGTGCCTTTTCTCCGTCGATCATTGGGTCGCCCGCCTTGCCGTGGGCATAGCCGTTCACCCACATGGCGACGCCGACGATCCTTGCAGGAGGCATTGCTCCCACATCTTTGCAAGCGACCTTTGACATGTCGATGCTTGCAGCCAGCGCCTGACCGGCCAGAACAATACCTGCGACTGCGAGTGCGATTGTAATATGGGATTTCATGATGGTGTTCTCCCTGGTAATCGCTCCCTGAGACGGAGCTAGGTGGTTGTGCTTTGCTGAGTATCCGCAGGAAGGCTGCCCTCAAATACGCCTGAAACGGACCGACGACTGTATAGGGACCGACAGAACAACCACCTTCGTAAGTCGTCGGTGTTAAGCAGCATCATGCAGATATCCAATCATACTCCCGTGCGGCGTTCACGCGCACGTGGTATCACGTCGATTCTATGCTGCAGCGTCAGGTTGTCGCGGTTCGGGGTTGTGTTCAGCCGCTCGCCTTGGGCACGGACAAGGCATTCCTGCCCGGTTTGGCCTAGCACTGTTCACGCTTCTCGGCCTTGGACTGATCTCTGCCTCGGCTGATCGGCAGCTCTCTCGCGAGAATGGTTTCCATCGCCTCGAGCAAATACCGAGCAACGGCATGCTTGGCGGCATGAACGAATCGTGACGCGGAACGTTTTCCTTTTTGAGGAGAAGTAAGATGCCCAGTTCAACGTCAGTCTACCATCAACCAGACTTAGGCTATCGTGCCGACGCGGAGATGCTGAACACAGCCCACCAACTCGTGGACCTCTATCTGTACTTTGTGAAGGACAGCGATGTCGGCGGTGACCTGGTCGACGAAATCGAGCTTCCGCTAGAGAAGGCGACTTTTGTGGAAGCTTTTCGGCTCCTGATTGCGGCCGAACTCCGGGCGGATGTGCGGTTGTTGCTGATCAAGGCTGGAATGACGCTGGCGCAGTATCATCGTGGCTTGGGTTCGCGCATTCGCATGCGTGCGATCACACCACAGGGCCGACCTTCGTTCTCGCGCTTGCATGGTTTGGGTGCCCGGCGACGTTTGGAGAAGACGCTGGTGGCCTCGGCGGAAGAACGCATACGGTTGGAGCATGTCTTCGAGCGCGCCCATATCGAGGCAATGCACTGAACGCTTTGTGACCGTGCGCAATCGCATAGCCGGCCCTCGATATAGTGTTCACTTGGAATCTTACGTTTTTGGGTATTGCCGAGAATGGCCCCGCTGTCTGCAGGGCCATTTCTCATGTCGGGCCTAATGGACCTTGGAGTGCGGGTCCGTTGGACGGCATATCCTTCGAACATAGTCGGACAACACGGGGTCTCCGGCTATGGCTTCTTGAAAAGCGTTCTCATCCAGTTGCCCAAATCGGTAGGCGTCGAGGATACTTCTCTGGTTACTGGTCAACGGCGGCAAATGCTCGGTGGCTGATGGCGGAACCTGCGGCGACATGGCACTTCTCCTTCCGAGGAGAAAACTGTTTGTGCGATCTTAAGTTCCGCCTTTGTCACTGACGGCTGTCGCAGTTTGGCTCGGCGCTGGTAATCGCTTTTCCACCGCGGATCTGCTCAGTTCGCTATTGGAATGCGCTGATTGTCAGCAGTGCGGAAAATCCCAGCAGCACGACCGATCCGCACCTTTGTACAACGGCCGGCGTCTGGCCTTTGCCGCCAAGAATGAGCCTGCCGGCAAGTAGCCAGATGGTGGACGTTGTGATGACGACGATCGAAAAGGTGGCAAGGGGGGCAATGCGCAAGGTGCCATCGTCCGAAACGATCATCGTGAGGCCAATGATGACTGCTTTCGGGTTGAGCAACGTGGTCACGACAAGGTGCCGCAGCCGAACTGTTCCACCGCCGTCGCGGGGTGCGTCGGTCCATAGTTTGATCGCCAGATAGAAGACCCAGGTCGCGGAGATCAGCTTGATCGCCTGGGCGACAATACGGTGCTCATGGAGGAATGGAGCAGCCACCGCAGTTATAGGAATTATGACCGCCAAGTAGGAGCCGAGGACGGCTGCGAGCAAGGTGACCGCGCGGCCAAAAGTCAACCGCTGCGAAGCCATGGCGAGAACGGCGTTGGTCGGCCCCGGTAGAATGAGGAGGGCAAAGACACTGAAGGCCAACGCCGTAAAATGCATGAAAGTGGTCCCTTTGGTCGAGCCAGCCTTCGCGGTGGGAGGCTTAGCCCGCTGTTATGAAATCTACTACAAACAGGCAATTCCCGCGCAACGAAACGGTTTGCGATTCGACGCGATTGCCGGGTGTTGGTATTCAAGGCTGTTTCTGGTCTGGATCCTCATCGCTGAGCACGCGCCAGGCGGCCCCTTGCAGGTCGTCATACTGGCCGCTTCGCAAGGACCACAGGAAGGCCGCCAGGCCCATGCCGCCCATGAAGAGCGCAATCGGGATCAGATAGATCAGCATGTTCATGCGATTTTCACCTCGCTGGCCGGGACAACGGTTGCCGACCGTCTGCTCAAGGCTCGATCGAACGAGTTGAGACGCAGGGCGTTCATGACCACGATGATCGACGAGGTGGACATCGCAACCGCCGCTATGAGGGGAGTGGCGAAACCGGCAATCGCGATTGGAACAGCCAGGACGTTATAGCCGATTGCCAGCGCGAAGTTCTGCCGGATAAGGCTCGCCGACCGTCTTGAGATCGTGATGGCGTCAGGAACAGCGTCCAGCCGTTCATTGAAGAACACGAGATCGGCGGCCTGTCGTCCGATGTCGGATGCCGTTGCCGGTGCCATCGACACGTGCGCGGCGGCCAGCGCCGGCGCGTCGTTGATGCCGTCTCCCACCATCAGCACGCGGTGACCGTCGGCGCTCATGCGCGCGCATTCTTCCACCTTCTGCTTTGGCGTCAGCGCCCCGAATGCCTTGTCGATCCCGAGCGCCTTGGCGGTGTTGTCCACCACGGCCTGCCTGTCGCCGGATAGCACCATCGATCCCAGACCCGTCTTCTGCAACTGGGCAATGGCATCAGCCGCGCCCGGACGCAGTGTGTCGTCGAATAGGAAGCGAGCGAGCTCGACGCGATCCTTCGACAGAACGACTTCCGAATAGGGGTTCTCACCCGCCGTCCCTGGTTCGGCTTCCTCCCCACACGCAAAGGCCACATTGCCGAGGCGATACACAGCATCTCCGCCCGTCGCTTCGAGGCCGCCACCGGGAACTTCCCTGACGCTGTCGAAGCTGGCAGGCGCTAGGTCGCAGCCTCGCACCAGCGCCTGCGACAACGGATGCCTCGAATGAATGGCAAGACCAAGGGCAGTGGAGATCTCCCTCTCCGCCGCCAGCGACGCGACGAACCGTGGCTGGCCGATCGTCAAAGTCCCTGTCTTGTCGAATGCCACGATGTCGGCTTCGGCGAGCCTTTCGAGAGCCGAACCGTCCTTGACCATGATCCCCTTGCGGAAAAGCTCTCCGGCGGCGACCACCTGCACGACCGGAACAGCAAGACCCAATGCGCACGGGCAGGTGATGATCAGGACGGCAACGGCGACCAGCATGGCGTGCTTCCAGTCCCCGCCGGCAAAACCCCAGGCGAGAAATGAAACGAGAGCGAGGCAGTGGACCACCGGAGAATAGAGCGACGCGGCGCGATCGGCGATGCGGCGATATCTGGCGCGGCCGCCTTCCGCCGCTTCCATCAAGCCGATGATCTCGGCAAGCAGCGAGTTCTTGGCGACCTTCGTTGCTCGCAGCACCAGCGCACCCGTGAGGTTCATGGCCCCGGACATGACATCGCTTCCTGTTGAAACGGCGACAGGGCTGCTTTCACCCGTGACGATCGACATGTCGAGATCGCTGCCGCCGCCAATCACCTCAGCGTCGACAGGAATGCGCTCGCCGACCGCGATCGCGATCTCATCCCCGACGGAAATCTCTTCCACGGGGACGTAGCGACGCGATCCGTCCGGCATGATCTGCATCGCTCCTCGCGGAGCAAGTTGCGCCAGCCCGTTGATTGCTGCGCGAGCCTTCTCTCGCATGATGTGGTCAAGGGTTCGGCCGATCAGCAGGAAGAACAGCAGCGACACCGATGCGTCGAACCAGGCGTGCTCGCCGTGGTGCATGGTTTCCCAGAGCGACACCGCGTAGGACAGTGTCACCGCAAGCGAAATCGGGACGTCCATATTGGTGCGCCCATGCTTCAGCGCATTCCACGCGGACTGGAAGAAGAAACGGCCCGCATAGACGAGTGCCGGCGCGGCAATCATTGCCGAGATCCAGTGGAACAGGTCGCGCGTGGCGGCATCGGCGCCCGACCAAACGGAAACCGACAACAGCATGATGTTCGCGGCCGCGAACCCGGAAACGCCGACGGCAAGCAGCAACTGGTTTCGGGTCTTGTCATTCTCGGACGTTGCGGGCGTGAAGAGATGCGCGCGGTATCCGACAGCATTGACCGCATTGACGATCTGCGAAGGATCGGTCCGTCGATTGTCCATTTCGTCGCGATAGAGGCAGGTGACCCGGCGCGCCGTCAGGTTGACGCGCGCTTTCTGGACAAACGGGATCTTGGCCAGAGCGCCTTCGATCGTGGAGATGCACGAACCGCAGTGCACATCGGGAACGCTCAGGTCGAGCTGGCGCAGGCCGTCGCCGACCGGATGGCTGGCGAGTGCGACTTCCTCGGCGCTGAAGGCGGTCGAGCTCAAAGCAAGCACGCCTTCGCTGTCCATCGTGCAACAGGTCATTGGCCGAACTCCGCGGTGTCGATCCGCTTGGCTTCGTGCATGATCAACGCTCCGCCTCGCTTTGAGACGGCTTCGACGATCCAGTCGCCCGTCGCAACCTTGTGCTCGCCCTCAAATCGACCCTCCGCAGTCCTGCGAAGCGTGATGCTGAAATCCTCATGGTCTCCTACGGGCCGTTTGAAGTTCAGCACGACGTCGTCGATCGCGGTCGGCGAGCCGTCCCTGTTGTGAAGGTCGTAGTGAACCATGCCCCCATTGATCGACAGAACGCCGCTGATGCCGGAGGCGGTCATGGCCTTCATCGCCTCGGCCCTCTGATTGAATTCCTGGCTGGCGACGTAGGTGTTCTGAACGACAAGGCCGCTCCAGCTCGACGAGGCGAGCCAGGCCATGGTGACGTTGACGGAGATCACGACGCCGAAAAAGGTACAGATGACCAGCAGCATGTGCCGGCCTGTGAAGCCCTGCGATGAGGATTGTGCGGTCATTTCGCGTCTCCTGGAGTGTTGAAGGCTGCCCGGTAGGTCGCCCGATCGGAATGATCGGCATCCTCGACCACGAACAGAAGCTCGTTGGTCCCGCCATCTGGTTTGTCCGTCACGAAGACCTTGAGCGTGGTGGCGGCGTCAGGCGCTGTGTCGATGGTGAAGGAGCGTCCTTCATCCTTGCCGAGTTCAGGGATGCGCATGGTCGCGCCCTCGAGGCCGGAAAGGCTCAATGTCACCTTGCGCGGACGGGGCTCCATGTTGAGGACGCGCAGCGTGTAGCCGTTGCGGATCGAGCCATCGCTCTCCAGCACGTATTGCGGGTTGCGGTCGTGGATGACGTTGAGTTCCAGCCGCTCGCGCAGCGACAGATGCACCAGCATTGCCAGGCCGATGAAAGCCCAGACGGTGGCGTAGAAGACGACACGCGGGCGAAAGATGATGCGCCAGTTGAAGTGGCGGACGCCGGCGACGAACGAACCGTCTTCGTTGCGCACGCGAGCGGGTTGGACCGGTGCTTGCCCGTCATTGGTCGCCAGCGCCATATTGCCGGCATATTCGCTGAGGGTCGCATAGGCGATCAGACCGCGTTCCTTGCCGATCTTGTCCATGACACCGTCGCAGGCATCGATGCACAGCGCGCAGGTGATGCATTCCATCTGCTGCCCATCGCGGATGTCGATGCCCATCGGACAGACGGCGACACAGGCGTTGCAATCGACGCAATCACCGATCGGCTCGCCCTTGGCTTGAGCCTTTTTGGCGTGGCGGGTGCGCGGCTCGCCGCGCCAGTCATTGTAGGTGACCACCAACGAGTTTTCGTCGAGCATGGCGCCCTGAATGCGCGGCCAGGGGCACATGTAGGTGCAGACCTGTTCGCGCATGAGACCACCGAGAACGTACGTAGTGGCGGTCAGGGTTGCGACCGTCGCGTAGGCGACGGCGGGTGCCTGCCCGGTGAACAGTGCGACCATGAGCTTGGGCGCGTCCGCGAAGTAGAATATCCACGCGCCGCCGGTCGCCACGCCGATGACGATCCAGATCGTGTGCTTGGCCACCCGCTTTTTGACCTTGTCGAAGGTCCAGGGGCCGGCGTCGAGCTTCATTCTCGCGTTCCGGTCGCCCTCGATGGCCCGTTCGACGACGAGAAACAGATCGACCCAGACCGTCTGGGGACAGGCATAGCCGCACCAGGCGCGGCCGACGGCCGAGGTTACAAGGAAAAGGCCAAAGCCCGCCATGACAAGGAGCCCGGCGACATAATAGAATTCCTGCGGCCAGATCTCGATGAAAAAGAAGAAGAAACGTCGTGAACCAAGGTCGACGAGGATAGCCTGATCGGGTGCATAGGGACCGCGATCCCAGCGAATCCAGGGGGCGAGATAATAGATGCCGAGCGTGATCAGCATCGCGATCCATTTGAAGGTACGAAAGCGGCCCTCGGCCCGTTTCGGGAAGATCTTCTTGCGCGCCGCATAAAGTGGCGGGCGATTGTGCCGGGCATTGACCGCCTCGGCGTTGATACGTTCGACGTTGCCTGGATCGTTTGCAGTATAGAGGTTCATTTTGGTGTCCGCCTTTGACACCGTTTTTCCATCTCGGCAGTGGTCACGCCTTGACGTAGATCAAGTGCCAGAGCGGTGTCGAAAGGAAGGCCACGTCCCGGAGAGGAGACGTGGCCCGAAGGGATCACGCAGGAGAGACTGCGTGACATAACCTCCACTAGACGGAAAGCTGTGTAGCACTGATCGGCCGGTCTCCCTTTGCGATAGGTCAAACTTCTGTTGAGTTCGCTGCAAGGTCCGCAGCAGCAACAGGGCACAAGGCTCCGGAATGAAAAGGGGCCGCGCCTGCGACGGAACGCCCCCGAAACATTCATTGGCACTATCCGTTTCTAACGGCTGGTCGGTTTCTGATCCTTGAGGCAGTTCAAGCTGACGATCGAGCTGCCCATCTTGCCGGGATCTTCCTGCTCGCTCACCGGTGTCACGGTCTTGCTGGAGCGCGATGACACGCGCGAGTGAATGACGGAGCGAGGGGTGCCATAGAGCCCGAGAAGCGGGTTATGATCATGGGTGCTCATCTAATGGTCCTCACTGTCCGCCGCCGAGCGAATGAACGAAGACGGTGAGCTCCTTCACGACAGGCTCACCCAGGCGCCCGACCCATGCGGGCATGACGCCGTGCTTGGGTGCCGAAACCTGGCGAATGATGGCGTCTTCGCCGCTCCCCTTCAGCCATATCGCATCAGCAAGGTTTGGCGCACCCATATCAGCCTTGCCCTTCGCATCCTCGCCGTGACACGCGGCGCAGTTGTCGAGGAAGATCTGCTTGCCTGCTACAGCACGCGCGGCATCCGAGGGCGTGTTCGTCAGGCTCCAGACATAGGCGGCGACCTGTGCCGTCTGCGTGGAGTCCAGAATCTCGCCGAACGCCGGCATTTCGGATACGTGAGTGTCCGCGTCAGCATCATAGCGGATGCCATGGGCGATGGTCTTCTGGATCGAGTCCAGGTCTCCGCCCCAGAGCCAATCGTCGTCGTTGAGGTTGGGGAAGCCAGCACCGCCCGTCGCGCCAGAGCCGTGGCATGGCGCACAGTTGACCTTGAAGGCCGACGCCCCGCCGGCGATCGCAAATTCACGCAATGCAGGATCGGCGTCGATCTCCTGCACGGTCCTCGCCGCGATCTGATCGTGGAACCTGATCTGCGCGACCTTCGCCTGGTCGAGGTCTTGTTGCAGCTCGGCACGGCTCGAAAAGCCAAGGAGACCCTTGGTCGTGTCCCTAATCATCGGGATGGACGGATAGGCGATCGCATAGGCGATGGCCCAGACGATTGTCGCATAGAACGTCCAGACCCACCACCGGGGCATCGGGTTGTTCAGCTCCCGGATGCCGTCCCATTCGTGTCCGGTGGTCTCGACGCCGCTGATTTCATCAACATGCTTTTCCGACATCTCAATCATCCTTCAAGGGAATATCGGCGGCGTCCTTGGCCGTCTGCTTGCTGCCGGGACGGAGCGTAAAGACGATCGCGCCAACGAAAAACGCGGCCATTGCCAGAAGGCCCCAGCTGTCGGCGAAGTGCCGCATTGCGGTATAGGTTTCCATCAGATCACCTCATCGATAGCCGGTTGCGTCGTCGTAGGTCGAGAAATCGACCAGCGTGCCCAGCATCTGGAGGTAGGCGACAAGCGCGTCCATCTCGGTCAGCTTCTGCGGGTCACCGTCGAAATCGCCGACTTTCGCCTTCGGATATCGCTGGAGAAGAGCGGTGGTATCGGCGTTCGGATCGGCCTGCGCCTTCATGTCGGCTTCGGCATTGGCGAGCATGTCGTCATTATAGGGCACACCGACATCCTCGTTTGCCTTGAGGTCCATGCCGACGTCTTTGACGGTGACTTCCTGTTCCTTAAGGAAGGCATATTTCGGCATGATCGATTCCGGCACGACGGCTCTCGGATCCGATAGATGCTGAACGTGCCACTCGTTCGAGTAGCGGCCGCCAACGCGAGCAAGGTCGGGACCAGTTCGCTTGGACCCCCACTGGAACGGATGGTCGTACATGGATTCCGCGGCGAGCGAATAGTGACCGTAGCGCTCCACCTCGTCGCGGAACGGGCGGATCATCTGGCTATGGCAGACATAGCATCCTTCGCGGATGTAGATGTTGCGTCCCGCCAGTTCGAGAGGGGTGTAAGGACGCATGCCTTCGACCTTCTCGATGGTGTTCTGGAGATAGAACAGCGGAGCAATCTCGACGATGCCGCCGATGCTGACCACGAGCAACGAGCCGACCAGAAGCAGCGTGGCGTTCTTCTCGAGGATATGATGTTTGTCTAGTATCGATGCCATGTCTCACCTCACTCGGCAGCTTGTGCCTGGGGCACATATGCGGTCGGAATAGCGGCTTCCGCGCGCTGGTGACCCTTGATCGTCATGAACACGTTCCAGGCCATGACGAGCCCGCCCGCCAGGTAGAGCGCCCCACCCACCGTGCGCAGCACGTAGTAGGGGAACATGGCGGCGACGGTCTCGGCGAAGGAATAGACCAAGAAGCCCTGCGAATTGTATTCGCGCCACATCAGGCCCTGCTGGATGCCGGCGACCCAGAGAACGGCCGCGTAGATCACGATGCCGAGCGTGGCGAGCCAGAAATGCCAGTTGACCATGCGCAGGCTGTAGAGTCGCTCGCGTCCCCAGAGCTTCGGTGTCAGATAGTAGATTGCACCGAAGGTGATCATACCGACCCATCCAAGCGCGCCCGAGTGGACGTGGCCGATGGTCCATTCCGTGTAGTGGCTGAGCGAATTCACCGTCTTCACCGACATCATCGGGCCTTCGAAGGTCGACATGCCGTAGAATGCGATGGCGATGACCATCATGCGGATGATCGGATCGGTGCGGATCTTGTCCCAGGCGCCCGAGAGCGTCATCAGGCCGTTGATCATCCCGCCCCAGGACGGCATCCACAGCATGACCGAGAAGACCATGCCGAGCGTCTGGGCCCAGTCCGGCAGCGCGGTGTAGTGCAGGTGATGCGGGCCTGCCCAGATGTACATGAAGATCAGTGCCCAGAAGTGGATGATCGACAGGCGGTACGAATAGACAGGGCGGTTCGCCTGCTTCGGCACGAAGTAGTACATCATGCCGAGGAACCCGGCGGTCAGGAAGAAGCCAACGGCGTTATGGCCGTACCACCACTGCGTCAGCGCATCCTGGACGCCCGAGAAGACCGAATAGCTCTTCGAACCCAGGAAGGAGACCGGGACCGCCAGGTTGTTCACCACATGCAGCATGGCGATCGTCACGATGAAGGCGAGATAGAACCAGTTCGCGACGTAGATGTGCGGTTCCTTGCGCTTCAGGATCGTGCCCAGATATACCGCGAGATAGGCGACCCAGACGACCGTGAGCCAGAGATCCACGTACCATTCCGGTTCCGCATATTCGCGGCCCTGCGAGATGCCGAGAAGATAGCCGGTCGCCGCCATGATGATGAACAGCTGGTAGCCCCAGAACACGAACCAGGCCAGACTGCCACCGAACAGGCGCGCGCGGCACGTCCGCTGGACCACGTAGAAGGACGTCATGATCAGCGCGTTGCCGCCGAATGCGAAGATCACCGCCGAAGTGTGAACCGGACGCAGCCGGCCGAAATTGAACCAGGGTGCTATGTTGAGGTCGGGACATGCCAGCTGGGCGGCGACGACCACTCCGACGAGGAAGCCGACGACACCCCAGAAGACCGTGGCGATCAGGCCATACCGGATCACCTCGTCGAAATATCCTGACGTATCGACCTTGGCGTGACGGGCCGCGGGCGAGAAATCCACTCGTCTGAGCAGCAGCACCGTGCCCGCCACGAGGCAGAAGCACAGTATGGCCATGTGGACCGCGAAAAGATGGTCATGCGCGTAGCCCGCCCCCAGCAAAGCCAGGAACGCGGCCGCAGCGACCACGATTGTTTCGGTTGAATAATTCATGTTGTCGTCCCCAGTGCGTAGACCACCGCGGCGCGGTCGGTTCCGTCGTACTTGGGATGAGGACTGTCACGGACAGCGATCCTGCTCCTTGATCTACATCAAGGACCGAACTCCTTTGACAGGAATGGCTCGGCCACGGGCGCGAGTCGCGCGTACGCGACCGATCGGATTGAGCCAGTCAACATGTCGATCGTGCCGCAGTACACGGGGTGGGGGCATTTCTCGTAAGTTTGACCGACATCAAAGAGTGCCGATTCGGCGCGTCCTAGAAGGGCTACTGAGGTCAGTTCGACCTCAGGAAACAGGAGATATGCACATGCGTTTGAAATTCGGTCTGCTTGCTGTCACGGCAGCGTTGGTTGCTTCGGCAGCACCATCGATGGCTGCGGACCACCAGATTCAGATGCTCAACAAGGGCGCCGATGGCGCGATGGTCTTCGAGCCCGGCTTCGTCAAGATCGCCCCCGGCGACACGATCACCTTCGTCCCGACCGACAAGAGCCATAACGTCGAAACCTTTAAGGGGCTCATCCCTGACGGCGCACCCGAATTCAAATCCAAGCCGAATGAACAGTATCAGGCCAAGTTCGACCTGCCTGGCGTTTACGTCGTCAAATGCACGCCACATGCGGCAATGGGCATGGTTGCGCTGATTCAGGTGGGCGATGCGCCCGCCAATCTCGACGCGATCACGACTGCAAAGGTACCGAATCTCGCTCGCAAGCGTCTCGATGCAGAGCTTGCGCAAGTGGCGCAGTAGTCAACCATATAACGGCGAGGGCGCGTCCACGCGCCTTCGCGTAAATTGGCTCTTCGACGTCAGCGACGGCCGATTTGAGATGCAGGAGGCGTGAGGCAGGCAGGCCCTTGAAGACAGGCGGGTTTCCTCAATCCGCGTTCCATAGGTCTGCGCCTGTCTGAAATCTCGCTCCTAATCTTAATGTTTCGTTAAGATTTCAACATCCGGTGATTGTGTTTCTGCTTTGTAACAGACGAGCGTGGAGGCTTGCGTTGGGGATGCCGCATTCCATAGTTCCACTGTCCGGTAAATGTCGATCGAATCATCGGACGCATGCAACATGACGTTGCATCGGGTTGACGGCAGGTTTGAGTTCCCGTCCCCATAATTCAATTGTCAAGCGTAGCGCTCCGAGAGCGGTATCAGTCACTTCCGCGGATGATGCGCGACGGTATCCCGAAATCATGAGCGATGGTCGCGCAGCTTTTGCTGTCGCCGCCTCAATCGATCATGAACGGGGGGTCGCGCGTCTGCACGAGCAGGCAGGTGCTGTGGCCGTGGGGTGAGGTTCTTGCCCGGCGCAACGCGATCCAATCGCATTTCCAATGACCAATCTTTACTCTTTGACATAGGCGCCTTCATGACTTCGATCGTATCTTCCCTGACTGTCACGGCTATCCGCTCGCTTTCTAGCGCACAGATCGCCGCATGGACGACCGAGGACGTTGCAGCACTTTCGACAGCGCAGATCAAAGCGCTCTCGTCGACGCAGATTTCGGCGCTCGAAACGGAAGATCTTGGCGCCTTTTCCAGCGTGCAGCTCGGTGCGATATCGGCGACGTCGATTGTCGGCCTCACGGCAAGCCAGCTCGCCATTCTGTCGGCCGCGAGCATTGAGAGCCTCTCCGCAAGCCAGGTCAAGGCGTTCAGCGCAAGCCAGCTCGGCTCCCTGACGGCCACCCAGGTAGAGGCTTTGACGGCAAGCCAGATCGCGGGACTGAGTTCCGGTCAGATCGCGTCGCTGACAGGAGCGGACCTCGCAACATTCCTGCCGGAAGAGATCGCTGCGATTAGTACAGCCGCGATTTCCGGTCTGTCCACGAGCGCTCTGGCCGCATTGAGCGCCGAGCAGGTGGCGGGGCTGAAGACCAATCAGGTCGCTGCGTTGAAGACGAGCCAGATTGCGGCGCTGTCTTCCGCCCAGGTGGGCGCGCTGACGACCTCGCAGGTGGCGACACTCAGCGCCATACAGGTCAAGGCGCTCACAACCGACAGCGTCTCGGGTCTTACCTCCACGCAGATCGCGGCGCTCAGCAGCAAGTCGATGTTCGGGTTGACGACGTCGCAGATCGGAGCCCTGTCGCTCGACCAGGCGGAAGCCTTTACGGTGTCTCAGATCGCGGTGCTCAGCGCTGCGCAGGTTTCCGCGTTCGGGTCGGCCAACCTGGCCACGTTCCTTCCAAGCGAAATCGCTGCGATCAGCACGACGGCGCTCAGCGGGCTTGCGCCCAGTGTCGTTGCAGCACTCGATGCCGATCAGCTTGCAGCGCTGAAGACCAATCAGATTGCTGCCCTGAAGACCAGCCAGATCGCCGCCCTGTCTTCTGAACAGGTTACCGGGCTGACGACGTCGCAGATTGCCGCGCTCAGCTCCACTCAGGTCAAGGCGCTGTCCACCGATACCTTGTCGGGCTTTGCCTCAGAGCAGATCGCGGCTTTGAGCACAAAAGCCATCTCGGGGCTGACTGTCTCGCAGATTGGAGCGCTCTCTGCCGAACAGGCCGAAGCCTTTACGACGTCGCAGGTCGCGGTTCTCGGTGCCACGCAGATCGCTGCTTTCGGTACTCAAGGTCTGTCGACATTCCTTCCGAGCGAAGTTGCCGCCATCAGCACGACCGCGCTCAGCGGACTTGCGCCGGGTGTTCTGGCTGCTCTTGATGCCGATCAGCTTGCCGCGTTGAAGACCAACCAGATCGCAGCGTTGAAGACCAGCCAGATTGCTGCACTTTCTTCCGATCAGATCGGCGCACTGACGACTTCTCAGGTCGCCGCGCTGACCGCGACCCAGGTAAACGCGCTCACCTCGGACAGTCTTGCTGGCCTCTCTGCTCCGCAGATTTCTGCGCTGAGCACAAAAGCCGTCACGGGGTTGACCGCGTCGCAGATTGCCGGCCTGTCTGTTGCCCAGGCGGAAGCCTTGACGACGCAGCTCGTCGCGGCCCTGAGCCTCAGCCAGGTTACGGCGCTGACGCCCGACGATCTCGCAACGTTTCTGCCGGAAGAGATCGCCGCGATCAGCACGGCGGCGATTTCCGGTCTTACCTCAAGCGGCCTGGCGGCGCTCAGTGCGGAGCAGGTGGCGGCGCTCAAGACCGCTCAGATCGCGGCTCTGAAAACCAGCCAGATCGCGGCACTCGCGTCCGGCCAGATTGCCACGCTGACGACATCGCAGATCGCCGCCTTGAGCGCCACCCAGCTCAATGCTGTCAGCGCTGAAACCATGTCGGGTTTGACGCCCGATCAGGTTGCAGCCCTGACGACGAAGGCAATCGCCGGGCTCGCGACATCGCAGATCGCCGCCTTGTCCGTCGATCAGGCCGAGGCACTTACAGCCTCTCAGATTGCCGCTTTCAGCAGCACCCAGATTGCGGCGTTCAGTCTCGAGGATCTGGCAACATTTCTGCCCAGCGAGCTTGCCTCCATCAGCACGACCGCCCTTGCGGGACTCGCGCCAGATGTCGTGGCCTCTTTTGGCGGTGACCAGCTGGCGGCACTCAAGACCAATCAGATTGCGGCGCTGACCTCGAGCCAGATTGCGGCGCTTGTTTCAAGCCAATTGCAGAGCTTGAGCCTGGAACAGGTTGCGGCATTGAATGCCAGCCAGATCCAGTCTTTGGCTAGCGAAACGATCGGCTCGCTTTCTACGCTCCAGATCGCCGCCCTAAGCTCGAAGGGCATTTCAGGCCTTACCACGGGCCAGATCGCCGGCCTGTCCACGGATCAGGTCGCGGCCCTGAGCGCCACCCAGATCGCGAGCTTCAGCGCGACGCAGATCTCGGCACTGACCACCGGCGAGCTCGCGAATTTCTCCCAGGACAAGATCGCGGCGATCACTGCCGCCGCCATCGCGGGACTTACGACGGATGACATCGCGGTCCTCAGCGTCGATCAGATCGGTGCTTTCAGCACCTCCCAGATCGCCGCTCTCGGTTTGGCCCAGGCTGGAACGCTGACGGCACAGCAGGTCGCGGCCCTGACGACAGACCAAGTCGCGGCCCTGAGCGCGACGGCGCTGTCGGGGATGCAGATACCCGCCCTTCTTTCCCTCACCGACGCCCAGGTCGGCGCACTCAGCTCGAAGGCCATCTCTGGTCTTGGCTCGCTGCAGGTCTCCGCGTTGTCCACGTCACAGATCAATGCGTTCACCACGGCGCAGTTGGGGGCCTTGAACGCGAGCCAGGTCAGCGCGTTGTCGACATCGATTGTCGGGCAAATGTCGCCGGAGAAGCTTAGCGCCATTGCCTCGGCCGCCGTCTCCGGGTTGGCGGTTGCCACTGTCAGCGCGCTGACCACGGCTCAGATCGGCGCGTTGACGACCGCTCAGGTCGCAAGCCTGACTGCGGCCCAGCTGGGAGCCTTTACGACGGAACAGATTGCGGCTGCGACGACGTCGCAGATTGCAGCCCTGAGCTCGGCGGCGGTGTCGGCGCTGCCGAGCACTCAGATCGCGGCCCTCTCCGAAAGCCAGATTGCGGCAATCAGCACAAAGTCGATCGCCGGTCTGTCGACTTCGCAGATTGCGGTGTTGTCGACGGCGCAGGCCGAAGCTTTGACCGCATCTCAGGTCGGTGCGTTGAGTTCGACGCAAATTGCCGCCTTCACGACCGCCGATCTCGCAACCTTCTCGACCGGCGATATTGCGGCCATCAGCTCCTCAAGCATTTCCGGGCTTTCCACGAGTGCAATCCATTCGTTGAGCGCGAGTCAGGTTGCGGCATTGACGAGCGGCCAGGTCTCCGCGCTGAGCTATCTGCAGGTCAAAGCGTTGTCCGGAGATCAGATCGCGTCGCTGACCACCAGCCAGATCGGCTCTTTGAACGCCCTGCAGGTCGCGGCGTTGGCCACCAGTGACATAGCAGCGCTTACCACCGGTCAGGTGGCGGCACTCAAGGCGAAAACGATTGCGGGACTGACAAACTCGCAGATTGCCAGCCTCACGACGGACCAGATCAAGGCGATGACCTCGTCACAGATCGCCGGCCTGACGACCGCGCAATTTGCGGCGATGAGCACGGCACAGGTCGAAGCCCTGACCCCTTCGCAAGTTGCCAGCATGAGTTCGTCCCAGATCGCCGCGTTGAGCGCTGACGCCGTCGCCACATTTTCCCTCGAGGACATAGCCTCGATCGCGACGACGGCAATTTCGGGACTGACGACCAAAGACATTGCCAACCTGTCGACCGCCCAGCTTGAGGTGATTACGTCCGCCCAGGTGGATTCGATGGATGCCACACAAATCGCCGCGATCGTGCAGGCCTATCAGGCGTTCTGAGCCGGCGCAGCTGGGTTGCGCCTGCCTGTTCGGTGAGGCAGGCCAGAAACGTAAAAGGCCATCCGGTCTTAGGACCGGATGGCCGCGCCGCTCCAGAAAGGAGAGGCAGTTTTAGGTCAGCGTGTGGCCGCGGCGAGTTGCTCGGCGCTCAGGCGAAGTGCCGCAGCGCGGCGATGGCCTTCGAGCTTCTCGGTCGCGCTCTGACGAACCGCAGCCGGTGCCACCGCTGCGACGCCACGCTCGTCAAGCCACTGATGTGTCGCGATCTTCACGTAGGAGCCGACCCAGAGGCCGCCGGTATAGCGGCCAGCCGCCATCGTCGGCAGGGTGTGGTTGGTACCGCAGCACTTGTCGGAGTATACCACGCTGGCGAGTTCGCCGATGAAAAGCGAACCATAGTTGCGAAGCTTCTTGGCCGTCGCCTGGGGATCGCGCGTGTGGACCTGCAGGTGCTCGGTGGCGATATAGTCGGAATAAGCAATCATCGACGCTTCGTCTTCGACGACGGTGATTTCACCGTAGTCCTTCCAGGCGACCCCTGCGACGGGCGCCGTCGGGAGATTCTCGAGTTGCTTTTCGACTTCGACCAGTACGGCCTCGGCGAGCTTGCGATCGGTGGTCACCAGACCAACGCGCGTGCGCACGTCATGTTCGGCCTGTGCAAGAAGGTCGGTCGCGATCGTTGCAGCCTTTCCGGTTTCATCGGCGACGATGAAGATTTCACTCGGGCCGGCGAGCTGGTCGATACCAACCTGGCCGAAGACCTGTCGCTTGGCTTCGTTGACGAAGGCGTTGCCTGGTCCGACGATCTTGTCGACGGCCGGGATCGTTTCCGTGCCATAAGCCATGGCCGCGATGGCCTGTGCGCCGCCGACGCGGAAGATGCGGTCTGCCCCCGCGAGGTGGCAGCCGGCGATCATCGCCGGATGAGCGTTCGGCGGAAGGCAGGCGATCACCTGGTCGCAGCCCGCGACCTTTGCCGGAACGATCGTCATGACCGGAGCGGATAGCAACGGATAGCGGCCGCCCGGGACGTAGCAGCCCACGATCTCGATCGGGATGACACGATGGCCGAGGTGAAGGCCAGGGAGCGTCTCGACCTCAAGCGGAAGGATGGTCTTGAGCTGAGCTTCAGCAAACGTCCGCACGTTGGCGATCGCGAACTCGGTGTCTGCGCGGGTTTGCGGGGCGAGGTCCGCAACGGCCTTCAGCTTCTCTTCTTCCGTGACTTCGAACGCCGCGACGTCGGCCTTGTCGAATGCAACGGAGTATTCGCGAACGGCTGCGTCGCCACGTTCGCGGACGTTGGCGATGATGTCCTTGACCGTCTTCTCGATGGAAGCGGTGTCCGAAACGGCATCACGCTTCGGTTCCTTGATCTGAATGAACTTGCCTTTGAGGGCGTCGAGCCGCGATGTCATGAAGGGTCTCCTATGTGCGTGCTGGCAAGGAGCATCATCCACTCTCGGCGGTCCGACAATTGCCCACTGGACACCTGTCTAGTATTATCACCAACGCGAGTCCGTTGCCGCAATCAGCGATAGGCGGCCGGGATCTGGAGTGTCATGCTGCGCGCCTGATCGAGACAGAGAGGGACGTGCATGCCGAAGATTGGTGCCAAACTGCGTGAGCTGCGTCGCCGACGCGACTTGGGCGTAAGGGAGCTGGCGGCCCGCTCCGGGATCTCGCATTCAACGATCTCGTTGATCGAGCGCGATCGGATGAGTCCCTCGGTCGACACGTTGAGCGCTGTGCTCGAGGCGCTCGGGACCACGTTGCCCGGGTTTTTCTCCGACCTTCAGTCCAGTCTGCCCTATACCCCCTTCTACACGTCGCAAGATCTCGTTGAGATAGGGAAAGTGGACACGATTTCATATCGGGTCATCGGGTTGGATCACCCGAACCGGCAACTCCTGATGCTGCACGAGACCTATGCGGTGGGAGCGGATTCGGGGGAAGCGTTCGCGCATGCGGCTCAAGAGGCGGGGATGGTGCTCTCAGGTGCAGTTGAGGTCACGGTCGGCGGACAGCAAAAAGTGCTTCGACCGGGCGACGGATATTATTTCGACAGCCGCTTGCCGCATCGTTTCCGCAACGTGCATGACGGCAAAAGCGAGATCCTCAGCGCCATCACGCCGCCGACTTATTGATACGCGACTGGAGCAGTTAACCGACGGTGAGAATAGTCACCAGTGCTCCTCGCCTGCCTTCCAAAACAGTCAAAACGTGGTTTCCTACTCGATATCCAAATCCAAAATGGGGAACGTCGATGAAACTCTTGAAAGTATCTCTTATTGCATCTTCCGTCCTGATGAGCGGCGTGCTCGGCGCTCAGGCGCGTGACCTTACAGTGGTATCGTGGGGCGGAAATTTCCAGGACGCGCAGCGAAAGATCTTCTTTGAAACCTTCTCGAAGGAATCCGGCAAGCCCGTTCTGGATGAAAGCTGGGAGGGCGGCTACGGCGTTCTCCAGGCAAAGGTGAAGGCCGGAACGCCGAACTGGGATGCGGTTGAAGTCGAATCCGAGGAACTGGCTCTCGGATGCGCCGACGGCATCTACGAGAAGATTGACTGGCAGAAGATGGGCGGCAAGGAAACCTTTCTTCCTGCAGCCGTGAGCGATTGCGGCGTGGGCAACATCGTCTGGTCGACCGGCCTTTCCTATGATGCCGACAAGCTGAAGGAAGCGCCGCAGACCTGGGCCGACTTCTGGGACACGAAGAAGTTTCCGGGCAAGCGCGGCCTCCGCAAGGGCCCCAAATATGCCCTCGAATTCGCCCTGATGGCCGATGGTGTTCCGGCTGACGAAGTCTACAAGGTTCTGAGTGCGGAAGGCGGCGTTGATCGCGCGTTCAAGAAGCTCGATGAACTGAAGAGCAATATCGTCTGGTGGGATGCCGGCGCGCAGCCTCTCCAGCTGCTGTCTTCCGGCCAGGTGGTCATGACGGCGGCCTATAACGGTCGTATCAGCGGTATCAACCGTTCCGAGGGCAAGCATTTCGGCTTCGTTTTCCCGGGTAGCGTCTATGCGATCGACTCCTGGGTGGTCCTGAAGGACGCGCCGAACAAGGATGCGGCCATGGATTTCATCGCATTCGCCAGCAAGGCTGAAAACCAGGCGAAGCTTCCTGAGTTCATTGCCTACGGCCTGCCCAACCTCGGTGCATCCAAGCTTGTTCCTGAGCAGTACCGCAAGGAACTGCCGACCAGCGAAGAAAACCTCAAGGGTGCAATTGCTCTGGACGTTGACTTCTGGACCGACAACTCCGAGGAACTGACCCAGCGCTTCAATGCCTGGCTCGGTCAGTAACTTTCGATTTGGGGCCTCCTTGTGAGGCCCCATTATATCGAGCTGCAACGCAAAGCGCAGCGCGAACAGGAATGAGAGTGGGCCTTGATGAGCAACGCCTTTATTAATTTCGACAAAGTAAGCAAGTCTTTCGGCATCGTGACGGTTGTCGACGATCTTGATCTTTCCATCGCAAAGGGTGAGTTCGTCAGCATGCTCGGCCCCTCGGGTTCCGGCAAGACGACGTTGCTTATGATGTTGGCGGGCTTTGAGAAGCCTTCAAGCGGCGCAATTTCTGTCGCCGGCAAGCGCGTTGACGGTTTGCCGCCATATAAGCGGAACATGGGCGTGGTCTTTCAGAACTATGCTCTCTTCCCGCACATGACGGTCGCTGAGAACGTAGCCTTTCCTCTGAAGATGAGAGGCGTTTCCCGCGCTGAGATCGCCGAACGTGTCGGCAAGGCTCTCGACATGGTGCAGCTTGGCGTCTTTCAGGACCGGCGCCCGATCCAGCTGTCCGGCGGACAGCAGCAGCGCGTCGCACTCGCGCGTGCGCTGGTCTTCGAGCCCGAAGTCGTTCTGATGGACGAACCGCTTGGGGCGCTCGACAAGAAACTTCGCGAGCAGATGCAGCTCGATATTCGCGATCTTCACCGTCGCCTGGGGCTTACCATCGTCTTCGTGACCCATGATCAGACGGAAGCGCTGACGATGTCCGACCGCATCGCCATCTTCAATCACGGAAAAATCGAGCAGATCGGCACACCGGCACAGATCTACGACAGTCCCCGGACGCAGTTCGTTGCCGAGTTTATCGGCGAGACAAACCTGATTGCCGGCGTGGTGCACAAGACGACCGATGGTTTGCTGAGCGTGCGCCTCGATGGGGGAGCGACGATCGATGTTCGGGCGTCCGCACCGGTTGAGCCAGGCAAGCAGGTCAAGCTGTCGATCAGGCCCGAACGCATCGAGGTCAATTCCGCGACGCCCGCTGCCAATCGCCTCAAGGCTTCGGTTTCCGACATTGTTTATCACGGCGATCACCTGCAGCTTCGCGTACGGTCGGAAGGCAAGGATTTCATCGTGAAAGCCGACCGAAAGGGCGCCCCGCCGGAGCTGGGCGACGAGGTCGTTGCGTCCTTCTCGCCAGAGCAATGCTGGATCGTCGCATGAGAGAGGGCCGGTTAGCGAAACACGCGACATCATTGCTGCTGGTCGCGCCATTGGCACTCTTCCTGGTGTTCTTCTTCATCGCGCCACTCTTCACCATGATGAAGTCGGCGGTTTCCGACCCGGTTGCATCGCGTGCATTGCCAACCGTGACGTCCGCGCTCAAGGACTGGGACCGCGCGAGTGTTCCGTCTGCCGATGCTCAACGAGCCTTTGCCGCCGATATTCGCGGCATCACGGATGACGAGCTTTTCGGGGACCTCGTGCGCCGCCTGAACAGCGCGAAGTCCGGCTTTCGAACGCTGATGAGCAAGACACGCACTGCGGTAAAATCCGACGAGACCCTCGCAGACCTCGTGTCCGTCGATTCCCGGTGGAACGATCCTGCGTTCTGGATCGCTGTTCAGGATGCGGCAGGCTCGCCGATCACCGACAGGAACCTGCTCGCGGCTGTCGATCTGACCCGCGATGCAAGCGGCGCTATCGCCAGCATGCCCGAGGGCGCATCGGCCAACCGGGAAACGCTCATTCGAACACTGATTACATCGGCAATGGTCACAATTGCCTGCATTCTGCTCGGGTTGCCTTTTGCCATGGTCGCCGCGTCGGTCAGCGGATGGCAGCGTCAGCTCTTGCTTGGTGCCGTTCTTCTGCCGCTGTGGACGTCGTTGCTTGTCCGCACGGCGGCCTGGTTCATCCTCCTGCAGGATAACGGATTGATCAACGCGTCGCTGCAGGCGATCGGCCTCACCAGTGGCCCGATCCCGCTCATTTTCAACCGTGTCGGCGTCGTGATCGCCATGACTCACGTGCTGTTGCCGTTCATGGTTCTTCCGATTTTCAGCGTGCTGATCGGCATCCCGAAGAATTTGATGCCCGCCGCTGCATCCCTGGGGGCAAACCCGATACGCGCATTCCTGCGGGTTCTGCTGCCGCTGTCGATGCGAGGCGTGGTCTCCGGCTCACTGCTAGTCTTCATGAGTGCTCTTGGCTACTACATCACCCCGGCGCTCATCGGCGGCGCGAAAGACCAGATGATCAGTTCGGTGATTGCCTATTACGCCACCGGTGCGGCCAACTGGGGTATGGCCGGTGCTCTCGGTCTGGTGCTGCTGCTCGCAACGATCATCCTCTACGTTGTCTATCTCCGACTGTCTTCAGAGGAGGCGCGGGCATGAAGCCGCTGGCAATCTCGAAAGCCGCATTTGCGATCCTGGTCGTCTTCTTTCTGCTGGCACCGCTGGTCGCCATCCTGCCGTTGGCGTTTACGAGCAGCGTCTTCCTGAATTACCCAATTCCAAGCTACTCGACGCGGTGGTTCGAGGAACTGTTCACTGCGGACGCCTGGCGCCGGTCGATTTTCAACAGCCTGGTGATCGGGGCAGGAACAACCGCCCTGGCGACCGTCCTCGGCACGATCGGCTCGCTGGGCCTTCGCGGGAAGCGTATTTCACTGGTGTTCGGTTTCATCCGTACCGTGTTTCTTCTTCCCATGGTCGTGCCGGCGGTCGTACTCGGGGTGGGCATGCAGCTGATGTTTGCGCGATATGGGCTGGCAAACACCTATATCGGCGTCATCATCGCGCACACTGTCTTGGCTGTTCCGTTTGTCGTCGTGAACGTGACGGCTTCCTTGCAGGGTATCGACCGGCGCCTTGAACATGCTGCGGCAAGCATGGGGGCTGCACCGCATGTTGTGCTCAGAACGGTCACGTTGCCGTTGGCGCTCCCCGGGATCATCTCGGGCGCTGTCTTTGCGTTCGCAACCTCGCTCGACGAGGTCGTCCTGACGCTCTTTGTGGCAGGGCCCAACCAGCGCACGCTTGCACGCCAGATGTTTTCGACGATCCGCGAAAACATCAGTCCTGCCATCGCCGCGGCCGCCTTCGTCTTCATTCTGGGGACGGTCATTATCGCCGCGCTGGCGAATGTTTGGCGCAGAAGAGCGCAAAACGCCTGACGTTCACGCCCGGCATTGCGCCGGGCGTGAACGTCTTCGATCAGTTCTGGCTGAGGAACAAAGGCGGGATTTCGATGCGCTCGACTTTGCTCGACCCGTGGTCGATGATGCCGAAAACCGCGTTGAGCATTCCCGGCACGTCCTGGCGTACCATTTCGATGTCGTCGCCGAGCATGGCGGCGAATGGGTCCCAGTCGAAGCAACCCATGACCGGCGGACGCCCATCGTAGTGGTGGGATCGCTTGATCCAGCGCATGACCCCTTCGAAGGAAATGGTCGAGTTGACGAACATGCCCCGGGTCAGGTTTCCTTCCTGTTGCGCAAGTGCCTGTAGAGCGATCTCGGCCTTCTCAGGCGCGTAGCCACATGTAAGGATATGGTTGTCGTCAACGGCCAGCCCCATATCGGCGTGCGCCGCGCGGAAACCGCGGACGCGCTCTGAGGTGTTGTGGTCGCTGCCGCGTCCGCCGACGAAGAGCAGCGGCTCGACGCGGCCGAGCTTGCGCTCGCAATTGGCAAGTACGCGCCGGGTCAGTTCCCGGGCGCCGGCAAAATTATCCGAGATGACAGATGGAGCGCGGGATCCGGGAAGGTCGAGATTGAGGCTGCGGACGCCTGATGCCGCGCAGAGGTCTGTGATACGGTCGGGGTCGGTGGCGCCGGTCGAAACCAGCCATTCGACCTGGTACGAGAGCATGGTCCGTGCGGCCTCTATCTCGAGCTCTGGATCACGGCGCGTACAGGTGATGATCGGGAACAATCCGCGCTCACGGGCCATGTTTTCGAAGGCTTCCACGATCGAACCGAAGTAGCGGTTGTCGTACTTGGGCACGATCATGCCGATGATCTTGGACTTCTCGCGCCGCAGGAGGCTCGCCTGCATATTGAGCGCGTAGCCCTGTTCTTCCGCCAGCCGGGTGATCTTCTCCGCCAGCTGGCTGCTGATCCGGCGCTTCTTCCAATTGCCATTCAAAACCGCGCTGACCGCGCTTGCCGATGTGCCGGCAAGTTCAGCCAGATCATAGATCGTCGTCTTTTTTGTCTGCTTGGGTTGATTCACGAATGCGTGCCTCCATGTCGAACGTAGCTTGACATCATTGGGCTAAGGTGGCAATTGTTGCTTCATCGATTGAGCAAGGTTGCGCAATCGATGAAGTTGGTTGACTTGGGAGAGTCAACCGGGCGGTGTCCGGGTGGATCCAACGTCATTGGCGGTACGATGCGAATCGATATCTGGCGATGAAGGCGTGTCTGGTTCGAGAAGAACGGGGCAGGGAGCTTGGAACGAACCGGAGGGCGTCTCTCGATAGAGCATGTGCTCAATAAGGAGGAGAGAATGAAGTATCGTACTATGTTGCTGGCAACGTCTGCAGCCGTTGCCATGTTTGCCGGCGCGGCCTACGCTCAGGAAGCGGCGACCGTTGCATTCCTGATGCCCGACCAGGCATCGACGCGCTATGAAAAGCACGACTTTCCTGGCTTCAAGGCCGAGATGGAAAAGCTCTGCGCCAGCTGCACCGTTATCTACCAGAACGCCAATGCCGATGCTGCCCTGCAGCAGCAGCAGTTCAACTCGGTGATTGCCCAGGGTGCGAAAGTGATCGTGCTTGATCCGGTCGATTCCGCGGCCGCAGCCGGCCTCGTTGAAATCGCACATTCGCAGGACGTCAAGGTTATCGCCTATGACCGTCCGATCCCGGACAAGGCAGCCGACTACTACGTATCCTTCGATAACGAAGGTATCGGCTACGCGATCGCGAAGTCGCTGGTCGACCACCTGAAGGCAGGCGGCGTTGCCGAGGGTTCGGGCGTGCTGCAGATCAATGGTTCTCCGACGGACGCAGCCGCTGGCCTGATCCGCGACGGTATCCATCGCGGCCTGAAGGATTCCGGCTACAAGACGCTGGCGGAATTCGACACGCCGGAATGGGCGCCGCCGAAGGCTCAGGAATGGGCAGCCGGCCAGATCACGCGCTTTGGCGATCAGATCAAGGGCATCGTCGCAGCCAATGACGGCACTGGTGGCGGCGCCATCGCGGCCTTGAAGGCTGCCGGCGTCAAGCCGGTTCCGCCGGTAACGGGCAATGACGCGACGATCGCGGCCCTGCAGCTGATCATCTCCGGTGACCAGTACAACACGATCTCCAAGCCTTCCGAGATCGTGGCGGCAGCAGCTGCCAACGTCGCCGTCCAGCTGGCCAAGGGGGCGACCCCGGCGCCGAAGACGACGCTCTACAACACCCCATCCGAGCTCTTCATCCCGGCCGTCGTCACAGCCGAGAACATCAAGGCTGAAATCTTCGACAAGAAGATCCAGACGCCTGAGGAAGTTTGCACCGGCGAATACGCCGACGGTTGCAAGAAGCTCGGCATCACCCAGTAATACCTCCCAAGGTGTCCGGTCGGTCGTTTCCGGCCGGGCACTTCTCAATTTGCAAAGGGCGTTCAGCCATGGTGCGAGAAGTCAGTGCGATGCCGGAAAAGGGCAGTGCCATTCTGCGGCTCAGCCGCATTTCCAAAAATTTCGGGGCCGTGTCGGCGCTGACCGACATCGACCTCGAGGTGCATGCCGGCGAGGTTGTCGCCCTGGTTGGCGATAACGGCGCAGGCAAGTCCACCCTCGTCAAGGTCCTTGCCGGCGTGCATCAGCCCTCGTCAGGCACGATCGAATTCTGCGGCCAGCAGGTCTCACTCGACAGTCCGAGCCGGGCGCTCGAGCTTGGCATCGCGACGGTCTTCCAGGATCTGGCGCTTTGCGAAAACCTCGACGTCGTTGCCAATCTTTTCCTGGGTCACGAGCTGTCTCCCTGGAGCCTCGACGAAGTGGCCATGGAAGTGCGTGCGTGGACCCTCCTCAAGGAGCTTGCCGCACGTATTCCCTCGGTTCGGCAGCCCATCGCATCCCTCTCCGGCGGTCAGCGCCAGACGGTCGCCATCGCGCGCTCCCTGTTGCTCAACCCGAAGATCATCATGCTGGATGAGCCGACGGCGGCCCTTGGTGTCGCCCAGACCGCGGAAGTCCTCAACCTGATCGAACGTGTCCGCGAACGCGGGCTCGGCGTCATCATCATCAGTCACAACATGGAAGACGTGCGCGCTGTCGCAGACCGGATCGTGGTTCTGCGCCTTGGCCGCAACAACGGGATCTTCAGCCCTGACGCCTCCAACCAGGAACTCGTTGCGTCGATTACCGGTGCGACCGAGAATTCCGTATCCCGCCGCCTTGATCGCAAGGCTGGCCAGCACAACGATTTGAGCGGGGGTGCCGCATGACCCAGAAAATCTCCGAAACACCGCAGGGTCAGGCCCTGGATCGCAGCGACGTGCGCGTAAAGCACAATGACGGCATCGCCGACATGCTGCATGCGTTCATCGATCGTGTCCGCTCCGGCGATCTGGGAATGCTGCCCGTTGCCGTCGGCCTGATCGTCATCTCGACGGTCTTCAGCATCCTGAATCCGATCTTTCTGGCGCCGAACAACCTGGTGAACCTGCTGTTCGATTGTGCCACTGTTGGCATCATTTCGCTTGGGATCGTTTGCGTGCTGCTGCTCGGCGAGATCGATCTTTCCGTTGGCTCGATGAGTGGTCTGGCATCGGCCATCATCGGCGTTCTCTGGGTCAATACCGGCTGGCCGATCGCAGCGGCGATCTTTGCAGCTCTGGCAAGCGGCGCGGCCGTCGGCGCGCTCTACGCCGTGATGTATAACCGCCTTGGTATGCCTAGCTTCGTTGCCACGCTTGCCGGTCTGCTCGCCCTTCTCGGCTTGCAGCTTTACATTCTCGGCCCGACCGGCAGCATCAATCTGCCTTATGCCTCGCCGCTCGTTCGTTTCGGGCAGATCATGGTCATGCCGCACTGGGCTTCGCATCTGCTGGCGCTGTTGCCGGGTCTTGTGATGGTCGTGGTCGGCGTCATCACGCGCCGCCGCCGTCAGGCTGTCAATCTGTCCTCTCAGCCGCTTGGTGCACTTGTGGTCAAGGCGCTGGTGTTGACCGTCGCCCTGGAGTTCGCGGCTTATTATCTCAACCTCGGTCGTGGCGTTCCGTGGATGTTCGGTCTGCTCGTTGCGCTGGTCGTCATCCTGAACTACGCGCTGACGAAGACGAAGTGGGGCCGGTCGCTGTTTGCCGTCGGTGGCAACCGCGAGGCTGCCCGCCGCTCCGGTATCAATGTCCGCCGCATCTATCTCAGCGCCTTCATGCTCTGCTCGACGCTGGCAACCCTCGGCGGCATCCTGTCGGCAGCCCGCCTGGCGTCTTCCAGCCAGCAGGCAGGCACCGGCGACGTCAACCTCAACGCCATCGCGGCGGCGGTTATCGGCGGAACCAGCCTGTTCGGCGGCCGCGGCAGCGCGTACTCCGCGCTGTTGGGCATCATCGTCATCCAGGCGATCTCGAACGGCCTGACGCTTCTCAATCTCAGCTCGTCGCTGCGCTACATGATCACTGGTGCCGTTTTGGCGATCGCCGTTATCGTCGACTCGCTTGCGCGCCGGTCCCGTGTCAGCCACGGTCGCGCCTAACATCATATTCCAGGAGAATTACGCAATGGCTGAACTCATGAAGGGCAAAGTTGCCGCCATCACCGGTGCCGCTTCCGGCATCGGACTTGAATGCGCGCGCACGCTGCTTGCCGAAGGTGCAACCGTCGTCCTCATCGATCGGGCGAAGGACAAGCTTGATGCCCTTTGCGGCGAACTCGGTGACCGTGCCAAGCCGCTCGTCGTTGATCTGCTCGCTCCAGAGGAAGTCTCCGGCATCCTGCCGCGCATTCTCGAACTGGCAGGCCGGCTGGATATCTTCCATGCCAATGCCGGCGCATATATCGGCGGCGCCGTGGCTGAAGGCGATCCGAATGCCTGGGATCGGATGCTCAACCTCAACATCAATGCGGCGTTCCGGTCGGTCCATGCCGTCCTGCCGCACATGATCGCGCAGAAGTCGGGCGATATCCTGTTCACCAGCTCCATCGCCGGCGTCGTGCCCGTCGTCTGGGAGCCGATCTACACCGCATCGAAATTTGCGGTACAGGCGTTCGTCCATTCGACACGCCGCCAGGTCGCGCAGCATGGCGTGCGCGTCGGCGCAGTTCTGCCGGGGCCTGTGGTCACGGCACTGCTCGACGACTGGCCGAAGGCTAAGATGGAAGAGGCCCTGGCCAACGGCAGCCTGATGCAGCCGAAGGAAGTGGCTGAGGCCGTCCTGTTCATGCTGTCGCGGCCGCGCAATGTCACCATCCGCGATCTCGTCATACTACCGAACAGCGTCGATCTGTAAGACCGGCCAATCGGCTGCAAGCCGATTCCTGATTCAAAGACATAAGAAGAGCCAAAGACCATGAGCACCACACCGAACACGGCAGCGCCGAAGGGCGCGCGCCACGTCATCGGCGTCGATGTCGGCACCGGAAGCGCCCGCGCGGGCCTGTTCGACCTTGATGGTCGCATGCTTGCCGTCGCCAAGCGGGATATCTCGCTGTTTCGCGAAGCCGGGGCCATGGTCGAGCAATCGAGCACGGAAATCTGGGATGCGGTGTGCTCGATCGTTCGCGAAGCCGTGTCGGTTGCCGGTGTCGATCCGGCGTCTGTCATCGGTCTGGGATTTGATGCGACCTGCTCGCTCGTCGTTCTCGGCGAGGGTGGCAAGCCGCTGCCCATCGGGCCGTCGGAAGACCCGAGCCGCGATATTATCGTCTGGATGGATCACCGCGCCGTTGCTCAGGCCGAACGCATCAATGAGCTCGGCCATGATGTCCTGCAGTACGTCGGCGGGCGCATCTCCCCGGAAATGGAAACGCCGAAGCTGCTGTGGCTGAAGGAGAACCGACCGCAGATCTTCGATGCGGCCTGGCAGTTCTTCGACCTTGCCGACTATCTCACCTGGCGCTCGACCGGCGCGCTCGCTCGCTCCACCTGCACGGTGACCTGCAAGTGGACCTATCTGGCGCACGAACAGCGCTGGGATCCGTCCTATTTCCGCAAGATCGGCCTCGGGGCGCTTGCTGACGAGGGCTTCGCGCGGATCGGAACGGAGATCGTCGAGCCGGGCACGACCTTGGGGAGCGGTCTGACAGAGGCTGCGGCATCGGCCATGGGGCTGAAAACAGGGACGGCCGTTGCTGCCGGCATGATCGACGCGCATGCAGGCGGCATCGGAACGGTCGGCATTGGTGGCCAACCTCAGCGCAATCTCGCCTATGTCTTCGGTACATCGTCCTGCACCATGACCTCGACATCGGAGCCTGTCTTTGTGCCGGGCGTATGGGGGCCGTACTATTCGGCCATGGTTCCCGGCATGTGGTTAAACGAAGGCGGGCAAAGTGCGGCCGGCGCCGCCATCGACCAGCTTCTGTCGTTCCATCCAGCGGCGGCGGAGGCGGCTGCACGCGCTGCGGAGCGACGTGTCCCGCTGCCGGTTCTGCTTGCGGACGCGGCCGCCGAAAAGGTCAATGAGCTGTCGGACGCCGTGCGGCTCGCGGCGGGTCTCCACGTCGTTCCGGAGTTCCTCGGCAACCGCGCTCCGTTCGCGGACCCACATGCGCGTGCGGTCATTGCCGGCCTGGGTATGGAGCGCGACTTCGACAACCTAGTGGCGCTCTATGTGGCCGGCGTCTGCGGGATCGGCTACGGCCTCAAGCAGATTATCGAAACTCAGGCGACGGCCGGCGCCCACATCGAGCAGGTGGTGATCAGCGGCGGGGCAGGGCAGCACGATTTTGTTCGCCAGATCCTCGCTGATGCCTGTGGCAAGCCTGTCGTGGCGCCGACGTCGGACGAGCCGGTCCTGCTTGGCTCGGCGATCCTTGGCGCGGTCGCAGCAGCCGCTTTCTCCGACGTAGGCTCGGCAATGAACAGCCTCTCCGGTGCTGCCGGCACGCACACGCCAGTTGGAGGCGCCTTGGCTGAAATCCACAACAAGCGCTACGAGGCTTTCAATGAGCTGCAGACCGTTTGCCGCCGGATCCGCGATTTCTAGATCAGAATGATCCGAACATGCTTCCGAGGATGATGACCGCTGTGAGAGCAACGAGCGCTCCTGCGATCGCCACCACGGCGAGATCGGGATAGCCATCCCTGTGCGAGACACCGCAGACGGCCAGAAGCGTAACGACCGCGCCGTTGTGCGGCAGACTGTCGAGCGTGCCTGCTCCGATCACTGCCACCCGGTGCATCAGTTCCGGGTTGAGGCCGATCTGTGATGCGATCTGCATGTAGGTCGGCCCAAGTGCGTCCAGGGCGATCGTCAGGCCGCCGGAGGCAGATCCCGTCAGTGCAGCGAGGATGTTGGTCGCAATCGCAAGCGAAACGAGCGGTCCGCCTTCGATATTGAGCACCCAGCTTTTCACCTGCTCGAATGCCGGCAGGCCTGCGACGACCGCGCCGAAGCCGACTAGGCTCGCGACACTGAGGATCGGCAGGACCGCCGCATTGGCGCCGGCGTCCATGATCCCTCGAAGGCCGGGAAGGTTGCGCACGTTCGTCACCAGCAGGGTGACAATTCCCGCCGCCAGCGCCACGATGACCGACCAGACGCCCGCAACGGCGGAAAGCGAGGTTGCTCCCCAGTTTGCCTCCGCCAGGAAGCTGGCATCCATGCGAGGCAAGACGACAAATGACATCAACATATTGACGACCACGACTGCCACCAGGGGAAGCGCTGCGATCGTGGCGGACGGGGACGCAGTGGCGTGGCCGCCGCGCTCCATCTCGCTTGGATCGAACTCGTGCGCCGCAGCGCCCCGTTCGCGTATCGTCTCGTCGCAGGAGATGACATCCGAAGCGTGCGCCCCGCTGTAACTGTACCGTTCACCCGCGCGCACCGCTCTGCCTTGTGCCCTAGTCAGCCACCACATTCCGAAGCCCAGCATGATCACCGAGGCAATGATACCGAGCCCCGGAGCGGCAAAGGGCCCCGTCCCGAAAAACGGCATCGGGATCGCGTTCTGGATCGCCGGCGTGCCTGGCATCGCCGACATGGTGAATGTCGAGGTTCCGAGTGCGATAGCGGCTGGCATCAGCCGTTGGGGAATATCAGCGGCCTTGAAAAGCGCATGGCCCATGGGCGCAAGCACGAAGAAGGCGACAAACAGGCTGACGCCACCATAGGTGACGAGGGCGCCGGCCAAGACAACGGCGAGGATCGCCCGCTTGGTCCCAAGTCGCTCCGTCATTGCTGAGGCGATCACGCTCACCGAGCCAGTCGCCTCCATGAGTTTTCCAAACAGCGCGCCAAGCAGGAAGATCGGGAAGAACTGGGCAACGAAGTCCGCCGCGTTGCGCATGAAGGTCTGCGTCCAGTTGGCCAGCAGCGGCTGACCTGCCAGGAGTGCCGCGAGTATCGCGCAGAAGGGCGCGAGGAGCAAAATGCTCCAGCCGCGATAGGCGAGCCACACGAGAATGCCGAGAGCAAGAAGAACGCCGACAATATCCATGGTCAACTTGCGATGCCGCCTTATGCGAGAATGGTATCAAGAAGATCTTCGATGATGAAACTTGCCCGCGTGCCTAGATCGTCGCCGTGTTCGCTCATGAATTGCTCCATGCTGGCGTGGCCTTCCTCGCGCAGCATGCAGAGGAACTGCCATTCCGCATTGAGCTTCGACGATGCGCCGAGTTCGACCATTCTCGGCGTGGTGATCCGATGGAGGCGCATTCCCGCCCAATCCTTGGCCCAGGCCAACTCTTCCGGCGCACGACCGCTTTCGGAAAGCATGCGCTGAAAGACGGCGATTGCTCGCAGTTCCTTCTTCAGGCTCGAGTTGAAGGAAATCTCGTTCATGCGATTGAGGATTTCCCGTGCCGTCTTCGGCACGCCGGCGCGCTCGATCGGATTGACCTGCACGAGGAGAATATCGCGCGCGGAACTCTCGCGAACAACCGGTGTCAGCAGGGGATTGCCCGAAAATCCGCCGTCCCAATAAGGATCGCCATCGATTTCGATCGCCTGGTGCATCAATGGAAGGCAGGCGGAAGCGAGAACGACATCCGCACTCAGTTCCGCATTACGAAACACGCGGGGAAGGCCCGTGCGCACGTTCGTCGCGTTGATGAAGAGCTTGATCGGGGCGCGCTTCAACGCGTCGAAATCGACGCTCTCCTCAAGGATATCGCGCAGCGGATTGATGTTGGCGGGATTGATCTCGTAGGGAGAGAAAAGCCGGCTCACGAGGTCGAACAGGACATAGGCCGGCGAATTGTCGAGCGACCAGTTGCCTGTCACGACGTCAAACGGCGTCCGCTGGATCGGGCTCATCCGGGCAGCATCGCTGACCCGGCGCCAGAATGCCTCAAGCGCCGCCTTCGCCCCGTCCCGACCACCTGACGTATAGCCATGGCCAAGGACGACCGCGTTCATGGCGCCGGCGGATGTTCCTGTGATGCTCGAGATCGTCAGCGATGGATCGTCAAGAATTCGCTCTATCACGCCCCAGGTGAAGGCGCCGTGCGCGCCGCCGCCTTGCAAGGCCAGATCGATGGGCAAAGGTGCCTCATCGGACCGTGGGGTCTGAATGCTGCTGCTCGATTTCGGTGGCATGGCGACCCTTCGAATTCAGCGATACGAAGGGAGCATATGCTCTTTGTTGCAGTGCAGCAACAGACAATGTTCGATATTGCCGGATCGAAGATTGTCCCTTGTGCGATGTTCGTGCTGTGCCGCCGGATGACCGCGGACGGCGGCTAACGAATATGCGCTGCCGCCTCTGCTATTCCGGCGCGCAGGCTCTGGCAGGCGGCGACAAGGTCGTTTTCGCGCAGAAGCGCACCACCGATCAGGTAGATCACGTGTTCGCCGTAGGCGCGTTGCATGTCCGGGATCCGCTCGAAGGTCATGCCGCCTCCAGGGGCGGGGAAGATCGGCTTCAAGTCGCCAAGATCTTCTGTGCAGCCTTTTAGAATCGAGAGGCATTCGTCGCGCGAGAAACCAAACCTGCCGCCGAAATTCGGGAACACCACCGCGTCCACCCCCATCAGGCGCTGCAGGGTCCCGAAGAAGAAGCGATGCGAGAAGCCGGTCGTAGGCGTGATGACATTCGCCCCGGAGAAGGTCGGATGGGAGACGATAGGCAGGTCAAAATCCGGATCGGCGGCAAGGCTGCGCGAAACGTCGAAGCCGACAAGAGAGGGAGCGAGCATGACGGCGCCGGCGCCCGCTTCCTTTGCCATGAATGCTCTATCGACGATCTGCGAGGCAGGGCCTGTGATGTTCGGCACGTAAGCGCATTGAAAACCGGTCTTGGCATTCGCCTCTGCGACGGCTGTCACGCAGGCCGCAAGCCGATCCGCGTAGGGAGACGTCGGCTGGTCGACCAGCCCGTGGTCATCCTTGATCAGGTGCATGCCCCCAAGTGCAAAGTTGTAGGCAAGCTTGGCAAGTTCGGCCGTCGACAGACCGACCGGCTTGATCGCCGACATGATCAACGGTCCGGAGGTGACGCCGGTGCGCGTGCGCAGTCCCGCTGCACCGAACCGCGGTCCGGGGCATAGCGCGCGCAGGCCGGTCGACAGGCTGATCCCTTCGACACGGGTGTTGGTCTTGATCGACGAGTTACCGAAAACGATGTTTAGCAATTGCGGGAAGTCGCCGCCGACATCGTCCTCGCTGTACGAGATCTCGGCGATAAAGCCGCCGCGCTCGCCGCCGTCGTGGGTCAGAGTTTCGAGCCGGCCGAGGATTTCGTCTTCGACGTAACCGTGGGGCACGATATCGCGCGGGATTTCGACCGTCTGTTCGACGCTGATATCCAGAGCCCGCGCCCGAGCTTCCTTCTCGTCGGTGGCGCCGAGCCAGTAGGTAACGGAGAACCGCTCAGCCATCACAGCGCTTCCGCTTTTTGGGCCGAATGCACCGTATCAAGGCGGACGGCGTCAAGTTCGGCATCGGCAATATCGAGGTCGCGGCCGAGAAGTTTGCTGATCGCGTGCATAAGCGCGCTGGCGTCGAGCCCGTACTTCTTCATGAGATAGGGCTTGGAGGCGCCATGGGCGAACGTGTCTTCCAGCCCCAGTCGGCGAAGGCGGATGCCCAGGCCTTCCTCGGCCAGAATTTCCGCGACCAGCGAGCCAAGCCCGCCGTTGATCGTGTGGTTTTCAAGTGTGACAACACCCTTCTTGCCGCGCGCAGCCCTGATGAGACCATCACGATCGAACGGCTTCAGCGTCGACGCGTGGAGATGGTGAACGCCGATCCCGCGTTCCTTCAGCGGCCCGGCGGCGCGAAGCGCCTCTTCCGTGCAGACACCTGAGGTGACGACAAGAATATCGTCGCCTTCGCTAAGTGTGCGCAGCCGGTTGAATTCGAACGGCGTCGAAAACAGCCGCGGCACCTCGCCGCGCAAGACGCGAACATAGACGGGTCCGTCGATGGCGTCGGCGACATCGAGCACCGTTTCCACTTCTGTCGCGTCGCCCGTCTCGAGCACCGTCATGTTCGGGATCGCTCGCATGACGGATATGTCTTCGATCGCCTGATGGGTGATGCCGCCCGGCGTCGTGATGCCGGGCAGGAAACCCATCATCCGGACCTTTCGGTTGGAATAGGCGATCGAGTTGATCAACTGATCGTAGGGACGGCGATAGAGAAAGACAGAGAAGGTATGGATGAACGGGCGGAAGCCCTGCATTGCCAGTCCACCGGCAAAGGACAGCATATTCTGCTCGGCCATCCCAAGCGACAGAAACTGATCCGGATAGCGATCGCGGAATCCATCGACTTCGCAGGACGAGGTCAGGTCGGCCGACAGGCAAAGCACTTCGGGTCGGGCCGAAGCGAAGGCTTCAAAAGCCTTGGCGTAGGGGCGATTGACGATTTCGACCATGATCAGGCCCTCGCGATTTCTGCAACATCGACGCCGAGTTCGGCGGCGATCGCCGCCTGCATTTCCTGGCGCTCGTCGGCGGATTTGAAACGGACGTAGTGGAGGCGGGGGAACCGTCTCTTCAGGAACGGCATGCCTTCGAATGGCGAGGTGTTCGCGAGGATGAAGAGCGGCTTTCCCGTCTCGGCGCTATCGGCTGCCGTCCGGAAGGCCTGCAGGTCATGGCCGTCGATGGAGCGGCAGGTGGCGCCAAAGGCAGCAACACGCGCGGGCAGATCGCCGAGATCGAGGACGGACGACATGGCGCCATCGCATTGCTGACGATTGACGTCCACGACGACGCGAATGTTGTCTATGCCATGGTAGCTCATCGCGGCCAGGCATTCCCAGGTCTGTCCCTCCTGGAATTCGCCATCGGACATATAGACCCAGACCTTGCCGTGTTCGCCGCGGCGTTTGCGCGCCCAGGCGAGGCCCGATGCCATGGAGAGGCCCTGCGCCAACGATCCGGTTGTTACCTCCATGCCCGGGCTATGCTCGGCACCGATCATCTCGACGGAACCGCCGTCGCGGTTGAAATGGTCAAGCGCATGTTCATCCATACGACCCACCTGAATGAGCGCCGAGTAGATGACGAGCGCATAGTGCGCCGGCGAGACGATGAAGCGGTCGTATTCGGGCGTGAACGGACCATGATAGCCCGCCCCGGTGAATGCCTCTGGGTTCGTGGACGACGGAACGCCGGCGAAGGGTAGGGGCACCTTCGGCAGTGTCGGTTCTCCGAGATGGAGTGCCTCGTTGTAGAGGAATGCCAGGCTTTCCGCCGCGGAGCAGGCCTGGCTCAGATAGCCGCCATTGTTCCGCATCGTATGGAGGAAGACACGCTTGCGAATGCCGGCTGCGACATCCTCCGTGCGCTGCTTGTTGGGGATGCTCATGATTATCTCCGCTCGGGAAAAAGCGCCTTCAGCCCTGATGGCGAGGCTTCGGCGATGCCGCGTTCCGTGATGAGGCCGGTAATCAGGCGGGCCGGCGTCACATCGAAGGCGGGGTTGGCCGCGGGACTTCCATCCGGTGAAACACGAACGGTGGCGATCGAGCCATCAAGGCCGCGACCCTGCACAAAGGTCACCTCGTCGGCGCTGCGCTCCTCGATCGGGATTTCGCGCACACCGTCATGCACCGTCCAGTCGATGGTGGGTGAGGGAAGTGCCACATAGAAAGGAACGTTGTTGTCCTTGGCGGCAAGAGCCTTCAGGTAGGTCCCGATCTTGTTGCAGACGTCGCCGTTTGCCGTGGTCCTGTCGGTGCCGACAATGACCATGTCGATGTCGCCATGCTGCATCAGGTGGCCGCCGGCATTGTCGACGATCAGCGTATGCGGTACGCCATGGCCGTTCAGTTCCCATGCCGTCAGCTGGGCGCCCTGGTTACGTGGCCGGGTTTCATCGACATAGACATGCACCGGGATGCCTTCTTCGGTCGCCAGATAGATCGGGGCGGTCGCGGTGCCGTAATCGACGGTGGCAAGCCAACCGGCGTTGCAGTGCGTGAGAATATTGACGGGCTCGCCGTGCTTCTTGCGCGCAGCGATCTCACGGATGACGGCAAGGCCGTTCATGCCGATGCTGCGGTTCAGGTCGACATCTTCCTCCGCGATTTCAGCGGCACGCCGATAGGCGGTATCCGCTCGCTCGCCTTCGGGCAGCTTGCGTAGAAACTCACGCATGGCATCGAGCGCCCAGCGCAGGTTGATGGCTGTCGGGCGCGTCTCGTGAAGGGTTTCCCAGACTGTGTCGAGCGACGCATCGCTGCTGTCGGAGGCCATGGCAAGGGCGACGCCATAAGCTGCGGTTACGCCGATCAGCGGCGCGCCTCGCACCCACATGTCGCGAATGGCAACGGCAACGTCATCCACGCTCTTCAGCGTGACCACCCGGAACTCATGCGGCAGCCACCGTTGATCGATGATGTCAACGGATCTGCCGTCCTCGTTCAGCCAGATGGTGTGGTAGTGGCGTTCTCCGACTTTCAACTGACTGTCTCCTTCTCGAGCCTGTTGGCCAAAGAGCTGATCTCTGCAAGGCTATGAATTTGCCGGCGGTTGACGACGAGATGGCGGCCCAGCTTCAGGGCTTTCGTTTCGCAGCGGGCGCGCATGTCGAGGTCCGAAATGGTTTCGAAATCGGCATTGTGCGCGAGGCCGAGGATACGGCGATGGATCTCCACACCGGCAAAGCCGAGCATGTCGGTCCAGATCTCGTGCAGCATGTGGTCGAGCGCCTGCTCGGAGCCCAGCCGGTCGCCGCGATCTTCGAAGAGCGATCGCTGGTAGAGGATGCCGTTGCGCTCCTCGTGCCAGAGGCGGGCGAACTCCGCACGGAAGGTCGTCCAGATTTCGTCGACGACCCCCAACAAATAGTGTCGCATTCCCTCACGATCACCGTCTTCTTCGTGCCCTGCCTGCGAGAAGTAGCTCATCCAGAAATTGGCGATCATCATGCCCATGTCGAATGCAATGGGGCCGTAGAAGGCAAATTCCGGGTCGATGACGCGCGTCTCTTCGCCCGTCACCATCACAGATCCGGTGTGGAGGTCGCCATGGAGCAGCGTCTCGGCCTTGGCAGTAAAGAGATGCTTGAGCTTCTGCGCCTCTACTTTCAGGTCGCGGTCGGCCCGTAATTCGGCCACCAGGCCGTCAAGCTGCGGCGACGTGTGCCGGTTAAGGGACGCTTCGAAGTAGGGATCGGAGAAGACGAGATTTTCGGTGATGTCGCAAAGCTCGACATTGTCGGAAAACAGCGCCAGATCCTCCTTGCGCTTGCGCGCGGACATCGCGAGGTCCGAGCCACGAAACAGCGTCCGCGCCGCGAAGAGGCCGAGATCGCGACCAATCCTGGGCAGTTGCTGGCCCTCGATGAGCGCGCGCCGCAGGATGATGTGCGGCGACAGGAATTCCATGACAATGATCGCCTGCTCGGCGTCGAAATAGAAAATCTCCGGCACCATGCCGGGGTCGCGCTCCGATTGGCGGACCAGGGCGTGATATTCGAAGAAGGACCGCTTCAGCGGCAGTGGCCAGCTTTCGCCGACAAGGCGCACATAAGGCAGCGCCTGCTTCACGATCGCCTTTCCCTGCTCGCCTTCGACGATGAAGACCAGGTTGAGGTTGCCGTCGCCGACTTCTTTGACACGCCAGCTCTCGTTATTGGCGCCGAGTCTTGCCCTGAGTTCGGGCAGGGCGCCCAGCCGTTGCGGCAACGTTTCGGGGCATAGCGCCACGAACGGTTTCGTATCCGTCATTATCTTCCTCCCGGATCGTTTTCGTGCAGGCTCGTGTCCACCCCACACAGCTGGCTTCCCTCCTCTTTGGTCGGCCAGCGATCTCCCAATCAACGATCTTGATGGCATTTGATATGGGCAACTTTGTCAAATGTCAACGCGCTTGACATTTGATGACTTCCCGTCCTAGCATCATGTCGGGAGGATGGAGATGAACGAAGAACCTGTGTTCCGCGTCGAAGGACTGCGGAAGTCGTTTGGTCGTATTCAGGTGCTTGGCGGGGTGGATCTTTCACTGCGCGCTGGCTCTGTGACTGCCCTCATGGGCGCAAACGGCGCTGGCAAGTCGACACTCGTTCGTATCGTCAGCGGCGTCTATACGCGCGATGCTGGCCATATCTCGCTCGCGGGAAAGGACTTCTTTCCAGCCTCACCAGCAGAGGCCATCCGCGCTGGCGTCGTGACCGTCCATCAGAACATCAACGATGGTGTCGTCGCGGACCTCGATGTCGCGACCAATCTTACCCTTGACCGGCTGAATGGCCGCTCGGCCCGCTGGTTCTTCAATCCAAGGCGGGTGCGGCGTGAAGCAAAAGCTGTTGCCGACCGCATGGGCCTGTCGATCAATCTCGACGCCAGCATTGCCGACCTCTCCCTTGCCGACAGGCAGATGGTTGCGATCGCCCGTGCCATGGCGCACGAACCGAAAGTCCTGATCCTGGACGAGCCGACATCGTCGCTGTCGAGCGCCGAGGCCGAACGGCTTTTCCAGCTTGTCGACCGCCTGCGCGCGCATGGGGTGGCCATTCTTTATATTTCGCACCGGATGTCCGATATCCGGCGCCTTGCCGACAGTATCGTCAGTCTCCGCGACGGACGGATCACCGGTACCTTTGCCGGCCCCAAGCTCGACTATGAAGGTGCGGTCAACTCAATGCTCGGCAAGACGATCAGCCATGGCGGCATCACCGTACGAACCGGAGGGGCGCCGGTTCTCTCCGCCGAGGGCCTGCAACTGGCCAGTGGTGCTCGGCCCTTCTCCTTTGCCCTTCGCGAGGGGGAAGTCGTTGCTGTCACCGGCCTCGTCGGCGTCGGCAAGACTGCGCTTGCCGAAACGCTTTTCGGCGCAAGGCAGCTTGCTGCCGGCCAGATGTCGCTCGACGGCAAGCGTTACAAGCCTCGTACACCGCAGCAAGCAATCAACGAGGGCGTCTTCCTTGTTGCCAAGGACCGTACGGACAGTGGAATCATTCCCGATTTCAATATCTACGAGAACATGAGCCTGCCATTCCTTAGGCGGCTCGCGCATCTCGGCGGGGTCTCGAGTCGCGGCTCTGAACGTGGGCAGGCGAAGCGGCAGATTGCGGCGCTGGGCATCGTCTGCCGGTCGGAACGCGACGAGATGCATACGCTGTCCGGCGGCAATCAGCAAAAAGTCATGGTCGCGCGCTGGCTGAGTCAGCCGTGCCGGCTGCTGGTGCTCGATGAGCCTTTTCAGGGCGTCGACATCGCCGCCCGGCGCGACATTGCGGGCAAGCTGCGGACCTCCGCCAAGGGGAGGGCGACGGTCGTCTTTCTCACCGAGCTCGATGAGGCCTTCGAAATTGCCGACCGCATTCTCGTGATGTCTGAGCAGACCCTGGTGGGCGAACACCGCAACGCGAATATCGACGTCAACAAACTGCTGGCCGAAATCGCCGGGCAGCATGAAATGGTGAATTGAATGACTGAGCACGACACGCCGATCGCCGCTGCGCCGACGACACGAAGCGTTCCGCCGCAGGCGAGCAGCGCCACCATTCGCGAGCTCGCGATCCGCTATGGGTTTCTGGTACTGCTGGCGGGCATGCTCGTCTATTTCTCCATTGTCACCAGCGGCTTTGCATCGCCGCAGAGCGCCGTCTTCATCCTGCAATCCGTTTCGATCACCGGCATCCTGGCGCTTGGCGTTACGGCAACCATGGTCGTCGGCGGCTTCGATTTGTCGATCGGCTCCGTTGCGACAACGGCGATGATGGCCTCGTCCTATATCATGGTCATCATGAACGGCGACGCCACGACCGCCATTGCCGCGTGCCTGCTGATCGGTATCGTCATCGGGCTGATCAACGGCTTCCTGGTCGTCTACATGCGCGTTCCCGACCTGCTGGCCACGCTGGGTATGATGTTCCTGCTTGTCGGGCTGCAACGCATTCCGACCGAAGGCCGATCGATTGCGACCGGCATGAGCCTGCCTGACGGCAGCACCGCCAGCGGCACGTTCAGCCCGGCCTTCCTGGCACTCGGGCGCCATCGCTTCGATCTCATCCTGCCCAATCTGGTGCCGGTTTCCGTCGTCGTGCTGATCGTCCTTGCCGTGCTCATCTGGTTCTTCCTGGAGTACACGCGCTACGGCCGGATGATGTACGCCGTTGGTTCGAACGAGCGCGCCGCCCAGCTCGCCGGTGCGCCGGTCAATGCCTACAAGATGTTCGCCTATGTCATCTCGGGCGTCTTCGCCTCGATCGGCGGCATCCTGCTTGCGGCGCGTCTGGGCCGTGGCGATATCGCTTCGGGCAACAATCTCCTGCTGGATGCGGTTGCGGCCGCGCTCATCGGCTTTGCAGTGCTTGGCGTTGCCAAGCCGAACGCCTTCGGCACCGCGATCGGTGCGCTCTTCGTCGGTGTTCTCCTGCAGGGCCTGACGATGATGAATGCGCCTTATTACACGCAGGATTTCGTCAAGGGTGCGGTGCTGGTCATCGCGCTGGTCTTTACCTTTGCTCTATCGGGGAGAGGCAAACGATAGGGCTGGGAGGCCCATCGCGCATGCGCATCAACAACAAAGCGTCTACTGTGGAGGAGACAGGAATGAATATTACGCGCAGAACACTCGCCAAGCTGACCATAGGTCTAATGGGAGCGACGGCCTTTTCTGGCATGGCCGTTTCGGCCGAAATGCCCAAGCCTTTTGACAATCCCGGCAAGGTCAAGATCGCACTCGTGCGTTATCTGTCGACCGGCGACTTCTTCCAATCCTATCTGTCGGGCGTCGAAGCGCAGGCCAAGGCCCTTGGCGTTGACCTTCGCGTGCTTGACAGTCGCCAGGATGCTGCCTTGCAGGCCGACATGGTCGACCAGGCGATTGCGCTCAAGGTCGATGGTATCATCATCCAGCACGGCCTGACGGAATCGATGAAGGAAGCGGCCAAGCGCGCCGTTGACGCCGGGATCAAGGTTGTCGCCTTCGACGTCAACGTCGAGAATCCGCAGATCCCGCAGATCGAGCAGTCCGACCGCGATCTGGCGCGACTCGCGCTCGAGCAGTCCATCAAGGACAACGGCGAGAGCTGGAAGGCCGGCTACGTCTATGTCGCCGGCATCGCACCGCTCGACCGCCGCGACGAGACCTGGAAGGAGTTCAAGACGAAGTATCCGGGCATCAAGGAAGCCGCGATGTTCGGGACGATGGACAATCCCATCGCCAACTCTGTCGCCAACCAGGCCCGCTCGGTCCTTTCGGCCAACCCCGATATCCAGGTGATGTTCGCGCCCTATGACGAGTTCGCCAAGGGCGTAAAGATCGCGGTCGACGAAGCTGGCCTTTCGACCAGCGTGAAGATCTACTCGGCCGATATTTCCACCTCCGATATCGCCGCCATGCGCGAACCGGATAGCGCCTGGGCTGCAACGGCCGCGACCAATCCTGCTGTCGTCGGTCAGGTGTCCGTTCGCGCCCTTGCCATGCTGCTTGCCGGCGAAGATCCGGGCCACAACGTAATCGTTCCTCCGACCCTGATCACGCAGCAGCAGCTGAAGGATGCCGACATCAAGAACATGGAAGAGCTCGGCGCCAAGCTGCCGCAGTTCGCCCATGCCGACGTTGCGGTGCCTGCATGGATGCCGACGCCCAGCAAGAAGTAGCTTCCGGCTTTGTCTGGCGAATGGGAGGCGGCCCTCGGGCCGCCTTTTTCGTTTGCGGAGTCGCCTGGCTGAGGCTTGGCCCCTCCGGTCAGGTGACTGGAGGAGCGATCTACTCCTTGGCTTTAGCGCAGGGCCGCAGCGATGTTGCCGCCGTCCACCGTCGTGACGTCGGCGGTTGTTCGCTCGGCCAGCGCATGGTTGAGGAAGGCCTGAGCCACATCCTCGGCGGTCACCTCCTGCCCGAGCAGGTTGCCGCCCATATAGTCCTTGACCGAGAGGCCACGGGCGGCGGCCCGCTTGGCGATCATCTCATCGTCCAGCAGTCCGGAGCGAATACGGTCGGCATTGACGGCATTCGAGCGGATGCCATCTGCGCCGTGCTCTAGGGCGTATTGCCGCGAGAGGAACAGCGTTGCGGCTTTTGGCAGACCGTAGGCGCCGAATTTTGCCCCGGGATTGACTGCTTGCTTGCTCGCATTGAAGAGCAGTGCGCCGCCGGTGCCCTGCTGCTTCATGATCCTGACGGCATTCTGCGCGACCAGTTGATGCGAGAAGAAGTTCAACTCAAAACTCCGGCGCAGCAAGCTGTCATCCAGCGTTGCAATGGCGCCCTCCCAAGCCGCACCGGCATTGGAGACAAGGATGTCGACGCCCCCGAAGGTTGCAACGGCACGATCAAAGGCGGCGCGCACCGAGGCTGGATCCGTAACATCACACGCCACGCCGATCGATTGGTTGCCGATCGCCTTGGCGATATCGCTCGCCTTGCCGCCGTCGAGATCCGCCACCACGACATGCGCTCCTTCACGTGCGAAGAGCTTGGCCGTTGCTGCGCCGATGGCGCCGGCACCGCCGGTTACGAATGCCACCTGTCCCGTTAGCGGTTTTGGCTTGGCGCCGGCGAGCTTTGCCTGTTCCAGCGACCAGTATTCGAGATCGAAAAGATCCGGTCGACTGACGGGCTCGAAACGCCCGACCGATTCCGCATCCCGAGCCGCCTCGATCCACATCTCGCCGACATCGGCCGCGATCTTCGCGTCCTTGAGCGTGCGGCCATGGCCGAACATGCCTAGGCCGGGGACAAGGGTGAGACGCGGCATCGGGTCCAGCATCGTTCGCCTGACGTCGTCACGCGCACCGTTCGTGCGGAAGTACTCCATATAATCCGCCATAAAGGCTGCCACGCGGGTGTCGATGACGCTGCGGAAATCCTCGATCCGATCGGCGTCCGGCGCCGGCAATACCATCGGACCGGTCTTGATGCGGATCGACAAATCAGGGGTTGAGACACCGCGCGAGGCCATGTCCTCGACCTCACGTGCATTGACGAATTCGAGGATAGCAGGGGACGTCCGGAATTCGCTCACCATGCGATCGTAACGGCCGTCGCCGCGCGCTACTGCAACGGCGCCACGCAGCATTGATGCGATCTCGCCCGCCGGGGCAATCGTCTGCGGCAGGATTGCCGGCGTGAAGGGGTTTTTCCCGTGGTCGCGCACATAGTCTTCCGCCAGCGTGACGTAATGGATCATCCTGTCGTAGGCTTCCTTGGCCGTATCGCCAAAGGTGAAGATGCCGTGCTTGTCGAGGATGAGACCGTCAACATCGGGGTCCCGATCGAACACTTCGGCAGCGGCCTTGGCGAGGGCGAAGCCCGGCATGATGTAGGGCACGAAGCCCATCTTTTTGCCGAAGATTGCCGAGCTCATCTCCTTGCTGGCCGCCTGATCGGCGATCGCGAGGATCGCGGTCGAATGGGTATGGTCGACAAACTTGTGCGGAAGGAAGGCGTGTAAAAGCGCCTCGACCGAAGGATTGGGCGATGCCGGATCGACCAGGTTGGCGCGTTGCAGCGTCACCATGTCCTCGTCCGACAGCGCGTCGAGCTGGCGGGCCTTGAGCAGCGACGCCATCTTGACCGCGGGCAACCCTTCAGGCTCGATCGTGCCCATGTCCCACCCGCTGCCCTTGACGCAGAGGACCTCCCACTCGTCGCTGACGATATCGCTGACCACCGTCTTGACCGACGTGTTGCCACCGCCGTGCAAAACCAGGCGCGGCTCTCCGCCGAGCAGCCGAGTTGTGTAGGTTCTGAGAGCGAGATCGCGATTGATGCCTTTCTTGGCATAGGCTTCGACCATTGCTTCCGCATCGCTGTCGCGCCAAAGATTCTTCATGATGTCCTCCTCCGTTCACGGCAAAGCCAGCGCCTCCGCACCCGCCATGCCTGACTTTTACTGAATTCAGGTACCGCTGCCTGGCGCCATGGTGACGCTCCAGCGATCGAGCAGGCGCTGTGCCATCGAAGCGGTGATGATAAGATGCGAAGCAAAGCCGCCCTTGATGGCCGCGACCAAAGGTTCCAGCTTCTCGTCCTCCTGCACGACCATCATCCGCTTTGGGATTGACCGGATGGAGTCGAGATCGGCAGAAATGCATCGACGGTTGTGGGCGCAATCCATTAATTGGCCCTCGCGGTCGATTACCTGTCCGGCGATGACACCGGCAGCGCCAGCTTCTCCCAGTGCCTTCATTTCCCCCGCTGTGAGCGCCCCACACTTGACGAGATGGCTGTCGGCTTCGATGCCGCCAACGGAATAAAGCGCGAGCGTACAGTCCGGTATCGTGGCCAGTTGTTCCTGGATAACCGGTTCCTGCCGCAGCTCGTGCGCCAGCCGCTCGGAGCTCAGAACCAACGGCGCATAGAAGTTGATACCTTCTGCGTTCAAGCGCCGCGCAATTTCCGTCGTGCATTGGTCGGGCCGATAGGAATAGGGGGCGCCGAGGTTTCCGCAAAGCTGGACCACTGTTACCCCTTGCAGATCGGCGAAGGGCATGACGTCGGCAATGTGATAGACGGTTCGCCCCCAGGCAACGCCGACCCTGTCACCCTTGCCGATGAGTTCCAGAAATACGGCGGCCGCCACGACCGGCATTTCCGCTGTCGGATCCAGCGCATGCCGATCTTCCGGAACAATCCAGACGGACTTGAGGCCAATCGCATCTTCCACCTGGCGTGCCAGAACGTCGTCTGCGAAAAGCTGTGTTGATGTCGCGATGTTGACGATGCCTGTTTCCCGAGCCCGCCTGAGGTACATGGCCACCGAGGCACGGGAAATGTCGAGGTGCTTTGCCACCTCATCCTGCCGCATGCCATGGGTGTAGTAGAGCCAGGCGGCTTTGTGCAGTACCTGGTCGGTGGAGCGGATGGGCATACGGCATATTCCAGAAATGAGTTATTTCGACATTATTCACGCGCTCTGACAAAAGTCAAATAACGTTCGGACAGCGCGTGCGGCAGTTCACGATATGCGTGAACTGCCGCAGCAACTCACTTGCTCGACGCAGCTGCTGCCGCCGCGATCACATCGGCGACCTTCTCCGGCTGGGAGGCGAAGACGGCGTGGCTTGCCTTGATCTCGGTCACTGCGCTGCCGGCGCGCTTTGCCATTTCCCGCTCAAGCTCCGGGTTGATCGAGTGGTCGTCGGTGGCGACGATCGACCAGCTCTTCTTCGTCCGCCAGGCAGGCTCGCCAACCTTGGCCGAGAATGCCTCCTTGGAGGCGAAGACCTGCGACTTGGCGAGGAACGCGACCTCGTCCTTGGGCAGGTCGGCGGCGAAGTCGGCCGCGAAACCGGCAGGATCCAGATAGAGATACTTGCCGTCCTTTGTCTCGCGGATGTTCATGCCACTAGCGGGCTTGGAGCTGGCGAGGTCCAGTAGGCTTTCGCCCTTGTCTGGCTGAAAGGCCGCGACATAGACAAGGCCAGCGACATTCGTGCTGTTGCCGGCCTCGGTGATCACCATGCCGCCATAGCTGTGACCGACGAGGAGTGTCGGACCGTCCTGCAGGTCGAGCACACGCTTGGTGGCGGCGACATCGTCGGCGAGCGAGGTGATCGGCTCCTGCACGATGGTGACGTTGAAGCCGCGCCGTTCGAGGATGTCAGTTGCCTTGCGCCAGCCGGAACCATCGGCAAGAGCGCCGTGGACGATGACGATGTTCTTCACCTCGGCAGCCTGGGCTGCGAAGGCAATGACGCTGGTGGCAAATGCCAGAGCAAGGGTGGAGATGTAACGACGGTTCATGGAAATAGCTCCTGTATTGGGGTTGGTTGGATGGAAAAGAGGCTTCAGCCGAAGGTGAAGGCGTAGGCTTCGACGCCGGGGTCGAGGAAGCGGATCTCGAAGTTCCGCGCTTCCACGTCGCCGGATTGACGGACAAGCTGGTAGAGCCTTGTCGAGGTGACGGTGCCGTTGCCGTCGGAATCTGTGTCCGTACCGTGACTGGCTCCCGGCGCCTTGCCGTCGACTTTCACCTGAAAGCGGACCGGTTTCCCGGCTGCGCCGGGGCCGAGGACGAGATGCAGGTCGCGAGCGCTGAACCGGTAGGTGATACCGCCATTCGGTTTGTCGAGCGTGGCCTGTTCCGCGCCGACGGTCCAGGTGCCCGACAGGCCCCATTCGTTGAGATCAGGCTGTCCGACCGAATACTCGCGTGGGGCGTCGGCGTTCACATTCTCGCGCGAGGCGAAGTTGGTGGCGCGTGTATAGCCGAGATAGGTTTCGTCGGACCGGATGTTCTTAAGGTCAGCGCCTGCCTCTGCGCCCTTGGCGTCGGGTGCCACCGGTGCGCTGGCCGAAGCATTGGCGCCAGCCTCGCGCAGGAGATCCTGAATGGCCTGCTCGGTCTGGCGGTAATTGCCTTCGCCGAAGTGGTGGTAGCGGATCTGGCCGTTGGCATCGATCAGATAGTGGGCCGGCCAGTAGCTGTTGTCGAAGGCGCGCCAGATCTTGTAGTCGTTGTCGATCGCAACAGGATAGCCAATCTTGAAGTCGCTGACGGCCTTTTTGACGTTGTCGATCTTCTGCTCGAACGCGAATTCCGGAGCATGCACACCGATTACCACAAGGCCCTGATCCTTGTACTTTTCAGCCCAGGCGCGGACAAAGGGTGTGGTCCTGATGCAATTGATGCATGAGTAAGTCCAGAAATCGACGAGAACGACCTTGCCGCGGAGCTGCTTGAGATCAAGCGGCGGCGAATTCAGCCATTCGACCGCGCCACCCAATGACGGGGCGGGGCCTTCGATCGGCAGGTTCGCGTGGAACGATCCTGCAGCGTCGCTGATCGCCATCGCGCCGTTGCTGGCAACCTCTGTGGATTGTGCGGCGTTCTGCTTCACTTGCAGCCGGTCCAGTACCGCCTGCTCGAAGGATGTTGTGCTTGCATAGGAAAGCCGCGCCAGCAGTCCGGTGTCGAGGTCAAGCGCGATGGTGGCAACGCCAGCCAGTACCGCTACACCCAAAGCCTGGCGGATCCGTTCGCTGACACCCAGCGACCGCTTCATGCCAGCAAAGATCTTGCCGCCCACAGCCAAGGCAATGGCGAGCGAGGTGGCGGCGCCAGCTGCGTAGGCGGCCAGCAGGAAGGTTGTTTCGAGGTTTGCGCCCTGCAGCGCGGCACCGGTCAGAACGAGGCCGAGGATCGGTCCGGCGCATGGCGCCCAGAGCAGACCTGTCGCGATCCCGAGGATCAGCGAGCCTGCCGCCGTGGGCGCGGAGCCGGGTTTTCCTGCGGTGTTCAGCATGCGGTTGCCCAGGTCAACGACTGGCTGGGAAATGGCGCTTGCGATACGGGGCGAGATCAGGCTGACGCCGAAGACGGCGAGCAAGACGATCGCAGCCAGACGACCATATTCGTTGGCGTGGATCGCCCAACTGCCGCCGACCGCGGCGAGCGTTGCCACGGCGGCGAAGGTCGCAGCCATGCCGGCGAGCATGGGCAGCGTGCTGCGGACGAAAGGTTGTCCGGCGCGGGCGAAGACGAAGGGGAGGATGGGCAGGATGCAGGGGCTGAGGATCGTCAGCGCGCCTCCAAGATAGGCAATGATAAGAAGGGTCATCATCGTTTCCTTTGAAACCGGGTTCTGGTTCTGGCCGGCGATGCGGCTCGACCAGCACGGCGCCAATATGGTCGACGTGACGTATCCCGCGTGTGTCCGGATCGGCGGGGAAATGTATCGAAGTGTAGGGATTGGCCCTCAGTCTACAGAACGAGACAATCGTGCTGCCAAGTCTGCAGCCGGGTGGGCATACGGCCGATGAATTGTATCAGACTGTATCCGGGCTGGCGGATGCTACATCCGAATGCAATTACGGGACGCCGGGGACACATGGCGTATACATACCGCCAGCATTCTGTCCCACATCATCAAACACGTATCGGAGAGAACACGATGAGCCCCAAGTTGCCCCAGAACGAAGTCAACCTTCAACGCCGCCGCTTCTTCGGCGTAGCCGCAATGACCGTCGCAGCCGTCGAGCTCGGCATGACCTCGTTGGCGAACGCCCAATCTGCTGCGGCATCGCCGTCTGCCGCCGGCAAGGCCGGCAAGCATACCTCTTTCGAGAGCCTGAAGCAGATCGAAGCGGGTGTGCTCGACATCGGTTACGCCGAGGCCGGCCCGGCGGATGGTCCGGCTGTTCTGCTGCTGCATGGCTGGCCTTACGACATCCACAGTTTCGTCGATGTCGCGCCGATCCTCGCAGCGGCCGGCTATCGAGTCCTCGTTCCTTATCTCCGTGGCTACGGCACCACCCGTTTTCTGTCCGACAAGACACCGCGCAATGGTCAGCAGTCTGCTCTTGCCGCCGACATGATCGCATTTCTCGATGCTCTCGGCATCCAGCAGGCTATCGTCGCCGGCTATGACTGGGGCGCACGCACCGCCGATATCATGGCGGCACTCTGGCCGGAGCGTTGCAAGGCTCTCGTGTCCGTCAGCGGCTACCTGATCGGCAGCCAGGAAATCAACAAGAAGCCGCTTGCTCCGAAGGCTGAACTTGCCTGGTGGTACCAGTTCTATTTTGCGACCGAACGCGGCCGCCTCGGCTATGCCGCCAATACCCGCGATTTCGTCCGCCTGATCTGGCAGACCGCATCGCCGACATGGAAGTTCGACGACGAAACCTTCAACCGTTCGGCGCCGGCCTTCGACAATCCCGATCATGTGGAGATCACCATCCACAACTATCGTTGGCGGCTGGCGCTGGCCAAGGGCGAAGCCAAGTACGATGCGTACGAAAAGAAGCTCGCCATGGGGCCAGTGATCGCCATTCCGACCATTACCATGGAAGGTGACGCAAACGGTGCGCCACATGCGGATCCTTCGGTCTATGCGGCCAAGTTTTCCGCAAAGTACGAGCATCGCAACATCGCAGGCGGCATTGGCCACAACCTGCCCCAGGAAGCGCCGGAGGCGTTTGCCCAGGCCGTCCTCGACGTTGCGAAGTTCTAGGTCGACGTTGGCTGCTGTGAGGATATTTCTCCGCTTCGCAGCAGCCGAATCGGCGTCTAAAGAGGATCAGCGGTTCGCCGCACATACAGCAAACGAGGATTTGAAGGTCCGAAGATGGAGCATGTCGACCATATCCTGATCGTCGATGACGACCGCGAAATTCGCGAGCTTGTGTCGAGCTATCTGAAGAAGAACGGACTTCGCGCGACGGTGGCGGCCGACGGCCGGCAGATGCGCAACTTCCTCGAGACGGATACGGTCGACCTGATCGTTCTCGACGTCATGATGCCGGGTGACGACGGGTTGGTCCTCTGCCGCGAATTGCGAGCCGGCAAGCACAAGGCGACGCCAGTCCTGATGCTGACCGCCCGTAGCGACGAGATGGACCGCATCATCGGGCTGGAGATGGGCGCCGATGATTATTTGCCGAAGCCCTTTGCCGCACGCGAGCTTCTGGCGCGCATCAAGGCGGTCCTGCGCCGAACGCGGATGCTGCCGCCCAATCTCCAGATCAGCGAAGCCGGCCAGATCTTGACCTTCGGCGATTGGCGCCTGGACACGGTTGGCCGGCATCTTCTCGACAAGGATGGCACCGAAATCGCGCTGAGTGGAGCCGAATACCGTCTGCTAAGGGTCTTCATCGATCATCCACAGCGTGTGCTTAACCGCGATCAGCTGCTGAACCTTACGCAGGGGCGCGATGCCGAGCTGTTCGACCGTTCCATCGACCTTCTCGTCAGCCGGCTGCGCCAGCGCCTGGGCGATGATGCGCGCGAACCGACCTACATCAAGACCGTGCGGGCCGAAGGGTATGTTTTCTCCGTTCCTGTCGAGATTTCGGAGCCCAGGACATGACGGGCGGCGATACAGCTCGCCGCTGGCGGTGGCCGAGCACGCTCCGCTCGCGGCTCTTCCTCATCCTGTTCGCCGGACTGGCAATTGCCTACGGCCTGTCCTTCAGCATCCTCTTGCTGGAGCGCTACATGTCGGCCAAGGCGGTGATGCTAGGGACGCTGGAAAGCGACCTTGCCACCTCCATCGCCGTGGTCGACCGGCTGCCGGCCAACGAGCGGGCGAATTGGCTAGATCGGCTGAGCCGTGGCAATTATCGCCTCGTTCTCGGGCCGGGCCTTCCCGGCGTGCCTGACATGTCCGGCCGGGGTGCCGAGATCGCGGAGCGCATAGAGGAGGCCGCAGGCCACAAGTTTCCCCTGAAGATCGAATCCATTCCTGGCGACGGCAAGCGGCTGCAGGGACACCTGACGCTCTCCGACGGCTCTCCATTGACGATCGACGTCACGCCGACCGGCGTGATGCCGGTTGCCAAATGGCTTCCCTACGTTTTCGCCGTGCAGATGGCGTTACTGGTCCTTTGTACCTGGTTCGCGGTACGGCAGGCGATCCGCCCGTTGGGCGAGCTTGCGGCGGCTGCCGATGCGCTCGATCCGAACCAAAAAGGGCAGCCGATGAGCGAGGCCGGGCCGAGCGAGGTGGCTCACGCGGCGCGCGCCTTCAACGGCATGCGCGAGCGCATCGCTCATTATCTCGAAGAGCGGGTGCAGATCCTCGCCGCCATTTCCCACGACCTTCAGACGCCGATCACCCGCATGCGCCTGCGCGCCGACATGGCGGATGACACGCCGGAGAAGGACAAGCTCGTCAACGACCTGCGTGAGATCGAACGGTTGGTGCAGGATGGTATCGCCTATGCCCGGAGCTCGCACGGCAATGGCGAGAAGACTGCGCGCATCGACCTTTCTTCCTTCATCGACAGTATCGCCTATGATTATCAGGATACCGGAAAGGCGGTCTCCGTGGTCGGTGTCGTTCAAGGAACCGCCTCGACCAAGCCGCATGCCTTGCGACGCATTCTCACGAACTTCATCGACAACGCGATCAAGTTCGCCGGTGCCGCCGAGATCAGCGTCGAGCGCAAGGGCAAGAGCGATATCGCGATCACGGTGATGGATCGCGGGCCGGGTATCCCTGACGACATGCTCGATGCGGCCATGCAGCCATTCTTCCGGCTGGAGCAGTCCCGCAACCGGGAGACCGGGGGCACAGGGCTGGGTCTTGCCATCGCGCAACAGCTCGCCGGCACGATCGGCGGCGCGGTGCGTCTTTACAACCGGGAGGGTGGCGGGCTGGCGGCCGAAGTAACGCTGCGGCCATGAGGTCGCGGGCCGCTTTGTGTATGAGACTATATCCCGCCGGCCTTTAGCTACGCTTTGATACACTTCCGGCATTTCAGGAAACATGCCGGATACGTCAGTCCTTCAAAACCACTCCTGTCAACAACGTCGCACCTTGCGACAGAACACGAAGGAGTGCTCCCATGACGAAGATTGAAAAGGTTCTCTACACCGGCAAGACCCATACGACCGGCGGCCGCGATGGTTTGACCCGCAGCGACGATGCCCAGCTCGACGTCAAGCTGTCGCCTCCCGGCACAGCGCAGCCGGGCACCAATCCCGAACAGCTCTTCGCTGCCGGCTGGTCGGCCTGCTTCATCGGCGCAATGGGACTTGCTGCCGGCAAGCGCAAGCTACGGCTCCCGGCCGACACGGCCGTCGATGCCGAAGTCGATCTCGGCACCACCGACGGCGCTTATTTTCTGCAGGCCCGATTGAATGTCAGCCTGCCGGGCCTCGACCCGGAACTCGCCCGGGCCCTCATCGAGGAAGCGCACCAGACCTGCCCCTATTCGAAGGCGACACGGGGCAATATCGCAGTCGAGCTGACACTCGCCTGACCACTTCGATAATTCAGGGAGGTACCCCATGAAACGCTTGATCTTTGGTATGCTGGCGCTGGCTGTTGTGGCGGCGCCTTGCGTCCTCGACGTATTCTCGCCTGAGCCTTCACCCTTGGCGGTGCTTGCCGCTGCGGTGGGCATATAGGCTAGTGAGGCGGAGATAGCAGAGAAGGAGCGGACGCGAATGATGCCGCTCCTTCTCCGTTCAAATCGGGAAATTTCAGAGGTGCCGCCCGGAATGCTTCGGCGGCGCCTTTCCGTTGTTCTCGACCCGGTCGCGATGCAGCGCCGCGCGCGCGAGCATCATGAGGGTCACAGGGGTTGTGACGGTCACCAGAATCCCGATGAGGATTTCATGGACCGCCAGGCGCGAGGACGCGACCGAGAAGAACAGCATGGACCCCACCATGATACCGCCTATTCCCCAGCTGGTTCCGAGCGTTGGGGCATGGATCCTCTCGTAGAACGTCGGCAACCGCAACAAGCCGATCGAACCGATCAACGCCAGTGCTGCACCGAGCAAGAGGAAAAAGGCAACCACGGCGGCTACCCAGACAGGAATATCTGCGGCCGAATACATCATTCGATCACCTCGCCGCGCATCAGGAATTTCGCCAAGGCGACCGAGGCGACAAACCCGAGCATGCCGATGACCAGTGCCGCTTCGAAATAGACGACCCGGCCTGTACCGACGCCGAAGGTCATAAGCAGCAACATTGCGTTGATGTAGAAGGTATCGAGACCGATGATCCGGTCCTGGGCGCGGGGGCCGATGAACATCCGTACCGATACGATGGCCATCGACAGGACCAGCATCAGCTGGGCGATCGAGACGGCGCTGAACAGAATGATTGCACTCACGCGAAAATCTCCATCAGCAGTTTTTCATAGCGGTTCTTGATCGTGTCCCGCCATACGGCTTCGTTCTGAATGTCGAGAACATGGATGAGCACTGAATTGTCGTTGGAGTCATATTCGAGCCAGGCCGATCCGGGAGTGCTGGTCAGGATGACAGCCAACAGGGCGAGGGCGGAGCGGCTCCTGATATCGAGATGAATGGTGACAAAGCCTGGATTATGATGCCGCGAACCGCTTCTGATGATGATCGCGGCCACCGCCATGTTCGACTTCACGATGTCGTAGACCACGAGTACGAACAGCTTCGGCAGGAGGTACCATTTGGCCAGCCGCGGCTTTTCCGGTCGCAGCGATGCCATGGCCCAGGTTGCGAACACGGCGACCAGCACGCCGAGTATCAGGTTGCCGAGCGTAAAGCCGTTGAGCAGCAGCCACATGAGGACAAGGGAAATTGCGAGCAAGGGATAAGGCAGCATCACTTGCTCTCCATTGCAGCGCCGGAACTCGCTTTGTAGCCGGGGATCTGCACGGCCGTGCTGACTGCATTGATGTAGTTTGCCGGCTTGCTCAGCGTGCGAATGGTCGTGTCCATATATTGCATCGCCGGCCCAGCCTGGATGGTCAAGGCAAGGGTGAGGGCAAGCAGGAACATCACAGGCACGATTTCGATGACGAGCACACGAGGAACCGTCCCTTCGATGGAACTCCAGAAGGTGCGGATGCCGGCGCGCGTCATGGAAATAAGGGCTGCGATGCCGGACAGGATGACCAACACGATCAACGCCCAGACGGCGGCCGTCGGCGGTACGCCGATGGCACCCGTGCCCATCATGGCCGACAGCATCGCAAATTTGGCGATGAAGCCGGACAGCGGGGGGAGACCGGAAAGCAGGATACCGCAGGCTGCGAAGCAGATGCCCAGGATGGCCATCGTGCCAGGCATGGTGACGCCCTCTTCCTCGTTGAGGGTTTCGTCGTCCGCATCGCCATAGGCTTCCATGGTGACCGCGAGCACGTTGGCGCCGGCATCCTGTCCGCGTTCGACAAGCTCGATCAGCATGAAGAAGGCGCTGATCGTCAGCGTCGAGCTGACGAGATAGAGAAGGGCCCCTGACGACACGGCCCCATCATTGATGCCGAGGACCATCAGAAGGGTGCCGGAGGAGACGAGAACCGAAAATCCGGCCAGTCGACCGAGAGCCTGTGAGGCAAGCACACCGATGGTGCCGAAGATCAGCGTTGCCATGCCGCCGTAAAGCAGAACGACGGTGCCGAAATTCGCCGATGGGCCATCTGCGAACAGAAGCATCGTCAGGCGCAGGATGGCATAGATGCCGAGTTTGCTCATGATGGCAAATATTCCGGCCACGGGCGCCGATGCGGCGCTATAGGCTGTCGGCAGCCAGAAGCAGAGGGGCCACATGCCCGCCTTGATGAGGAAGACGATCCCCAAGATGCCGGCGCCGGCCTCCATGAGCATCCGGCGATCCGGCTCCATGTCCGGTATGCGTGCCGCAAGATCGGCCATGTTGAGCGTTCCGGCGGTCCCGTAGATCAGGCTGACGCCGATCAGAAACAACAGCGCGGCCACCAGGTTGACGGCAATGTAGTGCATCCCCGCCTTGACCCGGAGCGGGCCGGAGCCGTGCAGGAGAAGGCCGTAGGAGGCTGCCAGCATGACTTCGAAGAAGACGAAGAGATTGAACAGGTCGCCGGTCAGGAAGGCGCCGTTCACCCCCATCAGCAGAAGCTGGAACATGCTGTGAAAGTGCGCGCCGACCGCGTGCCAACGGGCAAGTGAAAAGATCAGCGCGGGGACGGCAAGAAGGGCCGTCAGCAACAGCATGAGAGCCGAAAGGCCGTCCAACACGAGCACGATGCCGAAGGGGGCAGCCCAGTTGCCGACCAGATAGGCGCCTTCGAACCCGTTCGGGCCGCTTTCGATACGGAAGAGAATGATGGCGATGGCCGTCAGCGCGATCGCCGAGGCAAGACTGATCATGGCCTTGGCGAGACGTTGGCGCTCATCGACAAACAGCAGGATGGCGCTGGCGATCAGCGGCACCAGAATCGGCGCGATGATAAGGTGGTGGGCCCAACCGTTCATTTCGGCTCGTTCCTCCCATCCACGTGGTCGCTACCGGTGAGGCCGCGTGACGCGAGCAGCACGACGAGAAAGAGCGCAGTCGTCGCAAAGCCGATGACGATCGCGGTCAGAACAAGAGCCTGCGGCACCGGATCCGCCAAGTGGCCTGCTGCCCCGTCGCCGAGGATCGGTGGGACGTTCGCCTTTACGCCGCCGACGCCGAAGATGAACAGGTTCACGGCGTATGAGAGCAACGAAAGCCCGATAATCACCTGATAGGTTCGCGGGCGCAGAATCAGCCAGACGCCGCAGCTGGTCATGACGCCGATGGCCACGGATAGTACGAGCTCCATCAGCGCTCCTCCGATTTGGCAGCATCAATCGTCCGCAGGCGATTGATGCGCAGGGACTGGTGCGCGAGCGCGACAAGAATGAGAACCGTCGAGCCGACCACAAGGCAGAAGACCCCAAGATCGAAAAGGAGCGCGGTCGCCGCCGGCATTTTCCCGATGAGCGGCAGGTCGATGTATTGGAAGTGCGACGTCAGGAAAGGATAGCCGAAGAACCAGGCGCCGATCCCGGTCGAGACGGCTGTCAGCAATCCTGCCCCCATCCAGCGCAACGGCAGGATACGGATCCTGTCTTCCGCCCACCGCGTCCCGCCGGCCAGATACTGCAGCAGGAAGGCGATCGACAATGTCAGGCCGGCCGAGAAACCGCCGCCGGGCAGGTCGTGTCCGCGCATGAAGAGATAGACCGCGAAGGTGATGATGACGGGGAACATCCATTGCATGATCACCGACGGCACCAGAAGGTAGTCGCGCACGGTGTCGCCTGCCGAACGCTCCGGTCGCTCCTCGTCGAAGCGATTTTGCGCCTGCTGTTGCTCCGGCATATCCATGCTGTCCTCAGCCGGGCGGAAGCGGCGCAGCAGGCCATAGACGGTCAACGCGACGACGCCAAGAACGGCAATCTCACCCATCGTATCGAAGCCACGGAAATCCACGAGGATCACATTGACGACATTGCGACCACCGCCCTCGGTGTAGGCGTTTTCGAGGAAGTAGTTGGAGATCGCGTCAGGCACCGGCGTCGTCATCACCGCATAGGCGATGAACGACATGGCAACGCCGCAAAGAATGGCCAGGGCGAAGTCCCGAAACCGTCGGAACCGTGCTCTCAGCGTCATCGATTCACCGAGGTCCTCCGACCGCTTCGGCAGCCAGCGCAAACCGAGCAGGATGAGGACCGTGGTAACGATCTCGACCAGCAGCTGGGTGATCGCGAGATCGGGTGCTGAAAGCCAGACAAAGGTGATGCAAACGACGAGGCCAACGCCGCCGAGCATGACCAATGCCGCGAGACGGTGGTACTTGGCCATGTAGGCAGTGCCGACCGCAAGCGCGAGGCCGATCGCCCATATCGCAGCAAAGGCGGGGTCGAAACCGGAGTAGGTAAACGGGCGGCTTTCAAAGCCCCTGACATAGAGGGGAAGCATCCCTGCGGCAAACCCCATGACCACCAGCCAACGGAGCTGCGGCTGGAGTTTGCGGGTGCCGAGGCGCCCCTCGGCGATGCGGGCCCAGCGCCAGGAGACTTCCACGATGACGCGCTCGAATATTCGCTGCCCTTTGAGCCGGCGAAGGAACGGAGGGCCGTCATCGCACCGGGAGAAATAATCCTTGAAGAAGAAGTAAATCAGCGCCCCGCCAACCAGGGCGATCGCGCTCATCGCCAGCGGCAGGTTGAAGCCATGCCAGATCGCGAGACTGTATTCCGGGGTATCTGCTCGCAGGACGCTGACGACGGCGCTGTGCAGAAAAGGCGCGATCGATAGCGCCGGGACCATGCCGACGATCAGGCAGGCGATGACCAGGAATTCGATAGGGAACCGCATCCAGCGGGGCGGCTCGTGCGGGTGACTTTTCGGCAGATCGGTCGGCGGTGGACCGAAGAATACGGTGTGAATGAAGCGCAGCGAGTAGGCGACACTGAACGCACCGGCAAGGGTCGCGATATAGGGAAGAATGCGGTCCAGGATGGAATCCGCATGCGTCTCCACCGCTTCCGCGAAGAACATTTCCTTCGACAGGAAACCGTTGAGAAGCGGCACGCCTGCCATTGCAGCGCTGGCGACGATCGCGAGCGTCGCCGTATATGGCATGAAGCGGAACAGACCGCTCAGCCGCCGCATGTCGCGTGTTCCCGTCTCGTGGTCGATGATGCCGGCCGCCATGAAAAGCGAGGCCTTGAACGTGGCGTGGTTCAGCATGTGGAAGATCGCTGCCACGGTTGCCAAAGGGCTGCCGAGGCTGAGCAGCACGGTTATCAGGCCGAGATGGCTGATGGTGGAGTAAGCCAGCAGCCCTTTCAGGTCCTGCTGGAACATCGCAAAATAGGCGCCCAGCAGCAACGTGATCATACCGGCGGCGCCGACGATCGCGAACCATTCGTAGGTGCCCGAAAGCACTGGCCAGAAGCGAACCAGCAGGAACACGCCTGCCTTGACCATGGTCGCGGAATGGAGGAACGCCGATACCGGCGTCGGCGCGGCCATGGCGTTGGGCAGCCAGAAATGGAACGGGAACTGCGCACTTTTCGTCAGCGCGCCCAGGAGGATGAAAATCAGGGCTGGCAGATACAGGGGATGATTGCGAACGACGTCGCCGGAATCGAGGATCTTGTCGAGATCGTAGCTGCCGACGATGTGGCCGAGCAGGATAAGGCCGATCAGCAGGCAGAAGCCACCGATCCCGGTGATCGTCAGCGCCATCCTGGCGCCGTCGCGGGCGTTGGGGTTGTTGTGCCAGTAGCTGATGAGCAGGAAGGAAAAGATGCTTGTCAGTTCCCAGAACACCGACAGCAGGATCACATTGCCCGAGATGACGACGCCGAGCATGGCGCCCATGAATGCGAGAAGAAACGAGAAGAACCGCGGGACCGGATCCTCTTCCGACATGTAGTAGCGCGCGTAAAGCACGACCAGGAAGCCGATTGCGGTGATCAGCATGGTAAAGATCCATGCCAGGCCGTCCATCCGCAGGGTAAAGTTCAAGCCGAGCTGCGGCAGCCACTGTGCATCAAAGCGGACGATTCCGCCGTCGGAAACCGCAGGATAAAAACTTGCTGTCAACAACAGGGACGCGAGTATGATGATGGCGGCCAAGCCGGCCGGCAGGCGCCGTGACGGGGTGTTCAGCAGGCAGACGGACAGAAGGCTTCCGACAAAAGGCAGAAGCAGCAGGACAACGAGCAGAGACGGTCCGACTGTTATCCCAAGGTTTTATTCCTTCTGTTTCTCGATCCCACGGCCCGTAATGGGCGGATCCGGCCAGCATCTAGCAATTGGGCTGAAATTGCCCTATATGGCATATATCAACCAATATGGGTGACTTCGAGCGATGGGTCAAGCGAGCGACTCCAAGATTTTGACGCCGGCGCTTTGTCGTGCAGCTCGCGGCCTCCTCGACTGGACTCAAATGGACCTCGCTGGCAGAGCCGGCGTCTCACGCAGCACCATACGGGATTATGAAGGCTGTCGGCATGACGTTCATCGTGCCACCGCGGCGCAGCTACGACTTGCGCTGGAAGATGGCGGCGTCGTCTTCATGTGTCTCGATGACGGCAGAATCGGGATATGCACCGGCTAGCCGGTGCCAAGTGCTGGATCAGGCGCCCGTCGTCCGCTGCTTCCTCACTGAATCGACACTCTGACGCCGTGGCGGAGCCCCGAGTTTCAGACTATCGTTGGCCAAGCTTGCTCAGGCTCGAGGAAGCCACGGCGAGAATAATGATCGTTCCGATCAGGATCTCGCGAACATAGGAATCGACACTCATCTGCGTGAGGCCGTTGTCGAGCACACCAAGAATGAGCACTCCGAAGAACGTGGCGAGGACCCGAGGCTCTCCCTCTTCGCTCATAGTCATGCCGAGAAAGACGGCGGCGATCGCCGAAAGCATCAGGCCGCTGCCCTGTGTCGGGTTGGCGGAGGCGACCCGGCTGGCGTACATCAGTCCGGCAGTCGCCGCGCCGATGCCTGTCAGCCCGAAGGCGGAGAAGCGGAGGAATCGTACCCTTACGCCTGCAAGTCTGGCCGCTTCGGCATTGCCGCCGATGGCATAGAGACGCCGGCCGTAAACGGTGTGCTCCAGGAGCACCCAAACGACAAACAGCACGATCAGCGCAAGAAGTGTCAGATACGGCAGCGACACCCATTGCTCGCCAGCCTGAAACAGCGGAATTCCGCTGCGTGAAAAGCCGCTGAAGCTCGCCGGAATGTCGGTGCCGAAAATCGTCTTGCCGCCGCTGACAAGAAAGGCGAAGCCCGAAAACACGGTGAGCGTACCGAGTGTCGCGACGAATGGCAGGATGCCGATGTAGCTGACCAGCAACCCGTTGATCAATCCGCCGACAAGCCCGACCGCAAGGGCAAGGATGATCGCTGCGGGTACGGGCACGCCGGCCTTGAACGCAAGCGCGGCGATGATACCGGAAAGGCTGGCCATGGACCCCACGGAAAGGTCGAAATCGCCCATCGCCATGACGATGGTCATGGTAAAGGCGGTGACGGCAAGCATGGAAACCTGCTGGGATATGTTCAGCCAGTTGCGCGCCGTCATGAAGGTATCAGGTATGTTGATCCAGAAGAACAGGATCACGGCGATGATGCCAACCAGGGTTCCGTATTTGCGAATGGCGCGGATCAATTGAACGTCCTCAGGGAAATTAAGCGGGCTCACCGAACGACAGCGCAAGCAATCTTGCCTGCGTGAGGCCATCGGTCGCGACGATGTCGCTCTGCCGCCCCTCGCGCATGACGAGGATGCGGTCGGCCATGCCGGTCAGCTCGGAGAGATCAGACGATGCCAGGAGAACGGCTACGCCGCTTGCGGCGAGTTCCCGGATCAATGTGTGAATGTCAAATTTTGCGGCGACGTCAACGCCACGGGTGGGCTCGTCGAGCAGGAGGACCCGCGGGCCGCCAAGAATCGCGCGCGCAAGCACCACCTTCTGCTGATTGCCGCCGGACAGCTGGAAGACGGGCTGTTTGCCGCCTGTTGATTTCAGTTTGACGCGCGAGGCAATGTCGGCCGATCTCTGCAGTTCCGCCCGGCGGTTGCGCAGGATCCCCGCGCGGCTCAGTGATTCCAGATGGGCAAGGACGGTGTTGTCGGCGACCGACGCGCGCGGCAGAAGACCTTCGAGCCGGCGTTCGCGCGGCACATAGGCGATGCCCGCTGCCCAGCGCGCCGCGGGTGTACCGGCTGCCAGCGCCTTGCCATCGAGTTCAATGGTGCCGCCTGTCCATTTGTCGGCGCCAGCTAGCAGACGCAGGACCTCGCTCTGGCCAGCGCCGGAGAGGCCGGTGACACCCAGGATCTCGCCTGCCTGCAGGTCGAACGAGATATCGTGCACGGCCGGCGAACGCGCCGCGTCGAGACGCAATACGGATGCCGACGTGGCTGTGGCCTGCCGTTGCGGATAAGCGTCCGCGATCTGGCGACCCGTCATCAGCTCGATCATCTCTGCCTTGCTGATCTCTGATATCGCGCGTGTCGCCACGGTCTCGCCGTCGCGCAAGACGCTCACCCTGTCGGCGATGCGCATCACTTCGTCCATCCTGTGGGACACGTAAATGACGCTTCGTCCTCGTTCCGTCAGGCCGGCGATAACCTTGAACAGGCGTTCGGATTCTTCGCTCGTCAGGGCGGCCGTCGGTTCGTCCATCACATAGAGGCGAGCGGCCTCACCGTCGTCATCCAGAAAGGCCGCGGCGATCTTGACCAGCATCTGGTCGCCAAGCGATAGCCGCGCCATCTTCCGGCTGGGGTCAATATGACCGATGTCCAATGCTTCAAGGGCGCGCGATGCACGCCGGTTGAGTTCCCGCCAGTCGGCAAGGAAGCCCAGTCGACGCGGATAGGGCCGGCCGAGAAACAGGTTCTCGGCGACTGAAAGCTCCGGAATGACGGCGAGTTCCTGGTGGATGAAACGCAGGCCCAGCCGCCGCGATTGCGAGGGGTGCTCGATCGACACCGGTTGGCCGTCGATCAGGATGGTGCCGCTGTCGGGCGTCGTCGCACCCGCAAGAATACGGATCAGCGTCGACTTGCCCGCGCCATTTTCGCCCATCAGCGCGTGGACTTCGCCACGCGCGATGGTGATGGAGCCATCTCTTAGCGCAGGTACGCCGGAATAACTCTTGGAAAGCCTGCGCGTTTCGAGGGTCGGCGCGTTCATTCCTTGGCGTTTGCCGAGGTCACGAGCTTGGTCGGCACGTAGAGCACGCTCTGCTTGATCTTCTCGCCTGCGAGATAGCGCTTCACGGCGTCGGCAGTTGTCCGGCCAATGCCCTTGAAATCCTGCGCCATCGAAGCTTCGAAATTGCTTCCCTTGGCGATCGCGTCGCGCGCCTGAGGATTGGCGTCGATGCCGGTAATGACGATGCCTTCGTCCTGCCGGCCGGCCGCTTCAATTGCCTGCAAAGCGCCGAGGGCCGGCTGATCCCATGCTGCCCAGACCGCTGCGATCGATCCCTTTTCCGGGTGAGCCGTCAGGATTGCTTCCATCTTGGCTCGGGAATCCGCAATGCCTCCGTCGGAGACATCAGGGGTGACGCGCTCGAGAACCTTGATGTCGGGATTGTTCTTGAAGATCGCGTCGGCAATCACGCCGCGCGCCTGAACCGGCGGGAAGGCATCGAAAACGAACATCACGACATTGCCCTTGCCGTTGATGCGGTTTGCGGCATAGGCGGCGGTATCGGCGGCCATCGCATAGCCATTCGACGTGACATTCGTGACCAGCAGCGGGTTTGCACCGGCATCCATGCCAAAGACCGGGATCCCTGCTGCCTTGGCAGTCTCCAGGCCGGCGGCAACCTGTGCCGGATCGACATTGATGACGATGGCATCGACCTTCTGGGTACTGACGTCTTCAATGCGGCTGATGGCTGCGGCTACATCGCCCTTCGTATCGATGACATTGATATCCCAGCCGTTCGTCTTGGCTTCCTCCTGGAAGGCCTCGACATAAAACTGTGTGCCTGGCTGCGAGAGATATGGCGTAATCACCGCGATCTTACCGGCAGCGTTGGCTGCGCTTGCGATGAAAAGCGCTGCGAGAACTCCCGCAACGGCGCTGGTCTTCAATACGAAAGTCATGCTGGTCCCCGCCCTTATCTTTCGATTTCTCTAATATGTTCGGGACGTTAGCCGAGCTTAATCCGCATTTCAATAGACCGTACCCAAGGGTTGCCACAGATTGTCATGAGTCAATCGCGCCGCTAAGGATGGCGTCGGTTGCAAGAGCGCAAACGGAGGAAATTGTGAGCGGTCCCATGCTGGTCGGCATCGATGTCGGAACGACGGCCGTCAAGGCTGCGCGCTTCGATGCGAATGGCAACGTCGAGCGCAGCTATGCCCGTCACTATCCGACGACGCGCCGGGCGCCAGACATTGTGGAGCAGGATGCGGGCGACTGGATCGTCAACGTCAAGGCGGCGTTGGACGAGCTTACCTCTGATCTCGCACCCGGTCAGTTGCAGGCGGTGGGCTTGTGCTCCCATGTGAACAGTCACGTCTTCGTCGGCGCGAACGGCGATGCTTTGATGCCGGCGATTATCTGGCAGGACGGTCGGTGTGCCGATGTGGCCGCCGAACTGGACGCCAGGGTTGACCCGACCGACAAGATCGCCTGGTGGGGAGCGCCGCTGCCGATCGACGCGAGCCATGTACTGTCGCGCATGGAATGGGTGAAGCGTCACCGTCCGGATATCTGGCAAAAGACGCGTTGGGTCATGTCACCCAAGGACTATTGCATCATGCAGTTGACCGGCGAGGTCGTGGCCGACCCGATGGAGTCCTTCGGTGTGATCGATCAGGATTTGCGCTACATAAGCGGGCTGGTCGACCTCGTCGATGGGGCCGCCGAGCGACTGGCACCCATCCGGGACTTTACGTCGATTGCCGGAAAGATAAGAAGTGGGTTGCCGGCTGCCGGAACGCCGATGGTCGTTGCGACCATGGACGCATGGTCTGGTCTGTTCGGCAGCGGTGCGCTGCGCGAGGGGGATGGCCTGTATCTCAGCGGAACCAGCGAGGTGCTGGGCATCGTTTCCGAGCAACGGCATCCCGAGCCGGGTGTGATCGCGTTCCCACGCTGCGAATCCATTGTGCTTCATGCCGCTCCGACGCAAGCCGGCGGTGCCTCCATGGCGTGGCTATCGACCTTGCTTGGGCGGTCGCCGGCGGAGCTTTCTTCCCTTGCCGATCACGTCGATCGGCGCTGCATGACGCCAGTCTTTCTTCCTCACCTGCAGGGCGAGCGCGCGCCGTTGTGGAATGCCCATGCACGGGCATCCTTCTCGGGCATCGATGCGGCGATGGGGCCCGCCGAATTCACCGTCGCGATGATGGAAGGTGTGGCGTTTTCGGCGCGGATGGCGATTGAAAGCCTGCAACGTTCGGCCGGGACCGTGCCCGCGGCGCTCTGCGCGGCAGGCGGCGGCATGGCTTCGGATGTCTGGTGCCAGATCCGCGCCGACGTGCTGGGAAAGCCACTCTTGCGGCGAAAGAATCTGGATGCCGGCGTGCTCGGCGCAGCGGTGCTGGCCGGCGCGGGAGCGCAGCTGTTTCATTCGCTGGCCGATGCAGCCGCACAGCTCGTCGTGACTGAGCGCATTTTCGAACCCGATCCGTCGCTGATGGATCGGTATGCGTATGGCTACGCCAAATACAAGGAACTCTACCACCAGCTGGAGGCCTTCAATCTCGATCTGGTTTCGCGATCCTAGCGCGATGAGACGAATTGCCTTCCGATCAGTCGCTCGCTCGAGCTGCAGCTCTAGGCCCGGCTGGTCTTTCTTACCGTGTTCGCGCGCTCAGGCTTCGTTTCCTGTCGTGCACGACCGAAGGCGAGGGCATTGCTTGGGACATCAGCGGTGATTGTGCTGCCCGCAGCGACGATCACGCCGTCGCCAATATTCAACGGTGCGACCAGAGATGCATTCGAGCCGATGAAGGCGCGCGACCCAATGGTCGTGAGATTCTTGTTCATGCCGTCGTAATTGCAGGTAATCGTTCCTGCGCCGATGTTGGTGCCGGAGCCTATCTGCGCATCGCCGATGTAGCTCAGGTGATTGACTTTCGTGCCTTCCCCGATGGTCGCGTTCTTTATTTCGCAGAAATTGCCGACCTTGGAGTCGCGAGCGAGCCGTGAGCCGGGGCGAAGGCGGGCGTAGGGTCCGACATGTGCATCGGCTGACACGTGCGCGCCCTCCAGATGGCTGAAGGCTCCGATAACCGCTCCGGTTTCAACGCGTACACCCGGGCCAAATACGACGTTTGGCTCAACGGTTACATCCGGCTCAATAACGGTGTCGTGGCAAAGGAACACGGTTTCCGGGGCAATCAGCGAAACACCCGACAGCATAAGCTCCCGGCGTCGGCGCTCCTGCCAGAAGCGTTCGACCGCGGCGAGATCCTGCCGGTTGTTGCAGCCGGCGAGTTCGTTCTCGTCGGCGTCCACGACCGAGGTTGCGATGCCGCGCGCCCGGGCGATCTCGACGATGTCGGTCAGATAATACTCGCCCTTGGCGTTGTCATTGTTGACCTGCGCGATGAGCTCGATCGCATGGCGACCGCTGATCGCCATGATGCCGCTGTTGCAGCGCCGGATCCGGCGCTCCTCGTCCGTTGCATCCTTCTCTTCCCGGATGGCCAAAAGCTCGCCGTCCTTCACCATCAGGCGTCCATATCCAGTCGGGTTCGCAGCTTCGAAGCCGATGACCGCGACCCCGCTGCCGTCTGCGAGCGCCGTGCGGGCCGCCCGCAAGGTGGCGCCGGTGATCAGTGGCACGTCTCCATAGGTCACAAGGATCTCGTCATAGCCCCGCTCAAGCGCCGTGCGTGCAGCCAATACGGCATGCGCCGTGCCAAGCCGCTCGGACTGGAGAAACGTTTCTACCTGCACGTTTGTACCGGCCGTAGCGGCACCGATCGCATCGGCATCTCGTCCGACCACGAGCGCGGCCTCCGACACGCCCGCCTCGCTGATGGCCTCTAGTACGTGGACGATCATCGGGCGCCCCGCAACCGGATGCAGCACCTTGGAGCGTCGCGATTTCATTCGCGTGCTGTCACCGGCGGCCAGAATGATGGCCAGGCAAGAGGGATTGCGCATGAGTAATCTCCGCAGGATCAGGGATGAAAGGCAAGGAGGGGTTTCAACCGATTACTTGATGTACCAGCCCCAGGGATCATCGCTCTCGAAGGTGGTGATCTGTTTGGTCTCGAGATAGTTGCTCAGACCCCACCGTCCCAGTTCCCGGCCGATGCCGGATTTCTTGTAACCGCCCCAAGGAGCCTCGGCGAAGGTGGGCTGCGAGCAATTGATCCACACGATACCCGCGCGCAGTGCTTTCGCGGCCCGCTCGCACCGTGCCTTGTCCTTGGACATGACGGCTGCTGCAAGGCCGAAACGGCTATCGTTTGCCATGCGGATCGCATCGGCCTCATCGCGAAACGGCTTGACACACACAACGGGGCCAAAGATCTCCTCGGTCCAGATGAAGCTGTTTTCAGCCATATCGGTGAGGATGGTTGGCTCGAGAAAATAGCCGGTGTCGAGACCTTCGGGTCTCTTGCCCCCGCCGGCGATCGTCGCGCCCTCGGCCTTGCCTCGGGCTATAGCCGCCAGAACCTTTTGATACTGGCCGCTTGAGACCAGCGGCCCAAGCAGCGTTCCATCAGCAAGGCCATCGCCGATCCTGATCTTCGCGGCCTCAGCCACCAGCCGTTCCAGGAGCAGCGCATAGAGGCTTTCCTCCACCAGAACACGCGAGGTTGCGGAGCAGACCTGGCCCTGATTCCAGAAGATGCCGAACATGATCCACTCGACAGCCTTCTCGATGTCGCTATCGGCAAAAACGACAAATGGCGACTTGCCGCCGAGCTCCAGGCTGATGTTCTTGATGTCGCGGGCGGCTGTGGCCATGATTTTCGAGCCCGTTGCCACTGAGCCGGTGAAGGCAAGCTTATCTATTCCGGGGTGTTCGGACAGCGGCTGTCCCGCATCCGGCCCAAGGCCGCTGACGATGTTGAGCACGCCGGCCGGCAAACCGGCACGCTCGACGATTGCGCCGAGTTCGAGCGCCGTCAGCGGCGTGAGTTCGGAGGGCTTCAGCACCATGGTACAGCCGGCTGCGAGCGCCGGAGCGACCTTCCACGCCGCCATGAGCAGCGGATAATTCCAAGGAATGATTGCGCCCGCTACTCCAATCGGCTCCCGAACGGCTTTCGAGGAAAAACGAGCGTCCGCGAGCGAAATCGGTTCTTCCGGGTTTTCGTCAAGTTCCTCGGCAAAAGTGGCGTAGAGGTTGAAGCATCCGGCGACATCCTCGATGTCCCAGATTGCTTCGGGCAGGGGTTTGCCGTTGTCGAGCACTTCCAGATGCGCCAGGGCGTGCTTCTCCGCCAGAATGATATCGGCGATGCGGCGCAAGATGACGGCGCGCTCTCGGCCCGACATTCTGGGCCATGGGCCGACGTCGAAGGCCTGTCGTGCCGCGACGACGGCGAGGTCGATGTCTTCGGCTGTGCCGGCAGGTGCGCGATGGATTGTTTGCTCCGTTGCCGGATTGACGACGTCGAAACTGCCTCCCTTGACCGGAGCGACCCACTGGCCCGCGATGAATAGTTTGTCTTTCATTCCTCAGCTCCAGGCCATTGGTTCGCGATTGATTGCTGTCACTTGTGATTTTCCGCGACGGTGACGATTTCCTGCGCGGCTCGGGCAACGCCGTTTGCCTTTCGCATTTTCTCGGCGTTCGCCTTTAGCCGGGTATGCATCTTCTGGTCCCGGATCAGCGACTGGATCGCGCCTGCGAGTTCCTCATCCGACCAGTTGTAGCGGTCCAGCCGCTTGCCCACGCCGGTCTCGTCGGCGCGCACGGCGTTGTCGTGGCCGTCCCAGCAGTAGGGCATCACCAGCGACGGAACACCGAAATAGAGCGCTTCGCAGAACGAGTTGTTGCCGCCATGGTGGATGAAGAGGCTTGCCTGCTCGACGACCGAAGGCTGGGGGAACCATGCGTCGATAAACACGTTGTCCGGCACCTCGCGATACTCCTCGCGCCAGTGCCCGACATTGACGAGAAAGCGGAAGGGGAGCGTCGAAAGCACGCCGAGCATGCGCTTGATCATCTCGACGTCCATTGCGCCGAGAGAGCCGAAACTGACCAAGACCAGCGGCGCATCGTTATGGTTCGCAAAACGCGGTGGCGTGAAGGGCGCCTCATTGCGCACGCATCCATCAAGGAAAACGAACTTTTCCGGATCCAGAGGCTGGTGCCTCTCGTGCCGGATAATCTCCGGTGCCAGCAAGAGATTGAGGTATGGAGAGGCGTCGAGGAAAGTGGGTGGTGGCGGTGGCTTCACGCCACATTCGTTGAGAAAGGCTGCGAAACGGCGGTGGGTCGGCGCCACGGTCTTCTTGTAGAGTGCCGAAAACACATCCCAATCGTCCTTGTCGTTCTCACCTGCGCCCGAAAGATATGGTGGGACATTGCTATCCGGGATCTCGGTTTCGGCGCATGAAACGATCCGCACCCAGGGGACACCGGCATTGGCGATGGCCGGGAACATGACAACGTTGTCGAGCGCGATCACGTCCGGTTGCAGTCGAGCTAAAAGCAGGCGGAGTGGTTCTTCGACGCGGATCGCCGTGTCCACGATCGTTTCCCACGTGGGACCGATGTAGGTGTCGAGCTGATCGACCGGCGGCTGGCGAAACGCATCCTGATGGCGCTCGATAAAATCGTTCCAGTCGGTCGGTTCTTCGGTATCCGACAGCGGATATTCTGGAAAACCGTAGTCGACGAAGATGCCAGAGAAGCCCGGATGGCAGATGAAGACTGGCTTGTGTCCCATGCGCCGCAGCGCTTGCGCGATGCCGATGCAGTTCAGCGCGGCTCCGTAGCTGGCCTCGGGAAAGAAGGCGATGGTCTTTTCAGTGGTCATGTTCGATCAACGGCCTACGACTTTGAATGCGCGGGGAACGCCCCGGCCAGCGAGCGAAGGGCGCTGCGATTGGGACAGCTGAATATGCACGCGCAAAAGATCCGCCGCAAGCGCAAGCTGCCCTCTCTCTATGTGCTCAAGTATTTGAATATGTTCCAGATTGGACTGGATCAGGCGATACATGCTGGCATATCTGGGCGACGGCATCGCTGTCCGTCGCTTATGGAAATTCGAGAGGACCTCGGCCATGAACGGGTTTCCGCAACAGCGCGCAATCAGCATGTGCAGATCAAAGTCCGTGCGCTCGAACAGCCTGACATCAAAGCTCGATTCATCCATCTCCTTGAGCCTGTTCATGGAGTGGCGAAGCGCCAGAATGGCAGGCAGATCCCGCCTGAAATCCGGCATCGTGAGCGCAAGGGGTTCTGTCGCGAGACGGAACTCGTAGTTCTTGGAGATGGAGTCAACGCTGACGGCGAAGCGCTTCAATACCCACTGTTGCCCGGCGCCACGTTCCACCATATTGTCTTCGGACAGTCTATTTAGCGCATTTTGTACCGTCATTCGGGATGCGTCGTAGCGTCGCTGCAAGCCGGCTATGGTCTGGACTTCCTGGATCCTGCCGGCTGCGAGATCCCGCAGCATTGCAAGATGCAAATCCCCTTCGCTCGTTTCCGATTCGCCCCCCGCAAGTCTCGGAAGGGTCACGGGATCCACCGCGAGAACATAGCCGCCATCGGCGTCCGCGGTGACGATGGACTCATCGGCCAGTACTTGCAGGGCCTTTCGGATCGGTGTTCGCGATACATTGCAGAGGGACGCCAGAGCCTGTTCGGCAAGCCGTTCGCCCGGTGACATCCCCCGTTCTATCGCGATGTCCAGTACCTTTTGCGCCAATTCAACATGGCGATGGCGTGGGCGTTGCGTCTCAGATGTCATTCGGTACGTCCCATGTTCGTTGATTCATAGTGCCCGGCGCTGAATTGATTTTCAAGTGTGATGGTACGAAATTAGAAAAAGATACCGCAGTTCATTTTTTCTATTGACGTATTTTTGTTTGAAATAATACCATCGCGTCGGGCAGCAAATGACCGTGCCAAGCGGCGGCGCCTGATTTCTGAGGTGGAACAAATAAAAAAGGGAATTCTCCGTGAGTGGAAAAACGAAAGCAGTACTCCGCAGCGCGAGTACGAAGGCTCTGGCTATCTCGGTCATTCTGGGCAGCGCAAATGTCGCCGGTGCGGCTGACCTCGTGATCTCCAACTGGGACGGCTACATGGCGAAGGATGTAGCCCAGAGCTTCAAAGCCGCGACCGGGCTCGAGATCGAGGTGGTCAATCACGCCACGAATGAAGAAATCATGGGCAAGCTGATGGCCGGCAAGGGCAAGGGCTACGATGTGGTCTTCGTTTCGTCGCCCTTTGCCGAGATTCTCAACGGCCAAGGCATGCTGGCGCCGCTCGACAAGTCCGCGATCCCGAACCTCGCCAACCTTTATCCGGAGGCCGCTCAGTTGGCCTATGATCCGGGCAATGCTTATTCAGTTCCTTATACCTGGGGCGCGACGGGTCTTTGCTACCGATCCGACCTCGTGAAGACACCAGTGGACAGCTGGAATACCCTTCTGAAGCCCGATGATGCGCTGAAGGGAAAAACCACCATGCTGGCGACTGACCGCTGGCTGATGGCGGCGGGTCTGCTTTCCCTCGGCTATTCGGTCAACGAGAAGGATGCCGGCAAGATCGAGCAGGCTAAGGGCAAGCTGATCGAGGCGAAGAAGACCCTTCTCGCCTACGACGACACAACCTTCTATTCGAAGCTGGTATCCGGCGAAGCTCACCTCGTGCAGGCCTGGGATGGCTGGTGCAACTACGGCATTACCGACAACAAGGACATCAAGTTCGTGGTGCCGAAGGAAGGCTCGGATCTCTGGGTCGATACCATTGTCGTCATGAAGAACTCTGAAAAGCAGGCGGAAGCCATGAAGTTCATCAACTTCATGCTCGATGCGAAGAACCACGCCTGGGCGGCCGAGAACATCCTGTACAAGGTCCCAAACAAGGCCGCGATGGAAAGCCTCGATCCGAAGCTGATCGCTCAGTATCCAAACATGGGCACGACACCGGCGGAACTGATGAAGTATGAGCTCCTCAGGGATCTCGGGGCGACACAGAAGGACTATTCCCGCGCCGTGAGCGAGATCAAGGCTGCCAACTAAGGCCTAGCCGCACGTACGCGGCTCGATCGAATTCGGCAGATGTCCCGCCTGAGGGCTGGACATCTACCTGCCGCGCTTACGGTCATCGACAGACACTCGGCTACTTCACGCAGGCATGTGGGAAGTGATCGGGCAGCTGTTGGGAAATCAACCTTCCAGAGGTTTCCTTCTTCGTGTCTTACCAAGCAACCAGACCTAACCTCCTTGCGGCGCCCGCTGTCGCCTGGCTGCTCGCCTTCATGGTGGCGCCATGCCTGCTGGTCCTGAGCTACGCGTTCTTCGAGCGCGGCGTCTGGGGCGGTATTGACTACAATCTCAATCTGCAGAACTTCCTGCGTGTCGCGGACCCTCTCTATGCGCGGATCTTCCTGAAATCCGCGCAGATCGCGGGACTGGCCACCCTGCTGGCTGTCCTCATCGGCTATCCCGCTGCTTATGCGATCAGTCGTGCACCGCGGGCACGCCAACCGATGTTGCTCTTCTTTGCGGTTCTGCCTTTCTGGTCGAACTATTTGATCCGCACCTATGCCTGGATCGTGCTTCTCAATCGCGAGGGGCTGATCAACAAGCTTCTGCAGGTGCTCGGTTACCAGGGCGAACCCTTGTCGCTGCTCTATACCGAAGGCGCGGTTATCGTCGGGCTCGTCTATAACTATCTGCCCTTCGTCATCCTTGCGATCTACTCCACCCTGTCTCGTCTCAATCCGGAGCTTATGGAAGCCTCCCGCGATCTTGGTGCCGGGCCCATTCGCACCTTCTTTCGGGTCACGCTTCCCCTGACGCTGCCCGGCGTCGCTGCGGGCGGGGTATTCGTCTTCGTGTTGTCGATCGGCAATTTCGTGACGCCGGCACTGCTTGGAGGCGGCCGCTTCCAGATGATCGGGAACGTGGTCTACGACCAGTTTCTCAGCGCCAATGACTGGCCGTTTGGCGCAGCGCTCGGGATGGTCCTGATCATCACCATGATGGCATTGCTGCTGCTGCAGGCAAGGGTCACGGCCCGCGCGAGCGGCGAGACGATCAAAGGGGAGACGTGAGATGCCACAATCACGCCTGCCTTCCCGCATCGTCTTGCTCGTGGTCTTCGGCTTCCTGTACCTGCCGATCGCGGTGCTGGTTCTCTTGTCCTTCAACGAGTCCGGCCTGCCGACCAGCTGGTCCGGCTTCTCGACCAAGTGGTATGGGTCGCTGCTTGCCAATGCGAGCATTCTTGGCGCCGCCTGGAACACGTTGATCGTCGCAGTATGTGCCACGGCAATTTCGACGGTGCTCGGGACCATGCTGGCGATGGGCATGGAGCAGCGCCGGCGCAAGAGCACGGGCATAGAGGCTCTTGCCTTCGCGCCGATGGTCATCCCCGATATCGTTCTTGCCGTTGCGCTCCTGTCCTTCTTCTCGCTGCTCAACATCACGCTTGGCCTGCATACCATCGTGATCAGCCACGTCATCTTCGATCTGGCCTTCGTCTGCTCGGTGGTCCGGGCACGGCTGAAGAACTTTGACAATTCCATCGTCGAGGCGTCTCGCGATCTTGGCGCTTCGGCGTGGACGACATTCTGGCGGGTTACGCTCCCGGTGATCCTGCCGGCCGTCATCGCAGGCGCCCTGCTGGCCTTCACGCTGTCCGTGGACGAGTTCATCATCGCGTTCTTTACGGCCGGCGCCGGCCGGTCGTCGATCACCCTGCCAATTCAGATCTACTCGATGATCCGCTTTGGCATCACGCCGGAAGTCAATGCCCTTGCGACAATCGTCATGGGTGTCAGTGCGACCGCGCTCCTCATTTCTCAATGGCTCAACAAAGAACAGATGCAATGACCAACGTTCCCAGCAAGAATGAGACGATCCTGAAGATCGAGGGCCTGAGCAAGGCATTCGGCCCGGTTTCTGCGGTCGACGATGTGTCATTGAGCATCCAGCGCAACGAGTTTTTCGCGTTGCTGGGGCCGTCTGGTTGCGGCAAGACCACGCTGCTGCGGATGCTCGCCGGGTTCGAAATGCCGACCAGCGGAGCGATCGTGCTGTCGGGGGAGAATATCGCCTCGCTGCCGCCGGAAAAGCGGCCGCTCAACCTGATGTTCCAGTCGTACGCGCTCTTTCCGCATATGACCGTACGCCAAAATCTCAGCTACGGCCTGGAGATGGAGCGTCTCGACAAGGCAGAAATCCGCAGGCGGGTGGATGAAACCTTGCTGTCGACGGATCTGACCGCCTTCGCCGATCGCAAGCCCGACAAGCTCTCCGGCGGCCAGAAGCAGCGTGTCGCGCTCGCCCGCGCTCTGGTGAAGCGTCCAAAAGTGCTGCTGCTGGACGAGCCGCTCGGGGCGCTAGACAAGAAGTTGCGCGAGCGTATGCAGCTGGAGTTGAAGCGCCTGCAGCACGAAGCGGGCATCACCTTCATCATCGTCACGCATGACCAGGAGGAGGCGCTGGTCATGGCCGACCGCATGGCGATACTGCGCGACGGGAAACTCCTGCAAGTGGGCACGCCCGAGCAGGTCTACGAACAGCCGGCCGATCGTTTCGTCGCCAATTTCATCGGCATCATGAACTTCATCGACGGGACCGTCGGCGACCACGGCATTTTTACTGCCGACGGTTACCGGATCGCGCTTTCCTCCGACCGTGGCCCCGGCAAGGCAACACTGGCAGCGCGCCCAGAGGCGATCCGCCTGTCCGACGATGGTGCCGGCCTCGCGGGCACGATTTCCGATATCGCCTATCACGGGCTCGATCGCGTGCTTCACGTTGAGACGACTGTGTCTCAGGCTCCGGTGCAAGTTCGCGTTACCGCAGAGGAGGGGCGGAATTTCAGGCCGTCGCAGCAGGTACGCCTGCTGTTCGATCCTGCGAAATGCCACCTGTTCTAGGGATGGCGACACAAGAATAATGACAAGAAGGGAACATTGATGAGCAAGACGATTGCATTCTTTCCGGAAGCCGCGTTCGGCCCGGCCCTCAACTCGGTTGGTATCGCCCAAGCCGTCCAGGCCCTCGGTCACAAGGCGGTTTTTCTCTCCGATCCGGGCTTCGTGTCGGTCTATGAGGGCTATGGGTTCGAGGCTTATCCCGTCAATCTCTCAGCCCCGGTGCCGCCTGAACAGATGGCGAAATTCTGGGAGGACTTCATCAACGGCCATATCCCGAATTTCCGCAAAAGCCCCTACGACCAGATCGATAACTACGTGAAGGACTGCTGGACCGCGATCGTGGACAGCGCCAAATGGGCGGAAAAGGATCTGCCAGCCGTTCTGGCGAAGATCCAGCCAGACCTCATCTGCGTCGACAACGTGATCCTGTTTCCGGCCATCAAGCATTTCGGCAAGCCGTGGGTGCGGATCATTTCCTGCTCGGAGAACGAGATCGAGGACCCGCAAATCCCGCCGCACCTTTCCGGATGCCGCCAGGATGACCTTGCCGGCCACGCGGCCTTTCGTGACCGCTTCAACGAGGTGATCAAGCCCATCCACGATGACTTCAACGCATTCCTCGCCTCGACGGACGAGGAGCCCTATCCCATCGGTCAGTTCTTCGAGGCCTCGCCCCATATGAACCTGCTGCTCTATCCGCAGTCGGTAAAGTTCGACCGGGCGCATCCACTCGATCCAAACCAGTACCAATATCTGGAGGGCTGCATCCGCAAGGAGGCGCCGTACACGGTCCCGACGTTCGCCGAGCACAATGACAAGCCTCTGATTTACATCTCGTTTGGCAGCCTCGGGGCAGGCGACACCGATCTCTTGAAGCGGTTGATCAAGACGATCGGCAGGCTGCCCTACCGCGCGCTGGTCAATGTGGGCGATTACAAGGACCAGTATGAAGACGTGCCTGGCAACGTGGTGATCGAGAGCTGGTTCCCGCAGCCGTCCGTCATCCCGCAGATCGATGCGGCGATCCATCACGGAGGAAACAACTCCTTCACCGAGTGCCTCTACTTCGGCAAGCCGGCGATCATCATGCCTTATGTCTGGGATGGGCACGACAACGCGACCCGGATCGACGAGACCGGTCATGGCTTCAAGATGCCGCGTTATGATTGGACCGACGAAGAGCTCGCCGCCAAACTCGAGCACATGATCAATGATGCCGCGATGAAGGCAAAACTCGCCTCCACGTCGGCTCACATGCAGAGCCGCAACGGTCCGCAAAAGGCCGCAGGTATTCTCGATCAGCTGATCAACACCGGAACATACAATGCCTAAAACCCTGACTTCCACGGCGCCACACATTCATGGCGCAACGACGTTCGACGATCTGGTCGACTGGGGTGTCCAATCCGATGCGCTTGAAGGGCAATCGAAATCCACTGGTCGGCTCTTGTTCAAGGGGCCGAACAACCAGCCGGAAACCGGGATCTGGGTGTGCACACCGGGTCGCTGGCGCCTGTCGATCCCCCGCGACGAGTTCTGCCACTTCGTCGCCGGTTCCGCGACCTACCGCTCGGATAGCGGCGAGGTCGTGGAGGTGACTGCAGGAACCGCGGTGATGTTCAAGGCCGGCTGGACCGGCGAATGCACCGTCCATGAGACCATGCGCAACATATACATGCTGGCGTAAGCCGAGACGAAAGGAAAACCACACATGACCACCGCACCGTTGATGCGAAAGCCGCTGGAACAGAGCGACCTCGTCGATTGGGGAACAATTCCCACGATGATCGAGGGGGTAAGCCACGTGTCGGGCCGGCTGATCCACAAGGGGCCCAGCGGCGAGAGCGAATGTGGCCTCTGGATCTGCACGCCCGGCAAGTGGGAATGCCACGTAACGCGCGATGAGTTCTGCCACTTTCTCGAGGGGCGCTGCACTTACGTGCATGAATCCGGGGACGTGATCGAAGTAACGCCTGATACGGCCGCCTTTTTCCCCCAGGATTGGAAAGGTGTCTGCACGGTCCATGAAACGATCAAGAAGGTCTACATGATCCGCTAAGTCGCCTAGCGCCGGCGGTCAGTTTAAACGCGAAGAAAGTGAATGAGCATCATGCAGGATCAAACCTCATGGGATGCACGGCAGGGCTTTGTCTTCAAGTCTTGCGATGAGTTGCTGCAACTCACGCAACTGCCCGCCGACGCTTCCCCACGAAAATACTATCGTGTCGAGTTCACGCCGCGCCTTCTCATGGAAGCTCCGGCGCATGCGCCGGATTTTCCGGCTTTCGTTGAGATCAGCCGCCATCTGGTGCAACTGGGCCTATCGGCTCCGCAGGTCTACGCGATGGACCTCGACAGGGGGCTGGCGCTGATCGAAGACTTTGGACACGACACGTTTACGCGCCTTTTCGCCCGCGGAGAGAGTGAGACGGAACTCTATCAGCTTGCGATCGACACGCTGGTCCATCTGCATGATGCGCCCGGCGCGACGAGGATCGACCTCCCGAGCTATGACGAGACGCCTCTATTCGAGGAACTCGGCATGTTCACCGATTGGTTTGCTCCTTTCTGCAATCCGGACGTTGACGTTGCTCCGTTCAAGCAAAGGTTCCTTTCGCTTTGGAAGCAGGCGCTCGCCGAGGTGGCGGGCCGTCGCGAGGTGCTGGTCCTGCGTGATTATCATGTCGACAATCTGATGGTGATCGACGGGCGAAAGGGGATCGCCGCCTGCGGTGTCCTGGATTTCCAGGACGCACTTATCGGCTCGGCCACTTATGACCTCGTTTCGCTGACGCAGGATGCCCGTCGGTCGATCGCACCGGCGCTCGAGACAGGCTTGGTCGAGCGATATCTCGCCGCACGTCCGAACGTCGACCACCGGACGTTCATGGCCGACTATTGGCTATTGGCTGCCCATCGTCACACCAAGATCCTGGGCAACTTCGAGCGGCTCTCCAGGCGCGACGGTAAGCATGGCTACCTGCGATACCAGGAGCATGTCTCCACGCTGCTGGATCGCGCTTTGAGCCAAGCCAATCTCACTGAAATCCGGTCTTGCATGGATGAGTGCCTCCCAGGCTGGCAGCAGTTTGCCCAGGCCAGATCAAGCCAGCCCGCAGACCTACACGAACGCAGGAATTGAGACCGATGTTTGATCCCTCGAAAGCTGTCTATTTCGCTGACGGCGCTTACCAGATCAGTGCCGGCGTCGCCCACGACGTCATAGATCCCTCAAACCTTGATAAAGTGGGTATCCGCAGCGAGGTGACTGCTGCCGAGATGGGGGCCGCACTTGACGGCGCCGCCAAGGTGCAACGTCAATGGGCGAGGCTGGACGCCAAGACGCGGGCGACGATCCTTCACCAGATCGCCAGTCGCATCGAAGCGACCGACATGCGCCGCTGCGCGGAACTGATGTCGCGGGAAATGGGAAAGCCGTACCCTGAAGCGATCGGCGAGGTGGCCAACTGCGCCGGGGCATTCCGCTATTTCGCGGAAATGGCCCGGGATGATGGTGGTAAGGTTGCCGGCACGACACAGGCAGGCTCATTCCAGCATTCACGCTATGAAGCATTGGGCCTCAGCGTTCACATCATGCCGTTCAACTTTCCGATCCTCTTGATGTGCTGGACCGTGGCGGCATCATTGGCCTCCGGGAACGGTTGCATCATCAAGCCGGCGCCTGCCACGACGTTATCGACTCTCGAGTTCATGCAAGTCTTCGACCCGCTTCCCGCAGGGCTTGTGGCCTGCCTTCCCGGTGGCGCTGAACTGGCAACAGCGCTCATCGAGTCACCGAGGACGCATGCCGTAGCCTTCACTGGCTCGGTTGCCGCGGGCAGGGCTGTTGCGATGGCCGCGGCCGGACAGATGAAGCCGGCTGTCATCGAGGCTGGCGGTTCGGACCCGATGATCATCACGGCCAATGCACCGGTCGATGTAGCGGCTGCAGGAGCGGTGACGGCTGCCTTTCACATGTCCGGCCAGGTCTGCACGTCGGCGGAGCGCTTCTTCGTTGTCGACAGTATCCATGACGAGTTCATCACCAGATTTGCGGAAGAGACCCAACGGCTAAGGATCGGCAACGGGCTGACCCGGGCCGAGATCGGACCACTGGTCAGCAAGGCGGCCCGTGACAAGGTTATTCGCCTCGTCGAGGACGCAAAATCGAAGGGTGCGACCGTTGCCGTGGGGGGCAGGATCCCCGAAAGCGAGCCAACCGGCTGGTTCTACGAACCGACGATCCTGACGGGTTGCACTCAGGATATGGCGATCATGCGCGAGGAATGCTTCGGTCCGGTTGCGGCCGTTATGCGGGTTGCCGATTTCGACCAGGCGATCGAGCGTGCCAACGATAGCGAGTTCGGGCTGGGGGCCTCTGTCTTCACCACGTCGCTCGATGAGGCGATGGATGCGGCTGAGCGGCTGGAGGCCGGCATGGTGTGGATCAACAATCCGCTGATAGACAATGATGCGCTTCCGTTCGGCGGCTGGAAAAAATCGGGTCTCGGGCGCGAGCTTTCCCGGCTTGGGCTCGACACCTTCCGTCGGTCGAAAATGGTCATCATCGATCACAAGCCCGTCGTCCAGGGCTGGTGGTATCCTTATCCCGATGAGTGGTTCTACGAGCACGGCGGTCGAAAACATTCCTAGTTTCTCCTGAGGACTGAACAATGATCATTACACTTCTTGGCGGCGCTGGTTTCATGGGCGCAGGTATTGTCCGCGACCTGCTCTCCGAGCGTTCCATCATCGACATCACGACGCTACGGCTCTGCGATGCATCGCGCGAAAAGGTCGACGCATTGGTGTCGGAGCTGGCCGACCCGCGCATCGTGCCGGTCGATCTCGACGTCACGAACGCCGATGCGTTGCACGCGGCTATTGCCGGCGCCGACATCTGCATCAACTGCGTTCCAACGCTGCTGGGTTTCCAGATGGTGATCTTCGAGGCGGCCCTGAAAGCACGCGTCTCCTATATCGACTTGGGAGGGCTCGGTACCTACACGGTCAAGCAGCTCGCCGAGCATGAGCGCTTCAAGGAGGCTGGGGTCACTGCCGTGATCGGGGTGGGCGCCGATCCTGGCATGTCCAATGTTATATGCCGTGCCGTTGCCGACGAATTGGATACGATCGACAAGATCAATCTCTACTGGGCGGCGGAACTGGTTGGCGATGAGAACCCCGTTCTGGTGCCGCCCTACAGCGTGTCCACCGTCCTTGCGGAATATGCCCATCCGAGCACCCAGTTCTATGATGGGCAGCATGTCGAGTGCGCGCCGATGAGTGGGCGGGAATACCTCGACCTGCCTGAACCCTGGGGACGCTGCGAGTTCATGCATTCTCCCCATTCGGAACAGCTGACAGTTCCGTTGGCTGACGGCATAAGGGAGAAAGGCATCAAGGAGTTCACCTGGAAACTGCATCTTCCGCACCGCGAGCACGAAGCGTGGGTGGGGCTTGTGAAGGCAGGCTTCGGAGATTTCGATGAACCCGTCGATATCGGTGGCGTCAAGGTGAAGCCGCTGGACGTGCTCAACAAGGTCCTCGAGCGGAACATCAAGAAGAACGCGCACCTCATTCCGGCGCAGGAAAGCAACGAGATCCACTTCGCGGTCGGCCAGGGTCTGAAAGATGGCGTGGAGACAGAGGTGACCGTGGAAGTCGTGGTCAAGCCCGACGACATGTACGCGCCCTACGTCGATGCCTGCACATCGATGAACGGCTCCATCGCCGCCCAGTTGATCCTTGCAAATCCCCGAAAGCCGGGGGTATGGGCGCCGGAAGAGTATTTCAACGTGGCGTCTTACTTCGTCGAGCTCGAAAAGCGCCGCTTCATAATCGACAAGCGTATAGCGCGTCGGTGACCGCTCCGCTTTGCGGAGAGCAGTTCAACGCGATTGAACGAAAGTGTGGCAGGCTGAGGAAGCCTGCCACACCATGCGATTTCTAGTCGCCTGGGACATCGCGCTGCGGCGCCCTGCTGAGCTCGTTGCCTGATGTCGTCGCCTTGCGCAGGAGCCGCATCAGTTCTTCGATCTCGCCGGTCGATAGTCCGCGAACCATGGTCTTTTGCGCGGCCTCCACCGCAGGCGTAATGCCTTCGAGCGTGCGCATGCCCTCTGCGGTGACGGTTAGCTCACGGGCGCGCCGGTCGCGGCTGCTCGCGTTCCGCTCGATCATGCCCTTATGCGCCAGGCGATCTACCACCCCGGTAATTGTCGTGCGGTCATAGGCGATCAAGCCCGCAAGCGTCACCTGATCGATGCCGGGATTGGCGCTAATGGCCGCCAATGCCGCGTATTGCACTGGCGTCAGGTCATATCCTGCCGCCTCCGCCTCTGCGTGAAACACTGCCACCGCGATCTGCTGAAACCGGCGGATCAGATGCCCCGGCATGTCATTGTTATCTCTCACTCGTCCCTCCGCCTGCACAAGTCAATTGACAGTATGCTGATCATCAGTATTATGAGCAATATTGATTGCTGCGAAATATGTGCCTTGCGCGCTACCTTAAACGGGGCCTGGTGTGTGCGTCCACACCCCAGGCGGCAGGCGCCCTCGCAGCCCAAGATGGGAGGAGAATGTCCATGCAATTTCACCTGAATGGCTTCAGAACCGGCGATCCTGCACTGTCAGAGCCATCGCCAGAGGCATCGGCGCGGTCGGACGCGCTGCCTTCGAAAGTGGACGTTCTGATCGTCGGCTGCGGTCCGGCCGGTCTGACGCTTGCCAGCCAGCTCTCCGCCTTTCCCGGTATCAAGACCGCGATCGTTGACCAGAAGCCGGGTCCACTGGAGCTCGGCCAGGCAGACGGGATCGCCTGCCGCACGCTTGAAATGTTCAACGCCTTCGGCTTTGCCGAGAAGGTCTTGAAGGAATCGTGCTGGGTAAACGAAACATCGTTCTGGAAGCCCGACGATGGCAGGCGCGACAACATCGTCCGACACGGCCGTATCCAGGACGTCGAAGACGGCCTCTCCGAAATGCCGCATGTGATTCTCAACCAGGCACGCGTGCACGATTTCTACCTCGATATCATGCGCCGCTCGCCGAACCGGCTGGAGCCTCACTACGCTCGCCGCCTGGCCGACCTCACGATCGATACCGCCGCGACAGCAGGCAGTCATCCTGTTACGGTCAAGCTTGAGCGGAACGATTCCGCGCATGAAGGCCAGATCGAGACCGTGCAGGCCCGTTATGTGGTCGGTTGCGATGGAGCGCGCAGCGCGGTGCGCAAATCGCTCGGACGGGAACTGAAGGGCGATTCCGCCAATCAGGCCTGGGGCGTCATGGACGTCCTGGCCGTCACGGATTTTCCGGATATCCGCCTCAAGGCCGTGATCCAGTCGGCAGGCGAAGGCAACATCCTGCTCATTCCGCGCGAGGGCGGCTATCTCGTGCGCATTTATGTCGAACTGGACAAGCTCGCCAAGGATGAGCGCGTCGCCAGCAAGAACATAACGGTCGACCATCTGATCGCCGCCGCCCAGCGGGTGCTTCAGCCTTACAGCTTCGAGGTGAAGGAGGTCGCCTGGTGGTCGGTCTATGAGATTGGCCAGCGACTGTGCGACAAGTTCGACGACGTGCCGGAGGCGGAGATCGCGACGCGGCTGCCGCACGTCTTCATCGCCGGCGACGCCTGCCACACACACAGCCCGAAGGCCGGGCAGGGCATGAACGTGTCCATGCAGGATGCCTTCAATCTGGGCTGGAAGCTTGCCGCCGTGCTGGAGGGCCGGGCGCCGGCCGAGTTGCTGCACAGCTATTCCGCCGAGCGGCAATCAATCGCGAAGGAACTGATCGATTTCGACCGTGAATGGGCAAAAATGCTCAGTGCGCCACTGAAATCCGCGACGAATCCCGATGGTGTGGACCCGGCCGACGTCCAGGAATATTTCGTCCGGTCCGGGCGCTACACCGCCGGCACCGCCACGCGCTATGCACCCTCCGTCCTCACCGGCGAGGCGACCTATCAGGACCTTGCGAAGGGGTTCCCGATCGGCAAGCGCTTCCACTCGGCACCGGTCATCCGCCTGGGCGATGCCCGACCGATGGAACTCGGCCACGCGGCCAAGGCTGACGGTCGCTGGCACGTCTATGCGTTTGCCGGTGAAGGTGACCGTGCCCAGCCCGGCTCGCCGCTCGCGGCTCTTTGCAGCTTTCTCGAGGGCGCGGGGTCGCCATTGGCGAAATTCACGCCGCAAGGCAGCGACATCGATTCCGTCATCGACGTTCGCGCTGTCTTCCAGCAGTCCCATCGCGAGCTTGCGATCGAGGCAATGCCAGCGCTGCTTTTTCCCGCCAAGGGGCGCTTCGGCCTGCGCGACTACGAAAAGATGTTCTGTCCCGACCTTAAGGGAAGCAACAACATCTTCGACCTGCGCGGCGTCGATCGAAAGAAAGGGTGCATGGTAGTGGTGCGACCAGATCAATATGCCGCGCACATCTTGCCGCTCGATGCCCATGCGGCGCTCGCCGATTTCTTCGATGGCTTCATGCTTGCCGCAGGCTAATCGGCGGAAAAACACTCAGCCGCGTTTTCACCGACGCGGCTGATCAACAGGAGCCGCCAGGTTAACGCAGGCGGCTTCCATCAAAGGTGACCAGCAAGGCTGAGCGCGAGCTCAGCCAATCAGATAGGATGCATTTTCCGGATCGAATCCGATGATGCGCTCGCCCTTGCCGAAGGCATCCATGAGAGTTTCGCGCAGTGATAGTCTCGCGGCCAGCGCCGCCTGCGGGTCGCGTGATACCAGCTGTTCGATGTCGCGCGGAATGTCCACTCTTCGGCCCTGCGGCAGGTCAGGCTGTGTGCCCTGGGCCCGACTTTCGACAAGCGGGGCGTCGAGCTTCCAATCGGCAACGATGCGATCCGAGGGGAGACCTGCGTTGATGCCGACCATTGGGCCGTAGTAGTCGACATGGTAGGTGGATGATATCGCCCCCAGGCTTGAAATGTTCAGCCCGGCATTGACCGCCCGCAAAGGGTCGTAGGTCCAGCGGACCAAGGTTATTGCGCGCGCGAGGCACCAGTCGCGCTGAAACCATTTCAGGCGCGCACCCAGCTTCAGGCCCCTCGCTTCCGAGAGCACGCCGAGGCGGTGCGAATGTTGCACCCCTTGCGTCGAGCTCGGAAAGCCAAAGATGAAGCCGAGCATCTTTCCATCGGAGAACGCGCCGGCAACGAGGCCGCCCTCATGTTGTATGGCGAGCAGCAGGTCGGAGTTGTCAGGAGGATCATCCTCTCCCCAGATTAGCCGCTGCAGATGCTCGGAATGTTTGAGCTCCGCCACGGATTCCAGCTCGCGGATCAGGATCTCGCTCACGCGGCGAACTCCTCTTGGAGGCTCGTGACTGTGTCGAGGAATTTGTAATCCAGGGTCACGCCGATCCCGGGCCCGTTCTTCGGCACGGGCATCTGCCCATCGACCGCCTCGAGCGCTTCGTTGACGATGTCTCGCGGGAAGTACCGGCTGGCCGACGAGGTGTCTCCTGGCTTGGTGAAGTTGGCAAGCGTCGACAGGTGGATGTTATGGGCTCGACCGATCCCGGCCTCAAGCATTCCGCCGCACCACACCGGGACGTCAAATGCAGCGCAGAGGTCGTGGATGGCGCGCGACGCGTTGTGACCGCCAACCCGCCCGACCTTGATGTTGATGACGCGACCGGCCCCTGCGACCAGAGCCTTTCGTGCATCGACCGCCGAGCGGATGCTCTCATCGAGGCAGATGGCGGTGAGAAGCTTTTCCTGCACCTTCACGTGATCGGAAATATCGTCAAAGGCCAGAGGTTGCTCGATGTAATCAAGCGCGAACTCGTCCATCGCCTTGAGAAGGGGGAGGTCGGACAGCTTGTAGTCGGTATTCGCGTCAACTGTCAGCTTCGCGTGAGGGAAGCGTTCGCGGACTGCCTTGAGCAGGCCGAGGTCGTGGCCGCGCTTGATTTTCAGCTTCACGCGCTTGTAGCCGGCTTGAACGGCGGTCTCGACGCGGGCGATGGTCGTGGGAATGTCGGCGATGCCGAGGCTGACGCCAACGTCCACGGCATCACGCACGCCGCCGAGCGCAACGCTGAGCGGAAGGTTCAGCGCCTTCGACCAGAGATCCCACATCGCCATCTCGACCATGGCCTTGCTCATCCTGTGGCCGCGCCATGGGTCGAGAATGCTGTTCAGCTCCGCCGGGCCGTTGAAGCGCTTGCCTATAACCTGCGGGAGCACGACCTCCTTCAGGAAGCTCAGGGAGCCGGAGATCGTTTCCTCGAGGTAATCGGGAAGAGGATCCATAACCCCTTCGGAATAGCCTTCCAGTCCTTCCGCACGGAGCGTCAGGATCGGAATTACCTTTTCGGTCATCGTTCCCGTGGAGATCACAAATGGTGTCAGCAGCGGTAGGCGGATCAAGCGGATCTCGGCGGACTCGATCAGTAGTCCAGGAAAAATGGGGGCTGCTGTCATCTTTTGCTCCAGGGAATGTCTGTCGGCGAGATGTATATCCACGCCAATCGCGAGGCAATGCGTGGAAAGAAGCCTTAGGTGACATATCTGTCCACCGATGCCGCTTCGCCATGACCAAGTCCTGTGAAACCTCCCAGACAAAGGAGACATGAAATGGCCGTTACCCGTAAGGAAGAAGATCGGGCACTTAACGTCGACGAGCGTGAGGTTGTTCGCCAGACACGTCATCCCGAGATACAGGCACTATCTGACGACGCATTGGACAAGCTGTCGCGAAGGCTTCGCGACATGCGTGACAAGGCGCAGTCGCAAGCCAATCAGCATCGGCGCGAAATGCGCGGAAAGTCCGCACCCAAGGGTGCGACGCCAAAGACCTCGGACGCCGGATCTCGACTGAAGGCTTCGGTTCTGTCGATCGGGATGAAACGCTTGAATGCCGAGTCACAGCGGCGGACGGCGATGGCCAAGAACCACTCACTCGTTGAAAATGCCCAGCGCGCGCTCGAACTCAAGCAGGCGGCTCAAAAGGGCAACGTGCCTTTCAACACGCGCCATGCCAATGAAGGCATGCGGGATATCCCGGACCGGAAGGCGATTTCGCTGGTGCGTCCGGCAGAGCGCGGCAGGTTGAGAAAAGCGCAGGCAGTGGCGCAAGCCAAACGAGACGGAGCGCAGGCTTAGCGCGCAGCCCGGCGCCCTCAGTTGAGCTCGGAGGGCGCCTTCTGCAGCGAACGAAACCGCCGGGCGCCGTAAAGCAGGGCGTCCTGTCCGGACTGGCTGTTGACCGCGACGACGTCGCCGAAAATAACGGAATGGGTGAATTGATCGCTGATCAACGCAGTGCGGCAGTCGAAGACTGCGGCTGCGCCGGTCAGCGCCGGCGATCCGGACGGCATGCTCGTCCAGGCGCCGGCGGCGAACCGCTCCACGTCGGAACCTTTCATGCCGGCGAAAAGCTCCGCTACGCCGACCTGGTCCTCCGTCAGGACATTGACGCAGAAGTGGCCGGCTTCGATGATCCTGTCGTGGCTGAAACCGGATTTGTTGACACAGATGAGCAGTCGCGGCGGGCTGGCGCAGACGGATGACACCGCCGTTGCTGTCAGGCCGAAGCGGCGTCCGCCGATCGCTGTCGTGATGACGCAGACCGAGGACACATGCGCCGACATTGCGCTGACATAGTCCTTAGAGTTAACCGGCTCCAGCGCCTGCGGCGTGGTTCCGACGTTAACAGTGAGTGTCATGTGGTCTTCTCCTCCAGCCAGCTGGTCGCTCCCGAACGTGCCGCTTGTTTCGCGAGTTTACCCGCAGTGGCGCCAATCTCGTCATCGGCCATATGGATGAAAACCTCCGGCATATCGAATAGGTTAGCGCCCGAAAGACCATCATCTGACGGATGGCTGCAGGGTGAGCGCTTCGTGACCCAGCATCGGAGCCACCCGTAGCGCGTCGCTTTCAGCCCTGCCGGCTTTGCTTTGGCGTAAATCCGAACTTGCGTTTGAAGGCGGTGGAGAAGTTTGCCGCGCTGGTGTAGCCCGCCACGTAGGCAGCCTGGGCAATCGAAACGTCACCGCTTTCCAGCGCGAGCCGCGCCTGCTCGAGTCGCTGCGTCCTGATGTAGTGAAATACTGTCGTCCCATGGGCCGCATGAAACAGGCGCTGCAGTGAGTTGACGCTGATCCCGGCACCGGAGGCTATCTCCTCCAGAGACAGCACTTCGCTCGTGCTGTTGACGAACTCTTCTGCTCTCGCGAGCCGCTTTCGTTCGGCTGCACTCAGGCTCGTCCGTCCCTCGTTGCCAGGATGATGATCGGTGAGCAGTCCAAATGCCTCGGCAATGATCCCAATGACGCGGCTCTCGATATAAAGGCGGCTGAGATAAGGCTCCAAGGCGGGGGGACGAATTGCCTGCTCGGCCAGTGCCAACAATGGGGCGCTCGGTGTCCATGACTGGGCCGCGAGCCGCTGTGAGGTGAGACGCCGCAATCCGCCGGCACTTGTATCACCGAAGACGTCGCCCGATTCCAGCCATTCCGGAAAGATCTTGATCGTCAGTTTGCGGACCCGATCCCCCACGGCCGCCCGACGCCGAAACAGTTCCCGTTCCTTCTGATGAAACAGCGTCGCCGAGGCTGTCCAGCGATTGCGATCAAGACGCTGCGGCATCGGAATGTCCTGATTGCCGATGCTGGCCGTGACGCCGCCCTGGAAAAACAGCTTGATGCCGAGATGAGGCGGCGCTTCGGTTTCCGTACGGAGATCGCACAGGTTCGTCATGTCGGAATAATGAAGCGTCAGGCCGGTCCTGATCGCTGTCTTCCGGAACGTTCCCTTCAGCAGGGTCCGGTCCGCTTGGATGTTTGAATTGAGCAGGCGAAAGGATTCGTTGCCTGCTTGCATCTGATCGAAGAACTCATGCGCTTTTACCAGAGAGGTCATCCGGCAAGCCTATCTATAATCTCGGCCCGAGTGGCGTGGGGCGGGCATCGCTCAAACGAAACTGGTGTTTTCTCAAACAAGTTCACAATGGCCTTCCCGTCACAAATCCGTATAACGCCAAAACATGACAATTGTCATCATCTTTTGATCGGCAGGTTCACCGGGCCGATCGGCGCAGGCGCATTGAGGACGGACGAATGGGTTATAGACAGATCATGGCAGGCCTACTGGCAGGTTCGGCAAGTCTGCTGGTCGTGACGGTTGCGGCAGCGGAGGAAGCTGCGACCAGCCTAGAGAAAATCACGGTCACAGCCGACGGTCGCAAGGACGACGGACCCATCGTCAAGAAGGCGCGCGCCGGGACGAAAACCGACACCGCCATCATTGAAACACCTCAGTCCGTGTCCGTCGTGACCAGCGAACAGTTCAAGAAGCAAGGGGCGACCAGCGTTTCGTCCGCGCTGCGCTACGAGCCCGGCGTGACAACAGGGTCACGTCCCGGCGACCGCTTCGACAGCGTGTTCATCCGAGGGTTCGGTGGCTTCGGCGGTAATGCCAACTATGTTCATTATTGGGATGGTTTGCGGTTGCCTACCGGTCTCAACTACAACGTCCCATCCGTTGATCCGTATCTGCTTGATGGCATCGAGATCATGCGTGGTCCGGCGTCGGTTCTCTACGGCTCGGGCAATCCTGGCGGCCTTGTGAACCTAGTGAGCAAGGAACCCGAGAGCGAGAGTGCCCACGAGGTCTTCACGCGCTTTGGCAACAATGGGCGTGCGGAAGCCGGTTTCGATTTCACCGGACCGGTCGACGAAAGCGGCGACCTTCTCTATCGCCTGACCGGCGTTGGACGTCTCTACAATCTGGGCTTCGACTATTCAGACAGCGAGCGGGTTGCTATCGCGCCGTCGCTGACATGGTCGCCGGACGAAGATACGACCTTGACGGTCAAGGCCAGCTACACGCGCGATCCCAATGCCGCGCTGACGAACTGGATGCCTGCACTGGGGACCTTGCAGACCAATCCCAACGGCCAGATTCCCTACGATTTCTTCAGCGGAAATCCGAACTACAACTCTTTCGATCGGACGCAGTCTACGATCGGCTACGAACTCGAGCATCACATCGATGACGTCTGGACGGTCAGGCAAAATCTGCGGTTCATGCACAGCGAGAGCGAGTTCAAGGCCTATTCGGTCGTCCCGAACTCCACCGCGTGGGCATCAGCCGCGAGTTGCGGCGGTGTCGCCTATCTTTGCCTCGGTCGTCAGTCGACCCACTACATCGAGCGGTTCAACGCGCTCGCCATCGACAATCAGGCCGAGGCCGATTTCGACACCGGCCCCGTTGAACACAAGGTTCTTTTTGGGCTCGACTACCAGATCGTTGATGCCCAGTCGATCTATGGCAATGGTGCGAGAACCTACATCAACTATCTCAATCCGGTCTATGAAAGTGCGCCGGATGTGACGCTGACAAATCGTCAGGATCAGACGCGGCGCCAGACGGGGGTCTATGTCCAGGATCAGATGAGGCTGGACAACTGGGCTTTCGTTCTCGCGGGCCGCAACGACTGGTCGTCGATCGATAGCGCGACAAAGACCCTTGCGACGGGAGCGATCACGGACGTCGAAACGCAGGACAGCGCCTTCACGTGGAAAGCCGGGCTTCTCTACGAATTCGACAATGGCCTGGCACCCTACGCAAGCTATACGACGTCCTTCGACCCCACGATGGGCACGGGTTATGGCGGGACACCGTTCAAGCCGACCACTGGCCAGCAATACGAAGTCGGCGTCAAATATCAGCCGACGAATTTCGACGGCCTGTTCACGGTCGCCCTCTACGATCTGACGCAGCAGAATGTGCTTACGTCGGATCTGGCGCACACAACGGGCGGTATCGCGCTCGGATGCAGTGCCGCGGCCTGCCAGACGCAGACCGGTGAGGTTCGCTCGCGAGGGATCGAACTTGGTGCGAAATTCGCGCTGACCGACAGTCTCAATCTCAGCGCAGCCTACACCTATGCCGACGTCAAGGTGACGAAGAGCAATGTCGAGACAACCCTTGGCATGACGCCGGTCGGCGTGCCTGAACATATGACGAGCATTTGGGCCGACTACACGATCGGCAGCGGCGCCCTGGAAGGCCTCAACTTCGGCGCTGGCGCGCGTTACATCGGAAAGACCAATGGTGACGCTGCCAATACGCCCGAAATGAAGGTCCCGGCCTATACGCTGTTTGACGCCTCCATCAGCTACGATTTCGGCAACTACGATCCGAAAATGAAAGGCTTCCAGCTGGCCGTCAACGCAACCAATCTGTTCAACAAGGAATATGTTGCCGCGTGCGCGTCCATGTACCAGTGCTTCTACGGCACAGGTCGTGTCGTGATGGCGACCGCTTCCTACAAATGGTGATGCCAATGCCGCGCGCTGGATGGTCGATCCGCAAGGGTCTTGTGTTTCTGATCCTGATTTGCGGGCTGCTGGCAGGGGGCATCGCGTTGTCGCCTGCCCGCGCCGTGGCACAGATCGTGGTCCACGATCTGAAGGGGCGGGAGATTTCGCTGGCGAAGCCGGCACAAAGACTCGTCGTTGATGATGGACGGATGATCCTGGCACTGTCGTTCCTCACCAGCGATCCCGTGGGCCTGGTTGCCGCCTGGCCGCATGACGTGGATCGGCTGGGGCGTGAACTCTACGCCAGCTACCGGCAGAAGTTTCCGCAGATCGATTCCCTGCCGAAGTCGACTAGCAATGCGCAGGATATGGTCGTCGAGCAGATATTGGCGGCGCGGCCGGATGCCGTGATACTGTCGCTCTATTCGCACCCCGCTGAACAGCAGTTACAGCAACTCGAAAACGCTGGCATTCCCGTCATCTTCCTTGATTTTGTCGCGGACCCACTGGCCAATACCGATCGAAGCCTTGAGGTGCTCGGTAAGGTGACGGGCACGGAGGATCACGCCCGGCGCGTCATCGCCCTGCGCGACCAGCACAGGTCCATGATCGCTCAGCGCATCGCTAGTGGCGCGGGCAAAACAAAGCCGGTGATTTTCCTGGAGGCGCACGCCTCTACCCAGGAAGCGTGTTGCAACTCGCCGGGAAGTGCCGGCGTGGGCAAATTCATAGATCTCATCGGTGCACGCAACATTGGCGATGTCCTCAAAGGCAAGCCGTTCGGGCAGCTTAGCCTTGAGTACATCATCGCCGCCAAACCGGATGTTTATATCGCCACCGGCGGGGAATACATGAAGAGCCGGGGCGGATTGCTTGTCGGTCCGAGTTTCGATCCGGGCCAAACGCGGGGCTCGCTTGGCGAACTCGTGGGGCGATCCGGTTTTTCGGTCCTTCCTGCCGTTCAGCATGGGGCCGTCCATGGGCTTTCGCAGCAATTGTTCAATTCGCCCCTCGATATTCTCACCCTCGAACTGCTCGCCAAGTGGGCGCATCCGGCACTCTTCCAGGACGTCGATGTCAACGAGACGAAGCGTGCGCTGAACGAGCTTATGGCAGTGCCCCTCAGCGGCAGCTATTGGACGGAATAGGAGGCCCGGCATGGTCGAGGCAGCAGATGGAATGACGGATTATCCAGGACCTCTGCATGATGGCGCCGCGCCGACCGAACGCATCGTCATGTCGGACTGTTGCAAGTTCGGGATGCGGGCATCGGCAAGCGATCTTGAATACGAGATCTTCGTTTACGTTCCCGACGTTCCGCCGCCGCCCACGGGGTTTCCGGTTCTCTATGTTCTCGATGCAAACGCGGACTTTGTGACGGTTGCCGAAACAGTGCGCCGCATCTCCAGACGGCCGCTGGCGACTGGTATCGGGGCGTCGATCGTTGTCGGTATCGGTTACCCCAACACCACCAGCTACGACATTGACCGCCGCTATTATGATTTCACGCGCGGCCCGCCGGCGGAGATGCCGACCGCCGAACCGATCACTGCCCGGTGCGGTGGCCAATTGGCATATGTCGGCTTTCTGGCTGAGCAACTGCTGCCTTACATCTCGACGCATTTCAATGCTCATCCGCACTGTCGCACCTTGCTGGGGCATTCGCTGGCGGGCTATTTCGTGCTCGAGGTGATGGCGCAGTACCCGGATCTATTCGACGGCTATGTCAGCTTCAGCCCGTCGATCTGGTGGAATCCGCAGGAGTTGACCGGCGCGCTGGAGAATGGCCGAAATGTCGGGAGTTCCCGCAGGCTCTATATCGCCGCCGGGCGGTGGGAGCAGGAATTGGCACCGTGGCAAAAGCGGGAAGATTTCAGCAATCAGTACCACGAGGTTCGGCGAGCGCGCCGAATGATCGACAATGCCCGCGAATTCGCGACGCAAGCCGATCTATCCTTCGGCGCGGATCTGCAGGTCAAATTCGACGTGGGCGATGAAGAGGATCATTCGACGATCGTAACGACAATGCTTTGCCGCGCTCTGCGTTTCGTCGGCGCCGCCTCATGACAGTACCCGCGTCGGTTCAGACCGGCTTTTGCGCCACGATTGCATACCGGTGCTGCAGTCCCCTCGCCAAGGCCTTGAGGTAGTTCCAGTTCTTCGCCTGTGCCTTATGAACCTGCCGGAGATCGGTGTCGATGACGACATCCTCGAAACCGGCTTGCTGCAGCAAGTCCACGACGGATTCGGCGCGTGCGCCGGCGGAGAAATGGACGCGCGCGAGAATGCTGTTGTGGCGTTCGGCAAATTCACGCGAGGCATGCGGGGTGTCGGGTTTCAATAGCCCTGCCTTTTCCAGCCAGACGGCGAGCCGCTTGGCAAGGCGTTCGCCGCGCCCGACGTTGACGAAATCGCCGTCAACGATCATCAGTTTGCCGCCTGGCTTCAAGACGCGCAGCCATTCGCGAAAGCAGGTTTCAGGATCGACAAGCGTCCAGACCAGGTGGCGGTTCACGACGACGTCGTACGCTTCACTGCCTTCCATGGTGTTTTCCGCATCGCCGAGGAAGAACTTGATCGGGCGACCACGCTTGGCAGCCTTTGCGCGCGCCCGCTCCAGCATCTCCTCCGACCAATCGATGCCGGTCACGTTATATCCGAGGTCGTCCATCAGATGGGAGATGACGCCGGTGCCGCTGGCAAGGTCGAGCGCGTGCCGGCCGTCGCCCGCACCGAGATGCTTCAGGATCAGGTGGTGCCACGCCAGGCGCTCCGGCTCGGAGAAGATTTCGTGACCGGGCGATTGGTCAAATGTCGCCGCGCGCTCCGACCAATAGGCCTTTATCTCTTCGCGCAGTCCGTGGTTGTGGCCGGACATCTGTTCCGTCTTCCTTTGAATTGTCAGGACTATTTCGAACTCTTCTAAAAGATAAAACTTGACGAAGACAATCATAAAATAAATACAGCACCGTGTTTTCCACGGAGTGATCCTGATGCGACTGACTTTGAAAGCCACGCTGCTTGCTGCCGGTATCCTTGCCTCGGCATGGCCATCGCTTGCCGACACGATAACGTTGAAGGACGTCACCGGCCGCGACATCGAGGTCAGTGTTCCCGTCAAGCACATCATTCTGGGTGAGGGGCGGCAGATCTACTTCCTTGCAGCACTCGACAAGAGCAATCCGTTCGAGCATGTCGTCGGCTGGCGCGACGACCTGCCCAAGGCGGATCCGGAAACCTACGACGCGTACCTCGCGAAGTATCCTGAAATTGCCAAGCTGCCGACCTTCGGCGGCATGAAGGATGGAACCTTCAACATCGAGCAGGCCGTGGCGCTGAAGCCCGACGTGATCCTGATGAACGTCGATGCCAAGACGGCCACGGAAGAGGCGGGCTACATCGAGAAGCTCGCCAAGGTCGGTATTCCGCTCGTCTATGTCGACTTCCGCGAAAAGCCGATGGAAAATACCGAGCCGAGCATGCGCATCATGGGCAAGCTCACCGGCAAGGAGCAACTGGCCGAGGACTTCATCAAGTTCCGCGCCGACAGCATCAAGCAGGTAACGGATGTGCTGGAGAAGTCGAACGCGCCACGGCCGGTCGTCTTCGTCGAACGTGCGGGCGGATATTCCGATGATTGCTGCATGTCGTTCGGCAATGAGAATTTCGGCAAGATGGTCGAGATTGCCGGCGGGACGAACATGGCGAAGGGCATCATTCCCGGCACGTTCGGGACGGTCAATCCGGAACAGATCATCGCTTCGAATCCCGATCAGGTCATCGTGACGGGTGGCTTGTGGGAGGCATATGTGCCCGGCGGCAAGTGGGTCGGCGTGGGCTATGGCGCCGACCTGACGGAAGCGCGGCGCAAGCTGCAGGGTTTGACCGAACGCCCGGCCTTCACCGGCGTGAAGGCGGTGAAGGATGGCAATGTCCACGCCATCTGGCACCAGTTCTACAACAACCCCTATCAGTTCGTGGCTATCCAGCAGATGGCCAAGTGGCTGCATCCCGATTTGTTCAAGGACCTCGATCCCGAAGCGACATTCAAGGAATTGCACTCGCGCTTCCTGCCGCTGGATTACAAGCCGGGATATTTTGTCTCGCTGAAGGATAGCTGACATATGGTCAGCGTCGCTCTTCAAGCTGCTGCAACCGGGCGGGAGCGCTATCGCGCTCTCGCGTTCCGGCGCATCGTGATCCTCTGTCTCCTGCTTGTGGCGCTGGGCCTCAGCATCGCGGCTGACATGGCCCTGGGGCCGGCCAACTACACGATCAGCCAGGTTCTCGTTGCGTTGTTCGATCCCGCGACAGCAGCCGATCAGTTGCGCGTGGTGATCTGGGACATTCGTATGCCCATCGCGCTCATGGCGGTTACGGTTGGCGCTTCCCTGTCGGTGGCCGGCGCTCAGATGCAGACCATCCTGTCCAACCCTCTGGCCAGTCCCTTCACGCTGGGGATTTCGGCGGCGGCCAGTTTCGGGGCGGCGCTTGCGCTGGTAACGGGGGTCGCGATTTTCCCGGCCGGCATCGAATATATGGTTCCGATCAATGCCTTTCTGATGGCGATGGTCGCTGCGCTCTTCATCCATTTCGCCTCCACTTTGCGTGGTGTGACTGTCGAAACGATCGTCCTTCTGGGCATCGCTCTCGTCTTCACGTTCAACGCCGCGCTGTCACTGCTCGAGTATTTGGCTTCCGAACAGGCGCTTGCGGCGGTTGTGTTCTGGACCATGGGAAGCCTGACGAAGGCGACCTGGGACAAGGTCTATGTGACGGCCGCCATCATCGTCGTCACGGTCCCACTGTTCATGCGCAATGCCTGGGCGCTGACGGCGCTGCGCCTTGGCGACGACAAGGCCGCGAGCATGGGTGTCAACGTACGCGCGCTGCGGCTGCAGACCATGCTTACCGTCAGCCTGCTGGCTGCTATTCCGGTGTCCTTCGTTGGAACGATCGGCTTCGTCGGTCTGGTTGGACCGCACATCGCGCGCATGGTCGTGGGCGAGGATCAGCGCTTCTTCCTGCCCGGCTCGATCATCTGCGGCGCACTGCTGCTCTCCGTCACCTCGGTTGTCAGCAAGATCCTCATCCCCGGGGCGATCCTGCCGATCGGCGTCATCACCGCGATCGTCGGTGTTCCATTTTTCTTCGTGCTCATTTTCAGCAACAGGAGGCGCGCGTGGTAGCTCTTGCGCTGAAGGATGTCGGAGCCTCATATGGCCGGGTGACCGTCCTTTCCAAGGTTGGAGTGGACACGCTCAAAAGTGGCAGCCTGACTGCAGTGGTCGGACCGAACGCTGCCGGAAAGTCGACGCTTTTCAAGCGCATAGCGGGGCTGATCGCTGGTCCCGGCCTCGTCGAGCTTTCCGATGCCGCCAATGGTGATCGCGCGATATGCTACATGCCGCAGGATACCGGCGCCAACGCGGTGCTCACGGTCTATGAGTCGGTTCTCCTGTCCGCAAAACAGGGTGGCGGCTGGCGCGTCCGTGACGGCGAACTTTTCGAAATCGACGCCATCCTGAAGGCGTTGCGGATCGAAGATCTTGCGTTCCGCGGGCTCGGCGAGCTTTCCGGCGGGCAGCGCCAGCTGGTCTCTCTGGCCCAGGCGCTTGTGCGAAAGCCTGAAGTGCTGCTGATGGACGAGCCGACATCGGCACTCGACCTGCATCGGCAGGTCGAGGTGCTGAGCTTCGTACGCGATCTTGCAGGCAGGGCCGGCATGATCGTTCTTGTTGCCTTGCATGACCTCAATCACGCCTTGCACTATTGCGAGCACACGATCGTCATCGCGTCCGGCGAGATGGCCGTCAGCGGGCAAACCCAAGAGGTCATCAACTGTGGGATGCTGCGCGACATCTACAAAGTCGACGCTCGTATCGAGACCTGCTCGCAAGGGAAGAAATTTGTCATCGTCGACGGCATCGCTGCGTAGGGGCCTCAAGGCTGTTTGAAGTCACTTTCGATTCTCTATTCCCCACGTGATGAGGCAAACACGCCTCCCATCACGTCGGGAAGGAGGCTCGCGAACCGCTGTTCGCCGGCAAAACGCCGAATATCTTGTGGCTATCCGCTGCCTCGCCGGCTGTTTCGTTCATGAATCGTTTCAATCGACCTTGCCAGCCAATAGACTTGCTGCGTCTTCATGAACGCAGAGCGAGTGCATGTCGTCTTTCAGGTTCATCCACGCTGCGGATCTTCATTTGGGCAGCCCATTCCAGGGGCTCGCCCTCAAGGATCCCGACATTGCCGCCATTTTCGTTGAAGCCAGTCGCAAGGCTTTCTCGAGGCTGGTGAGCCGCGCGATAGAACTTGACGTGAATTTCTTCTTGATCGCCGGCGACGTTTACGACGGCGATTGGAAGGACAACAAGATCGGCTTGTTCTTCAGTCGCGAGATGGGACGGCTCGATCGCGCGGGCATCCCGGTCTATCTCCTGCGCGGCAATCACGACGCATTGAGCATCATCACCAAGACGATCTCTCTGCCTGGGAATGTCTACGAGTTTTCGACATCCAAGCCGGAAACGATGCTCATCGAAAGCCTGAATGTCGCGCTGCACGGGCAGGGCTTTGCCGAGCGGTCTGCCAACGACAATCTGGCGCTGACCTATCCTCCCGCCGTTCGAGGCTGGTTCAATATCGGGGTTCTGCACACGTCTCTTGGCGGAAAGGAGCCGCATGCACCCTATGCACCATGCTCGCTCGAGGATCTTCGCTCTCGCGGCTACGACTATTGGGCTCTTGGTCATGTGCATGAGTTCGAAGAGGTCGCAAGCGATCCGGTCGTCGTGTTCCCCGGCAATCTCCAGGGGCGAAGCGTCAGGGAGCGGGGGGCGAAAGGCGCTGTGCTGGTTACCGTCGACGATAGCAGGATCGAACTCGAGCGCCTGATCGTCGATGAGGCACGTTTCGCTGTAACCGAAATTGGCATCGATCTCGACCAGAGCGCGTCGGACATATTGCGGTTGGTGGAGCAATCGGCACGTGCGATCCGCGCTGACGCTGACGAACGCATTACGGCTCTCCGAGTCCGGCTGCGAGGCGCATCACGTCTGCACCGGAATTTCACGGCCAACCGGCAACAATGGATCGATGAAGTCCAGGCAGCATGTCATCGCGCCCACGAAGACATATGGCTGGAAAAGCTTGAGTTGCTGGTGATCGAGCCTCCTATTCGCGCTGCATCGGATGGCGCGATCCTTGATCTCGGTCGACTGGTGGCCGAGCATGGCAACGAAGACGACCTGCAATCGGAGGCAGCGATCCTGCTCTCATCGATCGTTCCGCGTCTGCCCGGCGGCATCGGCGCCAGCGACCTGCCGCTTGAAATGACCGTCGATGCCCTGATCGAAGAAGCCAGGCAGTTGCTCCTGGCGCGCGGCGAGGGTGACGCCTGACATGCGCTTCGACCGTCTTGATATCCTGCGTTACGGCGCATTGACCGATCGCTCGCTTGAGTTTCGCAAAGACGCCGGATTGCACATCATCTATGGCCCGAACGAAGCCGGAAAGTCGTCGGCGCTCAAGGCAATATCGGACCTACTCTTTGGTTTTCCGCACGAGATCGAGCAGGCCTTCCTGCACGAGGCTTCAACCCTGCGGATCGGCGCGGCGATAACGTCGCGGGGCGGCAACGACCTCCGTTTCCGGCGGCGTCGCGGTCGCAAGAACACGCTGGTCTCCCATTCCGATCAGGAAGCGCCGCTTGCCGATGATGCGCTGTCACCGTTCCTGGGTGCCTTGGCGCGGCCGGTGTTCGAGCGCGCTTTTGGACTGAATACGCGTCGCCTTCGCGAAGGTGCGGCAACGATGCTGCAAAGCGGCGGCGAGATTGGCAGTCTTTTGTTTTCCGCGGCATCCGGCCTGACCGGACTGACGAACCTCAGGCGAGCGCTGGATAGTGACGCCGAGGGGATTTTCGCGCAGCGGCGGTCGAAGGACAGACTGTTCTATCAGGCCCTCGAACGACACGAAGAGGCGAGGAAGGCCGAGCGGGAGCACGAGCTCAGGTCCGGCGATTGGAAAAGGTTGATCGACGAGGAAGAGAGCATTGCAGCCGAGCTTGCGGAACTTCAGGCCCAGCGTCTTGCAAAACGCCAGGAACACGGGCGGCTGACCGCGCTTCGCAACCTTGAGCCGTTGCTGGTCGAGATCGACGCCGAGGAGCGCGTGATTTCCGCGTTTGCGGACATTGAAGGCTTGGTCGATGCGGAGGAGCGCCTCGCGACCGCGATCGAGTCCAATCGTCAGGCCGTCGACAGCATGAACGCCGCGCGCGCCAACACCTTTCGACTGCGCGATGCGCTGAGCGTCGCGCAGGTCGACGAGGCGCTCTATGACGTCGCCGGAAAGATCATGGAGCGCTATGCTGGCAAGTCCGCTTATCTTGCCGCGAAGTCCGATATTGTCCGCGTGCGTGGCGAAGTCGACGATTTTGATCAAAGGATCCGTCAACTTGTCCGAAAGCTCGGTCTGGATGTCGAGGCGGAGCAGCTCCAGGATCACCAGCCAACCGACGCCGCGCTCGCGCGTCTTCACCATCTGGCAGAGTCAGGACGCGAATTGCGCCGGCTGTCTGTGGATGTGGAGCGAAACTTGGCCAAGGAGCGTTCCTATCTGCGCGAATTGGACAACATCTACGATGGACCGCCTCCGGTCGATCCCAGGCCCTATGTCGACAGGCTGGCAGCGCTTCAGGGTGATCTTGCCGAGATTGCTCGCGGCGACGCGTTGCAGGTTCGCATCGAACGCGCACGCTCCGACCTTGAGAGCGGAATTGGTCGGTTGACGCCGGCAATAGGCAGTCTGGATCAGTTGATGTCCGTGCCTTTGCCGGATGTGGCGACACTTTCTGCGCATCGTCGCACAATCGAGACCGCGACGGCGTCGCTGGGCGAGATTTCAGGCAAGATTGCGCAGGCTGCGGCAGAGATTGTTACCGTCTCCCACGAGATGAAGCGTTTGGAGAGTGGCGACGAAATCGTGACCCGCGATGACATCTTGCGGGAGCGGTCGCGCCGCGACGAGCTCTGGGATGGTTTTGCCGCGGGTGGCGCGACATTCAAGGCAGAGGACGTTTCGGCTGCCATCCTTCGCGTCGACCACCTCTCCGATTTGGCGCTGGCCGATGCTGAAAGGGTCGCGCGTCACACCCAGCTTCTGATGCGGTCCGCAGAACTGATCGAGATCCAGGCTCGGTTGGAGAGCGAGGAGCGAGCAGCGAGTACAAGGCTAAAGCGGCACGAGGGCGAATATACCGGGTTGTTCGCGCGCTCGGGTGTGACTCCGCTCGCGCCCGAGCAGATGGTCGAATGGCGTCGCGCCGTCGAGGACCTCAGTGCCCAGCGCACGGCATTGAATGCGCTGGAAGACGAAATGGCGGTTCTGCGGCTGAGCGAGGATCGTGCTCTTCCGGTTCTCAACGAGATCGCGAAAGAGACGGGGCTTTCGGAGGCCCGTACGCTGGCCTGTTCTGCCCTAGGCCGCGTGCTACAGCGTCACCTTCAAGCCATGGAACAGCGGTGGAGCGAGAGCCGCGCGACGGATGGCAAGCGGGCTTCGAGCCTCGAGACCATTCGCGATCTTGAGGCCGACGGCGAAGACCTGAGAGGTCGGATCGACCGTTGGGAAGCTGAGTTTGCGGAAGCTGCGGCAGCTCTGGGCCTTGGAGAAGGCGCCACGATCGAGATGGCGCAAGCGACGCTGGATGTCTGGAAACAGGTGCCGCAGGTGCTTGTCGAGCGAGAAAACAGGAGCCGGCGGGTGAGGGGGATGTCCCGCGATATCCTTGCCTTCGAAGAAAGCATAGCGGCCTTAACGCGCGAGGTCGCGACCGACCTTTCTCAGCTTTCTGCGGACGCCGCTATCGATCTGCTTCACCAGCGCGCCGTTGCAACCAATTCGGAGCAGCAGCGGCGCACTAGGCTGGTGGCCGACATGGAACTCGCCGAACTGTCGCTCAAGCGATCGGAGGAGGAGGCGACCGCCTGTGACGCCGTCTTGTCCGATCTGACGCGTTCGCTCTCCCTGGCCGTCGAGCCGTCATCACTCCTGCAGAGACTGCGGGAACGGCGCGCGGCGCTGGGCAATCTTCAGGCCAGCCGGCGCCGCTTCACCGAGCACGCGAACGGTCGAGCCGAAGCGGACGTTCGTCTCGAGCTTTCCGGTTTCGATCGGACAGAGGCACTTTTGTTAATCGAGGAGTTGGAACGCGAGGACGTCAAGCTCGTCGATCTCCTGGGCACGCTGACCGCTCGCCTTTCCGAGACCCAGCGGAAAAAGCAGGAGTTGGAGACGAGCAAGAGCGTAGAATACGCAGTGTTCGAGAAGCTGTCAGCCGAGCAGGAGACCAAGGACCTCGCGCGCCAGTGGATTGTTCTGAAATTGGCCGCAAGAATGCTCTCCACTTCCATGGAGGCCTATCGGGAGGCCCAATCCGATCCTGTTGTGGCACGCGCCGGTACGCTGTTTTCGGCCCTGACGGAAGGAGCATTCCTCGGTCTGGCGCAGGAGTATGGCGAGGATGATGCGCTCCATCTGCAGGCCGTTCGCACAGGTGGCGAACGCGTTCCGCTTGCGGGATTGAGCGAGGGCACCGCGGACCAGCTGTATCTGGCTCTCAGACTGGCGTTCCTCGAGGACTATTGCTCGCGCAATGAGCCAGCGCCCCTTGTCATCGACGACATCTTCCAGACATTCGACGACGACAGGACACGGTCTGGATTGAAGACGCTTGCGTCGGCGCCACGCGCGTTCCAGACGATCCTCTTTACCCATCAGGCGAGTGTGGTCGATATCGCGACACGCGAGCTTGGCGATGCTGTCGATGTGATCCGAATGTGAAACACGCATTCGGTCTCATTGGCAGAGCTCTGGCACAAAGTCGTATTGATCAACGATCGATCCGGCCTACATATAGGCTGACCAGCAGGCTTACCGGGCCGTCATCCCAAGAAAGAAGACAACTATGGACGGATCGAAGACGATCACGCAGATGAGCGTGCGCGAGCGGCAGGATATTCTTGCTGCAGTGGCGGAGGCATTAGAGCTAAGCGCAGAAGAAGCACTCAGCGAAGGCAATCGCGGCTTTGCCGTGAATTCCCAGAGCCTGGCCCTGACTATTCGTGGCAGTGCCGACACGCTGGCAAGCGAAGATCTGCGTGCGGCGGAGATTCTTCTCCAGCAGGCAATGACGCTGATCGAGGGCTTCCGCCTCCGTTATGTTGAGCGTCCGCAAACACCAACTCTTCAATAAGCTGTAGATTCCCGGGAGAGCCTCATTGGCTGAAGCTCTCCCGAAATTTGGACCGTCAGGTCAGCCCTGGAAATCCTCGGGCAGAAGGTCTTCAGACATGTTCTGATACGCCACCGGGCGCAGGAAGCGCCGGATGGACATCGTACCTACGCTAGTCGCGCCGAAATTGGTCGAAGCCGGATACGGGCCGCCGTGCACCATGGAATCGACAACTTCGACGCCCGTCGGGAAGCCGTTGACCAGAAGGCGTCCAGCCTTGCGCTCCAGTACTGGGCGCAAGCGACGTGCCGCGTCGAGATCAGCCGGCTCCATGTGGATGGTGATCGTCAACTGGCCTTCGAAGCCGCGTGCGAGGCGCTCCATTTCGTCGACCGAGCCGACGCGCACCACGAGACCGAGCGGTCCGAAGACTTCCTCGCCGAGTGCATGGTCGGAAAGGTACTTCTCACCGGTGGTTTCGAACAGGTTCGGGGTAGCTTGGCGGCCGGACGATTCAGTCACGAGCAGAGGCTTGACGGTGTTGCGGGTCGCGAAACGCGCCTGTCCATCGTGGTAGGCCTTCGCAATTCCATCGGTCAGCATGGTCTGCGGAGCGACCTTGCCCAGTGCCTCGACGGCAGCTGCGGTAAAGGTATCGGCGTCAGAGCCTTCGATCACAACCGCGATGCCGGGGTTGGTGCAGAACTGGCCGGCGCCCATGGTCAGCGAACCTGCCCAACCCTGTCCGAGCGCAGCGGCGCGCGACTTCAATGCTTCCGGAAGGAGGAACATGGGGTTGACCGAACCGAGTTCGCCGAAGAAGGGGATCGGTTCAGGGCGTGCAGCGCACAGGTCGAAGAGTGCACGGCCGCCAGCGAGCGAGCCGGTGAAGCCGACAGCCTTGATCCGCGGATGCTGCACGAGCGCGTGACCCACGTCGCGATTGCCGCCCTGGATCAGCGAGAAGACGCCCGGGTGAACGCCGGTCTTGCGGATGGCGGCTTCGATTGCCTGGGCTACGATCTCGCCGGTGCCGGGATGGGCCGAGTGACCCTTGACCACCACCGGGCAACCCGCTGCCAGTGCCGCTGCGGTGTCGCCGCCAGCCGTGGAGAAGGCGAGCGGGAAGTTCGACGCGCCGAAGACGGCGACCGGGCCGACCGGCCGCTGAATCAAGCGGATTTCAGGGCGCGGTGCCGGCTGACGATCGGGCTGTGCAGCGTCGAAGCGGCGGTCGAGATACTCGCCCTTTTCAATGTGATCGGCGAAGAGCCGCAGCTGGCCGGTCGTGCGGCCGCGCTCGCCCTGCAGACGAGCTGCTGGAAGGCCGGTTTCCTGGGTACCGATTTCCGTGATTGCTTCTGCCCGGGCTTCGATTTCGTCGGCGATGGCGCGCAGGAACGCGGCGCGCTCGGCGCGCGTGGAATAGCCATAGCTCCAGAATGCGTCTTCCGCCGCTTCGCAGCTGCGATTCACCAGTTCCGGCGTGCCGACGGCGAAGTGGTGCACGGGGCCATGCGCAGGGGAGGACGCGAAGGTACCCGCTCCGTCGACCCATTCGCCCGCGATGAGGTGTTTTCCATTCGGGGTGAAGACCATGTGAGGTATCCTTCTCTAATTCAGGGTGCAACTGGGCCGAACATCAGCCGTTGGTGAATTGTGCTGTCGGGCGCTTGTATACTCTATGTATGCATAATATCAACGCTGGCGCGTGAGCCCACACATGAGAGACACAAGATGAGCGAGACCACTACCCTGACGATCACCGCGCTTCAAGAGCGTGTCGAAGCGATCTTCCGCAAAGCGGGCCTGAATGGCACGCAGGCAGGCGCGGTGGCGCGGGTGGTCGTGGCCGGGGAACGCGATGCCTGCAAGTCGCACGGCATCTACCGGATCGAGGGCGCTCTGCGCACGGTCAAAGCGGGCAAGGTCGACCCGAATGCGCTGCCGGAACTCGTGCGGCAGGAAAGCACTGCCATCGTCAGGGTGGATGCGAAGGGCGGCTTCGCAAGCCCTGCGTTCGAACTCGGCCTGCCGGTGCTCGCCGAGCGGGCTCGATCCTGCGGGCTGGCAGCACTCGTGATCAACGACTGTACGCATTTCTCGGCGCTCTGGCCGGAGGTGGAGGCGCTGACCGAGCAGGGACTCGCGGGGCTCGTCATGTGCCCGAGCTACGCTACCGTTGCCCCGACCGGCGGCAACAAGCCACTGCTCGGTACCAATCCTCTCGCTTTCGGGTGGCCCCGCGAGGGAAAGCCAGCCTACGTATTCGACTTCGCGACCTCGGTGGCCGCACGCGGCGAAATCGAATTGTACCGTCGTGCGGGAAAGCCCTTGCCGGAGGGCTGGGCGATCGACCCGGAAGGCAACTCGACGACGGATCCGAACGCGGCGCTTGCCGGAGCAATGCTGCCCTTTGGCGGGCACAAGGGATCAGCCATCGCCACGATGGTCGAACTTCTGGCCGGTATCATGATCGGTGATCTGACCAGTCCCGAGGTGCTTGAGCTTCTTGGGACGACGACGCTGGCCCCGCGCCACGGCGAACTCATCCTTGCTTTTTCGCCCCGCGCTTTCGCCGCAGGTCGTTCCGGCGATCCCTTCGCCCGCGCGGAAGTGTTGTTCGAGGCAATTGCCGGCCAAGGCGCACGCTTGCCTTCACAGCGGCGCTACGCTGCCCGTGCCAAGTCAGTGGCGGATGGCATCGCGTTGACCCAGGCCGAGGTGGAGCAGCTTGACCGCCTGCTGGCGCTTGGGCTTGACGCAGTCGCCTAGAGGTAGCGCTGAAGTTTCAACATCGTCCTTCATGCAAAAAGGCCCTCGTCGAGAGGGCCTTTCAATATAGCGGCTTGGCCGGAATTTAACCCTTGTAGGTCTGCACCGCGCCCGGGAGCTTGCTCCAGGTGGCATACCAGGTGTTGAAAAGGTTGAACTGCGTATCGACGTAGCCGCGCTGGCTTTCGGTCAGGGCGTCGGTCTCGTTGAAGTGGAGTGTGTACTCCTTGTCACCCTTCAGCACCATCATGCGCTTGTAGTAGAGAACAAGGTCCGGACCCTCGTCGAAGGACGACAGGACATTCAGTGCCCTCTCAAGCTCCTCCGCGCGCTGGCGCGCTTCCACATCACCCTTGGCAGCGGCCTGCGAAAGGTTGCACAGGTGAATGACTTCCTTCGGCAGGACGTTGCCGATGCCGGTGATGGCGCCGGTCGCACCGCAATTCACGAAACCGTGGAACACGCCCGTATCGACACCGATCATCAGCGTAACGCTATCGTCGCCGCTCGTGATGTTCTCGGCCGCATAGCGCATGTCAGCGGCGCCACCGAATTCCTTGAAGCCGACGAGGTTGGGGTGCTCGGCGCGCAATGCAAAGAACAGGTCGGCACGGGTGGCAAAGCCGTAGTAGGGGCTGTTGTAGATAACGGCGGGAAGCTCCGGTGCTGCGGCGAGGATGGCCTTGAAATGGGCCTTTTGAGCAACCGGGGAAGGACCACGCGACAGAACGCGCGGGATTACCATCAAGCCGTTCGCGCCAACCTTCTGAGCGTGCGCGGCATGTGCGACGGCCAGTGCGCTGTTGACGGCTCCCGTGCCGACGATAACTGGAACGCCGGCCTTTACCAGGCGTTCCACACCTTCCATGCGCTGTGCATCGGTCAACAGCGGCCAGTCACCCATCGATCCGCAATAGACAACGGCCGACATGCCTTGGGCGATCAGTTCCTTGCCCTTGCGGACAAGCGCATCGAAGTCCGGGCTGCGGTCTTCCTTGCAGGGCGTCATCAGCGCGGGAATTACACCCGAAAAAATCTTGGCCTTCATTTCAAGCTCCTGTGAACCTCTGGCGGCTGGCGATTGCGACGCCCGACGCGTCCAATCCAACCTTTCGAGATCTATAATACACGCTGTATTCTTTTTGTCGACAGAAAAGAGGCGCCAGAAGAATCCGGCGCGCGAAGCAATCAGGCAAACGGCTCAGCCGGACCCTTTGCCGGTGTCGTAAACCACTTAGGCCCCGTCTCGGTCATGTGGACGTGGTCTTCCAGCCGGATGCCATAGCGACCGGGGAAGACGATCATCGGTTCGTTGGAAAAGCACATGCCGGTTTCGAGCACCGTGCGGTTGCCGCGAACGATATACGGCTCTTCATGGATTTCGAGACCCAGGCCATGGCCGGCCCGATGCGGCAGGCCGGGCAGCGCATAATCAGGTCCTAGACCATGCCGTGTGATGACGGCGCGCGCGGCATCGTCAAGACTGCCGCAGGCAGTGCCAAGCCGGGCAGCCTCGAAAACCGCCTGCTGTGCTTCGCGCTCGATCGACCAGGCGCGGGAAAAATCGGCATCGGGCGCGTCGAGAACGTAGGTGCGGGTGAGGTCGGAATGGTATCCGTCGATCCGGCAACCGGTGTCGACGAGAACGACATCGCCTGCCGCATAGGTCTGCTCGCCTTCCGCGCCGTGGGGCAGGGAGGTCGCCTCCCCGAAGGAAACGATACAGAAGCTCGATCCGCCTGCCGCGCCGAGTGCCCGGTGTTGCTCGTCGATAAAGCGAACCACATCGGATGCCTTGATGCCTGGCTTGATGAAGGCATGTGCCCGACGATGCACTTCAAGCGTCAGGTTCATTGCATACTGGATGATATCGATCTCCGCTTGGGATTTGCGCAGGCGGATATCACGGATGATGCGCCCGCCGTCGACCAGCCGGTCCGGGCCCATGGCGCCCGCCAGCGCATGATAGGCGAAAAGCGGGAGCGCATCATCGAGGCCGAGACGATCCGTGGGACCAAGCAGGGAGGCAACGCGTTTGGCGCTGCTTTCATCTTCCTCCCAGGTAACGATTTCGCCGGCAAGTTTCGGCATGCTGTCGACCTTGCTGAGCTCGAAGCCCGGAACGATGTAGTGGAGTGCCGTTGGCGTGACCAATGCACCGAGCAACCGTTCGCTCGGGTACCAGGCAAGCCCGGTGAAATAGCGCAGGCTTTCTGTTGATCCGAGAAGCACGCCCTGCAGGTTGGTGGCTTCCATGCTCGCGCGAAGGCTGGAAAGGCGCGACAGACGCTCGACATCGGAAATTGCGGATGGGCGTGGGGACAAAGACATGATGGTTCCTTTTCATGCAAGGCGCCAAAAAACGGTAAGGGATTACCGTCAGCGCCGGATTTATGTGGCTGGCGGCGGCCTCGCAGGGGCGGCCGCCCTCGTTTGTGGTCTCGTGATGCAGCCTAGGGCGCCGGAAACTAGAGGCCCGGCAAGGCACGCGCGTTGTTGAAGTCGCGCGAGATATATTCCTGGATTTGGCGGACGATCTGGTCGGCATGTTCGACGGCGAGCCTGTCGGCCTTTTCGACATCGCCAGTGCGGATGGCTTCGATCATCTCCTCGTGCTCGTCGACATATTGCCGGGGCAGCCTGTCGTCGAAAGTCGAGTAGTAGAGCCGCAAGATACGGCGACCCTCGTCAAGCAGACGGGCGAAGAACGTTGTGTAATAGGAATTGCCGGCGCGCACGGCGATGGCGACGTGAAACTCGCGGTTGGCCTCTATCATCGTAAAAGCATCCTGCGCTTCCACCGCAGCGATAAAATCGCGCTGATGACGCAGGATTTCATCAAGGCCCGCCGTTCCGCCACGCTGGGCGGCACCACGGGTGGTCACGCGGTACATCAGCGTCAGCGCTTCGAAATAGGTCGGAAGGGTAGAAAAATCGATGATCGCGACGATCGTATTGCGGTTGGGAAGCGTCGTGACCAATCCATCGGCAACCAGTCGCAGCAGTGCTTCTCGGATCGGTGTCCGCGACATGCCGAAGCGCTCGGAAAGCCTCACCTCGTCGAGTGGGCTGCCCGGCGGCAGAGCCATGGAAAGAATCTCCCGGCGCAAGGCGGTGTAGATGCTTTGGGTTCCCGAGCCACGCGTTCTTACGGTGTCCTCGGAACCTATATCTTTGTCGCTCATCCTGCCTGCCCGCTCCATTCGCTACCTACCGCCAAACCGTTCAGGACGGCCTCAAGCTCGCAAAGGCAGCTAGTCTTTCGATCCGAAAAAAGTCAACTCTCCGAACCTCAGGCGATAAGGCAGATAGCGGGAATTGCAACCCGGGCGCTCTGCGATCCCCTGCAAAACGCGGTGGCTAGCGGCAGCCGACGGCGATCTAGCCGTTGCCGACCCACAGGAGCGTTTCGGCGGCGCGACCGTCGCCTTGGGGTGGGGCTGGGGGCACTTGCGGAAGGAACCGGTGTTCCGCAGCGTCCATGGCGCGGGCCGCCAGTGCTCGACCGACAGCAATCAGGACAGGGTTGTCATAGCCGATGTTGGCGATTCCCTCGGGCACCTTTTCGAGCGTTCCATGCCACTGTGCCTGTGTCGCGCGGCTTGCATCACTCATGATCACGACAGGTGTCGAGGCTGTCAGCCCTTCCGCCATCAGCCGTTCAGCAATCAGTGGCGCCGTCCTGCCTCCCATATAGAACACCGTGGTCGTGTGCGGGTCGGCCGCGGTCTTCCAGTCGACATTGGTTGGTAGTCCGCCGTGGCGCGAGTGGCCGGTCATGAAGCGGACAGACTGGGCGTGATCACGGTGGGTGAGGGAAATGCCGAGGCGCGACGCCATGGCGCTCGCTGCCGTAATTCCGGGAATCACGTCCACCGGAATGTTTTCGCGATCGAGATGCGCGATCTCTTCGCCGGCGCGACCGAAGATCATGGGGTCGCCGGATTTCAGCCGCACGACGCGTTTGCCAGCCTTAGCAAGCTTCACCATCATGTCGTTGATGTCTTCCTGCTTGCAGCTCGTGCGCCCACCGCGCTTGCCGACAAGCATGCGTTTGGCCTCTCGGCGGGCAAGCTCCAGCACTTCCGCTGAAACCAAATCATCAAAAAGAATGACGTCTGCCCCCTGCAGGGCGCGGACGGCCTTCAATGTCAGCAGTTCCGCGTCGCCAGGCCCGGCGCCAACCAGCGTTACCCGGCCGCGCGACGAGTGGGCGGGCGCTCCTCGAAGCCTTTCGGCTTCCTCGAGAAGCTGCCCGCCGACGCCCTCCTCCGGCGTATCCGAACTTGAAAAGGCGCGATCGACGAATGTCTCCCAGAAGGCACGGCGCAAAGGGCCAGCCGCCAGCCGCTCGTTGACACGATCTCGCAGCGCCTGTGCCAATCCCGCCCAGCCTTTCAGCGTGCGCGGAAGCAATGTCTCGATCCGCCGGCGGATTGCCTGGGCAAGGATCGGAGCGGCGCCATCCGTGGAGATCGAGACCACGACGGGTGAGCGATTGACAATCGAGCCGAACTGGAACTGGCAGAAGGCGGGCTTGTCGATGACGTTGACCGGCACGCCGGCGACGCGAGCAGCGTCGAAGAAGGCTGCCGCCTCATCATCCATCTCGCAGTCGGCGACGGCGATGGCCGCGCCGACGAAGCTCGTTTCATCCCATGCTTGGATGTGATGAACGAAACCGCCTTCAGGGTGTTCCGCGCCGCGCAGGATCAACTTCTCGAAGCTGTCAGAAAGCTCTTCAGCATAGATGTGAACCTGCGCGCCGCAGGCCGCGAGAAGCTCGGCCTTCCAGGCGGCGGCGTCTGTGCCGCCCGCCACGATCACGCGCTTGCCCTCCAGCGCCCAGAACACCGGGAGCTTCGCGAGTGGCTCCATGCGGCCGGGTGCTTCATTCTGCGGCTGCTGCAAGACATCCATCGATGATCCCCCTGATTTCAGCGCGGCAGGAGCCGCAGTTGGTTCCGGCGTTGAGTTCCTTGCCGATCGCCTCGACGCTGTGACAGCCGTTGCGCACTGCGCCGACGATCTGGTTGACGCCGACGCTGAAGCAGGAACAGACGGTGGCACCCGGATCGGGCTTGTCGGCGCCGGGGCGCCCGGCGACGAGCGCGAAACGCTTGCGCAGATCGCCATGTTCGGCGGTGAGCTGCGAGATCGCCCAGTTGCGCGCTACGGCCACCGGTTCGCGAGCCAGGAACAGCGCTGCAAGCAGGCGCTTGCCGGCAAAGAAGGCCAGGCGGAGGTCGCCTGATTGCTCGTCTGCATAGCCGAGCGGTTCGACATCCTCAGGGATCGCGAAGGTGCTACGGCACCAGCTGCACCAGTCGTCGGATGCCTGATCGAACGCCAGTTCAAGGCGCCAGCCCCCCTCGGCTTTGGCCAGTGCCCAATAGGCTGCGTCCAGATTGTCGGGCTTCGCCGTTGATACGGCAAAGCCGTAGCGTGCTGCCTTGAACGGCCGGGCGGCCACCGCGACGTTCTTGGAGGCGGGCTGGCCGGACACGGGGTCTGTCAGCGGGGCGACCACCGTGTCGATGCGGGCCTTGGCGGCAAATTGATCGTTCCAGTGCATGGGTACGAAGATGCTGCCACGGGCCTGTCGCTCCGTGAGGAGCGCCCGTACGATCGCGCGTCCATAAGGACTCGCGATTTCGACGAGACCGGCATTGCCGATGCCGGCCTCGATGGCGTCGCGCGGGTGCAGCTCGGCGAACGGCTCGGCAATGTGGGCCGACAATCGCGCACTTTTGCCGGTTCGCGTCATCGTGTGCCACTGATCACGGATGCGGCCGGTGTTCAGTGTGAACGGATAGTCAGGATTGGTGCGATCGGATCCGGTCGGCTCGATTGCGATGAAACGAGCCTTCCCGTCCTGATGAAAGAAACCGCCATTGGCGAAGAAGCGTGTGATGCCTCTGTGTTTGCCGTCCGGCTGCGGCCACTGGAAGGGAACCATCGTGTCATAGGCCGGCTCGTCCATGCCAACGTAGGCGCCGATGTCGAAATCGCGGCTGCCGGTGTTCTCGAAGGCAGAGAGCGCGGCATGCTCGTCAAAGATTTCGGCATTGGAGCCAAAGTCGAAGGCTTCGACAAAACCCATGCGGCGTGCGATTTCGTTCAGTTGCCACCAATCGGCGCGGGCCTCGCCGGGTGCGTCGAGGAAGGCGCGTTGACGGGAAATACGGCGCTCGGAGTTCGTCACAGTGCCGCTCTTTTCGCCCCAGCCGAGGGAGGGTAGCAGCACATGCGCGTGGCGGGCGGTATCGGTTTCCCTGAGGATATCCGAGACGACGACGAAGGGGCAGGTCTTGACGGCGGCCTCGACGGCATCGGCATCCGGCATGGAGACAACCGGGTTGGTCGCCATGACCCATAACGCCTTGATGCGACCGTCAGCGACCGCCTTGAACATCTCCACGGCCTTGAGGCCGGGCGTCTGCGCGATCCTCGGAGACCTCCAGAAGCGCTGGACGCGATCGCGGTCTTCGGCATTTTCGATTGCCATGTGGGCAGCGAGCATGTTCGCGAGCCCGCCGACTTCGCGGCCGCCCATGGCGTTCGGCTGACCGGTGAGGGAGAATGGCCCCATGCCCGGCCTGCCGATCCGGCCGGTTGCGAGATGGCAGTTGATGATTGAATTGACCTTATCGGTGCCGGAGGAGGACTGATTGACGCCCTGGCTGTAGCAGGTGACGACCTTTTCCGTTGTCGCAAACAGGCGATAGAATTCGCGAAGCTGCATGGCCGGCAGGCCGGTGCGTTCGAGGATCTCGTTCGATGGGAGATTGGCTGCCGTCGCGAAGGCCTCGGCAAAACCGTTGGTGTGTTCGGCCACATAGTTCTGGTCGACGCATCCGTTCGAGATCAGATGCGAGAACAAGCCGACGAACAGGGCGACATCACTGTCGGGGCGGATCGCCAGGTGCAGGTCGGCGATATCCGATGTCATCGTGCGCCGCGGGTCGATGACAACGACCTTCATTCCCGGGCGAGCTGCCTTGGCGGCCGCCAGCCGTTGATAGATCACGGGGTGGCACCAGGCGAGGTTCGAGCCCGTCAGGATCACCAGATCGGCAAGCTCGATGTCCTCATAGGTGCCCGGCACGGTGTCCGATCCAAAGGCGCGGCGGTGGCCGGCGACGGAGGACGACATGCAGAGGCGCGAATTGGTGTCGATGTTGGCCGAACCGATGAATCCCTTCATCAGCTTGTTGGCGAGATAGTAGTCTTCGGTCAGCAACTGACCGGAGACGTAGAAGGCAACGGAATCGGGTCCATGCTCGTTGATGGCATCCGAAAATCGTTGTGCGACGAGGTCAAGCGCCTGTTCCCACTCCACCCGCTCTCCGGAAACTTCCGGATAGAGGACGCGCCCATCGAGATCGACCGTTTCGCCGAGCGCCGAGCCCTTCGAGCAGAGCCGCCCGAAATTGGACGGGTGGTCCGGGTCGCCCTTGACGGAAACCTTGCCGTCCTCTGCGACCTTGGCGATGACGCCGCAGCCGACACCGCAATAGGGACAGGTTGTCTTGACCTCTCTTTCCATCATTCGGCCGCCATCATCAGGCTTTCAAGCGCAATGTAGAGCGCGCCGTTTTCGTTGCGCACCGCAATGGTCCTGACCTCGCCCTCGTCGGCGCCGAGTGCCTTGCCGGTTTCGAGCGAGATCACCCAGTTGTGCAGCGGGCAGGTGACTGCCTTCGCATGAACGATACCCTGCGAGAGCGGTCCGCCCTTGTGCGGGCAGTGGTCCTCTATGGCGAAGACCTCGTTCTCTGCGGTGCGGAAAACGGCGACCTTGCCCTGTGGTGTCTTCACACAGCGTGCGCTGCGCAGCGGAATGTCGGAGATGTCGCCGATTGAAATCCAGTTCATGTCCATCTCCTTACTCAGCGGCCTGCGGGTAACCGATGGTCGCCATCGGCTTGAACTCATGCTTGTCCTTGCCGGAGACGCGCTCCGACCAGGGATCGACCTGGGCGAATTTCTGCGAAAAGACAAAGCGGTCGTAGTAGGCCGTGCGCTTGTCGGCGTCGCCCATGATCTGGCGGCGGATTTCGTCGAGGCCGACGCGCTTCGCCCACTTGTAGATGCGCTCGAGATAGCGGGCCTGCTCGCGGTACATCTGCGTCAGCGCCACGATATGCTCCAGTGCTTCGTCCTCGGTCCTGACGAGGCCGAGAACTTCCGTGCCCTTGATGTCGAGGCCGGCAGCTCCAGCAAAGTGGATCTCGAAACCTGAGTCGACGCAGATGACGCCGATATCCTTGCACGTCGCTTCCGCGCAGTTGCGCGGGCAGCCAGAGACAGCGAGCTTCAGCTTGGCCGGTGTCCAGGAACCCCACATGAACTTCTCGATGCGGATGCCGAGACCGGTGGAATCCTGCGTGCCGAAACGGCACCAGTCGGAACCGACGCAGGTCTTCACGGTGCGCAATCCCTTGGCGTAGGCCTGCCCGGAGACGAAGCCGGCCTTGCCGAGATCGGCCCAGACGGCTGGCAGATCTTCCTTTTCGATGCCGAGCAGGTCGATGCGCTGTCCGCCGGTGACCTTGACCATTGGGATTTCGAACTTGTCGACGACATCGGCGATGGCGCGCAGCTCGTTGGAATTCGTCACGCCACCCCACATCCGCGGCACCACCGAATAGGTGCCGTCCTTCTGGATGTTGGCGTGGACGCGCTCATTGATGAAGCGCGACTGGTAATCATCGGCATATTCATCCGGCCAGTCGCAGACCAAGTAGTAGTTGAGTGCCGGGCGACACTTGGCGCAGCCGCATGACGTCTTCCATTCCAGCTCCTGCATGACGGCGGGGATCGTCTTCAACCCCTTGGCCTTGATCAGGCGACGAACATCGTCATGACCGAGCTCGGTGCAGGTGCACATCGGTGTGACGGCCGCGGGATTGTAGCTGTCGCCAAGCGTCAGGGTCATCAGCTGCTCCACCAGGCCCGTGCAGGAGCCGCAGGAAGCGGATGCCTTGGTGTGGGCGCGAACGTCGTCGAGCGACGTCAGCCCCTTGGCCGTGATGGACGAGGTGATCTTTCCCTTGCATACGCCGTTGCAGCCGCAGATTTCCGCATCATCCGGCAAGGCTGCAACGGCCGCCATAGGGTCCAGCGGCGACCCTCCCTGGTAGGCCTGACCGAAGATCAGAGTTTCGCGCATCTCGGTAATGTCGGTCTGCTTCTTCTTCAGATCGTTGAACCAGGCGCCATCGGCCGTCTCGCCATAAAGGACGGTGCCGATGATCCTGTTGTCCTTGAGCACCAGGCGCTTGTAGACGCCTGCCGAGGCGTCGCGAAGCACGATCTCCTCGCGATCGTCGCCATCAGCGAAATCGCCGAGCGAATAGAGTTCGATGCCCGTTACCTTGAGCTTGGTCGGCGTGTCGGAGTGCACGAAAGCGGCGGAGGTGTCACCGGAGAGGTGCGAGGCGGCGACGCGGGCCATTTCGTAGAGCGGCGCGACAAGGCCATAAACCTGCCCACCAACTTCCGCGCATTCGCCAAGTGCCATGATGCTGCCGTCCGAGGTCTGCATGCCGGCGTCGACGACGATGCCGCGATTGACCGCGATGCCGGCTTCCTTCGCAAGTCCGACGCTGGGGCGGATGCCGACCGCCATGACGACAAGCGTTGCCGGGATGATGCGGCCATCATCCAGTTCGATGCCTTCAACCTTGCCGTTGCCGATGATCGCCTTGGTGTTGGCCTTCGTGATGACCTTGATGCCACGCTCTTCCACGGCCTTCTGCAGGAGATAGCCGGCAGCCGGATCGAGTTGGCGCTCCATCAGCGTCGGCATGACATGCAGTACCGTCACGTCCATGCCGCGCTGAGCAAGGCCCGCCGCCGCTTCGAGGCCGAGCAGGCCGCCGCCGATGACGATTGCCTTCTCGCGTGACTGTGCTGCCAGCAACATCGCCTGCACGTCGTCCAGATCGCGATAGGTGATGACACCAGGCAATTCCTTGCCGGGGACGGGAATGATGAAGGGGACCGAGCCGGTGGCGATCACCAGCTTGTCGTAGCTCTCGGTGACGCCGTGGTCCGAGGTAACCGTCTTTGCGTGCCGGTCGATCGCAACGATCTTGTGGCCCTTGTAGAGCGTGATGCCGTGCTTGATGTACCAGCCATCACCGTGAATGATGATTTGCTCGTAGTCCTTCTCGCCGGACAGGACCGGCGAGAGCATGATGCGGTCATAGTTGACGCGCGGCTCGGCGTTGAAGATCGTGACCTGATATTCGCCCGGCGCCTTTTCGAGCAGGTGCTCGAGCATGCGTCCCGGTGCCATACCATTGCCGACGATGACAAGTTTCTGGGTCATTGGTTTTCGTTCCCGAATTAGGATGCTGCGACGGCCTGGGAGGACAGGCCACGGCGTTCGAGTTGCTTTACGGACAGGTGCATCCAGACAAAGGCGATCGAAACGACCACGAAGAGCAGCAGGAAACAGCTCGACCAGAGCCCGGTCATATCCTTGAGGGCGCCGAAGGCGATCGGCAGGACGAAGCCGCCAAGGCCGCCCATCATTCCAACGACGCCGCCGACAGCGCCGACGCTTTCCGGGTAGTAGGCAGGGATATGCTTGTAGACGGCTGCCTTGCCGAGGCTCATGAAAAAGCCGAGTACGAAGACGACGACGATGAACGCTGCCGGCGTTACCGCGAAGGACAGGATGAGCGTGGCGACGGCGGAAACTGCCAGGGTCGCATACATCACGCTTCGGGCGCCCTTCTTGTCGGATACAAAGCCGCCGAATGCCCGAAAGATGCTACCGGGGATCGAATAGGCGGCGGCGACCATGCCGGCGGTCTCAAGATTGAAGCCGTATACGCCGACCAGATAACGCGGCAGCCACAGGGAAAGGGCGACGAACCCACCGAAGGCGAAGAAGTAGTAGAGCGAGAAGCGCCAGACCTGGATGTTCTTCAGCGGGGCAAATTCCTGCAGCAGGCTCTTGCGGGCAACGCCGCGATTGCGGCGAGCGCGAAAGGCCGGATCATCGGATGTGCTGAACCAGAAGACGAGTGCCATGGCAGCAAGGACGAGAGCCCAGATCTCGGCAACCGCCTGCCATCCCCAGGCAAGAAGAACGAAAGGTGCTGCGAACTTGGTAACCGCGGCGCCGACGTTGCCCGCGCCGAAGATGCCGAGTGCCGTTCCCTGCTTTTGCGCGGGAAAGAACGGCGAGATATAAGCAACGCCAACCGCGAATGAGCCGCCGGCGAGGCCGACGCCTAGGCCTGCGATCAACATCTGCGGGTAGGTGGTGGCATAGGACAGCAGAAAAGTTGCGACTGCTGCTGCCAGCATCGTCAACGTATACACGAGGCGACCGCCGTATCGTTCGGTCCATATGCCAAGCAGGATGCGAACGAGGGACCCGGTCAGGACAGGTGTGCCGACCAGCAATCCGAACTGGGTCTCGCTCAGGCCCAGTTCCTGTTTGATGCGAATGCCGATGATCGCAAAGATCGTCCAGACGGCGAAACAGATCGTGAAGGCGAGCGTGGAAATCCACAATGCTCTGGCTGGTTCGCCGGCGGACATGGGCTGCGTTTTCTCGAGAACAGACATAGCTTCTCCGGGGCCCGACAAGGTCGTGCCTATCCATCGCTGGGGGTTAAAAACAAAAAGCCGCTGGTCAGGGAGCGCGCGTGCACCACGAGGTGCGCGAGATATCCTGAACAGCGGCTTTGCTTGGGGCGCCCGTCGTTGGACGCCGAATTCTTGGCTTGTTGGCCTGCTTAAAAGAAAGCAAGGTGCGTGCCAGATCGTTTAAGTTTATGATTTATAACGATTTTGCAATTTTGATCGATGCCTCGGATGCCGAGTGCTTTAAAAGCAGTGCAACATTTCATCCAAATTTTGTGCAATGCGCACAAAATGAGCACTCCGCTTAGCGGCTGGTCTGGCTCTCTATGTAAGCATCGACCCGATCGGGATCGAACAGGCTGCCGTCAAAGAAACCGTCCGGCCCAAGTGTCAAAGTGCCGGTCGAGCCGACAGGCGTCTCGGTGGCCAGGGCGCCCTCGACCTTTGAGTTCGCCGACGGCAGCGCGACGCCGAGCGTCTTCAGGGCGCTGCGGTAGAGATCCGGTCGATAGGTGTCTGCGGCGATGTGCTGGTGGCCCGGCGTGTGTTCGATATGCCCCCATCGGACCATTTGCGTGTAGAACCACAGGGCGTGGCTTCGCCATGGAAAGGTCGCGGCCTTGGCACTGGGAACGAAAAAGTCCTTAACCGTCTGGACTTGTCCGGCACCGATCGAAAGCCTGCCGGTCAGAGCGGGTAGCAGGTTTTCAGCCGGTCGACCGACATAGGTCGGTGTTGCCAGAAGCGCTGCGAGTTCTTCGTGATTTGCCGGATTGGAGCACCAGAGCGAAGCCTGGTAGAGCGCCCGAAGGAGGGCAGCCAGCGCCTCAGGATGGTTGTCGGCCCATCGGCCGTTGACGCCAAGGACTTTCTCCGGACTGGATTTCCAGATTGCCGCCTTGACCGTCGCCAGATGGGCGTTGCTTCTGAAGACGCCGAGCGTGTTCCAAGGCTCGCCGGCGCAATAACCATCGATAATGCCGGCGGTAAGGGCATCGGCCATATCCGGCGGGGGTAGAATGACGATCTCCACATCATTCTCGGGGTCGATGCCGCTCGCCGCCAGCCAGTAGCGAAGTTCGTAGTTGTGGCCTGAATAGGGGTGGACGACGCCGAGGCTTACCTTGTCGCCCTTGCGGCCGACAATCGCCTGCCGCAGTGCCAGCCCGCTTGATCGAGCGTCGAGATCGGCGGTTGCGCCGTGATCGACCATTTCGCTCCACAATTCAGGAGACACGGTGACTGCGTTGCCGCCCAGCCCCAACGCCATCGGGACCACCATCTGCGGCGCGGGAGCCGTCAGCCCGAGATTGCAGGCAATTGGCATTGGCGCAAGAATGTGGGCAACATCGAAGTGCCGGACCGCCAATCGGTCCCGGATCGTTGCCCAGGAGCGCTCGCGCACGAGCTTGAGGGCAACCGAATGCTCCTCGGCAAACCCCTTTTCCTTGGCGGCCACCAGAAGCGCACTATCGAGAAGCGGCAGGAAGCCCGCGGTGATTTCGTGTGTCATGCGTCGGTTCCGGGGTCGAGCAGGCTTGCTGCGGTAACAAGGCTTTGGGCGATTTCGACGATCTTCCTGTTCTGGTTCATGGCCGTTCGTCGCAGCAGGGCATAGGCGTCCTCTTCCGAAAGCCCTCTCGAGCGCATCAGAAGTCCCTTTGCGCGATCGATCACCTTTCGGTTCTCCAGTTCACCGCGCGTTTCCTCCAACTCGCGGCTCAGACGGGAAAATGCATTGAACCGGCTGATCGCCATTTTCAAGATCGGACGAACCCGCTCTTGCTTCAGCCCGTCGACGATATAGGCGGACACGCCGGCTTCGACAGCGGCCTCGATCGATGCTTCGTCCGATTTGTCGACGAACATGGCGATCGGGCGTTTCACGGCGCGTGAAATCTGAAAGATGCCTTCGAGCATGTCACGATTGGGGTTTTCGATGTCGATGACGATGACGTCGGGATTGATTTCCATGATGCGCCGGGCAAGGCCATGCATATCGGCAATAATCGTCACCCTGTCGTAGCCGGCCTCGCGGAGACCCACCTCGATGATGGACGCTCGGATGCTGTTCTCGTCGATCACAAGGACGTTGAGGCTGCTGGGTTTCATGAGGTGGCTGACCACAAAATCATCTGGCCTTCATTGACGAGGGATAGGAGGCGCGCTTGCATCATCCTGTCGCTTTACCTCATGCATGGTTTGCAATTTGTCACTCGATCATGGCCTGCTGCTCATTGAATGCGCAAAAGGGGCCGTCAGATCAAGTTGTTTATCTCGTCGCAAGCCACGGCAGCACGGCGCGTCGTCCCGCACAAGTTTCAGGGACTTGGACTTGTTCGCGTGAACGGCAGGACTACATCCATAGCTCGGGATGGCTGAGGTCTACTTCGGGTAGGGCTTGCTGAGGCGGTCGAGGAGCCGGGAGCGACAGATGCAGGAGCAATTCATTATCCAGCGCGAAACCCACATTCCCGCGCCACCTGCGGCGGTTTTCGCGTTGCTTACAGACCCAGAGAGAATACTCGGCTGGATGGGCACCGAAGCGCAGGTCGAACCGCAACCGGGAGGCCTCTATCTCGTGAACGTCAACGGTACCCGCATTGCCCGCGGATCGTTTCGCGAAGTGGTGCCTGTCCACCGCCTTGCCTATAGTTTCGGCTGGGAAGGCAGTGATACCTTTCCCCCTGGCTCCAGCCTGGTCGAAATCGATCTGATCGAGCAGCCGGGCGGAACGCTCCTGCGCTTCACCCACACCGGCCTGCCGGACGCGGAAGAATGTGCGAGCCATACACGGGGTTGGGAACACTATCTCGGTCGGCTCGGCGAAGTCGCGGCCGGCCGAGATCCGGGGCCGGATCCGTGGGTAACAGCGACCTGACGGCGAGCTGCGGCTGGTGTTGGATGATCGTTCGCTAATGCCGTGAGGCCGTTCCCAATGGACCTATCCGATCCCATTGCCTGGCTTGTTGATGACGCGGCAGCGTCACCCAGCGCCGCGTCGTTCCTGAGAGATCTCGGTCGTCGCCTTGAAGCCGAAGGGCTGCCGCTCGCCGGTGGTGCGTTGACGCTTGCTGTCGCGCATCCGATCATTGCACACCGAACGTCGCTGTGGAGAGCCGACACTGGGGTGGTGGGAGAACGTCTGGGGTTTCTCGCAGGAGCGCCCGATAGCGGGCAGCGCGGTTGGCTTGAAGAGCTCGGACCGCTGTTTGAAAGCGCGATTGGAAAGGCACCGGATAGTCCGGTGCTCGGTTGGGCTGGCAAACGACCATTCGATTCGACCGAAACAGGCCGGCTGAATGAGGTTGCGCGCTTTGCGTTGGCACCCTTGGCCGCCATCGCTTCAAGGGCGGCGCAGGCAGCACTGCTCGAAACCTATCTCGGCCGGCGGAGCGCCGCGCGCGTACAGTCAGGCGCGCTTTCGCGTGGAACCGGAGAGATCATTCGTGCGGCGCTTCTGTGCGCCGATTTGCGGGACTTCACCACCATGTCGGAAACGACAGAACCCTTGCTGGTGATTGCTGCGCTCGATGCATGGTTCGAGCGCGTCGCGGGAGCAGTGCACGCCTTCGGCGGAGAAGTCCTGAAATTCATGGGCGACGGATTGCTGGCAATTTTCCCCGTGACCGCGACCCCGGCGGAGGCGTGCGACGCGGCGCTGAACGCCGTTGTGGCCGCCCGGGCGGGCATGGCTCACCTCGAGGTTTCGCGGCAGGCGCAAGGTCTCGCGCCCTTGCCGTTTGGCGTGGCGGTGCATTTCGGTGAGATCCTGTGGGGCAATATCGGCGCTGCCGACAGGCTGGACTTCACAGCGATCGGGCCAGCGGTGAATCTTGTCAGTCGGCTAGAGGGGTTATGCAAGCCTCTGCATCGCACTGTCCTCGTGTCCGGCGAGGCGGCCGCGCAAGCCAGCAAAGAACTGGTTTCCCTGGGGGAGCACCGGTTGCGCGGTATCGACCGCTCATGCGTGGTCTTCACCTTGCCGGATGGCTAGTTGAGCCGGCTCGGCGCACGCGAAGCCACGGCTCAAGCCATTCTTTCGAGGTCGGCTAGCGTGATCCCGTATTGCAGTGGCTGACCGCTCAAGTATCGCTCTATCTCGTCGACAGCCATTTCGCCCAATCGCGTCCGCTCAAGCCCGACGGCGCCGGCGATATGGGGTGTCAGGAACACGTTCGGCAGGTCGTAAAACGCGGATGCCGGTTCCGGTATCTCAGGGTCGGTCACATCGATGATCGCATCGATCCGACCGGTTGAAAGCGTGGCGAGAAGTGCCGCCTCGTCGATGATGGCGCCGCGTGCCGTATTGATGAGCGTCGCGCCGTCCTTCATCAGCGCCAGCCTTTGAGCGTCGATCATATGACGCGTCGACGGCAAGGAAGGTGCGTGCAGCGAGACGATATCAGCGCTGCGCATCAGGCTATCAAGATCAGCCTTTTCAGCCCCCATCGCCGCACACTCCGACACGCTCAATGTCGGGTCAAAAAGGATAACCTTGAAATTGAAGGGCTTCAGCAGCTCGATCACGCGCCGGCCGATGCGCGACGCGCCGATGATGCCGACGGTGCGGCCGTAGTTTCCGATCGCAAGCCGCTGCATCGGATGGGTGCGATCCCGATTGCGATCCGCGACATAAGTGTCGCGAAACCGGAAAATCTGCTTGCCGGCGAAGAGGATGGCGGCAAGCGTGAATTCGGCCACGGGGATCGCGTTGGCCTCCGCAGCATGGCTGACGGCGATGCCTGCGCGAAAAACCTCCTCGTCGATCAGCCCCTTAACCGTTCCCGCCGCATGGGCAACGATCTTCAGACCGGCGGCTGCTGAAAGCACTTCACCGCCGACATAGGGCGCGCCCCATCCGGTTATGAGGATTTCCGTTTCCGGCAATAATCGCCTGGCGCGTTCGTCGGCAAAGGTCTGCAAAGGCTCTCGGTCAAGCAATCGGCCCAAGTTCTCCAGCCGGTCGAGAAGGCGATCGGGGAGAACGTGCTCCGTCCGCCCCGGGTGCATGACAAGCGCGATACCCGGTCGACTCATGGCATCTGCCCCGGCGCTTCGATGGCGCTGACGGTGACGCCGTCCCTGGCTATGCGGGCCTCAAGCACCGAGATGTCAGGTGCCGCCGGAGGCTTGGTCCATGCGCGGGAAACCGCAGCCGGCTCATCGAGCGCGAGCACGGCCGTCACCAGGATGGTTTCGCCGGCCGGGATCTCGCCCCGTAATTGGGGAACGAGCGTCTTGGCGACGATCAGGTTGGTATTCGGCAGAGCTTTCTGCGCGAGCCCGGTTCGTTCCACGGTCGAACCCAAGTCGACAATACCGGAGAAGTCGGCTTCACCTATGACGTGGGCACTGCCCGGCGCAGCCGCAAGCACGTCTAGATCGAAGTCTCGCTTGGCAATCGCAAACCCGCCTTCGGCCGTTTGCAGTGGGCGCGGAGAGTTGATCCTGTGGACGCGGATATGCCAGGGTGCTGCGGGAACCAGCCAGGTTTCGACGGAAACATCCCTGAATGGCGACCATCGCGAATAGAGCACGTCGCCGGCGAGCTTTGCCTCAGCGTTCGTCTCGCGCACGCGGTAGTGCAATCCATCGTCGCTGAAGGCGAGCGCGGAATCGAATGCACCGCCGGAGAAACTCCGTTCATCGGCTTCGACGCTGAAGCCATAGCGCGCCGAATAGGCGAACTTCGCGTATTTCTCCGTCCCGAAGCGCATCTGGAGATTTTCTTGTCCCGATGACAGTGCGACGACATCGCCACCCGCGCGCATCAGGACCATGCCGGGATGGCGCTGCGGTGAGACGCTTTCGCTCGGAGCCGGAGCTTTCTCCTTCGCGGTCCAGAACGGGTGGTCATCCGGGATCGCCAGCGGCAGAAAGGCCTTGAACGCCCAATAGGGCGATCCCGCCGAGTTGTAGCTTTCCGACATCAGCAGGTTCGGATAGCCGAAGCCGATCGACAGGATGCCGTCGCGATTGGTCATCGGCTTGTCCTTCCACCAGCGCAGATGCTGCAGGCAGAGGTGCTTGATCTCGCCCCAGGGCAGCGCCTCCAGATCGGCAAAGGCGAGCGCCGACCAGAAGCCTGCGCAGGCGAAGCGATAGGTCAGGCTGCGGCCGAAGGGGATGGTCGCGCCATCGGGCGCAAACCAGTTGCGAAAATCTTTGGCGAACAAAACGGCGCGCTCGCGGTAGCGCTTCGCGTAGTCGTCATCGACAAGCTTGGAATAGATCAGTCCGTAGAAATGCATCGCGAAGGGAATGTAGTGATCGATGCGGCGCACGTTGCCATCGCGATACCAGCCGTCACCGATATAGAAGCCCTCGAGCTCCTCGAGGTATTGCCTTGTCAGGCTGCGGTCGAATTCGGCGCCGACGCGATCAAGGGCGATGTCGACGAAAATGCGGAAGAACTTCCAGTTGTTATCCGCATAATCGAACTGTCGTGCATGCTTGAGATAGGCGATGACATTGGCCTTCGCCGGCTCGCTCAGAGGCTCCCAGATCTTTTCGGGGACAAGCGCCAGCGCAAAACCGAGCGCTGCGAGCTCGACCATTCGCTGGTCTCGGCCGTTGACCGTACCCCAATACTCCGGGTGGTCGGGATCCGTGCCGTTCGCCAGACCTTCCGCAAAACGCTGCCAGTGGGCAAAGTCGCCTTTTCCTGCTCCTAGCGGCGCCAGGCCCCAAAGAGGGCGGGCAAACCCTTCCAGGTCCGCGGCCGCGCGATCAAAATGGGCGCCGGCAGCATCCAGCCGAACGCGTGCATTGCCCGTTGAGAAATAGGGAAGCAACGGATCGAAGAGATCGAGGAGGGCGCGGTTCATGTCTTCGCGCGTCTCTAGCGGGTTGTCCGCTAACGGATTGGCGCTGGCCGGATCATAGGTCATCAACATCACTCATCGGTTTTCGGCATTGGTACGGTGCCCCCGGCAACGGGGACGACCGCATGGCAGAGGTGGCGGGCCGGCGCTGCCCGATCATGGAACCTGTCGATCATCAGGCCAATGGCCTCGCGGCCGAGGGCGCCGCGATCGACGCGCATGGTGGAGAGCGGCGGATTGGTCATCAGTGCGCAGGGCAGATCGTCGAAGCCGACAATTGCGAAATCCTCAGGCACCCGAAGGCCTGCCTCGGTGACGGCTTCCAGAACGCCGACGGCAATGAAGTCGTTCATGCAGAAAGCGGCGGTAAAGCCTTCGTTTTCATCCAGAATGGCGGCCATCAATTCGTGGGCTTCCCGGCTGGCGCTGCCTTGGAAACTCATTGGAACCACCTTGCTGGTGGCTCCCTCCGCGGCCGCGATCGCCGCGTCAAAGCCCCTGACGCGCTCGCGGATGGTGTGGCGATGGGAACCGGTGAAATGCAGGATCTTGCGATGTCCAGCTGCGAGCAGCCGCTCTGCGGCCTGGAGGGCGCCGAAGAAGTTGGCGGGAGAGACACCGTCGAGCCGAAGTTTAGGATCGGTGCCGTTGACGAGAACGACCGGGATCTTTTCTGCCTCGATCCACTGTCGCAGCGCAGGATTGGGGTCGATGCCGACCAGAAACAGGCCTTCGGCGTTGGTGGCCTTCATGTGGTCGCGAATGACATCAGGCATCGCGCGGTCCTCACGGACCAGCCGGACTTCGAAGGATATGCCCGCGTCCGCTGCGCCCGCGCGCAAACCCTCGACAATCGACTCGTAAAAGACGCTGAGCCCGCCTGTCGCGCCGTCACTGGCAATCAACGCAAGACCGCCCGGCATTGGCTCTGAAGAGCCCTTGGTTTGGTAACCGTGCTCGGCTGCGACCCGCAAGATGTGCTGCCGGACACTTTCGCTGATGCCCGGTTCGTTTGCCAGGACGCGCGACACGGTCGATACGGAGACGCCTGCCGTGGCGGCAATGTCGGCTTGGCGTGGCCGCTTTGATTTGATTTCGCTCATGAGCATAGAGTTATGCAAATTACGCAAATTTGCAATAGAAAGATATTTTGTTGCAAACGGAAAGTTATTGCGTACTCTTTCCGCCACATGCCCGAAAGACGTTGGAGGACGCCAAGGGCAGGCAACCGGAGGAATCAGCATGCAGATCAATCGACGTTCATTTCTGATGGGCTCCGCCGGCGTGGCGACCGGCCTGGCATTCGGCGCCGGCGCTAGCATTCCGGCTTTTGCAGCGGACGCGCAGCTGCGCGCCATGTGGTGGGGCTCGAACGACCGTGCAAAGCGCACGCTCGACGTCGCCAAGCTTTATCAAGGCAAGACGCCCGGCGTGACGATCGTTGGTGAATCTCTCAGTGGGGACGGGTACTGGACCAAGCTGGCGACACAGATGGCTGGCCGCTCGATCGCGGATGTGTTTCAGCTCGAGCCCGGAACGATCTCCGATTACTCCAAGCGCGGGGCCTGCCTGCCGCTCGATGAGTTCGTGCCCTCGACATTGAAGGTCGATGCCTTCGGCAAGGACGTGCTGAAGCTGACGACTGTGGACGGAAAGCTCTACGGCGTCGGTCTTGGCCTCAATTCATTCGCGCTCTTCTTCGATCAGACGGCATTCGAGAAGGCAGGGATTCCGGTGCCTACGCCGGATCTCACCTGGGACGAGTATGCCAAGCTGGCAGTCGAGCTCACAAAGGCGGGCGGCAAGGACAATTACGCGGGTGGACCCTACGGCGCGCGCTACAACTATGTGTTCGACGCCTGGCTGCGGCAGCGCGGAAAGAGCCTCTACAAGGACGCGACGCTTGGCTTCGACGTCGAGGACGCGAAGGAGTGGTACAGCTTCTGGGAAGAGCTGCGAAAGAAGGGTGGCACCGTTGCCGCCGACGTGCAGACGCTGGACCAGAATACGATCGACACCAATTGCCTGGCGCTCGGCAAGTCGGCAATGGGCATGGCCTATTCCAACCAGCTCGTCGGCTACCAGCTGATCTCGAAGAACAAGCTGGCCATCACGATGCTGCCCCGCGAGAAAAAGGGCGGACCGTCGGGCCACTACTATCGCCCGGCGCTCATCTGGAGCGTTGGCGCGACCACCAAGAACGGCGAAGCTGCGGCACAGTTCATCAACTTCTTCGTCAATGACCCGGACGCCGGCAAGATCCTTGGCGTCGAACGCGGCGTGCCGATGTCGCCGGCGGTCCGTGAGGCGATATTGCCGAACCTGAACCCGACGGAGCAGGCCACCGTGAAATACGTGAACCTTCTCAAGGATCAGGTGGGTGACTACCCGGCACCTGCGCCTTTGGGATCGACGGAGTTCGACCAGCGCGTCCTGCGCCCGATCGCCGACGAGCTCGCGTTTGAGCGGACTACGCCTGCTGAAGCAGCGGCGCGACTGGTCGAGGAAGGGAAGGCCACGATCCGAAGCTGAGATCGTGGATATTGTTGAACCGCCGGCGGCCAAGCCCCTCCGGCGGTTCAGCGCATCCGAGATAAGGAAAGATCATGCGCAAGGCGATCATCGCTTGGGGCGGCTGGCGGGGCCATGAGCCGGAACAATGCGCCGGCATCGTTGCCGGGCTTCTCGGGGAGGATGGCTTTCAGACCGAGGTCACCAACGATCTCGGCATCTTCGGTTCGCCGAGGCTTGCTCAAGCACATCTTGTCGTGCCTGTGATCACGGGCGAGGTCCTCGAAAAAGCCCATGCCGACGCCCTCGTGGAAGCCGTACGCGGAGGGCTCGGTCTTGGCGGACATCATGGCTCGCTCGCGACCTCATTCAAGGAAAGCGCCCCGTTCCGCTACGTTTCCGGCGTGACCTGGGTTGCCCATCCCGGCAACATCATCGATTTTCGCGTCGCGGTTACCTGTCCGGAAGACGCGGTGATGCAGGGAATTCCGGATTTCGACTATCGGTCCGAGCAATATTACCTGCACTACGACCCTTCCATAGAAATCCTCGCAACCACCACCTTCACCGGCGAACACGACCCGGCAGCCCGCGATGTCACGATGCCGGTGGTCTTCAAGCGCAGCTTTGGTGCCGGTCGTGTCTTCTATTCCGCGCTCGGTCACGTCGCTGCCGAATTCGATCATGCCCATATGCCACTGATACTGCGGCGGGGCCTGAGCTGGGCCGCGCGTCGCTAGGGAGGGCAGGGCCTCGTGACCCTGCATCCCCATTCTGGGCAATTCGGAGGATTTGCGACGGAAGCCATGGCACTCCGGCCTTTCCCAATTGATGCTCTCCGGTGGTCGCCAATTTGTAGAAGAATTTTCCTGCGAAGCGCACATTCTTGAGCTTTTCAATTCTCGATTATTACTACTGAAATAGTAGTCTTTAGGAAAGAAAGTGAGTTTTCAATGACTTTGATGTCTTCGATCTGTTAGCGCTTCGCAAGCTCCCCAGCTGAAGAAACGCTGCCTCGCTTATCTTTCCCAAAGGCCTGTTCAACCCAAATTGACATGCGGAAAGCCAATTCCGTGTGGGCAGGCTCTGTCTCAATTCTTCTATCGAAAGGCATTCCAGGATGGATCGTCTCGACCGCAAGATCCTTCGCATTCTGCAGGAGGACGCGACGCTGTCGGTCGCGGATCTCGCGAAGAAGGTCGGTCTCAGCACCACTCCCTGCTGGAGGCGTGTCCAGAAGATGGAGGAAGATGGTGTCATTCAACGGAAGGTTGCCATTCTCGATCCGGTGAAGGTCAACGCGAGCGTCACGGTCTTCGTGTCGATCCGGACAGACGCGCACTCGACCGAATGGCTGAAGCGGTTTTCGGAAGTTGTGGTGACCTTCCCCGAGGTCCTGGACTTTTATCGCATGAGCGGCGATGTGGATTATCTTTTGCGCGTTGTCGTGCCCGACATCGCGGCCTATGATGCATTCTACAAACGGCTCATCGCGAAGATAGATATCCGCGATGTTTCCTCGGTATTCGCAATGGAGCAGATAAAGTATTCGACCGAACTGCCGCTCGATCACATGATTCTTTCGAAAGCCGCAGCCGAGTAGATTTGCCATCCACGACAGCCGGAAAGATTTTCCACCCCGAAATGCAAAAATGGACAATCAGGCCTCGTGGTGGCCCGCTGCATCGCTAAGTTTGGCGCCAAAGCAATTAAACCAATTAACTCATGGAGATATGAATATGAACCTCGCCGTCGGCCGCGCTAAACTGCTCGGTACCGTTTTCAGCTTGGGGCTCCTTTTTGGAGCGCCGGTCACCTATGCCGACACGCCGCCGAATGTGCTGGTCGTTGCCCAGTCGATCGACGATGCCGTCAGCTTCGACCCGGCAGAAGGCTTCGAGCTGACGACGGTTCAGTCTTTCAACAACTTGTATCAGCGGCTCGTGCAGTCCAACCGGGATGATGGCACGAAGATTGAGCCGGCGCTGGCTGCCTCCTGGACCGCTGACGGCAAGAGCCTGACGTTCGAGTTGGCCGATGCGAAATTCGCCTCGGGCAATCCGGTGCGCGCGGAAGATGTCGTCTTCTCGCTGACCCGCGCCGTGAAGCTCAACAAGTCGCCTGCCTTCATCCTCAATGAGCTCGGCTGGACGGCTGACAATGTCGACGCGGCCGTGACCAAGGTAGACGACAAGCACGTAAAGCTTACCTGGACTGCCGATGTTGGCTCCGGCTTTGCCCTGTCGCTGCTGACGGCGCCGATCGCCTCGATCGTCGATGAGCAGACCGTTGCCGCGCAAGCCAAGGACAATGATTTCGGCAATGAATGGCTGAAGACGAATTCCGCCGGCAGCGGTGCCTTTGCCATTGCCACCTACACGCCGCACGAAGCCCTCGTGCTGCAGGCAAATCCGAACTCTTCCGACAAGCCGAAGCTGGAAAGCGTGATCATCCGCAACGTTCCTGACGTTAGCGCGCGCCGCCTGCTGGTCGAACAGGGCGATGCCGATATCGCTCGTGGCCTGTCGGCCGACCAGATCGAAGCGCTGAAGGACAAGAGCGGCGTCAAGGTGCTCTCCGTTCCTTCTGCCCGCACCGACTATATCCTGCTCAACACCAAGGCAAATCCGACCCTTGGCAATCCGGCGTTCTGGGAAGCGGCCCGCTATCTGGTCGATTACGATGGCATCGCCAACAATCTGCTGCGCGGCCAGAGCACCGTGCATCAGGCCTTCCTGCCTGTCGGCTTCCCCGGCGCGCTGACGGATACGCCATTTAAGCTCGACGTCGAGAAGGCGAAGAAGGTTCTGGCGGATGCCGGCATCAAGACGCCGTTCAAGGTCGAACTCATCGTCTTTAACGACCAGCCGTTCCTCTCGATCGCGCAGTCGCTGCAGTCGACCTTCGCGCAGGCCGGCATCAACCTCGACATCCAGCCGGGCGTGGCAAGCGACATCTATGCACGCGGCCGTTCGGGCAAGTTCGAGATGACCCTTCGCTACTGGATCCCGGATTATTTCGATCCGCATTCCAACGCCAGTGCCTTTGCGATCAACAAGGACAACTCCACCAACACGGCCGCGAAATATGCCGGCTGGGTGATTCCTGAATTGACCGATGAGACGCTTGCAGCCGTCAAAGAACAGGATCCTGCCAAGCGCGTCGCGCTCTATCAGGATCTGCAGAAGAAGATTCAGGCTAGCTCGCCCTTCATCTTTACGCTTCAAGGCAACGACCAAGTCGTGCTAAGCGACAAAATCAAGAACTATGCCCAGGGTCTCAATGCGGACCAGGTCTACTACGACAAGGTGGAAAAATAAGTGCCGCAAGCGGCAACGCGATCCAATGCCGACATGACCAACTCCCGCCAGCGCAAACGCTGGCGGGAGTTGTCGTTCGTTCGGCCATTTCTTAAGTGGTTTTGGTCATTCGCGCTGACCCTTTTGGGCTTGGCGATCGTGACCTTTGCGATGACACGGCTTTCGCCGATCGATCCGGCCCTGCAGATGGTCGGCGATCATGCGAGCCAGTCGACCTATGAACAGGCGCGCCTGGAACTCGGTTTGGACCAACCTGTCCCGATGCAGTTCCTTCGCTATCTGCAGACAACACTTGCCGGAAATCTGGGGCAGTCGATCTCGACGGGGCAGCCTGTCGCCAAGGATATTGCCCGGACCTTCCCGGCAACGATCGAGCTGGCCACCGCGGCGATTCTGCTGGCAACCATCATCGGATTGGCGCTCGGCATAGCCGCTGCCGCCCGGCAGGGCACCTGGGTGGATAGTGTTGCACGGTTTGTCTCGCTATTCGGTTATTCCGTCCCGATCTTCTGGCTCGGGCTGCTCATGCTGCTCCTGTTTTACGCCCGGTTGCACTGGGCGCCGGGGCCGGGAAGGGCGGACGTCGTCTTTCAGTACACCGTAAAGTCCGTGACGGGATTTGCGCTCATCGATTCATGGATGTCGGGGAAGGCAGGGGCGTTCCGCGACGTGCTGGCCCATCTGGCCTTGCCGGCAATTGTCCTTGCGCTTCATGCGACTGCTGCCATATCGCGATTGACGCGAGCTGCGATCCTTACTGAACTCGGCCAGGAATATGTGACGACCGCTCGCGCGAAGGGAGCGAACCTTCGCCGCATCGTGTTCGTCCATGTCCTGCCCAACATCTCGGGCACGTTGTTGACCGTCATTGCGCTCTCCTACGCCGGCCTGCTGGAAGGCGCGGTTCTCACGGAAACCGTCTTTGCGTGGCCCGGTATCGGTCGCTATCTGACGACCGCGATGTTCGCCGGCGATACGCCGGCAATCCTCGGGGCGACACTTGTCGTCGGCGCGTCATTCGTCTTGTTGAATGCACTCACCGACCTCGGCGTCGCGCGCATCAATGCAAGGGGGCGGCAATGAGCGATATTGCTGATATCCCCGTCGGCAAGGCGGCGTTTGTCGGGCGGTTCATGAGATCGCGCTCCGCCGCGATCGGGGGCCTGATTGTCCTTCTTATTCTGATGGTCGCACTGCTGGCGCCGATCCTTGCTCCCTATGATCCCAATCTTCAAGAGACCGCGAACCGCCTTATGCCGCCAACTGCCGGGCACTGGCTGGGCACGGATGCGTTTGGGCGCGATATCCTGTCGAGGCTGATCTACGGAGCGCGGCCGACCTTGCTGCTGGTGCTGATCGTCGTCCTGCTGATGGCGCCGCTCGGCATCGTTGTCGGCACTCTTGCGGGCTTTTTCGGCGGCATGACGGAGCGCGTGCTCATGCGGCTCACGGATATCGTCATGTCGTTTCCGCGGCTTCTGCTCGCCTTTGCCTTCGTCGCGATCATGGGCCCGGGTCTTATCAATGGTGCATTGGCGCTGGCGCTGACAAGCTGGCCCGCCTATGCGCGGCAGGCGCGTGTCGAGACCGCGGCGCTGCGGCGGAGCGATTATCTGGCGGCAGCCGAGATGGTCGGTATCAAGGGCGTCCGGCTGCTTTGGGGGCATGTTCTGCCGCTGGTTCTGCCTTCCGCCATCGTTCGTCTTGCGCTTGACCTTTCCGGCATCATTCTCGCCGCGGCTGGTCTTGGCTTCCTTGGGCTCGGTGTCCGTCCGCCGACAGCGGAATGGGGATCGATGGTGTCTGAGGGAACGCAGGTGATCTTCGACCAATGGTGGGTCGCGGCGGTTCCGGGTACCGCGATCTTCGTCACCTCGCTTGCCTTCAACCTGCTTGCCGACGGCCTGCGTGATATTCTGGATCCGCGCCATGACTGAGCCGCTGCTGTCCATCGAGGAATTGTCGATCTCGTTCCCGTCCGATCGCGGACCGGCGCGCGTCGTCGACGGCGTTTCCTTTTCTGTCGGGCGCGAAATCGTGGCAATGGTCGGTGAGTCCGGGTCGGGCAAGTCGATGACCGGGCGGGCCATCATGGGGCTTTTGCCGTCTCGCGCCAAGGTGCAGGCAAAGCGTCTGATGTTCGACGGACAGGATCTGGGCGGCCTGACGCCTGCCGGCTGGAACAAGATCCGAGGCAACGATATCGGGCTTATCCTTCAGGATCCGAAATATTCGCTGAACCCGGCGCACAGGGTTGGCCGACAGGTCGAAGAGGCGTTGCTGCTTCATACCGGACTTTCGGCGGCCGAACGGCGTGAGCGTGCGCTTGATATGCTTGCCAGGGTCGGTTTCACCGATCCGAAGAGAGCCTATTCAAGCTATCCCGCCGCGCTTTCGGGCGGCATGGGGCAGCGCGTGATGATCGCGGCGATGCTGGTCAATCGGCCGAAACTGCTGATTGCGGACGAGCCGACCTCGGCCCTCGATCAAGACTTGCAGGACCAGATATTGAAGCTGTTGCGTTCACTCACCGAGGAACTCGGAATGGGTTTGCTGCTGATCAGTCATGACCTGCAACAGGTGTCGCGCTACGCCGATCGCGTCGTGGTCATGCGGAACGGCCGTATAGAAGAGCAGATGGTCGCGGCAGATCTTGCCGGGGCGCGGTCGGGCTATACGCGGGCGCTTTGGAATGCGCGTCCGTCGGCGGCGACTTACGGTTCGCGGCTGCCGGTCTATGGGGAAGAAGCATGACGGCGCTTTCGGTCGAAAGACTTTTTGTGACCTTTCAGGGCGCGGGAAGCGGCTATACGGCAGTTCGGGGCGTCAGTTTCGAGGTGGGAGCAGGCGAAACCTTCGGCCTCATCGGGCCATCAGGCTGTGGCAAGACGACTGTGCTGCGGGCGATCGCCGGCTTGAATACCGGATGGCAGGGAGAGATCCGTGTGTTTGGCCAGCCGTTGTCGCCAGGCAGGAAGATTACCGGCGCCGCTCGCGAAGAGATTCAGATGGTCTTCCAGGATCCCTACTCGTCGCTGCACCCCCGCCATCGCATCGCAAGGACGCTCGGCGAGCCATTGTCGATCCGTGGCGTACCCGATGTCAGTGATCGTGTGCACGCAGCGCTCGATCAGGTCGGGCTGAAGCCGGTGGTCGCTGAACGCTATCCGCACCAGCTTTCCGGTGGGCAGCGCCAGCGCGTGGCTATCGCGCGCGCCTTGCTTCTGAAGCCGAAGTTGCTCTTGCTCGATGAACCGACCTCGGCGCTCGACGTTTCGGTGCAAGCCGGCATACTGAACCTGCTGAACGATCTGAAAGCAGCGCACGGGATGACGTTCATTCTCGTCAGCCACGATCCCGGCGTTATCGGCCACATGTGCGATCGCACCGCGGTCATGGCAAATGGTTCGATCGAACGGATCCTCGACCGGCAAGCACTGTCGGACGCGGCCGCGCCGCAATAGGGGACCGGCGCAGTCTCCCGCTGATGTTTTACCACCTGCCGACTATTCGGCAATTTCGCATTGCGCTCACGACAAGATCACGATAATAAACTTGACTAAAATATACATGTTTTCCGGTCGTGCCGGAATGCGAGACCGGCCATGACGTTTCAACCGAGAATGCAAAACAAGATCGAGGGCTTTTCCGTTATTGGCGGCGCGCATCGCCGCCAATGGAACGGGATAGTGGCCGACGTCTGGGATGTCGAATGCGCGCCGTATGCGGGAGGCTATTACGTTGCCAACGATCCCCGTCTTTTCATTTTGCTCGACTTGCACGGCCCCGGCAATTCAAAGGTAAGACTGATGCCCAAGGGGCAGGGCACGGTCCAGGACAGAGCCTATCGGCCGATTTCCTATGTTCCTGCCGGTATGGAGCTCTGGGCAGATCTGGTGGATGTCGAGTTCATCAGGCATCTCGACCTTCATTTCGATGCGGATATCGTCAGCGGCCGGCTGATGGAAGAAATCGATCCCCAGCGACTGAAAAGTCCGCAGCTTTTATTCTCCGACGAACGCATCCTCACGCTCGCGCAGTTGATTGCTGCCGAGTGCACCAATCCGCAGCCGCTGCACGACCTCTATGGTGACGGCTTGGCGATGTCGTTGATCATCGACGTCATGAAGTTGACGAAGGTGACGCCACGGAAGCGGAGCAAGCTTGCGGCGTGGCAACTGCGCAAGGCGACCGAGTTCATCGAGCAAAATTGCCTCCGCAACATCCGCCTGGAAGAGTTGGCGGTTCTGACCGGGCTGTCGCAATCGCATTTCAGCCATGCCTTCAAGGCTTCGACGGGCGTGGCACCGCACCAGTGGCAGATGAATGCGCGTCTCGACAGGGCCAAACAGCTACTTGTGGAGGGCGAGCAGCCACTGACGGTGATCGCGGCTGAAACGGGATTTTCCGATCAGGCGCATTTCACGCGTGTCTTCCGCAAGAATGTCGGCACCACGCCTGCCTACTGGAAAAAGGCGCGGGTGGCCTGAAAGACACAGCGGTCGGGCGTTCGTTTGCAGTGCGAAAAATTGCCCAAAATCGTTCAATTCTCCCCGGATAGCGACAAGCTCGGCCATTAAAATTGAGTTAATCACTCATCTTATTCAGGTGATGGCCGTGCCTTTGCGCGGCGTGGATGGGGTAACGGCATGCATAGCAGGACCAAGGGTTTCATTTTCAGGGCCAATCTGTTGGCGGGGGTGGCTGTTGCCGGGTTGGCACATGCGTCCTCCATGCTGGCGCAGGAGGCGACGGAGTTGCAGCCCGTGGTGGTTCAAGGGGCGGATGCCGCCGCGTCCGATGCAGCGGCGACCGGCCCTGTCAAAGGCTATGTCGCCAAGGCGACGACGACGGGTTCGAAGACCGACACTCCGCTGAACGAAATTCCGCAATCCGTCTCCGTCATCGGGCGGCAGGAGCTGGACGATCGTGGCATTACCAACAAGGTGGACCAGGCGCTGTTCTACACGCCGGGCGTTGTGGCTCAACCTTATGGCAATGACGGCGATACGGACTGGTTCTACATTCGCGGTTTCAACGCCACGCAGACCGGCGTTTTCATGGATAACCTCTCGCTGTTCAGCTATGGCTTCGGCGGTTTCCAGATCGATCCGTTCATGCTTGAGCGTGTCGAAGTGCTCAAGGGGCCGTCCTCGGTTCTTCTCGGAGGTGCCAATCCGGGCGGCGTGGTCAACCTTGTGCGCAAACGCCCGACGGATGACCCGCTCTATTATGCCGAGACTGGCATCAATTCGAACGGCAACGCATTCGCCGGTTTCGACATTTCCGACAAGGTCGGTTCCAGTGACACGATGACCTACCGTCTCACCGGCAAGGTTGCCGGTGGCGACAATTATGTCGATTACACCCACGACAAGCGTGGCTTCATCATGCCTCAGCTGACTGTCGCTCCGGACGACGCAACGAGCCTCACCGTTTGGGGTTATGCTGGCGCGCTCGATCAGGTGCATTCGAGCAACGGCTTCCTCCCCTACGTGGGAACGGTTGTGAACGCGCCCTATGGAAAAATCGACAGAAAGACATTCCTTGGCGAGCCCGATATCGATGACGGCAACTATACGCAGCAAATGCTTGGCTACGAGTTCGAGCACGAGTTCGATAACGGTTGGAAGGTGTCGCAGGACCTCCGCTACGGTCATCTGGACAAGCATGAGATCGGGCCGTACCCCTATGGTTACACCGACGCGACCCTGACTGAGCTTTATCGCGTCGGCTTCGAAGGTACCTCCAGGGTGGATACGGTCTCCGTGGATAACCGGGCGGAGAACGAGTTCGATCTCGGTGGCGCAACCCACAACGTCATGGTGGGCTTCGACTACAAATACTACAAGCTGGATCACGTACAGAAATGGCCGACGTGGCCCGCCGCGGCGACGCCCATCAGCCCGGTTGATCCGATCTATGGCTTGCCGCAGCCGGCAAACGATGTGCAGCTCGATCAGGTTGTCACGCAGCAGCAGCTTGGCATCTACGCCCAGGACCAGATACACTTTGGCGGCGGCTGGGTGGCGACCGTCAACGGACGCTATGACTTCGTCAACACTGATGCCGATGCTGTTGTCGGGACGAGCTACAGCACGAATGATGCGGCCGCCAGCGGACGTGCCGGTTTGGCGTATGAATTCGATAACGGCGTGACGCCTTACGTCAGTGTCGCGAGCTTCTTCAATCCGCAGATCGGAACCGGTATCTCCGGCGCCCTGAAGCCGGAGGACGGCTATCAGTTCGAAGGCGGCGTCAAATACGAGCCGACATTCATTGATGGTGTGATCACAGCGTCGGTCTTTCACATCACCAAGCACAACAACACGGTCACCTATGCGGACTTCAGCCAGAGCCAGCTTGGTGAGGTTGTCTCCCGTGGTGCTGAGCTGGAAGCCAAGATCAATCTCAATGATAACTGGAAGATGCTCGGTTCGTTTGCCTATACCGACATGGAAGTCACCGAGAACCAGGCCAACCCCTCATTGGTGGGCAACTCGCCCTATATCGTCCCCAAGGTGACGAGCGCGCTGTGGCTCGACTATGCTGTGACGTCGGGTGCCCTGGAAGGCATGAGCCTTGGAGCCGGTGTCCGCTATCAGGGCTGGTCATGGGCCGATGAAGCGAACACCAGGAAGGTGCCAGGCGCAGCAGTATTCGACGCGGCTATTCGCTACGAAAAGGAAAATTGGGTCGCATCGCTCAACGTCAGCAATCTCTTCGACAAGGAATATGTGTCCGGTTGCGGTGGCCTCAGCGTTTGCGGTTACGGTGACGCTCGGACGGTTACCTTCAAGCTGAGCAAGAAATGGTAAGTTGACAGCGGTGGTTTAGTTTTGCAATTGGCTGCGCGACCGGGAGGACTTGTTCCTCCCGGCGTCCTACCGCGTTAGAACGGTCCGCTATCTCCTGTGACAACAGTGACGTATTCAACCCGAAGGCATTTTATCGCAGGCGCTGCCACCTTGCTGGCCGCACCTGCCGTCTTTTCTGCACAGCAGTTGCCGCGGGTGGCGACGCTGGACTGGGCGTTGCTTGAAACGCTGCTTGCAATCCGGGCGAATGTTGTGGCTGGGACAGAGCTTCAGCAGTTCCGCCAAGTCGCGGTAAAGCCTGACGTGCCTGGGTCAGTCGCCGATCTCGGCTTGCGGGGCACGCCGAACTTTGAAGCCATGCGCTTTGCAAGGCCGGACCTAATCTTCAACTCGAATTTCTACGCCTGGGCCGACAATCTGATGAGCCGGATCGCACCGGTGGAAAGCCACGCGATCTATGAGCCGAACAAAAGTCCCTTTGTGTTAGCCGAAGCGGTGACGGTTGCGATCGGGGACAGGTTGAAGCTGCCCGCAGCCGAGCAGTTGCGGGACACGCTTTCCGAAAAGCTTGAGCGATATCGCGCCGTCTTTGCCGGTGGTGACGGGCGACCGGTCATTCCGATCAATCTTGGCGATGCGCGGCATTACAGGGTGTTCGGCGCCGACAGCATGTTCGGCGAAGTCCTGAAGCGCGTCGGACTGGCGAATGCCTGGTCGGGTGCCACCAGCTATTCCGCCATGGCGCCTGTCGGCATCGAGACACTTGCCTCCGTTCCCGAGGCCTGGATCGTGATGATCCCGCCGCAGCCCGAAGATGCGCTGGCAGCTCTCAAGACCAGCGCATTCTGGAACGCGCTGCCGGCGGTGCGTCAGGGACGCGTCCTGACCTTGGGCTCGATCAATCCCTACGGTGCTTTGCCAGCAGCAATGCGGTTTGCCGATCTTCTCGCGGAGGGGCTGACACGTGCCTGGAACGGCTGACCGCGTGCTAAACCGTACCATATCACCCTTGGCTCCGGCGAACGGCGTGGTGTTCGCCGTGCTCTGCGTTATGGCGTTCGCGCTGCTTGTTCTGTTGCGGCCTCAGGTGCCCGTCGATGCCGCCGATGCGGCCATGCTGGATTCAATTCTTTTATGGGACAGCATGTTGCCACGCGCGGCGATGGCGTTGATCGCGGGAGCTGTGCTCGGTCTTTCCGGAGCTCTGCTGCAACGGGTGCTGCGCAATCCGATCGCCGATGCCTCGACACTCGGCATTGCCTCCGGCGCGGAGCTGGCACTGACCATCGCCATGAGCTTCTCCCCACTACTTCTCGGCGTTTCGCGGGAACTCGTTGCCTTCGGCGGCGGACTGGTAGCGGTGGCCATCGTGCTAGCGCTCAGCTGGCGGCGCAGCCTCGATCCGGTGACGGTCGCTCTTTCCGGCATGATCGTGACGCTGATTGCTTCGGCGCTGAGTGTCACGGTCGTTCTCGCGCGCGGCGAATATGCGATGTCGATCTATATATGGGGCGCGGGTTCGCTCAGCCAGCAGGACTGGAGCGGTGTGCTTTCGCTTGGTCCCCGCCTGCTAGTCGGCGCGCTCGCGGCCACGTTGCTGATGAGGCCCTTGACGGTGCTCTCACTGGACGACGGGGCAGCCAGAAGCCTAGGGGTCGCACTGCATACCACCCGCTTCCTGGTATTGGCGCTCGGCGTCTGGCTCTCGGCCTCGGTCACAGCACAGGTCGGGATCATCGGGTTTCTCGGGCTCGCGGCACCTGCGATCGCGCGCTTCGTTGGGGCGCGGACCACCCGGCAAGTGATGATTGTCGCTCCGCTGACGGGCGCTGGCCTATTGTTTCTCACCGATTGCGTCACGCAGCTGCTTGGGCCGGGCTTTTCCGACCTTGCGCCTGCGGGTGCCGCCACCGCGCTACTGGGCGGCCCCTTGCTGTTGTTCCTCCTGCCGCGTGTCCACTCCGTCGCCGCAGTGACGGCGCGCTCCGCCGCTGCATTTCGTCGTATGGAGCGACCATTTGTTGCCTTGGTTGGTCTCGGCGCGCTGGTCCTGTTGCTTCTTGCCGCAGCACTGACGATCGGGCCGGGCGAGGATGGCTGGCACCTTGCAGTGGGTTCGCTGTTTTCCGACCTGCTTCCGTTTCGTCTGCCACGCACGGCTGCAGCCGGAGGTGCCGGGGCGTTGCTTGCCGCCGCAGGCTTTATCATGCAGCGAGTGACCGGCAATCCGATCGCGAGCCCGGAAGTGCTGGGCGTCAGTGCCGGCGGCGGTGCCGGGCTCACCGTGGCGCTATTCCTCTTCGGGTTTCCGTCACCGGCCATCATGCTCACTGCCATGGCACTCGGAGCGTTGGTGACGTTCATGGTGATGGTTGCCATCGCTGGCCGTACCCAATTCGCACCCGAAAGGCTGCTGCTAGCCGGAATAGCAATCGGGGCCTTTGCCATGGCGATCGTCACCATGGTACTCGCGCAGGGCGATATGCGGGGGTATATCCTGCTGACATGGCTCTCGGGATCGACCAGCCGAGCCGGCGCCTTTGAGGCCTGGACAGCGGTGATTTCTGCCGTTGGTCTCGCCGGGGCGCTCCCCTTGCTGGGGAGGTGGCTGACGATCTTGCCGCTTGGCGGCAGTGCCAGCCGTGGCCTCGGCCTTTCGGTCGGTCTTAGCCGGCTCATCCTTGCCGTCATCGCCGCGGTGATGACTGCCATAGCGTCCTTCCTTGTCGGCCCGCTAAGCCTCACCGGCCTGATTGCGCCGCACCTCGCACGGTTGATCGGCTTTCAGAAAGCCGGCCACCTGTTGTTGGCGAGCATCCTGATCGGCGCGGGCGTTCTGATCGCCGCCGACTGGCTCTCGCGGATCATCATCTACCCCTATCAGGTGCCGGTCGGGCTCTTTGCAGCTTTGATCAGCGGTCCGTACCTCGTATGGCTGCTGACGCGCAGGCACGGCGGGCAATAGCGCCCAAGATATCCCGTGCGGCTGGCAGCTCCTCGCTCACGGGTTCGATGGCGCGTATTCGCTCGCGGCGAACACATGGTGGTGGACCTTTCCGGTGAACATCTTGAGTAACTCGCCAGTCACGTCGCGGCTTTGGAACCGGACATCCGAGGCGAGTGCGTCGTTGACCGCATCCATGTCGGGATAACGGATCGCCAGCGCCATCGCGTAAACAGGAGCGCCGGGATCCCGCTCGAGGCCGTCAAGCACGCGGACTTCCTGGGCGCCGGGAAACTGGGTCCATAGGGGCACCAGCCGCTCCTTCACGAAACTGCGAAACTCGGCCTCCTTGCCTGGATGGATCTGGCCTTCAAACAAAGCATAGCGAATGATCATGTGGTCTCACTTCCAGGGCTTTTGGAAAGCCGGAACGATAAAAACAGGGAACACAGGTTCAGGATTGTTTGCGGACGCGCGTCAGGGCGCGTCCGCAATGGGGATTATTTGCCCCAGATCTTCTTGTACTGGTCGCGATAGCCGTTATCGGGATCGAAGCTGTTCTTCGGGCCGCCGTCGAATTCGACGTTGGCGCTGGTGACGACGTGCAGCGGGGACACATAGCCGGACCATGCTTCCTTGGCGAAGGCGCGGTTCAATTCGTCGACCAGCTGCCAGCCCTGAAGGTTCAGTGGCTCGGCGACGGTGACGGCCTGAAACTGCTTCGCGCGAATACGCTGGTAGGCGCTTTCAGAGCCGTCGCCCGCCGCAACGTTCACAGGCTTGCCGTCCCCAGCGATGCCAGCCGAAGCCAGCGACGGGCCCATGAAGTCGTAATACAGATCATTGATCGCAAGCGAGTGTGTCCACTTGTCTCCGTACTTCTGCAGAAGCGAGGTGGTGAGCTGGGGCATGCGCTGCGACGTCTCGGCAATCGGCGTGTCGACATATTCGAGCACGGTGCCGCCGAGATCCTCGATCTCCTTCTTCATGCGATCGGCCTTGGCGATCGCGATCGCATAGGTGCTGTCGGTGAAGATGATGACGCCCGGCTTGCCACCAGCATCGGCGAACGCCCAGTCGGCAGCCGATTTCGACACTTCCATCGCATCGGTCGTGACGTTTGCAAAGACGCCGACGTCCGGGACAGGGCCGACATTCGAGGCAGCGTGCCAGGAGACCATGGGAATTCCGGCGGTCTTGGCCTGTTCCATGGCCGGCTTCTGTTCGATGGCGTCAAAGCCGTTGATGATGATGCCGTTCGGCTTCAATGCCATCGCCTGGCCGAAGGCAGCGGTGCGACCGCCGATGGAGCCCGCGCCGTCAAGAACGGTTACCTTCCAGCCGATCGCCGAGGCGGCCTCCTGAATACCGTTGACGACACCCAGGATGCCGCCGTTCTTCATGTCGGCGGCCAGGATGACGATCGACTTGTCGGCTGAAGCCTTGGGTCCGCTTGTAGGACCGTCCCAGGCGCTGACTTTCGATGCGTATTTGTCGACCACGGCCTTTGCATCGCCGATCGCATCGGCAAATGCCGGCATGCTCATCATCATCGCAACGGCCGCGACCGTTGCCTGCAAGATCGTTCTGCGCTTCATGTCCATCCTCCTTTGGATTTTGATCGGATCCGGCTTGCTCGCCGGCTTTTGCGTTACTTCGGCAACGGCGCGATCCTCCTCACCGCGCCGCGCTTGCGTTGGGCGTAGCCTGCGATGCCGATGGCAACGAGCAGCGTGACGCCGTTAAACAGTGGCTCGACAAAGAACGAGCCGCCGAATTGCTGAATTCCCGAGATTCCGACGGCGAGAATGATCACGCCGATCATTGTTCCCCACACGTTGACACGACCGGGCTTGATCGTGGTCGATCCAAGAAAGGCGCCGACGAGCGCTGGCAGAAGATACTCCAGGCCGACGCTCGCCTGGCCGATCCGAAGCTTCGAGGCCAGAAGCACGCCGGTCAGCGCGGCGAGCAGACCCGAAGTGACGAAGGCGCCGATGACGAACTTGCGGACGGGAATGCCATTGAGAGCGGCGGCCTTGGGATTGGCGCCGATGGCATAGAGATAGCGGCCGATCGGGAGGTATTCGAGGACGATCCACATGCAGAGCGCGATCGCCAGCACATAGAAGCCGGTGATCGGCAGGCCAAATACCATCGTGCCGTTCAGCGCGTAGAAGCCCTGTGGGAGCACGCCCACCACCTGGCGCCCGCCGGTGTGCCAGAGTGCGAGAGCATAAAGCACCGTCCCGGTACCCAGCGTTGCAATGAAACTGTCGATCTTTGCGACCTCGACCAGCAGGCCGTTGAGGAAGCCGGTAAGCACACCGAGCGTCAGGACCACCAGAACAGCGACGGGCCAGGGAAAGCCGTAGGAAGTCTGCAGGCTGATCGCGAGGATATGCCAGAGAACGATGCCGTAGCCCACCGTCAGATCGATGCGGCCGGAGGCCATCGGGATCATCGCCGCGAGCGACAGGAGCGCGATGATCGCTTTGTCAGAGACGATTGAGCGGACATTCAGGATCGTCGGGAACGTCCCGGGAAGCAGGATCGAAAACAGAAGAATGAGGCCGACGGTCAAGATCACCAGTCCATAGACCGGGATCAACCGCCCAATCTTCTGGCCGATCGACAGGCCGGCCATTTCGCTTTTCGTAGGCTCGAGCGCCGTGGATTCGATGGATTGCATGGGTTCCTCCTGGGCTTACGCGGCTTCGGACGCAGACGCGGCGGTGATAACCGCCTGTGTGGTCAATGCGTCGCCGGAAAGCTCGCCGACAATTTTGCCGCGCGAAAAGATCAGCGCGCGGTGGCAGATATGAGCGATTTCTTCGAAGTCGGTGGATACGACGATCACGGCAAGGCCGGCGTCGAGCGCGCGATAGATGAGCCGGTAGATATCGGCACGGGCACCGACGTCGACGCCGGCGGTCGGATCCTCGGCGACGAGCAGTTTGCGGCCTGTCGCCAGCCAACGCCCGACGACCACCTTTTGCTGGTTTCCACCGGACAAGGCCTCTACCGGCAGATCGGGATCATTGGGACGCAGGCCGACGGAGAGGCCGATGTCATGGGCATTTGCCGCCTCGTTGCGGGGCGACAGAAAGGACAGGAGGTTTCGGCCGATCGCGCCGGGGTTCATGTAGGTGTTCTCGCGGATCGACAGCGACAGGGCGACCGATTCTTCCGTGCGATCGCGCGCAATCAATCCAATGCCCGACGCCATCGCCGCACGGGGGCTCGACAGATCGGGGACTGCATCATCGAGCGTGATCGAGCCTGAAAAGGGCTCACAACCGAACATCGCCCGGCCGATCAATTCCTGGCCTGCGCCGCGCAGCCCTGCCAGCCCAAGCAATTCGCCCTGGCGGATGTCGAAGGAAACGGGGCTGGTGCCAGAGCAGACAAGGTTACGCACCTTGACGATCGGCGCACCCGGCGTGGCAGGCGTCTTGGAAAACAGACTGCTGCCGCTGCGGCCTATAATGAGCGAGACCAGCTCTTCCGGCGTCGTCTCGCTGACAGGCTTCTGGCCAACCATGCTTCCATCACGCAGGACAGCCACGCGGTCCGCAATTCGGAAGATTTCGTCCAGGCGATGCGAGACATAGATCATGCCGACACCGCGTTCCTTGAGGGGGCGAATCGCATCAAAGAGGCGGTCGACCTCGTCGGCTGGCAAACTCGCGGTAGGCTCGTCGAGAACCAGAACATCGGCTTCGACGGCAAGCGCCCGGGCAATGGCGACCAGCGATTTCTCCGTGCGGGTCAGCTGGGAGACCCTTGTCGTCGGATCGAAGTCGCAGCCGACAAGCTTCAATGCTTCCCTGGCGCGATCCTGCGTGCTGGCCCAGTCAATCAAGCCGCGGCGCATGGAAAATCCCTGCGCGAGGCCCATGTTTTCGCCGACTGTCATCCACTCGATAAGCCCGAGATCCTGGTGGATGAAGGCGACCGACTGACGTTGATTGGGCTTCGGCGGGCGATGATGATAGCTCTCGCCACGAAACAGGATGTCTCCGGCGTCAGGTTTGTAGATGCCTGCGAGCGTCTTGATCAGGGTGGATTTTCCGGCGCCGTTCTCGCCGAGCAGAGCGAGGATTTCTCCTTCGCGCAGATCGATGGACACATCGCATAGGGCCTGCGTGCCGCCGAAGGTCTTGGTGATAGACCGGAACTCCAGCAATTTGCCTGCTTGCACCTTCGCTCCTCCCGAAGCTGAGATCTCGCAGTTATGTTATCGATAACATTTCAATCTGGTCAAGCGGAAAAAGACTGGATCGCTGAAAATCGATTGGGAACGTGGCGCAATCAGCCGGCGGCGAAACCGTCCAGCAGTTTCATCATCTCGGCGGAATCGCTGGCGCCCAGACCTGCTGCGCAAAGCAGGCGGTGAATTTCCACCACCGCGCCAGTCATCGGGAGCGGCGTCTTCGTCTTCAGGGCGAAAGCCTGCAGGGAATCGAGATCTTTCAGCATGTTGTCGATACGACCGGTCGGCGAAAAGTCGCGCGCGGCGAATTTGGCCATGAACTCTTGCAGGATGCGGCTATCGGCTCGGCCGCCCGCGAGGGCGGCAGGGATGGAGGCGGCATCGACGCCGCCGGCTTCCGCCAGCTTGACGGCTTCCGCGACCGCCTGGAACAATACCGCGCAGAAAAGTTGGTTGATCAGTTTTGTCGTCTGACCCGCGCCGGAACGGCCCATCAGCGTGTAGTTGGCGGCGAGGTGCTGCATGACGCGCCGCGCCCGCTCGAAGTCACCTGCATCCCCGCCGGCCATGATCGTCAGTTTGCCGGAGAGAGCGCCGGGAACGCCGCCCGAGAGCGGGCAGTCAACCCAAGCCATGCCGGTCTCGCGTTGGAGCCTTGCGGCCATGTCGGTGGTGTCTGCCGGATCGATCGACGACATGTCGATCAGCAGTTTTTCGGGTGCCGCCGCGGCCGCAACGCCCGCGTCTCCAAAGACCACAGCACGCACGATACTGGCGTGGTTGAGGCTCAGAATGCAGAAATCGGATGCCGCGACCGCCGCTTCCACCGAGGCGGCCGCATGTGCTCCGATGGCACCTAATGCGGCAACCTTTTCCCGATCCAGATCAAAGACATAGACCTGATGTCCCGTCTCGATCAGGCGGGTGGCAATAGCTGTTCCCATGATGCCCGCGCCGATGACGGCGACGATAGCCCGTGTCTCGTTCTGCATGCTCTGCTCCAGTGCTTCAGTTCTTTCAGGCTGCCCAACTCGGGCGATCTGCCCTAGAGGCAGGTGGTAATGCCGCCATCAACGTAGAGAGTGTGGCCGTTGACGAAGGACGAGGCGCGTCCAGAGAGGAACACTGCGGCACCGACCAGTTCTTCCACATCGCCCCAGCGGCCGGCCGGCGTACGTTTTTCGAGCCAGGACGAGAATTCCGGGTTGTCGACGAGCGCCTGGTTGAGCGGCGTCTTGAAATAGCCTGGCGCGATGGCGTTGATCTGCAGGCCGTATTTTGCCCAGTCGGCGCACATGCCGCGGGTGAGGTTGCGCACGGCGCCTTTGGTGGCGGTGTACGGTGCAATGCCTGGGCGGGCCATTTCACTTTGGACCGAGGCGATGTTGATGATCTTACCGGCTTTCCGGGCGATCATGGCGCGCGCTACCGCCTGGCCAACATAGAAGACGCTTGAGATATTGGTGGTGAGTAGCTGCTCCCATTTGTCCGCGGGAAAGTCCTCGAGCGGTGAGCGGAACTGCATTCCGGCGTTGTTGATCAATATGTCGATAGGGCCGATATTGTTCTCGATATCAGCTACGCCGCGCTCGGCAGCATCCTTCTTCGTCACGTCGAAAATGGCAGCTCTTGCTGACAGGTTTTTCGCTTGCAGTTCGGCGACCGCGCGTTCGACGGTTTCTGCGGTTCGACCGTTGATGACAACTTGCGCGCCATGCAGCGCCAAGCCCTGGGCGAGGGCATAGCCAATACCTTGGCTGGACCCCGTGATCAGCGCGCGTCGGCCCGTCAAATCAAACAGATTCGTCATTGAAATCAGATCTCCCACTCGATGCTTGTTGTCTTTGCCATGCCCTGCCTGCCGTGTCGAACGCAGCTTGACACAGCATATGGGAAATATATGTTATCGATAACATAATCAATTGCCAATTGGTAGGCGGAGGAACAATGCCAAAGGTAGACATCCTGATGACCGGAGCCTACCCCGAGTGGGATATGGAGGATCTCGAGGCGAAGTACACGGTCCATCGGCTTTGGGAGGCGGATGACAAGGAAGGTCTTCTGGCCAATGTCGGCGACAGTATTCGAGCCATCGCCACGCGCGGAGAATTGGGGGCCTCCACAACACTGATGCAGAGCCTGCCGAACCTCGAGATCGTCTCCTGCTACGGGGTCGGCACGGATGCGATCGATCTGGCGCATGCGCGTACGCGCGGGATACGAGTGACGAACACCCCTGATGTCCTGACTGAAGATGTTGCGGATATCGCGCTCGGATTGCTCCTTGCCACGGCGCGGCATATCCCGCAGGCCGATGTCTTTGTTCGCTCCGGACAATGGGGCAAGGCGCCCATGCCGCTCGTTACTCGCGTCGCCGGCAAGCGCCTGGGGATCGTCGGCATGGGGCGCATCGGCCAGGCAATTGCTCGGCGTGCGTCCGCCTTCGGCTGCGAGATCAGCTATTTCTCCCGCCGTCCGCAGTCGCAGGTTTCCTACGTCTTCGAACCGGATCTGATTGCACTTGCCGAATGGAGCGAGTTCCTGATCGTCATCGTTCCTGGTGGCGAGGCGACGAAGAACATCATCGATGCCGCCGTGTTGAAGGCGCTCGGCGCCAACGGAATTCTCATCAACGTCTCGCGTGGTTCCACGGTCGACGAAGAGGCTCTGATCGCGGCACTTCGAGATGGAACGATAAAGGCGGCCGGTCTCGATGTCTTTCTCAACGAGCCGAAGATCGACCCACGGTTCCTGGCGCTCGACAATGTCGTCCTGCAGCCCCACCATGGTTCAGGTACGATCGAGACCCGCAAGGCAATGGGGCAGTTGGTGCGCGATAATCTGGCGGCGCATTTCGCAGGCGCGGCACTTCCGACACCCGTCGTGTGAGAAAGAGACCATGAAAGCAATTGTCATTCACGGCGCAAAGGACCTGCGCATCGAGGAACGCCCGCTGGAAGCCGTAGGGACGGGGCAGGTGGAAATCGCCATAGAGGCAGGCGGTATCTGCGGATCCGACCTGCATTATTACAATCATGGAGGCTTCGGGGCGATCCGCGTCCGCGAGCCCATGATCCTGGGACATGAAATCGCTGGCACGGTCAAGGCGCTCGGGGAGGGAGTAGGCGTGCTGGCTGTGGGTGATCGGGTGGCGGTGTCGCCGAGCCGCCCCTGCAATCACTGCCAATACTGTCTCAGAGGTCTGCAGAACCAGTGCCTCAACATGCGTTTCTATGGCAGCGCGATGCCGATGCCGCATATCCAGGGCGCTTTCCGACAGCAGCTGGTGGCGGAAAGCTGGCAATGCCACAAAATCGATGATGGTATCTCGATCCAGGAAGCTGCCTTTGCCGAACCTTTTGCGGTGACGCTGCATGCCGTCAACCGCGCCGGGTCGCTGCTTGGAAAACGCGTCCTTGTTACGGGCTGCGGGCCGATCGGTGCGCTTGCGATCATGTCCGCGCGGCTTCATGGAGCGCGGGAGATCGTCGCCACTGACGTAATGGATGGCGTCCTTGATCTCGCCGGCACCGTCGGCGCCGATCGAACCATCAACGTGGCTACCCACCCCGAGCAGCTGTCGGCCTTTGGGGCGAACAAAGGCTATTTCGACGTCATGTTCGAAGCCTCCGGAAACGAACGTGCCGTCAGAAGTGGCCTCGACGTTCTCGCTCCACGATCGATCCTGGTTCAGCTTGGCCTTGGTGGCGACATTGCAATCCCGCAAAACGTGATCGTCTCGAAGGAGATCGACATTCGCGGCACCTTCCGCTTCCATGAGGAGTTCGGGCTGGCCGTCAACCTGATCAACAGCAGACGGGTTGACTTTAAACCTCTGCTGACGGGCGTGTATGGCATCGACGAAGCGGTGGCCGCATTCGAGGTCGCCGGGGATCGAAGCCGATCCATGAAGGTGCAGATCGCCTTCTGATGTGGCGGCTCAGGTGCTTTCCCGCAGGACGACGCGGTAGCTCGTTAGCGTGATGTCGCCGGCAACGTCTCCGCCATCCTGGAGCGCATCGAGCAGGCGCGCAGCCGCCTGCCTGCCGATACCGTAGCAATCCACGTTGATGGTGGAAATCCGCGGGTGACAGATCGATGAAATCTCGTAGTCGCCAAAGCCGGCAATGGCTATATCCTGAGGAACGCGCAGCCCACGGCGTTGACACTCCATCAGCGCACCGAAAGCAGACAGGTCCGACACGCAGAGCACCACCTCGGTGTCGGGCCAGCGTTCCAACATGCTGACGATGGCTTGCCCCCCTTGCTCCATCGTTATGGGTGGCACGCCGAAGGAGATCATTCGGCCCGGCCCGAGGCCCAGGTCTTCGACGGTCTTGAGGAAGCCGCTGCGGCGCTGGCTGCCGCGCGTGTCGCGCGCAGTCGTTCCGCCGATATAGCCGAACTTGCGATAACCTTTGTTGGCAAGTTCCCGTACCAGCAAGGACATCGCCTCGCTGTTGGAGAAACCGACGACGTGGTTTACCGGGTCCTCGGGGATTTCCCATGTCTCGACAACAGGAATGCCCGCCTTTTCCAGCATTCTGCGGGCTCTCGGCGTATGTGCGCCACCCGTGAGGATGATGCCTTCCGGGCGACGGCGCAGCATCGATTCGATCAGTTGTTCTTCCTTTTCGGCGGAATAGTCGGTGTAGCCCAAAAGCAGCTGCAGGCCGGTATTCTCGAGGGCATCGGTGATGCCGCGCGCCGTGTCGGAAAAATTGGAGTTGTTGATGGAAGGCACGAGGGCCGCGATGAAGCCGGTACGGCGCGACGACAGACTGCCGGCCGACTGGTCGAGCACATAGCCGAGCGCATCCACGGCTTCCATTATGCGTTTACGGGTCTCCTCGGAAACGCTCGCGTCCTGGCGAAAGGCGCGAGAAACCGTCATGGCCGATACGCCGACATACTTGGCGACTTCAGCCATCGTCAGCTTCTGGGCATCTGCCGTCCGGGAATGCGCGCCTTTGCTGGTATCGACCTTCTTCACGGGTTCTCCACTGTGCGATCATGCATCCGCATAACGTCTGTTGGACCTGAGGTTATCGCTATCATCCGACAGTCCAAAATTATCAGTCATAGACTGTGCGAACCTGCCCAATTTTCGTTCGACGCAATCAGAAAAGCCAATTCTCAACCGGACCCGCCGCATTTGGCATCACTCATCGCTTGCCATGACGGCGATGATATCGATAACATATTTCGCGCGGATAGCGAGTTCAAATATAGGCATTTCGGGAGGGGTAGCATGTTTGGCGAGATAGAGGGAAGCGGCTTCGAGGTGCTCGATCACCGGTTCGAGCAATGCTTTGTCGGCCACGCCCGCGTGGAGCGTCTTTGGACAGGCGGGCGCTGGCTGGAAGGTCCTGCCTGGTTTGCTGCGGGGCGCTATCTTGTCTTCTCGGATATTCCCAACAATCGGTTGTTGCGCTTTGATGAGACCAGCGGACAGGTGTCGGTCTTTCGCTCGCCATCGAACAATTCGAATGGCAACAGCGTCGACGGGCAAGGGCGGTTGGTCACATGCGAGCACCTGACGCGCCGCGTCACGCGGACGAACTTCGATGGCAGCCTCAGTGTTCTCGTAGATCGATTCGAAGGCCAGCGGCTCAATTCGCCCAATGACGTGGTGGTCAGGTCCGATGGAACGATCTGGTTCACGGATCCGAGCTACGGGATATTGCATGACTATGAAGGGGAGTACGCCGAAAGCGAGATCGATGGCTGCCACGTCTATCGCTATGACCCTGCTCGCTCGACGACCACGCGCGTCGCAGACGATTTCGTCAAGCCGAACGGCTTGGCCTTCTCGCCGGACGAAAGTCTGCTTTACATCGCCGACACTGGCGGTAGCCATCAGCCCGGTGGCCCGCGTAATATCCGCAAACTCGCGTGCGCCGACAATGGCAAACTCACCGATCTGGGCGTCTTCGCCGAGTGCACGTCCGGCTTTTTCGACGGATTCCGATGCGATCGGAAGGGGCGCATATGGGCGAGTGCAAGCGACGGAGTGCATGCTTACGACCCAGACGGGACCCTGCTCGGCAAGATTGTCATTCCCGAATTCGTCTCGAACGTCACCTTCGGCGGTCCCAAGCTGAATCGGCTGTTCATCACAGGAACGACCTCGCTTTACGCGGTCTATCTCACGGCGAACGGGGCGACGATAGGGTGATCGCTTAAGGCCGATTCCTTCGCGGGCCAGGTTCCGGTGGCGCGCCGTAAAATCGGCTCCCTGCCGACATGGGAAGGGAGCCGATCGGTACCTTCAGCTCAGCTTATGCCGCCGAGGCAGACGTATTTGATTTCCATGAACTCCTCGATACCATACTTCGAGCCTTCGCGGCCGAGGCCGGAAAGCTTGACGCCGCCGAAGGGCGCTTCGGCTGTCGAGATCAGCCCGGTGTTGACACCGACCATGCCGTATTCCAGCGCTTCGGCGACCCGGAAGACGCGGGCGAGATCCTTGGCGTAGAAATAGGAAGCAAGACCGAACTCGGTGTCGTTCGCCTGCTCGATAACATCCGTTTCATCCTTGAAGCGGAAGAGGGGGGCCACCGGCCCGAATGTCTCTTCGCGCGCAACCGCCATGTCCTTGGTGACATTGGCAAGGACGGTGGCTTCATAGAAGGTGCCGCCGAGCGGATGGCGCTTGCCGCCCTGCACCACGTTTGCTCCCTTGGCCAGCGCATCGGCAACATGCTGCTCGACCTTTTCGAGGGCTGGCTTGTCGATCAGCGGTCCAAGGATGACGCCTTCGTCGAAACCGTTGCCGGTTTTCAGCTTGCCGACCGCGGCCGCAAGTTTCTGCGCGAAGGCATCATAAACGCCGTCCTGAACGTATAGGCGATTGGCGCAGACGCAGGTCTGGCCGTTGTTGCGGAACTTTGCGATCAGTGCGCCTTCCACGGCTGCATCAAGGTCGGCATCGTCGAAAACGATGAACGGAGCATTGCCGCCGAGTTCCAGGCCGAGCTTCTTGATGGTCGGTGCGCTCTGTTTGTAGAGCTCTGCACCGATCTCGGTGGATCCGGTGAAGGTCAGTTTTCGAACGGTCGGGTTGGCGGTCATCTCGGCGCCGATTGCCGCGGCCGAGCCGGTGACGACGCTGAACAGGCCCTTCGGCAGACCGGCGCGTTCGGCGAGATGGGCGATTGCCAGTGCCGAGAAAGGCGTCTGCGAGGCGGGCTTCAGAACCATGGCGCAACCGGCGGCAAAGGCGGGGCCGGCTTTGCGGGTGATCATCGCGTTTGGAAAATTCCAAGGCGTGATGGCAGCGACAACGCCGATCGGCTGCTTCATCACCATGAGGCGCTTGTCCGGCTGGTGACCAGGGATCAGGTCGCCATAGACGCGGCGGGCTTCTTCCGCGAACCATTCGACGAAGCTCGCGCCATAGACGATCTCGCCGGTTGCTTCGGCGAGCGGCTTGCCCTGCTCCAGCGTCAGGATACGGCCGAGATCATCCTTGTTCTCGATCATCAGTTCGAACCACTTGCGCAGGATGCCGGAACGCTCCTTGGCGGTGCGTGCGGCCCAGCCCTTCTGGGCGGTTCGCGCGGCCTCGATCGCCTTTTTTGTCTCGGCTGCGCCGAGCTTCGGCACGCGGCCGATGATTTCGCCCGTCGCGGGGTTGTTGACCTCGATCGCGTTGGCGGGATCGGCATCGATCCATTCGCCGCCGATGAGTGCCGCCTGGCGAAAGAGTGAGGGGTCCTTGAGGTTCATGTTGCTCATCCTGTTCAGAGAAGGTCTGCGACTCTGCATTCTCTCTGCCACGCTGGTCGTGGCATCGGAGGCAATGTCGGCATCCTTTGGCCGGATGTCAAATTGCTCCCTCTGCTCGCAAGGAGAGAGGCATTCTGCGAATCAACCGTGTTTGGCGGAGCCGGCTATATCCTCACGATTGGACGTGCGGTGAGCGCACACGAATGTCCCCAAGCCGTCATGCATCACGGTGCGGTTGGCTCGGCAATCGAGGCACGCTCGACAAGCGGGCACTCGATCTTGATCTTCTGCGTGGTGCGGTGAGATGAGATGCCCTCGTTGTGGTCAAGCAGCGCGCCCACAGCCCATCGTGCCATTTCGTCGTGGGGTAGCAGCACGGTCGAAAGCGGCGGCACCATGTAGGAGGCCAGATCCTCGTCGTCGAAACCCACCACGGAAATGTCTTCTGGGACACGCAGGCCGCGGCTCTTGACGGCGTCATAGGCGCCCACTGCCATGCGGTCGTTAAAGCAGAAGATGGCGGTCGGCGGGTCTTGTCGATCAAGCAGTTTGAGTGTGAGTTCGCGACCGCCGTTGACGGTCCATCCGCCCATCAGAATGAGGTCCTCGTCGACGGGAACGTCCCAAGTGGTCAGCGCCTGCCGGTATCCTTTTTCGCGGTCTCGGGCGGCGTCGATCCAGTCCTCTCCCTTCAGGTGGGCGATCCTGCGATGGCCGGCCTTCAGCAACGCTTCGGTCGCCGCGTGGCCGCCCGCGATGTCGCCGGGCACAACCGACGGATGGCGGCGATGCTTGTCGTAGCAGTTCACGAGAACCGTCGGGATGTCGTTCAGCCGCTCGGGGGCAACGATCTGCCGGGTCGTCAGGGTCGTGTAGAGAATGCCGATAACATTGAGTTCCTGCAGCAAATCGAGTGCTGCGCTCTCGATCTTGGGATCGGATCGGGTGCAGAAGGTTGCAATCAGGATATCCTGTAGCGCCGCTTCGTCGCGCGCGCCCTCGATGAAGGGCATGGCGAACGGGGTTGTGCTGACTTCGTCGATCAGTAATCCGATCACGGGCCGCCGGTGTTCGGGAACGTTATGTCGCGGGCCTTTGCGATAGCCGAGCGCTTCCGCGGCTTCCATGACGCGTGCCCGGGTGACCTCGGAAACGCGTGGGTTACTGACCCCATTCAACACGAGAGATACGGTTGCCTGTGAGACGCCTGCACGCTGTGCAACGTCAACCATGGTTGCACGCTTGGTCACTGTCTGTCCCACTTCATCGATCGGCCCATCCCATTCATCAAGCTATAGAAAATCCACTTTTCCGACAACCGGCCCCTGTGGGTTTTGCGCATCGTGGAATTTTCCGCTTGCCACTAAGTTATAATGTCGATACCCATCACTAATAATATAACTAATAACATAATCCGCAAGGGAGAGAGTTCATGACCGCCCATGTCACGCCCGCTTTGGCGCCGTCTCAGGATGCGCGCAAGCGAATGACACTCGACGGCCTCTGGCAGTTCAAGTTCGAGAGCGATGCCGATTGGCGTTCGACAAATGTCCCGTCCGTATGGCAGTCCGAATTCGCCGATCTGCGTGACGCTTTCGGCAAGGGGGTCTATCGTCGGCGGTTCTCGCTGCCGCAGGATTGGGCCGACCGCGACATTTCCCTTCACTTCGGTGCGGTGAACTATTTCGCTGAAATCTCGGTCAACGGTCAGTCAATCGGGACGCATGAAGGCGGCTACCTTCCGTTCACGTTGAGCATCCCGAGCAGTGTGCTCAGGGCGGAGAACGAGATCGATGTTTCGGTCACGCTCCCGAGCGCCGACGCGACCAAGTACCCGCAGTTTCCTTTCGCGGAAATTCCGCACGGCAAGCAGAGCTGGTATGGCCCGCTCGGCGGCATCTGGCAGTCGGTGACGCTGGAAGCCCGCGATGTCAGCCATATCAAGCATGCGACGGCAAAGGCCGACCTCGCATCCGGCGCCGTCCGCTTCGATCTGGATCTTTCCGCCGCCGCTGCGGACGCAGAGGTGCGCGTCCTTATCCATGGGCCGGACGGTGCGCTGGAGGCGACAGGCAAGGGGGCCGGCCGTACGTTGAGCGTCGTCGTTCCGCAGGTGAAGGCGTGGTCGCCCGAGACGCCGAACCTCTACCGTGCTGACATCAGCCTTTCCGCTGCGGGCGCAATCGTCGACACCACGTCGGTCACGTTCGGGTTTCGCACCATCGAGACCCGGGAAGGGCAGCTCTTCCTGAATGGTGCGCCTCTCTACATGCGTGCGGCACTCGATCAGGACTACTATCCCGACGGCATCTGCACGCCTCCTTCGCTGGAGTTTCTCGAGGATCAGGCCCGCAAGGCCAAGGAGCTCGGGCTAAATACGCTGCGCATTCACATCAAGGTTCCCGATCCGCGCTACTACGAAGTGGCCGACCGGCTTGGGCTCTTGATCTGGACTGAAATCCCGAACGTCCAGACGTTCACCGACGCGTCGGCCAGACGTATGCGCGAGACGATGGAGGGCATTGTCCGACGCGATGGCCATCACCCGTCGATCGTCGCCTGGACGATCATCAACGAGGATTGGGGAACGCGCACCGTCGAGAATGCTGACCATCGCCAGTGGCTGGCCGAGACCTATGACTGGCTGAAGGCGCTCGATCCGAGCCGTCTCGTTTCTGATAATTCGGCCTGCTTCCCGAACTTCCACGTGAAGTCGGATCTCAATGACTACCACTATTACCGCTCGGTTCCTGAACGTCGCGAAGAGTGGGACGACATCACCAAGCAATTCGCCGGCGGCGCTGCGTGGACCTATTCGGGTCTCGGTGATGCGCAGCGGCGGGGCGATGAGCCGCTTATCGTTTCCGAGTTTGGCGTATGGGGGCTGCCTGATCCGTCGAAGGTCCTTCTCAAGGATGGCTCCGAACCCTTCTGGATGGAGACCGGTGCGACATGGGGCGATGGCGTTGCCTATCCGCACGGCGTCCAGAAGCGCTTCCGATCGCTGCATCTGGATACCGTCTTCAAGGATTTCGGCTCGTTCATCGAGGCCGCCCAGTGGTACCAGTTCGCAAATCTGAAGTACGAGATCGAAGTGATGCGCGCGCATCCGACGATCGTCGGCTACGTCATCACGGAATTCACCGACGTTCATTGGGAGGCGAACGGCCTTCTCGACATCAACCGAAATCCGCGCGTCTTCCACGACCAATTCGCAAGCATCAATAGCGATATCGTGATTGTCGCCCGCCCGACTGCCTGGTCGGCTTACGCGGGGGATGTTCTGGAGGTTGATCTCTCGGTCGCGACCGGTGGTGCATCCATCCCCGATGGGGCAACGATCCGCTGGACCTACGGGCACGACGACGAGCGGGCTCTCCCGGCAACGGCTGCCAATGCGGTGGCAAGTGTCGGCGTGCTGCCGATGCAGATGCCGGATGCCGACGCCAATCGCACGCTGCGTATCGAGTTCGAAGTCCTGTCGAATGGCCAGCGACTTGCGACCAACGTTCTCGATATCGCGCTCTACGCAAGGCGTAGCCGGGCCAACCTGCCGAGCATCGCTTCCAAGGATCCGGCGCTTCGCGCCTTTGCCGAGACGCTGGGTTATCCTATCGCTGAGCCTGAAAGAGCTGACGTCAATCTGGCACATGCCCTCGACGAGAGCGACATCGAGGCAATGCGTCACGGCGCGCGCTATTTCGTGATCGCGGATGGCAGCGTTCCTACGCATCGCAATCTGCGCACGGACATTCCCGCCGGCGAAAAGCTTTATCGAGAGATGACCATCGATGAGCGGGATATGCCGGTCGGTATCGATCAGCAGCTTCCAGGCATCGGCCTGATCGCGCGTGAAGGCACGCTGTGGCGCGGCGACTGGATTGCCAACTTCAGCTGGATCCGTCGTGAAGGTGCATTCGCTTCGCTGCCGGGCGGTCCGTTGCTCGACCTGTCGTTCGAGAAGGTCGTGCCGCATCACGTCATGACGGGCTTCCGCACGTTCGAATATGCCGGACCGGTCCACGGCGGGCTTGTCATCGGTTGGGTTCACAAGCCTGCGGTCACGATCGCCGAGCGCCGCGTCGGCCGCGGCAATCTCGTTGCGACGACTTTCCGGCTGACCAACGCAGATGCCGGCACGGATGCGGTCGCTGCCGCCTTGTTCGACGCCATGGTTGCGACGGTCAATCAGAGCAAGTGACGATGTCAGAGCTGGGCGCGGAAGGCCGCACCCAGTCTCGCACGGCAAGGCTCTGGAGCCCAATCACGGGAGGAATACGTGGCGCTCATTGAACTGGTAAACATAAGCAAGCAGTACGGGGCCGTGCAGGTCATCGACAATCTGTCCCTGACAATCAACTCCAACGAGTTCATGGTCTTCCTTGGCCCATCCGGGTGCGGGAAATCCACCTTGCTGCGAATGATTGCCGGGCTGGAGGGCATCGACGGCGGCGAGATCCGCATCGACGGCAAGCGCATCGATCATCTGCCACCGGGCGAACGCGGCATCGCCATGGTGTTCCAGCACTACGCGCTTTATCCGCACATGAGCGTTCGCGACAACATGGCCTTCGGCCTGCGCAACATTGGCGTCGACGAAGCGGAGATCGGTCGCCGGGTAACGGAGGCGGCGCAGGTTCTTGTTCTCGACAAGCTGCTGGATCGCAAGCCGGGCCAACTGTCCGGCGGCCAGCGTCAGCGCGTGGCTATCGGCCGCGCGATCGTCAAGGAGCCGCAGGCCTTCCTGTTCGACGAGCCTCTGTCGAACCTCGATGCGGCACTGCGCGTCAGAACGCGCGTCGAACTCGCTCAGCTGCACAACCGGGTCAAGTCGACGATGGTCTTCGTGACGCACGATCAGATCGAGGCGATGACGCTCGCACACCGGATCGTGGTGATGAACAACCGTCGCATCGAACAGGTCGGCACGCCGATGGAGATCTACGCACGGCCTGCGACGCGCTTCGTCGCCGAGTTCGTCGGTTCTCCTGCCATGAACTTCCTGCCCGTCAAACTCGAGGGCGAGGCTGTCCGCCTCACCGATGGAGCGATCGTCCGCACGGCTGTGCGCGTCAACGATCTGGCATCGTCCGGCCACTACACCCTGGGTGTCCGTGCGGAAGCGATTTCGATCGGGCAGGCCGGAACAGGCGACACCGATGCCGTCGTCGAGGTGATCGAGCGTTTGGGCGATCGCACGCTGGTTTATGCGCGCATCGCAGACAACTCGCTGCTGGTGGCTGAAGCCAAGGGCGATAGCCCGCTCGCGCCCGGCGCGGCTGTGGCGCTGACGTTCGACGGCCGCAGAACCCACCTGTTTGACGCGACCGGCCGCGGCTATCACACGGCGGAGGCCGCGTGATGAGCCAGGCCATGCACATGAACGAATCCCGCCTGCGGAATGGGTTGTTCGTTGCGCCGTTCGTGTTTGTTTTCATCTGCCTGCTGGTCATCCCGCTCTTTTGGGGCTTCTGGCTCGGATTGACGAAGGCGGACCTCTTCGGCCCTGGCAAGTTTGTCGGGCTTGCCAACTATACGCGTCTGTTCAACGACAAGATTTTCCGCGGCGCGGTACTGAATACGCTCTATTTCGTTGTCCTGACCGTGCCGGTTCTTGCCGTGTTTGGCTTGTCACTCGCCTTGGCGCTCAATCGCAAGACACGCTTTGCCTCGGTGATGCGCGCCGTCTTTTTCGCCTCGTCGGTGCTCTCGGTCACGGTGGTGACGCTGATATGGCGCATTGTCTTCATTCCCGATATCGGCCTGCTTTCCAACATCTTCGGCTGGTTCGGCCTGCCGCAGGTCACCTTCCTCAGCAATGCGCGCCTTGCGCTTCCTGCTGTTGCGATCGCAACAGTCTGGTGGGGCGTGGGCTTGCCGATGATGCTGTTCCTAGCGGCCCTGCAACAGGTTCCAGGCGAGATCTATGAAGCCGCGGCGCTCGACAATGCCGGGCGCTGGAAGACGCTGTGGCGCATCACGCTTCCGTCGATCCGCCGGACATTCCTGCTCGTGCTGATCATTCAGAGCGTGCTCCAGTTCCAGGTGTTCGGCCAGGCGCAGCTGATGACGCAGGGCGGCCCCAACAACGCTTCGAGGCCGATCGTCCTTTACATCTACGACGTTGCCTTCACCCGTTTCGATGTCGGCATGGGTGCTGCGACCTCGCAGGTTCTGTTCGCGATCATCCTGATGGCCGGCATGCTGCAATACTTCCTTTCCAACCGGCGCGGAGAAAATCGATGAGCGGCACAAGCTCCGGCATGGTCGGAAAAACCCTCGGCGATCGCATCATCCTTCTGGCCGTCGTGGTCGCTGGCCTGATCATGGTCGTGCCGATCCTCTGGGTCGTCGGACTGTCGTTCAAGCTCAACGCGGAACTGAAGCTGGACACGAATTCGGTCTTCCACGTTCCCTATACGGTCAAGAATTACGTGGACGTTTTCGGCGGATCGAACGTTTTCCGCTGGTTCCTGAACAGTCTCATCGTTTCGTCGGGCATGACGCTCGGCGTGCTGATCCTGTCGTCGCTCGCCGGCTATGGTTTTGCCCGGCTGCGCTTTCCTGGACGCGACATTCTCTTCGTCATCGTTCTGTTCGGCCTTGCCGTGCCGGAGCAGGCGGTGATTGTCGCGCGCCATCAGATCTTCAGCATGCTGCGGCTGCATAATACTTATCCGGGGCTGATCCTGCCGGGCCTGGCTGCGCCATTCGGTGTTTTCTTGATGACCCAGTATTTCCGGGAGATTCCCAGGGAGCTGGACGAGGCGGCAATGCTCGACAACGCGTCACGCTTAAAGATCTTCTGGAAGGTGCTTCTGCCCCTGACCATCCCGGCCCAGGCGACACTCGGTGTGTTCACCTTCCTTGGTGCCTGGAACGACTATCTCTGGCCGCTCATCTCTGCGACCAAGAAGGACATGTACACGATCACGACAGGCATCGCTTCCATGCAGATGAACTTCGCCCAGACAGAAGGCCTTGGCTTCCTGATGGCCCAGGCGGTGTTCGCAGGGCTGCCGACACTCGTCGTTTACCTGTTCTTCCAGAAATACATCGTCACTGCGGTTTCGGGTTACGCAGTGAGATGACGATCATGACCTGACAATCCGGTTTCAACCCGCGTTTTCGCAAGCAATAGGAGGAGATTGCAATGAAGACTAGCTTGAGAAACATCTTACTGGCGGCGGCCATGACCATGGCGTCGTGGCCGGCCGCGGCCGCTGATCCGGTCGAAATCACCGTCCAGCGCTTCTTCGGATCGTGCGACGCCGATTGGGGCACCAACACCGACGTCAGCAAGGCTGTCGGCGAGTGCGGGATCATCACCTCGCAGATCAACAAGTTCGTTGCCGACAATCCGGACATCAAGATCAACGTAAACACCGTCGAATGGCCCGGCTACGACCAGCTGACGGCACAGCTGGCATCGGGCGAGCCGCCGGATGTCGTCACCATTCACGAATCCGTTCTCTCCGACTACCAGTCGAAGGGGCTTCTCGAGCCTCTCGATGCGGTTCTCAAGGCTGCCGGCGTGGAGCCTTCGGCTTTCACCTCCGCTGGCCGCGAAGGTGTGACGAAGGAAGGCCAGATCTTCGGTCTTCCGATCGATTCTCACACGATGCTGTGGCACATCAACATGAACTACTTCCGCCAGGCAGGTCTGGTGAATGACGACGGCACGCCGGTGCTGCCGAAGACCGCCGACGAGCTGCTCGCACAGGCAAAGCAGTTCAAGGAAAAGACCGGCAAGCCCTATCTCGTCCAGAGCATGGCCAACGAAAAGGGCGCCTTCTATCGTGCGCTCTATATCTACCTGACGCAGATGAAGTCGGACTTCTTCGCGGATCCGACCCACGTCAAGCTCAACACGCCTGAAGCCAAGAAGATCGTTCAGCTGTTCAAGGACATCTATGATCAGGATCTGACGACGAAGGATCAGGACTACGCTGCATCCCTGTCCGGCTTCACCAAGGGTGATGGCGGCGTGCTCCTGAACGGCACCTGGGTCGTCGGCGATTTCGATGCTCTGTCGAAGCAGGCAGACAATCCGCTCAGCAACGGCTACGCGGTCTATCCATATCCGCCGGTATTCGGTGGTGAGCCGGCCTACTGGTCGGACGGCCACTCCTGGGCAATGACGAAGAAGGATCGTTCTCCTGAACAGGTTGCCGCTATCGGCAAGTTCCTGAAGTTCATGGCCGATCATAACTTCGATTGGTCTCGGACCGGTCACCTGCCGGCTCAGCAGGCAGTCATCGACTCGGCTGAGTTCAAGGCGCTGCCGCATCGCACCACGATCCTCAGCATCGCGAATGTTGCCAAGCCGCTGCCGGCACAGGTTCGTCATCAGTTCGCCGTCAATGACATCATCGGCGAAGAAATGGCCTCCGCCATCACCGGCCAGAAGGAAATTGATGCCGCGCTGACTGATGCGGAAACCCGCGTCAACGACCTGCTTGCCAACTAACCTTATGCAATGGTTCATCCGGCGACTGCCGGGTGAACCACCTCGCCTGGCGTCCTCACGTGGACGTTTCGAGCGCCTGCTGAACAATCTGGCGCCACGGATCTTTTAGATTCGATCAGGCCTTGTCTGGCTGCCGCGGAGCATGATTAGCTGGGTCTCATTCCTTTTCCGATTCAGGATCAGCCAGCCATGTCCGATTTTGCCGAGCTTCTCATTGTCAATGCGCGCGTCCTGTCGCCTGGTACAACGTGGCCGGGTCTTTCTACCATCGCTGTTTCCGACGGGAAGATACAGGGCGTGGAGGCTGGCAACGGTCCGGCGAGCTGGCGTGGGCCGGATACGCGGATAGTCGATGCCGCCGGCGCTTCCGTTACGCCCGGCTTTTCCGAGAATCACATGCATCTGTTTTCCGGGGCGGCGGAGCTGGACCACCTTCAGCTCAAGGGCGTATCCGGATTGGACGAGCTGACGGCCGCCGTTCGGCAATATGCTCAGGGCCGCGACGAACAGAAAATTCTCTTCGCCCAGGGGGCGGATTACACGCTACTCGGCGAGACGGATCGCCTGACACGGCACGATCTCGATAAGATCTGGCCGGATCAGGGCCTGATACTTTTTGCCCCCGATCATCATACGGCGTGGGCCAACACAAGGGCGCTCGAGCTGTCCGGGCTTCTCGAAGGCAAGCAGCTTCGGCCTGGCAACGAGATCGTCATGGGCGCAGATGGCCTTGCAACCGGCGAACTCCGCGAAATGGAGGCTTTCAGCCCGGTTCAGGCAGCCGGCGGCTTCGGGCGCTATCGCCTCGGCCTTTCGACGGGTGGTGAGCCGGATCCGCGACCGACTGCAGCGGAATGGCGCACGGATATGGATGTGATGCGGCTCGGTCTCGACTATTGCGCCCGGCATGGCATCACCACGATCCAGAACATGGACGGCAACCTCTATCAGCTGGAACTCCTTGCCGCGATAGAGGAAGAGGACGGCGCGCTACCGTGCCGCGTGATGATCCCGTTTCATTTCAAGAATTTCATGTCGGTCGATATGCTTGAAAAAGCCTCGGAGATGGCAGCGCGCTACGACAGCGACTTCCTGCGCTCCGGCGTGGTCAAGGTGTTCTTCGATGGCGTTCTCGACAGCTGGACCGCGGTCATGGTCGAGCCCTATGCCGATCGCCCCGACTATTGTGGTGAGGGACTGTTTACCGCCGAGCAGTTTCGCGAAGTCGCGGTCGAAGCTGATCGCCGGGGCCTGCAGATTGCCGTTCATGCGATCGGCGACGGTGCCGTCAAGGCGGTGCTCGACGGCTATGCCGCGGCGCGCGAGGCGAACGGGGTTCGGGACAGCCGCCACCGTATCGAGCATATCGAAGTGGTGCATGGTTCGGACATCTCGCGATTTGCCGAGCTCGGGGTCGTAGCCTCGATGCAGCCGCCGCATCCGCCGGGCTGCATGGGTGTGCCGCTGGAGCCGACCGTATCGCGCATCGGCCCCGCTCGTTGGCCGCTGAGCTATGCCTGGCGCACGCTCAAGGATGCCGGCGCTCACATCTGCTTCGCCTCCGATTGGCCGGTCTCGCCCATCAGCCCGATCCACGGCATGCATGCCGCGATCACACGGACGCGTTGGCAGGAAAGCGATCCCGACCAGAGCTTTTCGCTACCTGAGGCTTTGGAAGCCTACACGGTCGAGGGCGCCTATGTCGAATTCCGCGAAGCGACCAAAGGACAGATCAAGCCGGGCTTCATGGCCGACATCACGATCCTCAGCCATGACCTTGAGGCGATCGATCCAACGGACCTGACCAGCGTTCGGCCGGTTATGACGATCTGCGGTGGTCGCATCACCTTTTCGGAGAAATGATTGGGCGGGCTTGCGAATTCGGGTTGTCAATCGCTTTGCGCTGTGCTCACCTAGCGTCAAAAGGGAACAGCAATAAAGAACGCGAAGCCTGTGCATGACGCAATTGAATGCCGTCCAAATTCGCAGTGTGTCCAAATTTTTCGGCTTCGGCGAGTATGCCGTAGCCGCCGTCAACGAGACCTCGCTCGCCATCCGGCAGAATGAGTTCTTCACGCTTCTTGGACCTTCCGGTTGCGGAAAAACGACTCTGCTGCGCTTGATCGCCGGCTTCGAGTTTCCGACGCATGGCGAGATCCTGCTGGATGGCGAGAACATCGCTGCAATGCCGCCGTTCAAAAGGCCGATCAATACGGTCTTTCAGAACTATGCACTTTTCCCTCACATGACTGTCGGCGAAAACATCGCGTTCGGCCTGCAGATGCTGGGTCGCCCCAAAGCCGAGGTGGCGGAACGAGTGACCGCCATGTTGAAGCTCGTGCGGATGGAGGCACTGGCCAAGCGGCGCACCAGCGAGATCTCAGGTGGCCAGCAGCAGCGCGTCGCACTTGCACGAGCCCTGGCGCCACGGCCGAAGGTGCTGCTGCTGGACGAGCCGCTTTCGGCGCTCGATTACAAGCTGCGGAAAGAAATGCAGATCGAGCTGAAGCGACTGCAGGCCGAGACAGGGATTACCTTCATCTTCGTGACGCATGACCAGGAAGAAGCGCTGACCATGTCGGACCGCATCGCGGTCCTGTCGGCAGGCAAGGTGCTGCAGGTCGGTGCGCCGCGCGATATCTATGATGCGCCAGCTGACCGGTTCGTAGCCGACTTCATCGGCGAGACGAATTTCCTGGAAGGCCGCGTGATCGCATTCAGCGGACAGCATGCCGATGTTCATCTCAAGGCCGGTGGGCAGATCCGCGCCGCGGTTCCTTCCGACTTTACGCCGGACGGCGACGTCACCGTGGTGCTCCGGCCCGAGCATGCCGGCTTTTGTGCCCCCGAGGAGGCCAGCGGGGCTGGCGGCATCCGGGGTGCGCTGACCAATATCATCTATAGCGGCACCGACACCCACTACCATGTCCGGCTGTCTGACGGCGCAACCTCCTTCACGATCCGGCAACAGAACAAGCCAAACCAGAGTATCGGTCTGGCCGTCGGCGACGAGGTTGGGATCGCCTTCGCGCCCAACGCCGCCCGGGTCTTGAGGGGTTAAGATGAGCGAAGCCGCCGGGGTCATGGACGATTACAGACGGCGCGACATTCGAAATCGCTGGCTGCTCTCCACTCCGGCCCTGCTGATCATCCTCTTCGCCGCCTGCGGTCCGCTTCTCATCGTACTGGTCTATTCGTTCCTGACACCGGGACCCTATGGCGACGTGCAATGGCTATTTTCCGAGGATGGCTGGATCGGTGTATTTCTGCAGCGTGACATCTTCGACGACACGCTTTCGCTAGCGGATGCTCACGCTTCAATCTTCGTTCGTTCGGCCGTTCTGTCGCTGCTGACAACCGTTTTCACGCTCGTTCTCGGCTTCCCCACGGCCTACTTCATTGCTGCGCGGCCAGAGCGCACGCGTGAACTGTGGCTTTTCCTGATCACCATTCCGTTCTGGACGAACCTGTTGATCCGAACCTTCGCGATGCTTGAGATCTTGCGTAACGAGGGGCTGATCAACACGCTGATGCTGCGTCTCGGTCTGATCGAACGTCCAATCCAGATGCTCTTCACCAACGGCGCGATCATGGCGGGCATGGTCTACGTCTATCTGCCGCTGATGGTGCTGCCGATCTATGCAAGTCTTGAGAAGCTGGATTTCCGGCTGCTCGAAGCCGGCTACGACCTCTATGCAACGCCGTTCCAGGTGTTGAAGCGTATCGTCCTGCCGCTGTCCATGCCAGGTATCATCGCAGGATCCATTCTGGTCTTTATCCCGTCGCTTGGCGCCTATGTCACCCCGACTATCCTCGGCGGCGGCAAGAACATGATGCTTGGAAACCTGATCGAGCTACAATTCGGGCAGGGCAGGAACTGGCCGCTGGGCTCTGCCCTTTCGATCACGCTCATGGTCGTGGTCATGGCGGCGTTGCTCGTCTACGTCCGCAATGCCGGCGCGCGAGGCAATGGCCATGGCTAGGAGCTTTTCGGTCAAGCGTCAGGCAGGCTTCACCACCATCGCGATGATCTGCTTCTTTCTGCTTTACCTGCCGATCGCGGTTCTCGTCGTTTATGCCTTCAACGCGGGCGAAAGCCTTGCAAACTGGGAGGGCTTGTCGCTGCGTTGGTTCGACCGCGCCTTTAACAACGCGCAGGTTATCGACGCGTCGATCCGATCGCTGCAGATTGCAACAATTGCTGCCGTGGTCGCGACAATCGCTGCAACGATGGCGGCGCTGGCAACGACACGCACACCGGCCTATCGCGGCTTGACGATGAAGTATGCCTTCATCAACGCTCCGCTGATGGTGCCGGAGATCGTCACGGCGGTGGCGCTGCTCATTCTCTTCTCCCGCATCAAGATTTGGACCGGTTATACCGGCCTCGGCTATCTCATCGCGGCACATACCGCGTTTTGCGTTCCGTTCGCTTACCTGCCGATCCGCGCTCGGCTCGAGAACATGGATCTGACACTCGAGTGGGCCGCGGCGGATCTCTACGCCACGCCGCTCAAGACGTTTCGTTACGTCACCTTCCCCTTGCTTTGGCCGGGTATTCTCGCCGGTCTCATGCTGGCGTTCGTCATCTCGCTCGACGACGTCGTCATCACCGAGTTCGTCAAGTCGGCAGGGGAGGACACACTGCCGACCTACATGCTCGGGCAAATAAGACGAGCGATCACGCCGGAGATGAATGCCATCTCCACCGTCTTCTTCGTCCTCTCTGTCGCAGCCGTCACAGTCTTCTTCTTCGTCAATAAGAAACGTGGATAACGAAAGGGAACAGCATGAAGATCGCAAAATCAGCCATGGTCGTCGCCGCAGTATTGCTGGCTTCGACCTCGCACTCCTTCGCCGAAGGCGCGCTGAATATCTACAATTGGGGCAATTATACCAGCCCCGAAATGATCAAGAAGTTCGAGGACAAGTTCAAGGTCAAGGTGACGATCACCGACTACGATTCGAACGATACGGCGCTTGCCAAGGTTCGCCAGGGTGGATCCGGCTTCGACATGGCTGTGCCTTCGCAGAACTATCTTCCGATCTGGATTTCTGAAGGACTGCTGCTGGAAAGCCGGCCGGACCAAATGGAGAACTTCAAGAACGTCGCCAAGGAATGGGCGGATCCGGATTTCGACAAGGGGCGCCACTATTCGGTGCCGTGGGCGATGGGAACGGTCGGGACGGTGGTCAACACCGACGTCTATAAGGGCGACATAAACACGTGGTCGATCGTCTTCAATCCCCCGGATGAGCTGAAGGGCAAGATCAACGTCGTACCTGAGATGAACGACGTGATGGACGCGGCCGTTCTCTATAGCGGCGGCAAGAAGTGCACCGGCGACCTCAAGGTGCTTAAGAAAGTGCGCGACACACTGATCGCGGCAAAGCCGAACTGGGTGGCGATGGAGTACAACACCATCGAGAAGATGACCTCCGGCGACTTCGCCGCGACCAGCGACTGGAATGGTTCGGCCTTCCGGCAGCGGTTGAAGAACCCGGCTATCCACTACGGCTACCCGAAGGAAGGCTTTGTCGATTGGAGCGATAATCTTGTGATCCTGAAGGATGCCAAGAACGTCGAGAACGCAAAGCTCTTCCAGAACTTCATGATGGAGCCTGAAAATGCCGGCATGAATTCCGGCTTCCACCGCTATGCCAACGGCATTGCCGGCTCCGAGCAGTTCATGCCGGCAGACATGAAGGATGCGCCTGAGATCAAGGTGCCCGCCGAATTTGCGGCCAACGGACATCCGTCGGAGACTTGCCCGCCTGAGGTTCAGGCGCTGTACACCAAGATCTGGACAGAACTTCAGAAGTAAAATCCAGTCCGGCCGTGCGATGGCATCTGCCTCGCACGGCCGCTTCCTTTTCTCGGAAAATTCATATGAAAACCGTTTTTTCGCAGCTGCATAGCGGCCATTCCAGTCAACTTGAGCTCGTCGCGGGTGCCATCGTCCCGGGTTTCGAGTTGCCGTCCCGACCGCAATTCGTGGCGGAGCGCATCGGCGCCGTGGGCCTCGGACCGATCCTCGCGCCCGAAGAGTATGATCTCTCCACCGCGGCCAAGGTGCATCGACAGGACTATCTCGATTTTCTGCCGACAGTCTGGGATCGCTGGACAGCACTTGGTCGTTCAGGAACCGCGCTGCCATTCACCTGGCCGACGCGCGGTCTGCGCGGCGATGTTCCACCTGATTTCATCGATGGATTGCTCGGCTACTATTCTTTCGATGCCGGCGCCGGTTTTGTCGAGGGCAGCTGGAAAGCCATCAAGTCGTCGCATGACGTCGCACTGACGGCGGCAGCACTCGTCCACGGCGGCGATCGATCCGCTTTTGCGCTTTGCCGGCCACCCGGACATCATGCCGGTGCGGCCTTTGCCGGCGGTTACTGCTATATCAACAATGCTGCCGTGGCGGCTCAGTGGTTCCGCGACAAGGGAGCCAAGAAGGTCTCCATCCTCGATGTTGACTATCATCACGGCAATGGCACGCAGGAAATCTTCTACCCTCGCGCAGACGTCCAGGTCTTGAACCTGCATGCCGATCCGATGCAGGAATATCCATACTTCCTCGGCCATGCGGACGAGAGGGGTTCGGGGGAAGGAGAGGGCTTCAACCTCAACTATCCGATGCCGTTTGGCACCGCTTGGGACCGCTGGAGCGCATCACTGGACGACGCTTGCGATAGACTGGCCGAGTATGCACCCGATGTCGTGGTGGTTTCGCTCGGCGTCGATACGTTCGAAAAGGATCCGATCAGCAAGTTCAAGCTGACGACGGACGACTTTCCGAAAATCGGCGCGCGCATAGCGGCGCTCGGTCTGCCGACGCTGTTCGTCATGGAGGGCGGCTATGCCGTCGAGGAAATCGGCGTCAACGCGGTCGGCGTACTGTCGGGCTTCGAAAACGGCTGAGATCCGGCCTAGGCTAGCGGCCGCAGCATTCCTTGAACTTTTTGCCTGAGCCGCAGGGGCAGGGGTCACCGCTGCGTTGCTGTAGCCGGCCGATCAGGGGCACCATGATGGCCGACGGTAGCGTTGCCGCTATAAATGCCGCCAGCTTGGCGGAGATCCCTGGTATCACAAGGCGACGGCCAGACCGAAGGCCGCGCCAGGCCTGCTCGGCGACATACACCGCATCGAGCTTCGGCAGGATCTTGAACAACGCGGCGCGATTGGCGCCGGATTTTTCCAGAAACTCCGTCGCGACGGGTCCCGGTGCTACGCAGGTCACTGCAACGCCGCTGCGGCGCAGCTCATAGTGAAGCGACTGCGAGAACGACCGGACGAACCCTTTGCTCGCATAGTACAAGGCCATATAAGGACCAGGCGTGAAGCTCGCGATCGAACTCAGGTTGAGAACGCCGCCGCGGCGGCGGGCGACCATGCCGGGAAGGAAGCGGAGCGTCAGGTCGGTGAGGGCGCGAATGTTGAGATCGACCATCCCAAGCTGTTCGTCATACTTCAGGATTGTCGCTCCGCCCCGCAATCCGTAGCCGGCGCTATTGACCAGGACGTCGCAATACAGGCCGTTCTCAGAGAGGAAGGTCTCCAGGGTTGCCGCCGCGTCGGGTGCTATCAGATCCAGCGCAAGCACGTAGGCTTCGGCGCCGGATGCCTTCACATTGGCGGCCACGGTGGCAAGCCCTTCGGCCGAACGGGCGACGAGGACGACGATCGTGCGCTCCCTCGCGGCAACTTCAGCAATCGCCTTGCCGATGCCACGCGATGCGCCAATGACGACGATTGCCGGGCGGAGTTCGCCACTTGGCGTCATGTTGTAGCCTCAGATACCGCCTTGCCCGGGCGCGCTCCGCCACTCACAAGCTTTTTGACTTCATCGGCAACGGGGCCGTTCAATATCGTTTCAAAACGCTCCAGCGCACGTGCGACGTTGGCTCCGTCCATGACCCTGTGGTCGTAGTGGATGCGAACCGTGACCAGCCCATCCCGATCGATCGGCCCATAGTTGAAGATCGTCGTCAGCGGCGAGAGCGGATTGAGAGATTCGGCACCGAGGCCGGAGTAGACAGACAGCTGGAACGTACCGAAAAACCGTCCGCGCTGGCGTCCAAGATTGAGACCAAGCCACATCAGCAGCCATCTGATCGGTCCCGGCAGGCGGGCGATTTTCAAGGCGCGGCGGAATTGTTTGACGTCGAGAACCGGCCGTGATCGCGCTGCTCCAATCGCCGCGCCCAGGTCGGATATGGACTGGCGCTCGGGGCATTTGATCGTGCTCAGCAATACGGCGCGTTCACCCTCATACTCTCGCTCGTGCGCCACCGAAGCGATGCTCTCAGGGTATTCGTAGAGTTGTGGCCTTGGCAGCTTTACATAGGCGCGCCGCAAGTCTGGCGTCTCGGCGGAGAGAAGCGCGTATCCCTTGAGGAACAGCACGGTCCAGGAGGGGCGATCCTGCAAGGCGGCGCGTGCGCCAAGCAGAGCGCCAAGGTTCATTTGCCGTTGCACCGTCACGCGAGGAACGCCGATCGAAAACCGCATCAGGTCTCCGACAAGGCGCCGTGACGCCGAAAGCTTGACCGCGCGCCCACGCATCATGCCACCTCTAGTAAAGATAAGGGATAAGCCGCTTAGTCTTGTCCATATAGTCGCGATAGCGCGAGCCGAATACCTCCAGCATCATGCGCTCTTCCTTGTCCACCCGCAGGAAAAATAGAATAGCGAAGCCAACCAGACCGGCAAGGCCCGCGATCCAGTTTGCGAGAAGGAAGGCCTGGCCAACAGCCATAAGCATGAAGGAGGTGTACATGGGATGGCGAACGAGCGCGTAGGGGCCGCGACTGATCAGCTCATGCTTCTCGCGAATTTGCAGCGAGATCGACCAGTTCCGGCCGAGTTCCTTGTGGGTCCGGCGAAAAATCCACATGGCCGCTGCAAAGCAGATCGCCCCGACTACGACAGCCCAGACATGCGCGGTATAGTTCGCAAACTTTGGAAATCCGGTCGCGACATACACGCCAGGCAAAAATGCCATGCCGGCGAGCGCTGCGATGAGCCCAAACACCTCTATGGCCGAGCGGCGGTCAGTGACAACGCGAACGCGTTTGGCGCGCCGCTCGAATGGATAGCGAATGACGGACCATGCGATGATGCCGAGCACCCACGCTATCTGACCCGCTGCAGCAACAGAGACGTTCACGTTAAACCGGGGCCTTTCTGCAATCCATCATGCAACCGAAAATATGCTGGCGGCAATCAACCCGTGTTCATCTCGCGAAGCTTCGTGATGAATTGTTGCGGTCTCAGCCAAATACTGGGTGTCTTATATCCCATAGATTGCGCGATGTCCCCTACGAAAGCGTTGCAATTGTAGACAGACGCTTCCCAGAATTTGGATTTGGCCTGCAGAGCGCGAATGTGCGGCACAACCTTGTTATACTCTGCTTCGGTGAGCAGAACGCGCCAGCTTGCCGATCTATACTGCTCTTCCAGATCGCCATCCGTGGCCCCGGTTGATGCCGGAACCGGGATGAAGTGGCCCATCACGTAAGGCGCCGCATCCGGTGACGCTGGAGCGAGCCCCGCCACCTCCGGATTGATCATCCCGCCGCCGTTGTCCAGGCGACCAAACACCGCATAGGTATGGCCATAGGTCAGCGCGTAGCGGGATCGAAACTCGATAAAGTACTGGTTGGCCGCATTTGCTTTGACGGGCGTTCCGCTGGTATCGGACACGAAGCGCGGCTGAGGTGGTTTGTCGTCTGTTTGGCAGGACGTTAACGCGAGACCAAACAGGAGCATTAGTGACAGATGGCTCTTAGCAAGCATCATCCCCACACGGCGTCTCCCAAGCTGAAATGAGCGCAGGCAAAAGACAAGCGTGCATGCTGCCAATGCGCGAGCAAGCGGGAAAGCCGGTCTTACCTGAATTAGGAATGGGGAGGGTAGTGACTACCCTCCCCACGCTAGGATCGACTGTTACTTAGTGATCGGCGCTTCCGCTACTGGCGGCGGCGCCTTACCTTTGCCTTTACCAATAGTCCCGCACGAGCTCAGGCTCGCAACGGAAAACACGGCAATCAGTGATAGGATTAGAATTCTGCTCATCAAGTAGTCCTCTCCACAGCACGGAATAAGGTTATCGAAGGCAACGAATCTACTAATAGCGGCAAAATACACGAACGCCAAGTGCGGAAATGACACACCGGCTTTCCGAGCGCCGGGCGTGTCGGAAGATGACTAACAGATCGTGGCCTCTTTGCCGTTAAATGTAAGCATTACACGACCAATACTGGCGTGCCGACGGGGATGCGACCGTAGAGATCGACGATATCTTCATTGGTCAAGCGGATGCATCCGTTCGACACAGCTTGGCCGATCAGCCACGGTTCATTCGTTCCGTGCAGTCGAAACTTCGTATCCTCGGAGCCGCGATAGAGATAAAGGGCGGCCGCGCCCAAAGGATTGTTCGGGCCACCCGGCACGCCGCCTGCATATTGCGCCAGGCGGGGTTTGCGCTCGATCATGCTGGCCGTCGGCGTCCATGACGGCCATTCCGCCTTTCGTCCGATGGTCGCTCTACCCTTGTAGGTGAGCCCCTCTTCGCCTACGGCGCAGGCATAGCGCGTGGCTCGACCGCCAGGTTCTACCAAATAAAGAAAGCGTTCGGAGGTGTTTACGACGATCGTTCCCGGCGCTTCATTGGTGCTGTAAGCAACCTCTCGCCTTCGCAAATTGGGATTGGCGCCTCGTTCGCCGCTCCCGAATGACCATCCTGCTCCGCTGCACCCCGACGTGATCAAAGCCAAGCCGGACAGCACAAGCGCCCGGCGCGTAATCTGGTTTTTGTCCATTTTCACCCGCTATGCGATCAATCAGCCCTCCTGATGGTGTAACATTCCAATTCTGATTGGCCAAGTCTCGGTCAAAGTCTTCGCAGTGGATTTTGTTGCCCGGCGATCATTCTTACTTGATTATTCGGACGACTTAGGCATTCCGGTCACAGTGTTCGAATGGAGCGACTGCAACCGAGGCGGGACAAGCCGACGAAACTTCTTGCGTCAGGCATTCTCCTCTGCTCGACTGCGTCGTGGAGTAGGAATGAGGAATGACATTATGAAGCTCGGTTTCGATGGGAAGGTCGCGATCGTAACAGGTGCCGGCTCCGGCATAGGCGCCGCCATTTCCCGCGAACTTGCTCAGTACGGTGCCGAGGTTATCATCGCAGATATCGATGCCGCCGCTGCCGGTAAAACCGCAGCGGATATTCGGTCGCTGGGAGGCAAGGCGCGTGAGTTCGTCGTCGACGTTACCGATCCCGAAGCGGTGGCCGCGCTTGTCAAATTTTCCGTAGCCGAGTGTGGAGGTCTGCATCTTGCCGTCAACAACGCCGGTATCAATGGCCCTCGCAGGCCGGCGGCAGACTATCCGATCGAGGACTGGCACAAGATTATCGACGTCAACCTGAACGGTGTCTTCTATTGCATGCGCCAGGAGATCACCGCGATGCTGGGCAGCGGTGGAGGATCGATCGTCAATATGTCCTCGGTGCTTGGATCGGTCGGTCTGCCGACCATATCGGCCTATACCGCTGCCAAGCATGGTGTTGTCGGCCTGACAAAGGCGGCGGCGATCGAATATGCGAGAATGGGCGTGCGAATCAATGTCGTCGGGCCTGGCTGGATCGAGACGCCTCTTCTGTCCGAGCACCAGGAGTTTACAAGCACGCGCCGCATGGAGGCTCTTCAGCCGATGGGCCGGCGCGGGACGCCGGAAGAGGTGGCCGCGGTCGTGTGCTTCTTGCTATCGGATCAGGCGAGCTTCATTACGGGGAGCTATTACCCGGTGGACGGCGCCTATACCGCTCATTAGGCGGAGAACACGTCGCTGTGGCAGTTCATGGCTGCCGAGCGGATTTGTCGTGCCATGCTGGCACAGCTACGCTTTGGGCGCCGCGTTTGACGCCATTTGGGAGTATGGACTTTGGAGTTGAAGTGGCTCGAGGACTTTGTTGCGCTGGCGTCGAGCCTCAGCTTTTCACGAGCGGCGCAGGAGCGCAGCATCACCCAGTCCGCCTTCAGCCGCAGGATCAAGCAGCTTGAGAGCTGGCTTGGTGTTACGCTGGTTAGCCGTGCGACGTTTCCGGCCGAGCTCACGAAGGAAGGCAAAGCCTTCCTGCCAGCGGCGCAGGAGGCGATTCGCAACTTTTATGGCACGCGAGAACGATTGCGGCCCGCGAGTGCCCGATCCGATGTCGTCACCTTCGCTGCATTGCAGACGCTGACCGTGACGTTCCTTCCCGAGTGGTTGCGAAATCTGGAGCGCGCGGTCGGAGCGATCAGCTCAAAACTGGGCGCAGACCGAGGTGGCATCGAAGACAACGTGGCCATGCTCATCGATGGGGAAGTGGATTTCTTTCTCAGCTACGCGCACAGCGATGTGCCATTCTGGCTTGATAGCGATCGGTTTCCCTATCTGCTGCTTGGCACGGAAACGCTGCTGCCGGTGTGCAAGCGTGAGGATGACGGTCCGCTTCTCGACATATGCATAGCCGCCGGGAAACCTGTTCCCTATCTGAGCTATGGCGATTTTTCGTTTTTCGGGGTGGCCCTTTCAAAGCATTTTGCACGTGAAGAGCGCTTTGCGCGGACGATCGTCCACGAAAACACGATCTCCGTCGGCCTGAAAGCGATGGCGTTGGCGGGGTGGGGCGTTGCCTGGCTGCCCGAAAAGCTTGTCGAGGAAGACATCAGGAGCGGTCGCCTAGCGCCCGCAAGCCTTGATCCCAAATGGAATATCAATGTCGATATCCGCATCTATCGGCATGCCGTTTCATCCCGTCCGATTGTAGAGCGCCTTTGGCGCGCAATGGGGGCGCGGACGTTGCCATCGTCCGCCGGAGCCGGGGACGACTAGAAGCTCGGCGCGTTTTTTACCTGTCTTCGACGCCGATATAGGGCCGAGGGATTACCGCATTGGCGCGGTCCCGATCCCGTACACTTACGCCCATTCGGCCTTATGCAAGATATGCATAACGCTTGCAAAACAATGCATTGGCCAGCTGATCCTTTATCGCCTACCGTCCGCGCATACTATCAATGCGAGGCATATGGGTGAGCAGAACGATATTTGTAAACGGGGCGTTTGTTGCGGAGGAAGACGCAAAAATTTCAGTCTTCGATCGGGGCTTTCTCTTCGCTGACGGCATCTACGAGGTAACAGCCGTCATCGACGGCCGCATGCTCGACAATGACCTCCATATTGCCCGGCTCGAGCGCTCACTTGGTGAAATTTCCATCCCCATGCCGATGGCAAAGGAACGGATCGTCGAGATCCAGACCGAGTTGGTGCGACGCAACAACCTGCGTGAGGGCGTCATTTATCTGCAGGTGACTCGCGGCGTCGCCGACCGCGATTTCGGATATCCCGAAGCGATTGAGCCGAGCTTTATCGGATTTACCCAGGCAAAGAAGATCGTGGACACTGCGTCGGTGCGCGATGGTGTTGCCGTTGATGTAGCTGACGATCCGCGCTGGGCGCGACGCGACATCAAGACGGTAATGCTGCTTGGGCAGGTGCTTGCAAAGAAGCAGGCGAAAGCTCGTGGCTTTCACGAGGCCTGGTTCGTCGAAGATGGGCACGTGACCGAGGGAGCGTCGTCGACTGCCTACATCGTCAGCAAGGACGGCGTGATCGTTACGCGCCAGAACTCCCACGCCGTGCTGCCTGGCTGCACCCGTCGGGCGCTGCAAGCCGTTGCCGACGAGCAGGGGCTCACGATCGAGGAGCGCCGCTTCACGCTCGACGAGGCCTACGATGCCCGGGAGGTCTTTTTGACGAGTGCTTCGAGCCTGGTCACGCCAATCATTCGAGTTGCACAACGTTCAATCGGCGACGGGAAGCCCGGGCCGATTACGCGTCGATTGCAAGCCGCCTATCTGGAGCTCGCCCGGACCCAAACCGCGCCGATCCTGTAGCGGCAATGACTTCAACCCAACAACGATAAAAGGAAGGGAACCATGAAAATTTCAACTACTCTTGCCAGGTCAGCAACGGCTGCCGTATTCGCCGGCACGCTGGCGATGGCGACTGCTGCTGCGGCGACCGAAGGTTACGGCGATTGCCCGCTCACCGGCCAGAAAGGCACGGCATCGATCAAGCCGGCCGTCCCCGGTCAGTTCACGGTCATCATCAACCTCCCGGCCGTCGGCCAGTTCAATGGCGACACGCCCGATACGATCAAGGACGGCTTCGAGTTCTGCATGGCGGTCAACATCGCCAACCGCCTTGGGCTCGAAAAGGTCAAGCTCGTCAACGCATCGTTCGATTCCATCGTCGCTGGCCAGAACAAGGACTTCGATATCGCCCTGGCACTGATCTCGGTTACCGAGCCGCGCAAGAAGGTGGTCGATTTCTCCATGCCCTATGCGACTTCGGACTACGGCATTGCCGCCAAGGCGGGCTCGACGCTTGATGAAAAGAGCATCAAGACCAGCCACATGGGCACCCAGGCGGGGACGACCATGGTTTCCTATCTCCAGGACGAGTTGAAGGTCGAGAAGGTCGACGTGTTTGACGACACGGGCTCCATGTTCACCGCGGCTGTGGCAGGCAAGGTTGATGGGGTCATGACCGATCTCGGCATCGTGCTCGGCCAAGTCGCTAATTCCGGTGGCAAGCTGGTTACCGTGGGCAAGTATTCGACGGGTGGCCAGACGGCAGGCATCTATCCGAAGGGTTCGCCGAACAACCCGATCATCGACAAGGTGATGGAAGAGCTGAAGGCCGACGGCACGCTCAAGCAGCTGGAGAAGGCCTACCTTCTGGAATCTTTCGGCGGCGTTTCGCCGGACGATGTTCCGGCCTGGAAGCCCTGAGCCGAGGATAGAAAACCCCATGTCGATACAGGCTGTTGAAGCCGGGGGAGAGCGCGCCAGCAACTGGCGCGCTCGCAACCAGGTGAAAACTCATGGCAGACGCTCCGTTGCGGTGCTGCTCTGCGCGATCCTCACCCTTCTTGCCGTCGTTTATACGGTCTACTTCATTCGCGGCTATGTGGTCGCCCAAGGCTGGTCGGCCGCGCCGGTCGCGATCGTCTCGACCATTGCGGTTATCATTCCCTTGTTTGTCGTCGCGTTGGCAGTGCGCGCCCTGTCGTGGTCACGCCAGGCGGCCAGAACAGCCGATGTCCATCTGGGACGCGAGTTCGGGGCCAATGCTTCCGACGCATCCTGGCGAGCACTTGCCTATGCGGCATCACTGCTGATCGTGTGCGTCCTTGCCTGGTTCCTGGTGGTCAATGATGCTGCTGTAAGCCGGACGTTCTTCGACGTTGGATTGATAGCCAAGTCGGCCGGCGCTGTCCTCAAGGCGTTCGGCACCAACGTCTTCATCTTTTTCGTGTCGGGCATCCTGATCCTCGTCTGGGCATTGGTCGTTGCCATCGCCAGAACACTGCCCGGTGACGCAGGCAGACCCATCCGCACGCTGGCGATCATCTATGGCGACCTCTTCCGCGGTCTCCCGGCGATCATCACCATCTATCTGATCGGCTTCGGTCTGCCGCTGACCGGGCTTCCGATCCTCAAGGATCTTTCGTCGAACGCCTATGCCATCATCGCTTTGACGCTGACATACGGTGCATACACCTCCGAGGTTTACCGGGCGGGTATCGAAAGCATTCATCCAAGCCAGATTGCTGCGGCCCGGTCGCTCGGTCTGTCCTACTTCAAGACGATGCGCTACGTGGTGGTTCCCCAGGCCGTCCGCGGCATCGTGCCGGCCCTGATGAACAATTGCATCAGCCTGCAGAAGGACACCGCGCTGGTCGCCATCATCGGCACGATCGACGCCTTCAATCAGTCGAAGATCATCGCCAGCAACTACTTCAACCTCTCCGCCGTGACCACGGTTGCGCTCATCTTCATCGTCATCACCATTCCGCAGGCGCGCTTCGTCGACAAGCTGATCGAGCGGGATCGCCGCAAGATGCGCTCGGGCATGTAGGCCGGCAGGCAAGGAAACTCTGAAAATGGCACTCGTCGAAATCGACAAGGCATATAAGCGCTACGGGCCGGTGGAGGTCCTCGCCGGCATCTCTCTCGATATTGAGGAGCATGAGGTCGTGTGCCTCATCGGGCCATCCGGCTGCGGCAAGTCCACACTGCTTCGCTGCATCAACCGGCTGGAGACCATCCAGGAAGGCGAAATCCGTCTTCACGGCGACCGCGTGACGGGACCGGGCGTCGATCTCGATGCCTTGCGCCGCGAGATTGGCATCGTCTTCCAGGGCTACAACCTGTTTCCGCACATGAGCGTGATCGAGAACGTCACCTTGGCGCCGCTCAAGGTCCTCGGCATGCCCAGGAAGGAAGCATTCGAGAAGGGACGCGCGCTTCTCGCCCGCATCGGACTCGAGCACAAGGCCAACGAATATCCTGACAGGCTCTCCGGCGGTCAGCAGCAGCGTGTCGCGATCGTTCGCGCGCTGATGATGGACCCGACATTGCTCTTGCTTGACGAAATTACGTCGGCGCTTGATCCCGAACTCGTATCGGAAGTTCTGGACATCGTGCGCGATCTTGCGAAGAAGGGCATGACGATGGTGCTGGCGACCCACGAGATGGGGTTTGCCCGCGAAGTGGCAGACAAGGTTTGCTTCCTTCAGGGTGGCGTCGTCTATGAACAAGGTCCGCCTTCGCAGATCTTCGGACAGCCTCAGGGCGAAAGAACGCAGGCGTTCCTGAAGAGCATCATCGAAGCCGGGCGTCTGTAAATCGGGAAGGATCAACCAGTGAGCGTAACAGCACGTGATTTCGGCATCGTCTGCGGAACCATGCCCACTGGCCCGCGCAATGCGATTACCGATGTGCCCGGCGTCCGCGTCGGGCATCACACGCTGCGGGCCGGCGACATCAATACGGGCGTGACCGCAATCGTTCCCCATGGCGGCAACATGTATCGCCGGAAGGTGCTGGCTGCCGCCGATGTCATCAACGGGTTCGGCAAGAGCGCCGGCCTTGTCCAGGTCGACGAGCTGGGGACATTGGAAACGCCGATCCTGCTCAGCAATACTTTCGCCGTCGGCACCTGCGCCAATGCCCTTATCCGCGAGGCGATCGCGCAAAATCCCGATATCGGGAGGCAGACGGCAACGGTCAATCCCGTGGTTGGCGAATGCAATGACGGGCCGCTGAACGATATCCAGGCAATGGCAGTGACCGAGGATCATGCCCGCCTAGCGCTCGCTAGCGCAAGTGAGGAGGTGGCGCAAGGGAGTGTCGGTGCAGGAACCGGAATGAGCTGCTTCGGCTTCAAGGGCGGCATTGGCACGTCCTCACGCAGGATCGTGCTGGATGCATCGGATTTTCATCTTGGCGTTCTCGTTCTTTCCAACTTCGGGCGAGCAGGCGATCTTGTTCTGCCGGATGGCCGACGCCCTAGCCCGAAGATCATGCAAGATGTCGAGAAGGGATCCGTCATCATCGTTCTGGCAACAGACATCCCGATGGAACACCGGCAGTTGCAGCGTGTCAGCCGTCGGTGCGGTGCCGGCCTTGCTCGGCTCGGCGCTTTTTGGGGGCACGGAAGCGGCGATATCACGGTCGGTTTCAGCACGGGCGTGGTCTTCGACCACGATGAACCCGCAGATTTCGTTCAAATCCGGGCGCTCAACGAAGGCAGGATAGACGAACTCTTCCGCGCCGCTGCCGAAGCGACGCAGGAGGCCGTGCTGAACTCGCTGTGTGCGGCCGAGGCGATGGTTGGCCGCGGTCGGCAGAAGCGACGGTCTCTCGCGGACTGGCTGCGTCAAAGCGAGCGTTGAGGATGCCGGGAGAAAACTGGCACAACCTCAGCATTGCCGAGGTGTCGGCGCTCATGCAGTCCGGCACAGTCACATCCGTCGCGCTCACAAAGCATATGCTGGAACGCATTGACAGGCTGAACCATTCGTTGAACGCCTTCATCACCGTCACACGGGAGTTGGCGCTTGAGGCAGCGAGCGCTGCCGATGCGGAGCGATCGCGCGGGCGTTGGCGTGGCCCGCTTCACGGCATACCGATTGCCATCAAGGACAACATAGCGGTGTCCGGCGTTCGCATGACGTGCGGATCCGAGCTGTTCGCCGATCTGGTTCCCGAGCACGATGCCGAGGTCGTCCGGAGATTGAAGGACTCTGGCGCTGTCATTCTTGGCAAGGTCGGGATGCACGAACTTGCCTATGGCACCACCAGTGACAATCCGTTTTTCGGTCCGATCCGCAATCCACTGGATGCTGGCCTAGATGCCGGTGGCTCAAGCGGGGGCTCGGCCTCCGCTGTCGGCGCCGGGTTGGTGTTCGCGGCATTGGGAACCGATACGGCCTGCTCCATACGCTTTCCCGCTCATTGTTGCGGGGTTGTCGGCTTCAAGCCGAGCTTCAATGCCATCTCGACGGACGGTGTCGTGCCGCTGGTGCCGTCGCTGGACCATGTGGGCACGTTGACGCGAACCGTGTCCGACGCAGCATTGACTTTTGCCTCAGCTGCGGGGTTTGAGTGGCAACCTGCTGCCGTGCCAGACGATGGGGTCGCGGGCGTTCGGATCGGCGTGATGCGCCGTTTCTTCTTTGACGGTGATCCCGAAATCGCAGGTGCAGTCGAGGAGTGCCTGTCTGAGCTGCAGCGCCAGGGCGCCGCGATCGTCGATCTGGACGAGGGAGGAGTCGACGACAGTCTGACGATAAGCACCCGCTTGTTTCGGGAAGCTTACGAAGCGTTCGGCGGCGAGCTTTCGTCTCACCGCGAACTGTTCAGCCCGCGCGCCTCGGAGAAACTGGAAAGAAAATCGCGCATCACTCTGGGCGATTACGAAGACGCGCGAGCTCGGCTTGGCCAATTTGCCCAGACGATGGACGCGGCCATGCGCGATTGCGACGTACTCGTTGCTCCGGCGGCAACCACCATGCCGGCGATTCTTGGGAACTGGCATGACGACTACGACTTGCTGGCGTCGAAAAACGCGACGGTGTTCAATCTCTCCGGCCAGCCGTCTATTGCCATCCCGGTTCGTCGACCGTCCCAACGTCGCCCAATTGGGCTCATGCTCAGTGGACGCCGTGGGGATGATGCGGGTCTTTTAGGGCTCGCAGCGCTGATCGAGCAGAGCTTGTCAAGTAACTGATAGGCGCTGGCCGGTTCGCCGCTGCCCGGAGGTCAGGTATAGACCCGCATGTAGTCAACGCGCAGTCTCGTATCCCGGTCTTCATCTCGCAGCGGATTGGGGAACGGAACGTCGGATTGCAGGGCGAGGGTTATCAGCGGCCAGAAGACGTCGTTTTGCGCATCCATCTCGGCCGCGCGCCCGATCGTCCATTCCACCGGCTGCTGGGTCTTCGGATCGCGAATGGGCTTGCGTTCGAAGTAGAACCTGCAACGGCCGCCATCGACGGAAACACCATAGCGAAAGTAGCCCTTGGTAATGTCTGTTCCGGTATGCATACCGATGCCTTCGTGGTGTTCGCCGGGCTGGCCCCATTCGTGCAGGTAGAGGCCGTATTGAGTTGGCTCGAAGCCCTTGTGCTCAATGACATCAAGTTCGATGCTGGTTTTTGGATAGAGGATGCTCCTGCCGTTCATCAGCCAGAAGGCCGGGAAACTCAGAGGGTGCGCCGGCACCCACATTCGCACTTCAAAATACCCCTGTCTCCAGCCCTTCATGATTGTGCCGTCTGATTTCGCCGTCTGTATATTGCCGGAGATCCACTGGAATTCCGGTTTGTCATTTCCATAGTAGTTCGGCACGTTCATCGTGCGCCCGATGTATCGGGCTGAAATCTGGAGTGCCTTGCCATTGCCCGCTGCCGCATCATCGACGATCTCGTAGGGGAGGAAGCCTTCCTCGCCTTCGATCCGGCTGAAGGCGGATCGGCCGTAAAAGCCGCTATCAAAGGTTGTGGCTTTTGGGCCGGCAAACCAGATTGCCGGATCGAGCATCGCAAAGTTTTCATCGAAAGCGAGAGCCCGACCTTCTGTCGGGTCGCGGGTTTCTTCGGCAACGGGGCGGTTGCCGGTGAGGAGCAAGCCACCTCCGGCCGCCAGCGCGGCAGTGCCGATCAGAATACCACGGCGAGACGTAGTGGTGGTCATGGTGTTGGCTCTCCGGTTGGGGTTGCAGGCTTCAGGCTGCTGCGGCGGCCGTTTTTGAGATGGGCGAGAGGGCTGCTCCGTAGACATCCATCGTTTCGCGCGCCACGCGGTCGATCGTCAGGTGCTCAATGCGCAATTGGCTCTTGTCTTTCCACTCTTCGATCCGGGCGGGACTGTCGAGAAGATCGCAGAGAACGGCCGCAATCGCGCCGGGGTCTTCTGGAGGAACCAGAATGCCGGCGGCGCCGCCTTCCAGCAGTTGCGGTATGCCGTCCACAGAGGTCCCGATGACTGCACATCGGGCTTCCCGCGCCTCGGAAAGGACAAGGGGCGCCGGATCGGCGTGAGACGGCAGAACAAAGATGTCCGCGCCCGCCATCCATGCGAAGGGGTCTTCTTTCGCACCCAGGAAGCTCACTGCTGTCGCGCAATCCATCTGGCCGACCATTTCCTCATAGGGCTTTCGGAACGGTCCTTCTCCAACCACATAGAGCCGTGCCTCAGGGTGTTGTGCGTAAGCAATGTCGAAGGCTTTGAAAAGGTCAGGCAACCCCTTCCTGGGGTGCAGGCCGCCGACGTAGAGGATGCTAGGGGCGTGGAGAGCAACAGGCACCCGGTTGCGGTCTTCGAAGCGCATGGATCCGATCGTTCCATTGAGGACAACCCGCAGCTTTGAAGCCGGTATCCCGCGCTTGCGCATGGATGCGCCAACCGCTCCGCTCACGGCAATCACCCGCGTACCGAGCCCCATGAGGATGGCACTCTTCTCGAACTCGTTGTGAACCGTGGTGATCAGCGGAATGCCGGCGAATTTGCAGATCGGCCAAGCCAAGACGGCGCTGGTCATCATGTGAGCGTGAACGATTTCCGCCTTCCACGCGGCCACATGCGAACGAAGCGCAAGCGAGGATTTGAGAAGGTTGACCGGCTTTCGGTGGTGATCGATGACCACCGTCTCGACATTGTTCCTGTGCAGCAGGGCATCGAAATCGCCGCCGCCGCTGGCGACACAGACGGTGTGGCCAAGCTTGCTTTGAGCGCATGCGAGATCGACCGCCGCGTGAACGTGCCCATTCAACCGATTGGTATGATTGAGAATATGCAGGATACGCATGAAAAGCACCCAGTGTCGTTGTCGGCAAAAATGCTATGCGCTCGCAATGGATGAGATCGAAGTATGGCCCGATCGGCATTTGTCAGCAATGGCTAAAATCTCAACCCTGACCGCCGCGAACGTTCGCTCCTGTCTCTCGGACCGTATCGGCAGACATGATCTCCAATAGGCCTATGCGCCGTTGACGGACGCCTCCGCCTCCAGGGTCGAGGTGCGAGCGGTCGGCTGATAGTTGAACGCGCCCTGCCGGCCGAAGGACTCGAGCCCGAAGGCCCGCAGCTGCCGCCCAGCTTCGATTGCGTGCCGCGCCGCGCCCTCGCGATAGATTGGATATGCATTGTCGAGGACCTGGCTTCCCTCGAGCTTCAGGTCGCCGGCGAAAAGTCCGTTTGCCTGAACGTGCGCACGGAAATCGGCTTCGGCTTGGCTCACGGATCCGCCGACATGGTTGGCCACAACCTCGGCAGTGAAATATTCGCGATCGCCAACCCTTCCATAGAAGTCCGAATAGACGGTCAAGCGCTTCCAGGCGCCTTCGTGAGAGAAGTTGTAGATGATCGACTCTTTGAACCCCCGCTCGCCGGAAAAGCTGAAATAGAGGGCGATGAGCGTCATGCTTTCGAGCCGCCGGCCGGAATCGAGGCCGCACAATTCCTCGGCTCGGTGGATCGGTATCGTTGATATCACCCGGCTGGACGCGACGGTTCTATCCCCGAGATCCAAGTGCAGCCTGCCCTGAATTCTAAGGACACTCTGCATCTTCGCATCCAGATGAAATGTGACGCCTTGTTTTGTCAGCCGTTCGGCGGCGGCATTGTAAAGCGTTCCAAAGCCTTCCCGCGGACGCGCCATCTGGCGGTTTGTTGGCCCCTGCCTCCTGGGCTTCAGCACGCGTGAGGCCAGATTTCTCAAGGAGGCATGTTCGCTGATCCAGAGCATTCGCTTTCTGGCGAGATCAATGTCGATTTCTTCCGCGCCGATCCCGTAGAAGCGTTTCATATAGGATTCCAGCCCGGAACGGTGGAGGAGATAGGCGCCAATCCAATATCGGGAGAATTCCTTGGCATTCCGCATCTTCCGCTGGAAGATCCGCGCGTAGGCGACAGAAGCGAGGATTCTGGTGATCTCCAGTGGACCGGCGCCCAGAATGTCGTCGCGCAGCGAGATGGGATAGGCCGTTACCATGCCTTGCGGATTCAATCGCGCCCACTTTGGATCGATCGGGACGTAGAGCGTCAGCAATTCCGGAAAGTGGTCGAGCAGGGGGGAGTCGTCCTGGAAGATCAGGCTTCCGATGTCGAATGTGTAACCGTTGGACGACCAGTCGATATGGTTGCCGCCTATGTGGCTATACTCATCGACAACGAGAACGCGATTTCCCTGCTTTGCAAGAACGGAAGCAGACACCAAGCCGGAAATCCCGGCTCCAAGAACAATTGCATCAAACCCCTCTGGCTCGATGTTAGTCTCGCGGACGATTTCGCTGCTTGCGTCACCCATAGACTGTTCCCGTCTATAAGACCCCCAAGCCCAACCATAGATTAAATTTTCCGACCTGAAAAGATAAGAGTAAGGTTGATATATTCGGATGTATCCGACGTTTCATGCGCAAGAACTTATAACGCTTAAGTAGTAATTCTCACTTCTATCAATCTTTTCTTTGATCGAGTTTGTTGATCGGGACTTGATATCGTGAATTTGATTCTGCTACTATATCTTGGTGGCGCTTGAAATTACGGGCTCGTTTGCGCCACGAGAATGCGATGCATTGGTGCGAGCCCGGTTTCCTGAGACGTGGCTGGGTTGTTTTGTGTGCCGGAATTCGTTCCGGAGAGACGGATCAATTAAACTGACCGACGCAGGGAGTATCCAGTGCTGCGACGAAGCCATGATGATCTCTACAGCCCTGTCAGCAAGATAGAGCTGATCTCAACCGACGTCTTTGATACTTTATTGTTACGCCGTAGGAAATCGGAGCGATCTCGGATCGTAGCGGCCGAGGCAAAATTTGCGCGCCTGCTCGCCGAGCGTGGCTTTTCGGTGCCGCCGGACGACCTTGTCCGTGTGCGTCTCCTTGCACAGAAATCGGCCTATCGCGCGTTGAATATGGGCGATGGCGCCGGTGAGGTGCGTCTCACCGATATTATCTGCAACCAACTCAATATTCTTGGATTGCCCGAGAATTTGGTCGAGGAACGGCTTGCGATTGAATTGGCGTCCGAGAAAAAGGCCCTTTCGGCGAACGGCGCTCTTGCGATGTTGCTGAGGCGTTATCACACGGCCGGGCTCAGGGTTGTTGCCGTGAGCGACACGGGGCTGCCGGCTGACAAACTCACCGAACTGATCGACTATTTTCATGGCCCTGGGCTCATCGACCGGGTCTATTCGAGCGCCGACATGGGTGCGAGCAAGCGGCATGGCGGGCTTTTTTCGGCGGTTCTGGAAGCCGAGTCGGCCTCTCCCTCGCAAATGCTCCATATAGGGGACGACGAAAGAGCCGACTTCCAGGTTCCCGAGGGAATGGGCATCCGTGCCGTACATCTTCCGAGGAACACTTTCAGAAGCTACGCCTCCCGGGCGGACGGCGCAGCCACGGAAGCAATTCGGCGCGTCAGGCGACGCTTGTCGCGAGGCAGGATGGATGTTCCCGTGCCGGAGGATAGAACGTCGTTCGGCAAGGAGGTTTTTGGGCCGATCGTCGCCGAGTTCTGCTTGCTGATCTGGCTATACGCCAGGCAGGCGAATGCAGGCGGCGATGCGACCATGCTGTTTTGCGCGAGAGGCGGCGTCGGTATCCGTGAAGCATTTGAGCGGTTGTTGCGGGCTCTGGAGCTTCCGCTCGATATGAAGCGGGAGAGCATTCTGGTCTCGCGCCTTGTTGCGGCGCGTTCCGCGCTCATGACGAGAAGCCCAGCGGTGCTGGACGAGCTCGGTCGCGAGTTTCGCGGCAATAGTTTTGCGGATGTCGCTCATGCAATGGGTGAGGGCCGCTACGACCTGCCGTCGGCTTGGCGGCAGCCTTTCGACCCGGCGCGGCTCTTTTTCATGCTGGACACTGCGGAAGGTCAACGTGTCCTTGCCGATGTGCGAAAGCAGAACGAGCTTTTTGCCCGGCATCTCGATCAGGTTGCTGGAGACACGAAACGGATTATCCTGTGTGATACCGGCTTGTATGGCAGCACGCAACGGCTCCTTGCCGCCGGTTTCCCTGACCACCGTTTCGAGACGATCCAGTTCGCCAGGTGCAATTACAAGGGTCTGAGCGAGGATCATTTCCCCAGAGTTGCCGGGCTTGTGGTCGAACAGAACCTCTACAGCCCGCTCAAAGTGGAATCCGTCATTCTGAGGTACTGGCAGATCATCGAAAGCCTGTTCGAACCGGCGGTGCCGTCGGTAAGACGGCTGAGCGAGGATGCCTACGGCCAGATCGTGGGGGATTCCGGCGACATCCGATATGGCCGACTTGACCCTTCGCTGGGCAATCCGCTTCTCGCAGGAGCCTTGCAATATATCGACGGCGTCACCAGCGGAGCGACGGTGGTGGCTGACGCCGACCGAGCCTGGCGGCGCTTGAAAAGAGCGATTACCAACCCGACCCAATTCGATCTTGTCGCGCTCGGCACCGGCCCGCGTTCGGTCGATTTCGGACGGTCGGATATGGTGCAGGTGATCGGTGGCTCCGAAAGGGCCGCGATCGGCCGGAAACTCATCTCGGTGAAGTCGCAGCTATGGCGCGAGGGGGCGATTGCGCGTGACTTTCCCTTGCTCAAGCCGGCGCTGCTGGCAGCGCTTGAAGCGGTGCACATCGTGCGGGGCGTCACAGTCCGCCTGCATCGCTAAACTGGCAGGCCAAGGAGTTGTTGATGAATGTTGCCATGCTTCTGAGTTGCGGTTCCTTCGAAGGGTTCTTCGGACGTGTACAGGGTCAGACACGCGAGAAATACCTTCAAAGCTACCGCAACGATTGGAGTTGGTACTACGGCAGTGGTCTTGTCGAGAATGGCGTCAAGGTGACGCTCTACATTCCCTCGCTGCATGAAAGCGGCCGTTACGAAACGGATTCGGGCGTTGCTGTACGATTTCTTCAGCTTGCGGCGTGGTACCGGCCGGCGGAAAGGGTATGGCTCAAGCGAATGAGCCGGACCAATCCGCTGACACTTTACGCTGATGAGCGGCTTAATGCGGCAGCACTGATGAAACCGCTCAAAGCAGGGCTCGCACAGGATCACGTCGATCTGCTCTACATTCAGGAATATTGGAGCGGCCGGTTCGACCATGTTGTTTCGCGCATCGACCTTCCGATGACCGCCGCTGATCACGGCGGCGTGTCGAAGGGCGTGCTGAAGTGGTTCAAGCGTCGATCCTTCGCGCGAACCCGCGGCGTCTACTGCCAGACACCCGACGAATGCGACATCGTTGCCCAGCATGGCGGCGTGCCGACGTTGCAACCCAACGGCTGCGATACCTCTCGGTTCTATCCGCGCGCCGATGTCCAACGCAGCAAGACAATTCTGACCGTGGCGCGGCTGACCAACAAACAGAAGCGAACGAGCGATATCATCAAGGCGCTTGGGCTTCTGCCGGAAGAGTGGTCACTGGACATCGTCGGCGCCGGCCCCGACCTTGACATGCTGACGCGATGCGCGGTCGATGCTGGTGTTTCCGCTCGCGTGCGGTTTCACGGCTTTGTCGATCGGACGACAGTTCGAGATTTCCTCCAGACCTGCGGGGTCTACGCGATGCCTTCGGCCAACGAGGCCGTTGCCGTTGCCGCGCTGGAAGCGATGGGTTGCGGCACTGCAGTCGTCTTGAGCAGGATCAGGGCTTTCGAGCGCCTCGTGGAAGACGGCGTCAACGGCCGGCTGGTTCCGGTCGGGAATCCCGAGGCGCTCGCGGCTGCGATCCTGAATGCCTGGGAAAACAAAGAGGCCTTCGGTGCTGCCGCAGTGGAAACTGTGCGCCAGCATTTCAACACACGGGTGCTTTACAGCAAGCTTGCGGAATCCCTGCGGGCGTTTGCAGCCGGTTGAACGCTTCGTTTGTGCGGCCGATGCATAAGCATGAAACAACATTGCGATACCTTGGAGCGATGAGGCAAACAGCGGGGTCTTGATTTCAGAATGCTCGCATTCAAAGCCTTCAAAGGAGCCGGCTGGCTCATTGTGTCTCGCTTCGTCGGCCGCATCATCGACTTCTTCACGCTGCTGGTTCTCGCTCGCAGCCTGACACCCGACGATTTTGGTCTGGCGGCGTTGGCGATGTCGCTCGTGCTTGTTGTCGACACTGTCCTCGAGCTGCCTGTCACGCAGGCGCTCGTCCGCCTCAAGACAATTGACCAACGCCATTTGGACACCAGCTTCACGCTGAGTATCCTGCGAAGCGGGTTGATCGCCGTCATTATTCTGGCCGCGGCGTGGCCTTTTGCCGCCCTGAACAACGACCCGGAGCTTATGCCCCTCGTTGCGGTGCTCGCGCTCGCTCCCGTCATAAAGGGCCTTTACAGCCCGGCCATGGTGCATTTCGCCAGGGATCTCGGTTTCCGGCAGACGTTCCTTCTGGAGTTCTGCGGGAAGGTGGCCTCATTCGTCGTGGCCACCACCACCGTCTTGCTGGGGGGGACCTATTGGGCGATCGCAGCAAATTACGTGGCGTCATCGACCGCAGCGACTATTGCGTCCTATGTTCTGGCGCCCTATCGCCCTGCCTTCTCGTTGTCCCGGCTGTCCGATTTCGCAGGCTTCATTGGCTGGTTCAGCTCTGCGCAGTTGGTATCGGCATTGAACTGGCAGTTCGATCGCGTATTGATCGGCGCCGTCGCGGGCAAGGCAGTACTCGGTCGGTATGCCTTGGTCAGCGATGTCGCGGCAATTCCGACGCAGAACCTGATCGGTCCTGCGCAACAGTCTGTCATGGCTGCCTTTGCACGGATCGGCTCGGATCCGGAGCGGATGAAGTTCGCCTTCCTCAAAGCCGTCCGCTTTGTCATGCTGATCGCGGTGCCGGCCTGCGTCGGTATCAGCCTGACGTCAGACCTCGTCACGGATCTGCTGCTCGGAGCGAAGTGGAAGGACGCGGCGCCTCTGCTCACTCCTCTGGCGCTGTCGATGATCCCGATTCCCTACTTCCAGACCTTGTACTCTGCCGGGCTTGCGGTCGATCGGCCGCATATCATCTTCAAGCTCAACACCATCGATCTGTGCTTCAGGCTGGTATTGATCTCTATCGCCTTCTATCTTTTTTCAACCACAGGCGTCAGCTTTGCGAGGGTGTTGCTCTCGTCGATCATGTTTGTCTTTTATCTCATGGAGACGAAGCTGCTGCTGCAGGTTGAAATCTGGCGACAGTTGCAGAACCTGTGGCAAATTGCGCTCGCCGCTATTGTCATGGCGATCTGGGTGCTGGTGTTGCGACACGAGCTTGCGGGCCGCGCGTGGAACGATGTCGTTGAGCTTGGCATCGTGGCGAGCACGGGTGCGGCAGCCTATGTCGGCACGTTGCTCGCCTTGGGTGTGCGGTTGATTGCCGGGGGTGGGCGGCTCGAGCTTGTCAATCGCCGGTAACCGCCGGTGTGAGAACACCGAGCATGCCGTCATCAGAGAAGTGAGCGAAGCAAGCCCATGGCCGAACGTCTTCCTGACTCAAGCCTGTAGCCAATTGCGCGACGTGCCCGCTCGTTTGGCAAGGCACTGGTGATCAGATAGTAGGCTGTCAATCTGGCCTTGGTTTTCGCGGGGTAGCATTCCCTCCACAGGGCACCCAACAATCGACCAAGGTTGCCGAGGGAAACACGCTGGCCATCGACTATCGCCAGATAGTAGCTGTGCTCGAGATAGTAGTAAGTTTGCTCCGGCGCCACCAGTTCCGCCGCCCGGCCTGATCGTTCCAGAATTCGGCGCAGATGATCGGTGCGATCCACGAAGCGCCTGATATCCCGGCGCAACGATTCAGCGCTCAGGGGACGTCCCAGCCCGGAGTCGTTTCGGTCATGCACTCGATAACGCCCCAGCTGTTGCGAGAGGCCCACCACGTCGCCTAGGAAGGGGGCGACGAACAGAATGACGCCGTCGACCGCGCGATCATAATCGACCTCTCGCAGATATTCGCAGACGTCGCGCCGGAACACGTTTCCGGAGGTAGGAGGCGTTGTGTAGACCCCCGTACGCAGTACCCGGTCGGCGAGGGTCAGACTACTCCGGAACGTGCCGAGCGAAGGGTCATTCGCATCGGTGACGTTTCCGTCGCGATCGATCTGGATCAAGGGGAACTGCAGCTTGGCAACCCGCTCATCGAGTGCGGCGATGATGGTGGCAAGCGAGCCCGGGACCAGTTCGTCGTCGGCGTCGAGAAAAAGCACAAAGGGGGCTTGTGTGTGATCAAGCCCGTAGAGGCAGGCCGCGCGCTGGCCGCGATTTTCCGTCCGGTAGGCGGTCACGCCTTCGCGGCTGATGACTTCCCAGGAGCGATCCGTCGAACCGTCATCGATCACCACGAGTTCGCAATCGTCGTGCCCTTGCGACACGACGCTGCGGATCGCCCGTGATACATACGCCTCGTAATTCCAGCAGGTGATGACGACAGAAAGCTTCGGAGTCGTCACTCTGTCCTGGTGACCATTTGCCATGGTTCTCGACCTTTGGCGCGGCACCGTTCTGTAAAGAAGGCCAGCTGCCTGTCCGCCGACCGTTGCTGGTGTCATGCCTTTCTCCGATTGACTACGGTGCCGATCACATTTGCGCCGGAGCGCCGCAATTGATGAAGCATGTCATTCACCTCATCGGTCGTCGTTTTCCCGGCGGTTGCTACGATCAGTACGGCGTCAGCGTGAATCGCCAATGCCAGGGCGTCCGTCGAGTCGTGCAGAGGTGGCAAGTCGATCAAGACGTCGCCTCTGACGCGAGCCGACTCGACAATACGTGCGACACGGCGGTCTCGGAAGTCAGCAAAAAGGTTGGTCTCTGGGTTAACCGAGTGGATCGGCAATACCGTAATGCCGTCTCTGTTGGTGAAAAGGACTTGCTCGGGACGCACGTCGGCAATCAGCGCATCGGCCAAGGAAACAGCAACGGAACTGTCCATCCCGCCGGCCTCATAGTCTGGACGCCCGACCTCGGACTTGAACAGCGTAACATATCGGCCGCTCCTGTTTATCAATTGCGCAAGGCTAAGGCAGACCGTCGAGATGTTGGCGCCTTCTTCCCAGCCGGCGATCGCGATCACCAGACTACGTTCGCTACGAATGGACGAGCAGGCGATCTCGATTGACGTTCTCAAGTCACGCATAGCGACAGCGTAGCGGCTACTGGGCTGACTGACGACAAGTGCTGCCCTCTCGATATCCGTGCGCCAGGCTGCGCCGATCCAGCTACCAGCTTCGGGTATGGTTCCGAGGCAGGGAACGCCGGTATCGCGCATCAGATCCTTGGCCGTCCGAACCTTGCGATCCAGTGCCAGTATGGTGAAGCCGCCAATCAGCCCGAGCACGCCCCCAAGCGCCATGATGAGCTTTGAACGGGGGCCGGACGGGCTGACAGGCGGCAATGCCGCGCCGATGATCCGGGCGTCGGCATCCGGCGTCGGAATGATCGGCAGCGTACCGTGCCTCATCGCATCCGTGGCTGCGTTGACCTGGGCGGCCAGAGCATCGAGGCGCCCTTGCAGCGCTTCCGTTCCTGCCTGCGCCAGCTGCGCCTTGAAGCCGACGGATTGAGAGATGTAGCCGGACAGCATTGCGTTCGCGACGCGGGCCGCGAGCACCGGATCGGTTGCCGAGTATTCGATCTCGATGACGTAGGATTGACCGACGCGTCGGACGTTAAGGTTCCTGATGAAGTCCTGGAAGGCCGCCTGGCGGACGCTATTCTCGGCTTGATCGTCGCTTGGCGCCGCAGGTGGCACCGAGCGCGCGGACTTCCCGATTTCCGGGACGGCTGGATTGTTCTCGGCAGCCGGTCGTTTGCCGATCACGGCCTGATCCAGATAGCGCTGGACCTCGGCCATCGGAGCGTCGATCATCCGTCCGGAAGCTGGCCCAAGGCTCGGCGCGTTCTCGAGGTCCAGGCTGTCGAACACTGCCGATAGAAGGCGCTCCGAGCGGATGATCTGGAGCTCGCTATCGGCCCTGTTCAAGTCGAGGCTGCCCGGTACGATTGCCTCTTGGCCGGAGATTGCGGCCTGGCGTCGTGGTTCGAGCAGAAGCGTGGCGGTTGCCGAATAGGTCTGTGGAAGGGTCTTGGCATAGAGCGTGGCCAATCCCATGCCGATCGCGGTGCATAGGATCAATTTCGTCTTGTGCTGCAGACCGAGCAGGTACATCGCGCGCAGCAGAGCGACCGGACCTTCGTCGGTCTTCTCCGTAAGCGTGTCATCGAACCGCCATAGCCCGGACAAACGCTTCAGGGGCTGCGGGCTGTTATACGTCATCGCGCCTTTACCTCCGGCTGAATTGATCCCCTCTGGCTTGCTGTCGGGAGCCCTGCCGCGCGCTCGGGTTCCAGACGGCCACGAAGTACGTCGGCAATGGCAATGAGATTGCCTCGTGCCCTGCCGCGTCTGTCGACGAACGGTTCCGGCCACGCCGCCCGTCCGAAATTGCTGGCCATGTTGCAAAGGATATGGTTCGCGACCTTCGGGATGGTCATCGTTCCCTTACGCAACATATAGAGCGGGTTCACGACCTGCGAATACCCAAGCCGGTTGCCGCTTATGCGTCCGCCCTTCGTGCCCATGTGGACGCCGAAGGCGGCTGCGTCCTTGACCAGTCGCCCACCGCCCTTGGCGAGGGCAGCCGCGAAGTCGCGGTCCTCAAGCCAGCCGTAGAGGACCAGACGTTCGTCGAAGCGGGTCGCGCCTATTGATTTTACCCGAAATGCCATGTTGCAGCCGTAGGGGCTGTAGGGCTCGATCCAGGCCCAGTCGGCGGCGGCTGCCTCCGCTGTCATCCGCACCGCATCCGCGAACGCAATGCCGGGGCCGTTGATCCCGTCGGCGACAACGCGGCCGGTAAAAGCCACAACGCGGCTCTCATCCCGGAAGGTGCGTGTGGCAGCGGCAATCCAGTTCCCGTCAGCAACGAAGTCGTCGTCGAAGAAGGCGACGATCTCTGTATTCCTGGGGAGATTGGCCAAGGCGGTGTTGCGCTGGGCGGCGAGGCCGGGCGGTCCAGTCAACACCGTGACCTTCGGATGGTCTGCGAGATCTCCCGCATCCTCGGGATCGACACAGGAGACGATGACGGTGTCTGGAGGCTGGGTCTGCGTTGCGAGCGTGTGCCGCACGGTCGCACTGACAAGGGCTGGGCGTCCGCGTGTTGCCACGACGAGCGCCGTGCTCGTGCCTGTGGCTCTGGCCGGTGCCTGATAGATCGCCTGCCGGGCAGTTGGGCGTTCAAGCAGCTCCAAATAGCCAGCTGCAGTCTTGGACCATGAGAACTGTCCGATCTGCTCGTGCCCCCGTCGCACGAGGTCGGCGCGCAGGTCCGGTGAATCCTTGAGATCGCGGATATGCTGGACCCAGGCAACGGGGTCAGTTGGTGATGCAAGAAGAGCGGCGGTACCGCAAACCTCCGGCATGCTGGCGCAATGGGAAGCGACGACCGGGCAGCCCCGTGCCATGGCTTCGACGATCGGGAGGCCAAATCCCTCGGTCAATGACGGGAATGCAAGACAGAGGGCGCGGTCGAGCAGATATGCGAGATCGTTGTCGGAGACGCGCCCGATCAGGCGGACGTTAGGGCGTGCAGCGAGTGCGCCTGGGACAAAAATTCCCGAGTCGCCGCCAACGATGACGATGTCGACCCCGACTTCATCGAGCCCCGGCGCCGCGTCGATCAGCAGGGCCAGGTTCTTGTGCCGTGCGCGCGAGCCGAGAGCGAGCACGAACTGACGCTCGCCTTGTGCGGATACCTTGGCAATGATCCCTGGCGCGGTCTGTGCAAGCGCAGGATCCCAGCGCAAGGCATGCTCGTGGCCGTTCGGCAGGACCGCTATGTCTTCGACAGCAATGGGAAGGTGTCTGGCGATCTGCCGGGCTGCAGCGTGGGAGACCGTGGTGATCCGGGCAGATCTTCGGGCGAGAAGCGGCTGAAGCGCGTGATAGAACGCTCGGAATGAGCGGCTGTAGCTGTCGGGAGCTGCGAAGATGTTGGCGTCATGGATGCAGACGATCTGGTCTGCCTTGAACGCCGGGGCGGTGTTGCAAAGATTGAGGAGCCTCCCTCGCCATCGGGCGGGAAGAGTGAGTTGTTCCCACGCGTGACCCGACAGACGGCCCGATTGGGTCAAAGGCATGCGGGCGAAGCCTGGATCATTTGCGCCGATGGGCGCAACGATCGTTGCCCACCCGTCCGCCTCTTCCAGCGCAGTGTTCAGAGCCCGCATGACATTCAATGCATAGCGCTGCACGCCGGTCGCATTCTGCGTGAGGAAACGGCCATTGACGGCGAATTTGGGCATGGTGCTCATGCGGTCGCTCCCAACTGCGTGGCAGCGCGTACCGCCTGGGTGCTGCGCTCGCGTTCGGGTTGGGCGCAGCAGACAGCAGCCAGCATGCAGAAGAACAGCCCCTGATCGAGCACCGGACTGACAAGCAGGTCTCCGATCGTCAAGCCGAAGCACCCGTTGCGGGCGGCAAGCCGCACATCGGACGTCAGCGTTCCGGGGACGCCGCGCTTCTTGAAAAACGCGGTATAGGCAAACGCCGCATAGAAGATCGTACCGGGAATGCCGACATTGGCGAGCAGCGCCATGACGAAACTCGATGTGCGGACGGTTCCAAGCCCGACACCAAAGCCCCAGCTGTCGAAGAAGTTCTGCATGGCAATCGTATTCCACGTGCTCCGCTCAATGCCGGAATCGGACGTGGCTTTGCCCAGCACAACGATGTCCACGTACTCGTAGACGGTCTTGGATATCACGGGATCGATGGCTATCAGCAGCGCGACCGCAATCATCGCAAGAGGAACCATTATCATGGCGGCGGCAGTCACGCGGCGGATGCGCCTTCTGCCGCTCAGCGAGAACGCGGTCGCATACAGGATCAGCAGCATGAGGGGGGCGCCGGCGACGCCTGTCGATGAGGTCGACAGAAACAGCAGCACGACAGAGGCCGCGGCGATCGATCCCATAAGTGCCCGTCTGTAGCCGGCGAGCCAGAGCGTTCCCGAGAATGCCAGCACGCCGAGCGTCGATCTCGCGAAAGAAGAAGCCTCGGTGAAGGAACCGACAATTCGCTTCAGTCCGCCGATCTGCGCGTCGGTGTGAAGCGCATATTGGGCGTTTCTCATGAAATCGAGGAGCCATTGCGTGCCGGTGGCAAAGGTGGCCATGTCGAGCACGGCAAAAGCGATGTTGGCGACGCAATAGCCGATCAGACCGGTCAGAACCGCATTGAAGCCGCGGTGAGTCGACGCCACCGCCAAGGTCAACCCGAAGCAAACGAGGTTGCCGATCATATAGACGCTTTGGGTGAGGTTGCTGGAGACCGGCACGAGCGGAACGGTCGATCCTGTGTCGCCAAAGACCGTGGATCCGAGCGCGACGATCTGCGTCACGCCCGTCAGCAGGCGCGGAGCAAAATAGGCACTCAGCACGCCATAGGCGATCAGCAGGACGAACCAGAAGCCCGGCTCGCCGGGGCTTAGAGCGCGGATGAAGGCTCGCAGCTCTTGCTTTCGCGTGATGACGCCCAATGCAAGGAAGCCGAGGAGAACATGGGCCGGCTGAATATTGGCAAAGCCGACGAACATCGCCGCCGCCGACCCCAACACCGGCACGATCGCGAGCACGGTGACCATCGTCATGTCGCCAAGCAGTACGCAAAACAGACCAACAAAAATGGTAGCGACGCCGATGGGTTCCAGGATCATATTGCAGCTTGTCTCCTTGCCATCGTCATGATCGTTACTCTGCCAAAACGAGGAGCGAGTAGCCGCCGAGCACCCGAACCGCCAAATCCGGGTTGATGGAGTAGAGCATCCTGCGCGGCAGGCGCATCAAACGGCTGCTCAGCGCTTGGTTGGGGAGCTCCAGGCGGCTGGCCGTGTAGCTATAGTCGATCACCGAGTAACCGCAGTCCCTGATGGTCGCGAGCGCCGTGTCCTTGAAGAAGTAGTGCAGGTGCCCGACATTGGCGCGCAGATTCATGATGGGCCAGCCACGCAGTATCGACTGCACCGAGAGATCGAGCGGGATGTGGAAGATGGCCTTGCGGCCGCGGGCGCGAAGCCCCTTTATGAAGGAGATGTAGTCGTCGACATGCTCGATGACGTCTGCGACGACAAGGACATCGTAGCAAGTCCGCTCTTCGCCCGCGCTGGGGCTCAGGTGAAAGGAGACACGATCTGTCTCCTTTGTCTTTGCTCTCTGGTAGGCATGAGGGGAGACCTCATAGCCAGCAAGCCGAGTTTCCGGGAACGCCCGGGACAAATTCAGCAGGATCTCTCCGGTTCCGCAGCCGATTTCGCAAAGCGTATCGAATTGCAGCCCGTTCTTTCTGATGATGTTTTCGATCTGGCGGGCCTTCCAAGGGGAATCCTCTTCGTGCCAGTTCGGATTGAGCTCCGCATAATGATCGGAAAGATAGATATCCTGCAATGCTGACATCAGCGTCCTTCCATGAGGGTTTCAATGCTCGGAACGTCTGTTTACGGCGCAGTCATATTTCTGTGGCGGCAGACGGCACAGGACGTGCATCTGCCCTCGGCCCCTGGGGTCGACGTCTCAGTAGCTACCGCGGGAGGACAGCACGGCCGGTATCGTCTTGGCCATGATCACCACGTCGCCCCATAGCGTTTGCTCCGACACGTACCGGACATCGAGTTCCACACGTTTGCTGTAGCTCGTGTCGTTTCGCCCGCTCACCTGCCAAAGGCCGGTCAGTCCGGGCCGAACCCGAATATAGTCGGAAAAATGCACGCCATAGAGTTCGGCTTCGTTCGGTACAATCGGACGAGGGCCGACAAGACTCATCTCGCCTTTGATGACGTTCAGCAGCTGTGGGATCTCATCGATGCTGTTCTTGCGCAAAATCCGCCCAAAAGGGGTGACGCGGGGGTCATCCTTCAGCTTTCGTGTAGCCTTCCATTCAGCGCGGACGTCTGGATTTTCTGTCAGATGATGCGCCAGCGCCTCTTCGGCGTTGGAGACCATGGTTCTGAACTTCAAGCACGAGAACAGCACGCCATTTTTGCCGATACGCCGATGCGTGATGAAAATCGGCCGACCCTGCGTGACAAGCAGGATCACCGTCACCATCAGCAGCATTGGAGACAGTACGACCAGCGCGATGACGGCGAGGACCGCATCGACGGCGTACTTCATTCTACCTGGTGCGGTATCGGGAATTCTCGCCCTTGAACGTCCAATGTGCACCAGTTCCGTAGGCCGGCGCATCCTCGCGCCACCCAGTCCGTCAAAGTCACGTCTTAGATCAAATTCCCTCATCTGCTTGCTCCCTACTCAAGAAAGGTCAATGGGCATGTGCAGACTGCGCCGATCGGGCATGGTCGGTAAGTTAACAACTAGCGCACCGTTTGACAATGTCTTTGTTGCGCTGCAGTATTTATAGGTAGGTTACGATAATGTCTGAGTAGCATCTGGCTGAAATCGTTGTTGATAAGGCCGGAGCGACTTTGGTCAATTTATGATATTCTTTGTCATATCTGATGACCGCGTTCATTTTCTACAATCTATGCGGTTTAATATTTTCATGGAGCTTTCCATGCGTGTGGCAATCATACACTATTGGCTGGTTGGAATGCGCGGTGGAGAAAAGGTGCTGGAAGCACTTTGCAACATCTATCCGTGTGCGGATATTTACACACATGTCTATGATATAGCAGCAATTTCCGACGTGATCCGGAAGCATAAGGTCCACACGACCTTCATCGATGGACTTCCCTACTCAAAGAAGATGTACAAGAAATATCTGCCCCTGATGCCGATGGCCTTGGAGCAGATCGACCTTAATGAGTATGACCTCGTAATTAGTAGCGAGTCCGGGCCCGCCAAGGGGGTAATCCCGACGTCCACGGCCGTTCACGTGTGTTACTGTCATTCTCCGATGCGATACATCTGGAATATGTACAACAGATACTACGATAGTTCAGGGTTGATGACCCGCCTGATGATGCCGCCGCTGGCGCATTACCTGAGAACATGGGATGTCGCGACGGCCAATCGTGTGGACGATTTCGCGGCGAATTCCGCGACGGTGGCGCAGCGGATCAAGAGCTACTATCGCCGGGACGCCGAGGTTATCCATCCGCCGGTTGATACGGCTGCCTTCCGGCCGGTCGCGGCCTCCGAACTCGGCGACTACCATCTGATGGTCGGAGAACTGGTAGGCTACAAGCGACCTGACCTCGCGGTGGAGGCCTTCAACCGCATGAAGGCGAAGCTCGTGGTGATCGGCGGCGGCGAGATGCTCGACCATCTTCGCAAGATCGCCGGACCCACAGTGACGATCCTGGGGCCTCAGCCCTTTGACGTCCTCAAGCATCACTATGCACGGTGCAAGGCGCTCATCTTTCCGGGGGAGGAAGACTTCGGGATCGTGCCGGTGGAAGCGATGGCGAGCGGACGCCCCGTGATAGCATTCGGCCGCGGCGGAGCGACCGAAACCGTGGTGCGCGACAGGACCGGCGTGTTCTTCGGCACGCAGACGGTCGAAGCGCTGATTGACGCGGTCGAACGCCTGGAGCGGATCGATTTCGATCCGGCGGACGCGGTCGCGCGCGCCGGAGAGTTCCGAACGGAGATCTTCATGGAGAAGTTCAAGTCTTTCGTCGTCAGGTCGACAGCCAGTCGGGCCCAGGTTGGTGTAGCCTAGCGAGGGCTGAGAAGCATTGTTTCGATCACCGCGCTGGTATTTGGTAGGAGTGAAACATGACGCATACAGTTTCTTCCACGAGCAGGCAGATGTGGCAAAGAACACTCGGTGGTGCCGATAGACAGCGGGCCTGGCTGGTCTGCCGTTTCCTTTTTCTGACCACACTCATCGCGCTGTGCTTCAACACCTCGGCGAGAGCGGAGGATTACATTCTCGGTCCCCAGGACACTTTGAAAATTCGCGTCTACGAATGGCGGCCGGTCACGGGAACGGCCTATGAATGGGTGCCGCTGAACGGTGACTTTGCCATTTCGGCAGCCGGGAACCTGTCGCTTCCCATCATCGGCACCGTGCCAGCTGCCGGAATGACGCTGGAGCAGGTCGCCAACTCGATCGGTGAGCGGCTGCAAGCACAGGTCGGGCTGCAGAAGCGCCCCAACGCTTCGGTTGAGGTTTCCGAATACCGGCCCTTCTTCGTCACTGGCCTTGTCTCCAAGCCGGGAAAATACAGCTATAGTCCCGGTCTGACGATCGTTCAGGCGCTGAGCATGGCCGGCGGTATGTTCGGCCCGGTCGATGCGAGCTCGTTCACCTTGCAGCATGATGCGCTGGTCAGCCGCGGGGATCTCCGTACGCTTCAGGTGGAGCGGCTCGGGCTTCTGGCCAGGCAAGGCCGGTTGGATGCGATTACCCATAATCAGCCCTCGATCACGTTCCCAGAGGAGCTGACGAAGAGGGCGGGGCAGTCTGTCGTCGATCGCATGATGCGCGAGGAGCAAGACCTGTTCGATACACGTCAGCAATCGATGAGCGCCGAATTCGATGCGCTCAACCAGGCGAAGGTGCTGGCCACGAATGAGATCGAGACCCTGAAAGCTAAGTCGGCGTCGTTGGCGAAGCAGATCGATCTTGCCAACAAGGACGTCGGTGCCGTCAGCAAGCTGATCGCCCAGGGGTTGACCGTATCGTCTCGCCAGCTCACCTCCAGCCAGAACCTGGCGGATCTGGAAAGCCGAAATCTTGACGTTTCGCTGGCCATCCTCAGGGCGCAGCAGGATATTGCCAAGGTGGCTCGAGACACCGCGGATGTGCACAACCGCTACCGTGTCGATGCCCTGACCGAGGCCGCACAGGTGCGCGACCAGCTTGCGGCGAATGCAGAGAAGGCCGAAACGGCGCGAACCCTGCTTCAGAATATCGAGATCCGCTCGCCGGTCGCTGCCAATGTAGCCGCCGATGACGGCCCAGGGTCGTTCGTGACGACGGTTGACCGCACCGCCAAAGGTGCGACACACACGATTCCTGCGAAAGACAATGACCCGGTTCTCCCGGGAGATGTCATTCGTGTTGAAAGATGGCAAGGAGCGCCGGGTGCGCCGGCAGCCGACGATGGCTTCAAACCGTCAGCCTCCCCGTGAGGCTTGTGTGTTGCCGGAGGTGGCGGTCGAGTTGGTGAAAAGGGAGGTTGAAATATGACCACCTTGTTCGGGCGTGGAAATAGGCGATAAGGTTGGGGTGTTGATTCCAGACGATCCGCTGGGAGCCGAAGTTTAATGCCGTGGAGTCTTTTAGTTCTGTTTTTAGTCGGTGCCGTGTGCGCCGTCCGATTGCCGATTTTGCATTTTACACTCGTGGTCGTAATCGTGATTGCCGGATACGCGTTGGCGAGTATCGGCTCGGCAAAATCGGGTATCGAGGTCTTCGTGTGGTCCGCGCTTTATGCGGGCGCACTTGAAGGCGGCTATATTATTGCCAACTGCCTGTTTTATCTCGTTTTCGTGAAATTCTTCGCGCGCAAGCACAAGCGGCCGCCCTCCAATCTCAATTCGAAATACTCGCAGGATTAGGCGTGCGGGCGCGGTTGCTTCAGTGAATCCGTGAAGAGGGGATGGTGTCGCGCAGAAACGGGGCGACCTTCGCGGACAGTTCAGACATATCAATGGAAGCGTCGGCCAGGAGGCAGGTGGCGATCGCCTCGCACAGCAACTCGACCTCAGGAGGGATTCCGGTGATTTCGTCGCCGGCTGGGCCATAGACGCCGCTGCGCGGCCAGGCGCGCTTCTGCTCCTCACAGAGTTTGACTCCAGAAAACGGCAGAAGATCCACCAGATCGGCGGCAAGCTTCAAAGCCTGCTCCAGATCTTCTTCCGGTACCGTCAACGAACTGATCCAGCCACTCATCTCTGCGCTCTCCTAGCCGCTCTTCAATTGCGCGACGGCGAGCAGGGTATCTGCACTGATCGAGGTCGAGCCGCTGAGAATGCTGAGGGCGCTGGAATCGGTGGTTCCGTTCGCCACGTCGTACATCGCCGTAAAGCGCTGGATCAGGTTTTCCACCTTGTCCGGGTCGCCGAGATCCTCGAGATCGATGAAGTTCGTGACCATCTCGGCCTGCTTGTCGACGTCCATGTTCGACACGTAGCTTGAGAGATTGAACGTCGTCGTGAAGAATTCGAACAGCGCGCTATCGCCCAGAATGTCGTAGGCGCTCGAGATCGTCGGCGCCATGCGCTCGAAGTAGAGCGCCAAGCGCACGCCCGTGTTGCTGTCACCCTCGTTGCTCTCCAGCGTCTGGCGGACGTAATTGTTGACCGTATCGATTACATCGCCGCGTTGCTGGACGGTGCCGACGGGGTCTGCCGACAGATTGCCGTCCGTATCGAAGTTGAAGGAAGCAACGATCGATGCGAAGCGGGTGTCAGACTGCTGATTGACGTAGCTGTCCGGATCGTCGGGGTCCGACTCAAACATCTTCTTCAGCTCGCTTGAGGTGACGTCGTCGGGATCGATGCCTTTGGCTTCAAGCATCAGATTGACCAGGCGGTCGTCGGCTAGCAGTTCGGAGACGCTGCTGATCGTACCCATCTGCGTATTGAAATAGGTCATTTCGGTATCTGCGGCGCTGGATGCATCGGTCTTTTCAGTGCCCGTCAGATACCTGATCTTGTTTTCCTTGTAGTCGGCAACGAAGTCGTCGACGACCGACTGCGACATTGCCTGAAGAGGCACAGTGGTATTGCCGTCGGCATCGAAGCTGAAGGCGGCGCGCAGCGACGTGAACCTGCTGTCATTGAGCTTGTTGACGTAGCTGTCCGGGTCGTCTGGGTCGCTTTCTAGTATCTTTCGGAATTCGCTCTTCGTGACCTCGTCCGATCCGATGCCAAACGAGCGCAGAGCCATCTGCCACAATTCGGCGTCGTCATCGTTGCTGTCGTCATCGTCGTCGGCATTCGACTTCAGGAAGTCGTCGATGCTCGTCACATCCGCGAGGCGGGTCTTGTAGTTCGCGACCGAGTCTTCGATCCAGGTGTCGACGCTGGCCGACGAGTAGTTCGTGGAGAATGCCTCGGTCGTGGCCGTGGTCTGGTCGCTCGTCTGCGCCGATACGCCATCTGCCAGCGTGCCGTCGGACTCGAAATTGAACGCATCGTGAAGATCGCCATAGCCGATCGCGGTTGCGAGCGTTGAGCTTTTCAAGGAGGCGGAGATATAGTTGTCGGGCTCTGAATCGCTGAGGCCATAGGCCGACCGGATATAGGCAACGAGCTTGTCATCCGCCATCAACTGGTCGACCGTCGTTATGTTGCCAATCGTTGCCGAGAAGTAGGCCGAATAGGCATCTTCGACCTGAGACGAGGCGAAGGTCGATTGTGAAATGGTGTAGGCGCTCTCGACATAGGCCTTCTGGTCGTCGGTCTGCAGCGGGTCGCTGACACTGCCGTCGGTATTGAAATTGAACGCCTTGGCCAGGTTGAGATAGACGTCGTCGTCAAGCTGGTTGACGAAACTATCGGGATCATCGACGTCGCTGGTCAGGACATTGCGCAGGAAACTGGTGGACGTGTAGTCGGTGCTCAAGCCGAAAGCATTTAGGACATAGTTTCGCAGGCGTGAGCTGCCGAGCAGGCTGTCGACTGACGTGATGTTGTTGATCGCGCCGTCGTAATAGTCCGTTTCGGTGGTGATATCGGCGGTCTCATCGTCGAAGGAGCTCTGGTAATTGTCGAGAAGCGTGCTCTCCTGGCTGCTCGTTTGAGCGGCCGCGTCCTCGCCGACGAACTTGAAGGCGGCGGCGAAGTCCGTGTAACGATTGTCGCTCAATGAGTTGGCGAAGCTTGATGAGTCGCTGAGGTCGCTTTCAAGTACCTTCTTCATGAAGGCCTTTGCGTATGTCATGTCCTCCAGGCCGTATGCCTTCATGGCATAGGAATAGAGGCGGTAGTCGCTCATGAAGTCATCGACGCTCGTAACCTTGCCGATGTTCTCTTTATAGTACGCCGTTTCGGTCGCGACCGATCCTTGCGATGCGGTCCTCGAGAGGGTTTTGCCGAGATTGTTGGTAATCGTCAGATAACTGAGATACGTGGAAACCATAAACACTGCCCCCTATGCGCAGGAGTCAAACGGTAAAGTGCGACCGTTCGCCGCTAAGGCGACGTCGTGCAGATCAACAGTATGACTTTCCGAATGCCCCGATATCGGTCGGCGACCCCAATTCAGCCGAGAGTGTGCTTGGGGACGAGACAAAAGCCCCAACGACGACTCACCCGTAATCATTACGGAACCGAATAGTTCTATAAATGATTCCGAGGTGAAAACCCAAGCGGTTTTTTATGGCGGAGGCATAAACGGAGATCCGGGCATCTCGTGCCCGGATCTCTTCGCATTGGCAGGGGTTGGCGGCACCTACGCTCAGAATGGGTAGTGTTGGCCCGGGTCTTCGATCGTGATCCAGCGGAGATCGGTGAACTCCGCGACGGCGGCCTTGCCGCCGAACCGGCCATAGCCGCTGCCCTTGACACCCCCAAACGGCATCTGTGCTTCGTCGTTCAGCGTCGGGCCGTTGATGTGGCAGATGCCGGATTCGATCTGGGCCGCGACCGCCATTGCGCGCTGAACGTCACGACTGAACACCGCCGCGGACAAGCCGTATTCTGTATCGTTGGCAATGCGGATCGCTTCGTCCTCATCGGTAACACGAATGATCGGTTTGACCGGGCCAAAGGATTCTTCGCCATACACGCGCATGTCCGCGGTGACGTGATCGAGGAGGGTTGCCTCCACGACAGTCCCCGTGCGTTTTCCGCCGGCGACAAGCTTGGCGCCCTTTGCCAGCGCATCGGCGATCAGGTCATCCATCTTCTTTGCGGCCTCGAGGCTGATCAACGATCCCAGCACGACATGCCCGCGAGGATCGCCCGCCGGCAGTTGCTGTGCCCGGGCGGCGAGCTTCTCCACGAAAACGTCGGCGATCGCCTGATGGACGATGATGCGTTCGGTGGACATGCAGATCTGGCCCTGGTGCATGAAGGCGCCGAAGATCGCCGCGTTGACGGCGCCGTCGATATCTGCGTCATCAAGGATGACAAGCGGTGCCTTGCCACCCAGCTCCAACAATGCCGGCTTCAGGTGCCGGCCGCACAGTTCGCCGATGATCTTGCCGACCTTGGTCGAGCCCGTGAAGTTCACACGACGAACGGCAGGTGCTGCGATCAATGCGGCAACGACGGCCGATGCATCTTCCGGTGCATTGGTGATGACATTGATGACACCGGCCGGCAGACCGGCCTCCACCAGCGCAGTAGCAATCAACCGATGTGTGCCCGGGCATTGTTCCGAGGCTTTCAGAATGACGGTATTGCCGCAGGCAATCGGCATTGCGATCGCGCGGGTTGCGAGAATAACGGGTGCGTTCCATGGGGCAATCGCCAGGCAGACGCCAGCCGCCTGGCGTACACCCATTGCCAGTGTCCCCGGCTTTTCAGAGGGAATGACCTCACCCGAAATCTGGGTGGTCATCGAACCCGCCTCGCGCAGGATGTTGGCTGCGAGCATGACATTGAAACCTGCCCAGGGCGCGGTTGCACCGGTTTCTTCGATCATCAGGCGCGTGAATTCCGACACCTTCGAATCCATGATGTCCGCCGCCTTGAGCAGAATGGAGCGGCGATGCCCCGGACCGGTTTTCGACCAGGCGGAAAAGGCGGAGGAGGCGGCGTCGATTGCGGCTGCAACGTCGTCAAGGCTGGCAGCGGGCGCACGGCTGGCGACCTTTTCGGTGAAGGGATCGATGCGATCATAGGTCCGGCCGGTCGATGACGGGCGGTCCTCGCCGTCGATGAGAAGGGCAATGTCCATTTCAGGTCTCCTGATGCGAAGATGTTAGAAGCCGAGAACTTCGGCGTTGATGGAGGCTTCGAGGCCACCGTCTGTGGCAAGATTGGCGCCGTTTATCCAGCGGGCTCCGTCCGAGCACAGAAAGAGGATGGCCGGAGCGATGTCGGCAGCCGTTCCCGCGCGGCCGACGCGCGTGATGTCGCTGTCGACACGGGCATCGCCGAGAACGGTACGGAATTGCTGCAGAATAGGAGTCTCGACCGGCCCGGGGCTGACCGCGTTGACCCGGATGCCACGATCCTTGAAAAGGGGCTGGTGAGCAGCGCGCATTGTCCAGAGCAACAGAAGCTCCTTCGACAGCGGATAACCCTCTTCATTCTTGAGACCATGCTCGGCGGCGAGCTTCTCGACATCGGGAAAGCCCTCCACTGAGGTCAGGCGCTTTGCCCTCTCGAGGTTCGCTCGCCAGCCATATCCTGCGATCGAGGCGACGTTGATGATCGCGCCGCCTTCACGCAGACGCGGTGCGACGGCCTCGGACAGCGCTCTGAGCCCGAAGAAATTCACGGCAAGGGTTTGTGCTATGCCGGTATTGCCGGAAAGACCCGCTACGTTCGCAAGCGCGTCAAGCCGCTTCGGCAGGCGGCGCGCGATCTCGGCGACACCGTCAGCCGAGGAAATGTCACCTTGGATGAATGACGCCAGGTGTTGCGAGGGCGCGCGCACGTCCACGCCGATGACTTCCGCGCCGAGTTGGGCTGCGAGCTCGGCGGTCCTTGCCCCGATCCCCGACGCGACGCCAGTGATCAGAATTGTCTTCCCAAAAAGCATTGACTTCACCTTTCCCGATAGTCCGCGGTTCGCGAGCCTATCGATCTTCTTGTTTGACGAGGTTGGCGGGTAGTTTGAGCCGGTAGCCGACAGGCAGTAGCCGGACATCGGACCGTTGTTCGATTGCGCCCCAAAGACCCGAGGGTAGGTAGAGCGAAAACAGCACTGCCGTCGCGCCGAGGCCGATCAGGTACCAGACACCGAGATTGCCGAAATAGGTCTCGATGACGAAGAACAGCACCGCACCGAGGATCGCTCCTTCGAACTTGCCGATGCCACCGACGAGGACCATGAAGATCATGTAGGCCGTCCACTGGATGCTGAAGTAAGTCTTGGGCTGGAACGTCGTCGCCGTTGCAAGCCAGAGGCCGCCGGCGACCGCAACACCGAACGCGGCAAGTACGAAGAGCAGGCGTTTCGTTGCCATGACCTTGACGCCAACCGACATGGCCGCGTCTTCGTTGTCTCGGATGGCCTGGATGGCTGCTCCCGCCCGGCTTCGCAATACAGCAAACAGAAGGCCGAGGAGACCGGCCATCGCCGCGAGCGCCATCCAGTAGATCGTCGCGCTTCGCGTCTGGTTATCGTAGACGTTGAGCGAGATCAGCGAGGTCCCCGTCTCGCCCTGGATCAGCTGGTCGAGATTGACAAGCAGGTGAACGATCTCTGTCACCACCCACATGCCGATCGCGAACTCGCCGCCCTTCAGGCGCAGCATGAAAAACGACAGGGGGATCGACAAAAGAGCGGTGATGAATGCTGCGACGACGAGCGAGATGAAAGGATTGAGGCCGGCATCCGCAAGCCGCACCGTAAAGTACGCGCCAAGCCCAAAGAAGACCTGCTGGCCGACAGAGACGAGGCCGCCATAGCCCGCCAGCGCGTTCCACATGGCAGCGAGGATCACGTAGATGAACAAGGCCGTCATGCGATCGACGGCGCCAGCGCCCATCCACATCGGCGCAGTGGCAAACAATGCAAGAAGGAGAATGCCGCCGAGCACGGCAAGACGCGAGGATCGGGTCCAGCGTTCGACGGAAAAGTCTTTCGGAACATAGGTCATGCGTGGCTCCGGACAGTCGTGCGGATCTTGCCGAGAAGGGCACCGCGCAGCGGGAATAGCCGGGCAAAGAGCACCAGCAGAAATACAAGGTGGCCGCCAATCAGGAAACCTTGTGGGTGAAGCTGGGCACCGAGCGATTGCGCGAGGCCGAGGACAATGCCGCCAGCCAATGTACCCCAAAGCGAGCCAGCGCCGCCGATGACTGCCGCTTCGAAAGCGAAGAGCAGTTGAGGGCCGCCCGAGTAGGGGTCGAACGTCGCCCGCATGGCGAGGAAGGCCCCCGCAATGCCGACCGTCACCATGGCGATGGCGGTGGCAACGGCGTTGATCTTGCGCGCATCGATGCCGACGAGACCGGCCGTGTCCGGGTCCTCGGCCGTGGCCCGAATGGCCCTGCCCAACGCGAAGCGGCTGAGGAACAGCTGAAGACCACCGAGAATGGCGACAGCCGCCACCATCATGATCACCGAAAGTTTGCCGACATAGATTTCCCCGGGCAGCTCCCAGGAATCATAGGAGAGATCGCCGAGGAAAGGGGCTAGCGATCGCGTGTCGGCGCCAAAGTGCTGGAAGAGCAGGTTGTCGATGATGATCGACAGCCCGAAGGTGGTCAGGATCGGAAGAAGTGCGCTTCCACGTGCGCTGCGCTCGAGAATGAAACGCTGCAGGGCCCATCCGATGGCGGCCATGACCGGCAACACGATAGCCAGCCCGGCAATGGGCGACACGCCAAATCTATCGGCAAGCAGCCAGAGACCATAGGCAGCAGCGACTGCCAGGCTGCCGTGAGCCAGATTGATGATCCGCATCACCGAGAACATGAAGGAGAGGCCGCAGGCGATCACGGCGTAATAGCCGCCCAGAAGAATGCCCTGAATAAGACTGTCCATCATTGTGTCACCCTCCCGCTGTCGCTGCGGTGCAGCCCGAAGTAGGCTTGCGTGATCTGTTCGCGTGAAGCCACCGAGGCAGGGCTGTCGAGCGCGATCCTGCCCTCCAGCATGCAGATGACGTGGCTCGCCACGCTCATCGCCCGCCCAAGGTCCTGCTCGACCAGGATGATCGTCGTTCCGGACGTCAGAAGCTTCTGCAGCTGGGCGTAGACGCGATCGACGACCAGCGGCGACAGGCCGAGCGATACCTCGTCGAGAAGGAGGACGTCGGGATTGCTCATCAACGCGCGTCCAATCGCTGTTGCCTGCTGTTCTCCGCCGGAGAGATGGCCCGTCTTTGCGTGGCGACGAGGTACGAGGTTCGGGAACGCGTCGAACACCCGGTCCACCGTCCATTCACCCTTGCGGCCCGATGTCCTGCCGAGCAGCAGGTTTTCCTCGACAGTCATTTGCGAAAAGAGCCGGCGACCTTCCGGTACCAGTGCGACGCCCATCGCAATCCGTTTGTGCGAGGGGACGTGTGTGAGGTCCTTGCCTTCAAGGAGGATTTTGCCGGAGGCGGGCAGATGTGCGCCTGCGATCGACCGCAACAATGTCGTCTTGCCGGCCCCATTCGCGCCGACGAGGGCGAGAACATCGCCTTTTTCGACCTCGAAGCTGACACCACGCACGGCCTTGAGTAAGCCATGGCGGACTTCGAGGTTCTGAATTGAGAGCATGCTCATAGGGGCGATCTCCCGAGATAGGCTTTCATCACCTGCTCGTCGCTCATCACCGCCTTGGGGTCGCCGTCGGCGATAATGCGGCCGGCGTCCATGCAGATGAGGCGGTCGGCGACCTGTAGAAGGATGTGAACGATGTGCTCGATCCAGACGATGCCGATGTTTCGGCGCCGAAGCTCCTGGATCGTTGCGACAAGCTCGCTCGCTTCGCTGTCGGTCAGGCCGCCACCGATTTCGTCGAGCAGCATCAGTTTCGGATTGGTTGCCAGCGCCCGGGCAAGCTCGAGGCGCTTGCGATCGAGCAAGCCAAGCGTGTCTGCCTGCCGGTTGGCGACCTGAAGCATTCCGCAAAGGGACAGGGAATCGACCACACGGTCGTAGGTTCCGTCGCGGGCTGAGATCTCGCCATGAGCGGCGGCCACGAATACGTTTTCGAAGACGGTCATGCCGCTGAACGGCTTCGGAATCTGGTGCGTGCGCACCAGGCCGGCCTTGCAGCGGCCGGCGGCGGTGATCGCCGTAACGTCATGGCCCGCGAAGGAAATAGCGCCGCTGGTAGGCGCGAATGCACCGGCCAATATGCTGAGCAGTGTCGTTTTGCCGGCGCCGTTGGGGCCGACGATGCCGACCGCGTCGTTGACGCCCATGGTGAAATCCAGATCTTCGATCACGACAAGTGCGCCGAAGCTCTTGCTGATGCCCTTGGCCGAGAGAAACTCTCCTCTCGGCCCCTTTTGAAATTGCTGGTGCACTGGCCCGCTCACCCGTTGTAGGGGATGAGTTTGCCGCTGGCCGGAACGTTCGGATCAGTGACATTCTCGGTGACGACATAGTCGAGCGCGAACTTCGAGCCTTCCGGCGCCTTTACCCACTGCGTGCCGATGATCGGCCCCGGCGAGACGTTCGCAACCGGTCCGGAGGTGAAATCCACCTTGCCGGCGATGGTCGTGGTCTTCAGCGTGCTGAGCGCCTTGGCCACCGCCTCCTTGCTCTTCACATCGCTGCTGGCCTTGAGTGCGTCGAAGCCCGCGTCGAGCAGTGACAGACTGGCGCCAAGCTGCTGCGTCCATTGCTTGCCGCTGGTCGCCTCATAGCCATCGGCCAACTCAGTCCCGGAGACGCCCGTAAGGGTCGACTTGTAAGGAAACGCCTTGTGCCAGTATGCGGCACTGCTCACATTCACGCCGAGCTTGCCGAGTGCCTCGATATCGGACGGGAAGAGACCAGTCTTGGCGACCTGGCAGATCTTGATCTTGCGAGTCAGGCCCTGCTGAGCGGCCTGTCGCCAGAATGCTGCGAAGTCGGGCGGAATCGGAAAGCTGCTGAAGATCTCGACGCCCTCGCGCTTGAACAGCGCGATCTGGGCGGAGTAGTCGCTGGTGCCGTTCTCGTAGGGACCCGGATCCACGATGGTAAAGCCGTCTTTCGCCAGCAGTGGCGCCAGATTGGCGCGGATGGCGTTCCCGTCGGCATCGTTGGGATACATGACGCCGACCTTTTTGTTGGTCTTGATCAGATTCCATTGCGACACATAGGTCTTGTGGAATTCGCCGACGCCGAAACCGAAGTGATAGGTCCATTTGAACGGCGAGGGGGCGCCGGGCTTTGCGCCCCGGCCGAAATACCAAGCCTCCCAGGGCATCACTGTCGAAAGGCAGGGCACGCCTGCGGCTTCGCAGGCATCCGCCACCGGGTTGATCGTCTCGGGCGTCGAGACCGCGAGCATCAGGTCGATGCCGCGATTGTTGATCAGGTCCTTGGCAAGCTGGCCGGCACGGGACGGATCCGATTGCGTGTCCTGGTCGATGATTTCGACCTTCCATGTCTTGCCGCCGGCCTGCAGACCGCCAGCCAGTGCCTTCCTTGCGAGGTCCAGCACGTAGCCGTCGGTCTGGCCGAAGCCTGCGAGCGGCCCGGTGCGGGGGCTGATGAAGCCAACCTTGATCGTGTCGTCGGCCTGGGCCAGCGCCGATTTGCTGCCGATGGCAAGCGTCATGCCGCCGGCTGCGGTGGCGGCCATGAAGCCGCGCCGTGTGAACGGCATCGGATTCGCTTCTTTATGGTCTTTCGTCATGGTTCACTCCTCCCAGAATTTGGCCCTAAACCTTTGGCCCCATGTAACGTTCAGGCACGCTCCACTCGTGCTTCTCGCATCAGATCGGATAGTCGCGTCTGCCCGTCGCGACGGTGATCCAACGCAATTCAGTAAACTCGTCGATGGCGGCCTTGCCGCCGAAGCGGCCGTATCCGCTCGCTTTCACTCCCCCAAACGGCATCTGCGGTTCGTCGGAAACAGTGGCTTCGTTGATGTGGCAGATGCCGGATTCAATGCGCTTGGCGACTGACAACGCTTCCTGGATGTTGCGGCTGAACACCGCCGATGACAGTCCATACTCGTTGTCATTGGCGATCGTGACGGCCTCGTCATTGCTGCTCACGCGAATGATGGCGGCCAGCGGCCCGAAGCTTTCTTCCCGATAGATACGCATGGCGGGCGTCACGTGATCGAGGATCGTCGCGTCCATGAATGCTCCGCGCGCGAGGCCGCCACACAGCAATTTAGCGCCTTTCTGCAATGCGTCGTCGACAAGCGTGGTGACACGGCGTGCGGCTTCGAGGCTGATGATCGCCCCCAGTGGGCTTACCGCTTCCCGGCGATCCCGGGCGACGAGCTGGGTTGCCTTTGCCTTGAACTTGTCGACGAACTCGTCGGCGATCTCGTCGAGCAGGATGATCCGCTCGGTGGACATGCAGATCTGGCCCTGGTTCATGAAGGCGCCAAAGGATGCGGCGCGCACGGCCTCATCTATATCGGCATCCGCGAGCACGATGAACGGCGCCTTGCCGCCGAGTTCCAGCAGGCAGCGCTTCAGATGCTTGGCGGCGAGAGCGGCAATGATACGCCCGACGCGCGTTGACCCTGTGAAATTGATACGCCGCACCGCCGGGTGTGCAATCAGCGCCTCGACGACCGCCGCCGCATCCTTCGGAGCGTTGGTGACAACATTGACCACGCCTGGCGGGAAGCCTGCAGCGCGCACGATTTCACCGAGCAGGCAGTGTGTTTTCGGGCACAGTTCCGACGCCTTCAATATGACGGTGTTTCCGCAGGCGAGCGGCATCGCGATGGCGCGAGCACCAAGGATGATCGGTGCGTTCCACGGCGCTATGCCGACGCAGACGCCCGCCGGCTGGCGAACGGCCAGCGACATGTTGCCGGAGATCGAAGAGGGGATGATTTCGCCGGTTATCTGGGTGGTCATCGCGGCGGCGTCACGGAAAATGTCAGCTGCCAGTTCGCAGTTTATCTTCGCCCAGAGCTCGGTCGCGCCGGTTTCCTCGATCATTGCCGCGATCAGGTCTGTTGTTCTGGCTGAAATCAGATCCGCCACGCGGTTAAGCAACGCGCGCCGCTCGCCGGGTGGAGTATCCGACCAGTCCGGGAAGGCGGCAGCGGCCGAATCCGCCGCGAGATCCATGTCTGCGGGGGATGCCGCGGCGGCGATCGTAACGAGGTCACCCGTGACGGGGCTGATGCGCTCGAACGTCGAGGCATCGGATGCGTCCGTTTCCTGATCGTGAATGAGGAGTTTTGTAACAAACACCAGCGACACCCGTTTAAACGCGGGGCGAGCCCGCAGCGCCGATGGAAGGAGAATCGATAATCCTGGGCAGCGTGCTGCCCATCCAGCGACACCGGATGCCTCCTCCCAAAGGCCGATGAAGAAATCCTACGCCGAATGCCACGCCAAGAATTATACTTTTTTGGCTAAATCATATAATAATTCGGGGAATACAATCGGCATACTGGGAGAGGTGTGTGGAAAGCGGACTTTATCACCACGCGCGCGGCGAGCGGCATGATTCCGCCTTGTCGAAGCGGACCCTTCATTTTCAGAAGGGCATCTACGCCGATTTCCATCACTTCTTCTTCCTGCCTGCCGGCAGTGCGACGCTTCGTTCCGAGAACTTTGACGAGCGCTTCATGAAGGGGCCGTCGCTGGTGTCGCTGCCGTTTCATGACCGTTACGAGATCGGGATTGCCGCCGGCGGTCATGGCTATCTGATCGGCGCGTCACCGCATCTTCTGGCGGATGCCGTTGGCGACCGCGTCGAGGCCTATTCGCTCAGAATTCTCACCGAGCAGCTGAAGCTGATCAACGATTTCGGTCCGCAGTTTTCCCAGGATTTGGCGCCGTTGTTCGCGGGTTACACCAATGAGCTGGCCGATCCGCAAAGCGCCTCCTGGATGGTCGTATCCGCCTACCTCCGGCTCATTTTGATGGCGGTGTGGCGGTTTGACGGTGGTGGCGAAGGTGAGCTTGCCCACAAGGGGCGGCGTGGTTCGGTCCTCCAGCGATACCGGCAGCTCGTCGAAGGATGGTTCCTGCAGCATAAACCGATCGGTGATTATGCGCGCGAACTCGGCGTGACACCCGACCGCCTTCACGCCATATGCCAGCGTGAGTTACAGCGCTCGCCGATACAGCTTCTCCACGAGCGGCTTATCCAGGAAGCGAAGCTGAGGCTGGAGCGATCGGATCGCTCAATTCAGCAAATCTCCGATGCGTTGGGATTTCACGAAGCAACCTATTTCAGCCAATTCTTTTCCAAACGCACGGGCCTGTCGCCGCAGAAATATCGGCAAATGGCGCGAGCCGCGGCCGGCTCACACAATGAGGTCCTGTCCTCCGGCTATGCTGATTGGCCATAGCGCAGTGCTGCCCCCGTTACAGCGGGCTGGGTGGGGTCACGCCCAACGCCTCCGCTTTCGCCACGAGCGGTTCCAGGATGCCGGAGGCCAATGAAACACCGTCGCTGGCCGCGGCACGCTTACGGGCAAGACCATTTTCGCCGGGCAGCCGGACCCGCTGAACACCGGGGCGGGGAGGATTTTCGCGGCAGGCGGACGTAAGCCAGCCTGTCTGGCGCAGAAATGCATCGCGGCCGCCGAAGGCGTCGGGATCGAAAACCTGGACCGTTACCGCCGCATTCGTTCCCTTGGGGGCATCCACGCGGCCATAGCCGGCCAGCCCTTGGGTAAAGGCTTCAACATGAAGTGCCATGCCATATCCCTTCTGCCCGTGGTCTAGGCCACCGGCCGGCAGCAAGGTTCCCCCGCGTTCGATAACCCGCGGGTCACGGCTGGGGTTTCCCTGTTCGTCGAGCAGCCATTCATGCTCATACTGCCGCCCCTCGCGCACCAAGCGCTGCGCCATGTTGACCGTTGTGATCGACGCGCTGATGTCGATCAGAATCGGGTCGTCCGGCGTCGGGATGCCGTGGGCCACCGGGTTGGGCGTATAGACGCCCTTTCGCCCGCCATAAGGCGCAACCTGTGCGCCGGAGGGGCTGGAGCTGGCAATGCCGACCATGTAGCCACGGTCGGTCGCAATTGTGAGATAGGCCGCGAGGCAGCCGATATGGTGGCTGTCGGCAATGGTGATCGTCGCAATTCCAAAGGTTGCAGCACGTTCGCAGGCCAATTTGACCGCCTCCGACGTCAGCCAGGCGCCGGGGAGGCGGCGTCCGCGCCATGCGATTGCGGGGCCGCGATCCGACACGATCTCCGGCTCACCGGCCCGTGTCATGACGCCATCGGCAATGCTCTGCAGATACCAGCCGGCCAATGCGAGGCCATGCGTCGTATGTCCTAGCAGGTCCGCTTCGACGAGATAGTGGGCAACGGCCGCAGCCTTCGCGTCTTCAAGGCCCGCTGCCAGAAAGACGTCGCGGGTGAATGCCCGTAGCGCTTCGGGTGTGTAGCGGATGTCAGGCGTATCACCCATGGGAGATCTCCATCAGATTTTGCGCCGTCGTCACCGGGCGAGGAAACGCGGCGCGAGCGTATTCCCATTGAGAACGGCTAACACGTTCTCGGCTGACATCACCGAGACGGCGCGCTTGGCGTCGAGAGTCACGCCGGCCACGTGCGGCGTTACGAGCGTGTTCGAGAGTTGGAACAACGGGTTTGCAATGCCGGGTGGTTCCACCGCGAAACTGTCGAGCCCTGCGCCGGCCAGATGTCCATCCTCAAGCGCTGCCGTGAGAGCCTTCTCATCGACCACTTCGCCTCGGGCGGTGTTGATCAGGAAGGCGCCGGGCTTCATGAGCCGGATGCGGCGCGCGTCAATGAGGTTTTGCGTTTCCGGCGTCAGCGGACAATGCAGGCTGACGATGTCGGATTTGGCAAGAAGATCGTCGAGATCAGTATCGCGGCTGAAGTTGTCTCCAAAGGCGCTGTCGGGCGTGTGCGGGTCGAAGGCCGAAACGGTCATCCCGATCGCCCTGGCCATTCCGGCAAGCGTCTGGCCGATGAAACCGAAGCCGACGATGCCGAGATGCTGGCCGCGCAGTTCCCGGCCTTGATACTGGTTCTTGTCCCAGATCCCATCGCGGATCAGCGCATCCTGCCGGGGGAGATCCTTGACCAGCGCCATGATGAGCGCCAGCGCGTGTTCGGCGACGGAATGTCCGTTGCTGCCGGTCGTCATCGAAACGCCGATGCCCAGTTCGGTCGCCGCCTTGACGTCGATGTCGTTGGTACCGACGCCATGCTTGGCGATGTGACGAAGCTTGCCTCCCGCGATCATCTCCTCGTGCCCCAGCCTGTCGGCGAGCAGTCGTACGATCACTGCATCCGGCTTGTGGGTCTCCAGGACTTCGATCACAGCCTTGCGGTCGATATAGGCGGGTGTGGCCAAGACGGTCGCACCGGCGGCTTCCAAAAGCAGCCGCCCTTCGGGAGCAAGATCTCCGCCGAGAATGACAACCGTCCTGTCCATTACAATCTCCTCCCACGGCATGCGGAACCTGGCGGCGCCGTAAGCTTAGCCGCCGCGAAACGGTCGCTTACATGGCTATCAGGCTGCCTGCTGACGCGGTGACCGCGCCATCAGTCGGGCATAGGCAATGGCCGAAAGCATGTTCACGTGATTGGCCTTGCCGGTGCCGGCGATGTCGAACGCGGTTCCGTGGTCAACCGAAACGCGGTCTATCGGCAAGCCTAGCGAGACGTTGACGGCGGTTTCGAAAGCCACCAGCTTGATCGGTATATGGCCCTGGTCGTGGTACTGCGCGATAACGAGATCAAACGCGCCATTGTAGGCACGCGCAAAAACGGTATCGGCCGAGATCGGACCAACGACATCGATACCCTTGGCTTGTGCCAGCTCGACCGCCGGTGCGAGGAACTCAGTGTCCTCCGTGCCGAAAAGGCCGTTTTCTCCACAGTGCGGGTTGAGGCCGGCGACGGCGATGCGGGCTTTCTTGCCAAGGCGCATGAAGTGCTTGTGTCCGGCTTCGATGGTTGCCAGCACGCGCTCCGTCTTGGCGCGCTCGATCGCGCCTTTCAGCGAGATATGCGTCGAGACGTGGATCGTATTCAGTCGTTCCGACGCGAGCAGCATGAACGAGCTCTTTGAACCGGTCAGATGTGCGAGCAGGCCGGTATGGCCGTCGAAATGGTGGCCAGCGAGGTTCATCGCTTCCTTGTTGATCGGCGCCGTGACGATGACATCGGCCTGGCCGGCGAGCGCAAGATCGACCGCGCGGCTGATGTAGCGCACGGAGGCGTCGCCAGCGACGGCGCTGACCTTGCCGATCTCGGGAAGGGCAGCGCCAAGCTCCACTTCGTCAACAGCGATCTTGCCGGCAGCAGGGGCGCCGGCTAGCGTAAAGGCGAGGCCGGTTCCTGCCGCGCGGTTGGCGCGCTCGAGCGCTTCGGTATTGCCGACGATGACAAAATCACCGCGTTCCTGTTCAGGCAGCGCGGCCAGCGCCTTGACGATCACTTCCGGACCAACACCCGCGGGATCGCCCAGCGTCACGGCGACTTTTGCATTCCTGTCCATCAGTCACATTCCTTTTCGAGTGGCAACGCGCCTAGAAGGCGGCCTCATAGATCGAACGAATATCGGCACGCGACAGATCGCGCGGATTGTTATCGAGAAGACGGCGGATCGCAAAAGCATCGTCCGCCATCGCGTCGAGGTCGCTCTCGGGAACACCAAGGCCCGACAGCTTCATCTCGATGCCGAGATCGGCGCAGAATGCGTAGGCGGCTTCGAAGACCGAGCCGACGCTTGCGGACGTCTGATGGCCGAGTGCCTCCATGATCGCCCGGGTCTTGTCCGGCACGGATGGCGTGTTGAAGGCAAGCACATGCGGGAAGATCAGCGCATTTGCCGCTCCATGCGCGACATGCCAACGAGTGCCGAGCGGATAGGCCAGCGCATGGCCGCCGGCGGTGTTGACCGGACCGAGGCAGAAGCCGCCATAGAGCGACGCGAGCGACAGCCCGGCGCGCGCTTCGGCGTCCGCACCGTCCTTGACGGCGCGCGCCAGATACTTTCCGACAAGCCGCGTCCCCTCGATAGCGTAGAGATCGATCATCGGGTGGGCCTTGCGGTTGGTGAAGGCCTCGACGCAATGCGCCATCGCGTCCACGCCTGTTGCGGCCGTGGTGCGAGCGGGCACGGTAAATGTCAACGCCGGGTCGATGACCGCGATGTCGGCAAGCATATGGATGCTTTCAACGGCGAGCTTGGCCATTGTCGTCGGATCCGTTACCAGCGCACGGATGCCGGCTTCGCTGCCGGTTCCCGATGTCGTCGGCACCTGTGCGAGTGCGACGCGACGTGGGCCGCGCACCTTGTTGGGGCCGACGACCTCATGCAGGCTCTGGCTTGATCCCGCAAGAACGGCGGCCAGCTTTGCCAGGTCCATGGCGCTGCCGCCGCCGAAGCCCACCACCAGCTGGGCGTCTGCTGCGTTCGCCGCGGCAAGAACCTTGTCAAGATTGGCGATGTCGGGCTCGGGTGTGACCTCGGAAAAGACGGTGATGTCGCCCTTCAGGGCGAGCGCATCGACGCGTGTGGCATTGAACGCATCGGAAATCACGAGGATTCGGCTGTAGCCTCTTTCGCTCGCCCACTTTCCGAGGCGGTCGGCGGTGCCGACGCCAAATTCGATATGGTGTGGCCGGACGATTGTGATAGGCGAATCCAAACTGACCATTGGATCAATCCTCCCCTGAAGCTGCTGCGGCACTCACAGGTGTCGCTAAAGATGTAAATTTGTTATACAAAGCTGGCTTGCTTGGCAAGCTTCGCAGTCGAATTTGTTTCATTTTTCCGACTTGCGGTTCCCGTAGGAGTGTTTGGAAAATCGCTCAAGCCATTGTTTTAATGTAATAATAGATCCTGGTATCGGCATGTAATTTTGTCTGCGCTCCGTGCCGCGTGTCGGAGTTCGCAGGGTGACGGAATTGTTAAATATCAGGACAAGTTCGGTCGAGCAGGTGCGAGAATCCGTCGCTGACGGCGCACCTGTTCAATGGGCATCTGACCTGGGCGCGTGCGCTTGCGCGCTAGACAGCCGGAGGCGATAGCCTCACGTATTTGATCGCGCGCCTATAGTACGTATAGGCAATATGGATCACTCCATCCGAACCTTCGGTGATCGAAGGATAGGAAAACTCCCGATTCAACGCGTCTTTGGAGTTGTTGCTGAGACAATAGCCGTCGCCAGTGTCGAGATCGACCCGGCGCGGGAAGCTCCGCCCACCATCAGACGAGAATGCGAGGCTGAGAGGTGCGCGCGGCACGCCCCATATCGCTTTGCGTCGGTCCGAAGGCTGCGGTGTGGCGGATTCTTCCTGTTCATCGCCTTCGATTTCATCATAGAGCGACAGCCTGCGCGCATCGGATGACATGGCGTTGGAATGGTTGTAAACCATTGCAATATCGCCATTTTTCAAGCGGGTGGCTTGGATTGACGAGTTGTTGTTGGGCAGGTCGATTGGCGCCGGCGCGCTCCAGGTCTCGCCCTCGTCGTCGGAGTGGCTCGAGAGGATCTGTTCTGCGAAGCGGTTCCGGTAGAAGGCGACGAACTTGCCATCTGCAAGCGGGACAATGTTCATGTGAACGGCGCCGACGCTGTCCGGGACTTCGGCCATTACCCAGCTTTTGCCGGCATCCCGGGAGATCAGCACGCCTGCGGTATCGGCGTCACCCGTCCATCGCTCGCCAGGAAGGCCAATGCACCTGAAAACGGGCAGGAGCCAGGTCCCGCGGCTGTTCACGATGATGGGCTGGCGAACGAATGTCCCTAGGATACCGCACAAGAGTCGCGGTTCTCCGAAAGTCTTGCCCCCGTCTGCCGAAATCCGCGCCTTAACAACTGATCCGTCCTGGTTGCCGGATGTTTGCGAGGTGTAAAGCAGCCAGGTGGTTCCGTCCGGAGCGTTGAAAATCAAAGGATTTTGCTCGGATTTCGCAGGATCGTCTGACATCTTTTCGGGTTCGGACCAACGGGAGCCGCCAGGGGTCAGTCGCGACATGTAAACGGAGATGTCGCCCATGCCTTCCATGGTTCCCCCGAACCACACGCATGTCAGCGTTCCGTCAGGCAAAAAGGCAAGATTGGCAGCGTGGTTCTGGATGCATGGGGAGGGCAGATAGGCTTCGGCCCGTCCCTTTTCGCTTGGATGAGGCGTGATATCGCCGGTCATCAATGCCGGAACGACTTCCGACGGCAAACCCGTGTAGGTCATCGGTCGGCTCCTTACGGCAGCTTTGCATAATTTTCGGCAAGAGCGGCGTAGTCGGCCTCGCTGAGGGGCATCAATGGTGCGCGCGTACGCTTCCAGGCGGAGTTGCCGGTCTTCAGGCCGACCATCGCCTTGATCGTCGGGATCTGCACATAGGAGTTAGAAAGCGTGCGGTAGGCGTTGATGCGCGCCTGCGCAGTCTCGACCGCCTCGGCGCCGCTTTCGTCGTGGACCTTGTCATAGACGGTACGCAGCGAATCCGCGACCAGGTTGGAAGTGGCGGTGATGCAGCCGGCACCGCCGGCCTTCAGCAGCGGCAGCAGAAGCGGATCGGCACCGGCGAGAACCGAGAAGCCGGGATAGGTGGCGATGATTGCCTGCATGTTATTGAAATCGCCGGCTGATTCCTTGATGCCGACAACGGTGTCTGGGAAGGCTTCGATCAGACGACCGATCAAAGGAACCGACAGCGGAACGCCAGAAACCTGCGGAATATGATAGAGGATGACCTGCAACCTGTTGTCGGCAATCTTCTCCAGGATCTGCGAATAGGCGGTAAACAGGCCGTCGTCGGAAACGCCCTTGTAGTAGAAGGGCGGCAGCATCACGACCTTGGTGACGCCGAGCGACAGGGCATGCTTGGTGAGGTCGACCGTTTCCTGGATGGCGACGACGCCGGTGCCCGGCAGCAGCTTGTCGGCGGGAATGCCGGCCTTCAATGCCGCCTCGAGGATCGCTTTGCGTTCGCTCGACGAGAACGAGTTTGCCTCGCCCGTGGTGCCGAGCAGCGCCACGCCGTGGCATCCTTCGGACAATAGTCGCTGACAATGTTCGGTGAAGAGGCCGAGATCCGGGCTTCCATCGGCATTGAGTGGGGTCGCGGCTGCGCTATAGACACCAGTGATCTTGTGCTTGTTCATGTCGTCCTCCTCGGATGAACGCCGCATATGGCGGCAAAAGGCGGGAAACCCGGCCTGCAAGATGCGGTTTTCTTCATCCTCGTCCGGCATGTTGTCAATATGACAATAAGCATTTCAATCGATCGTATTTTTCAACCCATTGAAATCATGCAGGAAAATTTTTGTCTATTTTATCGAAGTGTGAATGAATTAATTTTTGTTGACATATTTACATTATCGAGCGAGTGTCTGCGCCATGTCATGACGCACTTTCGGGATGGAGCGAAAGAGCCAAGCGTCATCGGTTTTGTCATGGGAGGATGGAATGACTGATCGGACCAAAGAAAATAATGACCAGCAGCAGGGAATGTCGCGTCGCGAGGCGCTGAAGCTCGGCCTCGCCGCAGGCGTTGGCCTGACGGTTTTTGGCCTGAATGCACGCATCGTGCTCGCCGATGACGGCCAGGTGCTGAAGGTCGCCAACCCGGCGTTCAACCAGGATTGGTCGCCGCTGCGCGGCGGCGGCGTTCCGTTCCGCTGGAACTCGATCTGGTGGGCGTCGCCGATGTATTTCGACAGCGAAGGCAAGATCAAGCCTTACGTCTTCACCAGCTGGGAATCGCCTGACAACAAGGTCTGGACCTTCAAGATCGACCCGAAGGCGACCTTCTCCGATGGCAGCAAGATCACCTCGGCCGACGTCAAGGGCTCCTGGGAAGTCGCTTCCATGCCCAACACCAAGAGCCAGCGCGCCGACCAGGTGCTGAGCAAGGTTCAGGGTTACAAGGAAATCGGTGCCGGTTCCGGCAATGAGCTGACGGGCGTCGCAACACCTGATGAAGGCACCGTCGTCGTCACGCTGACGGAAGCCGATCCGATCTTCTTCATGCGCCTTGCCAACCACATCGCGCCGATTACCAAGGCCGCGCAGTCTCGCGGCAGCGACGGCGAGGAAGTGGCGGACTGGTACAAGCCCGACAGCAGCGCCGTCTATTCCGGCCCGTTCAAGCTCACCAGCATCGATATCGACGCCGGCAAGCTGGTGTTCGAGCCGAACGAGAACTTCTTCGGCCCGAAGCCGAAGCTGGCGCGCATTGAAATCACCTCGATCGAAGACAACGTCACCGCGACGTCGCTCATCAAGTCGGGCGAATTCAACGCCCACACCGAGCTGGTCACCTCGACGATCATCCAGGACCTCGGCCCCGAATTCTCCGCCGGCCCGCTGATCCCGACCAGCCAGCACTTCTGGTTCAACGTCACCCGCGCGCCGATGGACGATCCGAAGGTTCGCCAGGCGCTGATCATGGCGATCGACCGCGACGGTCTCTTCAAGGCGTCTTATCCCGATGGTCCGCACAAGAAGGCCGACCAGATCCTGAACTCGGTTCCCGGCGCCGACAATTCCGGCTTCGAGCCCTTCCCCTACGATCCGGCCGCCGCCAAGAAGCTGCTCGCCGAATCGAGCTATGGTGGTCCTGAGCGTCTGCCGAAGATCCTCTTTGTCGGCATCTCCGCCCCGGCCATCCAGGCAGCGGCGCAGTACATTGCCGAGCAGTGGCGCCAGAACCTCGGCATCACCGCCGTCGACATGAAGCCGCAGCAAGACTCCTATGCCGGTCCGGACCAGAACGCGGTGCAGATCTTCCGCGATGACGTCGGCACCCGCGTACCGGATGCTGTCTCCTACCTCGCCGGCTGCATAGCGTCGACCTCGTCCAACGCCCAGAACAAGCTTGGCGGGTACAAGAACGACAAGGTCGATGCCGCACTCGCTGAGGCCGCGACCAAGGCGGCCGACGATCCCGATCGCGTCAAGCTCGCCCAGGATGCCCAGAAGGCATTCCGCGAAGATTGGGCCTTCATTCCGTGGTACTCTCAGGCGATGTCGCGCTGGGCCACCAAGGAGGTCAAGGGCATGGAGAAGAACCTCGACTGGCAGGTCGTGGCGCCCTGGGACATTTCGATCGGCTGAGCCGGTCCGAAACCTACGAACAGATAGCCCGCCCGTAATTGGTTCTCGGGCAACTTAGCAACCGCGCGAAGACCGCAAGGCCTTCGCGCAAGTTTCAAGAAGACATCGCATGTCCGCGTGAGCGCGGAAACGTGTCTACCAACCGGTGGGAGGTGACCTTGTTACGCTACGTGCTAACCCGGTTTGCCATCTGGATTCCGTCAGTTCTTATCGTCATGCTGGCCGTCTATGCGCTGGCTTTCTATGGCGCTGGCGATCCGATCAAGCTGATCTTTCTGCGCGCGCCCGGCGATGTCGCCTATAATCCGCAGCGCATCGAAGCCATCCGCGAAAGTGCCGGCCTGAACAGGCCCTTCATTGAGCAGTTCGGCCTTTACATCTGGAACCTCCTGCACGGCCAGTTCGGCAATTCGCTGACATCGGGCCGCTCGGTCTGGGCCATGGTCTCGGCCGCCGCGCCCGTATCCTTCAAGCTGGCGCTCTGTTCCATCATCCTCACGACGGTCATTGCCATTCCGCTCGGCATGATCGCCGCGATGAACCAGAACAGCCGCCTCGATTACACCATCCTCGGCTCGGCTCTCTTCCTCTGGGCGATCCCGGCCTATGTCGCCGGCCCGCTGCTGATGGTCGGCCTCATCGTGCTGATGCCGATGATCAAGGTGCCCTATGGCTGGGGCGGCGTCTTCGACGTGCGCATCCTCTTGCCGCTGATCGTCCTCTCCTTCCAGCCGATCGCGCTGATCGTGCGCCAGACCCGAGCCGCCGTCATCGAGGTCCTGTCGGAAGATTTCGTCCGCACAGCCCGCGCCAAGGGCGTGCCTGAAATGGTGGTGGCGCTGCGCCATATCCTGCGCCCGGTGCTGACACCTGTCGTCACTCAGCTCGGCCTGATCATGATCACCATCGTCAACGGCGCGATTTTCGTGGAGCTCGTCTTCGGTCTGCCCGGCCTCGGTCGCCTGACCGTGCAGGCGCTCACCAATTCGGACTATCCCGTCATTCTGGCGATCACGCTTATCGGATCCTTCCTGGTGATGATGTCGAACCTGCTGGTCGACGTTCTCTACCCGCTGCTTGATCCGCGTGCCAACGATGCAAGAAGGAGCCGCTGACCATGTCCGCCATCCCTCTCTATCCCGTCGCCCAACAAGAAGAGGCCCCCGTCAGCCTGTGGCGCGATGCGTGGTATCGCCTGAAGCGCAACAAGCTTGCCGTCTTCGGTCTCGCAGTCGTACTCATTCTGGCCTTCGCCGCGATCTTCGGCCCCTATCTGACGCCCTATGACTATCTGAGCCAGGACCTGCAGGCCCGAAACGCCGTTCCGTCGCTGACGCATCTCTTCGGCACCGACGATCTCGGTCGCGACGTCTTCAGCCGCGTCGTCTACGGCACCCGCACGGCCTTCCTGGTCGCCCTCATCGTCACCGTCATCGCGGTCTTCATCGGGACCTTGCTCGGCGCCATCGCCGGCTTCTTCGGCAATCCGTTCGATCGCGTCATCATGTGGCTGACCGACATGACCATGTCTGTCCCGAACCTGCTGCTCGTCGTCGTCATCAACGCATCGCTGAAGTCGCCGATCACCAAGTGGATGGAAGCGCAGTATCTGGCGACCCTCAATCCCTTCTATCGCCAGACGATCTGGGTCGATTTCATGCTGGTCTTCGGCTCCATGGCGCTGATCTCCTGGCCGCCCTATGCGCGCCTCGTTCGCGCCCAGGTCCTGTCGATCCGCAGCCGTCCCTACATCACTGCCGCCCAGGCTCTCGGCCTGTCGAACTGGATCATCATGAAGCGCTACGTCATTCCGAACGCGCTTGGCCCGCTGATCGTCTCGGTTAGCGCCGGTCTCGGCACGGCCATGGTTCTGGAAAGCGCCTTCAGCTTCCTCGGTGTCGGTGTCAATCCGCCTACGCCCAGCTGGGGCAACATGATCTCCGACGGTCTGCGTGTCTGGCAGCACTATCCGCACCTGCTGGCCGCCCCGGCCGCCGTCCTCGGCCTTGCCTCGGTCGCCTTCAGCTTCCTCGGCGATGGGCTCAACGACGCACTCAATCCGCGGGGTTCCAAATAATGAACACGACGCGATCCAATGAGAAACTGCTCGATGTCCGCGGCCTGACCGTCGAGATCGACGGCAGGAACGGCCCAGCGGTCGTGGTCGATGGTATCGACCTCTATGTCAACAAGGGCGAGACGCTCGGCGTCGTCGGCGAATCCGGCTGCGGCAAAAGCCTGACCATGCTCAGCCTGATGCGGCTGCTGCCGAACAAGATCAAGGTCACCAAGGGCTCGGCGAGCTTCGATGGCCACGACCTGCAGAAAATGTCGAACAAGGAGCTGCGCAAGGTGCGCGGCGGCGATATCGGCTTCGTCTTCCAGGATCCGATGACTTCGCTGAACCCGGTCATGCGCATCGGCGATCAGATCTGCGAGCCGCTGATCTACCACCGCGGCATGAAGAAGGCCGAAGCGCGCGCCCGCGCCGTCGAGCTTCTGCGCCTCGTCGGCATCCCGGGCCCGGAAGAGCGGCTGCAGGCCTACCCGCACGAGCTTTCCGGCGGCATGCGCCAGCGCGTGATGATCGCGATCGGCCTTGCCTGCAATCCGAAACTCCTGATCGCCGACGAGCCGACCACGGCGCTCGACGTCACCATCCAAGCGCAGATCGTCGACCTAGTGAAGGACCTACGCGCCAAGCTTGGCATGTCCGTCGTATGGATTACCCACGATCTGGCGCTGATTGCCGGTCTCGTCGACCGCGTCGCCGTGCTTTACGCCGGCACCGTGGTCGAGGATGCGCCGGTCGACGAGCTCTATGCCCGCCCGAGCCACCCCTATACGCGCGGCCTGCTGGCCTCGATCCCGAAGCTGTCGGATGCGCCGGCAAGCCGCCTGAGCTCGATCGGCGGCACGCCGCCGGAGCCCGGCCGTCGCCCCAAGGGCTGCCCCTTTGCCCCGCGCTGTCCGCTGGCGGAAACCGTCTGCCACGAGCGCGTGCCGAAACTTGAGCCCATTTCAGGCGCCGGAAACCACCGCACCGCCTGCTTCGTCGTCCAGAAAATGCAGGAGGCCGCGTGATGGGTGCCCAACCGCTGCTCAAGGTCGAGAATCTCGTCAAGCATTTCCACGTCAAGCTCGGCGCCTTCGGCGAACGCTCGGCAACCGTCTATGCGCTCGACAACGTCAATCTCGACATCATGGAGGGCGAGACGCTCTCGCTCGTCGGCGAATCCGGCTGCGGCAAGTCGACAACAGGCTTCACCATCCTCAACCTCTACAAGGCGACCTCAGGCAAGGTCGTATACAAGGGCCAGGATCTGGCGACGCTGGATGAAAAGCAGATGCGGCCCTTCCGCCGCGATCTGCAGATCGTCTTCCAGGATCCTTATTCGACGCTCAACCCGCGCATGACTATCGGCGAGGCAGTGGGCGAGCCGATCCTCTTCCATAAGCTCTGCACCAAGGCCGAGCTGAAGGATCGTGTCGCGGCACTGCTCACCGACGTCGGCCTGCCGACCCGTTTCGCGCAGCGCTATCCGCACGAGCTTTCCGGCGGCCAGCGCCAGCGCGTCGTCATCGCCCGCGCGCTTGCCTGCCAGCCGAAGTTCATCGTCTGCGACGAGGCGATCTCGGCGCTCGACGTCTCGATCCAGGCGCAGATCATCAACCTGCTGCTCGACCTGCAGGAAAAATACGGCCTGACCTACCTGTTCATCGCCCACGACCTCGCCGTCGTGCGCCATATCAGCACTCGCGTCGGCGTCATGTATCTCGGCCGCCTGGCGGAGCTCGCGACCCGCGAGGAGTTGTTCGAAAACCCGCTGCACCCCTACACCAAGGCGCTGCTGTCAGCCGTTCCGGAAACCGATCCGGAACTTGAGCGCACCCGCACCCGGCAGATCCTGCAGGGCGACGTGCCGAGCCCGCTCAATCCGCCGAGCGGCTGCCGCTTCCATTCGCGCTGCCCGATCGCCATGGATGTGTGCGGCAAGGTCGTGCCGGAATGGAAGGAAGCCAAGCCCGGTCATCTCGTTGCCTGCCACGCGGTCAACACGGGACAGGCTGCATGACGCTGAAGATCGCGATCATCGCCGACGATCTGACCGGCGCGCTCGACACGGGAACCCCCTTCGTCGACGCCGGTCTGTCTGTGGCCGTCGCGATTGATATTGAAGCCATATCCGAGGCACTGGCGACAGCGTGTGACGTCGTTGTCGTCAACACCGCTTCGCGGGCTCTCCCGGAGGAGGAAGCGGCAGGAAGAGTGGGCCTCGTGGCCGACGCGCTTCTTGCCGCCTCTCCCCATATCGTCATGAAGAAGATCGACTCGCGGCTGAAAGGTAACGTGGCAGCTGAAGGCGCGGTTCTGGCCGCAGCTTTCGGTCGTCGCGAAATCGTGGTCGCGCCAGCTATTCCTGACCAAGAGCGCTACACACGAAATGGTCAGGTCGTAGGCCGCGGCGTCGATCAGCCACTGGCGATCAGCGATCTCTTTCGCGGCCGGCGCGAGACTGTTCTTGTCGCAGATGCCGAGAGTGACGGAGACCTCGATCGTCTGGTGAGCGAGCACGACTGGGCAGAGGCACTGGCCGTCGGCGCCCGTGGCCTTGGCAGCGCGCTCGCGCGCAGGATAACGCGCCCCGGCGCGGTCAGATTGCCGTTTCAGCCCGCCAGCGGCACCGTCTTTGCTTTCGGCTCGCGCGACCCGATTACGGCTGCTCAGATGGCAAGGCTCGACGCGGCAGGGGTTCTGCGCAGCAGCGTAGATGCGCCGATGGGAGCCTTAGCATATACCGACGAATTGAACCTGCCCGTCCTGCTGCGTTGCACCGGAGAGATCAATGACGATGCCGCGGCAGTTGCGGAGCGCTTTGCGCAAGGTGTAAAATCTGCAATAGAAGCCACTGATCCGGAAATGCTGATGGTTGGCGGCGGTGATACGGCTCTTGCTGTTTTCCAGGCGCTCGGAGTTCGTGTCCTCCTTCCGAAGGGCGAGATCGAGGCGGGGATTCCGTGGTTCAGTGTGACGCTATCGAATGGCGTGAGCATCCGCTGTGCGGTCAAGTCCGGGGGCTTTGGGAATTCCGAGAGTTTGCTAAGACTGATACCGCAGAATCAGGCGGCGTGAAACGATGCCGGCGGGGAGAATGAAAGTGGACGAAGCAAATGGCGCATCGGCAGGCGCGCAAGTGACAGCGACGGCGAAGCCGGAGCGCGGCAAGGCCGTCAAGCTGGTCGATCGTGTCTTCGATCAGCTGCTGGAGCGCATCAAGTCCGGTAACTATCCGCCGGATTCGCGCCTTCCCGGCGAACACGAGCTCGCCTCGCTGCTCGGCGTTTCCCGCCCGATCGTTCGCGATGCCTTGGCTCGGTTGCGCGACCAGGGGATGGTCTATGCACGGCAGGGTGCGGGCACCTTCGTCAGCGCGCACGGTTCGCCGACGACGCAGCTGTCCTATTCACCCGTAAAGACCATCGCGGATATCCAGCGCTGCTATGAGTTTCGTCTCACGATCGAACCGGCTGCCGCCTATTTCGCAGCCAAGAGACGAGACGAGGCAGCGATCCAGAAGATTGCGGCGGCGCTGGCCGACCTTCGTGAAGCGACCAGCCATCAGCTGCATCGCACGGACGCCGACTTCAATTTTCACCGTGCCGTGACGGAAGCGGCGAACAATCACTATTATACGGCCTCGATCGATGCGTTGAAGGCGCATATCGCAGTTGGCATGCATCTGCACGGGCTGTCGCTGCTCGGGCCACGTCCCGGTCTCGAGCAGGTCTTTCAGGAACACAACGCGATCTACAAGGCGATTGCCGAAGGCAGGTCGGATGACGCCCGCAACCTGATGCAGTCCCACCTTGAGGGCTCGAGGGATCGCCTCTTTGAAGGGCGCGCACTCGACCTGTCCTTCTAGGCGGCAGGCGCCCGGATCGCGTGTTCCCAGTCGGTCAGCAATTCCATGATTTCAACGGAATCGCTCAGGCGTGGAGAGGGGCGAGGTGCTTCCCTCAATTTCTCTGCAATGCATCGCTCGACTAGGCGGACCTGATGTCCGAACGCGTCGAAATCGGACGGGACACGGATCTGCTCGGTCGGTCGGCCATAGTCCTCGATCTCCAGGATATTGTCACCGGCGGTCGGCAGCCATGGGTTTGTCCGGAAGCGCACTGATCCGAGGTCGCCTCGCACGACAAAGTCGAAGGACATGCCGTAACTGTCCGTCGACTGCAGCGTGGCGAGCGTGCCGTTGCCGAAACGGACCGACAGGGAGGCATCGCAGATGTTGCCATCATGCGACGAGATGTTGCCGTGACCGGATACCGAGCGATCCGCGAACGCCTGCGGACCGAAGGCGGTCTGAACGACGTATTGCAGCAATGAGGCCGGATAGCAGCCTAGGTTGTAGAGCGTACCCTTGCCGAGAGGATTGACGAGCTTCCAGATATCGGCGGCATAGAGGCCGGCGATCGAGCGGACGGTCCCAAGTCGCCCCGACCGTATGATGCCGCCGAGTTCGGCAATGATGGGATGGCTGAGATACATCAGCCCCTCGAGGAAGAAAATCCCCGATTGACGGACCGCGGCTGCCAGAGCCTGCGCCTCGGCCATCGTCGTCGTCAGTGATTTCTCGGAAAGCACGGCCTTGCCTCGGGCCGCAGCCTTGATGACCGCCTCGTGGTGGACGTTGTTGGGCAGGCCGACATAGACGACGTCGATATCCGGATCATCCACCAGGGCGTCCACAGTCGAATAGCGCCTGGCGATGGCGTGCTGATCTGCAAACTCGGCCAAACGCCCGGGATCGCGACCGGCAACCGCTACGATTTGCGAGCCATCGCTCGCGCTTATGGCCTCAGCGACCGTATGGGAGATGAAGCTTGTTCCCAGAATACCCCAACGCAGCATACAGTATCGCCTTTCATGGCCCATTGGCCCGGTTGCCGTCAAAGCGTCATAACCAATTCGTGGCGCTCTCGCACAGGGACATTAAAGTGTCTCCACGTGCAGATTTGCTGCTTTCCCTTCGGCAACGAGCCAGGCGCGCAACGCCGCAATCGCCTTGCGATCACGGTCCACCGCCCGGCAGCAAAGGCGATAGCCGGCGGGCCGGGCGCAGAAGCCGAAGGGCGCAATCAACGTGCCTGCGGCTAGATCCGCTTCGATCGATGCTCGCGGGGCGATGGTCAGGCCGAGTCCCGCCTTGGCGGCGCTGATTGCAAGCATCAGGTCGTTAAATTCGGTACGCCTCTGAAAGCGGACGGGCGTGGTGCCGCTTTCACGGAACCAGTCGTCCCAGAGGTAGCTTACGTCCCTGGCAATGATGGCGGTGCCGGCGTCGAGACCCAGGCCGAGTTGTTCGATCGCCTCCGGGCTTCCGACCGGTCCAAACTCATCGTTCATGAATTGGGTGGCAGAGATATCGGGCAAGGGCCGGTATTCGCCGCCTGCGATGAGTGCGTCGATATCCGCCGCATCCGTCAGGCTCAGGCTAACCGGGACGGGAACCACCTGAATTTCAAGCGATTTCACCTCCGCCAGAATACGAGGGAGCCGCGGTATGAACCATGCTGCTGCCATCGGCATCGGAACGCCGACCCTGAGCTTCGATCGCTGCCCCTGCGGCGATACTTCGTCGGCAGCCCTCGCTATGATCGCAAAGGCGACACCGACAGCGTCCGCAAGCCGGCGCGAGGTATCGTTCAGGCTGACGCGTCCGCCATCGCGATTGAAGAGCGGTACTCCGAAATGTTCTTCCAGGCTGGAAAGCTGTTGGCGCACGGCGCCGGGCACCACACCCAGATCGCTTGCGGCTGCCCTCAGGCTTCCGCACCGCGCCAACGCGTCGAAGGCTCTCAGTGCGTTGAGCGGCGGGAGGGTAGGGCGCTTATCTGTCATGAGGAATTCGCAGTCCGGAACATGCCTTCCTGCGTTTTCGGCTGTGGCTCGTGTCGAGTCAACCGTGCCGGGGTCGGATGGGGGCCAGCAGCTGCGGCCCCCATCGACGTCTCGTGGCTTCAGTTCGGAAGCGCGTAGGCGATTACATAGTCGCCCCGGTCGTCCGACTGTCTGGCGCCACCGGCGGAGATGACGACATACTGCTTGCCGGTCTTGGGTGACTTGTAGGTCATCGGGCCGCCCTGACTGCCGACGGGCAGGCGTACCTTCCAGACTTCCTCACCGGTCGCCGAGCTGAAAGCTCGCAGGTAATAATCCTGCGTTCCGGCGATGAACACCAGTCCGCCCTGCGTTGCCAGCGTACCGCCCAGCGTCGGCATGCCGACCGGGATCGGCAGTCCCATCTTGATCCCCAGCGGGCCGGTATCCTGCACTGTGCCCACAGGAACCTGCCAGGCGACCTTCTGGGTCTTCATGTCGATCGCCGTCATCGTGCCGAATGGTGGTTTCTGGCACGGAATACCCAACTGCGACAGGAAGCGGTTCTTGTTGACTGCGTAAGGCGTGCCCTTCATCGGAACGAGGCCCATCCCGGTGTTGACGCTTTCACCGCCGCTGTTGGTCGCAGTGCTTTTCGGGTCGGCCGGGACCATCTGAATCCAGAGGCCAAGCCGCATGTCATTGACGAAGATGTAGTTGCTGTTGGGATCGGAAGACAATCCGCCCCAGTTCATGCCACCAAGCGAGCCCGGGAAGCTAAGAGAAATATCGGTGTCCGGTACCGTATACAGCCCATCGTAGCGCATGCCCTTGAAGGCAATGCGGCACAGCAACTGGTCGAACGGGGTGGCGCCCCACATGTCGGACTCGGTCAGGGTTTGGGCGCCGATCTGCGGCATTCCGACCGAACGCGGCTGCGTCGGGGCGTATGGTTCATTGGGGATCGTGCCTGGTCTGACCGGCTGTTCCTGAACCTCGGTCAGCGGCTTGCCGGTTGCGCGGTCCAATACGTAGAGCTGGCCGGCCTTGGTTCCGAAGACGAGCGCAGGTACCGTCGAACCGTCCTTGCCCTGGAAGTCGATGAACGTCGGCTGCATCGGGACGTCGAAGTCCCACAGGTCGTTGTGAACGGTCTGGAACACCCACTTCTCCCGGCCCGTCGTTGCATCGAGGGCGAGCATGGATGCGCCGTACTTGTGATCAAGCGGCGTGCGCGTAATGCCCCACAGGTCGACCGAGGGGCTTCCGACCGGCATGAACACCGTATTGGAAGCCGGGTCGTAGGACATGGCCGCCCAAACGTTCGGCGTCGAGCGCGTGTAGCTCTTGCCGGAAGGCGGCAGAAGGGTGATATCGGGATTGCCCGGGTCGAAGGCCCAGCGCAGTTGACCGGTGACGACGTCGAAGCCGCGCATGACGCCGCCAGGCATATCGACACTGACGTTATCGGCGACGCGGCCACCGACGATGACCGTAGTGCCGGCAAGTGTCGGTGCCGATGTCAGCACGTAGTTGGGATCAGGTGCGTCGCCCATGCCGACTTTCAGGTCGACCCGACCCTTGTTGCCGAAGTCTTCGCAGAGTTTGCCGGTATCGGCATCGATCGCGATCAGTTCCGCCTGGATCGTGTTCATCAGGATGCGGCGTTCGCAAAGCGCGCCCGGCGCAACCGTCACTTGCGTGACGGGAGTGGAGCCCGGTGCCGTCGGCTGCTCGAGCGATCGCGTGGCGTCGAAATAGGCGAGGCCGCGGCAACGCATCCAGACGGATGATTTCGCGTTGATCTCCGTCTTCCACTTTTCCTTGCCGGTGTCGGCGTCGAGGGCGATCACGTTGTTGTGCGGCGTGCAAAGGAATACGGTGTCGCCGACCTGCAGGGGCGTTTCCTGATCCTCGGCGCCGTTGGCGCCTGGGCTGATCGGTATATCGCCGGTGTGGTAGGTCCAGGCGACCTGCAGCTTGGAAACGTTGTCGCGGTTGATCTGGTCAAGCGCTGCAAACCGGCTGCCCCCGGGGGTGTTGCCGTAGCTCTCCCAGTTCTTCTGTTCCTTGTCAGGCGAGACGGGCGTCAAAGCCGGCGCAGCCGTTGCCGTTACCGTGGGGTGAGGAATGAACATGCCGACAAAGGCTACAGCGGAGCCGACGGCCAGAATGGCGGCGAGGGCAAAGGACGCGCCATAGGCAGGCGTGCGACCGACCGAGCGACGCAGCAGCGGGAAAGAGAGGGCGACCACAACGGCGCCGACACCGATCGCGAGCAGTCGCGAAATGAGCGGCCAGAACTCGAGCCCTGCATCCCATACCGCCCAGATGGCGGTAAGGACAAAGACGAGACCGAACAGCAAAGCCCCCGATGGTCTGCGACGAACGATCAGGAGGCCGGAGACGATCAGGCCGATGCCGGCGAGCAGGAAATACCAGCTGCCTCCAAGCGAGGCGAGCTTGCCGCCGCCGATGGCAAAGAAAAGGCCGGCAATCGTGATGATCGCGCCCAGAAGGAATAGCCACAGGCGGCTGAGCAATGATGGTGATTTGGGTGAGTTATCCACGGAATAGCCCCATTGGATGCCGGCGAACGAGAACGAGCTGTTTATCGCGCAGGTTCGCCGTGCGGTTTAGTAATCGGATGGACAGCAAATGGAACTGAGTTTCGTCCTGCAGCGTAAGCTCGCTTGGAAAGCGAGCGGCATTTCACTCGTGCGGGAAGGTGTGCTCGACAGGCAATCGTGAGCATAACAAAATGCCATCAGTTTCGTCCTACCTGCGTTCGACATGTTCACGCATCAGGCACCGGCAGGAGACAGCACCTTAACGTCTCCAACCCTGCAGGGGGTATATCGTCCGCTGAAACGCGGTGGCAAGGGCTAATTGTTAGCCCTCAGGATTGGTGTTTGGGGCCGCCGCGGCTATTTCGGCGCCCGCATCGGCTACTGCAACGTTACCGGTAGGAATACTGTCGCGCCGCCGAGAGAGTCCCGGCGGCGCGCATTGTTTCGATCACGGTTTTGTCAGCGCCTAGCGCGTCGCAAGCGCAGGACTGAAAACCAGCAGACTCAGAATCTCGAACAGAACCTGAGCGCCTGCCTGGGCGGTATTGGTGGTGCTGTCGTATTGCGGCGCGACCTCCACCACGTCGCCGCCGACGAAGTTGAGGCCCCGGAGCCCGCGAAGAAGCTCCAGCGCTTCTCGGCTGGTCAGCCCGCCGATTTCGGGAGTTCCTGTGCCAGGCGCAAAGGCCGGGTCGAGACTGTCGATATCGAAGGACAGGTAGGTTGGGCCGTCGCCGACGATCTTCCGCGCCTTTTCGATAACCGCCGGTATGCCCATGCCGGAAATTTCCTCGGCGTGAATGACGGTCATTCCAGACTCGTAGGAGAACTCCCACAGGTATTCCGAGGAGCCTCTGATGCCGATCTGTATGGTTCTGGTCGGATCGAGCACGCCATCAAGGACTGCGTTGCGCATCGGCCCGCCATGGTGGAACTTCGTCTGATCGAACGGTCCGCCGGTATCGCAGTGCGCATCGATGTGAATCAGTCCAACTGGCCGCTTTGCGCCGACTGCCTTCAGGATAGGGTGGGTGATCGAGTGATCGCCGCCGACCGAAACCGGGATGACGCCGGCTTCGACGATCTTGCCGATGACGGCTTCGATATTCTGGTGGCACTGCTCGAGCCGGTAGCGGCTCCCGAACGGCACATCGCCGATGTCGGCTGCCCGCAGGTCGTAGGCCGGGGCGCAATCAAGGACGTGATTGTAGGGGCCGATCCGCTCGACGCCGCGAACGGCCCGCGGTCCAAAACGTGAGCCCGGGCGGTTGCTGACCCCGAGATCCATCGGAACGCCGATCGCTGCAACCTGCAGATCGCCGAAATCGGGAGCCGAGAAATCCACCTCGCGATAGGGCAGGCCGGCAAAGGTCGAAATGCCGGAGTAAGGGGCGGCGCGCGTACCGCCCTTGAAGATCTTCTCTGCTACCTTGCGAAACCGCGGATCGAAGAACTCGGCGCTGTCTGCGAACTTGCTGCGCAGCTCTTCCAGATGCTTCTTCAAATCAACCATGCACTTAATCCTTCTTCTAAGCTGTACTTAGCACGTCTGGTCAGTCGAATTCAGGTGGTGTCTTGGGTCGCGGATGTCAGGCGCGCGGCGACAGGTGCTCGTGGATCGCAAGCCACTTGCCACTTTTCTGCTGTTCAAAAACGATCGTCTCCCGCTCCGTGCTCGTCGTCGGTTCGCCGTTGAACGACAGGTCTGTTTCCACGCTATGGGTAAAGATGGCGACTGGTCCGGCCAATTGGACATGGCGGTCGCTCGAACGGCACCCGCGCACGCGAAAACCATCTCTGCTCTCCCAAAGTTCCCACTCTGCCTCGTACTCCGCGCGGCTGCGCAATGCCCGATCCAGATTGTGAAAAACGAATGTTGCCTCCGGCGCGAATGCCGCGAAGTAACTGTCGCGATCATGCCGTCCGAAAGCGTCGACAAGCCGATCGGCTGCCGCGAGCACGGCTTGTTGTTGCTGTTCCATCCCTGTCTCCCGTATTTTTATTGAATTCTGGGGCTGCTGATCAGGAGTGCGAGCGGCCGATTTTGCCGCGCGACACGTTCCTTCAGCGCTTCCAACGTCATCGCCTCGTCCTTGACGAATTCGATGAACATCATGTTGAGGTTGTTGAAGGCCATTTGGCCCACGGCAGCCGCATCGATCCCTGGCATAACGGCGCCGCGTAGCTGCAGCTTCTGCATCAGCATGGAAACCTGGTCACAGAGCCGGCCATCGAGTTCGGTGTAGCGGCGACTGAAGGGACTGTCGGGCTGCTGGATCGAGGTGGCCATCGCCGTTCGCCACATCTCCTTGCTTAGATAGACCAGCGAGTGATCGAAATATTGGCCGATCAGCGCCTGTAGTGCGTCGAGTGTTGCTGAAGGCGGGTTCTCGACGATTGCCTTGCCGGATTCCAGAACCTCCTCGACTTCCATCGAGACCGCAGCCACGAGGATATCACCCTTGTTCTCATAGTAATTGTAGAAGGTTCCGACCGAGACCTCGGCGCGCTCGGCGATGTCCTCGATACGCGCGCTGTCGTAGCCGACCTCCCGAAAAAGGCCCGTGGCGGCTTCCAGAATGCGACGATTCCGATCAGCTTTCTGCCTTGCGCGCAGCCCCGTCATTTGCAGCTCTCTTCAAATTATGAATGCCCTCAAAATTCATATTGACTTAAAAAATGAACTCATTCAATCTTTTTGTGAAGGCGCCAAGACGAGCGCCGCTGACCAGAGGGCAACATCATGATCCAAGCGTTTCCAGGCGCATTTGCGCGCAAATTCCTGTCATCCGTCGCCGTGCTCTCGCTCGGTGCGGCATCCGCGGCCTTGGCGCCCGCGCCGGTCTTCGCCCAGGAGGAGCTGAATGCGCTCGTCTGGTGCGATCACACCGATCCCGCCCTGATCGAGCCGTTCGAGAAGGCCAACAACGTCAAGGTCAACCTCAAGGAATACGAAGGTACGGGTGCGGGACTGTCGATCATCGACCAGTCCCGTCCTGGTGATTGGGATGTTCTCGTCATTGATGGCGTTGATGTGCAGCGCGCGGTCGACAAGGACATTCTTGCCGAGATCCCGGCCGATGCTCTTCCGAATGCGGACCTCTTTCCCGAGGTCAGGATGGAGGCCAACAACACGCGGGACGGCAAGACCTACGCCGTTACCGAAAAGTTCGGCTACAACACGGTTTCCTACGACAAGACCAAGGTCGATCCGGCTGACATGAAGGACATGTCGAAGCTCTGGTCCGACAAGTACAAGGGCCGCATTGCGGTCTACGACTATTACCTGCCGATGATCGGCCTGACTGGCATCGATCTCGGAAAGGCAACGGCCGACCTGAAGGACGCCGACATGCCGGCGATCAAGGACAAGCTGTTCGCGCTGAAGAAAAACTCCAAGCAGGTGAGCGATGTCGTCTCGTCGCAGACGGCGTTGGCCACGGGCGAAGTCGATATCGTCTTCGGCGGTGGAGAATGGCTGACCGCCGGTCTGGTCAAGGACAAGCCCAACCTCGACTGGGTTATTCCTGATCAGGGTGCGGTGCGTTGGGCACAGTCGATCGGCGTCATGAAGGACTCGACCAAAAAGGACCTCGCGCTCAAGTTCGTTCAGTATATCGTCAGCCCGGAAGGCCAGGCACGGCTTGCGACCTCCTCATGCTACTGGGCAATGCCTGCCAACGAGAAGGCCGGCGCGCACCTGACCGATGAGCAGAAGACAGCACTGCGCTGGAACGAACAGGCAGACTATCTGAAGCGCACCCAGCTCTATCCAATTCCGAGCGCCGAACTCGACGCCAAGATGCAGGATGTCTGGACCGAGATGCTGCAGCAGTAAGCATCGATCTTTCCGCAACGCCTTACCATGACCCTCTCCCGCCAGGCGGGAGAGGCAGGACGGAGTTTTGGCATGGCCAGCCTTTCCCTTGAAGATACGGAGCGTCGCAAGGCGTGGGGCTTCGTTGCGCCTGCGCTTCTTTGGACGCTTGCCTTCTTCGTGGCGCCTTTCCTCTTCATGGCGGCGATGAGCCTCTGGGCCCAGCAGGGCGGCTCCATCGTGCGCGTTTGGAACCTCGGCAACTACGTCGCCTTCTTCGAAAAGGACGCGCTGTTCAAGGGCCTGACGAATTCGCTGGAGATCACCGCGATCGTTACCGTCCTTTCGGTCCTCCTGGCCTATCCGCTTGCCTGGATTATTGCCGAACGCGTGCCGCAGCGTTTCCAGCGAACGGCACTCATCCTCGCGGTGCTTCCGTTCTGGACATCCTATGTCGTGCGTTCCTATTCGTGGCTGCTGGTACTATCCCGCAATGGCGTCATCAATCAGGCCTTGATGCAGAGCGGCTTGATCAGCGAGCCGCTGGAACTCGCCAGCAATCGAACGGCGACGGTCATCGGCTTCGTGCACTTCTTTGTCATGCTCCTGACACTGACGATCTATGCCAACCTCGTTCAGCTTCCGCCAAACTACCGCCGCGCGGCCGCGGATCTCGGGGCAAACGCCTTCCAGACCTTCTGGCACGTGATCCTGCCGCTGACGATCCCCGGCATCATGACAGGCGCATTTCTGACTTTCGTGCTGTGCATCGGCGACTATGTCACGCCGCAGATCCTCGGCGGCAACAACGAGCTCGTCTTGCCGCAGATCATCATGCTGCAGCTCGGACGCCGGGCCGACTTCCCGATGGCGGCGGCGCTTTCGATCATTCTCATGCTGGCTGTAACCGCCGCCTATATCGCCTGCGCTCGCTGGCTGAAGATCGAGAGGGCATGACGATGCGCGACAGGATAACGACGGTCGTTTCCACCACCTATGCCGTCTTGATCTTCGGGTTCATCTTCCTGCCCGTGGTGGTGCTGGTGCTCTTCTCGTTCCAGGATGGCCGTCTGCCGGTGCCGCCGTTCAACGGGTTCTCGCTGCAATGGTACGAGGCGGTCTTCGCCGACCGCAAGCTGATGTCGGCCTTGCTTCACTCTTTCCTGGTGGCGACCATATCGTCGCTGGTCGCCTGCCTTCTCGGGTTTCTCGCCGCCTATGCGCTGGCCCGCTACAAGTTGCCGGGTTCAGCGCTCCAGCGCGGTCTGCTGATCGCGCCGATGACGGTCAGCTACCTCATCATCGCGCTGGGGCTGCTGACGGTACTGAATACGCTCGGCATCGGCCTTTCTCTCTGGACGGTTGGGATCGGCCATGTGGTCATCAACCTGCCGCTCTGCTTTGCCATCATTTATTCCTCGATGGGTGATCACCACATCAACATCGAGCGGGCCGCCCGCGATCTCGGCGCCAGCGATCTCAAGGTCATGATGCTGGTAACTGCGCCGATGCTGATGCCTTCGCTGCTCGCCTCCTTCTTCCTGTCAGTGACCTTCAGCTGGGACGAGTTCATCATCGCCTTTCTGCTGTCTCGCTTCGACGTCACGCTCCCCGTCGAGATCTGGAGCCTGCTGCGCTCCGGCCTAAATCCAAAGACCAATGCTATCGGCTCGCTGGTGTTTCTCGTGTCGGTCACGGTGCTGATCGTTCTGGAACTCTGCCTGTTCGGAAGGACAAAGAAATCATGACCGCTCCGGTTTCTATCGCAAACGCCACGAAGACCTTTGCCGCCTTCACCGCGCTCGACAATGTGTCGCTTGATATCGAAGCCGGCGAATTCATCGTGCTGCTCGGACCGTCCGGCTGCGGCAAGACAACGCTGCTCTCCATTCTCGGCGGCTTCCTTTCGCCGACCGAGGGTCGGATCACGATCGGCGGCAAGGACATGACCAACGTTCCCCCCGCCAGGCGGCCGACAACGACCATGTTCCAGGACTACGCGCTGTTTCCGCATATGAAGCTCAAGGACAACGTCGGCTTCGGGCTGAGAATGCGCGGTGTCCCCAAGACCGAGCGCGAAGAGAGCGCCAAGAGCTTTCTCGACCTCGTTGGCCTCAAGTCCTCCGCCGACAAGCGACCGCACGAACTGTCGGGTGGCCAGCGCCAGCGCGTGGCGCTGGCAAGGGCGCTTGCGGTCGACCCGGATGTGCTGCTGCTCGACGAGCCGCTCGGTGCACTCGATCTCAAGCTTCGCCGCCAGATGCAGGATGAGCTGAAGGCGATCCAGAAGCGGGTCGGTACGACCTTCGTACACGTCACGCACGATCAGGAAGAGGCAATGGCAATCGCCGATCGTATTGTGGTCATGAACCAGGGTCGCATTGAAGACCTCGGCCCTCCCTCCGAAATCTATATGCGACCGCGCTCCCTGTTTTCCGCCGGCTTCATGGGCGAGGTGAACTTCGTTCCAGGTATCGTCAAGGCCACCGATGCGGTCAGCGCGAGGGCAGAGACGGCTATCGGCGACATCGTGCTCGCGCGCCGAAACTTCACGGCCGCCGTGCCGACGGACGGGCAGAGGGTGACCTTGTGCATCCGGCCCGAGCATTTCCGCCGCGGCGACGCCGCGGCCGAGGCGGCGACAGCGCTTGGCCAGGCAACGGTCACCGCCGGAGCCTTTTTCGGGACCCACTATCGCTGCCACCTGAAACCCTTGACCGCGCCGGAACTTGCGATCGTCGCGCACATGCCGCAATCGGCGGGCGTTGCTGAAGGGCAAAGCGTAGCGCTTGCCGTCAACGCGTCCGATGTCGTAGCCTTGCCGGCACATGGCGGCGGAAACTGATCTGATGGAGCGTATCGATCCCGGCAAATGGTATGCGCTGCGACGTCTGGACGACGACGTCACCGCGATCTCCGAGCCTTACATTCAGGAATTTTACCGCTGCAACATATGGCATATCAGAGGGCGTGACCGGGACATGCTGGTCGACAGCGGGATGGGCGTGGTCTCGCTGCGTGAATGGGTGCCGCTTGTCACCGAGCGCGACCTGATTGCCGTCGCGAGCCACACGCATTTCGACCATATCGGCTGCCATCACGAATTCGAATGCCGCGCGGTGCATTCCGCCGAGGCGGACCTGCTCGCCAATCCGACGCGCGCCAACACGCTCGCCGACCCTTACGTCACCGACGAGATCTTTGATGCCCTGCCGCCGGAACCCTATTGTTCGAAGTGCTACGCGGTCCGCAAGGCGCCAGCGACGCGCATTCTCAACGATGGTGACGTGATCGATCTCGGGGACAGGACGTTCGAGGTGATACACACGCCCGGCCACTCCCCAGGAGGCATCGCCTTGTGGGAGAAAGAGACCGAGATCCTGTTTTCCGGCGACATCCTTTACGACGGGCCGTTGATCGAGGACACCTACCACTCCAATGCTGACGACTATCTCGCATCGATGGAACGGCTGCTGACGATCCCTGCCCGCGTGGTCCACGGTGGCCACTTTCCGAGTTTCAGCGGCGAGCGTTACCGGCAACTGATCGGCGATTGGCTCAACAAAAAACAGAAACAGTCTTGAGAGGACACACCATGCTCGACAAGCGGAAGTTCTACATCAACGGAGAATGGGTGGCGCCGCTTGCCGCCAACGATCTGGAGGTCCTTAATCCGGCCACGGAAAAGCCGGTGGCCGTCATCTCCATGGGAACCGCCGCCGACATTGATCGGGCGGTTGCTGCCGCCAAGACGGCATTTGCCGGCTACAGCCGTACCAGCGTCGAAGAGCGCCTTGCGCTCTTGGAAAAGCTGCTCACGATCTACAAGCGCCGTTACGAGGAAATGGCGCAGACGATAACGCTGGAACTTGGCGCACCATTGACCATGAGCCGGGAGCAGCAGGCAGATGTCGGTGTCGGCCATCTCCAGGGCTTCATCGACGCGCTGAAGATCATTTCCATGCGCGAAGTCCTGCCGAACGGTGATGTGTTGCTGCGGGAGCCGATCGGCGTCTGCGGGCTGATCACGCCCTGGAACTGGCCGATCAACCAGATCGCGCTCAAGGTTGTCCCGGCTTTGGCCACGGGCTCGACCTGCGTCCTGAAGCCAAGCGAATTTACGCCGCTGAACGCCATGCTCTATGCGGAGATGGTGCATGAAGCCGGGTTCCCGGCCGGCGTTTTCAATCTCGTCAACGGCGACGGCCTGAATGCCGGTGCCGCACTCTCAAAGCACAAGGACGTCGAGATGATGTCCTTCACCGGCTCGACCCGCGCCGGGATCGCGGTCAGCAAGGATGCCGCCGAAACCGTCAAGCGCGTCACGCTGGAACTCGGCGGCAAATCTCCGAATATCGTTTTCGAAGATGCCGATCTGGAAGATCGAATCACCGGCAGCGTGCTGGAGTGCTTCAACAACTCCGGCCAGTCCTGTGATTCACCAACACGCCTGCTCGTGCAGAAGTCCGTTTACGGCAAGGCCGTTGAAATTGCCGAACGTGTGGGGCGGGAGGTTGCTGTCGGCAATCCCGCGGAAGAGGGGACGCACATCGGTCCGCTGGTCAGCGATATCCAGTTCGGTCGCGTCCAGGCTCTGATCGCGGCGGGAATTGCCGATGGCGCAAGAGTGCTTGTCGGCGGCGCTGGAAAGCCCGAGGGCTTCGAGACGGGCTATTTCGTAAAACCGACGATTTTCGCGGATGTCGACAACACGATGCGGATCGCCCGCGAGGAGGTGTTCGGACCGGTGCTGGCCATCATGCCGTTCGAGACCGAGGAGGAGGCGATCGCGATTGCCAACGACACCAACTACGGTCTCGCCGCCTATGTCCAGACCGGCAATCCGGAGCGGGCGGAGCGTGTCGCCGCACGCCTTCGTGCCGGCATGGTGCACATCAATGGCGCCCCCCATCGCTATGGCAGTCCGTTCGGCGGCTACAAGCAGTCCGGCAACGGGCGCGAGGGTGGCATGTTCGGCCTAGAGGACTTCCTCGAGGTCAAGACGCTTCATCGGCCGGACGCGGCTTGAGTGGAGTGAGCATTGGTTTGCGCGGAGAGCATCTCCTTCGCGCAGACCAAACCATCGCGTTCAGGAGTTCGCTGCGGTGTCGTTTGATAGCCGGCGATAGCCCCCGCGCCAGTAGAGTAGCGGTTCCATGTCTTCTCTGGTGTCGATCGCGCAGACGCGACCAATCAGGATTGCGTGCGAGTGATGGTTCATCACCGCGTCGAGTTCGCAGTCGAGGACCGTCAAGGCGTCTCTCAGCGCTGGCGTGCCCGTGGCAAGGTGATACCAGCTGCCGCCTGTGTAGCGATCGACACCCCGCCGTCCATCGAAGCCGGCAAAGGACTGGGCAACATGTTGTTGATCGGCGGCAAGCACATTGACGCAGAAGCGGCGATACTTTTCGAGCATTGGCCAGCAAGACGAAGTCCGGTTGACGCTGACGATGACGGAGGGAACGTCCGCAGAAAGAGACGATACCGACGTCGCGGTGAAGCCCGTGCGTTCCTCGTGCTCGCCGACGGTGATAACGCTCACCGCTCCCGCCAGTTGTCGCATCGACATCTTGAAAGCCGATTGATCGACGGTAAACACCGTCTTGGCGATCTGGTCCATCTTCCTGCCTCCGTGTTTCAGCCCTGGGGCGCAGTACCTGCAAACCGATTGGCGGGCATGGAAAGCCCAAGATTCTCGCGCAGGGTCTTGCCTTCATATTCTTCGCGGAACAGACCGCGGCGGCGCAACTCCGGCAGGACGAGTTTCACGAAGTCGTCAAGGCTCGACGGCAGTGTCGGGAACATCAGGATGAAGCCGTCGGCCGCACGTGTCTCGAACCATTCTTCCATGAAGTCGGCTATCTGAACCGGTGTACCCGTAATGCCGTTGCCCGTGTGCTTTTCGGCATAGTGCCGCACCAGTTCGCCGACGGTACGTCCGCTCTTCACGAAATCGACAAGCTCGTCGAACAGCGCGCGCGAGCCCTTCGGCGTTTCCGGCAGTCTGTCCATCGGGAAAGGCTTGTCCATCGGGACGCCGCGCAGGTCGGCTTCAAGGAATTCCGAGAGCATCAGGCGCCCGACATCGGGATGCATCTTGTCGATCAGGTAGTCGACCTTTGCCTGCGCTTCGGCCTGAGTTTCTCCGACGTTCAGGACCACGCCCGGCATGATCTTCAGATCATCGGGGTTGCGGTCGTAGGCCGGCATGCGGCGCTTGACGTTGTCGTAAAAGGCCCTGTTGCGCTCGATGTTGGATGCCAGGCTGAAGACGACCTCTGCCGTACGGGCGGCCATGTCCATGCCGGGCTCAGAGCCGCCGGCTTGCGCAATTACGGGGCGACCCTGCGGCGAACGCGCAATGTTGAGGGGACCGCGTACCTGGAAGTGCTTGCCCTTGTGGTTCAGCGTGTGGTGTTTGGTCTTGTCATAATAGACGCCGCTCTCGCGGTCGAGGAGCAGGGCACCGTCTTCGAAGCTGTCCCACAGCCCGAAGACCACGTCGACGAATTCATTGCCGCGCTCGTAGCGCAGTGCGTGCGGGTCGAGCCCTTCGCGATTGAAGTTGTAACCCGTCTCGTCATGGTCGGAGGTTACGACGTTCCAGCACACGCGACCGCCGCTCAGATGATCGATGGAGGCGAAGAGGCGCGCGACGTTGTACGGTTCGTAGTAGCTGGTCGAGACCGTTGCCACCAAGCCGAGGTTTTCGGTCGTGACCGAAAGAGCCGAGAGCAAGGAAAGTGGCTCGAAGCGGTTCATCTTCGTCGGGATCCGCGCAAGCGCATCTGGATCGCCGACGGCAGCGGCCGGTGAATCCGCCATGAACATGAAGTCTAGCTTCGCCGCCTCGGAGCGCTTGGCGACATCCAGAAGGTGGCTGAAATCATTGGCGCCGTGGACACTGCTGGCAGGGTGAAGCCAGGAGGCCGGGTGAAAGCCGAACGTGTAGACGAAGGTGCCGAGTTTCATCTTGTCGGTTCGCGCCATTAAGCCCTCCTGAGGCTGATCACCATCGATATGCGCAAATTAACGCCGCGCGGCTTTTTTCATCAATATCGCGCAAGCTGTCTTCCGTTTTAGTTTTTCTAAAGAGTGGAGGGTGCCGAGACGGTCGCCTGTCTTCGTGAGATGGCGATAACCCAGTCGCGGAACTCTGTCCCGAACGGCTTCTGTAGCGCGGAACGATCCCAGGCGAGGAAGTAACTTTCCCGGAGCGGGATCCTGACATCGAGGGGGATGACCAGAGTCTGCGCCTCGAGCTCGTCTGCAATCATCGACATCTGAGCAAGAACGACGCCGCGCTTGTTGACGGCTGCATCGATAGCGCTGCTCGACAGGGTGAAGGAAAGCCCCGGCGAGGTCTCCTTGAGTTGGACGCCGACTTTCTCGGCAAATTCAACCCAGCTGGGGTAGGGCGTGAAATGCCGTTCCCATTCGACATGAAGCAGCGGATAGCGAAGCAGCGCGGAAGCAGGCACTGTCTTGGCGTCGATCAGGGCAGGGGAGCAGGCGGGCACGACCCAGTCGCGGAACAGCTCCGTATAATGGTCGTGCTGGAGCACGTCGGATCCGTAGCTCACGCGAAAATCGACCTCGTCAAATCCCATGCGGGGTTCGCGGTCCCGGCCCGTCACCCTGACATGCGCATCGGGATGGAGCGCCTGCCAATCGAAGATCCGCCGGCCGATCCATTTGTTGACCACGGATGACAACGCGCTCAGAACCAGCGCGTTCTCGTTGCGCGCCCGTGCGAGGATCTGCTCGGCGGCTGCGAATTGCTCGAAGCCCTTGGAAATTTCCCGGTGGTAAAGCCTGCCCCAGAGCGTCAGCTCGGCCGTTCGGCCGCTGCGTTCCAGGAGTGTTACGCCGAGGAAGCTCTCAATCTTCCGTATCTGCTGGCTGATGGCGCCCGGAGAGACGTTCAACTCCGTTGCGGCCGCCGTAACGCTTCCACAGCGACCGACGGCTTCGAATGCCTGCAGACCTTTAAGCGGAACCGACCTGAATTGCTGCTCGTCGGTCATCAGGGAAGCCTCGCTACGATTGGTGACGAGAAACAAGCGTCTCGGCGGGATGGAAGACGCCTGCAAACTGGAAACGCTCGCCGGGATGCGTGATCTCGACATAGGTGACGAGGCGGTCGTTCTGCCACGTCTGGCGGATGAGATTGAGACAGGGCTCTCCGCGACCGATCTGCAGCACGCGCGCCGTTGTTGCGTCGGCGGATACGGCACGGATCACATGCCGGGCCTTCGACCAAGGCACCTGTGACAAAAGCCATTTTGCGGGAGGCACGTCGGCAAAGCTCTCGTCTCTAGCCTGCGGTACGGTATCCAGCAGGACAATTCGCCGCTCGATTGCGGTCGGTTTACCATCCACGATATGGAGGCACTGAATTCGCAGGACCTCGGCTCCCGCCGTGCTCTGCAGCCGCGCCGCTTCGGCAGGTGCGAGTGTGTCGATCTTTCGGACCAGTATCTCATAGCGATGCTCGTAACCGGCCAGAGCCGCTTCGGTGCCGATGTCCTGGATGTCCATTACCATGCGGTCGATCTGTGGCGCGGCAACGAACGATCCGGCCTTCCGGCGCCTGACGATAAGACCGCGTTCCACGAGCGTGGAAAGCGCCTTGCTAACCGTCATGCGGGAGCATCCATATTCCTCAACCAGGTCGTGTTCGATCGGAATGCGATCGCCCGGCCGCCAGTCGCCGCTCAGGATTTTCGCCTCTATGTCTTTGAAAATTCTTTGATGAATTGGTATCAATACGCCACCTGCTCCCAGCGACATCCCGCCCTTGCTGTCGGGCGAGGCGACAATCGGCATTACTTCCGATGCGGTCGTTCGGCACAAAATTTGCGTCCGTCGACTTTGACGTTGACACCTTAGGCTAGCCTATATCTATTTGTATAGTCAAAAGCGGATCAGAGAAATCCGTTCAACGGGACTGAAATCGGGAACTCCTCCTTTGCGGAGGGAAAACTGGAGAGAACAACATCATGATTGCAAACTCGTTGCTTAAGGGCCTCGTCGGCGCAGCATTCATATTCGGTGCAACTCTGTCGGCCCACGCCGCAGACACGCTTGCAGCCGTCAAGGCCGCCGGCACGCTGAAGGTCGGGACAGAAACCGCCTTCGCGCCCTTTGACTTTATCGATGCCGGCGAACATGCCGGGCTGAACGTGGACCTCTTTGCTGAAATCGGCAAGGAACTCGGCGTCAAGATCGAGTGGGTCGCCCTTCCGTGGGACGGCGTTTTCCCTGCACTTGAAGCCGGAAAGTTCGACGTCGTTGCAGGGCCTGCGACGATCACAAAGAAGCGTATGGAGCGCTATCGCTTCACTCCGCCGATCGCTGAAGCGACCATTGCCGTGCTGAAGAAGGCCGGCGACACCACGATCAGCAAGCCGGAGGATATCGCCGGCAAGAAGATCGGCGTCGGCAAGGCGACGTCGCAGCTCGACCAGCTCAAGGAGTTCTCTGAAACGCTGCCGTCCAAGGTTGACATCCGCGAATATCCTGCCTTCACGGAATCCTATGCGGATCTGGCGGCCGGCCGTATTGCCGGCGTAGCGAACTCGCTGCCGAACATTGCCTTCGTTGCCAAGCAGCGCGAAGGAACGTTCGAGGTTGTTCTGCCGCCGTTCGGCAAGAAGTCCTACTTCGGCTTCATCGGTCTCAAGGATGCCGATCATGCGCCCCTGATGGACGCGATCGACACCGCCCTGCTGAAGATCAAGGCCGACGGCCGTATGGCTGAGCTGCAGAAGAAGTGGTTCGGTGCGACCTTCGATACGCCTGACGCTGTCAAGGATCCGGCATTCTGATTTCTGCCGATCGTTATCCGATCGCGCCCCGTGACTTCAGGGCGCGATCAGGTCTCCACGACAGCCAGGCGGGCAAAAGCCGGACATGTCCATCAAACTCTTCGAACTGCTTCTGCAGGCGTCGATCTACACGGTGACAATCAGCGTCGTGTCGATCCTGATCGGCTTTGCGATCGCGATCCTTCTTTCCGGGATGCTTCTCTCGCAAAAGCGGCTTCTCATCGCGCCTGCCCAGATTTTCATCAGCTTCTTCCGTGGCGTGCCTCTGCTCGTGCAGCTGCTGCTGATCTACAACATGCTGCCCGCGATCGGCTTGAACGTGCCGAGTATCGTTGCCGCCATCACCGGCCTGTCGCTGTGTACGGCGGCCTATCAGGCCGAAAACCTGCGAGGCGGCTTTGCCAGCGTTCCCATCGGGCTTGTCGAGTCGGCCGAGATGGTGGGATTAACCCCGGCGCAGATCTTTCGGCGCATCAAGGCGCCAATCGCGTTGCGACTTACCTTCCCGGCGCTCGTCAATGAGGCAATCCTGATCCTCAAGGCATCCTCGCTGGTGTCGGTCGTCGGCATCGTCGAGCTGACACGCATGGCGCAGGATCTTGCTGGCAGCACTTTCCTGCCGCTGCAGATCTTTGCCTGTGCCGGCCTCATCTATCTCGTGATCAACTGGATCGTGGCGCTTGCCGGCAGCCTGATCGAACGCTCCCTTCCAGGAGTTCCGCGATGACCTTCGACATCAACGTCATTCTCGACCAACGCGCAGCTATCCTGAGCGGTGCCGGCGTGACGATCATGATCTGGATCGTTGGAACGCTTGCCGCCGCCGTGATCGGTTTCTTTGTGGCTGTAGGCCGGCGATTTGGCGGTCCCGTCCTAGATAAGGCCCTCGGCCTGATCGTCGCGGTGCTGCGCGGCACGCCGTTTCTGATCCAGATCTTTCTTGTCTATTATGGAGGGCCGTTCATTGGCCTTTCGCTTGATCCGCTGCCCGCGGGTCTAGTCGGCATCTCGATTTACGGGGCGGCTTATTATAGCGAGATCTTCCGCTCGGGCTTCCTCGCCGTTCCCAAGGGGCATATCGAAGCCGGCGAATGTGTCGGGCTCACCCAAGGCCAGATCATCCGGCGTATTCTCCTGCCTGAGATGACCATGCTGGTGCTGCCGCCTTCGCTGAACATGGCCGTGCTCCTGATGAAGGAGACGGCGGTTCTGTCGATCATTACCGTTCCCGAGCTTACCGCCACACTGAGCGCCATCGGCGCCCAGCAGTACGCCTTCGTCGAAGCGCTTTCCGTACTGGCACTCTTTTACTGGGTGCTCGTCGAGATCACCGGCAGGCTTGGTCATCTCGTCGAAATGAAACTTACCAGATTGAGGTTTTTCAACGCATGAGCCTACCCGCGATCGCAGTCAAAAATCTCGTCAAGAAGTTCGGCGACTCGACGGTGCTGCATGGCATCGATCTTGAGATTCCGCAGGGGCAGGTTTCCTGCCTGATCGGGCCATCCGGATCGGGCAAGAGTACGCTGCTGCGATGCATGGCGTTCCTTGAGGAAGCCACCTCCGGCATCATCACGATCAATGGCGAGGTGCTCGGTTTCACCGAGAACGCCCAGGGTGCGCGCGAGCGCATATCGGCAGCGGCGAACCGGACGATCCGCGCCCAGATCGGTATGGTATTCCAGCAGTTCAATCTGTGGCCGCACATGACCGCGCTCGGGAACGTCAGCGAAGCCTTGAAGACGGTTCACAAGATGAGCCGCAAGGACGCCGAGGAACGCGCCATGGCGCAGCTGGTCAAAGTCGGCCTCGAAGGTCGCGCAGGGCACTACCCGTCGCAACTGTCGGGCGGCCAGCAGCAGCGCGTGGCGATCGCCCGCGCGCTGGCGCTGAAGCCGAAGATCATGCTGTTCGACGAACCGACATCGTCACTGGATCCCGAACTGACGGGTGAAGTGCTGAACGTCATGCGTGATCTGGCGGCCGAAGGCATGACAATGGTCGTCGTTTCGCACGAGATCGGCTTTGCCGCTACCGTTGGTCAGCAGATCACGTTCCTCGATCACGGGAAGGTGCTATTCACCGGAGCCCCGCAGGATGTATTCAGGAAGCCAAGAAATCCGCGCCTCGAACAGTTCCTGGACACCTACCTCGATCGGGGCGCTTCAATGCTGCTGTGAGCGGCACGGCTACGGCACGTCGTCCGATCGGCTGCCGGCTCAGATCGTGTGGTCGCCCGCTGGCATGGCAAACACGGGGTTGTGAAGTCCTCTGTTTGCCGGATAATCCAACATTAGCCAAAAATGATTGACTTTCAGTGGTTTCACGAGGCAGGTTCGGCCAACGGTGCGATGTAGCGGCTGATGTGCGACTCGGAGGTCGCAAACAGCTGCTTTGCCACGGAAATGGGATCACGCGATGGGAGCGAACTGAACGGTTCCTGATCCCGTGGTCCTGCACAGAAACCATGTTGGCAAAATGCCGTCGCCGGCAGGCTGCCTGGGTGTTTGGCAGCCTTTGCTGTCGTCGCCGCCAATCGAGTGCCGCTTTCATGGATGGATCCGGGGACCCTGCCAACATTTCGATTCCGAGGCCGCGCGGGCGTCCAAAGGTATCGAGCGACGAGACCAAGCGAGCGCACATCGTTGCCTTCGCACAGAAGATATTCGTCGAACTGGGCTATGCGGGCACGACGACAGCCATTGTCGCTGCCCGTAGTGGCGTGTCCAAGCAGACCCTCTATCGATTGTTTGCGAGCAAGGAAGATCTCTTCCGCGCAGTCGTGATCGCGCATCGTCAGATGATGCTCGATCTGCCGCGACCGGAAGAAGAGGATCTGCCCGTGTCAAAGGCACTGGAGGCGATCTTCATGATTGATATGGATGAGGCAGCAGATGAAGAGCGCGCTGCTTTCATTCACCTGGCGATGCGCGAGTCCGGGCAGTTTCCCGAGCTTCGGGACATGCTGCACGATGAGGGCATGCTCAAGTCGCGACAACAATTGGTCGATTGGCTTTCACGGCAAGCCACGGTTGGCAAGGCAGAGATCAGCAATCCTGAGAGCTGTGCGCGGATGCTGATGGATATGATCTTCGGTGGCATAAGGCCACCCGAGGGACAGGCGAAAGCCTGGCCGAATCTCGAGCTGCGCAAGGCTCATCTGCGGCAGTGCATTGCAATCTTTGCAAGAGGCGTCGGCGCCAACTGACCCTATTCCGTGAGTGCCATTCACGAAATGACGCGATAAAAGGGTACTGAAAAGTACCATATTTGCCGAATTGTCTAAAATAAAGGGATTTAAGGCCCGGTTTCGGCCGGGAAGCTGATGATTTTTAACTATCTTTTTAATGGTGTGGAGGATGGTGTCGACAGTTTCCATTCCAATCAGGTGAACATGATGTCCACTCTCCTGTTACAGCATGGCCGCTCGCCTCAGGCGGCGGTATCGCAGCTGTTATCAGCACCAACTCCTTGTGCTGATGTCCCACTGCGTCTCAGATTTGTTTATCGTCGAGCGTCAGTACATACGGACCCACCGGTCTAGCCGGTAACCCATTCTCAAAATTCACAAACGCTTCGAAGGCCGGTTTGGGCAAACCGACAGCCGTGGTCTGCTGCCGTGCATTCGAGCCATTTCTTAAAAGGGAAATCTCATGCAGGAAGACATCTGGGTCTCATCCGATATCGCCTTGCTGGCCGACTACATGTCGGTTCTGGGCAACGCCAATCGCCTGGCAATACTTCAAAATCTCCGCCGTGGAGAGATACAGGTCAAGGTTCTCGCGAAGACGCTGGGTATCGGCCAGTCCGCCCTGTCGCAGCACCTCGCAATCCTCCGCGAGAGCAACTTCGTTGATACCCGGCGCGTGTCTCAATCAGTGTTCTATTCGATACGCACCGATGTCATCAGGGGAGCGTTGGCGCAGGTCGGGGAACTGCTGGCACTGGATAACGATGAGGAACCGGCGGCTGCGCACCGCGCTCTGTGATGTCACGGGCAGGGCGCTTCACCTAGACTGGGTAGAGCCTTGGGCGGGTATGCCCTTGCTTTCCCGCGTCACGGCGACATGTCATTGTCATCAACAAGTCGATTGAGAGACCAAATGACAAAAGTCGCCGCCGTCGTCGCTGTGCTCCTCGCACTCTCCTCCTGTGCCAACACCGCCAACGGGCTCGCCAAAGATGGCAGGGACGCAAGTCATGCTTTGGACGCGAGCACCCATCGTATCCTGAAAGCCGGAGCGAACTGACAGCGATCCAGTCGCTGTCCGGCGCTGCGTCGTTGCGGCAATCGAACGACGTTTGGCAGGCGTCTTTCTCCTTCTATCGTGGCTATCCTCTGATACTCTGCGCAAGGCGCGCGCGTGCTTTCAAACAGCGCGTGCCTCGCGTTGGGGCAATATTTTGAACATGATATGGGGAAAACATGACGGGACGGTTGAACGGCAAGATCGCGATTATCTCGGGCGGCGCTACCGGTATGGGAGGAGCGGCGTCACGGCTCTTTGCGGCGGAGGGCGCAAAGGTGGCAATCATCGACCGCAACGCCGAGGCAGCCGCGCAGACGGCAAAGGCCATTCGCGACGATGGCGGTGTTGCTGACTTTTGGACCGCGGATGTCTCGGACGAGACGGCCGTAAACAACGCAGTTCGCGGTGTCGAAGAGAAATTTGGCCCGGTGACTGTGCTCTTCAATCACGCGGGCACGATTGTCATAAAGCCTTTCCTGGAAACGAGCGTCGAGGAGTGGGATTGGCTTCACGCGGTCAATGTCCGCTCCATGTTCTTGATGACGCGCGCCGTGCTGCCGGGAATGATCGCGGCCGGCGGTGGCTCGATCGTTTGCACCTCATCGATCTCAGCCGTCGCGGCGACGCCGATGGAGGTGCTGTACGATACGACGAAGGGCGCGGTCCACATGTTCGCGCGGGCGGTTGGTGTCGAGTTCCGGGACCGCAACATTCGATGCAATGCCGTATGCCCCGGTTTCATTCGTACGCCTCACGGGTTGCGCGAGGTGTCCGAGCTCCAGGCTCTCGGCGTCGATGTGTCTGATGCCGCCATCGCTGCCCAGCAGGGCCGCATCGGCGAGCCCGAGGACGTTGCGCGGGCGGCACTCTACCTTGCCAGCGATGACTCCAGATTCGTGAACGGCGCGCATCTCTTCGTCGACAACGGCTTCACGGCGATCTGAAGCCGGCAATATCTCTGCTCGCTATCAGGATACGGAGACCGGCTTCGAGCGTAGCCGGCTCGCCGTAGCCGGATCCGCGCGCCGGCAAAGTTGGGGCGGCAATCCTCTCATGATCAATTCGGCATCCGCGACGGCCATGGATCCGATTTCGTAGAACGCATCGCGTGTGCCGCCGGCCCGGTGTGCAGACAGGAGCAGGCCTGGTATTGTCCGTAGGGGATCGTCCGCAGCCACTGGCTCGTCGGGGAACACGTCGGTCGCCGCCCTAATGTGGCCTGACTTGACTGCAGAAAGCATGGCCGGGAAGTCCACGACTGCGGCACGGCTCATCAGCAGAAACGCCGATCCCGGCTGCATCAGTTCAAATTGCCGGCGGCCGATGAAGCCCTCGTTCTCGCTCGTGACGCTTGCGAATACGAAGACAACCCGGCTTTCGCGAAAGAGTTCGTCGAGGCCCGACGGCGCGCAATCGAGCCGCTTTATCACCTCGTCGGGAAGCCAGGGGTCGAACACGCGAACAGGGTTCTTGAAGGGGCGAACGAGCTCTCGAAGTTGCTTGCCGAGATCGCCGAAGCCGACAATCCCGATTGGAGCCCCGGCGAAGCGGAAGACACCCTTGTTACCGGCGAGTCCGTACCCTTCCGTTCCTTGCCGAAAGTCGCGGTCTGCCTGTGTGATCCCGCGCGCGAGATCGATCGCCATCCCCAGCGATGCCTCGGCAACGGGCGAGGCAAAGGCGGAGGCAGGTGTGATCACCCAGATGCCGCGCTCGACACAGCTCTGACAATCGATGTTCGGCATGAAGTTGGATTCGACATTGATGATCGCCTTGAGCTTCGGTGCACGATCCAGCCGCTCCTTAGGCATATCCGTCTGGCCAAAAATGAGCACGGTCTCCGGCAACAGCGCTTCGACCTGCTCATCCGGCATGCGGCGATCTTCCGAAATGACGACCTCGCCAAGCCCCTCGAGCCGGGCACGCACGGCCGGCTCCATGATGAGTTCGACCGTCCGCGGCAACGGATCGACCAAAATGATATCGCGGCTCATGATACCTCCTCCTGCTCCCCGAGGCAGCATCGCCAGAAAGAGGTTTTCTGCAAGAGGTTTTCGTGCAGCGTGGCGCGGCTAGACGACGGTTTCGCCACCGTCGACGACGAGAATCTGGCCCGTCATGTAGGATGACCTGTCGGACACTAGGAAAAGGATCGGTTCGGCGATCTCTGAAACCGTTGCCCAGCGCCCGAGCGGCACCTGCTTGGCAACGTAGGTCTCGATTGCATCACGCCCGCCCATCTGCGCAATGAATGGTTCGTTGAACGGGGTGTCGACCCAGCCTGGGCAGAGCGCGTTCACACGAATGCCAAAGCGGGCGTAGTCGCCGGCCATTTGCCGGGTCATGGCGATGACGGCGTGCTTGGTCGTTGTGTAGGCTATCATCTCGCGGTCGTAGAGCACGCCGGACGAGGAGGACGTGTTGAGGATCACGCCTTTGCCGGCCTTCTTCATGATCGGCATGGCGAACCGCGCGGCCATGAAGTGAGCCCGAACGTTCAGGTTCCAGGATCTGTCGAACCCGTCGATCGCTACTTCCTCGAGATCGCCTGCCACCTGCGCTCCGGCATGGTTATGGAGGATATCGATGCGTCCGTGGCGTTCAGCGACCGCAGTAATACCGGCTTCGAGCGCGCGGTCATCGGTCACGTCGAGAACCAGGCTTTCGGCATTTCCCCCGGCGGCCACGATCTGGTTCACAGTTTCGCCGGCATTCATGAAGTCGACATCGACGACGACGACGTGGGCACCCTCACGGGCCATGATCAAGGCACCGGCCTGGCCAATCCCCGATCCGGCACCCGTGACGATTGCGACGCGATTTTTGAGGATCATGATATTTCCCGTTACTGCGTTTTCCGGTCGCGCATCAGGAAGCGCGCGACTAGGATCAAGATCAGCGATGCGATGAGCACCATGGTGGCGATGGCGTTGATCTCAGGCGTGACGCCGCGGCGAATGGATGCGAACACGTAGATCGGCAGCGTCGTATTCGAGCCCGCGACGAAGAAGGCGATGATGAAGTCGTCGAAGGAGAAGGTGAACGCGAGCAGGAAGCCTGCGAGGATCGACGGGAGGATCTGCGGCAGCACGATCTGGCGAAATGTCGTGAACGGTGTCGCATAGAGATCGTTGGATGCCTCGACGATATCCCGCCCCAGGCTTGCGATGCGTGCTTTGACGATCATTGTCACCAGCGCCATCGTGAAAAGGCCGTGAGCGGCGATGATCGATCCATAGCCGAGTGACAGCTTCGGCGCTTGTTCGCCCGGCCAGACAGCGGCCAGCAGCGGATTGATGAAGCCGAACACCTCGACAAGCGCAACGAGCGTCGCGATACCGATGACGACGCCCGGAACGACGATGGCGGCGGCAAAGAGGCCATCGAACGCAGCACGGGTCTTCGGACCGAGGCGCTCCATTCCCATGGCTGCCATGGTGCCGAAAATGGCTGCGAGAACCGCGCTGGTCACTGCGATGATCAGGCTGTTTTGCAGCGCCTCCATCAGGAAGGTGTTGCTCAGCGCCTTGCCGTACCATTGCGTCGAGAAGCCGGTGAAATCCGAAGCGTTTCGGCCCGCATTGAACGAGAACAGGACGACCAGGGCGATCGGGGTGTAGAGGAACAGGTAAACTGCGGTAACGAGACTGCGCATCAGACGAGATCCACTTGGCGGGTGCCCGAAACGCGCCAAGCAATGCGCATGGCCACGAGAAGCACGATGACAACCACCACGACGAGGCTAACTGCAATTGCCGAGCCAAAGGGCCAGTTGCGGGACTGCAGGAAGAGGTCCACCAGCGCATTGCCGATGAAGAACACCTTGCCGCCGCCCAGAAGCTGCGGGATGAGATATTCGCCAAGCAGCAGGATGGTCACGAGAGCAATGCCTGTCATGACACCCGGCAGCGACAGCGGAAGCGTAATGCCGAAGAAGGTCGAGATTGGTTTTGCGCCGAGATCGGCGGATGCCTCCAGCAGGCGTCGATCCAGTTTCTCGAGACTGACATAGATCGGCATGATCATCAGCGGCAGATAGCCGTAGACAATGCCAAGCAGGACCGCACCCGGCGTATTCAGCAGGCGGACATTTTCGATGCCGACAAGTTCCAGCAGATGGGGAATGCCTCGCGCGCCGAGAATATACATCCACGCATAGGTTCGAACGAGAAGGCTGGTCCAGAAGGGGACGACCACAAGCGAAACCAGCAGAAGCCGGTATTTCGCGCTTGCCTTGACCGCCAGATAATAGGCGACAGGATACGCCACGAGCAGGCAGGCAAATGCGCCGATCGGGGCAAGAATGAGCGTGTTCTTGAAGGCCGCTGCACGCGAGCCGAGATTGGCGAACTGCGCAAACGTAAACGCCGCCTGGTATCCGCCCTCCGGTGCTCGCTCGCCGAAGGAGAAGACGACAATCGCAATGAAGGGCAGGACCAGAAACACGAAGAGCCAGGCACTCGCCGGCGCAACCAGCGCGGCGGTGACGAGCCGTTTCTTGGTATCCGTTGTCAGGGCCATGCTATGGGCTTCACAATGCTGGTTCGTGGGCAATAAGGCTGCGTCCGCCTGCTCTTCGCCGTTGGACGAAGAGCAGGCGGAGGGCCTCAGATGTCAGATCAGGCCGACTTGAAGCGCGCCATCAGTTCGGCGCGGCCCGGATCTGTCAGCGTCACGGCGGCGCCGAACTCGAGCGGCGTCAGCGATGCTTCGTCGGGGTAGACGATCTTGTTCGAGGTGATCTCCTTCGGAAGCAGCGAAATCACGCGGCTGTCCGTTGCCGGCGCGCCGTTGGCGATGTGCTCCTTGGCGGCATTCGCCGGATCCATCAGGAAGTTGAGAAGGGCATAGCCTGCGGCCTTGTTCGGCGCATCCTTCGGGATCGCATAGTAGTCCGTCCAGATTTCGCCGCCGTCCGTGCCGAGCACGTAGGCGATTTCAGGAATATCGCGGTTCAGCTGTGCGCCGTCATTCGTCCAGCACATCGTCATCCAGGCGTCGGTTGCGCGCATCGCCGGCTGATAGTCGCTGTTGATCGCGAACAGATGTGGCTTGACCTTGATCAGGAGCTCTTCTGCCTTGGCGAGTTCATCGGCCTTGATCGAATTGAAGCCATAGCCCAACGAAACCAGTGCGCTGCCGATCGTCGTCAGCTGGTAGTCGTGCACCATGGCGCGGCCATCGGCTTCCGTCTGCGCGAGCTCGAAGAAGTCCTTCCATGTGGTCGGCTTCGACTTGATCTTGGACGTGTTGACGGCAAAGCCGGTCGTGCCCCAGTTCTTGGGCACGGCATAGGTCTTGCCGTCGATCTGGCCTTCCTTGGTGAAGCGCGGATTTTGCGTCGTCTGGCTGAAATTGGGGATCTTCGACAGATCGAGTTCATCGATCAGGCCAAGCTTGTGGTGGGTCGAAATCGTGTAGTTGGTCGGGACGAACAGCGACCAGCCGGACGCGCCGGCCTGCAGTTTGGCCAGCATTTCCTCGTTCGAGCCGAAGACGTTGACTTCAACGGCGACACCGGTTGCGGCCTTGAAGTTGTCGAATGTCGCAGGGTCGTGGTAGTTCGGCCATGTGGCGATCGACATCTGCGTTCCGAGTTCACCCGCAGCATAGGCAGGTGTCGAGAGCGCGCCGGGGAATCGCGACATGACCGCCGTGGCAAGGCCAAGGCCGGTAATGCCGAGGAAGTGGCGGCGGCTGACGGAGCCGCGCTTCAGGCGCATGAATTCGTCCATGAAGCCTTCGGCGGAAATGGGAAGATTATCCTTGTAGTCCTTGCTCATGATGCTGTTCCCTTGTTTTGGTTTTATGCTGCACTTGCTGGAAAGACATGCGCGGCCAGCGGGTCGAAGGCGAGGAACACCGCTTCGCCAGGTTCCACAAGGTCGCTTTCGCTCACACCGCGCCGATCTGCGGTCACGAGAAAATCACCGAGGCCGGGCACCGTTACCGCATACTCGGCAGAAGAGCCGAGGAAGATGCGGTGCGTCACCGTGCCCTTGAAGGCAGTGCCGTCAACCGGTTGCCGCGACAGGCGAATGGCTTCCGGACGGATCGCAACAATCGCCTCGCCGACAGCGACGGCCGGGCGTGGTCCGGCGGCGATCGCTGACCCGTCGGCGAGCCTGATAGTCGCGCGGTCCGCTTCCATGTTTGCAGTGACGCGGTTCGTCTTGCCCACGAAATCTGCAACGAAAAGATCAGCCGGGCGGTCGTAGACTTCCTGCGGCGAGCCGAGTTGGCGGATCCGGCCCGCGCTCATCACGCAGACCACATCGGCCATGGACAATGCCTCTTCCTGGTCGTGCGTCACCAGCACGAAGGTAATGCCAAGTTCGCGCTGCAGTGTTTGCAGTTCGATCTGCATCGCTGAGCGCAATTTCTTGTCGAGCGCCGCCAGAGGCTCGTCGAGCAGCAAAACGGATGGGCGGTTGACGATAGCACGGGCGAGCGCCACGCGTTGCTGCTGGCCGCCGGACATCTCGTGGATGCGGCGCTTGGCGAAGCCGCCAAGGCGTACCATCTCCAACGCCTCGCCGACGCGGCGATCGATCTCGGCGCTGGCGATCTTCGGCCGCATCTGTTTCAGCCCGTAGGCAACGTTCTGTTCGACGTTGAAATGCGGGAACAGCGCATAATGCTGGAACACCATGTTGACAGGGCGGCGATAGGCGGGGACGCCGTTCATCTCGCGCCCGTCGATCAGGACCGTTCCTTCGCTTGGCTGCTCAAAGCCGCCGATCATGCGCAGGCAAGTTGTCTTGCCGCAGCCGGAAGGGCCGAGCAGCGCCAGGAAGGCGCCCTTCGGCACATGAAGATTAATGTCCGTTACGGCGGTCACCGCGCCATAGTTTTTGGTGACCGAACGGAACTCGATATCGTTCGTCGAAGCGGATGCCACGTCTGTTCCCTGCGGTTGGTTTGGAGTGGGCAGTCTAGCGCTGCCTTTTGCCACCGTCGTTGGTAAAAGACTAAGCCGCACCCTCTCTTACGGTATATACCCCGAGAGAGGTATTTAAGCCAAAATGGCTTCATGGAAGGTATATACACGCTCGCGGGCTTTCGGCGAGGAAACGGGGAGGGTTCCGTCAGGATGAGCACCGATTTGCAGGCGCTGTTTGAAGCCTTCGGCGCGACGGTCGGCAGGCCGGCGATGAGCGACGCTGAGTTCGGCGAAACCTTTCGAAACATGATGTCGGCACTGGTACGCTTCGATTATGTCGTGGCCTTTGCCTACCGCGGCAAGGAACGGCCGATTGATCTCTACAGCACCTTCGATCCGAAGGAGCACATCATTTTCGTCACGCTCTACCAGGCGGGTCCCTACCTCCTCGATCCATTCTACCACACGGCGCATGCCCGGCGGACTGGCGTCTTCCGCATGCGCGAGCTTGCGCCGGATCGCTTTTTTTCCAGTGAGTATTACCGCACCTATTATGTGCAAACGGGGCTTGCGGAGGAGGTCGGCTTTTTCATCGCAGCGGACAACGACACCACGATCGTGCTCTCGTTGATGCGGAGAGAAAAAACGGGGGCATTTCCCGCTGCCGAGATCGCATTGCTCAAGCAGGTCGAGCCACTGGTCGCCAAGATGGCCCGGCACTATTGGTCCGGCCTCGCTACGCGCTTTGATGCCCAACTCAACGCCGGGCAACAGCGAGGCAAGAAACGCGGAGCAAAAGCAACAGCGCTCCAACCCGCGGATACCGTCTGGCAGGATCTCAATCTGACTGCGCGCGAAACGGCAATCGTCGACCTTGTGCTTCAGGGGCACTCATCGGAATCAATTGGCCTTAAGCTCAACATCTCGACCGGTACCGTCAAAGTGCATCGACGCAATGTCTACCGCAAGCTCGGCATTTCGTCGCAAACGCAGCTTCTATCGATCTACCTCAAGAATTTCGGCGCGACGAGCGAGGCTCACGCCTCACCGACTTCGCGGTAAACGAACTCTTCTCGCGCGGCCCTGTAGTGCGCCGGGTCCGGCACAGGAACAGCCTCCATCAATGCCTGCGTGTAGGGTTGGCGCGGGTTCTCGAAGATTTCCCGTCGCGAGCCGGTCTCGACGATCTGTCCGTGCCGCATGACTGCGACCTTGTGCGACATGCGCTCGACGACAGCCATGTCGTGCGAGATGAAGAGATAGGCGAGGCCAATCGTCTCCTGCAGTTCAAGCAGCAGGTCCAGGACACGGGCTCTGACTGAAACGTCAAGCGCTGCAACGCTCTCGTCGGCAACAATCAGCTTGGGCTCGAGTGCCAGCGCGCGTGCAATGCAAATACGCTGGCGCTGTCCGCCGGAAAACTCGTGAGGGTAGCGGGTTGCGGCATCAGGCGTGAGCCCAACTCGCTTCAGAAGTTCGGCTACCCGGTCGCGCCGCTCCGACTTGTCGCCGATGCCGTGGATGAGCATCGGCTCGGCGACCGCTGCACCGACCGCCATGCGGGAATCGAGCGACGCGTAGGGGTCCTGAAAGATCATCTGTGCGGAACGTCGCACGGGACGCATCTCGCGCTGTCCGAGACCGGCAATGTTCTGTCCATCTATCAGCACATCCCCGGTAAACGGGATCAGGCCGAGGACTGCTTTTCCGGTGGTCGATTTGCCCGAGCCGCTTTCCCCGACGAGGCCAAGCGTCTCTCCCGGCAGGATGTCGAAGGAGACATCGTTGACCGCGCGCACCGGCGGCTTGCCCTTGAAGAAGCGGCTGCCGGAGGTGCCGTAAACAACATTCAAACCGGTGACGTTCATCACCGGCGCATGCTCCCTGGGCTTGGCCTCTTTCGGGGAAGCGGTCACGCGCGGGGGGGCGTCGGTGCCCGACAATGCCCCGAGCCGGGGAACGGCAGCCAGCAGCTGCTGGGTGTATGCCTCTTTCGGTTCGGAAAACACGGCAAGCGAGGGGCCGGTTTCGACAATGCGCCCATGCTGCATAATGACGACGCGATCTGCCATTTCGGCAACCACGCCCATGTCATGCGTAATGAGGATGATCGACGTGCCGAACTCGGTCTTCAGCTCTCGCATCAGCTTCAGGATCTGGGCCTGTACGGTGACATCGAGCGCCGTCGTCGGTTCATCGGCGATCAGCACCTTGGGGCGGCAGGAAAGCGCCATGGCGATCATGACGCGCTGCCGCATGCCGCCGGACAGTTCGTGCGGGAACTGCTTCAGGCGCCGGGCAGGCTCCGTCATCTGCACGGCGTCCAGCATCCTGAGCGCGACGGCCTCAGCCTGGTCGCTGCCCTGGTGCTCGCGAATGGCTTCCGTTAACTGCGCGCCGATCGACATCACAGGATTGAGCGAGGTCATCGGTTCCTGAAAGACCATCGCGATGTCGCCACCACGAATGCCGCGCATGGCGCGGTTCGACAGCGTCAGCAGGTCCCGCTCGCCAAGTAGGATGTTCCCGGAGGCGACGCGAAGCGATGCCTTCGGGAGCAGACCCATGATGGCGAGCGACGTCACGGATTTCCCCGACCCGGATTCGCCAGCGATACAAAGCGTCTCGCCGGAGGCGAGTTCGAAGCCGACATCGCGAAGGACCGGCTTGCGGCCCTCGGGCGTGAGGGCGTCTATGCTGAGATTGCGGACGGCGAGAACGGGCGAGGGAGCAGATGAAATCACGCGAATACGATCCTCGGGAAGTAGAACGAGACAACCCAGTTCGGCTGGTCGACGATCTCGCTGATCCGGAGATCGCCGCATACCGAGCAGAGAAGATAGGCATCGACGGCGCTCATGCCGTGTTCCGAACCGAGCAGGTCGATCATCCGCATCAGGCTTTCGCGGGCGCCGGTCATCAGGTCTGGGCCGATACCGGTCGTCACTTCGTAGCCTGCGCCATCAAGGTGGCGGGTGACCGGCTCGGTGGTGGTGAAGCGCGGCGTCTGCAGGCCGGCGTCCTTGACGAGTTCGATCGTTGCCTCGACGTTCATCTGGCTTTCGATCGCCGTGCCGCAGACTTCGCCATCGCCTTGCGCGGCGTGGGTATCACCGATCGAGAACAGCGCTCCATCGACTTCAACGGGCAGGTAGAGCGTGACGCCCGCCGTCAGGTCGCGGATGTCCATGTTGCCGCCGACGCGCCGCGGGGGGACGACGGAATGGGTACCAGCCTCGGCCGGCGCGACGCCGATTGTGCCGGCGAAGGGCTTCAGCGGAACGCGACCGCCGGGACCGTAAAGCGCAGGCGCCATGCTGTTGGCGTCGTAGGACCAGACGTGCAGCGCCGGATCCTTGAACTGATCGGCCAGCAGGCCGAATCCCGGGATATTGGCTGTCCAGCCGTGGCCGGAGGGCTCGAAGCGGCGAATGGTGACCTTCAGGGCGTCGCCGGGTTTGGCGCCTTCCACATAGACCGGACCAGTGACCGGATTAATCTTGCCGAAATCGAGGTTGTTAAGCGTCTCGAGGGTCGCGTCACGGCCGAGCTGGCCGCCGGATGAATCAAGGCATTCGAAATGAATGGTCTCGCCGGGCTTTGCGACAACGGCCGGAGCAAAGTCCTTGTTCCAGCCGAAGTTGTGCTGGGCGCGGTGAATGGTGTGGGTGCAGGCGACGCACATGTTAAAATCTCCCTGGGATGAGTGCACCTTCCCGGACCGGCCGGGAAGGTGTTTGCTCTTGCCGAGCTTATTGGTTGACGTAGATGGCGTCGTAATTGATGACGCGTGTCGGATCGATGTAGATGTTGTCCGCACCGCCCATGCGCAGCCCCTTCGCCACAACCCGGCGCTCGTTGATCACAGGAACCCACGGCGCATCAGCCATGATGTCGGTGAACACCTTGCCCCAGGCAGCGGTACGCTCGGCGGACTTTGCCGGATCGGACATGGAGTCTGCGGCAACAGCGCGCTTGTCGAGATCGGCGTTGCAATACCACGACCAGTTCCAGCCGCCAGCGACCGCACCCGAGCATCCGAGGATCGGACCGTAGAAGTTGGACGGATCCGGGAAGTCGGCGATCCAGGCCATGCCGCCCGACCAGATCATCGGTGCTTCGCCTTCGGTCCCGCCCGCGGCGATGACGTTTGCCTGTGCCAGCGCCCGAACCTCGGCCTTGACGCCAATGGCGGCCAGATCCTGCTGGATTGCCTGGGCGATACGCGGCTGCGGATCGGTATTGGTGGAGTATAGAACCGTCTCGAAGCCGTCCGCGAAACCGGCTTCAGCCAGCAGGGCCTTGGCCTTGGCAACGTCGTAGGCATAACCGGTGAAGGCCTTGTCATAGCCCGGCATCAGCGGCGGCAGCGGCTGGTTGGCAGGCGTGGCACGGCCGTTCAGGATGCGTGTGATGCGCTCCTTGTTGATCGCCATGTTGACCGCCTGGCGGACCTTGACGTTGTCGAAGGGCTTAACCTTGGTGTTAAGCGTGATGTAGCCGGTGTGGAGTTGCTCGCCGTCGACAATCATCTTCGGGCCATCGGCCGAATTCTTGATCTCGAGGAACTTGGCCGGCGGGATGCCGTCTCCGGCGATATCGACTTCACCCTTCTGAAGACGCAGCAGAGCGACCAGCGGCTCCTGGCCGACCTCGACCTTGAAGCTGTCGATATGCGGGACGTCCTTGACGAAGTAATCCTTGTTGCGTTCGAAAACGAGCTGCTGGCCAATTGTCCAGTCCTTCAGGATGAAGGGGCCCGAGCCGATCGGCTTCTTGCCGAAATCGCCGCCAGCTGCCTCAACGGCTTCCTTCGGCACAACCGAGGCGAAGTTGATCGCGAGCACATGCAGGAAGGTCGCGTCGGGGCGCGACAGGTTGAAGACGACGGTCGATTCATCCGGCGTCTCGATGCCCGCCAGCGTGGTTGCCTTGCCGCCGGTCACGTCCTCGAAGCCCTTGATGGCGCCGAAGAAGCCGGCACCCGGACCCTGCGTCTTCGGATCGACCGCGCGCTCGATCGAGTACTTGACGTCGGAGGCAACGACTTCACGGCCGCTCGAGAACTTCACGCCCTTGCGGAGCTTGAAGGTGTAGGTGAGGCCATCGGGGGAAACCGTGAAGCTTTCTGCGAGGGACGGCACGAGGTTGGGTGTGCCCGGCTCATAGTCCATCAGGCGGGAGAAGAGGCTCTTGATCATTGACCAGTTGACCCAGTCATAACCGATTGCCGGATCGAGCGTGCTGATGTCGTCCTTGTACGTGACGACGATGTCGCCGCCCTGCTTGGGCGCATCTTGAGCCATGACGGCGAGCGGCGCGAGCGCCACCATCGTCGCGAGGCTCGTCGTTTGGAGCAGGCGTTTGAACATTCTAGGTTCCCCTTCTTTGGTTGCTGTCAACGTGTTCGGATGCGTGGATCGATAAGCGGCGCGATAAGGTCGGCGAGCAGGTTGCCGATGACGATGGCGAGCGCCGATACCAGCGTCACGCCCATTATGATCGGGATGTCGACCTGCTGGATTGCTTGCCATGCAAGCTGGCCGATGCCTGGCCATCCGTAGACGGCCTCGACGACAACCACGCCGCCCATGAACTGACCGATATCGATGCCGATCATGGCGATGATCGGCAGGATCGCGTTCGGAAGTGCATGCCGGAAGATGATGCGTCGTGACGAGAGACCCTTGGCGCGGGCGGTGCGCACGTAGTCCTGAGTGAGCACGTCGATCATCGCCGACCGCACCATTCGTGCATACCACCCGGCGCCAAGGACGCCGAGGGTGGTTGCCGGCAGTACCACATGGGCGAGGGTGCCGTAGCCACTCATGGGAAACCAGCCGAGCGTCACGGCAAAGACGTAGAGCAGAAGCAGGGCGACGACGAACTGCGGAGCGGAGACGCCGACGAAGGATGCCATCATCACCAGCCGGTCGACGGCGCCACCACGGCGGACCGCCGCGAGGGTTCCGAGGATCAGGCCAAGGACAACTTCCACAAGGATGCCGGCCAGCATCAGGACAAGCGTTGCCGGGAGGCGGGCTGCCACCAGTGTCCACACCTCGGTCTTCTGCGCGTAGGAGCGGCCGAGATTGCCGGACAGCAGGTTCGTCAAATAGGTCCAGAACTGCAGGAGCAGTGGCTGGTCCAACCCCAGTTCATGCCGAATGTTGGCGACCGTTTGTGTGGTGGCACTGCGGCCCGCGATCATCCGGGCAGGATCAGCCGGCAGCGCGTACAGCAGGACGAAGGTGATGGCGGCGACGCCAAGCAGGATCAGTGCGGCCTGGACGAGGCGGCGAAGAACGACGAACGCCATCAGCCTCTACCCCGCTGTGTCGGATCAAGAATGTCGCGCAGGGCATCCCCCACGAGATTGAAGGAAAGTGCGGTCAGCAGGATGACCGCTCCCGGGAAGAAGACCAGCCAAGGCGCTGCCTGGAAGTAGCTCTGGCTTTCGAAGATGATGTTTCCCCATGAGGGTTGTGGCGGTTGAACGCCGACACCGAGAAAGGAGAGCGTCGCTTCGAGCAGCACCGTCGTTGCAATCCCGAGTGTCCCCCAGACGATCGCCGTGGGCATCAGGTGAGGGAGGATATGGGTAAAGAGGATGCGCATGTGGCCGGCGCCGAGCGAACGCTCCGCCATGATGAAGTCCCGCTCCACCAGTCCACGGGTCTCGGTGTAGACAATGCGTGCGACCTGCACCCAGTTCACCAATGCGATCACCATGGCGACGATCCAGAGGCTGGGCTTGAGGAGGGCGGCAAGCACGATGGCGAGCAGCAATGCGGGAAACGCCATCATCAGATCCGTGAACCGCATCAGCACATTGCCGAACAAGCCGCGCAAGTAGCCAGCGAGAATACCGATAAAGAGGCCGATACCGACAGCAATGCCGTTTGCGACAAGACCGATGAGCAGGGAGGTTCGGGCGCCGAACAGGAGGCGCGAAAACAGATCGCGGCCGAGCGTATCCGTGCCGAGCAGGAACTGGCCGCCGGGCGGCAGTGGCGCGCCTTCCAGAGACAGCCCGTCGAACATCTGCTCGTCGGGGCTATACGGCGCGATCCACGGCGCGGCGATCGCCAACAGGATCACGAGCAGAACGACGACCACGCCGAACAGGGCTGCCGGCTGGCGAAACAGGGCTTTCAAAACGCGCATCAACCGGCCTCCGGCAGCGGCTCGGCGCCGCCCAGGATGAAGGCCGCGATCTGTTCCATCGGGAGCCGTCGGCGCATGGCGCAATCACGAAGCACGGCATAGGCCCGCTCCTCATCTATGTTGCGACCAGTCATCAATTTCTCCACTGCGGCGTGAACGAGCGGGCGGAGTCGCACGCGTTCTTCCAGATATTGCAATCGCTCGGCGGATGCCTTGCGTTCCTGATGGATCGACACCGCCATGACCAACGCCGGGTAGACGGCCGATGCCGCGATTGGTTTGGCAATGATGGATCCGGCACCCTGCTCCAAGGCCCAGGCGATGCGGCCCGGCGCTTCCGAGCCAAGCAGTGCGACGACCGGGCATGTCGGCGTTGCGCCGTGCCATGGAAGCAGACTGTCCCAGCCTTGGTCGGCGTCAATGATAACCAGATCAGGCAGCTCGGCTGCCGAGAGCGGCGCCCATTGTATTTTCGGGGTGAGACCGAGAAGGCGGAGCTGGCGATGCAGTCGCTCGGTGTTGCCATCTTCCCGATGCAGAACCGTCGCGCGCCAGCCGGCGAAATTCGGGGTTTCGCTCATTGAACCACCCGCAGTCTCGGCGAAGCCGGCTTGTTGCGCCCCGTGAGATAGGGGTCGGCCGCAAGGGGAGCACGCGAAGCGATGACATCGAAGCCGTTCTCGGCATTGATGCGACCAAGGTGGAACGGCAGGGCAGCGTGGTTGGTCTCCCTGTCGACGACAAGTGGACCGAACAATGTTGGCCACGACGCTTGATAAAGCTGCTGTCGAACCGCGATGGGATCGTCGCTGCCGGCGGTGACAATCGCGTCAGTGCAGAGCTTGATCGCCGTATAAGCGCTGGCGAACACGCCGGAGGTCCTGCGGCCAGCGCCGAAATGCCCGGCGACCCGCGCCTTGAACGCCGCGTTCTCCGGCGTGGCGAGATTGTCGAAATGCGAGGCCGCGCAAAGCTGGCCGAGGGCAGCGCCGGGCGTAATGTCGTCCAGCTCGCACTCCATCAGGTCGCAGCTGACGACAGGGCAGTTTTCCGGACGAAACGCTGCATCGCGCTCGCCCAGCAGCCGGATAGCTTCGAGGAAGGCGTAGCTAGAGGGGCCGATCAGGTTGTTGAGGATGAAGCTCGGCCGGCGTTGTTCGATATCGCTGACGATGCGTTCGACAGCGGTTTCCTCAAGCGGAAGGTAGCGTTCGCCGAGTACCTCGCCGCCGGCGTTCGTCACCAGCTCGCGGGCAAGCCTGTTCATCTCCCATCCCCAGACATAGTTGGCGCCGACGAGGTAGGGGCGTTTGCCATAGCGGGGAATGAGATGTTCGAAGAGCGGGATCAGATGCTGGTTTGGGCAGCCGCCGACATAGATGACATTCTCGTTGGCCTCGAAGCCCTCGTAGGGGCACATGTACCAAAGGAGCGCGTCGTGCTTCTCCACGAGGGGAATGACTTCCTTGCGCGCTGCCGAGGTGATCGTTCCGACGATATGTCGGCATCCGGATCGCAACAGCTGGCGCGCGCCTTCAAGGTAGGCGGCGATATCAGCATGCGGATCGAAGAAAACCGGCTCGATTGCCAATCCGGCCGATCCGGCAAATTCGCGCAGCGCGAATTCCGCGCCGTCGCGCGCGTCGCGCCCCATCGAGCCATAGGGGCCGGTGGTGGAATAAAGGATCCCGATCTTCAGCGCGTCGTTCATCAAAGACCAAAAAACAAAAAACCCCACGACGCGAACCATCCAAGGAATGGAGCATCATGAGGCGAAACTGCCCAGCGACTATCGAAGTCATGTGATTGCGGCATGGCTTTGCCTAATCCGCAGGCTTGGATAAAATACAGGCAGACCATGTTTGTCAAGTCTCGTCCACGCGATATCCGGACGCAACGGCGGATGATTTCGCTATTTGACGGAGTAGCCTTTTCTCTGCTTCCTTTCGGGGATTTTGCGAAGCAACGCGATGGCGTCCTGCTCGCGTTCGAACATGTGTACGATCTCCTTGCCCCGAGTGCCGATACGACCCCAGGCGCGGACCAGAGATGTCTGGCCGAACAATGTCGGCTGGATCGAGAGTGCGTAGTAGCGCGCCATGTTTTTGGTGACGTCTATACGTTGGAGACGGAGGCTGGACTGTTGCTGGCTCATGACCTCAAACATGATTCGGCCTGGGGTCAGCGTCCAACGACAAATTTGAATCGATCACCACTCATCGATTCACGTCCTTGATGCTTGGCTTCGCTACTGGACGATGGCTCTCCGGCAAAGTCGGCCGCGGGATGCAGCAATAGCGCTGCCGCTGGCAAGTCTGCCCACATTTACCGTTACGTACTTCCCCACCTCGCGCCGTAGCGTACCCTTCAACTGTCGGGTGAGCTTGAGACCCAAGGTGGGTGGATGATGGGGGATGGCAACACATCGGAGCCGGCGCCAAACAACGCCGCGCAACGCGGCTTATGGCGGCTGATGCTGAAGCTGCCGGCGGTTCGGGGTCGCCTTCAGCTTATCAGCACCAGATCCTCGTCACTCGAGGGTCTCTGCGAGGCGTATGAAGACGCCAATGTCGCACTGGAACGCCTTCGCGCGAGGTTCGGCGCGTCTCCTGACGCGCTTGTGGCGGAGTACGAGACGATCTGCAATGAGATTGAGAACGACGTCATCAAGCTCTGTCTCGACAAGCGCTGGGGTATTCCGGAATAGCCTATCTCATGGCGCAATCGCCCGTTGATTTATTTTGCATTTCCTGTTGCAACCTATCGTTCGGTGCGCAATATATTCGAGCTTGTCCGGTTGATCATTGCGTGCGGGGAACTGCCATGCCTACTGAGCAGCGTGATACTGTCGCCAGTGCCGTTCCGGAAGCCGAGGCGCGCGCCGAACTTGACCGACTTCTTTCCGACAATCGATTCCACGCGACCGAACGTGCGGCCAGCGTTTTACGCTATTTGGTCGACCGGCGGTTTTCGGGCGACGATCATAGCGCAAAGGCTTACGAGATCGCCATTGACGTCCTCGGTCGTCCGAGCAATTTCGATTCGACGATGGATCCTATTGTCCGCATCGAGTTGAGCAGAATCAGATCGGCGCTGAACCAGTATTACGAGGCGTATGGTTCGGAGACTTCCGTCGAGCTTCGACTGCCGAGAGGACGGTATGTCGCCGAGTTCCGTCACACACGGGGCTGCAAGACGGACGAGTCGGCCGGCTTCGGCGGTGAGGCTTCCGACGAAGCCATCGACAAGACCGACACGGTAGCGACCGATCAGCGTGTTCGATTGCCTTTGGCTCGCCGTGGGCAGGCGGCGATCGCGGCTTTGTTCCTAGCTCTCATTGCAGCGGCGGTCGGGGGGCTTGGGCTCGCCTTCCGCGCGATCAATACCGAGAAGCCGATCGTGACGGTAACGATGACTGCGGCCGCCGATGGGCAACGCGGAGAGGCAAGCCTGACACGGGACATGCTGCTGACAGCGCTGACGCAGTTCCAGACCTTGCGTGTTGTCGCAGGATCTGCCCGCCACCGGACGCTTGCGGACGAACTTCGACCCTCCGTTGCAAACACCTATGCCATCGACATGAAGTATTACAGTGACGGCGATGACCGTAGCGTCTGGTGGCAGATCACCGATACTCGGTCCGGCGATCTGTTGACGTCTGGCGTTCAGCATGTTGATGCGAAGGGAAAGACGGAGGTTGTCGCAAGAACAGAGCTGGCGGCCATGTTATCGCGGCGATTTGCGGCGGCACGCAGTGCGATCAACAATATCGAAACGCATGGCAGTGCTCAGGCGTCGATTGGCAATGCCTGTGTCCTGCGCGCCGAGTATGAGCTCGATGAGGGTGGGGCAGCGGCCCTCGCGGACGCTGCTTCCTGCCTCGAGCGAACGATTGCTGCTGACCCGAACGACGCGGATGCAGCTGCCACGCTTTCCAGAATTTTGCTCGCGCAACACGCAGAAACGAGCACAACCACAGCGCTTAGTCGCTCGCTGGAGCTTGCCAACCGCGCAGTGGCTCTCGCCCCTATTTCTGATCGCGCCCATATCGCATTGATGACGGCTCTTTTTTACAGCGGCAGGACGGAGGCGGCGATCAGTGCCGGCAACAGGGCATTGTCGCTCAATCCGAACAATCCCGACGTCAGCGCGAAACTGGCGATGGTCTTGTTCAATTCGGGCTACTGGGACGCAGGCGTTTCCCTGGCCGAGGACGCTGCCCGCGACGTGGACGCGGTTCCACGAGAAGCCACTCTCGTGCTTGCGCTCGATGCATATCGCCGCGGGGACTGGTCTGGAGCCTCGCTACTGGCCGAGCAGTTGAACCACAGGGATTTCGATGCCGACATGCTTAAAGTCGCGGCCCTCGCTCAGCTGGGCTCTAACCAGGTTGCTGCACGGCTTGGTGAAGTCCAGCAGCGCGAGCCAGACTTCGAATCGACGTTCGACCGCAGGATGGCCTGGCGGCGATATTCTCCACAGTTGACGGCCTCCATCCAGGCTGGCCTGGCGAAGGCCGGGGCGCAGTTCAACACGGAGTCATTGGCCAGCGCTCGGTGAGACCTTGGCGATGATCTTCCGTCGCTGTTCCAGCTGCTATTGGTCGAACTTGTAGATCTTGTTCCAGTCGTTCTTCATATCGACGACAAGCCAGTTCCTGCGTTCGGCTTCGTCCAGGGCCTTGTCGAGCTTGCCGAACTCCGAGTTCCGATCGTAGGCGTATTCCCGTTGGCCGTCCGTGTGGTGAACGATCAGGCCGAAACCGTGCTGCGCACCACCGGTCACCCAGCGCAGCATTTCATAGTCACCGTCCGAGTTTCCGGCGGCGAAGATCGGTCGGCGTCCGATGAACTTGTTGATGCCGACAGGTTTGCCCGGACCATCGTCGATGAAATCTATCTTCGGTAAGCGGTTCAATACAGGAACGTCATCGACAAGTGCATATTCCGTGGTGATGGTCGAGCCGATCACCTGTTCGGGCGGGATGCCATACGCCTTCTCTGTGATGGGGCGCATGAACTCGACACCGCCGCCGGAGACGATGTAGGTCTTGAAGCCGTTCGCGCGAAGGTAGTCGAGCAGCTCCCGCATCGGCAGGAACGTCATCTCACTAAACAGCTTGCCCGTTTTGGGATGTTTGGCGGTGGCGAACCATTCTGTGACGATCGTGTTGAATTCGTCGGTCGTCATGCCTGCATGCGTCGCCATGCTCAGCTCGACGATCCCCTTTTCGCCTCCCTTGGCAATTCCCTTCAGATTGCCCGACAGTATGCTTTTGAACGGCTCCTTTTCACTCCATTCGGGGTGCAACGGCGCCAATGCCTTGACGCGATCAAGCATGAAGCCGAGCTGGAAGTAGTAAGGCTGCTCCGACCAGAGCGTGCCATCATTGTCGAAGACGGCAATGCGCGCCTCCGGCGCAACATAGCCTTCGCCGCCCTCCGTCACAGTCTTCGTGACAAAGTCCACGATGCGTGCCTTCGCGGACGTGTCATTCCAGGATGGCAGCACCTCCTGTGCAAACACACATTGGGCCATGCCTGCCAGCAACAGCAGAACTGCGACGAGCAGCGAGGTGAGAGCGGCCTCGATTGTCCTCGTTGCGCGACGGTCCGGAAATCCGGGCATGCTCCTGTGTCCGGCGAATGCTAACCATTGAGCTACCGCGGTCATTGGCGCCTCCATTGTTTGGACACCAGTTTCGCCTCAGTCGCTGCAAACGAACAGTACGTTACGGTAAATACACAAAGCCGCTCGCGTAAATCCAATCCTTCTGCGGCTCGCGCCGCCGAGCAAAGCTCACTCGGCTGGCGTTGGGCCGGTCTACTGCGTCAACGGCTGCTGCTGCAGATCGCCCTGCAATGTGTCGCTGGCATTCTCGGGCTTCTTTTTCCGTATCACCGGCTGTTCGATGATGGTCGCCGGCGCTGCTACTGCGGTCGCGGCGACGCTGCCAATGGTCGTTACTGTTCCGCCGACGACTGCTGTAATGCCCTGGCCGAGCGAAACATTGGAATCGGTCAAGGTCTGGCCGGTCATCAATCGCTGCCCGATCAACTGCACGATCTCAGGGCTTTCGGCGAATTTGCCGTGGTTCAGCCTGTCGCCGCTCTTGACCTTCGTCAGGTCAATCGCCGTGATGCCGGCTTCCTCGAGTTTTGTACGATAGGGCTCCACAGTCGGGTCGATCGCGCCCAGTCGCGAGACCTTGCCCGTGATGAAGCTCGACACAGCCAGCGCCTTGTCGTCCTGCGAGACGAAGATCGTGAACTTAGGTCTCGGCGTTCCCATTTCGGCATACTGCTTGGCAAAGACCTGAATGTCGATGTCGGGCGAGGCGAGAATGACGTCGCGGATCTTGCTGTTCACGTGACCGTCGCGGATGCCCATTTGCCGGAGAGATTCCATCGCAAGCCAGGTCCCCATCGAGTGGGCAAGCACCGTGATGTCCTTGACCGCAGGGTCTTCAGCCAGCGTGCGGAGCGCCTGTTCCAAAGCGGTTCGCGAGTAGTTTGTGCTTTCCTTGTCGTATTCGTAGGCGGTCAGCTGCGCGCGAGAGGGCCAGGTGAACAGCACCGGCGTTGCCTTCATGCCGCTGTCGTTGGCGATCTGCGCCAGACGGAAGACCGAATCCTCATATTTGTTGTTGAAGCCGTGGATGAACACGAGCGCGTGCCCGTCCTGAATATGCTGACGAAGCCACAGACGGCCTTCGGCGAGTGTCGCAACCGGTGTCACTTGCGTAACAGCGAAGTCCGTTGCGGGATTCGGAGGAAGCCGCTTTGGCCATTGTACCGTCCCCGGTTCCCGCTTCGGGGGAATCGAGACCGACACCTCGGTCAGGTAAGGCTTGGGACTGCGCTCGCCGTTAAAGAGCGTGGCGGGATCGCCGGATGGCTCTCGCGTCGTTGCGACCAGCATGTTGATTTGGGTCGTCTTCGGAGTGGCCGCCGTCAGCGCCACGGGGGTCATCACACCAGTAGGATGTCCACAACCGGACAGAACAACGAGGCTCGCAATCAGCAATCTACGCAACATGAATGCTCCACCGGTTTAGTCCAGCGGACGATAGCCAACCGGAGCATATTTGGAAGAGCGTAACTGCATTTACGCATTCTAAAATGGCACTGCCTGATCGTCGGTTGCAAATCTGCCACGGTTGCACTGTCTACAGCGCCTGTCTCTCCGCGCCGTGTTCCTCGTCAATGAAGATCGAGAGTAAGTTGAGTTCCCTTCAACGCGGGGAGTGGGAGGCCAATATCGATCCTGCCGAATACGCGCTTCCGTCGTTCAGCGTCACGCTCGCGCTCGGCGCGGCAGCTCGCGACAACGGCCAAAGCGTTTGCGATGACTTGCTCTGTCTTATTCATCTGCAGACCTCTCGTTTGTTCACTTTATGTTCTTATATTTTGTTGCGGTAATCAAGAGGGTTGTTGCGGGGTGGGGGATGGGCAACGTCGAATGACCGCTCGGCAGGTCAGAGGCTGGCAATGTGCGGAGTCCTTGCCAAATTTTGCCAAGACCGGTAGGCTGCCAACATGAGCACGATGAACATCTCTCTTCCGCAAAACCTCAAGAGCTTCGTTGACGAGCAGGTCACGGGGCGCGGTTATGGCACGAGTAGCGAATATGTCCGGGAGCTGATACGCCGTGATCAGGACCGGCTCAATCTTCGAAGGTTGCTTCTCGATGGAGCCGCATCGGCTGCGACCGGCCCTGTCGACGGCGACTATTTCGCCAGCCTTCGCGAGCGGGCTCTCGGTCAACAGAGCGAGTGACACCCAAGCCAATCGATCTCCGCCAACTCGCGCGCACCGATGTGGATGCGGCGGTCGATTATTATGCGCGAGAAGCCGGCGTCGATACGGCGATCGGCTTCGTCGATGCGCTGCAGGCAGCGTTCGATCTGCTTGGAAGACACCCGCAGTCGGGTTCGTTGCGTTATGCATACGAACTGGAACTGCCCGACCTGCGCAGCATCGCGCTCAAGCGCTATCCCTATTATGTGTTCTATCGGGATCATTCAGACCACATCGACGTGTGGCGTGTGCTGCATGCCAAGCGAGATATCCCTCAGTGGATGGCTGATCCTGAAACCGTGTGACGGCTTTGACACAAGGCCACCCGCCGCCGTCAGTCGGCGAATCTGGTGGCCTTGAAACATAGTTATTGACGAAAATATCGACTTCACTACTATATATAGTGTTCGAGGTTCTTCTGATTCTCACAAATTGGAAGCTAAGACGGGAATACGGTGAGCGGCTCTTCATGATGGGCGCTGCAATGCCGGAGCTGCCCCCGCAACTGTAAGTGGCGAGCATCTGTTCGAGAAAGTCACTGAAGCGCGAGCTTCGGGAAGGCGAGAATGGATGTTGTGACCCGCGAGCCAGGAGACCTGCCTCAAACGAAAACGTCCACGGGCGGGGTGTCCGGAAGGTCGCGCATAGGTGTGGAATGATGTCCACGCGTGTCGCTGCCCCGAACCTTCGTGTTGCCAACTTCGGGGTGAAGTCCATGTCCAGTTCAGCAAGTCCGCGCAAGCGCGAGTAACCGAGCCTCATCGCCCGGTGTAGAGGCGTGCCGTCCCATTTTCAGATTTCTCGCACGGACATCGGCGGATGTCCGATCGATACCCTATTCCTTTTTGAAACTTACGAGGAAGTCATGACGATCACCGTCTATAGCAAGCCTGCCTGCGTTCAATGCACAGCCACAACTCGAGCTCTCGAACGTCAGGGAATTCCCTATGAGGTCGTCGATGTTTCCACCGACGCCACGGCATACGAACTGGTTCAGGGCCTCGGTTACCGCCAGGTGCCCGTTGTGATCGCCGGCGACAAGCATTGGGCCGGTTTCCGCCCGGATATGATCAGCGCTTTGGCATAGGGAAGGCCGGCGATGGCGCGGGTCGTCTATTTTTCGAGCCGATCGGAAAACACCCATCGTTTCGTGCTGAAACTCGCGCTGCCGGCGTTGCGCATTTCCCGGGACGTTACGGAGCGTTTGGCTGTCAATGAGCCCTTCGTTCTCGTCGTGCCGACCTACGCCGGCGAGGGCGGCAAGGGCGCTGTCCCGAAACAGGTGATCCGCTTTCTCAACGACGCGGAAAATCGCTCGAACATCCGCGGCGTCATTGCCGCCGGCAACAGCAACTTCGGCGAGACCTACGGGCTCGCCGGCGACATCATCGCGGCCAAATGCCGGGTGCCCTACCTCTACAGGTTCGAGCTCCTGGGCACCGACGAGGACGTCGCCAACGTCAAACATGGATTGGAACGATTTTGGACACGCTAGGTTCTTCTTCACCGCGGGATACGGCCGACCGCCTCGCAAAGCCACTCGAAACGACGCTCGATTATCACGCGCTGAACGCGATGCTGAATCTCTATGACGGGGAGGGGAATATCCAGCTCGACAAGGACCGGGCTGCGGCGCGGCAGTATTTCCTGCAGCATGTGAACCAGAACACCGTCTTCTTCCATAACCTCAGGGAGAAGCTCGATTACCTCGTGGCCGAGGGTTATTACGAGCAGGCTGTTCTGGATCAGTACTCATTCAATTTCGTGCGCGATCTCTTCGACCGCGCCTACGCGAAAAAGTTCCGGTTCCCGACGTTCCTGGGGGCGTTCAAGTACTACACGAGCTACACGCTGAAGACCTTTGACGGAAAGCGATATCTCGAGCGCTACGAAGATCGTATCTGCATGGTGGCGCTGACGCTGGCGCAAGGCAACGAGGCGCTGGCGACCGACATGGTCGACGAGATCATTTCGGGTCGCTTCCAGCCTGCGACGCCGACCTTCCTGAATGCCGGCAAGCAGCAGCGCGGCGAGCTTGTTTCCTGCTTCCTTCTGCGGGTCGAAGACAACATGGAGAGCATCGGTCGTTCCATCAACTCGGCGCTGCAGCTGTCCAAGCGCGGCGGTGGCGTTGCCTTGTCGCTCACTAACATCCGGGAGGCCGGCGCCCCGATCAAGCATATCGAGAACCAGTCCTCCGGCATCATTCCTGTGATGAAGCTGCTCGAGGATGCCTTCTCCTACGCTAACCAGCTGGGTGCTCGCCAGGGCGCGGGTGCCGTCTATCTCAACGCCCATCACCCGGACATCATGCGCTTTCTCGATACCAAGCGGGAAAATGCCGACGAGAAGATCCGCATCAAGACGCTGTCCCTCGGCGTGGTGGTGCCTGACATCACCTTCGAACTCGCCAAGAATAACGAGGATATGTACCTCTTTTCCCCATACGACGTCGAACGCGTCTACGGCGTGCCGTTCACGGAGATTTCGGTAACGGAAAAATACCGCGAGATGGTCGCCGACAGCCGCATCCGGAAAAGGAAGATCAAGGCGCGCGATTTCTTCCAGGTCATCGCGGAGATCCAGTTCGAGAGCGGTTACCCCTACCTCATGTTCGAAGATACGGTGAACCGGGCAAATCCGATCGCCGGGCGCATCACCATGAGCAATCTGTGCTCGGAAATCCTGCAGGTGAGCGAGGCGAGCGAATACAACGACGATCTCTCCTACAAGCGCACCGGCAAGGATATTTCCTGCAATCTCGGCTCGCTGAATATCGCAGCCGTCATGGACTCCACCGATTTCGGCAAGACGATCGAAACGTCGATCCGGGCGCTGACCGCGGTGTCGGACATGAGCCATATCTCATCCGTACCTTCGATCGAAAAGGGCAATGACGAGAGCCACGCGATCGGTCTCGGGCAAATGAACCTGCACGGCTATCTCGCTCGGGAACGCATTTTCTATGGCTCCGAGGAAGGCGTGGATTTCACCAACATCTACTTCTACACCGTGACCTATCATGCCGTGCGCGCCTCGAACCGCTTGGCAGTCGAGCGCGCGCGAAGCTTCAAGGGCTTCGAGAAGTCCGCATACGCATCGGGGGAGTATTTCGACAAATACACCGAGCGTGCATGGGAGCCGGCAACCGAACGGGTGAGGGCTCTCTTCGATCAGGCTGGGATTGCAATTCCGACGCAGGCGGACTGGCTGGCGCTGAAGGAGGCGGTGATGGCGTCCGGTCTCTATAACCAGAACCTGCAGGCCGTGCCGCCGACGGGCTCGATCTCCTACATCAACCACTCGACTTCTTCGATCCACCCGATCGTCTCGAAGATCGAGATTCGCAAGGAAGGCAAGATCGGCCGGGTGTATTACCCCGCCGCCTTCATGACCAACGACAATCTCGACTACTATCAGGACGCTTACGAGATCGGGCCAGAGAAGATCATCGATACCTATGCGGCCGCCACGCAGCACGTCGACCAGGGATTGTCGCTGACGCTGTTCTTCCGCGACACCGCCACCACCCGCGATATCAACCGGGCTCAGATCTATGCCTGGAAGAAGGGCATCAAGACCATCTACTACATCCGCCTTCGCCAGATGGCGCTGACCGGCACCGAGGTGCAGGGTTGCGTATCCTGCGCGCTCTGATCTTCGGCTCCCAAAGGAAAATCCCAATGAACATGCAATTGAAGCCGGCAAGCCGCATCCGCGCCGTCAACTGGAACCGTATCGAGGACGACAAGGATCTGGAGGTCTGGAACCGCCTGACGGGAAATTTCTGGCTTCCGGAAAAGGTGCCGTTGTCCAACGACATCCCGTCGTGGGCGACCTTGAAGCCGGAAGAGCAGCAGTTGACGATCCGTGTCTTCACCGGCCTCACGCTGCTCGACACCATCCAGAACGGTGTCGGCTCGATCCGCCTGATGGACGACGCCGTGACGCAGCACGAGGAGGCGGTGCTCTCGAATATATCGTTCATGGAGGCGGTGCATGCGCGCTCTTACTCCTCGATCTTCTCGACGCTCTGCTCGACAGCCGATGTAGATGATGCATACCGCTGGTCGGAGGAGAACGAGTTCCTTCAGCGCAAGTCGTCCCTGATCATGGAGCAGTATGGCTCGGGCGATCCGTTGCGAAAAAAGGTTGCGAGTGTCTTCCTGGAGAGCTTTCTCTTTTATTCCGGCTTCTATCTTCCAATGTATTGGTCGAGCCGCGCGAAGCTCACCAACACGGCTGACATGATCCGGCTTATCATTCGCGACGAGGCGGTGCATGGCTATTACATCGGATACAAGTTTCAACGCGCAACCGAGCGCATGAGCGAGGCAAAGAAACAGGAAATCAAGGACTTCTCGTTCGATCTTCTGCTCGAGCTTTATGACAATGAAGCGAGGTATTCAGAGGCGCTCTATGACGGCGTGGGGCTGACAGAGGACGTCAAGAAGTTCTTACATTACAATGCGAACAAGGCGTTGATGAACCTGGGATATGAAGCATTGTTCCCAACCGAGGCCTGCAAGGTGAATCCCGCGATCTTGTCGGCGCTGTCACCCAACGCGGACGAGAACCATGACTTCTTCTCTGGCTCGGGTTCGTCCTATGTCATCGGCAAGGCGGTGGCCACCGAAGACGATGACTGGGATTTCTGAGAGGTGCCGGTGGGCGAGATGAGCGGCGCCCACACATTGCCGAACTGCTGGCGCGAGGGACACAATACGCAGGGGTGAGACCATCATCAGGGAGCGAGACGATGCAGTACGAAGACATCCTCTACGAAGCAGTCGACGGCGTCGCGCGGATCACAATCAACCGGCCGGAAAAGTACAATGCGTTTCGGGGGCAGACCTGCGAGGAGTTGATCGACGCCTTCAATGCCGCCGGATGGGACAAGTCGGTCGGTGTGATCGTGCTCGCCGGTGCGGGTGAGAAGGCCTTCTGCACCGGCGGCGACCAGACCGCTCACGACGGTCAGTACGACGGCCGTGGAACGATCGGGCTGCCGCTGGAGGACCTGCATTCCATCATCCGTGATGTTCCCAAGCCGGTCATCGCGAAAGTGCAGGGATATGCTATCGGCGGCGGTAACGTTCTCTGCACGATCTGCGATTTCACCATTGCGGGAGAGAGTGCTGTCTTCGGGCAGGTCGGCCCCAAGGTCGGCTCGGTTGATCCCGGCTTCGGCACCGCCTTCCTCGCGCGCATCGTCGGGGAAAAGAAGGCCCGCGAGATCTGGTACCTCTGCCGTCGTTACAGCGCGAAGGAGGCGCTCGACATGGGTCTCGTCAACACCGTGGTCGCTGACGATCAGCTGGACGCCGAGGTCGACAAGTGGTGCGCCGAGATCCTGGAGAAGAGCCCGACGGCCATCGCCATCGCCAAGCGCTCGTTCAACATGGACAGCGAGAACATCCGGGGGATTGCCGGCATGGGCATGTATGCGCTCAGCCTCTATTACGACACGGACGAAGCCAAGGAGGGCAGCAAGGCTTTCAAGGAAAAGCGCAAGCCGAACTTCCGCAAATTCGTCCGCTGATTCTCGGTCGCCTGGTTAGGCCAACCCGTCGGCAATGTCAGCAAGCGTTTACTTTTGCGCGCTACATTGTGAGCTTGTGTTCTTGTGATCAAGTGTATGGCCGACGCCGAGATACTCCCGCCAGACGTTCTGACTTCGATATTGATGCGAATGTTCGAGTTCGCGCCGATCGCCATGGCGATTTCGACAAGCGATACGGAAACTTCCAGCTACCTCAAGGTCAACGATGCGTACCTGCGGCTGACCGGGCTGAAGTGGGATGATATTCGAGGCAAGACGCTTACCTCGGAAGGGTCTGCGATCAGCAGCCCGGCTCGGGACCGCCGGCATCGCCTGCTCGCTGAAGATGGTGGCTATGTCCTGGAAGAGGTCGATCTCCGGCACGCCGACGGCACGATTCTGCCGACGTTGATTTCGGCCCAACGTACCGTCATCGATGGTGTTTCGTTTGACGTCGAGGTCATTGTCGATGTTTCAGCCCGCGTTCGCCACCAAAACGAGATCGAGCTTGCACTGCGGGCATCGGCGCGAACCGATGCACTTTCGGGACTGCCAAATCGTGCCTGTTTTGATGAGGTCATCTCCGAGTACATCGCGCGTATGGACCAGTCGGAAAAGCTCGTCGCGCTCGCGTTTATCGACTTTAACGGCTTCAAGGCAGTCAATGACACAATGGGGCATGTGGCGGGCGACGAGGTCCTGAGAACGATTGCCAGTCGTTTCCGCGACAGCTTCCGAGCCAATGATTTCATCGCGCGCATCGGTGGCGATGAGTTTGCGGTCATTCTCGAAATCGATGAAGCGCATTTGAATGATGTGGAGTTGACGCTCAACGAAGCGATAGACCGCATCTTCAAACCGGTTGCGGTCGATGGCATCGTGACCGAGGTCGGCGCTGCCGTGGGCGTAACGTTGCTGCAGCAGGGCGACGACGCTGTATCCCTCATGAAGCGAGCGGACAGCTACATGTATCTCGCAAAACAGACGGGCGATCGGATTGCCTTGATCTGGCTGGGACAGCCCGGCAGCGGCACGCAAATGGCTAAGCGGGCGGCACAGGGCTTATAGGCGAGGGCAGGGCATGGTCGTGCCCAAGCCTCATGACACCCTGACGATATTCTAATTGATGCCGGCATTGGTCCAGTCGCACTGGAAGACCAGCACGGGCTTCGAAAATCCCTTCAGTTTTCGCTGTGTCGCGTGAACGAAGATTTCGGATGCGCCGAACTCGCGAAAGATGTTCTCCGAGACAACGATCTGATCCTTGGACGCTGCGGCGCATAAACGAGCTGCGAGCTGCACCGTCGATCCGAACAGGTCATTGCTATCCTCGATTGGTTCCCCACAATCGAGTCCGATGCGGACATGGATAGGCTCCGGGTTCGCGTCGTTGAACCGCTGAAACTCCTTCTGGATCATCATCGCGCAATTAACGGCCTGGGCTGTGGAGGCAAACGCCGCCATGATGCCGTCGCCCGTGTGCTTGACCTCGCGGCCACCGGATTGTCCCAGACATCGACGCACGACGGAATCGTGTGCCCTGACCAGCTCGGTCGCCATGCGGTCGCCGAGGCGCGACGTCATTGCGGTCGAGCCGACGATGTCAGTGAATAGGATTGCCCGGTGACCGCCATCCATTTCACCTGGAATTTGCCCGGATGCCGGCTCGGGGTCGTTGATCCGACCGAGGAAGGCCTCGACCGCGGATAAGGCCACCTCGATAACCTCGCCGGCGATGAAGCCGTGGGCTTCGCGGTGGACGCATTGGGCAGTTTCCATGTCGGGGGCGTCCACGAGGCAAAACGCATTTCCCCGCCGCGGATCGTACCAGTAGGTGAGGAACTTGACCCCGTACCTGTCCTGAATGTCGAGATCCTTGCGATGGGCCTCGGCAATGTCGGCGGCCGACGTTCCCGCAAGTTCATGCCGATCCATGAAGATAGCCATTGGCGCACTCCCGCCGAAAAGCTCAGCCTGCGACAAGTTGTCATTGTACGGCCTGGAGGTGAGCCCGTCCACCTTGGAGTGCGATGGCTGTTGCTGCCACCGTCGCACGTCACATTATATGCTGGAACGCTTTTCGACGTGGGGCTCGATCAAAACGTGTTGCGCTTCTTCGCGACCATCGATCCGGCTGAGAAGCAGCTCGGCCGCCGTCTTTCCCAGCTCAGCCGGATTCTGGTCTATGCTCGATAGTGCAACGAGCGGGATGGCGGCGTGCGGAGAATTGTCATAGCCGATGATGGCGAGATCTTCAGGAACCCGGATACCGCTGGTTCTTGCAGCGTTCAGGAGCGGCACCGCATCCAGATCCGACCAGACGAACACCGCGCGAGGTCGGTCCGGCGCGTTCAGGAAAGTCTGGATCTCGGCGCTCCGATCGGCAGCAACCAGCGGCAATCGAATGATGCGGCTGCGCGCTTCAAGGCCAGCCTGCTTCATGAACTCGGTATAGCCGATCTCGCGCTGGAGAACGACGACCGAAGACGGAGACTCGGAGAGGTCGTAGCTCAGCATGGCAATGTCCTCGTAGCCCTGCTGCAGCAGGGCTTCGGCAGCCAAGTATGCGCCCCTGCGGTCATCGGAGTTGACGGTGTCGTAGCTCAGGGCCTGCGGTTCATGATGCGCGATCACGACGATCGGGATCTGGCGAGAGTATCGCTCTATCAGTTTGCCTGAAATTCGTGGGGCAATGATCAGCAGCCCATCCATATGGTTGTCGATCATGGACTCAATCAAGGATGCCTCGATTGCGCTTGCCGCCCGACCTATCCCGACAAGAGCCTTGTAATTGTTGCCGGAGAAGGTGTCGTTTGCGCCCTCGATAACCCCCGCAAGGAATGGGTTGGTCAGCTCGATGATCAGGACACCAATCGTGTAGGTACGGCCCCGCATCCCGCGCGCCGCGACGGATGGACGGTACTTCAGCTTCTCGATCGACGTCTCCACCTTCTGCCTGAGAATGTCGCTGACGCCGTAAGCGTTGCGAAGAACTTTCGAGACGGCTGCAACCGAGACTCCCGCATCCGCTGCGACATGGCGGATCGTAGCTCGTCCTGCTGTCGCGCTAACCATCTGTTTTTTCATTATAATACGTCTATCTCCACAATACGCGAAAATTATAGACAAAAAACTCTTGCGCGGCAATCGATGTTGTAGAATGATCTACATAGAACGATACACAAAAACGTGTTGTTTCGGCCGCCAGAGGACGGGGCAGCCAAGGGAGTTGAGGAATGACGATTGTATTGGACCGCGGCACCGCCGTGGTTGGCAGCATTGACGGTTCAACCTTCAGGTTCGGCGCGTCGATGATCGCGCCAACCTGCGACGCGGGGCAGGGAACTGCAGGAACGTTTGTATCCCGCGAATTTGCGGTCGGGACTATAACCCCGGGGACGACGCTGCGCATCTCCGCGCTTGGTCTCTACAGGGCCTTCATCAACGGGCGCCGTGTCGGCGACGATCTGCTGACGCCCGGCTGGACCTGCTACGACGACCGGATCGCTTACCAGACATATGATGTGACGGATCTGCTGCTTTCAGGAAACAATCGCATCGAGATCTGGCTTGGTGACGGCTGGTACCGGAGTCAGCTCCTCTGGGCCTCCAATCCGGTCTTCAATTGCTGGGGCGATAGAACCGGCGCCATTGCCGAGATCAGCGCAGCCGGAGCACCGCTTCTCAAGACCGACGGCACCTGGAAGAGCGGCTACACGCCGGTCACACGCAACGGCATCTATTTCGGTGAGGACTACGACGCGCGCATCGTGCCTGCAGATACCGAAGGCGTGGAGGTTCTCGCCTTCGATAAAGCCCTGCTCGTGCCACATGAGACGGGCGCCGTCAAAGAGCTCGCTGGTTTCACGCCGATCGAGAGCTGGGTCGAACCCGACGGTCGCACGGTCTATGATTTCGGCCAGAATGCCGGCGCGTACATTCTTCTTCGCGTAAAGGGAGAGGCGGGAGCGCAGGTGCGTGTCGAACATTCGGAAGTGCTCGGTCCGGAACGGTTCTTCGATAATCGCAACTACCGCAGCGCCCGCGCTGAACTAGTCTACACGTTGAAGGGAGAGGGCGAGGAGACCTACGCACCACTCTTCACATTCATGGGCTTCCGATACGCGCGGGTCACCCTGACTGGTAAAGCGGAACTCGTCGCAATCACGATGGTCCCGATCTCGTCGGTGCCGGTCAGCGCCGGTGGGTTCACCTCCGGGCAGTCGGCTGTCAATCGGCTCGTGGAGAACACGATCTGGTCACACCGCTCCAACTTCATCGAGGTCCCGACGGATTGCCCGCAGCGTGATGAAAGGCTCGGCTGGACCGGCGACGCCCAGGTCTTTGCCGGCACGGCCTGCTGGCTGGCTGACAGCCAGTCGTTTCTGACGAAGTATCTCCGCGACGTCATGCACGATCAGCGCGCCGATGGTGCTGTTCCTCATTTCTCGCCGGATCCGACGCGCCTGTTCCCGATAGACGGCCGCGGCGATTGGGCAGGCTCCACGGGGTGGGGTGACGCTATCGTCATCATTCCGTGGCAACTCTATCTGCATTATGGGGACGCGTCGGTTCTCAAAGAGTGCTTCCCGGCGATGATGCGTTGGCTCGACTACCTCTGGGGCATCTCCAATGGACCGATCATTCGGCCGCCTGCGGTCTGGGGCGCTCACGGCTTCACCTTCGGGGATTGGCTTCAGCCTGTGGGCGACAACAGGAAGCCGCGCCCGACGGTGGCTGACGATTGTGCCGCTACGCTCTATCACTTCATATCGACGCAGGTGACCGCAAAAATCGCCCACGTGCTCGGCAAGACTTCTGAAGCCGCGCGACTCGATGCGAAGGCCGAGGAGATACGGGCGGCCTTCAAGCATGAGTTCTTTTCGCCATCGGGCCGCATTGCGCATAACGACCAGACATCCTGGGCACTTGCGTTCCTCTATGGTCTTGTCCCGCCGGAGTATGAAGAAGCCGGTCGTGCGTATTTCCGTCGGGTTTCCGAAGAGACAGACGGCGTCATCGGCACAGGGTTCATAGGCACGCCGGCATTGCTTCCGGCGCTGACGCGCCTCGGCATGCTCGATCTCGCGGAGAAGATGTTCCTCAACAGGAAGGTTCCCGGTTGGCTCTATCAGGTCGAGCGCGGTGCGACCTCGATCTGGGAGCGGTGGGATGCGCTCGCAGAGGATGGGACGATCTACGATCCTGACATGAACAGCTACAATCACTACGCTTATGGCGCGGTGTGCCAATGGCTATTTGAAGATGTGGCTGGCATCAGGCCGCTGGAAGACAAGCCGGGTTTCGAGGAGGCAGCTTTCGACCCAGCCATTCTTCCGGCCCTGTCCCCGGTCGCGGCTTGGCATGACACCCGCTTTGGCCGCATCGAGGCCGGATGGAGACTGGAAGGCGGGGCGGTGACCTGCCGCCTTGTATTGCCCGAGGGCGTAACCGCACGCCTGCAGGGTAAGGCGGAAAGGAAGTCGCTGACAGCGGACGGCAAACTTGTCGCGCCTGGCGAGGAGGTCAGGATCGGCGCGGGGGAGCATACGATCACGTTCTCAATCTAGCAAAACTGCTTTCGGGCCTTGCCCGAAAGCGCGCAGCCCAATCATTCTGGTCTTCAAGAGGAGGAAATGACTATGAGAATGACGAAGTGCAGCATTCTTGCCGCAGCCTTTATGTCGCTGGCAGCCAGCGTTGCCCATGCTGACGTAACGCTCAGCGTATTGATCGACACGAACCCCGAGACGATCGCCTCGTTCGATGCGGTTTCCAAGGCTTATATGGAAAAGCATCCCGATGTCTCCTTCGACGTCGAGCAACGCGCAGGGGGATCGGAAGGCGACAACATCATCAAGACGCGCCTCGCTACCGGCGAGATGGCCGATATCTTCCTTTACAACGCGGGCTCGCTGTTCCAGGCACTGAAGCCGCAGGAAACGATCGCCGACCTTTCCGACCTTGCCTCCGAAGCGGGAGTTATGGAGAGCTTCAAGAAGGTGGTCACCAGTCCGGATGGACACGTGCGCGGAATGCCGTTTGGTCCTGCGATGGGCGGCGGTATCTTCTACAACCGAAAGATCTATGCGGATCTCGGGCTTACGCCGCCTAAGACATGGGCGGAATTCATGGCCAACAACGAGAAGGTGAAGGCGGCAGGCAAGGTCGCAGTGGCGCAGACCTACGGCGACACCTGGACTTCACAGCTCTTCGTTCTCGCCGACTACTATAATGTCCAGGCCGAGGTTCCAGACTTTGCCGACGACTATACCGCCAACAAGGTGAAGTACGCGAATACGCCAGCCGCGATGCGCGGCTTCGAGCACCTCGAAGAGGTCGCGAAAGCCGGCTACTTCAATGCAGACTTCGGTGCTGCGAAGTTCGATGATGGCATGCGAATGGTGGCCACCGGCGAGGCTGCACACTATCCGAACCTGACGTTCGGCATCGGAAACGTTCAACAGAATGTTCCCGACAGCTTGAAAGACCTGGGCTTCTTTGCTCAGCCGGGCGCGAACGCGTCCAAAAACGGCCTCACGGTATGGATGCCATCCGCACTCTATGCATCGGCCAAGTCCGAGAATGTTGCAGAGGCCAAGAAGTTCCTCGACTTCGTTGGCAGCAAGGAGGCATGCGACCTCATGGCGAAGGCGGTTCCGTCCGGCCCCTATCTGGTGAAGGGCTGCGAACTTCCGAAGGATATCCCGGCCGTGGTCTCCGACATGCTGCCTTATTTCGAAACCGAGGGCCGTACTGCGCCGGCATTGGAATTCGTGTCTCCTGTGAAGGGGCCGGCGCTTGAGCAGATCACTGTCGAAGTCGGAACCGGTATCCGCTCCGCCAAGGATGCCGCCGCTCTCTACGACCAGGACGTCGAAAAGCAGGCCAAGCAGCTCGGCCTGCCAAACTGGTAACCTCCCAGCCCTTCCCCAGCCCGGTGCTCGTCCGGGCTGGGGGTGTTCAAGGAGCCCCTTAGTGACGCGCAAATCTCCGTATCCATACTGGTTCGTCCTGCCCGCGGCAGTGATCTTCACCGTGCTGTTTCTGGTTCCGACCGCCGCCTCCTTCTGGTTCAGCCTTACAAGGTGGGATCTTTTCAGTGCTCAATTCATTGGTCTGGAAAACTATCGGCAGTTCTTTCGTGAACCATTCCTGATCCAGGGCCTCATCAACACCATTATCTACGCGGTCTTGACCTCCGGCACGAAGACGGTGCTCGGCCTGCTGCTGGCCGTACTTTTGACATCGGGCATTTGGGCACAGGGTCTTTTGCGCACTGTTATCTTCTTTCCAGTCCTAGTGTCGACCATCGGCGTCGGCATCACCTTCTCGGTGCTCATGCACCCGACGCGCGGGCTCATCAACGTCGCGCTTGCCGCGATCGGCATCCACGGACCCGGCTGGCTCACCGATCCGAGCCTCGCGCTTTATTCCATCGTCTTCGTCGACCTCTGGAAGGGCATCGGGCTTGCGACCGTGATCTACATCGCCGGTCTCGCATCGATCGGCGCCGATTATTACGAGGCCGCCAGGATCGATGGTGCGACACGGGTCCAGATGTTCTTTCGTGTGACTGTTCCGCTCGTGAAGCCGGCCACTGTCACTGTCGTCACTCTGTCCCTGATCGGCGGCATGAGAAGCTTCGATCTTATCTGGGCGATGACGCGCGGCGGTCCCGGTTTTTCGTCAGACGTCCTCGCCAGCGTCATCTACAAGCAGTATCAGGCGGGCTTCTATGGTCTGTCGACGGCAGGAAACGTCATTCTGTTCATCCTGATCGGCGTCATCGTTCTGCCCCTGACCGCATGGTTCAACCGCAAGGAGGTGGACCTGTGACGCGCCGCCAACGTTATTCGGGCGTAATCGCGCTCGCCGCCTCCGGCATCATATTCGTGTTGCCGTTCCTGTTCATCCTGCTGACGGCGGCAAAGACAAAGCAGGCTGCGGCCTCTCTGACATTCGGCCTGCCCGTCGAATGGCGTCTCTGGGAGAATTTCCTCGAGGTCATTCAAGCCCGCAACTACATGCTGCTGCTGGCCTACTTCAATTCGACGGTGATCACGGTGGTAGCGGTGGCGTTGCTGGTGCTGTTCGGCGCGATGGTGGGCTATATTCTGCAGCGCCGCCCATCGCGCTGGAATACGGTTATCTACGCCTGTGTTTTCGCTGGCCTGATCATTCCGCCGGCGGTCGTGCCGACCATCTGGGTGCTGCAGTCGCTCGGTCTGTTCAAGACGATCTCCGGCATGATCCTGATCCAGGTTGCCTATGGCCTGGCGTTCACCGTCCTCTTGTTCAAGAGCTTCATTGCGACGATCCCGCGCGATCTCGATGAGGCGGCAATCATCGACGGGGCAAAGCCGCTCCAGATCTTTTTCAGGGTTGTCCTGCCGTTGTTGAAGCCGGTGACCGTCACGGTCATCGTCGTGCAGTCCATCGCCATCTTCAACGATTTCACGAACCCGCTCTACTATCTCCCTGGCCGCGAGAACGTGACCGTCCAGCTCACGCTCTATAACTTCCAGGGACAGTTCCAGACACAATTCAACCTTCTGTTCATGAACATCTTGCTGGTGACTATTCCTCCCCTCATCGTGTTCGTCTTCTTCAACCGGCAGATTGTTGCGGGCATGACCGCCGGCGCCGTGAAAGGATAGTCGAATGACAAGCGTCGTTCTTGATAGCATTCGCAAGAGTTTTGGCGGTCTGGAAGTGATGAAGGGTGTCGACCTTAGTGTCGAAGCAGGGGAATTCTGCGTCTTTGTCGGGCCGTCCGGCTGCGGGAAGTCTACGCTGCTGAGGATCATCTCGGGCCTCGAGACCTCGACGTCGGGCAAGGTTCTGATCGATGGAAAGGACGTCACCGAAGCCGAGCCGTCCCAGCGCGGCATTGCCATGGTCTTCCAGTCCTATGCGCTTTATCCCCATCTCACGGTAGCCGAGAATATCGGGTTCGGTCTTTCGCTCGCCAAGCGTCCAAAGGCGGAGATCAAGGAGAAGGTCGAGAAAACGGCAGAGGTCTTGCAGCTCTCGCACCTGCTCGATCGCAAGCCCAAGGCTCTTTCTGGTGGGCAGAGGCAGCGCGTGGCGATCGGCCGTGCCATCATTCGCAACCCGAAGGTCTTCCTGTTCGACGAACCGCTTTCCAACCTTGATGCCTCCCTGCGCTCTCAGATGCGTATGGAGCTTACGGATCTCCACGCCAAGCTTGGAGCAACGATGATCTACGTGACCCACGATCAGGTCGAGGCGATGACCATGGCGGACAAGATTGTCGTCCTGAACGGTGGGAGGATTGAGCAGGTCGGCTCGCCGATGACCCTTTATAACCAGCCCGCGACACCGTTCGTCGCGGGCTTCATCGGCTCCCCCAAGATGAACCTCTTCGAAGGAGAGATCGCCGCGCGCGAAGGCTGCAAGGTTTACGGCGTGCGGCCCGAGCACGTTTCGCTGTCATCCGTCGAAGGAAAGTGGCGAGGGGAGGTCAGACACATCGAAAGGCTCGGCGCAGATACGGTGGTCCATCTCGATGTGCCGGGCCTTCCCTCGTTGGTCGCACGCACCGATGGCGATCGGGAACTGTCTCCCGGGCAAACATTGTTTGCATCACCGCTCGCAGACAAGGAGCACAGGTTCAATTGACGTGGGCGCGATTTTCAGCGCTCCTGATACCAGGATAACGGCCAGTGCCGGCGGGGAGGCGTGCCTCGCCGGGAGCATTTGG
>UEHQ01000076.1 GCA_900489925.1 Hyphomicrobiales bacterium | reverse complement strand
CAAATAAGGCTGCACCACAGCTCACGCAACCAGCCATGTTGCAAAGACATGGGCCGAAAGGTGATAACGCCTTGCAAAGGCGTTATCATTCCATCGGAACATCGAGATCAGGCCCGGGCATTCGCCCGGGCTTCGGCGTTTACAGGTCAGGTGATCGGAAGTGGAGCCTGCACTGTCCGCCCTCTCACTCAATTCGTACTGGCTGTTAGGTACCCGAGAATTGCCGGGCGCGGGGGCCTGCGAGCGTGACTTTCCACGCACTTTTGTTGTCGAAGTTCTGGCTGGCCAGGAAAGTGTATCCGGTGCTCGACCAGGGGACGACGCGACTGGCGAGATTGTCGAGGACATAGTCGCCAGATTTCAGACGCGCCAGCAGGACGACGTGGTTGCCGCCGCCGCGATCGATGACCACCGACATGGCGAGCTTGTTGGAAGGGAAGCCGGCATCGAGAAGGGTCTTGAGTTTGAGAAGTGCGTAGTCCTCACAATCTCCTCGACCGTTGATCGGCAACGACCAGTATTCCGGCTTGCCGGCCGTCGACATGTCCGTTGCAGGGGTGACGCGAGCATTAACGGATCGATTGACCTGCTGAAGCAGAGGCATCGCCTCGTCATCGCTGATCTCGTGGCTGGCAGTGTTGCGGCAGAGCCATGGGTAGCGGGTACAGGCCGACGGGAAGCCGATCGGTGCTCCTATCGATCGAGATGCCGGAAGTGGGGAGCCGGCAATGCTCTGACTCGGTACAGCAAGCATCGCAGCGGCGAGTATCGCAAGTACAGTTGACGCTTGCATTGAAGCACCTTTCGGCGAGCAAGTGCTTGGCTCGCGGCCTTAATACATTGAATTTAATTATAAATTTAATATTCAAAGGTTAACCATGTGCTAATAAACCGGACTCGCCTGTATTTATTTTGATCCGCTAATAACCTATAGATCTCGACGTTAACACTTCGTTAACTTTGGGAGTGGGTGTTTATGCGTAAAGATTTACTTAAAATCTCTGCCGGTATGCTTTTTCTGCTTGCCGGAACGAGCCTCGCGGGCGCTCAAGCCCAGAAGCTGAATTGCAAATCGGTCCTGCCGGGTTCCATTGAAGAACGCCTGTGCGGGCCGGTAGAGACGATCGTTCTCAATCCGTTCGCCGATCCGGCGCATCATGGCGACCGTCTGTTCGGGAAGGTTGCTTCATCCTCCGGCAAGCCTTCCGGTAGCAGCGATCCGCAGCCCGGCGGTGTCGACAATCAAAACCCAGGTGGCGGCGACAATCCCGGTGCCGGCGGCGACGAAGGCGATGGCGGCATTGGCAACGGGGACGATCCGGCTCCGGAACATCCCCATCCCGACCATCCGCCGCACGATCACGGCAAGCCTGGCGACGAC
>UEHQ01000018.1 GCA_900489925.1 Hyphomicrobiales bacterium | reverse complement strand
GGCCAGCTCGACCTCGGAAGATTATGGCGCATCGTCGATCCGCGTTCTCGAAGGCCTCGAGCCGGTCCGAATGCGCCCCGGCATGTACATCGGCGGCACCGACGAAAAGGCCTTGCACCATCTGTTTGCCGAAGTCATCGACAACTCGATGGACGAAGCTGTCGCCGGGCATGCCAACTTCATTGAAGTCCACCTCGATCGCGAAGGCTTCCTGACGGTCAGCGACAACGGCCGCGGCATACCGGTCGAGAACCATCCGCAGGTCCCGGGCAAGTCGACGCTCGAAGTCATCATGACCAAGCTCCATGCCGGCGGCAAGTTCGACGGCAAGGCATACGAAACGTCGGGCGGTCTGCACGGCGTCGGCGTATCTGTCGTCAACGCGCTCTCCGACGTCCTCGAAGTCGAGGTCGCGCGCAATCGCAAGCTCTATCGCCAGCGCTTCTCACGCGGCATCCCACAGGGCGGTCTTGAGGAACTCGGCGACGTCCACAATCGCCGCGGCACGCGCGTGCGCTTCCATCCCGACCCGCAAATTTTCGGCGACCACGCCAAGTTCGACGCGGGACGCGTGTTCCGTATGGCCCGTTCGAAGGCCTATCTCTTCGGCGGCGTCGAAATCCGCTGGAGTTGCGAGGAAGGCGTTCTGCCGCAGGGCTCGGAGGTTCCTGATAAGGCGGTGTTCCATTTCCCGGGCGGGCTGAAGGACTATCTTCAGGCGACCATGGGCAAGGAGTTCACCGTCACCCGCGAAATCTTCGCCGGCAAGACCGAGAAGACCAGCGGCCATGGTTCGCTCGAATGGGCAATCACCTGGTATGGCGGCGATCCGCAGGTTCATTCCTACTGCAATACCATTCCGACGCCCGAAGGCGGTACGCACGAGGCCGGACTTCGCATAGCGCTCACCAAGGGCCTGAAGGCTTACGGTGAACTGACGCAGAACAAGCGCGCGGCGCAGATCACTACGGATGACGTGATGATCTCTGCAGTGGGCATGCTGTCCGTCTTCATTCGCGAGCCTGAGTTCGTCGGCCAGACGAAGGACAAGCTGGCGACGGTCGAGGCGCAGCGCATCGTCGAAAATGCACTGCGCGATCCCTTCGACCATTATCTCGCCGACAATCCCAACGAGACGGCCAAGCTGCTCGACTGGGTGATCGAGCGCGCCGAAGAACGTCTGCGGCGCCGCAAGGAAAAGGAAGTCAACCGCAAAACGGCAGTCCGCAAGCTGCGCCTTCCCGGCAAGCTTGCCGACTGCGCCCAGAATACGGCGCAGGGTGCGGAACTCTTCATCGTCGAAGGTGACTCGGCTGGCGGCTCCGCCAAGCAGGCGCGCAACCGCGCGAACCAGGCGATTCTCCCGCTTCGCGGCAAGATCCTCAACGTTGCCAGCGCTGGCCGCGAAAAGCTCGGGGCCAACCAGCAGCTCACCGATCTCGTCCAGGCCCTCGGCTGCGGCACGCGGTCGAAATACCGCGAGGAAGACCTCCGCTACGAACGCATCATTGTCATGACCGATGCCGACGTCGACGGCGCCCATATCGCATCGCTGCTGATCACCTTCTTCTATCAGGAGATGCCGGAGCTCGTGCGCGGCGGCCATCTATTCCTCGCCGTTCCGCCGCTCTACAAGATCACGCAGGGAGCCAAATCGGCCTACGCCCGCGATGACGCGCATCGGCAGGAACTGATGGAAACCGAATTCAAGGGCAAGACCAAGGTCGAAATCAGCCGCTTCAAAGGTCTCGGCGAAATGCTGCCGGCGCAGCTCAAGGAAACCACGATGGACCCGAGCAAGCGCACGATGCTGCGCGTGCTGATCGACGAGGTGGATTTCGAAGGCACGCGAACGGCCGTCGACGACCTCATGGGGACGAAGCCGGAAGCTCGCTTCCGCTTCATCCAGGATCGCGCCGCCTTCGCCGAGAACCTCGATATCTGAGGTTCAGCCGAGCTTTATTTCGATCACGGTCTTCACCGAATTGGCGAGGAAGCAGAGCTCGTGCGCCTCGTGGTGCATGGCCTCTTCGGCCTCTCTGCTAGGCGCGTCGCCGGAATAGGTGACGCGCGGCCGCAGCTCCACGCGGCTTACCATCGTCCTTCCGTCGACCTCCTCCATCAGCCCGATCGCATCATCGACGTAGCTGTCAATTCCTATGCGTTTCCTGGAGGCCAGCCAGAGATAAAAGAGCATATGGCAGCTTGAGAGTGCTGCCACATAGGCCTCCTCGGGATCGACATTCTCCGCTACCGCGTAAGGCAACGGGACGTTGTGCGGCGACGCGGAAGCCGGGATGGTCAAACCGCCGTCGAACGTCCATTCGTGCCCACGGCTGTAGCGCCCACGAAGGAAGTCATCGTCGCCTCTCATCCAGGCCACGCGTGCGGAAAAACTCGTCATCGTCATTATCCCTCGCGCGTCAGCCGCGCCGTTGTCTGTTGCAGATGTCGCGAGAGCGCCAAGGCCGCCTCTTCGGTGTCCCGTCGTTCGCATGCGGCGATGATATCGCCATGCTCGGCGTAGAGAATTGCACGATCGTCGGAGCCTTTTGGCTGGCGCGTATAGGCTCGCCGCGATTCGCGGCGCAGTTCCTCGATCATGCTGAGAAGTCTGGCGTTGGCGCAGCGGCCATAGAGTGTCTTGTGAAAAGCGACGTCGAGTTCCTCCAGCACGGACGGATCCTCCTCCTCGACAAGGTCGTCGTTCAGGCGCCTCGCCTTGCGCAGATCGCTGTCGGTCAGTGCTGACATCGACGCGCGCAGTGCGGCGGTCTCCAGGGTCGCGCGGATTTCGGCAAGCTCGCGAGCCTCTTCGCCATTCAGACCCGATACCGCAAGACTTCTGTCCGGACGACGTCGCAGCAAGCCGATGGCAAGCATTCGGTCCAGCGCCTGGCGTACAGGTTGGCGGCTAACGCCGAAACGCTCAGCGAGCACTTCCTGTTTCAGGACGGTCCCTGCGGGAAGCAGTCCGCTTTCGATCTCCCGTCGGAGTTCGGCGATGATCATATTTGTATCCATGGATCCAAACTATACGGATAGTTTGGCCTTGGCAACAATCCGGAAGGATTTCTGTCTTATTGATTGCAGAAAGCGCGGGTATGAAGCCTAGTGTGGATATGTCGGGGGCGACAGCAAAGGCTCAGGCTCGCATAAATTGGCGGCTGTGCTTGCGTGGCGTGTACGCATGGCCCATATCCATAGGAAACAATACGGGGGAAAAAGACGACGTGAGCCTTCCGACCAACAATGTCCAGAGAGAGTCACGGTGGCTCGGGCCATCCACTCCTGCGCGCACGCCTCTGATCCCCTCGATCTCCGCCGCGCGTTGGCTCCTGATCCTTGTCGTCGCGGCAGGCGTCTATTTCTTCTACGGCTTCCTCGTGCCGGTGCTGGCGGCACTGGTCATCGGCTTTGCAAGCTGGCCGCTCTATCGACGGCTGCTCACCAACGTGGCCGGTAACACGACTGTCGCCGCGACCATTGCGATTCTCCTGATCGTCACCTTCCTCGTGATCCCGATCGTTCTGGCGGTGAGCTACACCACCGGCGAGGTGCGCGAATGGGTCGCATGGCTGATCCACGCAAACAGGTTTGGCGCCCCCACGCCGCAATGGATCCTCGCCCTGCCCTTTGCCGGCCCCTATCTCGATGAATTGTGGACCAAGTACATCGGCAGCCCTGGAACCATGGGCGAGGTCATACAGGCCGTCAGCGGTGCGCATATCGGCAATATCTATCGCGCGGTACTCGCCGCAGGCGGCGGTGCGTTCCACCTGCTGCTGACGCTGCTGTTCATGCTGATTGCGCTGTTCTTCGTCTATCGCGACGGATCTTCCTTTTCCGGACAGATCGATATGCTCGGCGAACGCATCCTGCCCAACCGCTGGGAGCGGATCTCTCGCGTCGTGCCGGCGACAATCAGTTCCACCGTCATGGGTATGACGCTGATCGCGATCGGCGAAGGCATCGTGCTGGGCGTCGCCTACTGGATCGCGGGCGTTCCGTCGCCCGTGACGCTCGGTGTGCTGACCGGCATCATGGCGCTCATTCCGGGCGGCGCGCCGCTGTCGTTTACACTGGTCTCGATTTATCTCGCCGCCAGCGGCTCTCACGTTGCTGGCATTGGTCTCTTCGTCTGGGGAACGGTCGAACTCTTCATCGTCGACAAGACGCTACGCCCGAAGCTCGTCGGCGGCCCGATCAAGCTGCCTTTCCTACCCACTTTCTTCGGCCTCATCGGCGGCGTGAAAACGATGGGGTTCCTCGGGCTGTTCATCGGGCCTGTCCTGATGGCGCTTCTGGTCGCCATCTGGCGCGAATGGATGCACGAGGTCCGCAACGCCGACAAGGGCGAGATCGGCCCGCAAGTCATGATCGACGAGCCGGCCCCGGCACCCCCACGCGCGGCGGACGGCTGATCAACCGATCCGCTTTTCCATGAAAAGGCTGAGCGGGTCGGGCAGATAGCTGCCGAACGGCTCGATCTCGATATAGCCGTACTTGCGATAGAGACCGATCGCCTCCGGCTGGTAGATACCGGTTTCCAGCTGCACGGCGGTCAGCTGCTTCTCGCCAGCGAGCCCCTCCAGGGCATTCATCAGCTTGCTTGCAACCTTGAGGCCGCGTGCCTCAGGATCGACAAACATGCGCTTGATTTCGGCTGTGCCGTCTCCGGCTTCAACCAGCGCACAGCACCCGACGACCTCGTCGCCATTGCGGGCCACAAAAAAGCTGACCGTGGGCTTCTCCAGGGTGGAGAGGTCAACGAGGTGGTTGCTTTCCGGGGGATAGAGCGATTGTGCGTAAGCGTCCGACAATTCAAGCAGGCGGACGACGCCGTCCTGGCGCGGTGATTCGAGAGTGATCGTAACGGACACTGGATTTCCTGTCTCTGCACTTGGCGCGGCGTCGCCGCATGACGAAAAGTTAATGCAGCAGCCTTCTTTCGGTTGAAATTGCTGCCTCTAACGGAATCCATAGATTCAATATCGCAAAGGCGCGACCATGCAAGCTGTTCTCATTGCAATGACAATTCTCGGATGCAACGACTCGGTGACACAGTGCAACTATGTCGCCACCGTCGAAAAGCACTGGGAAACCGTTGCGATGTGCGACGCCGAGTCTGAAACGCAGCTGAAGCATTACACCAATATCAGCTATCCGACCGTGATAGCCGTCTGCGAACCGCCAAAGCCCGCCGCCCCTCCGGCAGCGCCGGAGATTGCATCGGCGCCCGCTCCGGCCCCGACGCCTGCGCAGGCACCAGCCGTTTCAACTGCTGAAAGCGGCGTCTCCGGCTTTGCCGACAGGATCGCAACCAAGGTGCGGTCACATCTGCCTTCTGGTCATGCGATGAAATCGGCACTTGCCACGCCGGTGCACTTCGTCTCGGGAGGTTACTCGTGGGTCGTGAAGCGACTGGCTGACTAGGCGGCAGCTAGGGCCGTCAGATGTGCGTAGCCGCGAGCGGATTGCCGCTGCTCGGCTATATGCAGTTTTTCGACCATATCGAGCAATTCCCGTACCGCTCCGTGTGCGCTATCGCGATTGCGGAAGTTTTCGAGAAGACGGCCACAGACATTGGCAAGCATCGTTCCCGATGCCTTTCTGGTGGCATCTCGCCAGAGCAGCGTCGCCTCGACGAAGATGACGCTGATCTCGCGGGCAAGCCCGGCGCTTTCGTAGAGCGCCCGGACAGCATGCGCGCGGCCGGTCGCCAGTATCGACCGGGCGCGGCGTTCATCGCAGCCCGTGAGATTGACGATGGCGCCTGCAAAAAACTCCACCTTGCCGGCGCAAAGCGCATGCATCAGGAACGACGGTGTCAACCGGCCGTTCGCGCGCAGATGCTCAACCAGACCGGCGACCTCACGTGGTGCAATTTCGCCTGCGATTGAAACGATCGCGGTTTCCGTCGCCTCCCGGGCGATGCGACGAAGGCGATCCACGCCGATCGTCACCTGCGCCAGCGGAAGACTGACCAATGCGTCGCTGATATGTTGGGTCAACAACTGCCGCGCGTCAGCAGGAAGATCGGGGCGCTCGAGGAGGATGTTGCGGATATCGCAGCAATCACCAAGACGATCGGCGATCCGCTTCAGCGAAGCGGGAGTGATCGCGGCACCCTCGTTCTCCAAGAGGCAGAGAACGTCTTCATCTTCGCCGATTTCCGCCAAGGCGGCCGAGACCGGACGCGAAACAACGGTACGAGCGGCAATCAACATGCGGGTAATGGCATTGCCGCGCGCGGCGAGATCGACAAGATCGGAGTCCGACAGCAGCGGCGAGCAGGTAACAGCATGGCAAGCGATTTCCGGCTGGTCACCTGCCAGTGACAGGATGACCGCACGCGGGGCCTCCGGCGACCATGCGATCGCCTCAGCCAGAGCAAGGCGCACCTTCGGCGATGGATCATCAAGCAGAAATGTCATCGCCATCTCGGCGGCATTGCGCTCATCGACCGACATCTCAGACTGCAGATAGGCTCTGCCGAGGGCGTTTGCCGCCCGCGCCCTGTCTCCGGCCTTGGCGGTCTCAACCCAACGAAGAAATGCCTCTACGATCACCGCGAACCCCAATTCTCAAACGCGATTCCTTCGCGTTCCAGTCGTTGAGAATTACGGTAGCGGCAAAAAGTTTATGATTGGTTCACCATATCCATTAACGCCTTCCGGCAGCGCTGTCAGACCTGGGGCCGGAGCATTTCGAAGACTTCGCTGCCCTCGCTGTAATCCATGTAGCCCATGCGGGCCACCGGGCGGGCCAGCGCCATGTCTAGGCGACCATCGCGAACAATCGCTTCATCGATGTGGATGCCGACCACCTGGCCGAAGACCATGACGTTCTCCGACGGTTCGCCGGATAGCGACTTCGGCTCGATGATCTCTGTCACCTTGCATTCGAGCACGGCAAAGGCTTCGGCAACGTAGGGAGCATCCACCAACTCCCCTCGCCTTGCCGTCAGCCCGGAAAGCGCGAACTCATCGACGCCGTAGGGTACGGCCGCCGACGAGATGTTCATCTTCTCGACCAAGTTGCGGCTGACGAAGTTGCAGGTGAATTCGCCCGTTTCAGCCGCATTTCGCTGGCTGTGCTTGCGGCCGGCCGACGAGAACATCACCAGCTTCGGCCTGTCCGAAATCGCGTTGAAGAAGGAATAGGGCGCGAGGTTGATCGACCCATCCTTGCCCGTGCTGCCGATCCAACCGATCGGACGAGGCGAGACGATCGCCTTGAAGGGATCGTGCGCCAGGCCGTGCTTATTGGTGTCCGTCGGATAAAACATCAGTCGTCCCCGCCGACCCAGCTGACGGTCTGCGACAACTCCGGACGGGGGCGCTCGATTGGGGGAACCGTCGTCGAACCGATATGAATGAAGCCGGCAACCTTTTCGCCCGGCTGGACGCCAAGCAGCGGATAGGCGCGCTCATTGTAGGCATACCATTCCGTCAGCCAGTTGGCGACCCAACCGTTGGCATTCGCGGAAAAGATGATGTTGAGGCACAGCGCACCTGCCGACATCAGCTGCTCCCATTCGGGAATCTTGACGTGCGGAGCAGCGGTGCTGACAACCGCAACGACCACAGGCGCGCGGGTCAGACGGGTGCGTTCCACCTGGATCATTTCGTCGGACAGGTCAGGCTTGATTTCCAGTGCGAGTTTCAGCAGTTCTTCGCTGATGCGCTTACGCTCTTCGCCGCGGTAGACGATGAAGCGCCACGGCGCCAGCTTGCCATGGTCAGGGACACGCGACGCAAGGCGCAGAATTTCCTCGATCTCGGCCTTCTCCGGCCCTGGTTCGCACATCTGGAAGGCGGGAATGGAGCGGCGGACGCCAAGGTAGTCGATAAGCTTGATATCGGATCTCATACAGAAGAAACTTTCATTTTCATCACAGTATCGGGGATGGGTCTTGAATTTGCCATCGCGTTGGTCTTGAAGTGGCCTCTGTGATTTCAGATGTCAATTGGTTCACAAAACACATGCTCGGCATTTTGCCTTACGCGCGCATGAGCCTTGTTGCCGCCCTCGTCGCTCTGACGCCTCTGGGCGCGGGTGCACAGGACGCCTTCAAGGACTTCAAGCAGCTCGACACGACGGCAAAGATGCCGAAACTCAATGCCTTCATTGCCCCGGGCGAAGCACCGGCAGGCTCGAAGCTGCATGAAGTTCAGCTGGAAGCGAAGCTGACCGCCAATGGCGACCCAGTTGCTGACGGTCTGTCCTGGTATGTGTTCAGTCCGATTGCCGGCACCGACGGCAAATTACCGTTGATCGCCAGCTCGCAGGGTGGCTCGGCGGACTTCCAGCTCGCTCCCGGTGACTACTTCGTCAACGTGTCCTTCGGCCGCGCCGGGGTGACGCGAAAGCTGACCGTGGCCGATAGCGGCCAGGTCGACAAACAGACGATGGTGCTCGAGGCCGGCGGCCTGCTCCTCAACGCCGTTTCAGGCACGGACATGCGGATCCGCCCCGATCAGTTGAGCTTCTCGATCTACTCTGCCGAAGTGCGCGAGGATGGCGAGCGCGGATTGGTCATGGCGGATGTGCCGCCCAACACGGTCGTGCGGCTCAACGCCGGCACGTACCATATCGTGTCCGAGTATGGTGACATCAACGCGTCGATCCGCGCCGACATCCAGGTCGAGGCCGGCAAGCTCACCGAGGCGACGATCCAGCACAAGGCGGCACAGATCACGTTCAAGCTGGTTTCAGACCACGGCGGTGAAGCGATCGCGGATACGGCATGGTCCATCCTGACCGCAGCAGGCGACAGTGTCGGCGAAAGCGTAAGCGCCTTCCCGACGATGGTGCTTGCCGAGGGCGAATATTCAGCCGTCGCGCGCAACAAGGACAAGATCTACCAGCAGGACTTCAAGGTCGAAGCGGGCAAGAATACCGACGTCGAAGTCCTGATGAAGGACGCACAGGCTGACGAACCGGCTGCCGCCGCCAAGACCGTCCAACAGCTGCCGCCTGAACAGGCCGAGCAATCCGGCCCAAGCGGCGCACAGGCGCCTCTGCCCTCTTATGATCAACTGCAGGACAGTGGGACGAGCGGCGCGGACGCTGACTGAGAGTCATCGCCCGATAACGAGTATTGAATCAAAAAGCCCGGCCTGATGGCCGGGCTTTTCTGTTTGTCATATGAACAAAGCAACGGCTGCCGTCAGGCAGCCTTCGCCTTTTTGGCTTCGGCCTTGCGGCGAACGTCAGGAGGCGTTGCTTCAAGCGACAGGCTCGCGATCGCGTCGTCGAGCGACATCGAGGTCTGTTCCTGGCTGCCGAGACGACGGATGTTGACCGTGCGCTCCTCGGCTTCCTTCTTGCCGCAGACGATGATCACAGGAACCTTCGTGACCGAATGTTCGCGGACCTTGTAGTTGATCTTCTCGTTGCGGAAGTCGGTCGAGACGTTCAGACCGGCTTCGCGCAGTGCTTCGGCAACCTCGGCACCGTAGCCGTCGGCCTCGGACGTGATGGTCGCCACGACGACCTGTTGCGGCGCGATCCAGAGCGGCATGTGACCGGCGAAGTTCTCGATCAGGATGCCCAGGAAACGCTCCATTGATCCGCAGATAGCGCGATGGATCATCACCGGCTGCGTCTTTTCGGAGTTGCTGTCGATGTAGAACGCACCGAAACGCTCCGGCAGGTTGAAGTCGACCTGGGTCGTACCGCACTGCCATTCACGTCCGATCGCGTCCTTCAGCGTATATTCGAACTTCGGTCCGTAGAACGCGCCCTCGCCCGGCAGGATGCCGGTCTTGATGCGTCCACCGGACTGCTCCTCGATCGTCTTCAGCACATCCATCATCACGCTTTCGGCGCGATCCCAGAGGGCGTCCGTGCCGACGCGCTTGTCCGGACGGGTCGAGAGCTTGACGACGACTTCCTTGAAGCCGAAGTCCTCGTAGACCGACAGGATCAGGTCGTTGATGCGGAGGCACTCGGCCGCCATCTGATCGTCGGTGCAGAAGACGTGGGCATCGTCCTGCGTGAAGCCGCGTACGCGCATCAGGCCGTGCAGAGCGCCCGAGGCTTCGTAGCGATGCACCGTGCCGAACTCGGCGAGACGGATCGGGAGTTCGCGATAGGACTTCAGGCCGTGTTTGAAGATCTGCACGTGACCCGGGCAGTTCATCGGCTTCAGCGCGAAGACGCGGTTGTCGGCTTCCTTGTCGTCGGGATGCGTGAAGGCATAGGCCGACTTCACCGCGAACATGTTTTCCTGGTACCAACCCCAGTGACCCGAGGTTTCCCAGAGTGAGGAATCGAGAACCTGCGGCGCGTTGACCTCTTCGTAGGTGCCGGCCAGGCGGCGCCGCATATAGGAGGTCAGCGTCTGGAACATGCGCCAGCCCTTGCCATGCCAGAACACGACACCGGGGCCCTCTTCCTGGAAATGGAACAGGTCCATTTCGCGGCCGAGCTTGCGATGGTCGCGCTTCTCTGCCTCGGCGAGAATGTGCAGGTAGTTGTCCAGCTCCGACTGCTCGGCGAAGGCCGTGCCGTAGATGCGCGAGAGCATGGCGTTGTTGCTGTCGCCACGCCAATAGGCGCCGGCAACCTTCATCAACTTGAAGGCCGTGCCGATCTGGCCGGTGGACGCCATGTGCGGCCCACGGCAAAGGTCGAACCATTCGCCCTGATTGTAGATCTTCAGGTCCTGGCCAGCGGGAATCGCGTCGACCAGCTCGACCTTGTAGCTCTCACCCTTGGCAGCGAAGACTTCCTTCGCCTTCTCGCGCGACCAAACCTGCTTGGTGAACGGCGCGTTGCGGGCGATGATTTCCTTCATCTTCTTTTCGATCTTCGGCAGATCTTCGGGCGTGAAGGGCTCGTTCTTGGCGAAGTCGTAGTAGAAGCCGTTCTCGATCACCGGACCGATCGTGACCTGCGTGCCGGGCCACAGCTCCTGCACGGCTTCCGCCATCACGTGTGCAGCGTCATGCCGGATCAGCTCCAGCGCGCGGCCGTCATTGCGGGTGATGATCTCGATGGTACCCGGAATGACAGGATCGGAAAGGTCGCGCACCGTGCCGTCGATCGCAATGGCGACAGCCTTCTTGGCAAGCGACTTCGAAATGGATTCGGCGACATCTTTACCGGTTGCGCCAGCATCGTAGCTGCGCACGGAACCATCGGGAAATGTCAGGGAAACGGATTGGGACATCTAGAATTCTCCTTGTCCAGTCCCGCCAACGAATGCGGGTGGTTGCAAATGAAGCGCTTCGTCCGCACGAACGCGCCGCCGCCTGATAGCCAGATTTGGTCGTTTAGTAAAGGAAAAGACGGCTCAGCCGAGCATTTCGGCAAGGCCGCGAACGGTATTCCAGTTCCGCAACGTGCCAACGCCCATGCGCTTTGTGGTGAGCGCCGACAGCAGTTTCCATTCGCTCGGCTTGCCCGCGAAATCGATCCAGAGGTCACCGTCGACAATCGCGAGGCGCTGGCTGGGTGCCGCGTAGGCTCGTAGCGCCTCGAGCGCTGTCGGCGCGAGCGGCTTACGCATGACGCGCAGAATGACCTGGCTTCCCTCACCATCGGGAAACGGATTACCGGCAGCGACCTTGCGCCAATCCTCAGCACGTCGAACCATGATATCGACTGCCTTGCCAAAGCGCGCTAGGAAGGCCGCCTCAAGCTTTGCTTCGATGTCACCGATCGGTGTCTCCGGCCCTTCGAAGACGATATTGCCGGTAGAGACCAACGTGCGTGGGTGGCGATAACCGGCGGCCTCCGCCATGTCGCGGAGATCGGACATCACGACGCGCCGGCCAGGCGCCAGGACGATGCTGTGGAGCAATGCAACGTAGGCGGTCACGCCGTCTTCCTGCCAAAGGCGAGATAGCGCCAGGGCGTCCACCAGTGAAAGTTTACGCCAAGCGTCTCCGGCACCGGATCCAGACCGCTTGTGCCGCCCGGTCCGCACCGCCCGACGCGAAACAGCGTCATCCAGCCGCCGGCCCACAGACCATGGCGCGCGATCGCCTCATAGCCATACTCGGAACAGGTCGGGACATGCCGGCAGGAATTGCCGATGAAGCCGGAGAGCGTCAGCTGGTACAGCCTGATGAATGCCATGCCAATCAGCCGGTCGGGCGACTTGCGAAACGCGCCCCGGTAGTTGCGTGAAAAGCCGGCCTGCTTCTTGGGAGAAGTAGCGGCGGCACCGCCCTCGTCCTCGTCGTCATGGCCTGGAATGGAACAGAATTGACACATGGCCGGCGCCGCTCAAGCTTCCACGGCTTCGGCGCGGCTCGCCTCGATCTGGCCGATCGCATCGACGACCGCATCGAAGGTCAGCATGGTCGAAGCGTGGCGGGCCTTGTAGTCCTTGACAGGACGCAAATAGCGCATGTCCTCGAACCGGCCTTCCGGGCCTTCCCCGTCGGCCTTGAGCATGGCGAGCATGTCTTCCCGGGCCTTGCGCACTTCGGCGGCCTTGGCGCCGACAACATGCCGCGCCATCACCGACGACGATGCCTGGCCGAGGGCGCAGGCCTTCACGTCATGGGCAAACGCAGTGATGGTGTCACCGTCCATCTTCACCCAGATTTTCACCTTCGAGCCGCAAAGTTTCGAGTGCGCCTGGGCGCTCGCGTCGGCATCGGGCAAACTGCCGATCAGCGGAATATTGCCCGCAAATTCGAGGATTTTGCTGTTGTAGATATCGTCCATCGCGGATTCCGCTCCCGAATTCATGCGGATCGGCATGCAATTCCCGTATTGTAGCACAAACAAAAACACAGCGTGTCGTGCGAGAAGACTTACATAGGGATGCCGTTTTCCTATATGTATGTCGTTCGAAGGCCATAAAAATGCAATGGCCTCGTGTAAGTTTGATTGGGAAACCGTGCCGGAAGGGCCGCAAATCAAGCCCTGAAAGCCCCGGAGCCTGCCAAAGGTGCATGAATTCCCGTAAGTGGGATTGCCAGTGGCTAGTCCGAAATACGATCCGCCGTGCGGATCAGGAGACAGTTGCATATGGACGCCATCGTAAAGAATTTTCCGCAGACCGCGCTTGATTCCGGCCGCCCGAGCCAGAAGGAAGCGGAAGACGCAGTTCGTACCCTGCTTCGCTGGGCAGGCGACGATCCGTCGCGTGAAGGCTTGCTCGATACTCCGTCGCGCGTCGCCAAATCCTATCGTGAGCTGTTCGCCGGCTACGATATGGATCCTGAAGACGTACTCGGCCGGACGTTCGAAGAAGTCGCCGGCTACGACGACATGGTCCTCGTGAGAGATATTCCATTCTTCTCGCATTGCGAACATCACATGGTCCCGATCATCGGGAAGGCGCATGTCGCCTACATGCCGGATGGCAAGGTACTGGGCCTGTCGAAGATCGCCCGCGTGGTCGAAATCTACGGCCGTCGCCTGCAAACGCAGGAAACGATGACCGCGCAGATCGCCAGAGCGATCGACGAAACGCTTGCGCCGCGCGGCGTTGCGGTGATGATCGAGGCCGAACACATGTGCATGGCGATGCGCGGTGTTCAAAAACAGGGCTCGACCACATTGACGACTACTTTTACTGGAAGCTTCAAAACTGAGCCGGCTGACCAAGCCCGCTTCATGTCCATGGTGAGGAGCCGCTGATCCCGGCTTCGCTTTAGAAAGCCGCAAGTATGCCCTTTGCCTTCAACGCACCGTCCGACGACAAATCCGAGTTGGAGGATGCTGGCGATTTCACGCCGCGGTTCGATGACCGCGGCCTGATTACAGCGATCGTCACGGACGCGCATGACGGCGAACTGCTGATGGTGGCACACATGAACGCGCAAGCGCTGGCGCTGACCATACAGACGAAAAAGGCACACTACTTCAGCCGCTCGCGAGGCAAGCTCTGGATCAAGGGCGAGACTTCAGGCAACATCCAGACGGTCAAGGAAATCCGAACCGATTGCGACCAGGATGCCATCTGGCTGAAGGTCGAGGTTGCCGGTCACGACGCCACCTGCCACACCGGCCGGCGCTCCTGCTTCTACAGGACCGTCAATCTCGAGGACGGCAAGCCGATGCTGGAGATCGCCGACGACGAGCGTCAGTTCGATCCGCATGAAATTTACGGAAAAGAGCCATAAAAACGAAAAACCGTCTCTTTTTGGGGCGGAATCGGCGCCCATATACCAATTGGAAAGGGAAACGGAACACTAATATACTGACCTGAGTGTTCCGCCAGGAGGGAGGCTTTTCATGTTGAGCTGGAGTTTGAACCGTCAAAGCTCCGAGGCCGGCATTTCCGACCCGAGCAATCCGGCTTCTCCAGACGTGAAAACCCTGCCCCCGACAACTCCCGCTGCCAAAAGACCAAAGCTTGCGCTCGCGCTTGGCGGTGGTGCCGCACGCGGATGGGCCCATATTGGCGTCTTGCGTGCGCTCGACGAGGCCGGGATCGAGATTGGCATGGTGGCAGGCACGTCGATCGGCGCTCTTGTTGGTGGCTGCTATCTCGCTGGCAAGCTCGACGAACTCGAGGGCTTCGCCCGTTCGTTGACGATGCGCCGCATTGCCAGCCTCCTGGACCTGACGATCGGCGGAAGCGGCCTGTTCGGCGGCATGCGCCTCACGAAGCGAATGCAGGAACATCTTGAAGGGCTGAACGTCGAGGATCTCGACCGCCCTTTCGTCGCGGTCGCCGCCGAGGTCAACACCGGACATGAAGTCTGGATCGCCAGTGGCTCGCTCATCACGGCGCTTCGCGCCTCATACGCCCTTCCGGGCATCTTCGAGCCGATCCGGAGCAATCACCGCACGCTAGTGGACGGCGCGCTCGTAAATCCTGTTCCGGTGTCGGTTTGTCGCGCCTACGAACAGCCGCTGGTCGTTGCCGTTAACCTGAATTACGACCTCTACGGCCGCTCTGCCGTCGTCCGTCATAGCGCCAGCCTGAGCCCGTCCGAAGTCCAGAAGCAGGAGCACGCGCCTTATGCCAAGCTCGGCATGACCGGCGTCATGGTGCAGGCGTTCAACATCATTCAGGACAGGATCGCCAGGGCAAGGCTCGCGGGCGACCCGCCGGACATATCCGTACAGCCGCGTCTCAGCGATATCGGGCTCTCGGAATTTCACCGGGCCGGAGAAGCCATCGAACGTGGTTACGAGGAGACAAAAGCCCGTCTCCCCGAATTGCAGCGAATGCAGGACGTGTTCGCCGGCTCGTGACGAGCCGGCGCAAGGTCAGCCAGCGATATAGGCCTTGATCTCTTCGGTTTCCCGCTCGACTTCGGCGATACGGGTCTTCACCACGTCACCGATGGAGATAATGCCGGCGAGCTTGCCATTTACTTCGACCGGAACGTGACGGAAGCGACGGCTGGTCATCAGCTCCATGAGTTCATTGACCGTCGTCGCGTCGTTGCAGCGATAGACCTTCGCCGTCATCATCGAGGCCACAGGCTGGTCGAGACAGGCAGGACCTGCCTTGGCGATCGCGTGCACGACATCGCGCTCCGTGAATATCCCGGCGATCTTGTTTTCCATTCCGACCACAACGATGGCGCCGATCTTTTTCTTGGTGAGAATCGCGGCAGCCTCGGAAACAGTCGTGCTCGGGCTGGCAGTGACAACATCCCTGCCCTTTGCATCCAGTATGGCTTTGACTGTATTGGACATTTTGAACCTCCTATGTCGAAAGCGAAACATGTCAGCTTATCACAGGCATCCGCAGCGGCCTCTCCTCCCTTCGCGGATCAGTTCGAATGGTGCACTCCAACGGCTAAGATTGCAATATATCCGATGTCTCTAAGGTAGGCGGCATTTCCGGCGGTTTCCGGTCGAACAGGGCAAAGAGAAAGAAGCCGAAAAGGAAGCCGCCGATATGCGCATCCCAGGCGATCGGCTGCGCGCTGTCGCCAATCAGCGGCACCCCGACGGCAATGAGGATGTTGCCGACAAACCAGAACAGCATGAACATCACCACCGTTCGACTGCGGAATGCTTCGCCAATCGAAAGGCGCCGATTGAGGTGAGCGGGCAGCAGCATCCGCCTCTCAGGCGGAAACGCGAACCTGCAGGCCGCCCCCATCAAACCGGAGACCACGCCGGACGCACCGATCAATAGTGTCGGAGCGCCCCAGTTCAACGCGGCATGCAGCGCCGCGGACGCAATTGCCGACAGCAGCCAGAAGATGAGGTAGCGAGCCGTACCGATCCGGCGGGCGACCGGCGCGCCGAATGCCATGAGCCAGAGGCCGTTGAACAGGAGGTGTTCGAGGCCGCCATGCAGCAGAGAATAGGAAACAGGCGTCCAGAACAGCTGCGGTCCCTGCTGCGACAGCGGCGTGACGTAACGCAGGGGAATAAAGCCGAAGTTGAAGAACATCCACTCGACCGCCTGATCCGACAGCACGAAGAGCTGCACGGCATAGATCGCCGCAAGCAGTCCCAGTGAAGCCAGTATCGCGCCCGGCAGGTTGAATATGGGAACACGCGGCGGTGGAGGCTCCGTGACCATCTGCGCCTCTGTGGAATCGTCCATCTCTGCCCCCGCTCTATTCAGGACCACACGCTTACAGGAGCGCCGATCAAAAAAAAAGCCGTCCGGCGAGGAGCCGAACGGCCTGCCGAGCATGCCCCGAGAATGACCTCGTGCTCGAGCAATTGGTGCTGAACTTCCGGAGCGGAAGTCGTGAGTAATTCCTCGCACGTTCCCCGGCCCCACTCAATCGAAACCCTTTTTTAACCTTAACCACCCACGCGTGGCACGAAAAACGCATGGCATACAGCGGCATGGTCATGATGACCGTGGTTCGACCCAAAATGAAACAGATCGGCATCGGCATGCGCCTCAAGACGACAATCGACGTTTTCGACTATTGGAACCTCATCCGAGGCGCGGATGCGGCCCCGTTACGATCGGCAATCGAGCCGACGCATATTGGTCACTTCCTTTCGAGCCTGTTCATGCTGGAAGCGCACGAATCCGGCACCATCTTCCGCCTTGCGGGAAGCCGCATCTGCGACCTTTTCGGCCGGGATCTCGGCGGCAGCCAGTTTTCACAGCTTTGGCCGCACGGCCACCAAGACATCGAGATGACCGCGCTTGGCGTCATGCAACATGCAATGCCGGCGCTCCTCAATGTGACGGGCTACAGTGCGGCCGGCCACTCGGCCGCCTTCGAAATCATCCTGCTGCCGTTACGCTCCAACGAGAGAGAATGCGATCGGTTGCTCGGCGCCATCGCATCGTCGGTCGCTGCGAGCTGGCTTGAAATCGTGCCTCTCGAGTTCTTTGCCCTGGACCGCAGCCGGTTGCTTCATGAGCAGTTCGGGCCGCAATCGGACACTGTTAACCAGGAGCCGACGGCTGCAGCGACTGGCCAGCGCCCTCCATCCATCAGCGAGACCCTTCGAAGTTTTGCCACTGACGCCAGCCGGATGTTCCACTTCAATACAACCAATACGCATCGCAGTGGACTAAGCTGAACAACCTTCTGTTAATGGATTGCGGGTAAAGATCATTCGCAAACGATTTATGAAGAAGCCCTTTAATGTTCGCATTCCAGCAAGCTCAGCCGCAGCGGACTGCACCTCGCCCGGAACAAGGCGCTTTTCAGCGCGTGCCCATCAATATGCAGGGCCGCCTTATGCTGGCGAACTACGAAGAGTATGAGTGCGTGGTAATCGACATGTCTCCTGGCGACATGTACGTGACGTGCCAAGGCCGTCCGCGCGCCAATGAGCGCGTCGTTGCCTACATCGACCATCTCGGACGCGTCGAAGGCTACGTTCAGGCTATTGATACTCGCGGCTTCACGATGTCGATCAACGCAACCGAGCGTAAACGCGAGAAGCTGGCTGCGCAACTCACGTGGCTGGCGAACAAGCACGAACTCGGCCTCCCAGAGGATCGGCGTCACGATCGTTTGACGCCACGCGAGACGCTAACGGAAATGACCCTCGAAGACGGTACCCGCTACAACTGCCGGATTATGGACCTGTCTCTCTCCGGCGCCGCGGTCGATGTCGAAATGCGCCCGCCGATCGGCACGCCCCTGCGACTTGGGAATATGCGAGGACGCGTGGTCCGTCACTTCGTCGAAGGTGTGGCGATCGAATTCCTCTCTGTACAATCCCGCGAGACTCTGCGCGAGTTCCTCTGATTTTCGTCATTGCGGCGTCACGCGACTGATCCATATGGGTCGCTCGTAATGAAAGGCCGTCGCATGTCCGTGCTCTATCCCGAAATCAAGCCTTATGAGAAAGGCCTTCTTGCCGTCGGCGACGAGCAGCAGATCTATTGGGAAGCCTACGGCAACCCTGACGGTCTGCCGGCGCTCTATCTTCACGGCGGGCCGGGATCAGGCTCAACTCCCGCATCCGCGCGATATTTCAATCCCGAGCGATACCGCATTGTTCTCTTCGATCAGCGTAATTGTGGCAAAAGCCTCCCCTCTGCAGCCGACCTGAAGACCGACCTGACCAGAAACACAACCTGGGATCTGGTTGATGACATCGAGAAACTCCGACAGCATCTCGGCATCGAAAGCTGGCTGTTGTTCGGCACCTCCTGGGGCTCGACGCTCGCCCTTACCTACGCCCAAGCAAGACCGGAACGCGTCAGCGCCATCGTCCTTGGCGGCGTCACGATGACGCGACCATCCGAGATCGCGTGGCTGACACATGGGATGGCCGCCTTGTTCCCGGAGGAATGGAATCGCCTTCTCTCCGCGCTTCCCGACAAACTTCGCCCGGAAGGCCTGCTTGAAGGGTATCTCACGCTACTGAATGCGCCTGACATGGATACCCGCCTGAAGGCTGCTCGAGACTGGCACGACTGGGAGGCAGCCTCCATTCTCCTTGCCGACCCGAACGGCCTTCCTCGTCGCTGGAGCAGCCCGGCCTATCTGCTGACCCGCGCGCGGATCATCGTTCACTACTTCGCTCACAACGCATGGCTCGACGATGGCGCATTGCTGTCGGGCGTCGACAAGCTGCGGGGCATCCCTGGCGTTCTTGTGCAAGGCAGGCTCGATCTCGAGGCACCCCTGACAACAGCCTGGGAGCTTGCAAGAGCATGGCCCGGAAGCCAGCTCGTGATCGCTGAAAAGGCCGCGCACTCCGTCGCAAATCAGGACATTGCCCGGGCAATCGTCAGTGCGACCGATATTTTTTCTGAAACTCTTCAAAAATAATCGCGTCGTTCGATCGCCGAAATCGGGCCTTTTTCCGAGCCACTGCGCATCAAGTCGACTGCCATCGGCCGGAGGGCATAGGGGCTGCGATGGTTAAGCACTTACTACGCCCAACCTCGAAACGTGCCGCCTGTTAACATTCTGTGCCGGAATGAGACCTTTTCAATCCTGGTATCTTTTCAAAACAGCTGCAATTTGAACTAAGTTTTCGGCAAATGCGCATCAAGTTTTATGCGCATTCGATTTTGTTTTTAGTCGAAATGTCCGCGCATTTGAATCAACTAAGCCTTTAATTTAACTACGCAATTTTGCGTCAGATAAAAACGTGTGTGGCAAGGTCTCCTCACAAACGGGGAGACAGAAATGGCAATCGGGACATTCATCAAAGGCGGCTTGGCAGCCGGCGCGATACTGGTGACAATCGTGGGCGACGGACAGGCGAACTCTCTCAGCATGACGGTCGTCGGCAATGCTAGCCCACCGATCGGTGCCTATCAGTTCTGCAAAGAGATTCCGGCAGACTGCGCAAATCCGGCGGGCGACCAAGGCGTACTGACGCTGACGGAAGATCGTTGGAAAACCATTCTCAAGATCAACTATCAGGTCAATTCGACGATCACGCCGATGACCGACAAGGAGATCTACGGTGTCGAAGAGCGCTGGGCCTATCCGCAAACGGCTGGCGACTGTGAAGATTATGCACTCCTCAAGCGCAAGCTCCTGATCAATGCAGGCTTCTCGCCATCCGACCTGCTGATGACCGTCGTCCTGCAGCCGAATGGCGAAGGCCACGCTGTGCTGACCGTTCGCACGGATCGCGGGGATTTCATCCTCGACAACATGCGCAACAAGGTCATGCTGTGGGCCGATACGGAATACACCTTCCTGAAGCGGCAATCCGCCAGCGATCCGACTCGCTGGTCAAAGCTCCAGGACGGCCGCGCCGTTGCCGTGGGTAGCGTGAAGTAAATAACCGACCGCCAGTTGCCACTGGCGGACGTGCAAGGCGCCTTGGTTCGTGTGTCCCCGCATCCCGTCCCTATCGGCGCCCGAGAGCCGCTCCCGCTGTCCCCGGAGCGGCTCATTTTTTATGCGCTCGCGGCCGTAATTAGAACTTCATTAACCATCCTCTCACCATGATCGGCAAAGCGATAACGACCGGCGGCTCCTGTCCCTTCCTGCGGCGGTTTGACATGCGAGAGCCGCCATGCACCATCTTGAAAACAACGCCGAGATAGCCGAAGCACTACTGCTCTCCACCAGCTTTCTGGTGCGGGTCACGGCTGTGATTGCGATTCTGGCGGCACTGACGATCACGATCAGCATTGGTGGCCGCTGGTTTGGAGCGCGGGTGTCGCTCGCCGGCAATACGGAAGACACGACGCCGATAACCCTCGTGATCGGTCAAGACACCATTCAGTTTCCAGCCAATACGATCCGTTTTCCGAGCCAGCGGCAAAGTGGCGTCGCAGAACGGACCGATCTTTACCTGACATGGCCCGAACTGCGTGGATACGACAAGGCAAACCGCACGCGCTTCGATGACGTTTCCCAGTCGTCGGGCCTCATCTTTCTGCAGATATCGCAGAGCACGATGTCCAAGGACATGTCGGGGCGCATGGAGCCGATCTATTCGCATCTGCTGGAAGGGGCGCCTTTCCCCTTCTCCAACGGAATGACGCTCCATCATTTGCGCGCCGATGCGGGCTACGCCGGTGAAGTGCTGCTGACGGCAGCGAAACCTGATGGCAGCAACTATGTCGTGCGCTGCGTGCTTCCCGACACACCGGCGATGGCGACCAGCGGCGATTGCCAGCGCGACATCAAGGTCGGTCACGATTTAAGTGTGCTTTACCGCTTCTCGAGTCAGCATTTGCCCGACTGGGACCATATTGATGCCGCTATTCGCCACTTTGTGGAAACGCGTCTTGTGACCCGTTCTGCGCCAAGCCGCTAAATTGGTCCGAAATGGCGAAACAAACGATTAATCATAAACGGATTGGTAACCCCAGGCGGCTACTTTCGGGAGGGTTGATCGTGCGGGAGGGCGCGCGATCCCGCGAACATTTGAACTGCAAGCGAAGAGTGAAATAGTGTCCAGGTCAGCTTCCTCCGTGTCTCCATCCCGTTCCGGTAACTTCCTGATCAAGGCGATCATGGTGCTGTCGATGGCAGTCGGGATCGCAACGATCGACTCGGCCAATGCCGAGGCGGAAGCCGCCAATTCGAGATATGCGGGCATCGTCGTCGATGCGAATACGGGCAACGTCCTCTACAGCGAAAATGCCGATCGCTTGCAGTATCCGGCTTCGCTCACAAAGATGATGACACTTTATCTGACGTTCGAAGCACTCGAGCAGGGTCGCATCCGTCTTGATACAGCAGTTCCCTTCTCCGCCCATGCGTCCGGCCAGGCTCCTACCAAGCTCGGCGTTCGGCCGGGTGGTACGATTTCCGTCGAACAGGCGATTCTCGGACTCGTCACGCTTTCGGCCAACGATGCCTCCACCGCCCTTGGCGAGTTGCTCGGCGGCAGCGAAGATCGTTTCGCGCAGATGATGACTGCCAAGGCGCATGCGCTCGGCATGACCCGCACGACCTACCGCAACGCCAACGGCCTGCCGAACACCGCGCAGATGACGACGGCACGTGACCAGGCCCGCCTCGGTATCGCGCTGCGCCAGCACTTTCCGCAGTATTACGGCTACTTCTCTACCCAGAGCTTCAAGTTCGGCAACCGTATCATCCGCAGCCACAACCGCCTTGTCGGCTCCGTGCGCGGCGTCGATGGCATCAAGACGGGCTATACCCGTGCGGCCGGCTTCAATCTTGTCAGTTCGGTTCAGGTCGATGGCAAGTCGATCGTCGGCGTGGTCCTCGGTGGCGCCTCCACTCCTGCCCGCGACAACCAGATGCGCAATTTGATCGCAAGCTACCTGCCGAAGGCCTCGAGCCGTGGTGGTTCGTCCAATCTCGTGGCACAGGCGCCCAAGATTTCGACTGAGCCGGTTATTCCGGTGACCGCGGCAAAGACCGAGGTTGCCTCCGTGTCGACCGATTCAGACCTTCCGCACAGCGGCCCGGTTCCTGATACGCGTGACCAGGCTGCCTCCGCTCAGGTCGCCTTTGCCGCAACGCCCGCTGCGAAATCCGCCAACCCGCTGCTGCAGGAAATGCCTGCTCCGACGAAGGTCAAGACGCAGCCGATCAAGCAGGCATCCATCGCTACGTCGACGCCGGCGCCGTCCTACGTGCCGCCGGAACAGGGCGACACCTCGGTTGACGCTCTGACGACTGCCTCCACCAAGGAAGCGCAGCCGAGCGGTTGGGTCGTTCAGATCGGCGTCTCTTCCAGCAAAGATGGCGCAATGGACCTTCTCGACGGCGCAAAGACCAAGGGCGGCAAAGCACTGCGCTCGGCAAAGCCCTTCGCCGTTGCCTATGCCGGCAGCTACCGCGCTCGCTTCGGCGGCTTCGACGACCAGCGTGACGCCGTGAACGCCTGCAACGCGCTGAAGCGCGCCGGTGTGAAATGCTGGGCCGCGGCTCAGTGATGATGAGGACTGTCGCCTACGCGTTTCAGGCGGCAGCCCGGAGTATGGCCGTGATCGGTGTTCGCGAACCGGCCGGAGTTGTTAGACTCGATTTGTACTGCGTACGGGGATGACTATGGCGATCAACGAGAACGTTCCGGAATTTCCGCCTCAAGGCCGACTGACGGGAAAGAACCCACGGGCGGGATTGCACCCGCTCCATGAGGCGGCGCTTCGGTTGGCCGAGATCGGCCTTCAGCGCCAGAAGCCGAAGACGGCAAAGACCAAGGATCTGATCAACCTGCTGCTCTGCCACGGCGCACGCGCCTGGCGCTATTCGCAGCCGGAAGCAAGCATTCACCTGCATGTGACGTGCCCCGATGGACGGGCACCTGTCACCCTGCGCTTGCGCTAATTTTATTCAGAGCAAACCAAGCTCGGAAAGCTCGCGGCGCAGGTCCGCGGGCATTTCAGCAATACCTTCGCCGAGACTGTGAAGATCGCGCGGCGTATCTTCCTCGGGGAAATACCGCCAGCCCTGGAACGCGCGCTTCGGCTGCACCGAGGTTTCAATGACCTCCGGTCCGAGCACCAGATGGCAGCGGCCAATTCCCTCACCATCCGTAAATGTCTGGATGTCCAACAGCTTCTGCCGCGCCTGAACCTGACCTTTGATCACCCAGTACAGCGATCCTCCGTCGAGCAGTTCTTCGACGCGTTTAGGAACCATTCTTGTCGTGTGAACAGAATGAGGCTCGAGGCCAGCAGCGATTGCGCGAAGCGAGCGCTCCGCCACCCATTCACGCAGGTCGTCAATCGAGTCTGCCCCGACGCACAGTTTGATAAGATGCAATGCCATGCTGCCGTTGAAATCCTTTTGGGCGGCAGCGTCAAGATATCAGATCGGGATGTACGACGGTGTGCAGCGATTTTCGGAGAACGCCCACGGTCAACATTCCACGACGTTGACGGCGAGGCCGCCGGTGGACGTCTCCTTGTACTTCTCGCTCATATCATGGCCCGTCTGCCGCATGGTTTCGATGCAGGCGTCGAGCGGCACGAAATGCCGGCCATCGCCCTTGATCGCCAGTGACGCTGCCGTAACCGCCTTAACAGCGCCGAGTGCGTTGCGCTCGATGCACGGAACCTGAACCAAGCCCGCGACCGGGTCACAGCTCATTCCCAGGTGATGTTCAAGGGCGATCTCCGCTGCGTTTTCGATCTGCTCTGCCGTGCCGCCCATGACGGCAGCAAGGCCGGCGGCGGCCATGGCGGCGGCAGAGCCGACCTCGCCCTGACAGCCGACTTCCGCGCCCGAGATCGAGGCATTGTGCTTGATGATGCCGCCGATGGCGGCTGCCGTCAGAAGGTAATCGCGAATGCCCTTCTGGTCCCAATCGTCATGGAAGTGCTCGTAGTAGCGGATGGTCGCCGGAATGACGCCGGCAGCGCCGTTCGTCGGCGCCGTCACGACGCGTCCGCCTGCTGCGTTCTCTTCGTTCACGGCCATGGCGTAGACGCTCAGCCAGTCGTTGGCGAGTAACGGGTTGATGCGGTTGCTGCGCCATTCTTCCTGGAGCTTGTCATGAATCGCCCGGGCACGGCGGCGGACATTCAATCCGCCCGGCATGATGCCATCGACCTTCAGGCCGCGTTCGATGCAGGAGCGCATGGCAGCCCAGATCCGATCGAGCCCCTCGTCCAACTCCTCGCGGCTGCGGTGGCTTTCCTCGTTGGCGCGTTTCATCTGCGCGATCGAGAGGCCGGAGCGCGCCGCCATGTCGAGCATCTGCTTCGCGCTCGAAAACGGATAGGGCACCTTGGCGAGATCCGACGATGCCTTCTTCTTCGTGCGCATTCCTTCCAGCTCGGTGTCGGTCACCACGAAACCGCCGCCGACGGAGTAATAGATGCGACGCAGAAGCATGCGCCCGTCCCGGTCGAAGGCGGAAAAGGACATGCCATTGGCATGTCCAGGCAGCGGCTGCTTCTTGTCGAAGACCAGATCGACCTTGGGCTGGAACTGATAGGCCGGATGGCCGGGCGGCGTGATGCGACCGGAACGTTCCACGCCATCGATGATGCCATCCATCTTGTCGGGATCGACGCTGTCGGGCTGCTCCCCCATCAAGCCGAGCACGACGGCCCTGCCCGTTCCGTGGCCGATGCCCGTGTGCGCCAGCGAACCATGGAGACTGACCTTGATCGACGCGACCTGCGCGCCCGACGACGGACGCGGCCATTCGTCCGACAGAATCAGATCGAGAAAGCGGTTAGCCGCCGTCATCGGCCCCATGGTGTGCGAGCTCGAGGGACCGACGCCGATCTTGAATACGTCGAAAACGGAAAGGAACATGATTGCGTCCTGTTTTGATTTGCTGTCGAAAGCTACGCCAGCGCCGCGCGCGACCCCTTCGATACACCGACATAGCATTTCACGGGTGCGACATCGCTTAAAACCAAACGCTCGATCGCGTCCCGGTTATTGCGGCGCGCGCGCGCATCTGTAGAGTGGCGGCGTTTCGACGGGGAACTGAATCAATATAATGATGACGACGGCAGATTACATCGCACTGGCGCTTTTTGCAGCACTCTGGTTTGGCTATTCTCGGCTGCTGAGAGGTGCCAGCCTCTTCGGCCGGACCAGCCTGACGCACGCGATGGGCGAACGCCGCCGCGAGTGGATTTACAATTCGCTTCGCCGCGATCTGAAGATGATCGACACCCAGATCATGGCCGGCCTGCAGAACGGCACGGCGTTCTTCGCCTCGACCTCGATCTTCGCGATCGGTAGCTGTTTTGCGTTGCTCGGAGCCACCGAGAAGGTGGATGCGGTCTTCGCCGACCTGCCCTTTGTCTTCCACAGTGGACATGGCGCATTCGAGATGAAGGTTGGCGGGCTGGCGGTGCTCTTCGGCTATGCCTTTTTCAAATTCGGCTGGTCCTACCGGCTGTTCAACTACTGCACGATCCTCTTCGGCTCCATTCCGATGATGCGCGACACGGAACGCGATGTCGTTGCCGCAGAGCGTGCGGCAGAGCGCGTCATCCGCATGAATGTCATCGCCGGAGGCCATTTCAACGAGGGTTTGCGCGCGATCTTCCTTTCGATCGGCTACCTCGGCTGGTTCATCAATCCCTACGTCTTCATGGCAACGACGGTGATCGTGATTACGGTCCTGACGAGGCGGCAGTTCTTTTCCGAGGCGCGGCTCGCGATCATGGACTCCGCGCCGCCATCAAATCTCCACCTTTCTCCTGTTCCCCGCGATGCACCGTCGGACGACGGAAACGACTCATCCGGGGGATTGTGAATGACTGTTCCGGCGACGGGAACCGAGGCGAGCGCCAAGCCGCCCCGCATAGGCTTGCTGGATACGGTGCGTGGAGCGGCACTGATCGCGATGGCGAGCTACCACTTCACCTGGGACCTAGAGTTCATGGGGTATCTGACCCCGGGCACCGCGGAAACGGGTTGGCTGAAGCTATATGCCCGCGCCATTGCCTCGACGTTCCTTTTCATCGTCGGCATCAGCCTCGTCCTTGCCAACACGCCGAACGTTCGGTGGCGTCCGTTCTGGAAGCGGTTCGCGATGATTGCCGCCGCCGCCGCCGCAATTTCTGCTGCGACGTGGTATTTCATGCCGGGAGAATGGATATTCTTCGGCATCCTGCACGCAATCGCGGTTCTCAGCCTGATCGGCGTCGTGCTGCTGTGCTTGCCGACGCCCGTGACCATCCTAGTCACGGTGGCCGCGATCGTCGCGTGGGTCGCTGACACCTGGGTTGCACCGGGCATCCTACGCTGGCCATTCTTCAATCCCCGCTATTTCGCGTGGATCGGTTTCGCGGAACTGCCGCAACGATCGAACGACTATGTGCCGGTATTTCCCTGGGCGGTTCCGTTCCTGATCGGACTGACAAGCGCGCTGATTGCCGTCCGGACGACCCTGCCCGCACGGCTTGCACGGCTGGGAACCGGATCGAACCTGCTTGCAAAGGCCGGCCGCCACAGCCTTGCCTTCTATCTCATCCATCAGCCGGTATTGATTTCGATCGCCTATGGATTGTCGATCGTCGTACCGCCGGCCAAGCCCGATCCGGTGGAAAGCTATCTCAGACAATGCAACGTGTCCTGCACCCAGCAGGAAGGTGAAGCGCTATGCCGCAGCTTCTGCCAGTGCACGCTCGACAAGCTTCAGGCACAAAACCTGTTCACGCAGTTTCAGTCGGGGGCTGTCAAGGCGGATGACGACCGCATCGTAGCGCTGGCGGGCGAGTGTAGCGCCGCCAGCCAATAGCTCAGGTGCCGACGCCGATTTCGGCGAGTCGACCGAGACAGGCTTCTTCGATGTTGTCCAGTTCGGCCAGCGTTTCGTCGATGTCCTTGCGCTTCTGGCGAAGGTCATCTCGCTTTTCGTCCACACGCTTCATCAGAAGCTTGAGCTGACCGAGCTCGCCCGGTGGCTCCTTGTAAACCTGGATGATCTCGCGGATTTCCGCAATCGTGAAGCCGATACGGCGACCGCGCAGGATTTCCTGGATAAGGCGCCGGTCAGTCGGCCTGAACAGGCGCGTGCGGCCACGACGCTCAGGATGAATCAGCCCCTCATCCTCGTAGAATCTAAGCGTGCGCGTAGAGACCCCGAATTCGCGCGTCAACTCCGTTATGCTATAGTACTTGCTAACCGGCATGGTTCCCTCAATATTCAGGGAGTTATAATATTGACTTTTACGTAATAGTCAATTTACGCAGAGCGCTTCAAGCCGGCTAAATTCCGAACCACCACGTCGCAATTCCGAGAAAGGCAAAAAAGCCCGTACAGTCCGTGACCGTGGTAACGAAAACCGACGAGGCGATGGCCGGATCGGCGCCAAATTTGTGCAGGAGCAGCGGCAGGAGGATGCCGGCAAGAGCTGCGGCGAACAGGTTGATGATCATTGCCGCACCAATAACAAAGCCGAGCTGATAGTCGTGGAACCAGGTCGCGGCGATCGCTCCCATAATCACCGAGAACATGGCGCCATTGGCAATCCCGACCGCCGCCTCCCTGCGGATAACTCGGCCCGCATTGTAAATATCGAGATCGCCGGTGGCGAGCGCGCGAACGGTCACGGTCATCGTCTGTGTGCCGGCATTGCCGCCCATGGAGGCGACGATCGGCATCAGGACGGCAAGCGCAATCATCTTCTCGATCGAATCGTCAAACAATCCGATGACGCTCGCGGACAGCAGCGCGGTGCCGAGGTTGATCAGCAACCACAGGAAGCGGGACCGCACCGTCGAGACGACATTGTCCGACAGCTCTTCGTCGCCGACACCGCCGAGACGCTTGATGTCCTCGTCCGCCTCTTCATGGATGACGTCGACGACGTCGTCGATGGTGAGAACACCGACCAGACGCTCGTTCTCGTCGACCACGGCTGCCGACAGAAGGTCGTACTGCTCGAAAAGCTGTGCTGCCTCTTCCTGGTCCATTTCCGCGGGGATCGGATGGTTCGTCTCCCGCATGATCGACTCGATCTTGCTCTGCCGCTTGGTTCGCAGGATCTTGTCGAGATCCACGGCACCGAGCAGCTTGAACGTCGGATCGATCACGAAAATCTGCGAGAAGGAATAAGGCAGGTTCTCCTCGTCTCGCATGTAGTCGATCGTCTGGCCGACCGTCCAGAACGGCGGCACGGCGACGAACTCCGTCTGCATGCGGCGTCCGGCCGAGCTTTCGGGATAATCCAGCGCGCGGCGCAGGCGCACCCGTTCCGTGAACGGAAGCTGCGCGAGGATCTCTTCGCGATCCTCCTTGTCGAGATCCTCGAGAATGTAGACGGCGTCGTCTGAATCGAGCTCGCCGATCGCCGCGGCGATCTGCTCGTTCGGCATCTGATCGACGATCTCGCGACGGATCGCTTCGTCGACCTCCGTCAGCGCCGTCATGTCGAATTCGTCGCCGAGCAATCGGACGAGTGCTAGGCGCTGATCCGGCTGGATCGACTCGAGCAGGTCGCCTATTTCGGATTCGTGCAGGCGGGCGACGTGTTGCCGAAGAAAGATCGTATCGCGATCGGCAATGGCGGCGCCGACCAGCGCGAGGAAGTCGCTGCGGACGTTGCCGTTCTCGTCATAAATATCGGCTTCGTCGTCCTCAGGACGCGCGCGGACGAGCTCTTCTGCGTCGTTCGTCATCCTTTGCCGCCCTCGCATCTGATTCGAAGTCCAGCAACTTCGAAACGCCGGAATTGATTTCGTGCTAACCGAAAGCCGGCAGCGCGTCCAGCGCCAAACCATTCACCGGGATGACAATTCTCCCATCAATGAGTAGTTTCCGCCCGATACGAACGAGGAGCTATCTGCGTGCCCATCCGCCCCATTCTGCGCTTCCCCGATGCCGGTCTTAGAACTGCGTGTGAGCCGGTTGCTGTTTTCGACGACGGGCTTCGCGCGCTTGCCGCCGACCTGCTGGATACCATGCGGGCAGCACCCGGTGTTGGCATCACAGCGGCACATATCGGCGTGTTCCAACGTGTGACCGTCATCGAGCTCAGCCGCGGGGATGGCGTGCGCTATCTCGTCAACCCAGTCATCATTTCAACCTCCCAGAAAACAATCCGGCATACCGAGGGCAGCGTCTCCATGCCGGGGATCACTGACGAGGTGACCAGGCCGAATGCCATCCGCTATCGCTATCAGGATCTCGATGGAGTTCTGCATGAGGATGAGGCCGAGGGCTTCCTCGCCGTGTGCATCCAGCATGAAATCGATCAGCTGGATGGCATCTTCTGGCTGCAGCGTCTCTCGAAGCTGAAACGCGATCGGCTGATCAGGAAGTGGGAAAAGTCAGGAGGCTAAGCGCCGATCGTTACATTTCGATCGGTGCCGGCAGCGGTCGAGGCCGCTCCGGCTTCTGGCTGCGCGAAGCCAATTCCTCCGGCGTAACGAGACCGCCCGAAATCAGAAGCTTGGCTGCATCCTCCGGCGACATATCCAGAAAGACGATCTTTTCGCGAGGCACGAAGATGAGGAAACCGGCCGTCGGCACCGGCGTCGGCGGCAAGAAGACGCTGACCATGTCATGGCCCATGGCGTTGAACTTGGACGCAATCTCGCCCTTTGCATCTGTCGCCACAAACACCAGGGACCAGAGACCAGGACTTGGATACTCGATCAGCCCGACCTTTTTGAAGGAGTTGCTGCGCTCCTTGAGCACCGTCTCGAAGATCTGCTTCACGCTCTTGTAGATGACGCGCACTAAGGGAACGCGGCGCACCAGCGATTCACTGAGCTGTACGATCGACTGACCGATCAGATTCGTTCCGAGGAAGCCTATCAGCGTGATCACCACCAGGGCGATCAGCAGGCCGGAGCCGGGCACGGCAAAATTCAGATAGTTATCAGGATCGTAGCGTGCCGGCAGATAGGGTTTCACCCAGCTATCTGCCCAGCGAACCACCGACCATGTGAGCCACAGCGTGATGGCTATCGGCGCGCAGATAATGAGACCCGCCAGAAAATTGTTTCTGATGCGCGTCGCAATCGGCAATCGGGGCAGTTTTTCCGTCATCGTTTGCTGATGGACTCCATTGAGCATGACGGCAAGCGGAAATCAGTGCTCATGTCCTGTTCACGACGAAGCTGCCAGAGTTTTCGGCGCTGCACAAGCCTTTGCGGCGAGCCTCACTCGACCGTGACCGACTTCGCGAGATTGCGCGGCTGATCAACATCGGTGCCCATGAAGACCGCCGTGTGGTACGCCAGCAGCTGGATGGGCAGCGAGAATATCATCGGTGCAATGATCTCATCTACGTTCGGCAACACGATCGTCGCCATCGTCGGCAGCTTGGAAGCCGCCGCACCCGCTTCATCGGTGATGAAGATGATGCGCCCACCACGAGCCGCGACCTCCTGCATGTTGGAGACGGTCTTCTCGAAGAAGCGGTCGTAAGGCGCGATGACGATGACAGGCATGTTCTCGTCGATCAGCGCGATCGGTCCATGCTTCAGCTCGCCAGCGGCATAACCCTCGGCATGAATGTAGGAGATTTCCTTGAGCTTGAGCGCGCCTTCCATAGCCAGCGGGAAGCTCGTGCCTCGACCGAGGTAAAGAACGTCGCGGCATTTCGACAGCTCGCGCGACAGGCTCTCCATCTGCGGCTGGATCATGTTGAGGACCCGGCTCATGATGCGCGGCATTTCGGCGAGATGGCGGACCAGCTGCTTTTCCTGCTCGGGGCTGATCGTTCCCCTCGCCTTGCCTGCGCCGAGTGCCAGCGATGCGAGAACAGCGAGCTGGCAGGTGAAGGCCTTGGTCGAGGCGACACCGATTTCCGGGCCGGCCATGATCGGGAAGACGGCATCCGACTCGCGGGCGATCGTCGATTCCTTGACGTTGACCACCGCGCCGATCTTCAGGCCATGATCCTTGCAGTAGCGCAGCGATGCCAGCGTATCGGCGGTTTCGCCCGACTGCGAGATGAACAAGGCCGCCTGCGTCGGCGAAAGAGGCATTTCGCGATAACGGAATTCCGAGGCGACGTCGATCTCGATCGGCAGGCGCGCGTAGCGCTCGAACCAGTATTTGCCGACGAGACCAGCGAGATAGGCGGTACCGCAGGCTGAAATAGCGAGGCCAGTCGCCGCCCTAAAGTCGATCGCCGCGGCATTGGCGCCCACGGTATTGCTGGCGAAATCCACATAGTGGCTGAGCGCGTGCGAGATGACCTCAGGCTGCTCGTAGATTTCCTTTTCCATGAAGTGGCGATGGTTGCCCTTGTCGACGACATAGGCCGTCGTCTGGGAAATCTGCCGTGGCCGCTCGACCTCGTTGCCGGCATAGTCGAGGATCCTGGCACCCTCCGCGGTCAGGACAGCCCAGTCGCCATCGACGAGGTAGGTGATCTCATTGGTGAACGGCGAAAGCGCGATCGCATCCGATCCAAGGAACATCTCACCCTTGCCATGACCGATGGCAAGCGGCGGGCCGGAACGAGCCGCCATGATCGTCCCCGGATCACTCTGGAGCATGACCGCAAGCGCATAGGCGCCGCTGACCCGGTTCAGCATCTTCATCATCGCGTCACGCGGCGCGAGCCCCTCGCCGAGGTACTTCGCGATCAGGTGGGCGACCACTTCCGTATCGGTCTGCGTTTCGAAGACGGCGCCATCCGCCGTCAACTCATCCCGCAGTTCCGAGAAATTCTCGATGATTCCATTATGAACAACCGCCACGCCACGCACGAAGTGCGGATGAGCGTTGGTTTCATTCGGCACGCCATGGGTGGCCCAGCGGGTGTGGGCAATGCCCGTCATTCCCGGCAAGGGTTCAGCGTCAAGCCGCTTCTCCAGATTGAAAAGCTTGCCCTCCGCGCGGCGGCGCGCCATCACGCCTTCGTGGATTGTCGCCACACCGGCGGAATCATAGCCGCGGTATTCGAGGCGCTTCAGCGCGTCAACGAGGCGCTCCGCAACCGGGCTGTTTCCAACGATCCCAACAATTCCACACATAAACGCCCCCAGAGCCTTCCGTATTGAAGGCCAGTCCTAACAATTTTCTCTTTTTTCTCAATTGGCTGGTTGGTCACTTTCAGTTTCCAGCCGTTACGAAAGCCAGTCAGCGCTTCGACTGCTTCGCTGCCTTGATCGCCAGGGCGCGCTCTCGCAAGGCGACGGCGCGGCCGGGCTTCACTTCCTGCCGGGCCCGTCCGAACGCCAAGGCGTCTGCCGGGACATCCGACGTGATGACGCTGCCGGAGGCGACATAGGCGTTATCGCCGATGCTGACGGGCGCCACCAGCGACGAGTTCGAGCCGACGAACGCATTCGCGCCGATCAAAGTCTCGCTCTTGTTGACGCCGTCGTAATTGCAGGTGACCGTACCCGCTCCGATGTTGGCGCCAGCGCCGACCTTCGCGTCGCCGATATAGGTGAGATGATTGACCTTGGCGCCCTCACCCACCTTGCCGTTCTTGACCTCGCAGAAATTGCCCACCTTCGCGTTGACGGCAAGGTCCGCACCAGGACGCAGACGGGCGAACGGCCCGACCGTCGCACCGGCGCTCACATGCGCTCCTTCAATGTGCGAGAAGGCGTGGATGACCGCGCCGCCGTCCACCACGGCGCCGGGGCCGAACACCACGTTCGGCTCGATAAGCGCATCCTGGCCGATGACGGTGTCGTATGACAGGAAAACGGTTTCCGGGGCGACCATGCTGACGCCTGAGATCATCAACGCATGGCGACGACGCTCCTGCCAGAGGCGCTCGATCACGGCGAGTTCGGCGCGGTTGTTGCATCCCGTCATTTCGACCTCAGGAGCATCGACAGCCGTGACGCGTCCGCCGAGCGAACGGGCGATCTCGACGAGGTCCGTCAGATAGTATTCGCCCTTGGCATTGCTGTTACCAATCCGCGAAAGCAACTCCAGCGCCTTGCGACCATTGATCGCCATCAGGCCGCTGTTGCACCAGGTCACCGCACGCTCCGCATCGGTCGCATCCTTCTCCTCCCGAATGGCGATCAGCTCACCGTCCTTGACGAGCAGTCGGCCATAACCGGTCGGACGGTCGGTGTTGAAGCCGATGACAACGATATCGCTGCCGGCAGCTAATCCCTGGCGTGCGGCCTTCAAAGGTCCGTCAGTCTGAAGGGGCACATCGCCGTAGGTAACGATAATATCGTCATAGCCGCGGGCAATCGCCTCTCTCGCGGCGAGAACGGCGTGGCCGGTGCCCAGGCGTTCCTTCTGGAGGTAGGCCTCGATCTCAACGCCGCCGACGCTTGCAGCCTTGGCAACCTCTTCGGCATCGCGCCCAACGACAAGCGCGACGGAGGAGATATCGGCCCCAGCCACAGCATCGACAACATGCGCGATCATCGGACGATTGGCGACGGGATGGAGCACCTTCGACTTCGACGATTTCATTCGCGTGCTGTCACCCGCGGCGAGAATGACGGCAAGGCAAGTGCGTTCCATGGTCTGCTCCAAGTGTCCGTTACAGGCAGTGCTTTGCTGCCTCATAGCAGCAAGACAAAGCCGGGACAAAGATCAAAATGGATTAGGCTGGAACCTTCGTCATGCCCGCAAAGGCTTCGCGAACATGATCACGGCCTTCAACGATGACGGCTTCCATGGCCACGCGGGCAGCGGGAACATCACCGCTAACGATCGCATTGACGATGCGCATGTGCGTTTCGGCGATATTGGAGAAACCGTTCTGCGATGGCGGCGTGCTGATGCGGAACATACCGACGAGTGCGGCTTCGATCAGGCTACCCAAGGTGTGCATGAAGGGATTGTGCGCGGCATCGGCAACCGCGAGATGGAACTGCAGATCGGCCAGCGCCAAGCTCTCCGTCGTATGGCCGGGCGCGGCCATTTCCAGCGCGAGGCTATTCAAGCGTTCGAGGTCGCCCGGGCGTGCGCGCTCGGCGGCGAGGCCAGCCGCAAAAGGTTCGACCGCCAGGCGGATATCGTAGAGCTGAAGAAGGAACTCTTCACTCACCCCGTTGTCGAAATGCCAGGCGATGACCTCGCTATCGAACATGTTCCACTGGTTCTTCTCGGTGACCCGCGTGCCGACGCGCGCCTTGGCGACGATCATTCCTTTCGCCGCCAATGTCTTCATGGTTTCCCGAAGCACGGTCCGGGACACCTTGAAACGCTGCGCGAGTTCCGCGTCACCTGGAAGAATGCTCCCCACCGCATAGGTTCCCGCGACGATCGCGCGTCCGAGTTCATCCACCACCTGCGCATGGCTGGTGCGGGACCTTCTCCCTAATTTTCCGGCTTCGAGCATTCGGTTACGCAATTAGAACTCCCCCGTCAGGCATACCTCTTGTTCAGGCTGGACAGAAACAGGATACCCTTCTGCATCAGGATGAATGCAAAAAGCAGCAGACCAATCAGGATCTTCGTCCACCAGCTGGAAAGCGTTCCATCGAAGGTGATGTAAGTCTGAATGAGCCCCTGGATAAGGAGACCTATGAAGGTTCCCGCCACGAATCCCGCTCCCCCCGTCAGCAGTGTCCCCCCAATGACAACTGCTGCGATGGCATCAAGCTCGACACCGACCGCCGCTAAGGAATAGCCGGCGGACGTATAGAGCGAAAAAACGATTCCTGAAAGCCCGGCCAGGAAGCCAGACAGCGCATAGATCTGGATTGTCGTGCGACCAACCGGCACACCCATGAGCTGGGCCGTCTGGGCGCCGCCACCCAGAGCATACACATTCGTGCCGAAACGGGTTCGGTGAGCAATGAATATGCCGGCGGCAAAAACGATCAGCATGACCATGCCCACAAGCGTCAGGCGTCCTCCCCCTGGAAGCTTCCAATAGATCCCGGAGAGCGTCGTATAGTAATCATGATTGATCGGGATGCTGTCAATCGACAAGACGAAAGCCATGCCGCGTGCCAGGAACATCCCCGCCAATGTCACGATGAAAGCCGGCATCTGGAGATAGTGGATCACGGCTCCCATCGCCCCGCCGAAGGCGGTGGTGATCACGAGTACCAGCGCGAAGGCCAGCAGCGGGTGGATGGTCGTGTTCTGCAGGATCACCGCAAGGAAGACACCGGTAAAGGCAATCACCGAGCCGATCGACAGATCGATGCCACCCGAGATGATGACGAAGGTCATGCCGACCGCTGCGATCCCCAGGAACGCATTATCGGTCAGCAGGTTGCCGACCACCCGCGTCGACAGCATGTTTGGATACTGCATGGCACAGACGGCATAGGACAGAACGAAGATCACGATCGTCGCCAGAAGGGGCAGATATTTCGAGTTCATTTCTGCAGCTCCCCTTTCAGGTTCGCGCGACGCCCCAGGAAGACGGTGGCCGATTGCACGGCCGGCGACTGGATCACAAGAATGACGAGCACGATCACTGCCTTGATGATGAGATTGAATTCCGGCGGGAAGCCCGAGAGCAGGATACCGGTGTTGACCGCCTGAATGATCATCGCGCCGATCAAGGAGCCAACAATGCTGAAGCGTCCGCCGAGAAGTGAGTTTCCGCCGACCACGACGGCTAGGATGGCGTCGAGCTCAAGCCACAAACCGGCATTGTTCGCGTCGGCACCCTTGATGTCGGCGGCAACGATGATGCCCGCGATCGCTGCACAGAGACCGCTCAGAACGTAGACTGCCATGAGCAGGACCGGCGTTCTCACACCAGACAGCATGCTCGCATGGCGGTTGATGCCGGTCGCCTCGATCAGCATTCCCAACGCCGTCCTCCGCACGAGCAGAGTGACGATCACGCCTACGACCAGCCAGATGACAACCGGCATCGGCATGAAGGCGAACGATCCGCTGCCGAAGAAGATCAGGCCGTCGTCGTTGAACGTCATGATCACGCCTTCGGTGATCAGCTGCGCGATGCCGCGACCGGCGACCATCAACACGAGTGTCGCAATGATCGGCTGTATGTTGAGGATAGCAACGAGAAACCCGTTCCAAACACCACAGGCCAAGCCGACCAATAGGGTGATCAGCAGCGTCCAGGCCAGTGAACTACCTGACACAATCGACGAGGCCGCGACGGCGCCGCAAATGGCAATCACGGCACCTACAGAAAGGTCGATGCCTTTCGTGGCAATGACCAATGTCATACCGGTCGCCAGCAGAGCCACGGGAGCACCGCGATTCAGCACGTCAATCAAACTGCCGTAGAGCCGGCCGTTTTGAATTGTTACGTTAAAGAACTGCGGGAACATAATGAAATTCAAAAGAAGAATGACAGCCAACGCGATCAATTGCGGGGCCAGACGGACCAGGAGTGCCTTCTGAGAGGAAGTCATGCGTCCTCCGTCTTCTTCTGGGCTGCCGCAATCGCCTCGACGATCTGCGCGGTGCTCACATTCTCACCGGTCAGCTCCGCGACGTGTTCACGATCCCGCAACACCAGGATACGTGAGCTATAGGCTATAAGTTCTTCTAATTCCGAGGAAATAACGATCAACGACATGCCTTTTTCACATAGCTGCTCGATGAGGCGAATGATCTCGGCATGGGCGCCGACATCGATGCCTCGCGTGGGTTCGTCGAGGATCAGGAAATCCGGATTCGTTGCCAGCCAACGGGCAAGGATGGCCTTCTGCTGATTACCGCCTGAGAGAAGACGGATCGGCTTCTCCCGGTCCGTCGTGCGAATATCCAGCGCCTTGATGTAACGATCCGCCAAGGCATTCTGTTCGCCGCGCGACAGTGGTCGCGCCCAGCCTCTGCGCGCCTGAAGCGCAAGCGCGATGTTCTCACGGATCGAGAGGTCGCCGATGATGCCATCGGTCTTGCGGTCTTCGGGGCAGAAGCCAAATCCATGTCGGATTGCGGCCCTCGGATTCGACAGTGTGATCTGCCTGCCGTCGATTTTCGCAGCGCCGCTGTCGGCGCTCTCGATGCCGAACAGCAGTTCAGCGGTCTCGGTGCGCCCGGACCCGAGCAAACCCGCCACGCCGACCACCTCGCCAACGCGCACCTTAAGGTCGAACGGCTTGACCTTGCCTCGCTTGCCGTAGCCTTCAAAGCTGTACTTCACGGGTCCCGCGGCAACCGATCGCTCCTTGACCGCGGCTTCCGCGTGAGCAAGTTCGTGCCCCAGCATCATGGAGATCAAGCCCTGCCTGGGCAGATCAGCAGTGTCGCGCGTTCCGACCAGTTTGCCGTTGCGGAGCACCGTTATCCGATCGCTGATTTCGTAAACCTGCTCGAGAAAATGCGTAATAAAGACAATCCCCAATCCGCGCTTCTTCAAGTCCCGCATGATGCGGAAAAGCATCGCGACTTCCTGCGCGTCGAGGCTTGCCGTCGGTTCATCCAGGATGAGCACCTTGCCTGATAGATCGACTGCGCGCGCGATGGCAACGACCTGCTGCACGGCCACCGAGAAGCGGTCCAATTGCGCGGTTACATCGATGTCGATGCCATATTCCTGCAGGAGTTCACGCGCTCGCCGGTTCATGGTGCGTACGTCGATCATGCCGAAGCGTTTCGGCTGGCGGCCAATAAACAGGTTTTCCGCGACACTGAGATTGGGCAGGAGGTTGACCTCCTGGTAGACCGTGCCGATGCCCAGCTTCTGGGCGGCCAGCGTATCGACAGGATCGATCTCCGCGCCGTCGAGCATAAGGCTGCCTTCGTCACGGTGATATGCACCGGTGATACACTTGATCAGCGTCGACTTGCCGGCGCCGTTCTCACCCAACAGCGCATGCACTTCGCCTTTGCGCAGCGTGAAGTCGACCTTGTCCAGCGCGACCGCTCCGGGAAAGAATTTCGATACCCTGGAGGCAGCAAGCACGTTCTCGAAATCGTGAATCATGAAGGCGGTTTTTCCTGATATTGACCCATATAGCCGTGCCGCAGCCGGACATGATGCCCGGCAACAGCTCTGGCAGTTCCGCACCGGCCTATGACGGGCCGGTGCGGTTCCAATGTCAAATCAGTAGCCGAGGCCCTTCTTGGACTCGTAGACCTTCTTCGGATCGTCAGCCTGGGTATAGAGCTTGGATTCCGTCTGGATCCACTTCGGCGGAGCCTTCTTGTCCTTCAGGTACGCATCGAGAGCGTCGAATGCCGGACCTGCCATGTTCGGCGTCAGTTCGACGGTCGCGTTGGCTTCACCGGCTTCCATTGCCTTGAAGATATCTGGAACGGAGTCGATCGAGACAACGAGGATATCCTTGCCCGGCTTCAGACCGGCTTCCTTGATCGCCTGAATGCCACCGACGGCCATGTCGTCGTTGTGAGCGTACAGAGCGCAGATGTCCTTGCCGCCGTTTTCAGCCTTCAAGAAGCTTTCCATGACTTCCTTGCCCTTGGTGCGGGTGAAGTCGCCGGTCTGGCTGCGAACGATCTTGAAGTTCGACTTGCCGGCAATTGCCTCCTCGAAGCCCTTCTTGCGGGCGATAGCCGGCGAAGAACCGGTGGTGCCCTGAAGCTCAACGATGTCGCACTTCTTGTCGCCGACCGTCTTGACGAGCCAGTCGCCGGCAACCTTGCCTTCATGAACCTGATCGGAGGTGACAGCGGTCAGGTAAAGGTCGTCAGGAGCCTTGATGGTACGGTCAAGCAGGATAACCGGGATGTTGGCTTCCTTGGCTTCCTTCAGGACAGCATCCCAACCGGTCTCGACAACCGGCGCGAGAAGGATGGCGTTGACGCCCTGCGCGATGAAGGAGCGGATCGCCTTGATCTGGTTTTCCTGCTTCTGCTGAGCATCGGCAAATTTCAGGTCGATGCCGCGCTTCTTGGCTTGTTCCTTGGTGACGGTCGTTTCAGCCGCGCGCCAACCGGATTCCGAGCCGATCTGCGAGAAGCCGACGACGAGTTCGGCAGCAGACGCCGAACCGAACATGCAGGCAGCAAGTATCGTGGCACTCACGAGTGCAGTCTTCAATTTCATGATTTCCTCCCAACGCCGCCTCCTCGCGGCACACACAAGGAAAATCATATAGTATTACTTTTGTAAATGCACTTTGTAGTATGCAACGCAACAAAAAAGGGCGCCTACAACGGGCGCCCTTTCGCATGTGCTAACTGACCAATCGAAGCTTATTGCGGCAGCTTGTCGTCAACGCCTTCGACGTAGAAATTCATGCCCAGCAAGGTGCCGTCATCAGCCTTCTCGCCGGCCTTCAGCCAAGGCGTACCGTCCTGCTTGTTGATCGGGCCGGTGAACGGATGGATCTCGCCGGACTTGATCTTGGCTTCGGTATCCTGGGCCATCTTCTTCACGTCGTCAGGCATGTTGGTGTAGTCCGCCATCTTCAGGATGCCGTCCTTCAGGCCATCCCAGCTCTGGTCGGGCTTCCAGGTGCCGTCGAGCAGCGCGTGAACGCGCTTGGAGTAGTAGTTACCCCAGGTGTCGACGATCGCCGTCAGCTGAGCCTTGGGGCCGGCCGCGATCATGTCGGAGGCTTGACCGAAGGCGTGGATGCCGCGCTCTTCCGCAACCTGCATCGGCGCGGTGGTGTCGGTGTGCTGCGTGAGAACGTCAACACCCTGGTCAACCATGGCCTTGGCGGCATCGGCTTCCTTGCCCGGGTCGAACCAGGTGTTCACCCAGATGACCTTGAGCTTGAAATCAGGATCGATCGACTTCGCGCCCTGCTCGAAGGAGTTGATGCCCATCACGACTTCCGGGATCGGGAAGGATGCGATGTAGGCAGCACCGTGATTCTTCGAGGTCTTGGCGGCGATCTGGCCGAGGATGTAGCGGCCTTCATAGAAGCGCGAGTTGTAGGTCGCGAGGTTCGGGCCGGACTTGAAACCCGTCGCGTGCTCGAACTTCACTTTCGGGAACTTGGCGGCAACCTTGACGGTGGCGTCCATGAAGCCGAACGAGGTGGAGAAGATCAGCTTGCAGCCGGAACGCGCCAGGCGCTCGATAGCGCGCTCTGCGTCAGGGCCTTCCGGGACGTTTTCGAGATAGGAGGTTTCGATCTTGTCACCGAACTCTTCCTGGATCTGCTGGCGACCGCGATCATGTGCCTGCGAGTAGCCACCGTCGGTGTGCGAGCCGACGTAGACAAAACAAACCTTGGTCTTGTCGGCAGCCTGCGCGGCGGTGCCGATGCTGAGAACAGCAGCTGCCGAAGCGGCAAATGCGAGTGCTAGTTTTTTCATGATAACCCCTGTTGGTTTGAAGTTTCCGGAAGCCCGTCTCATTCTTCTGTTTAACGTTCCGGGACGAAAGGCTTTCCCAGCGACGCAGGCGTGTTGATCAACGTCGTGCGGCGATTATGAGAAATGATGACAAGAACCACAATAGTCGCGGCGTAAGGCAGCATCGACAGAAATTGCGCCGGTATACCGACCCCGAAAGCCTGCGCGTGCAGCTGCAGGATCGTCACCGCGCCGAAGAGATAGCCGCCTGCGAAAACGCGCCACGGGCGCCAGGATGCGAAGACGACCAGCGCCAGCGTGATCCAGCCACGACCGGACGACATGTTCTCCACCCATTGCGGCGTGTAGACCAGCGACAGCTGCGCACCGGCCAGCCCCGCACAGGCGCCGCCGAACATCACCGCCAGATAGCGCGTGCGGATGACATTGATACCAAGCGCATGAGCCGAGCCGTGGCTATCGCCGATGGCGCGCAGCTTGAGCCCGGTGCGGCTACGGAAGAGAAACCAGCTGATGCCAAATACCAGTGCCAGCGACAGGTAGAACGTCAGATCCTGGCGGAAGAGGACGGAACCGATCAGCGGAATATCCGAGAGATAAGGGAATACGATGGGCGACAGGCGGACACCGGGAACACCGACATAGCTCTCCCCAAGCATCCCCGACACGCCGAGGCCAAGGATCGTCAGCGCCAGACCGGTCGCGACCTGATTGGCGACCAGCGTCAGCGTCAGGAAGCCGAACAGCAGGGAGAAAACAGCGCCTGCGCCAATCCCGGCCAGCAGCCCGATGTAGGGCGAGCCCGTAACCTGCGCGCCCGCGAAGGCTGCGACGGCACCCATGATCATCATGCCTTCAACACCAAGGTTGAGGACGCCCGAGCGCTCGGCAACGAGTTCGCCAAGGGCAGCGATGACAAGCGGTGTCGAGGCCGTGATGACCGTCAGGAGGATTGCCTCGAAGATGCTCATGCGACGCCTCCCCGCAGCCGCGACCAGACGATGCGGATCTTGTAGTAGATGAGGGTGTCGCAAGACAGCACGAAGAACAGCAGAAGCCCCTGGAAAACGCGCGTGACCTTGTCGGACACGCCGATCGAAAGCTGTGCCGCCTCACCACCGAGGTAAGTCAGCGCCAGCACCAGTCCTGATGCGATGATACCAAGCGGATTGAGACGACCGAGAAAGGCGACGATGATCGCCGTAAATCCGTAACCGGGCGAGATGGCCGGCTGCAGGTGACCGATCGATCCCGATACCTCGGAAATGCCGGCAAGCCCGGCGAGCGCTCCGGAAAATAGGAAGCTGAACCAGATCATCTTCTTCGACGAGAATCCGGCAAAGCGCCCTGCTCGCTCCGATTGGCCGAGAACGACGATCTCGAAGCCTCGCAACGTGAATTTCAGCATGAACCAGACCAGGAAGGCGGCGACGATCGCAAACACCGCAGCCCAATGGGCGCGGCCCGACTCTTCCCAGATTGCGGGCAAGGTCGCTTCCGGCGAGAATGGCACGCTTTCAGGGAAATTGAAGCCTTGCGGATTGCGCCAGGCGCCGCGGATGAGCCAGTCGAGAAACAGCTGAGCGATATAGACGAGCATCAGGCTCGAGAGAATTTCGTTCGTGTTGAAATGCGCCTTGAGAAGTGCGGGGATTGCGGCGAACAACGCGCCACCGATCGCCCCCATGATCAGCATCAGCGGCAGGACCAGTGGCGAGTGCCATTCGGTAAACACGATCGGCAGGATCGAGCCGGTGATGGCGCCGATGGTGAACTGCCCTTCCGCACCGATATTCCAGTTGTTCGAGCGGTAGCAGACTGCGAGCCCTACTGCGATCAGGATCAGCGGCGCCGCCTTGACGGCCAGTTCGTGCAGCGACCAGACCTCGAGCAGCGGCTCCAGAAAGAATGCGTCCAATGCTTCCACGGGATTCTTGCCCAGAATCGCGAACATGATCGCGCCGGCAGCCAGCGTCAGGACGAGAGCGAGAAGCGGCGAGACGAAGCCATATAGCTTGGATGCCTGGGGACGCTTTTCGAGTTCAATGCGCATGGTCGGTCTCCGCGTCAGCCACCGGCGCGGCCTTGCTTTCATGCAGCCCGCCCATCAGCAGCCCGATCTTTTCGCGCGTCAGTTCGCCTGCCGCGAACGGCTGCGAGAGCCGCCCTTCGGAGATGACGGAGATTTCGGTCGCGACCTCGAATATCTCGTCGAGATCCTGGCTGATAACGACGACGGCCGAACCGTTGCGCGCTAGGTCGACCAGTGCCTGCCTGATGCGGCTGGCGGCGCCTGCGTCGACACCCCAGGTCGGCTGGTTCACGACCAGAACCGCGGGCTGCCGATCGAGCTCGCGGCCAACAATGAATTTCTGCAAATTGCCGCCCGAAAGCGAACCTGCAGCAGGGTCTTCGCCGCTCTTGCGCACGTCCATCTCCTCGGAGATGCGTTTCGCGGCATTCTTCACCGCGCTTCTGCGGATGATCTTGAGGAAGCCGCCGGCGAGAAACGCCTTCCGGTCGGACTGACTGCGCGCCAAGACGAGATTGTCGGACAGTTTCATTGCGGAGACGGCCGCGTGGCCATGTCTCTCCTCCGGAACAAACCCTGCGCCGAGCAGACGGCGGGCGGTAATCCCCTGCGTGCCCACCGGCTTGTTGCGAATGGTGATCGCGCTGGGCGTCGATACCGGGTACTCGCCGGAAAGCGCGTCGAAAAGCTCGCCCTGGCCGTTGCCGGCGACACCGGCGATCGCAAGGACCTCGCCCGAGCGAACCGCCAGCGACACGTCTCTGAGCGGCATGGCGAAGGGCGTGCGAGCAGCGACAGAAAGGTTGGAGACTGCGAGTTGCACGTCACCCTTGTTGCCGCGATCGGGATGCGTCACGGCAGCGATGTCGTTTCCGACCATCATTCGCGCGAGCGAAGCAGGCGTCTCCTGGCGCGGATCACAGGCACCGGTCACCTTGCCGTGACGCAGTACCGTCGCGCGGTCGCAGATGCGCTGCACCTCTTCCAGGCGGTGGCTGATGTAGAGAACGGAACGGCCTTCGGCTTTGAGCTTGAACAGCGTCTCGAAAAGCTTGTCGGCCTCCTGCGGCGTCAGAACGGAGGTCGGTTCATCAAGAATGATAAGCTTCGGATTTTGCAGCAGCGCGCGGACGATCTCGATACGCTGACGTTCCCCAACCGAGAGATCGGCGACATGGGCGTAGGGATCGAGCGGGAGACCATAGGCCCGAGAGAGCGCCCTGGCCTCCTCGGCAATCTTGCCGATCGGAATGCCGTCGTCGAGTGACAGCGCAATATTCTCAGCGACGGTCAGGGCTTCAAACAGCGAGAAGTGCTGGAACACCATGCCGATGCCAAGCTTGCGCGCATCGCCCGGCGACGCGATCGACACCGGCCGCCCCTCCCAGACGATATGGCCTTCGCTTGGTTCCAGAACGCCAAACAGCATCTTGACCAGCGTGGATTTACCCGCGCCGTTTTCACCAAGAAGTGCATGGATCTCGCCCGGCGCGATATCGAGGTCGATGTGGCTGCAGGCGACAAAGCTGCCAAACAGCTTCGTCAGCTTCTGCACCGACAATAACGCGCCGGAAGCCGGCACACTCGCTAACGACACGTTCCCCTCATTTCCCTCTGCTGACCTGCCCCTTCAGGATCATTATGGGATCAGCAGCGTAGTTCCGGTAGTTTTCCTGGATTCCAGATCCGCATGGGCGCGTCCAACCTCGCGCAACGGATAGGTTTGATTGATATTGATACGCACTTTGTTGCTCAAAACAACATCAAATAATGCGTTTGCACAATCAGTTAGCTCCTGGCGCGTCGCGATATAGGTGAAAAGCGTCGGCCGGGTTGCAAACAGCGATCCCTTCTGGGCGAGCATGGCCAGCGTGAAGTTCTCGATAGGACCCGACGACTGGCCAAAGGAGACGAACATGCCGAGACGCTTCAGACAGTCGAGCGACTGCGGGAAGGTGTCGCGACCGATGGAATCGTAGACGACATCCACACCCTCGCCGCCCGTGATCTCGTGGACCCGTTCGACGAAATTCTCGGTGTTGTAATCGATGACGTGGTCGTAGCCGTGATCGAGCGCCAGTCGCACCTTGCTTTTCGAGCCTGCCGTCCCGATGACCCTTGCGCCGAGCGCCTTTGCCCATTGGCCGGCGATCAGCCCGACGCCGCCTGCCGCGGCATGAAACAGGATGGTCGTCTCAGGACCAACCTTGAACGTCCGGTTCAGCAGGTATTGCGCCGTCATGCCTTTCAGCATCATCGAGGCGGCCGTTTCCAGCGAGATACCATCCGGCACCTTCACGAGATGTTTCGTCTCGATATTGCGTTCGACGCTGTAGGCGCCGTCAGAACCGGCATAGGCAACTCGGTCGCCAACAGCAAAGCCGTCCACGTCGGGACCAACTGATATCACCGTTCCGGCCGCCTCCTTGCCCGTTACAAAGGGAAGGTGCGGCGTCTTGTAGAGGCCGGTTCGGAAATAGACGTCAATGAAGTTCAGGCCGATAGCAGCGTGCCGGATCTGGACCTCTCCAGACGAGGGCGGCGGCAGATCGATATCAACATATTCGAGAACGTCGGGTCCACCGGTTTTGCTGAACGTAACTGCCTGTGTCCTGGCCATTTTCCGCTTCCTACTCGTTGCGCCCAAGCGCCGGGAAGAATTGTAGAACGGCGCCTATGCAGTAGAGATAGATACCGCTCAGAATGAACAGCACAAGCGCCCAATGCGGCATATTGAAATGCATCAACAGCGAGTACATCCCGAGCGCCGACCAAAGGAAGAAGACGCCGAGGTTCAGCGTGCGCAAGCGCTTCACGCGGACCGGGTGCAGGAAATTGATCGGAAGAAATGTAAGTACGACGGAAACAATCACCACGGTCAACGCCGTCACCGCGCTCGCATCCATGACAAAGAGCGTGAAGACAATCATGTTCCAGACGACCGGGAAACCTGAAAAGAAGTACTCGTCGGTCTTCATGCCCATATCGGCATAGTAGATCGCGCTCGAAACGACGATCATGCCGGCGGCGACGAAGGACCACGGCTCGCCGATCATTCCGCTCTGGTAGAGCGCGAATGCCGGCAGCAATACATAAGTCACGTAGTCGATGATGTTATCGAGCGTGTCACCCGACCAGTTCGGCAGAACTTCCTTGACCTTCACCTTGCGCGCGATCGGACCGTCGATACCGTCGACAAGGAGTGCAAGTCCCAGCCACCAAAACATATCTATGAAGCGATGCTCCGCCGCGGCCACGACACCAAGGAATGCCAGAAACGATCCGGACGCCGTCAGAATATGGACGGAAAACGCACGCATCTCCGCATAGGGCACGCGCTTATAGTTGAAAATCTTCATGTTTCCCCGAGCTGCCAAAGGCATTCGCACCCGGCCGGCGCGATTTTTGCCTAATATGCATCCTTTGCATCGCTTCGCCAGCGCAAAAGCGACGAAGGCTCATGGCAGTCTGAATCCTGACCGTGACACGCATATTTCGTGCAAGTCGCTTCAGAAAGAATGGAATACCTTTATCCGAAGGCCTATTTGTAATATCTGGCTCGCATCGAAAAGATCATCCGACGAATTACGGGATCCGACACTGCAATGAACGCCCCTGCAAAGACCGAAGACTTCGCCTCCCCGATTCCTGCCGGCGTCTACGCCGAGACCGTGCTCAGCGTCACGCATTATACGGATAGCCTGTTCCGTTTCACCATGACGCGCCCGCAGGGCTTCCGCTTCCGCTCTGGCGAATTTGCGATGATCGGGTTGATGGTCGAAGGCAAGCCGATCTTCCGCGCCTACTCGATCGCGAGCCCTGCCTGGGCGGAAGAACTCGAATTCTTCTCGATCAAGGTTCAGGACGGCCCGCTGACCTCGCACCTTCAGGCCATCAAGCCCGGCGATCAGGTGCTGATGCGCAAGAAGCCAACCGGCACGCTCGTGCTCGACGCACTGACGCCGGGCCGCAGGCTCTACATGTTCTCGACCGGCACCGGCATTGCGCCCTTCGCCAGCCTGATCCGCGATCCCGAAACCTACGAAAAGTATGAGGAAGTCATCCTCACCCATACGACCCGCAACATTGCGGAGCTGAAGTACGGTTTCGACCTCGTGCATGAAATCCAGAACGATGAACTTCTAAAGGAAGTCGTCGGCGACAAGCTGCATCACTACGCGACCGTCACGCGCGAAGACTTCGAGTATCGCGGCCGCATCACGGATCTGATCGAATCCGGCAAGCTCTTCACAGATCTTGGCGTCCCCCCGCTCGATCCCTCGATCGACCGCGGCATGATCTGCGGCTCTTCCGCGATGCTTAAGGACACCAAGGAACTCTTGGAAAAAGCCGGCCTCAACGAGGGTGCAAACAGCAAGCCCGCTGAGTTCGTCATTGAGCGCGCCTTCGTCGGCTAAGGCGCTGATATTCTCCTAGGATCACGGCTCCGGAAACGGGGCCGTTCTTATTTGTGGCCGAGATAATCGATCAGCACGGTCATGACCTTGGCGGCCTCGGCGGCATTGCCTTGCTGGATCGCGCGGATAACGGCGACATGGAGCGAGATCGATCGGTCCATCCGATCAGGACTTGCCGTCGAGTACCACAGCCGGCGTGAATGCGTCTGTACTGGCGCCAGCGCCGAAGTGATGAACGCGTTGGGACATGCCTCCTCGAGGATTTCGTCGAAGGCCTTGTCCGCCGAGAAGAATGCGGCCAGGTCGCCGCTGATCGCGCAATCCGCCATCGCGCGGGCGCATTCAACGAGCTGGTTTCGCTGCGCGTCCGTGGCATGTTCGGCAACGAGCGCTGCGGCAATCGGCTCCAACTCGCGGCGCACCTGCATGACATGGCTATGGTCGCCGGGCTTGATCTCAGCGATCTGCAGACCCACCCGCGGTCTGACGAAGATGAGCCGTTGCCATGCCAGCTTCTGGATTGCTTCACGTACCGGCGTGCGACCGTGGCCAGCAAGATCGATGAGCTGCTTTTCGGTTACGAGCGCGCCGGGCTGCAACGCCAACGTTACGATCGCATGCTCCAGCGCCAGATAGGCCAGATGGCTCTGTGAGTTCTGCATCGCATTCCCATATTTCGCTCTGATATATCATAAGCAGACATCGCGTGAATGCAATGGCAGGTTGCCTTGATATATCAGCGCCGCTGGAGCGCCGTGCGCCGGCCATCATTCGTGCCGAAGCGCTTCGATCGGATTGAGTTGCGCCGCCCGCCTTGCGGGGAAGTAGCCGAAAATCATGCCGATCGCCGCGGAGAACGCAAAGGCGACCCCGATCATGACGGGGCTGACGACAAACGGCACCTTGAGGAGCGTCACGGCGCCGAAGCCGAGCCCCAGGCCGAGCAAGATGCCTGTCATTCCGCCAAAGATGGACAGGGCGACAGCCTCCACGAGGAATTGCAGCAGCACCTGCCCTTCCAGCGCGCCGATCGCCAGCCTGATACCGATCTCCCTGGTGCGCTCGGTGACGGACACCAGCATGATATTCATGATGCCGATGCCTCCCACCAGAAGGCTGATGGCGGCGACCGCCCCGAGGAGACTGGTCAGAAGCGTCGTCGTGCCGGTCATCGCTTCGGCGATCTGCGTCATGTCGTTGACGTTGAAGTCGTCCTCGCGGCCAGGAATGATCTTGCGGCGTTCGCGCAGCAGGTTTTCGGTTTCGGATTGAACCTTGGAGGTCGAGACGCCGTCGCGGGCGGAGATCACAATCATCGACACGTTGGCGTTGGCCCTGCCGCCGATCCGGCGCTGGTACACCTTGACCGGCATGACGACGACATCGTCCTGATCGTTACCCATGCCGGACTGGCCGCGCTTTGCGAGAACGCCGATCACCCCGCAGGACACCTTGCCGACACGGATCTGCTGGCCGCTCGGGTCTGCGGCACCAAACAGTTGCGAGCGCACCGTCTCGCCAAGGATGCAGCGCGCGCGGCCACGCTCTTCCGCGGCTTCGAACGTGCGGCCAAGGGCCATGTCCCAATCCTGAGCCACGAAGTAGTCGTTCGTGGTCCCCATGACAGTGGTCGAATGGCTCTGGCCACCATAGATCACAGTCGCTGTCGTCTGGTTGAGCGGCGCCACCGCCCGCAGACCGCCAACTTGGTCACGAATGGCATCCACATCCGCGACGGTGAAGCGCCTGGCCTCGGAACTGGCCCGGCCCGGGCCGAACTGGCCGGGACGCGCAAACAGCATGTTGGTGCCCAGCCGCGACAGTTCCGACGTAACCTGGGCGGTCGTGCCGTTGCCGATGGTGACGAGCGCTATGACGGCTGCAACACCGATGACCACGCCCAGGACGGTCAGAAACGAGCGCAGCATGTTGCGGCTGATCGCGCGCAGAGCAAGCTTCAGCGTTTCAAAGAACATGTGCCGCCTCCCCGCTTTTGGTGGTCTCCGCCTCCAGCTTGCCATCGACGAAGCGCAGCAGACGCTGCGCGTAGGCGGCAATGTCAGGCTCGTGGGTGACCATGACAATGGTGATGCCCTGCTCGCGGTTCAGGCGCGTCATCAGGTCCATGATCTCGATGCTGGTCTTGGTGTCGAGGTTGCCGGTCGGTTCGTCTGCAAGAAGCAGTGATGGCTGCGTGACGATGGCACGGGCGATCGCCACGCGTTGCTGCTGGCCGCCCGACAACTCCTGCGTCTTGTGATGCTCGCGCCCGGATAGTCCGACCAGCGCCAGCGCTTCCTTCGCGCGGCGATGCCGCTCGGCGCCCGGCATGCCGCGGTAGATCAGCGGCAACTCGACGTTCTCCACGGCCGACGTCCTGGGCAGGAGATTGAACCCCTGAAACACGAATCCGAGCATATGCCGGCGCAGCAAGGTCAACTGGCTGCGATTAAATCCCCGCGTCGGAATCCCCTGAAACACATAGTCGCCGGCGCTCGGAACATCGAGGCAGCCAAGTATGTTCATGGCGGTCGATTTGCCGGAGCCCGACGGCCCCATGATGGCAACGAATTCGCGCTCCGATATCGAGAGATCGACGCGGTCGAGCGCACGGATGGCAGCCTCTCCCTGACCATAGATCTTGGATACCTGCCGGAATTCGATGATTGGCGGCGTGGTCATCGCGCGTCTGCCTACTTCGATTGCTCGGTGGAATCGACGACCAAAGCATCGTTTTCCTTCAGATCGCCGGAGACGACCTGCGTGAACTGTCCGTCCGACGACCCTACCTGAATGACCATGGGCGCCGGCTTGCCTGCCTTGAGCACCCAGACCCTTCGCTTTGCCCCGGTCAGCGCTTCGCCGCCCTGATTGCCCGTGCGCGGTCCCATGCGGGGTGGCCGGAGAAATCCGAACAGACCACCACGGCGCGGCGAGTCCGCAGCAGGCGGCGCGTAGCGAAGTGCTGCGTTCGGAACCATGAGCGTGTCCTTGACCGCTTCGACGGTGGCGTCGGCAGTCGCCGTCATGCCGGGGCGCAAAAGCAGATCGGCATTGTCCACGGAGAGGATCGCCTTATAGGTCACGACGTTGTTGGTGGTCTCCGACGCAAAGCGTATCTGCTTGATCTCAGCGGGAAACGTGCGATCAGGATAGGCATCGACCGTAAATGTCGCCTTCTGGCCAACCGCGACCTGGCCGACATCGGCCTCGTCGACATCGACTTGAAGCTCCATCTTGCGCAGATCGCCGGCGATGACGAACAGGACCGGTGCCGAAAGCGAAGCGGCAACCGTCGCTCCTGGGTCGACCGACCGGGTGAGGATCACGCCGTCGATCGGCGAAACGATCTTGGCCTTCGCCAGGTTCACTTCGGCAAGCTGCAGGTCGGCTTCCGCGGACAACACGGCTGCTTCGTTGATTTCCTTCGCTGCCACGGCAGAATCATATTTGTAGCGCGCGTCTTCGAGGCTCTGCTGGGTCGTCACATTGCTCTGCACCAGATTGCGATAGCGCTCGTAGGAACTCTGGGCGGATTGAAGATCGGCCGTCGCCTTGACGACGTTGGCTTTTGCCGAATCGAGCTTGGCACGCGTGCTCTTTACATCTGCCTCGAGCTTGTTGGTGTCGAGCACCGCCAGAACCTCACCCGCCTTGACCTCGCTGTTGTAATCAACGTTGACGTCGCGAACCGTCCCGGAAAGCTCACTGGAAATGTCTACCTGCTCTGTCGGCTGCACGGAGCCCGTCGCCGTGACAAGCACGGTCAAGTCGCCGCGCTTTGCCGGCTGCGTGATATAGGTCAGCTGGTTGGTCCCACGACTGGAGTAGGCATAGACGCCGGCGCCGATGGCAAGCACCACGAGAAGAAGCACCAGCAAACGTCTGAACCAGCGCCCTTTCTGTTGCCGCTCGGACGCGGCAAGAGCGGCTGCGAGATCCGCGCCGCCTGCACTGGTTTTCGTTTGGCTGGTGTTTGCAATGTCGTTCATTCGGGCCTCGATCAGTATTCGGCCAATGCGGCCGCGAGCTACCGAATAACAACGTGAAGCTGAACGGGCGATTAGCACCAAGACCGCATTGGCACGGCGAGGTCGGAAAGGGAAATGAAATCTTGGTAATCAGAGTCCGGTTTCGACCGGTTGCGCGCGACGCTATCTATCTACAAAGAGGCCGTCCTCTCGATCCAGAAAGACGAGAGAACGGCGCTCCTCACCCCCGCCTTGAAACAAGGCGGCGCAGACGTTCCGCTATACGCCGAGCGCTGCCAGCGACACCGGTGGACGACGCTTGGCTGCCATCAGCAAATCAAGCTCCATGGCGGAAGGCCCGAACTTCTGGAAGAGGCGATTGGCCTCCTCCTCATCAAGCCGATACTTTCGGGCGAACTCTGAAAGGCTATAAGGACGGCCACGCAGAACCTTGCGTGTCTGGGATGGTTTCTGTTCATGCACTTCAGTCATGGCAATCTCCTTCGATAACGAGATAGTTAGTGCAGCACACGTGTTTGTGAAGCATCGAAGGCATTGATTTATTTCGGCATTTCTCTGGAACAATCTGGCGCTCCGCGCATTATTCGCCGTTGGATGTCAGCGGGGCCGCGGCGTCGCCCGCAATCGCCCGCGCGCATGTCTGAATGCGACCATCACGAAATATTAAATTGCGGAACCGCGCTTTGGCCGCGGGGTTTAGGACCGTGGGGTCGGCGTGGCCTCACCTTTTCAAACCCAAGGAGACCGAAATGGCAAATCAAGGCGGAACCCACGATCAGCACGTCAAATCCGGCCAACAGAGCCACAAGAGTGCAGGAAGCTCCGGAAGTGAGCGCAACATGTCGTCGTCCGGTTCCCGCGACGATCAGAGCAAGAAGCATGAGCAGCAGATGAAGCCCGGCCAGCAAGGCAGCAAGGGCAAACATTGATGCTTGTATGAACGGCCCGCGCTTCGGCGCGGGCCTTCATTTGCAGACCCGCCGCAAGAATTGTGCCTAATGCACAGGAAACGTAGATTTTTTGGTTGACCGCAATGGGTCGTCTGCATATGTTCCGCGCACTTCCAGCCGGGGCGGCATTTGAGCCTCGGACCGAGGGAGAGCGTAGCTCAGCCGGTAGAGCAACTGACTTTTAATCAGTAGGTCTCGGGTTCGAACCCCGACGCTCTCACCACGTGTTTTCAGAGACTTAGACACAGTCTTGATTTCGCGTCTGGTGAGGATCGTTCGCAACGTTTCCAGCACTTCTCCGAGCATGAAGCTCACGTCTGGTTTTCCCAACACCCAGCGACTTCCGTAGCCATTGACGTAACTCTGCCTGTTTTGGGAACAAAGCGCGTCCCATGGAGTTCCTTGCCTAGTAAAGGCACGGAGGAAGCATATGACTTACGACCCGAACGACAGAGAATCAGATCTTCGAACCACGCCGATTCGCAGTCGCAGTTCAGGCGGCGGTTGGGGTACCTGGGTTGCGATCATCGCCATCATCGCAGTTGCCGGTTTTGCCTGGTCGCAGTGGGGTGGCGGATCCAAGACCGATCCCGAGACTACGGCGTCCACGACACCACCACCGATCAGCGAGCCTGCTCCCAAGCCCGTGATGCCGGCTACACCGCCAGCCACGACGACGCAGCCCGCACCTTCGACTGATACGACCAAGCCTTGATGTCGACCTAAGGTTGGTCACAGACTGAGCCTGAAAACAGAAAATGCCGGAACGTGATTTCGTTCCGGCATTTTCTTTTATGCGCAAGTAGTTGATCTTACTGGCAGACCCGCATGCTCTCCATGTGCCAGCCACCATCGTAGGCGTTCGGTACACGACGGTCCTCAAACCAGCAA
>UEHQ01000021.1 GCA_900489925.1 Hyphomicrobiales bacterium | reverse complement strand
GTCCTCAGGACCATAACCTAATGTGAGCGCCGCAATCGTCGGCCGGCTTGGTGACCGCGTCCGCATAGCTCACGGTTTGCGTGAAGACTGCACGAGCACTCACGGCCTGTATAAAAAGACGGCGGCTGTCACTGGTACACTAGGTCGCAACATGCTGGCCTCCTTCTGTATGGGATGCGATGAGCATGCACAGAGCGGCGCGGACGAGGCGTATATTACGGTAACGTACATGGTGGCGATTGCAGGAGGGGCGGCAGGCCGTATAGCGTCGTGGTCCATAGTTGGCCCCCACAGTGCTCTGCGCCAATTCTATATTGTGCCGTAGCGGAGACTTCTTCTCGATGCACGATTTCATCCTTACGGCAGGAGGCGATGGGCCGAAATTGACCGATGTGACCCGAGCTGTAGATCGTTCCGAACGCATGGCCATTCAATGCGGATGCGCTCACTTTCGGTATGGGTGCCTCTGAATGTACGCGGCGATCAACACGTTCGCACTGGTGCTGGCCTCTGTGTTTCCGGTCGTGAATCCACCGGGTTCGGCGCTTGTTTTCCTCGGATTGACGCGTGGGGCAACGCCCGCACTGCGCGCCACACTCGCGCGGCGCATCGCGTTGAATTCACTGATGTTGCTCACCTGTTCATTTCTGCTCGGCGCTCTCATCCTGCAGTTTTACGGGATTTCTGTGCCTATCCTGCGCGTTGCGGGTGGGATCATCGTCGCCGTGGCCGGATGGAAACTCCTCAACGAAGGAAGCCGCAAGGAGCTGGATGACCCGGCAGGCGATACTTCTCGGGTCGATTTGCTCGATCAGTCCTTCTATCCGCTGACACTTCCGCTTACGACAGGACCGGGATCGATCGCAATCGTGATCAGCATCGGGCTTTCCGAGGCGACGGTCACCAGTCCGGCACACAGGATCATATTCGTCCTGGCAAGCCTTCTCGCCCTTTTTGTGTTGTCGTTGACTATCCTGCTTTGCTTCTCTTATGCCGATCGCATCCAGCGTCTCCTTGGCCGCGGCGGAACCGACATCGCGGTGCGCCTGTCGGCGTTCATCCTGTTCTGCCTTGGTCTGCAGATCCTTTGGTCCGGTGCCAGTGATCTGTTGAGATCCACGCTTGCCGCCGGCTAGGCATTGCCGCTGCGGCGGACGAGATTTCGTCCAAGCGTGAGGGCTTGCGCGACGAGCGGGTAGCTCACCCGTCTTACCGGCTCCGTAGTGTAGCCTCACGTAAGTTACGCCCCATGGCCGGGTCGCTGTAATAGAGTGTGGCTCCTGATGCGGCTGGAACGACGGCCCTGACAACATCGACATGAGGCGGAGGGGCCGATGGTCACGTTGCTTGGGGTGATCAGACGCAGCTGAATACGCAACGCGATAAATTCCTAACGTCTGTGATGCAAGGAGGTCGACGCATGCTGAGAGCAAGATCCTTCAGGCTGCTGGCCGGGTTGTCGGCCCTGTCATTGATTTGGATATATCCTGGTCCCGTGGCCTATTCGCAGACGGCTACCCCGGCGTCGGCTCCAGCAGCTGCGGCGGCGCCTACCGCGGAGACACCTGACCTTCTTTCGGAGGACGAGCTCGAGGTTCTGGTCGCGCGTATTGCGCTGTATCCAGATGAGCTTGTCGCGGCGATCTCTGCCGCGTCGCTCTTCCCGCTGCAGATCGTGGAGGCCCAGCGCTTTCTAGAGGCAAAGGAGAAAAAGACCGATCTCAAGCCCAAGGCGGATTGGGACGGTAGCGTCATTTCGCTCCTCAACTATCCCGACATCGTCAAGATGATGAGCAATGACCTCGATTGGACGCAGTCGCTCGGCGATGCCTTGACCAATCAGCAGAAAGACGTGCTGATCGCCATCCAGCAGCTTCGTGACGAGGCGGTTGCCAAGAACATCATCAAGACCGACGACAAGGTGACCATCGTTAACGAAAACGAGAACATCGTCATCCGTCCGACAAACCCCGAGAAGGTCTATATCCCCCAATACCCGCCGGAAATGCTCTACCAGGACAGCTATCAGGCGGCGCCGATCTCGTATTATCCGAGTTCCTACGACAGCTACTACTATCCCGGCGCAGCATTCTTTGCCGGCGCCGTGACCGGCGCCGCATGGGCCGCGGTCGTGAATTGGGATGACTGGGGCGTCTGGGGCGGCAATTGGGGCGGCGATGTCGATATCGACTGCAACAACTGCTTCAATGATCGCAACTTCAACGGCAAGATCAAGTTGAATGACGTCGACTGGAGCAAGGTCGATCGAAGCAAGTTGAATATCGGTCGTGACCAGATCAACAATCTGGACCGGTCGGCGATCAAGTCCGGTTTGCAGGCGGATAACCGCAACCAGCTGAAGAACAAGATCGGCGAGGGGCAGGCTCGCGGGCCCTCGACACGCGATGCAGGCCCGCGAGCCCAGGACATCCGCAAGAGCACGGCTGAAGGCTTGAAGGCCGGCCCAAAATCCAAGGCAGGAAACGCGGCTGCCAACCGGCCCAATGCCGGCGCACGACCTGAAACGCGTCCGGCGGCCGGCAACAATCGTCCTGCGGCGAAGACCAACAAGAAGGCCAACGCACCAAAGATGGCGGCTCGGCCTGACAACAGATCTCGCCAGCCGAATGCACTCGGCAACGTACAATCCGGTCGCCGTGAGGCGGTTGCCTCCAAGCGGGGCGGACAGAGCATGGGTGGCGGGCATCGCGGTGGGCAGAGCATGGGTGCGCCGCGCGGCGGCGGCGGCTCGCACGCCAGTCGGCCACGTCCAAGACCCCACGGCGGCGGCGGTGGTGGCCGAGGTGGTGGCGGCCGCGGCGGCGGCGGAAGACGATAGTTGGCTGTCAGATAACCGGAGATAGATCATGAGACGAGAGTTGCGATTGATCCCACTGGCGCTGGGAATGGCGCTCACCCTGTTGCCGGCTTACCCTGCTGTATCGCAGCTGCAGACCAATTTGTCGGAATTCGTCGGCGGAACGCCACCGTCATTCGACAATCCATCGGATGCGCTGGAGCGTCTGAAGTCGGTGCTCAGTGCCGACGACAAAGCCGGCTTTGCCAATCTACTCGGTCTGGACGCCAGCAAGCTCAGCGCCAACAGCGACGCGATGGCGACCTACGCGCTTATCCGCGCCGGCGCCGACCGGGAGCTGCAGCTGCAGGACCTTTCAGGGCGGAAGATCGTCCTGATCGGCAAGGCTCTGTGGCCGCTGCCTTTCCCGCTGTCGCAGCTGAAGGACGGCAAGTGGGCTTTCGACACGCAGGTGGGATTGCAGGAAATCGTCAATCGGCGCGTTGGAGCGAACGAACTCCAGACGATCCAGACGATGCATGACTACGTCGCCGCGCAGTACGAATATGCGAAAGTGGATCAGGATGAAGACGGTGTCTACGAGTTTGCCCAGAAGCTGATCAGCAGCCCGGGCAAGCGCGATGGCCTCTACTGGCCACCAGGCACCTTTGACGTCGATAGTCCTGCCGGACAGATGATCGAAACGGCTGCCCTTGGCCGCGCGAAGCAGGGTGAGGGGTACTACGGTTATCACTATCGGATCCTGACGGGCCAAGGTGACAACGTACTTGGAGGCAAGCAGAGCTACATCGTCAACAAGAACATGACGGGGGGCTTCGCGCTGATCGCCTGGCCGGTCAAGTATCGCGTCACCGGCGTTCAGACCTTCCTCGTCAACAACGCTGGTATCGTCTACCAGCGCGATCTGGGCGAGCGGACCGAAGAAAAGGCCGCCGCCATCAGGGAATTTAATCCCGACTCGAGCTGGGAGCTCGTGACCGACTAGGCATATCGCTACCGGCCATCTTGACGCGACGCCAGTTTTCCGGTCGCATAGGTGCGACCGGTGGTGTCATGCAAATGAAACGCTGGAGCGCTACTCTGCCCTAGTTTGGGTGTGCATCACAGGATGCGCCAATCTGCCTTTCGTGCACCGGCATGCCAACCGTCAGACGACGATAAAGATGATCGCGCCTGGTCCTGCCAGGCATAACTCCCGTACCCACAGAGGAGTGGACATGATGTCCGATCTCGCCAACATCACGAACACCCTGATGTTCTCCAACCCCGTCACCGCATACTGGACCGATGCATGGCAACGGTCCGTGCTCTACCTTGACGTGATGAGACGACGCGGCGCTCAGTATGAGGAGCAGGCTGCCTTTAGTGCTCCTCACGTGCTGGACTATGACGCAGAGCTCGTCTGCGACGGCCGCCGACTGGAGCGGCCCGTCAACTACCTTCTTGCCCATATCATCCCGCCTTCGGGCGTCGCCATCGACCAGGGGAAGCGGCCGTTTGTCGTCGTCGATCCGCGGGCCGGCCACGGGCCTGGAATAGGCGGGTTCAAAGCCGACAGCGAGATCGGCGTTGCGATGAAGGCAGGTCATCCGTGCTATTTCATCGGGTTCCTGCCGGAGCCCGTACCGGGCCAGACGATCGAGGATATCGTTCACGCGGAAGCGACGTTCCTGGAAAAGGTGATCGCGCGCCATCCCAATGCCGATGGAAAGCCGTGCGTCATCGGCAACTGCCAGGCGGGCTGGGCTGTGATGATGCTCGCCGCACTGCGTCCTGAGCTGTTCGGGCCGATCATCATTGCCGGCACTCCGCTTTCTTACTGGGCGGGCGTCGAAGGGCAGTATCCGATGCGCTATTCCGGCGGCCTTCTCGGTGGAAGCTGGCTGACGGCCCTGACCGGCGACCTCGGTGCCGGCAAGTTCGACGGAGCCTGGCTGGTGCAGAACTTCGAAAACCAGAATCCGGCCAACACGCTCTGGAGCAAGCAATACAACCTCTATTCCAAGGTCGATACCGAAGCCGAGCGCTATCTCGGGTTCGAGCGCTGGTGGGGTGGGCACGTCATGCTCAATGCCGAAGAGATGCAGTTCATCGTCGATGAACTGTTCGTCGGCAACAAGCTCGCCGCCGGCGAGATCCGGACGTCCGACGGGACGGCGGTCGATCTGCGCAACATCCGCTCGCCAATCCTGGTCTTCTGCTCGAAGGGGGACAACATCACGCCGCCACAGCAGGCATTGGGTTGGATCCTCGACCTCTACGACAGCGTGGACGAGATACGCTCTCTCGGGCAGACCATCGTCTACACCGTCCATGAGAAAATCGGCCATCTCGGCATCTTCGTTTCCGCCGGCGTGGCGCGCAAGGAACACGACGAGTTCGCGTCGAATATCGATCTGATCGATGTGCTGCCTCCCGGTCTCTACGAAGCTGTTCTCGAACCTGTCGGCGATGCCATCGACCGCCCGGAACTGGTCAACGGCCAATGGATCATGCGTTGCGAAGCGCGCACTCTGGATGATATTCGCGCTCTTGGCGGCAACGATATTGAAGACGAGCATCGCTTCGCCGCGGCCGCGCGGCTTTCGGAGATCAATCTGGCGAATTACCGCGTTCTCGCGCAGCCGGCGATCCAGGCTGCGGTTACCCCGCAGTTTGCCGAAATGACCCGGCATCTCCACCCGTTGCGCCTCAGCTATGAAATGTTTGGTCCGCGCAATCCGATGATGGCATGGGTCGAAAATGCAGCTGACTATGTCCGTAAGAACCGTCGTCCTGTTGCGTCCGACAATCCTCTTCTTTCCATACAGGAGAAGCTGTCGGAACAGATTGTCGACGGCCTTGAAAGCTGGCGGATCCTGTCGGAACGGCTGGCGGAGGAGACGTTCCGCGCGGTCTACGGTTCTACTCCCCTGCAGACGGCCCTGGGGATCGATCCGAATTCCAGTCGCCCGCCACGCAAGGCGCCGAAAAGTCTTCTGAGCGGCGCACTGCTGAAAACGCGCGTTGCGGCGTTGAAAGCGAAGATCGCAGAAGGTGGTCTGCTGGAGGGCCTTGTGCGATCGATGGTGTATGTCGGCATGGCGCGGGGCAGTGCTGACGAGCGCGGCTTTGAAGCCATTCGCAGGATAAGACGCAGTCAGCCGGCGGCAAGCCAGTTGACGCTCGCCGAGTTCAAGGCGTTGGTGCGCGAGCAGTATTTCATGCTGCTGATCGACGAGGCGGCAGCCCTTGCGGCAATCCCGTCACTCTTGCCGCCAGATGCGGACGAGCGCCGCAAGGCCTTCGACGTGCTGCGTGAGGTGCTGGAATCATCAGGAGCGCTCGACGGCGAGGCAGCCGAGCGGTTAGATCGCATGGCTGCATTCTTCAATGTCGCCACGTCCGATCCCGAAAGCGCCGCGCTCGTCAAGGCTGCCGGCGGCAAGCCCGTCCGTGTACCAACGCATCCAGGCAGAAGAGAAGGGGCTCCCCATTGATCGATCTCACGACGGCTGCGCCGAGCATTTCCAAATATGACCGCCTGATCGCCACCGCACGACAGGTCGTGCCGGCCGTGACGGTCGTTGCGCATCCTTGCGACGAAACCTCGCTGCGGGGAGCGCTCGATGCTGCCGAAAGCGGCCTGATCGTCCCCGTGCTGGTTGGCCCATCCGCCAAGATCCGCGAGGTGGCGGTAGAAAAGGGGCTCGATCTGAAGGGGCACGAGATCGTCGATGCTCCGCACAGCCACGGAGCGGCCGCTCAGGCGGTCGCTTTGATACGTGAGGGAAAGGGCGAACTCCTGATGAAGGGCAGCCTGCACACCGATGAGCTGATGCGTGAGGTCACCGCATCAGCCACCGGGCTGCGCACGGAACGCCGTATCAGCCACGTCTTTGTCATGGACGTGCCCGGCTACGCCGACACGCTATTCATCACCGATGCCGCCATCAATATCTTCCCAAATCTCGACGCCAAGCGTGACATCGTTCAGAATGCGATCGATCTCTGGACGGCGATCGGGTTGGGCGAACCGCGTGTGGCGATCGTCTCCGCGGTGGAAACGGTGACGACAAAGATCCCTTCGACGATCGACGCTGCGGCGCTCTGCAAGATGGCCGAGCGCGGCCAGATCACCGGCGCGGTTCTCGATGGCCCGCTTGCATTCGACAATGCGATCAGTCCGGAAGCGGCAAGCATCAAGGGGCTGACGTCACCTGTCGCAGGTCGCGCGCAGATCATCGTTGTGCCCGATCTCGAGGCCGGAAACATGCTTGCCAAGAACCTGACCTTCCTGTCGCACGCCGATGCAGCGGGTATCGTTCTTGGAGCTCGTGTACCGATTGTCCTGACCTCCCGAGCCGACACAGTGCGCAGCCGTCTGGCCTCATGCGCTGTCGCAACCCTCTTTGCGGCGGCCCAGCGGCGCGTCGCGCAAGTGGTGGCCTGACGCATGGACGCAATTCTCGTTGTCAATGCGGGGTCATCGAGCCTCAAGTTTCAGATCTTCGAGATCACCGGTACGGGCCTCAGGCGCTGCATTCGCGGCCAGATGGACGGTATCGGGACGAAGCCGCGCCTTGTTGCGAAAAGCGCGGACGGCGACGTTCTCGTTGACCGCCGCTATGCGCCGGAAGCGGTGGATCACCTGCCAGATGCGATTGCCGAAACGCGCGCTTGGCTGATGACCCTCGAGGGCTTTGCGCTCAAGGCGATCGGCCATCGCGTTGTCCACGGCGGTCCCAACTACGCCAAGCCTATTTTGATCGACCACGACATTCTGGATACGCTCGCCACCTTTCAGGAGCTTGCGCCGCTGCACCAGCCCAACAACCTGGCGCCGATCCGCCTTGCCATGGAGATCAATGCCGACGTTCCGCAGGTCGCCTGTTTTGATACGGCGTTTCATCGCGGCCACGCCCCCCATACCGACTGCTATGCCTTGCCGGCGAGCTATTACGAACATGGGGTGCGACGATACGGCTTCCACGGCCTGTCATACGAGTACATCGCCGAGAGGCTGACGGAGGTCGCGCCAGACGTCGCAAGTGGGAGCGTCGTGGTTGCCCATCTCGGTAGCGGCGCATCCATGTGCGCGCTGAAGGAGGCAAAGAGCCTCGAGACGACGATGGGATTCACCGCGCTGGATGGTTTGCCGATGAGCACGCGGCCCGGGCAGATGGATCCTGGCGTCGTGCTCTACCTGATCGATCAGCACGGCATGAGCGTGGCCGAGGTGACGGACCTCCTCTACAGATCGTCGGGCCTGAAGGGACTTTCCGGCATTTCGGGTGATATGCGTGAACTTCTCGCGAGCAGCGATCCGCATGCGGCCTTCGCGATCGATCACTTCGTCCATCGCTGCGCGCTCAGCGCAGGCATGCTCGCGGCAGCGCTGGGTGGACTGGATGCCTTCGTGTTTACAGCCGGCGTCGGCGAGAATTCCGCCCCGATCCGCGCTCGCATCAGCGAGCGTCTCGCCTGGCTCGGCGCCGAACTTGATCCTGCGGCGAACGAGGTCGGCGAAACGGTCATATCGACACCGGCGAGCCGCGTTCGTCTCTACGTCCTGCCGACCGACGAAGAGCTGATGATCGCACGCCATACGCTCGCACTCATCGGGACATCCTGACCCGCCTTTAAGGAGATGCATCAATGCCCATCTCGGTTATCAACCCAGAGCTTCTCAAGGGGCGAAAGGGGCTGATTGTCGGCATCGCCAATGATCGCTCGATCGCCTGGGGATGCGCCCGTGCGTTTCGCGCTTTCGGTGCCGAGCTTGCCGTCACCTATCTCAATGACAAGGCCAAGGCCTATGTGGAGCCTCTCGCTCATGAGGTGGAGGCGTCGATCGTCATGCCGTTGGACGTCTCCGTTCCCGGTCAGCTCGAAGCTGTTTTCGAACGGATTGCCGAAACCTGGGGCGAACTCGATTTCGTCGTTCATTCGATCGCTTTCTCGCCCAAGGATACGCTCGGTGGCCGCGTCGTCGATGTGCCGCGCGAAGGCTTCCTCAAGACGATGGACATTTCCTGCTGGTCGTTCATCCGCATGGCTCATCTGGCCGAGCCGCTGATGAAGAACGGCGGCACGCTGTTTACGATGACCTATTACGGCTCGCAGATGGTCGTCGAGAACTACAACATCATGGGTGTGGCGAAGGCGGCGCTGGAATGCGCGGTACGCTATCTGGCCGCCGAACTCGGACCGAAGGGGATCAGGGTGCATGCCATTTCGCCCGGCGCGCTGGCAACGCGTGCTGCCTCGGGGATCCCGGAGTTCGACGAGTTGCTCGAAAAGACAAAGGCGAAGTCGCCAGCCCGCGAGCTGATCGACATCGACGACGTCGGCGTTGCCACGGCCTTCCTCGCCCACAACGCAGCACGCCTGATCACCGGGCAGGTCCTCTATGTCGACAGCGGGTACCACATCATCGACTGAGTAGCTCGGCGAGCGCTGCGGCGCAGCGGAGTGGGCTGCGCGAAGTTGCGCCGTCTGAAACGATCCAGACGGCGCGAGGGTTGGCTTCGGTCAGCGCCAGCCGAGGGCGGGGGCGACGTGTTTCAGGATCGCCTCGATGACATGCGCGTTGTAGTCGACGCCGAGCTGGTTCGGGACGGTGAGCAGCAGGGTATCGGCTTCGGCAATGGCTTCGTCCTCGCGAAGCTGCTTGATCAGCGCGTCCGGCTCGGCGGCATAGGAGCGGCCGAAGATCGCGCGGGTGTTGTCGTCGATATAGCCGATCGAATCCTGCTCCTTGCCGCCTCTGCCGAAGTAGGCGCGATCGCGGTCGTCAACCAGTGCGAAGATGCTGCGGCTCACGGAGACCCGCGGCGTGCGCGTGTGGCCAGCTTCCTTCCATGCGTCCCGATAGGCACGGATCTGCGCGGCCTGCTGGACGTGGAATGGCTCGCCGGTCTCGTCATCCTTCAACGTCGAGCTCTGCAGGTTCATGCCGAGCTTGGCCGCCCAGATGGCGGTGGCGTTGGAGCCGGCTCCCCACCAGATGCGCTCGCGCAATCCTTCAGAGTAGGGTTCAAGCCGCAAGAGGCCCGGCGGGTTCGGGAACATCGGCCGAGGGTTGGGCTGGGCGAAGCCGTTGCCCTTCAGGGCGTCGAGGAAGACCTCGGCATGAGCGCGGCTCATATCTGCGTCGTTCTTGCCCTCGTCGGGCTGGTAACCGAAATAACGCCAGCCGTCGATCACCTGTTCCGGCGAACCACGGCTAAGGCCAAGCTGCAGGCGGCCGCCTGCGATCAGGTCGGCTGCGCCAGCATCCTCGGCCATATAGAGTGGATTTTCATAGCGCATGTCGATCACGGCGGTGCCGATCTCGATGCTCTTCGTTTTCGCGCCGACGGCCGCCAGAAGCGGGAAAGGGGAAGCGAGCTGCCGGGCAAAGTGATGGACGCGGAAATAGGCGCCGTCCGCGCCGAGCTCTTCGGCGGCAACCGCGAGATCGATGGATTGGAGAAGCGCATCGCCCGCCGAGCGGGTCTGCGACTGGGGAGAGGGTGTCCAATGCCCGAAGGAAAGGAAGCCGATTTTCTTCATGTTGTGCCACCTGAAATTGTCTGATGCAGTCTGATGACACAAGATCGGGCGGAGCGACAGTCACGAAGCGCGAACGGTTCGTTCAACCGTTGAGGACTGCGCGAGCGCCATTGCGGCACTCGCGCCGTTGTTTCGCTAGGCTTCCTTGGGCAGCAGGGGGCTGCCGAGCCGGCCGACAAGCGTCGAGCTCGCTAGGTTCAGGCCCTTGACATCGACATGGACACCATGGGCCTTGAACCGCTGGACGACCTTGTCGAGCGCTTCGACGCTGGTGATGTCCCAGAAATGGGCTTGCGACACGTCGATGAGAACCGGCTTGCCATTGGCATCCTGGATGTCGAAGGATTCGATGAAGGCGTCCGCCGAGGCGAAGAAAACCTGGCCTGATACACGGTAGGTCAGGCGCGCCGCGGAGGCGTCCGTTTCCGTGTCCACCCGGAGCAGACGTGCGACCTTGAAGGCGAAGAACACGCCGCTCAGGAGAACGCCCACCGTGACGCCGAGAGCCAGATTGGCAGTGAAGACGGTGACCGCGACCGTCACGACCATCACCGCGCTCGACAGCTTGGGATGCACGATCAGGGCGCGCAGCGATGACCAGTCGAACGTATCGATCGACACCGTCACCATGATGGCGACCAGCGCCGCGACAGGGACCTGCGACACCCATGGCTTGAGCAAGACCATCAGGATGAGCAGGAAGGCGCCGGCAAACAAGGTCGAGAGGCGTCCGCGTCCGCCATATTTCACGTTACTGACTGTCTGGCCGATCATGCCGCAGCCGGCGATCCCGCCGAATAGGCTCGCGGCGGCATTGGCGATGCCCAGCCCAGTGCATTCCCGGTTCTTCGAGCTGGTGGTGTTGGTAAGGTCGTCAACGACGCTTGCGGTCATCATGGATTCGAGCAGGCCGACCATCGCGATGGCGAGTGCCGGACCGGCGATGATTGTCAGCGTTTCCCATGTCAGTGGAACGGCGGGCCAGCCAAACACCGGAAGTGAATCCGGCAGCTTGCCGAGGTCGGCGACGGTCATCAGGGGAAGCTGGAAGGCGATCGACGCGACGGTCAGAACGAGAATGCAAATCAGCGGCGATGGGACCGCCGTGGTGATCCTTGGCGCGAGATAGATGATTGCAAGGCCCGCGGCCAGGGCTGCGTAGGTAATCCAGTTGCCGCCAAGGATATGCGGCATCTGCGCGCCGAAAATCAGGATCGCCAGCGCATTGACAAAGCCGGTGCGGACGGACTTCGACACGAACCGCATGAGAACGCCGAGGCGCAGAAGGCCAAACAGGATCTGGATGAAGCCCGCAAGAAAGCCGGCAGCGAAGAGATATGCCAGGCCGTGGGAGTGGACCAGTGGCGCTGCCACCAGTGCCACCGATCCGGCCGCTGCCGAAATCATGGCGGGGCGTCCGCCGGTAAAGGCGATGACGATGCCAATAACGAATGAGGCAAACAATCCGACCTGCGGATCGACGCCGGCCACGAATGAGAAGGCGATGACCTCGGGGATCAGTGCGAAGGTCGCAACGGCCCCGGCGAGCATTTCACGCACTGGATTGGCGAACCAATCCCGACGAATGATTGAGAGTTGCATAGGATCTGTCTCGCAAAGCATGCCGCACGCGCGCTGTCGAGCGGCTGTCAAAATGACATGGAGGTTTTGCGTGGTCTGGCGGATCGGCGGCCAGAAGAGCCACCCGGAGTTTCACCGGGTCCGTGGTGAGTACCTGGCTTATGGCCGTATTCGGCCATCGAAGCAAGGCCAAATCGCGCCGATATTGTAGCCTCAGACGGCGTCAACTCGCCGCTGGACGTGTCGCACAAACGCTAACCGGGCACCACGGTTGGGGACGCTAGGTTGGCGCCCCTAATCTGCCGTCAGACGGCATCAGGTATCGATCTGGACTGCCGCCGTGCTCAAAAGGGATCCTCGTTAAAAGGGGTGCGATCCGAGCGACAATGAAACCCGTTTCGAGGACGCCATTTCGTTTGAATTGCACCTATGTTGCAGCTATCAATCTAGGCTATGCATTCGCTCGACGCCCAACAACGCCTCTTTACGACAAATCTGCTGTCGACCGGCCGCCAATGGCGCCGGGCGGTGGATATGGTCTTGAGTTCTCATGGCATTTCAGAAGCTTCGGCAACGCCGCTTCTGTGGATTGGCCGCCTGGGGGATGGCGTTCGACAGGTGGTGCTCGCCAGCCATGTCGGTATCGAAGGACCCTCGCTTGTGCGGCTGCTGGACCAGCTGGAGTCTCTCGGCTTGGTTGTGCGCAAGGACGATCCGACGGATCGGCGCGCAAAGGGCCTATGGTTGACGACAGAAGGGGTCGCGCTGGCCGCTCGCATGGAGCGCATTCTCGACGATTTGCGCTCGAAAATATTGCGCGACGTCGATGAGGCCGATCTCGAAGCGGCAGTACGCGTCCTTCAGGCATTCGACAACATCGATGTTTCCGAGCCAGCGCTTGCCGGCGACGAGCCCGGGGATGTGCGCTAGGCACAAGCGGAGACCGTCGCTCGCTCAGCCGCAATTCTGTTGCACGCTCTTCCGTACGTGCTAGATTTCGTCGAAACACGGCAAGCGTCTGTGTTGGTTGCATTTTTTGGCTCTGTCTGGCGGGTAGGGCGAATGAAGACTGCGAGTGCCTCATTGACGATCCACTACGGTGCAGAGCCGGGATTGCGCTTTGCGCTCCTGCTCGACGGGCACGGCGGATGCCGACAGCTCGATATGGCAGGCGTTTGTGCCTGGAAGCCGGAAGACGGCGTGCTCTGGCTTCATTTCGAGAGGGATCATCCCGCGGCGGCAGAGTGGGTAGAGCGGCAGGGTGGCCTTGATCCCTTCGTGACCGAAGCGCTGCTTGAGGAAGAGACGCGACCGCGCGTCGAGCCGGTCGATGACGGCTTGCTCATCATCCTGCGCGGCGTCTGCGCCACGGCACCGGAAGAGGTGGAGAATGGCAACCGAGAGATCGATCTTGTCCCGCTCCACCTATGGTCGGACTTCAACAGGCTGATTTCGCTGCGCGACAGCGGCCACTACATCATGGCGCTTCGCGACATTCGCCTGGCGTTGGAGAAAGGCAAGGGGCCGCAACGCACCGGCGACCTGCTGGCGCTGATCGGCGACAAGCTCGTGCGCGACCTCGAGCCGGTGCTGGATGGCATGGACGAAGAGGTCGACGAACTCGACGAGATGATCTTCCATGGCGATGCGAGTGAAGTCCGGGAGCGGCTGAAGCTGCTTCGCCGGCGCTCCGTGCAGCTTCGCCGCTATCTCGCGCCGCAACGCGATGCCCTGAACAGGATCGAGCACGACGATGCGCCCTGGCTGCTTGAACGAGACAAGCTGCGGCTTCGCGAGGTCATCGACAAGCTCATGCGCTTCATCGAGTATCTTGACGCGATCCGGGACCGGACGGGTATCCTGCACGACGACCTGTCGACCGTGATCAGCGAACGCATCGCCCGCAACTCCAACCGACTGGCTGCGCTGGCGGCCCTGCTGCTGCCGCCGAGCGTCGTGGCGGGCTTGTTCGGAATGAATGTCGGCGGCATCCCCGGCGTCAACGATACCTGGGCCTTTGTGATCATCGTTGCCTTCGTGACGATCACCTCGATCGCGACCTTGTGGGCGCTACGACGCATTGGCTGGTTGTAAGAAAACGCAATTCGTTGTTTGTTGCGTGTACAGTCACACGAAGATTTGACGAGCGCTGCGTTGCCTCATTTCTTGACAAGGGAATTCTCCCGGAAATATTTCAGTTGCGGATGTCACACGTCATCCGCGTGAAATATAAGGCTTCAGGTTCGGCATGATCGACACTCGCTTCTCGACAGCTCTGCAGATCGTCATCAGCGTTGCCGTGAATGAAGAAGCCGATCTTCGGACCACGAGCCAGTCGCTCGCGCAGGGGCTCGATACCAGCTCAAGTTTTGTCCGCAAGCTGCTATTGCCGCTCAACGAAAGCGGCATTCTGGCGACTTCGGCGGGTGGCAAGGGCGGTATTCGTCTGGCGTGTCCGCGAGACCAGATTCAGCTCAGCCAGATCTATGCCGCGGTAACCGGCGACAAGAGGATCTGGGCGACACGCCACGACATTCCTCATGAAGGACTTGTGGGCGAAAACATCGGTGATCTCTCCGAGTTTCTGTGCGATCGGGCGGAAAAGGCGGTCGTGGACATGCTTGGTTCCGTGACCATCGAAGACAGCGTCTCGGAATTGCGCCGACTCGAGGCGCAAAAAGCGGCCCTTCAGGGCACGACGGAAACAGGCCTCAATAGCGGCCGTCACGCTGCGGAATAAAACTCACCAACAAAAAAGAGGCGGCCAGGCAGGGAACCCGGACCACCTCTCCTAACTGATCGGAGGTCAATCTGATCAGAAGCGATTTGGAGCGCCGCAAACCTCCCTCGACCACCTTGGTCGTCGAGGGAGGTCAAAACGCGGCGCTACCGTTTATTAGAATGCGCGCTGCAGGCGGAAGAAGCCGGTCGTTACGTCGTCGCCGTTATCCGGCTCGAAGTAGTTGACGGTTGCCTTGGCGTAGAGGTTGTCAACGATCTGGTAGTCCAGCGTTACGCCGACCTTCCAAGCGTCGTTGCTGTCATCAAAGTCGCCAGCTGCGTCGATGCCGTAGTTGCCGTAGTACTGAACACCGGGGGTGATCTTGAACTTGTCGGTCGCCTTGATGGCGTATTCAGCAGCGATAACCCATTCTGCCTTCTGGTAGTAGGAGTTCGGGCCAGAAGAATAGATGCCTGCGAGACCGAGCGTGCCCGGGCCAACGGCAACCGTACCCATGGCGCGAACTGCGCCTTCTTCGTTGTCGGTGTCGTAGCCAGCTGTGATCTGATAGGTGAAGATACCGGCCTTGCCGCCGAGACCAATTGCTACGCCGATGTTGTTGGGGTTTTCGTCTGCGCCGAAGTAGCCGTCTTCCAGTTCGTCAACGCTGATACCGGCGTAGAAGTCGCTGGCTTCGTACTGATAGCGGAACGAGTTGTGCAGAGTAACCTTGCTGCCGATGTCGTCCGTTTCGCCCGAGAGGCCGTCGTCCCACCAGCTGTAGAACAGACCAGCGCGGAAGCCGGCGACATCGATGTAAGCGGAGTCAAGCACAGCGGCCTGCGAAGAAGCGTTGTCAGCATTGGTCTGCAGGACGATAACGCCGGTGAGCGGACCGTACTCGGTGTCGCTCTTGGCGGTGAACTGCACCTGACCACGGGTGTACATGTCCCAGTCAGAATCGTTGGCAACAGAGGTGCCGTTGCCGTTGGTGGCGCTAGCATTCGGGCCACCGTTGACCTGGGTACGGATATAGCCGCTGATCTTCAGGCAGGTTTCCGTGCCCGGGATGTAGAAGTAGCCGGTGCCGTAAGCGTCGCATACGCGGACGTATTCAACAGCTTCCGGTTCAGCAGCGACGATGGCGTCGGCAGCCTGGGCGCCCGATACGGCGGCCAGAACCGCTGCCGAGCTGATGAGCATCATTCTAATAGTCATAGTTGAGTCCAATCTAATGTGGATTGGGCACAGGTCATCATTGCCGTAAACGGCCCTACCTACCCCAATTGTCAAACAAGCCCTCACGGGGACGTGATGTCTCCGCGCCGCCAAATTACATTTCCGAAAGAATGTATCAATTATAGATACAGTCATATTTTGTTTTTTATTGCAGAGCAAAAACATCTGTTGCAGAAAGGCAACGGTGGCGATCGACGCAATTCAGCCGCGGTAGAAAACTGCTATTCATCAATAACTTATAGCAGTTGTGCTTATCCGAGTAATGATGCTGCACCGCAGCATTTTTCTTCGGGTGATGTCCATTTCTGGTCGGTGAAGGCGGTCGCGGCGATTACGACGCAACGCGTATTGCCTCCCCCTCGGGTCCTATCAGTGCGCGAACAACCGGGTCTGATCTGTTGAGGAACAAGTTGCCGTCCGCATCGACGATACGGCCGAGCAAGGCATGGACGCCTTCGCTGAAAAGGCGGCTTGCCTCGGTGGCTTCGAGACTTGCCAGCGTCGTCAGACCGACGACACGGACACCATGAATGTCGACGACTTGGTCCGGTTCCGTCAGCGAGCAGTTGCCGCCATCGGCTGCGGTCAGGTCGATTACAATCGTGCCCGGCGCGAGGCTGGACAATGTTTCTTCATTGATCAGAACTGGAGGCCGCGCGCCCGGCAGAGTGGTGCCTGTGACGATCAGTTGCTTGTCGATCAGTTGCGGCGTTACTCGGCGGCGCAGGGCGCTCATGTCTGCCGGCGACTGATTCGCTGAGAGGCTGATGCCGCCGAGAAGAAATTTCGCGCCCAGCTTCTCGATCCTGTCTTGCGCATCGTCGGAGAAGGCGATCGCATGAGTCATCGCGCCGAGGCGACGCGCGGTCGCAATCGCCTGCAGACAAGACGCGTCGGCGCCAAGCGCCAACATCTTGATGGGGCGCACAAAGCTGCCGTCGATCGTCAACATTGATGGTGAGACGCCGAGCCGCCGCGCCGCCTCCAGAACCGCGGCGTGTCCACAAATGATCGCCTGCGTTGTTGAGACATCCATGCTGCCGACATCCGGAAAACCGGCAAGCCGCGCAAGGTTGAGCCACGACGCGCGGTTCCGGCTTGTGTTGGCCGACTCGGCCGATCCGAGAAAAATGAGGATGGCGCGTTCGGGCAGCGCCCGGTCTATTTCCGGCTGGCGAACGGCGAGAATGATGTCGGACCGAGATCGAATGTCCTCGAAGGAGGCCGGCTGTGCTCCGGCGGCGACATAGGCGTCATCGTCATGACCTGCGGCGATGCCGCAGCCGCGTTCGAAACGGATCGTCATGCGTGGGGAAAGACGGCGCACATCATCCGGCGTCAGCGCAACGCGACGCTCATCGGGAAAAGTCTCCCGAAGCAGTCCGATCTGGACGCGGATAGTGTTGTGCATTCATCGCTCTTCAAGAAGGTATTTCGGAGTGGTGCCGGAGCGATATAGGCGTTCTCCCCCATCGTTTTATGACAAATTTGTAATTATTTTCATCCCACCGCGATATCTTTGCACAGGCGCTCAACTTTGGGTAAGTTACTGTTCGCGAAGACTTTCCGCCTGCTTGCATCAGGTAATTCTTGAATTGCGATCATGGCGAGAGAGCAGGTTTTGCGTAAGCGCGTTTGGATGTAATGGTTTGTCCTGAAGCGCTTGGCTGCTGGAGGCATTTGTGAATTTCTATTCGGTTTATGATCAGGGATTTGTACGTGTAGCGGCATGTACGCCGAACTGCGAAATCGGCGATCCCGATTTCAACGCAGCCGCGACCCTGGAGCTTGCGCGGCAGGGGCATGCGCAGGGCGTCGCCCTCATGGTCTTTCCAGAGCTTGGTATTTCCGGCTATTCCATCGACGACCTGCTTGGCCAGGATGCACTGCTCAAGGCGGTCGAAGCCTCGCTTGCCGAGATCGTTCGAGCCAGCCGGGATCTGACGCCGGTGCTGCTCGTCGGCGCGCCGCTGCACAGCGAGGGGCGGCTTTTCAATTGCGCCGTTGCGATCCATGCCGGACGCGTGCTCGGCGTCGTTCCGAAGATGTTTCCTCCAAACTACCGGGAGTTCTACGAAAAGCGGTGGTTTGCGTCCGGCCGCAGCGTGCGTGGCCAGCAGATCCGCGTCGCGGGCCAAGTCGTGCCGTTCGGCGTTGATGTGATTTTTGCAGCCGAAGACGTCGCTGATTTCGTGTTTCACATCGAGATCTGCGAGGACCTCTGGGCGCCTGCACCGCCGAGCGATTTCGGTGCGCTGGCGGGTGCACTGATCCTCACCAATCTTTCCGCAAGCAACATTACGGTTGGCAAGGCGGACACGCGCAAGCTGCTGTGCTCGGCGCAATCGGCGCGCAGCTGGTCGGCCTATGTCTATTCAGCGGCCGGTCCGGGCGAATCGACCACCGACCTTGCATGGGATGGCCAAGCCTGCATCTACGAGCTCGGCAGCCTGCTTGCGGAAACAGAGCGGTTTCCGACGACATCGCAGATGTGCGTGGCGGATATCGATGTCGAGCGGTTGCGCCTCGAGCGGCTGCGGACCGGCACGTTCAACGACGCTGCCACGCTCAACCTCGGCCCGGATCGCGAGTTCCGGCGGGTCTCGTTCGCGTTCAAGAAGCCTGAAGGCGATATCGGACTGAAGCGAGATGTCGCGCGTTTTCCGTTCGTGCCCGCAGACGAGGGGCGGCTCGATCAGGATTGCTACGAGACCTTCAACATTCAGGTACAGGGCTTGATGAAGCGGCTGCGGTCGACCGGTATCAAGCGTCTCTGCCTTGGCATCTCAGGCGGTCTCGATTCGACCCATGCGCTGCTGGTTGCCGCGCGCGCTTATGATCAGCTCGGCTGGCCGCGCTCGGATATCCTTTGCTTCACGATGCCCGGTTTCGCCACGGGGGATGCCACCAAGTCGAATGCGTGGGCGCTGATGCGCAGCATGGGCGTGACCGCCGAGGAAGTGGATATACGACCGCTGGCGCTGCAGCTTCTCAAGGACCTGAAGCACCCGTTCACGGATGGCGAACCGGTCTATGACATCACCTTCGAGAACGTTCAGGCCGGATTGCGGACGGACTTCCTGTTCCGCGCGGCCAACCAGCGCAACGCGCTGGTGCTCGGCACCGGCGATCTCTCCGAGATCGGGCTTGGTTGGTCGACCTACGGCGTCGGCGACCAGATGAGTCATTATAATGTCAACGCATCGATTCCGAAGACGCTTATTCAGCATCTGATCCGCTGGGTTATCCGCACCGGCGATTTCGATGCCGAGGCAAAAGCAACGCTCGAGCGCATTCTCGATACGCTGATTTCACCCGAGCTGGTTCCAGCCGACGAGAATGGCGTGATGCAGAGCACCGAGGACAAGATCGGACCCTACGACCTCCACGACTTCGCGCTGTATTACACGACTCGTTTCGGTCTTCGTCCGTCGAAGGTGGCCTTCCTTGCCTACAAAGCATGGCACGATGCCGGCGCCGGCGTCTGGCCGCCGCATTTTCCGGCCGACAAGCGCCGGAGCTTCGATCTGCCCACGATCAAGCATTGGATGGAAGTCTTTCTGTTCCGGTTCTTCACGATCAGTCAGTTCAAGCGCTCGGCCTCACCGAACGGGCCGAAAGTTACATCAGGCGGCTCGCTTTCGCCGCGCGGAGACTGGCGTGCGCCCTCGGACGGCAACGCACGGATATGGCTGAAGGAGCTCAAGGCAAACGTGCCCGACGTCAAAGGCTGACGGACAGAGTTGATTGCCTTTGCCTTGCCCGGGAGGGCTGGTGCGGTAAATATGTGATGACGCGCAGAACGCGATCGACCGGAGGTCTTCGCAGATGAAATATTGCCGTTCTGAAAATCTTCCGCGCTATGAAGTCTTCCAGGAATTCCCCGGTCGATGGGCGGTCATGGATACCATGACCTCACTGCCCGCTGCGACGGACGGACGCGATTTGGTCGGTCTGACAAAGCAGGACGCCGAGGATATTGCGAAAGAGTTGAACAGCAGCGATGCCCAGGGGCTCGATCCGCTGATCTGATTTGTTCAGCGTCGCGCGGCTGGCGGCGCTGCCCATGTTCCCGTGTTGTCACGACCTGCAAGGGACCGGTTCCCGCGACTATTGGACGTGGGCAAAGTTACTAAATTTATTGACGAAGCAAGATCAAAAAATCCAAGTCCAGGCAAAACGTGGATATAAACTATATAAAAGATAGCTATTTGTTGTGCGTTCATCGTTTTGGCGTTATTTGCTGGTTAGGGGATGGAATACAGGGTGCGAGGCATAGAAAATGCTGACGAAAAAAGGGAAGTATGGGCTGAAGGCTCTGGTTGATCTGGCGCGGCTGGCGCCGGGCGAAACCGCCTTCATCAATGACGTTGCCGCACGCAACAATATTCCGAAGAAGTTTCTCGACACGATCCTGCTCGAGTTGCGCAATGTCGGCATCCTTCGCTCGAAGAAGGGACCTGGCGGCGGTTATTCGCTATCGCGTCCAGCAACCGAAATTCGCATCGGCCATGTCATCCGCACGCTCGACGGTCCGCTCGCGCCGATCCGTTGCGCCAGCCGCACCGCTTATGAGGCGTGCGACGACTGTTCGGATCCCGAAACCTGTCAGGTGCGTCGCTCCATGACCGAGGTACGCGACGCGATTGCCGACATTCTCGACAACATGACGCTGGCTCAATTCGTGGCCTCCGGCGGCAAGCTCGACGATGCCCCGGAAGAACTGCCGATCTCAGCCGTCAGTTGAGGTATTGCGGATTTCACTGAAATAGTGCCTCGCGATGCCCGAATAGAATTCATTCGCGGGCTGAGCTAGCCCGTGGATGCGAGCGTTTCGCCAGTGCCGATCGAGGTTGCGACCGATGCCGGCGGCGTCGTTCCCTGACAGCGCGAACAATGCATTGGCGGTTTCGAGTGCTGTCGAACTTGCGGTAATCTGGGCGGCGGATGCGGCGTAGAACGCGCTTTCGACGAGCTTTTGCGATGACGAGACCTGCGCGACATCGAGCTTTCGGCCGGCACTTTCCACGAGTGCGGCGGCTGCCTCTATCGTCACGACCAGCTTGCCGATCTCAGGAAGACGCGGCGATGCCGTCAGGTTTGCGAGGACCGCCCTGGCGATCCCAAGGCTTGTGCCGGCGTGCAGGAGAGCTGTGATTGCGTCGACAATCGAGGGGGAGGATGTCGCGATGGCAGACGTTGCATCCGCGCTCACCACGGTGCCATCAGCGATTATGGTGGCGCCGCCGTTCGTTCTCTGCCCCAAGCCGTCCCAGTCGTCGATGATGCGCAGGCCTTCGGCTTCCCGCGGCAGGTAGAGCACCAGATTCTGAATTTCGTTATTGCCCGTTATTGCAAACCAGTCTGCGAAAAGCAGACCGGGCGCCGGGGTGCTTCGACCGGTCAATCGATAACCGCTTCCCGTGGACGCCACGGCGTCCGGTTCGGCAAAGCATGCGCCGGCGAAGCGTTCGCCTGCCAGCGCGTGGGCGAAGAGCGAGGACCTCAATTCGTCATCGGCAAGAATACGGACCTGTTCCAGGACGCGGAAGTGCAGCTCAAGACACTCGGCGACCGACGAGTCGCCCTCCGCAATGATGGCGACGATTTCGCCGAGCAGGGCGTTGGAAACGTCGAGCCCCTCATGCTCCGGTGGGATGGTGACAGCGGTCAGGCCGGACTGGGAGAGCTGATCGAGCTCCGCATAGGGGAGAATGCGATTGATGTCGCGTTCGCTCGCTTGTTGTGCGAATGCTGTCGCAAGCCTTCGGGCGATCGCGATCGCCTCTTCCTCGCTTTCAATTCTATGCGCCACCGGCCTTTGCCGGTTGTGAAACTGCGAAACGGTTCCCATCGGCAACCTCTCTGTTCCCAGCAGTCTGAGGGATCGCATTTATGAAGATAAGGTGCGTTTTTCTACAAGTAGGCATGGTATTGAAATTTTCTTATCCGCTTGATTGTCGCCGCAAGCCCGGTAGTTATGGCGTCGCGTCTCGGTGAAACCGTGGCGGGCGCCATCCTGAAAATCAGGGCGTCAAATTCCTATGCAGTGAGAGGTCTTATATGGCACCGAACGGCCGCACACGGCTTACACTTGATCCCGGTGACATGCCGATCTACGCGATCGGTGACATTCACGGCAGGCATGATCTCCTGCAACAGGCCGAGCAAGCGATCGTCGATGACGCCGCAATGCTGCCGGGTCGCAAGCTGATCATCACACTCGGCGATTATATCGATCGGGGGCCGTCCTCCGCTCAGGTCATCTCGCATCTGATGACCTCGCCGCCGGAAAATTTTGATCGCATCTGCCTGACGGGAAACCACGAAACCACCATGCTCGATTACCTCGACGGGCTGATTTCATTTTCCGACTGGATGCCGATGGGTTCCGATGCGCTGCTGCGATCCTACGGGCTTGATCCCGAGCAGCTGCCGCGGATCTTCCCGACGGCGGCCAAGCTGGATGACTTTATCCGGCAATCCATACCGACGTCCCATATCGAGTTCCTGCGATCGCTGCCGATCCTGATTGACACGCCGGATGTCCTGTTCGTCCATGCCGGAATCGATCCGGCACGGCCACTTGAAGACCAGGACGACGAGGACCTGGTCTTCATTCGCCAGCGCTTTATCAACAGCGCGCTACCGTTGCCGAAGCTGGTCGTTCACGGGCATACGCCGGTCGAACAGCCCGATGTGCGGGCAAGCCGCCTCAACATCGACACCGGTGCCTACAAGAGCGACCGCCTCACGGTCGCTCGCCTGTGGCGGGGGCGAGTCCATCTGTTCTCGACCTGATCAGGCGCCGGCCTCGGCCGGCTGCCGGGGCTTCGGTGCTTCGTCGGTGTAGTAGCTCACATATTTCTGGCGGTAGCGTTCCGCACCGCCGAAGTTGGTGAACTTGCCGAGCTCGGTCATATCGGTCTTGTTCAGGATCACACCCAGGATCTTGGACTTGATCTGCGGTTCGGCGTTGAGCAGGTCACGCACGACATTGGTCGGCGTCGCACCCCATTCGGTCACGAACAGGAAGCCATCGACCTGCGGCGCGAAGGCCTTGGCGTCGATGACAGGCCCGAGCGGTGCAAGGTCGACGACGATGTAGTCGAACATCTTCCGCGCATTTTCCATGAGGTTGAACATGCCCTGCGAGGCCAGAAGCTCGCTGGTGTGCATCAGGTGATCGTTCGGCAGAACCGGAAGGATTGCGAGCTTCGTCACCGGATCGACCTTGACGGCGCTTGCCCACGGCACTTCGCCAAGAACGGCCTCGACAAGACCATGCTGCGGCGGCTTCTTGAGCATACGCGTCAGGCCCGGGTTGCGAAGGTCGGCGTCGATCAGGAGCGTGCGCTTGCCGCTTGATGCCAGCAGCGCTGCGAAATTCGCGGCGGTTGTCGACTTGCCTTCGCCGGGCATCGCGGAGACCACGCCGATGACACGGTCGGACTTGCCCTGGAACATCACGTCGCTGGCAAGCTTGGCGTTACGCAGCGTTTCGGCAAAGACCGAACGAGGCGCTTCGAGGACGACGCGCATGATGCGTTCGAATGTTGCATCGCTGTTGTCGGGCTCGGGTGTGACGACCTTCGCCGGCGTTTGAGCGCGAGGCCGGAAGATCTTGTTCTCGCGTGGCCCCCTAGTCACCAGAGGCAGATAGCCGAGGAATTTGAGGCCGAGGATGGTGCGAACATCACCCTCCACGCGGAAGAAGCGCTCGCGGAATTCCTGGAAGACGGTAAGGGCGCCGCCGGCCATCAGGCCGAGAACAATCGCCAGTCCGAGCGTCATGGTCTTCTTTGGGCTGGAGGGCGACACCGGAACACCGGCCTCGGAGATGACGCGAGCCTTGGCGATCGGGAAGGACTGCTGCTGCGATGCTTCCTCGTATTTGCCGAGGTAGGATTCATAGAGCGTTTTCAGTGCCGTTGCGCGCTGCTCGAGATCGTTCAGCTGAACGAGCGACCGGTCGGCCTCCGAATTCTTGCCGGTGAGGTGGTCGATGTTCTGGCGAAGCGACGCTTCACGCGAACGGGCAACTTCGAACTCGTTGCGGTAGCTCGCGGTCAGCTGCTGGAGCTCCTGATAGATCTGCCGCGTCAGGTCCTGCTTTTCCGCGCGCAGCGCGACGGCCTGCGGGTGGTCCTCGCCGAAATTCGTGGTCACTTCCTGTTCGCGCTTGCTGACGGAAATGTAGCGCGTGCGGAGATCCTGGATCACTGTGTTGTCGGTCTGGCCGGACGAGATCGCAGCGTTCTTGACGGCACTATCGGGGCCAAGGTCAACGATCGACTTGAACTGGTTGTAGCGGGCCGAGGCGCTGGCCGTGTCCGCCTGGGCAACGATCAACTGCTTGTTGAGGTCGGCAAGCTGCTGTTCCGACATCAGTTCGCCGTTGGCGGAGGTCAGCCCGTTGTCCGCCTTGAACTTCGCGACATCAAGGGCTGCCTGCTGCGATCGTTCCCGAAGGTCGGTCAGACGCTGCTGGAGCCAGACCGACGCGCTTTCGGTCGCGTCGAAATTGGCGTTCAGCTGGTCGCTGAGATAGGCCGTAGCGTAGGCCTTGGTGATGCGGGCCGCGAGCAGGCGGTCGGTCGAACGGAAGGAAACGGCGAGAACAGCGCTTCGGTTGACGCGCGACACCGTGACGGCGTCCTGCAGCAAGGACGCGGCCTTCTGGCGGCGCCCATTACGCTCGTCGTCTTCATTGGCCGGCGGCTTGCCGGGCAACAGCGCGCTCATGATCAGCTTCACGCCCGACTTCACGAGCGCCACCGGCGACTGCGGCGGATCGAGGAGCGTGTCGTTGTCCTGCAGCTTTTCGGCGTCGACGACGCGCAGCGCCAGCTGGTTCGACTTCAGGATTTCGACGGCGCTGGCGATCTGCATGTCCACTTGCTGCGAATTCGCGATCGGCGGCTGATCCTGGGCATATTTGGTCATGCTGTCATCGAGGAGGATCTGCGTCATCGATGTGTATTGCGAGGTGGAGAAGAGCAGATATACGACCGCAACGGCGACCATCGCTCCGACGCAAAGGGCGATCGACCCGGCGCGGCGTATCACGATGGCAATCAGGCGGTCGATGTCGATGAAGGAATCGCTGTCGTCGGCCGCTTTCGGCAGAGTGCTGTGCAAGGTCAGGTTCCGTTGGTTCATGGCTCTATCCTTTGCGGGAGCGGGCGCCATCGATGGCTGTGAGGTCGGCTTGCTGGCCAATCAGTTTGCGGAGCGGCGCAAGTGCGCGCTCAAGTCGTGCTGCGATCGGCATCCTCAGATGCGCGACGGCTGACGGGTTGCTCCATGCTGTACTGATCGCTCCTGAGATCGACCGGTCTTTGATATGCTGGACGAGGACGAGGAACGCATGTCCCCGGCGCAGGCTTCTTGTCCTGAACTCCTGCGCGGCTGAAGCCTCCGCATCCAGCGGGTAATTTCGAAGGAAGGCCTTATCGCCTTCGATCATGGCGTCGATGTGATGCAGGGCGAGAACCCGGGAAATCGAACCCTCGCGGATATGGTAGTCATAGCCGGGGACAGGCTCGATCACGCATCGTGCGCCGAGCGCCATCGCGCCGGCGAAGAAGAGATAGTCCTCGCCGATCCTCAACGCCTCGTCGAAGCGAAGCGCATGGCTTTCGATGAAAGCTCGCTGAAAGATGGGCTTGAGATATCCGAAATTGTGCGTCGTTTGGAACAGGGCGTTGGAGCGGATGAAGGCGGGAAGGGTCAGCTCCGGTGTCCGCGACAGGTCATGCTCGGCGAACATCGTTTCCGGTGGTGTACCATCCGCCCTGACCACCCGAAGATTGTCGACCGCGATCTGGGCGCCAGCGGCTTCGGCGCGCTTGATCATGCGCTGCAGCCTGTCCGGCTCTACCATGTCGTCCGAATCGAGGACGGCAAGCCATCGGCCGGTCGCTGCCGCGATCGCCGCGTTGCGGGCCGCGGATGGTCCGCCGTTGCGGGCAAGCGCCACCAGCCGGACATTGGCTGCCTGGTAGTTTTCCGCGACAGCTCTTGTCTCGTCGGTAGAGCAGTCATCGGCGACGATGACCTCGACCGAAACGCCGCGCTGGGCAAGCGCGCTGTCGATCGCCTTGGCAAGCGTCCCGGCCGCGTTATAGGCAGCGATGATGAAGCTGACGTCGGGCTGGGTTTGCGTCATGCAGCCTCCGCCGTTCCATATTGGCGGATCTCGCGGACGCCAAGCAGGCCGCTGACGACGCCGGAATGCATGACGCCGCGAAGGGCATAGCGGTAGCGGGGAACCGCCGAAAAGACGCATGCCAGTGCCGCCGCATAGCAGAAGCCGGCCTTGGCCAAGGCCAGTCCGACCGTCTTGATCCGCTTCAGGCCCGGGCTCTTCTGCTGCAGCAGCCGGCCGTGGGTCTGGCCGAAGCGGAAGCGGCGCTTCGCGAGCCAGGTCAGGTCGGCGCGGCTTTCTGTTACCGGTTCGTAGACATAAGCGTTCTCGGCATAGGCAATCCTGCCGCCATCGGCGTGCATGTGGCTGAAGAACTCGGTATCCTCGCCGCCGGTCCGGCCAAGCGCGAGGTTGAAGCGACGACCGGCCACGGTTGGCGAAGCAAGCCGCAGCAGGACATTGCAGGTGTAGCCGGTCCGAATTTCGCCGGCGACCCAGACGGGCAGGGTTGAGTGGAAATCTCCCTCGCGCATCCATGCGGGAGCGGTCTGCGAATAGACGCTGCGAACCGGGCCGAGCACTGCGTCCGCCTTGGTCGCTTTTGCTGTTGCCAGCAGTTCGACCAGCCATTCCTCGCTGGCATCCTCGTCGTCATCGATGAAGGCGAGGAAATCGCCGGTCGCGTTGTCCAGGCAGGCGTTGCGGGCGATCGAAATGTTCGAGGCCGGGCAATGAACATAGGCGATCTCGTGGGGTACGGTATGCCGCAGGGCATCGACGCGCGCTTGTGCGCTCGGGGCCTTGTCGTTGTCGGCAACGATGATCCGCAGCGTGGCGCCTTCGGGCACAGCGAGAACGGCAAGCGAGAGCAGCGCTTCATCAAGCGAAGCGCGCCGGTAGGTGCAGATGCCGATATCGATCTGGATGGTTCTTTCCTGGGTCATGAGGACGCCTTTCGCCCACGGAAATTCAGAAGCTCCATCCAGAACCCGGCGGACCACGCAAAGTGCATGACCATGGCGGATAGCGCCGCCAGCGGCCCATAGGGGTTGCGCTGTCCGACGGCCATCCAGAAACCGTAGCCGACGCAGGCAACGGCCCACAGGCTGAACGGAATGACGGCGGCCCAGTTCAGCACCGCAAGGAAGGCGCCGATGAATACCGGAACGACGAGAAGCGGCAGCAGTTGGCGCAGGCTCGGCATGCTGCCATGCTTCAGAATGTTCTTCGCCCGGCCGCGGCCGTAGCCGAGATACTGGCGGAACAGCGTGGCGACGCTGGAGCGCGGGTAGTAGATCATCCGTGTCTTGTCGGTCATCCAAATGCCGAAACCCGCCTTCTTCAGGCGGTAGTCCAGTTCCGCGTCCTCGTTGTGACTGAACGTTTCGTCGTATCCGCCGACGGTATCGAAGGCCGCGATGCGCATCAGCGCGTGGTGGCCATGGTTGGTCCAGTGGCCCTTGGCACCTTCACGATGTTTCGAGCCGCCGTTGCCGAGCTTGGAATTCTGCGCGAAGGCGGTCGCCTTCTGGAAGGTGCCGAAGCCGACCGTCTGCATTGCCACGACAACCGAGTCAGCCTGGGTCTCGACGGCTTCCTGGACGAGGCGGCGGCAATAGTCGGCGGGATAGTCGCCATGCGCGTCGATGCGGATCATGTAGTCGTAGTCGCGCCCGAAGGTGGCGACTGCCAGGTTGATGGCGGCGCTCTGGATACGGCGCGGATTGTCCAGCAGCACGATGCGAGGATCGATTGCGCTGATGCGGGCGACGATTTCGCGCGTCGCATCCTTGCTGCCGCCGTCGGCAACCACGATCTGGGCATTGAGATAGTCGAGTTCGTTGCTCAGTTTGCCGAGCAGCGCTTCGATATGCTTCTCTTCGTTCAGGCAAGGGATGATGATGAGGCTGGAGACGCTGCTACACACATCAGACTTCATGTTTGTCCACCCTTCTGGAGCTGCTGTTTCTGAAAGAATTGCGCCGGCTTCGCCCCTCTCTGCGATGGCCGGAACAAGGCGGGAGAGGTTTGCGACGAGCGCTTCGCAATCGCTGCGATCGGCAAGCCATGTCTTGCGATCCTGGGCGGCGACGGCTTCGCTCAAGGCGTGATATCGCTCGCCGGTCATGGTCTCGAAGAGCGCCTGCAGGCCCGATGCGCTAGCCTCTGAAAGCGCAACGCCGATGTCTCGCTCGCGGACGAAACGTGCGGTCTGAGTGCCGTCGAGGGCAATCGGGACGGTGCCGTACAGGCAGCCCTCGTAAAGCCGGTTCGGCAGAAGCCAGCTGGAATTGAGGCCCTCCTCGAAGAAATCGATGGCCCACGAAAAGTGGACGTCGTCGTAGATGGCCCGGAGATCTTCGGGGTTTCGATATGGTCCTTCGAAGCGAAGATAGGGCTCGTCGCGCACAAAGCTGTCGAAATCCTCGAACTCCGAATAGGCGGGGCGACCGCGCAACACGATCTCTACCCGGCCTTCCATGCGGCGGGAGAAATCGGCCAGCAGGGCAAGCGACTTCCGGCAACGAAGCGCACCGAACCAGCCGATTTTCCAAGGCTGGCCGGGTTGCTTGAGGGGGCGGACAATCGATGGCTCCGGCCCCGCGTCGTCGAGCGTTATGACCTTGTTTTCGATCAGCAATGTTTCAGCGCGGACGCCTGAGCGCGGCGCGAAGTAATTCTCGATGAATGCCGGAGAGCTGGTCATGATCAGTCTGGCCTTTCGACCGAAGAATGCCTCGGCCCGCCGCATCGCCTTGCCGGCGAAATCGCCGCGCGACAGCAGACGGTGGATGTCGAGGCACTCGTAGACGACCGGTACATCGCCGCCGAACAGGGCATTGGCACGATCGGCGATGGCAAGCGCTTCGAGATTTCGGCCGATGATGACGTCCGGCTTGCCGGTATTCTTGAGCAGGTTTTTCAATGCAGTCATCGCTTTCGCGACAGCGGCCATGCGCTGGGCGAACCGTGCGTCGGCGGTACGCCCGAGCTCGATCGGCGTCAGTCCGTGCACTTCGGCGAGGCGGTTTTCGCCGCGCCGAAAGCCGGCGAGCGTCACATCAGCACCGCCCTCGCGCAGCATCAGCACCCGCCGCCGGACGGCGGGATCAGCCAGATCGTGCACGAGATAGAGGACTTTGAGCATAGAGATGTCTTCTCCGTTGCGAGCCGGTGGCATCACTTAGTTGAGCGTGCAGGCGATGGATTCGGGGAACTGGCAAGGAGCACCGACGGCCGTATAGGCAAGCCGCTCGACTTCCAGCGTGGCCGGCTGCGTGTAGGCAAAGCGCCCCATCCAGTTCGACAGCGTGTCCGTTCCCCAGAGGCTGAAGAAGATCTTCTGCGGGTTGGTCGGGATTTTCGACGGGTCGGTCACGTCCTGCACGAGCTTGCCGTTGAGATAGTAGCGCAAACGGCCGGGTTCCCAGACAAAGGCGTAGTCGTTGAAGCCGTCATCCGCCTTGCTGCCGACGGGGACGAGCTTCTCGTTCCCGCCCTTGGCCTTGACGTACTGATTGACCTGCACCTGGCCGGTGTTCTTTCCCAGCACCTCGAAGTCGATCTCGTCGTGCTCCTTCTTGTCCGCCGGGCCGATGTAGGTGAAGAACGCGGAATTCAGGCCAGAGCCGGTGCCGGCCTTCATGCGCGCTTCATAGGTTCCGTAGCCGTATCGCTTGGTCGTCTGGATTTCGCCGCAGAGATACTTGCGATCCTTTGATTGCCCCTCGGCGAAGGAAAGATGCAGGGAGCCGCCTTCGACCTTCACCTGGTTCTTTGACCAGGTGCAGTTCTGGTGGGCACCGTTGTTCCAGCCGTCGGAGACATACCAGGCGCTGCGGTCGAGCTTGTCGAAGTTCTCGATAAAGGAGCCGCCGGCCTGCTGGGCGACAGCCGACGAGGCGCCGAGAACGAGGACTCCGAGTAGGCCAAGAGTGGGGGAAAGTGTTCGCGCATGGGCGATTTTGGTCGTCATGTGTCACCTTCGCTGTGAAATGAATTCGGAGGAGATCGCCGCTGCCGTTGCAGGCACTTCGGCCCGCTTTTTTGTGCGCCCGCCTGTCAGCGTCGCATAGAGGCGGGGAGCGATCGTTCGGCAGAGGCTGTTGGAAACCGCAAGAACCGGAAACAGCAACGCCAGCGAGCCCAGGAAGAACAGCGGATAGACGCTGATCCCTGCCTTGCCCCAGACAATCCAGAGAAAAAGCAGCAGGGGATAGTGCGCGCAGAAGATCCAGAAGCTGAGGCTTCCGGTCTTCGAGAGGCGTTGGCCGATCTGGGTTTTGATCAGCAATGCGGATAGCAGCCAGAAGCCGAGGGCGCCGACAATTGCCAGCGTGTTGCGGAACAATTGTACCCAATCGGGCATCGATGGACCGGTCAGGTAGATGATCGTCGCAAGCAGCGCGGAGCTCGCAAGCAGAAGTGCCACCCCAACAGGCGCATAGCGGTCAAGCGCTTTCAGATCGATCTTGTACAACCCAATGTAGATTCCGAGGCTGAAACTGAAGAGGATCGAACGCTTGAGAACGATGTAGAGCGACAGTTCCGGAACCAGCGCCAACACCAGCAATACCGAAAGCGTTAGCAACGGCACGCGGCTGATCAGCCAGGCGAGCAGCGGCGAAAGCAGAATGCAGACGAACAGATCGCGCAGGAAGTAGAGCGGGACGTTGACCGGAAAGTCCTCCGTTGCAAGGAACTGTGTCATCAGTTCGCGTGCGGATGCGTGCCAGGGATCCGGCACATAGCCGTTGCCCAGGCCGAAACCGAGCGCGACGACGATTGCGAGAAAGAACGCGCTGTTCCAAAGCAGAAACGGCAGCAGCACCGTCTGCGACTTGGTTCGCACGGTCTTCAGATAGCTGAAGCTCTCCAACCCGCTGCGAAACAGCAGATAACCGGAGATTGCACTCAAACACGGCACGCCGACGCGGAACAGCGCTTCCGTCAGAAACACCCTGAACCAGTCGAAAATCCCGTAAGTCCCGTTGAAAGCGCTATTTGCTGCATCAAACGGTATATGAACAAACACGATGCCCGAAATGAGCACTATGCGCATCAAGTTGATCCGCGAGGAAACGTTTGCATCAACATTCACGTTATCAGTCACCCCTTTTGGGTCGCACCTCCCTCGCGACCGTTTCAATCAGAGCAGACCCGAGCCCGCAGGCGAGAAGCTAGGGCGGATTCGCGGAATAAAATATGGCACTGCAGCAAAAAGTGATCGTCGGTCGCGGTTTGAAACGTTTGCTACCTGCCGTTACGGAAGCTCTTTTGGCGCTCCAGCGAGCGTCGTGAGCTGGCGTCTATGTCAACGTCAGCAGTGCATTCAAGAAAATGGTTATATTCATTGGGTTAGCTGTTTGCAGCCGGCCGGCGAACACGAAAGTTTTTGTCGACTGGTGAAGAATGTTACAATGTTAGAGACGTCGCAGACTGCTTTTTGTGGCAAGAATGGGGCAAATAGCAGCTTGCAGCTGCATTTTGAGACAGATGTTCGTGAATCGGTTGTTTGCTCGCTTTGACAAATTTCGGACGAAATGCCCCTGATGATTGTGCGCTGCAGCAGCTTGTGGCCGATCCCTCGGCCGCTATATGCGCGGACTGAAGCACCAATTCGAACCTCTCAAGGAGAGAGTATGGCGACTTTCACGATCATCATCCCGTTCTATCAGCGGGAGGACGGGATCCTCAGGCGGGCGCTGGCGTCGGCCTTTTCGCAGACTTTCCAGGACTTCGACATCATCGTTGTCGACGACCAGTCGCCGTATCCGGTAGCCAGCGAACTTGCGCCGCTTCCCGAGGAGGAACGTGCGCGAATCACCGTCGTCAGCCAGCCGAACGCCGGCCCGGGTGGAGCGCGCAATACCGGCCTCGATCATGTTGCCGGTCAGACGAGCTATGTGGCGTTCCTCGATTCGGACGATATCTGGACGCCGAACCATCTGGCGAATGCCTTTGCCGCGATGCAGGCGCTCGGTGGCGATTGCTACTGGGCCTCGATCGAGGGTGGCGAGGAATTCGACTACCACTTCGGAATTGCGGCGCTGGAGCAAGTCGAAGGCGCCCGCCGGGTGATGGAAAAGCCCGTCGTCCTTGACGTGCCCGACATTGCCGGGGTCATGGTCAACAACTGGGCCTTCCTGCACATGTCATGCATGGTCATCAGTCGGCCGTTGATCGAGACCGTTCGCTTCGATGCGGCGTTGCGTCTGGCGGCCGAGGATGTGCTGTACTTCTGCGATTGCATGCTCGCGGCGAAGCAGGTGCTGCTCTGCGCCGAGGCCGGCGCGCTGCGCGGGGAAGGGATCAACATCTTTCACGGCGTCGACAACACGTCGCCGGAGTTCCTGAAGCAGCAATTCATCACCTGGATGGCGCTCGATCGGCTCGAGACCCGCTTCGCGCGCCGTCCGCGCGAGATCGAGGCTATCAAGGCGCACAAGATGATGGCGCGCAAGCAGGCCGTCTGGAGTCAGATCGGGGTTCTGCGCCGGCGCGGACGTCCTGATTTCAAGTTGCTGGCGCGCTGGGTGGCGCAGGATCCGCGCCTGTTGCAAAGCGCCCTGCAGCTCGCCGTGGGCAAGCTCGCCAAGTAGCTTTCGCTACTTGGCCTGGGCCGGCAGAAGATATCGCAAACGCTCGCCTTCAATCGTGACCGAGACGCCGGCCGGGTTGCGCCAGCGCTCGGTCTTGTCGGCGAGAATGCCGCCGGCGATGGCCGGAAAGGCGCCCGGATGCTTCAGCACATGGGCGATTGCCGCGAGCGGGCCCGATTGGGACTTGATATCCAGGAAGCGGCGCAGCTCGTACTTCCCGCGGACGTGGCGCTCGTGCCGCCGTACCGCCGCGGCCGCGGGTCGGGGCAGCTCGGATGTTGCAAGAAGCGCGCGGTCAGCTTCATAGAGCCGTTGCAAATCACCGGTGCGGTGGCTGCCGCTCAGCGAGTTGCTGCGAACGACAGCTCCATAGCCGCAACTATGGATGACCTTGTATCGGGCGCCCAGCGCCAGGGCGCGGATATAGAGATCGTAATCCTCGCCGAGGCGCATGTCCTCGCGATATCGCAATCCATGCTTGTCGAGAAACGAGCGGCGCATGACCGGCTTGAGGAAGCCGATCTCGCCTCGCCGGACGCCGCGCTTGGAGATGTTGCCGTCCACGAAGGTCGTAAGGTCGAGGAAAAGCGGATCCTCGTCGAAGTCGTCCAGCTTCTCGGAGGCGAGGGCGGCCGCATCGGCATCGACGAAGGCAATGTTGTCAGCCACGAACTCCCAGTCATCCTCCGCAAGCATTCGACGGAACCGCTCTTCGAAGAAGAAGTCGTCGGCATCGAGAATGGCGATCAGGGGAGCGGAAGAGATGTCGATCGCGTGGTTGCGGGCCGCTGATGGGCCCTTGTTGACGTCGAATCGGACCACATGAAGTCTGCCGCTTGCGTCGTCGCCCCGCTTCGCAGCGTCGGCGGTGCCATCGGTCGATCCGTCATCGACCACGATGACTTCGGCCACTTCCTGCTCGCGCAGGGCTGATCTGACAGCGGTCTCGATGGTATCGGCCGCATTCTTGGCGGCGATGATGACACAGGTGCTTGCCGTTTGAGCCACACTCTACCTCCGTTGTTTCGCCCCAGAACTAGGACGTCGGGCGACGGCAGACAACGGATCGGACTTCACATGATGTTACGGGCCGATCCCCGCGGCCAGGGCGTCGTGGCAGGGACGACGGCGATTCGATTCTCAGCGGTTGAAGGGTTCGGAGCCCTTGAACGGCGAGACAGGCAGCTTTTCCGGCTCTTCGCTGCGTGCCGATGCGTTCTTGTTCACGTTCCGGCTCCGGGACTCTTTCCACACGAGATACAGCACGCCGCCGAAGTAGCCGGCCTGGAGGAGGACAGCGCAGATCGCCGTCTTGATAAGTGCGCTGGAAAGAGAGCCGCCCAGCCAATAAGTCGCGATTGCAAAAACCGCCAATGCGCCGAGCATGCTGACGAAAACGCGAGGTGCATACATATGTTGCCTCCCCATCGGAGCCATCATTCAATGAACAACCATTGAATACGACCGCCCCATCAGGACCTTTGGTAGACACGTTTTACAGGACTTCTTGATTTAACAGAAGCTCTGGAGACGTTATTTGCGTCTGCGGTACCGGTAGTACAAGCACGATCTTAAATGTTTGTTCCGGGGATTGGTAAAAATACCACTTATGACGATTTCTCGCATTTTTCGAAGCAAACGCAACGAGATGGCTGCGTCGTTCTCGAATGTGGCGAAACTGGCGACGGATTGTATCGACCGCGCCACAATTCCCTGCCGCATCAGTTGCCGCTCGGGCGTTTTACGTTCAACTTTTATTACAAAGTTTTAATTTCAAACGTTTCGTTTGTGCCATGCGAAATCAATGTTGCGATGCAATAAAAATCTGTCCGGCAAGATCAAAACCACCCCTCGTGCAGAAGCGAACGATCAAACGGATGATTTCGCCGACAGATGTCGCAACGACTTAGACTTCAGTATTTTTGCGCGATCAAGCAACTGACGTTCAGGTTGTTTTGTTGTGCAAAGATCAATTCAAGAATGTCCGACAGATGTAAAATTGTTTCAGTGATTGCTGAAAGACAAAAAGGTGAACAGCACCCTATCAAAACCGTTCGGAAACGTTTGGTTTTAAAAATGTGGCTTAAAAAAACAAAATCCGCTCATACACTTCAAACTCGTCAGCGCTAGCTAAGCGTCCTGAGCCTACCGACCAAACGGCAAACATAAGTGGAGTTACCTCTATGAAGTCTGCGACGAGATCGGACAGTTCGCCATTCTATGGCGCAGTTCACGAAAGGGTGTTTCCGCCCACCGGCGGATTCGCAAAACGGGCATTCGATGTGTCCGCTGCCTGCATCGGGCTACTGTTTCTCAGCCCGATTTTTCTTATGGTGATGCTCCTTGTGAAGCTCACGGACAGAGGTCCGGCCTTCTATGGGCATCGTCGTATCGGCCATAACGGCCAGGAATTCCGTTGCCTGAAGTTTCGGACAATGGTGACCAATGGCGACAAGGTTCTGCAGGAGCACCTGCGAAACAACCCGCAAGCCATGGAAGAATGGCGTGCAACGCGCAAGCTGCAGAATGACCCCCGGGTCACTGCCGTTGGTGCGGTGTTGCGCAAGCTGAGCCTTGATGAGCTGCCCCAGCTCTTCAACATCATTCGCGGCGAAATGAGCATCGTCGGACCGCGTCCCGTCGTTCAAGACGAACTTGAAATGTACGAGCATGCGGCCGTTTATTATCTGCAATCGCGTCCGGGCCTTACTGGCCTCTGGCAGGTCAGCGGACGAAACGATGTTTCCTACGCAGCCCGCGTCGCTTTCGACACCCACTATGTCGAGAACTGGTCGTTGGTCCGGGATGTCGTGATTATCGCACGCACCATCCCCGCCGTTTGCGCTCAGCGCGGCAGCTACTAGCTGCTTCTTCTTCCAAGCTCCACGAGCAAACGCGCGGCAACGCCTTGAGCCTTGTCGTGCCGTAACACGGGGAAAGTTATGAATAGACGCTTCTTTGGCGGCAAGGCCGGGCGAACCCGTGCCCTGCAATCCGGTATCGCGCTTGCGGCCGGGTTGAATGCCTTTCTGTTATCAACGTGCATTGCCAGCGCCGATGACTATCGGCTCGGGGTGATGGACAAGCTGAAGATCCGGGTTGCCGAATGGCAGACGGCGGATGGAACGATCCGTGACTGGTCAGTCGTCAGCGGCGACTACGCGGTAGGTCCGTCGGGCAGCATTTCGCTGCCGTTCGTCGGCGATGTGCCGGCGTCTGGAAAGACGACCGACGCGATCGCGCAGGAAATCGGCTCTGCGTTGCAGAAGCAATTCGCCTTGAAGGATCGACCGTCGGCTTCCGTCGAGCTGTCGGAGTTCCGGCCGGTCTATCTTTCCGGCGACGTGGAAAAGCCGGGTGAATACCCGTTTGCGCCGAATCTCACGGTCGTCAAGGCCGTGAGCATCGCCGGCGGTCTTCGCCGCGCCGATGCGGGCCAACGCTTCGCCCGCGACTTCATCAACGCCAAGGGCGATGCCGTCGTCTACATGGCGGATCGCGCACGGCTTCTCGTGAAGCAAGCGCGCCTGAAGGCCGAAACGGCCAACCAGGATACGATCGAGATGCCTGCGGAGCTGCGCGACAAGCCTGAAGCAAAGGCTCTGCTCGCAAGCGAGACGGCACTCATGACGTCACGCAGGAAGCGGTTGACGCTGCAGCTACAGGCGCTCGACGATCTGCGCGGGCTGCTGCAAAGCGAAGTCGAGACGCTGGCGAAGAAGACCGAGACACAGAACCGTCAGCTGCAGCTGGCGACGGAAGATCGCGACAAGGTCGAGGACCTGGCGGAGAGGGGCCTCGCGCTCAGCGCCCGCAAGATGTCGGCCGAGCAGCGTGCCGCCGACATCGAGGCCACTCTTCTCGATATCGACACGAACTCGCTGAAGGCCAAGCAGGATATCAGCAAGGCCAACCAGGACGAGATCACGCTCAAGAACGACTGGGACGCCCAACTGGCGCAGGAGCTCCAGAATGCCGATGCGCAGCTGGATGAGCTCAACCTGAAGCTTGGAACGAGCAATTCGCTGATGTCGGAGGCTCTGACGCAGTCGACGGATGCGGCTCGTTTCGACGGGACCACAGGCGCTGCCAGCATCGCCTACTCGATCATCCGCGAAGTCGATGGAAAGCCGAAGGAAATCCCGGTGCAGGAGAACACTGCACTGCAGCCCGGCGACCTGATCAAGGTCACTGCCGGTCTGTATATGAGGTAACGAGGCCCAATGCGTATCGCTAAGTCGGCGCTCATCCAGCCCGGCGGGAATGCGGCCTATGCCATTCCCGCCGTGGCGCTGTCATTGTTCTGTTTCGCCTACTCGATCAAGTTCGGTCAAGTGGCGATCCTGCTTTATTATGCGCTGTGGTTGCCGCTGATTGCCGTCGACTACAAGAAGGTACTCGGCAGCTACGGCCGCTACATGTGGATTTTCGCGTTTGCGACGCTGGCGTTCCTGTCGGTCTTCTGGTCGGCGGTCCCCAGCGTGTCGCTGCGCGCCAGCATTCAGTATCTAACGCAGGTGATCTGCGCGCTGATCGCGGTGCGGGTTCTCGATGTCAGGACGCTGACCGTCGGCATGATTGCCGGCGTCGGTATCGTTCTCGTCTACTCCCTGCTGTTCGGCTACTACGAATACGATCCGCTCGACGGCACCTTCAGTTTCGTCGGGGCCTTTGCCTCCAAGAACCAGCTTGGATTCTATGCGTCGCTGGGACTGATCGTTTGCTTCGCGGCGGTGTTCATCTTCGGTGAGCGCCGCCTCTGGATGGCGGCTGCCGGTGTGGTCGGCCTATTGTCCGCCTACTGCCTCCTTGCCTGCCAGTCGGCAACATCGGTCCTGACCACGTTCGTGGTGATCGCGCTGATCGTGGGGCTTCGGGTTGTGCTGGCGCTGACGCCCAATCAACGCAAGCTCTTGGTCGTGGGCGGCGGCGTTGCGGTCATCGTTCTGGCCGTGGCGGGTGTCTATCTGGGTGCTGTCGATGCCGTGCTCGGTATTTTCGGCAAGGATTCCACGCTGACCGGCCGAACCTATCTTTGGCAACAGGGGATCGAGGCGGCGCAGCAGAATCCGATTTTCGGCGTTGGCTACCAGGCTTATTGGGTCCAGGGGTTTTCGGAGGCCGAGCGTCTGTGGGAAGAGTTCTTCATCGGCTCGCGCAGCGGCTTCCATTTCCACAACACCTATATCGAGACGGCCGTGGAGCTTGGCCTGGCCGGCGTGATCACGCTTGCCCTAACGCTGCTTCGGATCCTGTGGGGGCATCTGCGCCGCCTGATCGAGGACATCAGGAACGACGAGTCCTACCTGCTGTTCGCTATCGCGGTGCTGCTCACGATCCGCTCCTTTGTCGAGATCGACATCCTGACTCCCTACAATGTCGGGACATTTCTTTTCTATTTTGCAGCCGGGAAATTGGCCGCCCCTCGACGCTTGCCGGCCGCCGGCAACTGGCGTCGGCAAAGGCTGCCAGAACCGGTGATGCCATAACGTCATTTGCATTTCAGACCGGCGTTGATCGGTCATTCGAGGGAACCGGATGAAGACTCTTTACGGCATCCAATATCTGCGCGCCTTTGCAGCGCTCGCTGTCGTCGTCTTTCACGCGGCGGAAAAGGTTGGCGAGCACTTTGCGATCGGTGCGGCCGGCGTCGACGTGTTTTTCGTCATCAGCGGTTTCATCATGTGGGTCATCAGCGACCGCCGGCCGATGTCGCCGCAGCAGTTCCTGTTTGATCGCGTTCGTCGCATCGCGCCGTCCTACTGGCTGGTCACGGCTGTCATGATCGTCGGTGCGGTGGTCGGGCTATTTCCCAATCTCAAGCTGACGGCGTCGCATATCATTGCCTCGCTCTTCTTTGTTCCGATGCGATCGCCGAGCAATGGCGAGATCTGGCCGGTTCTGGTCCAGGGCTGGACGCTGAACTTCGAGATTTTCTTCTACGTGCTGTTTGCCGGTGCGCTGTTTTTGCCGCGCAACTGGCGGCTAGGCTTTCTTTCGCTGGCGTTCGGCGGCTTCTTCGCATTCGGCTTGATCTTCCAGCCGACGTCTCCGGCGCTTCATACCTACACCCGGCCGATCATTCTCGAGTTTCTCGGCGGCGTTTTCCTTGCCGAACTCTGGCTTCGCCGATGGATCGCCGGCACCAGCCTCGGGCTCGCCTGTGTCGGCGCGTCGCTTTCGGGCTTTGCCGCGATCTTCCTGATCGGCGCTGATTTCGACGAAGCGATCTGCGGCCCGCTGGCGATGGCGCTTGTCTACGGCATGGTGTCGCTGGAAGCCGATGGAAGCATCGGGCGGGTCCCGCTGCTGACCTATCTCGGCGATGCGTCCTATTCGATCTACCTCTGGCATACGCTGGCGATTTCGGTGATCGTCAAGATCGCTGGCTTCGCCGGTCTTTCCTCTGCACCGACGGTGGTGGCGTCGGTGATCGGCGGCACGATCCTCGGCACGGCGGCTTACGAGTTCGTCGAAAAGCCCTTCAGGAAGATGTTCTCGCGGACCGGGTCAAAGCAGGGCGCGCTGGCGCGGCGTCCTTCATGACGAGGCTTCGACCTTCGGCTCTTCCTCGACGGCAGTTTCGGTCTCGGCGGACGCGACGGGCTTCCGCCGCCACGAATGCAGGACGACATAGAAAACAGGCGTCAGGAACAGGCCAAAGAACGTTACGCCGAGCATCCCGGAGAAAACGGCCGTCCCCAGTGATTGGCGCATTTCGGCGCCGGGGCCGGTGGCGATCGCGAGCGGCAGGACGCCGAAAATAAAGGCGAACGCCGTCATCAGAATGGGGCGCAGTCGCAGGTGGCTGGCCTCGATCGCAGCCTCGACAGGCGATTTGCCCTGTTCCTCAGCCTGGCGTGCGAACTCGACGATCAGAATGGCGTTCTTGGCTGCGAGGCCGATCAGCACGATCAGACCAATCTGGGTCAGGACGTTATTGTCCATGCCCCTCAACCAGACGCCGATCAGTGCGGCAAGGACAGCGAGCGGGACGATCAGGATGATCGCCAGCGGCAGTATCCAGCTTTCATATTGAGCCGCCAGTGCCAGGAAAACGAAGACGACGGACAAGATGAAGATGTAGATGGCCGTGTTGCCGGTGTGAGTTTCCTGATAGGCGAGCTCCGTCCATTCGAAGGTCGTGCCCGGTGGCAGGATCTTCGTCGCCAGCGCCTCCATCTTCTTGATGGCGTCCCCGGTTGAGGTGCCCGGCGTCGGGTTGCCCTGCAGCGGTACCGACACATACATATTGTACCGCTGCACGAGAGACGGTCCGCTCGAATCCTGAATATCCATCAACGTGCCGAGCGGGACCAGCGCGCCGGTCGCGGATCGGACCTTCAGCGCGAGAATATCTTCCCTGTCCATGCGGTATTGCCGGTCAGCCTGCGCCCGCACCTGATAGACCCGGCCGAAAGCGTTGAAATCGTTGACGTAGGCGACACCGAGATTGATTGACAAGGCGTTGAAGATGTTGGGGATCGGCACGTTCAGGAAGCGTGCCTTGTCGCGGTCGATCGCCAGGAAATATTGAGGGCTTGCGTCCGAGAAGGTCGTGAAGACGCCGGTCAGCCCCTCGGTCGTTGCCGCAGCACCCATCATCTGACGAGCGAGGCCCAGAACCCGTGTCATGTCGGCATTTTCAAGATCGGAGATCTGCATCTTGAAGCCGCCGGAGTTGCCGACGCCACGCACCGATGGCGGCGGAATGGCGATGATGAAGGCTTCCTGGATGCTCTGCAGCTTGCCGAAGAGTTCGCCGATGATCTTGTTGGCGGTTTCGCCGCCTTCCTCGCGCTCGGCGAAGGACTTGAACGGCACGAAGACCACGCCCGCATTCGAGGCATTGGTGAAGGTCGCGCCGCTGAAGCCGGCAAACTGCACGGCATTGCCGACTCCAGGCACGGTGCGGGCAATGTCGCCCACCTGCTTGACGACGGCGTCGGTGCGCGCAAGCGAGGCGCCATCGGGTAGCTGCACGACGATGATCGCATAGCCCTGGTCCATCGTTGGAATGAAGCCCGACGGAACCTTCGTGCCCATGTACCACGTGGCGGTAAGAAGGCCGGCAAAGACCAAGAGCGAGCAGGTCAGCCCCACCCAACTGCTGACCAGATGCCGGATGATCCATGAATAGCCGGCGCTCATCCGATCGAAGCCGTGGTTGAAGCCATTGGCAAGGCCGCGTCCGATGCGGGATGCGATATTGGTCCGCCTGGTCTCGTGGTCGTGGCTTTTCAGCAGGATACCGGCCAGCGCCGGCGATAGCGTCAGCGAGTTCAGAGCGGAGATGGCTGTGGTGACCGAGATCGTGACCGCGAACTGCTTGTAGAACTGGCCGGAGATGCCGGGAATGAAGGCGGTGGGCACGAATACGGCGATCAGCACCAACGAGATGGCAACGACAGCGGTGCCGACTTCATCCATCGTAACGTGCGCTGCCTCCTTCGGTGTCATGCCACGCGCCAGATTGCGCTCGACGTTCTCCACCACAACGATCGCGTCGTCCACCACGATGCCGATCGCGAGAACAAGGCCGAAGAGGGTGAGCATGTTGAGGGAGAAGCCGAAGGCGAACAGGATGGCAAAGGTGCCGATCAGCGATACCGGGATCGCGATGATGGGAATGATCGCGGTGCGCCAGGACTGGAGGAAGACCAGAACGACGATCGCCACCAGGATCGCTGCCTCGGCGATCGTTCGATAGACCTCGTAGATCGAGTCCGAGATGAACTCTGTCGTATCGTAGACGATGCGGTATTCCAGCCCCTGCGGGAAATTCCGCGCAAGGTCCTTCATGATCCCCTGGACCTGATGGGCCGTATCAAGCGCATTGGTGCCGGGCCGCGCGAAGATGCCAAGGGCGACTGCCGGGTCGTTGTTGAGATAGCTGTTCGTCACATAATCCTGCGCGCCGAGCTCGATACGGGCGACATCCTGCAGCTGCACGAGGCGGCCGCTGGCGGTGGACTTGACGATGACATAGCGAAACTCGCGGACGTCGGAGAAGCGTCCGTTGGTGCGAACGGTGTATTCGAAGGCATTCTTGCCGGTGACGGGCGGCGCTCCGATCTTGCCGCCCGAGACCTGCACGTTCTGGTCTCTCAGTGCCGCGACCACATCATCCGAGGTCATCTGGTATGCCGACAGCTTCTCGGGATCGAGCCAGATGCGCATCGAATACTGGCGTTCACCGAAGATCTGAACGTCGCCGACGCCATCGAGGCGAACGAGTACGTCGCGGATGCGATTGCGGGCATAGTTCGACACATAGAGCTGGTCATAGCGATGCGACGGTGACAACAGGTGCACGACCATCATCAGGTCTGGCGAACTCTTGTCGGTGGTCACGCCCAGTCGCTGCACTTCCTCGGGAAGGCGGGGCAGGGCGATGGAGACGCGATTCTGGACAAGAACCTGCACCTTGTCGAGGTCGGTCCCCAGCTTGAACGTGATGGTCAGCGACATGGCGCCGTCGGCGCTGGAATATGAGGACATATAGAGCATGTCCTCGACGCCGTTGATCTGTTGCTCGAGCGGCGTCGAAACGGTATCGGCGATGGTCTGCGGGTCGGCGCCGGGGTAGGACGTGCGGACGACAATGGTCGGCGGCGCGATCTCGGGATACTGCGATACCGGCAATTGCGTGTAGGCAATGCTACCGACCACGAGGAAGACGATGGAGATAACCGCCGCAAAGATCGGGCGGTTCACGAAGAAATGGGCAAACCTCATTGTCCGCTCTCCGCTCCGGCCGTATCAGGCGGCGTTTCGCTCCGCTCCTTTGGCAGTTCGGTCATTTGTGGCGTGACCGTTCCGCCGGGCCGGGCGCGCATCAGGCCGTTGACGATGATCGTTTCCGTGCCGTCCAGACCTTCGCGAATGACGCGGTAGCCATAGAGCCGCGGTCCCGGCCGCACGGGCTTGGTCGAAACCTTGCCGTCGGCGCCGACGACATAGACCACGCGCTCGTTCTGATCGGAGCCGATCGCCTCATCGGGAACGAGGATGGCTGTGTAGGTGTTGGAAGCCTCGACCTGAATGCGGCCGAACAGCCCGGGCTGAAGCACGAGGTCGGGATTGGCGAACCGCGCGCGGATTCTGATCGTGCCGCTCTCGTTGTCGATGCGGTTTTCGGCAAAATCCAGCTTTCCCTTGAAGGGTTTGGCGTTGGGATCGCTGATCGTGACGACGACATCGACCCCACCACCGCCTTGCTGCAGATCCTTTCCCTGCCGGCGAGCCGTGTCGGCAAAATTCAGCAGGCGACGTTCGTCGACGTCGAAATAGAAGTCGATCGGATCGAGCGAGACGATGGTGGTCAGAATGGTGTCGTCGGCCTGAACCAGATTGCCGGTCGAAATCAGGCGGCGGTCGATGCGGCCGCTGAGCGGCGCAGTGATCTGGGTGTAGAGCATATCAAGAGCGGCGCGATCGGCGGTTGCCTGTGCACCGCGGACGTTGGCTTGCGCCGATATCCATTCACGGCGGCGGTCATCGAGGATGGAGACGGACTGGCTGCCGGTTGTTGCCAGCGACTCCGCCCGCTTGAACTGCGCTTCTGCATAGGTCTGGGTGGACTTGGCGACCTCAAGGGCGGCGTTCGCTTCGTTCAACGCCGTGATGAACGGCCGCTGGTCGATCACGAAAAGCAGATCGTCCTTCTTGACGATCGCGCCATCGGTGAAGTGCACCTCCTGCAGGTAGCCGCCGACACGAGAGCGAACCGATACCTGGTCCACGGGCTCGAAGCGGCCGATGAATTCGTCGTTGTCGACGACATCGCGCACGACAGGCTTTGCCACGGTGACCGGAGGCGGCGCCGGCGCGCCTTGGGCGACGGCATTTGCGACGGGGAGGAGGATCATGCCGCCGAGCACAAGCGCGGATCTAAGCGAGAAGAGCATAGCAGTCCCCCGATTGCGGCAGCTGCGAGGCAGCGCCGGTTATGTCGATGAAATCATGCGCGTCATGTCTTGCTGCTGCGGACGAGAGTCGGTCGCCCGTATCGAATTCCGCACCAAGGCGCCGCTGTGGACGTGTTGGTGATCTGCCATTGCCAGAAATCTGATGCGGCGGAGGCCGCCGCTAAGTAGCTGTACGAGGTATATAAACTGCCCCGAAGCGAAATTGCAAATGCCGACGGGTTGCAATTTCATGCGGCGCAAAAAGCGATGCGTGTGTGCCCATGAGGTCCGTTTGTGCCGTCGTTGGCAAGGACGGGGCGCCGGTGCGGCATTTTGGTCGCATCCGTCGAATCTGTAGCCGGCACCCCTTGTGCGCCGCACAAGCTTAATATATCTGAGCACATTATAAGTGTGCTTATGATTGGCGCAGACTTCAATGAACAGCAATCCGACCCTCGGTTTTCTCCTGCACGACATCGCTCGCTTGCTGCGCAAGCGGTTCGAGCATCGTGCCCGGTGCCTTGGGTTGACGCGATCGCAGTGGCAGACGCTGGCGTATCTCTCGGCAAACGAGGGGATACATCAGGGCGGACTGGCTGAGATCCTTGAAGTCGAGCCGATTACACTTGTGCGTATTCTCGATAAGCTCGCGGAGCGCGGGCTTATCGAGCGCCGCCAACATCCGACTGATCGTCGTATCTGGCTTCTCTACATGCGGGACGAGGCTCGCCCGCTTCTGGAGACGATGCGCGAAATCGGCGACGTGACACGCGGCGAAGCTTTGGACGGTATCCCGACGGAACAGCGTGACGAACTGTTCCAGATCCTGTCCCTGATGAAAACAAACCTAGTGCAGGCCTGCCGGACCCCCCTGGCTGAAAATGAGACCAACCATGGCTGATCAATCCCCCCTTCGCATCGTTACCGATGCCAATGCCAAGACTCCAGTTGAAGACAACGACGTTCCTGCATCCGAGGAAACGGTAGCTGAGGCGCCTTCATCCAATTCAGCGCCTGCTTCTGCCGTGGCTGCGCCTGGCGGCACAAAGGTCCGCCGCCGGCGCAGCCTCACGCGTCCCGTGCTCTTTGCGCTTCTGCCCGTCGCGCTGGTGGTTGGTGGCTACTACTACGTCAACGGCGGCCAGGTCATGTCGACCGACAATGCCTATATTCAAGCCGACATGGTCGGCCTGACGACTGATGTGTCCGGTATCGTCGATCAGATCAACGTGCATGAGAATGAAGCGGTCAAGAAGGGCCAGGTCCTCTTCAGCCTGCGGCAGGATTCGTTCAAGATCGCCCTCGATGGCGCGACAGCGCAGCTTGGTGCCGTGCGCAACCAGATCCTGAACCTGAAGGCCAGCTATCAACAGTCGCTTGCCGAGATCACCCAGGCCGAAGCCGACATTCCTTATTATCAGAGCGAATTCGATCGCCAGCAGAACCTGATGAACAGCTCGGCGGCAACCCGCGCGGCCTTCGATCAGGCCAAGCATAATCTGGACGCCGGCCACCAGAAGGTGATCGTCGCCAAGGCGGAAGCGGCCGCGACGCTGGCACAGCTCGGTGGCGACGCCGATCAGCCGGTCGAACAGAACCCGCTCTATCTCGAGGCCAAGGCCAAGGTTGACGATGCACAGCGCGAGCTCGATCACAGCGTCGTCAAGGCGCCGTTCGACGGCATCGCAACGAACGTCAATTCGCTGCAGCCGGGATCCTATCTGCAGGCGTCCACGCAGGCCTTCTCGCTGGTTTCGACGAGCAACCTGTGGATCGCAGCCAGCCCGAAAGAAACGGAGCTGACCTATGTGAAGCCAGGTCAGCCGGTCAGTATCTATGTCGACACCTATCCTGGCGTCGAGTGGAAGGGCAAGGTCGAGAGCATCAGCCCGGCTTCCGGCTCCAGCTTCTCGCTGCTGCCCGCACAGAACACCACCGGCAACTGGGTGAAGGTCGTGCAACGCATCCCGATGCGGGTCAGCATCGAGGATACCGCAGGCAAGCCTCCACTGCGCGTCGGCATGAGCACCGTCGTCGACGTCGACACTGGCCGTGCCCGCGGCCTTCCGGATTTCGTCTCCAAGCTTTTGGGCCGCACCGGCGGCAAGGATCATGAGTAACGCTGCTGCTTCTTCGCCGGCCACGCCGGTCGCCAATCGCGGCGCGATCACGGCTTGCGTCATTCTCGCCGTCATCATGCAGGCATTGGACACGACAATCGCCAACGTCGCGCTGCCCTACATCCAGGGCAGCGTGTCGGCGAGCGCGGACCAGATCAACTGGGTTTTGACGTCCTATATCGTCGCCGCCGCCATCATGACGCCGCCGTCCGGCTTTCTTGCCGCGAAGTTCGGCCGCAAGAGAGTGCTTCTGACCGCGATCATAGGCTTCGTGGTTGCTTCGGTTCTTTGCGGTCTTGCGCAATCGCTGAACCAGATCGTTGCCTTTCGCCTGCTTCAGGGCCTGTTCGGCGCGTCGCTGGTTCCACTGTCTCAGGGTATCCTTCTCGACATTTATAGTGTCGAGGAGCGCGGCTCGGCCATGGCCTTATTTGGCGTCTCGGTCATGGTCGGGCCGGTCCTGGGCCCTGTGATCGGCGGCTGGCTGACGGACAACATCAGCTGGCGCTGGGTGTTCTACATCAACGTGCCCATCGGGGCTCTGGCGTTCGCGGGGATCGTGATCTACGTCACCGAGACCAAGCTGGACGCTCTGGCAAAACTCGACTGGTTCGGGTTCGGGCTGATGAGTTTGGGGATCGCCTCGCTGCAGCTCTTCCTCGACCGCGGCGAGCAGCTCAACTGGTTCGGCTCGGGCGAGATCATCATCGAGGCGGTTGTCTGCGCGTCGGCCTTCTATCTCCTCATCGTGCATACGTTGACGGCGGAGAAGTCCTTCGTGAATCCGAAGCTGTTCCTCGACCGGAACTTCTCGGTCAGCATGATCTTCATCTTCGTGATCGGCATCACCTATCTCGCCTCGCTGGCGCTGATGACGCCTTACCTGCAGACGTTGATGGGCTATCCCGTCATCACCGCCGGTATCGTCATGGGGCCGCGTGGTATGGGGACCATGCTCTGCATGTTCATCGTCGGCAAGCTGATCGGTAAGGTGGATACACGCATCCTTCTGGTGCTCGGTCTCAGCCTGACGGCGTGGGCGATGTATGACATGACGGGATGGACGCCCGACGTTTCGCAGTGGACGATCGTGTCGGTTGGCTTTGTTCAGGGGGCCGGGCTGGGGTTCCTGTTCGTACCATTGACGACGATTGCCTTCTCGACCTTGCCGGCTCACATGCGCGGCGATGGTACGGGTCTCTACAATCTGTCACGTAACATCGGCTCGAGCGTCGGCATTTCGATCGTGTCGGCCCTGCTGGTGGAGAACGCGCAGGTCAATCACGAGACGATCGCGGCCTATGTCACGCCGTTCAATCGCGCCTTCGAGGCCACGGCTGCACAGGGGCTCAATCCGCTGACGGCTGCCGGCCGGGCATCGCTCAACGAGTTGATCACGCTGCAATCGACCATCATTGCCTACATGGACGACTTCAAGCTGCTGATGCTCATGTCGCTCGCCGTCATTCCGCTGGCGCTTCTGCTGCGCAAGCCGAAGGTTGCGCCTGTCATGGACCACAGCGCCGTGATGGAATGATCAGCGGAACGGCTTGCTGAGATATCGCGACCCCAGAATGCCGAAGCGCCATGGTGCTTCGGCATTTTTCGTGATGCCGATACGTTTCCCCGAGATGATCTCGGCGGGCGTGGTCGGTGCGATGGAAAACGGCGCTTGGTCGAGCAGCCGGTCATTGAGTGATATGTCTATGCCGAGCGCCTGGCAGAGCTTGCCGGGACCGCTGCAGAGCTGGGTCAGGGCCTCGGTTCCCCGACGCTCGGCCATTGCGGCGATGCCGACTTCCGGTTCCAGTGCGCGGATAAGAACAGCGGAGCCGGGGGTGCAGACGAAGTTCAGGCACCAATGCATGCCATAGATGCGGTAGATGTAGACGTTTCCGGGTTTGCCGAACATCGCGCCGTTGCGCTGCGTCGGTCCGCGGAAACTGTGGGAGGCCTCGTCGTCGGGGAAGTAGGCTTCGGTCTCGGTAATGCGACCGCCGGCGCCGTCCACCAGAAGGTGGCAACCGAGAAGGTTGCGCGCGACACTGACGGCGTCGCGTTCGAAGAAATCGGCCAATTTTCGGCCAGTCAAAGGAGTGGTGCCGATCGCACCGAGCGATTGTGTCATCGGTTCTGGGGCACGTAGGTCGGCTGCTTAGTGGCCGGTCTTGGGGTGCGCGACAGATGTTCCCGTCACCGAAACGGGATCGCTTGCCGGGAAGGTATCTTCGAGACCTTCCTCCAGTTCCTCTTCCAGGAGGGCCGGATTCTTCTGGCGCGGGCTGTCTGTCTTCGGGGCTTCCAGGGCGACGGCAAGCAGCGCTTTCGCACGCGCTACCGCATTGTCGCTCGTCAGATCCGGGGATGCTGCCTTGTAGAGGGTGACGGAAATGCTGTTGCCGGTGTCGTCGACAAAGATAACGACGAAGCCGCCATCCCTGGGGTGCACGGTGGTGTCTGTGATGGCCATGGAATGTTCTCCCGGTTCTGACAGTTGAGCCAAGTGAAACGCTTTTCGTCAGGATTGTCGAGCAAAGACCTTGACGATCCAGTCGATGAAAACGCGCACCCGCGGCGAGAGTTGCCTGTTGCGGGGGTAGAGCAGCGAGACGGGCGTCGGCGTCAATGGGAAATCCTTAAGGATATGAACGAGTTCGCCGGAGTGAATGTAGCGCTCGGCGTGATAGCGCGGCACCTGTATGATGCCGAGGCCGAGCTTGGCTGCGGCATGGAAGCTCTCCGCGGCATTGACGGAGATGGTTGCCGGCAGAACCACGTTGCGGATCGTACCGTTTACCAGGAATTCGAGCGGCAGAACCGAGCCGGTCGCGCTAGAGTGAAAGCCGACCATACGGTGGCCCTGCAAGTGGTCGGGATGATCTGGCATTCCGTATCTTGCAAGATAGGCGGGGGAGGCGAGCGTCACCTCCTCTAACATTGCCACCCGGCGCGCGATCATGTCGCTGTCCTGCGGTGTCCCCACGCGTAACACGCAGTCGATCCCCTCCCGCACGAGATCCACGAGCCGGTCGCCCTCGCTCATGTAGAGCTCTATATCGGGATAGGTCTCGAGAAACGACGGCAGGTTAGGCAAGACGAAGTGCCTGCCGAGCGTCCCGTGCACGTCCACCCGAAGAACACCCTTTGGCTTGGCGCCGGCAAACGCGCCCTCAGCCTCTTCGATGTCGGCGAGAATGGAAAGACATCGTTGATAGTAAGCCTCGCCATCAAGCGTCGGGCTCACGTGGCGCGTCGTCCGGTGCAGCAGGCGCACGCCGAGGCGAGCCTCGAGCTGCTTTACCGCGTCGGTGACCGTGGAGCGGGGCAGGCCGGTATCTTCGGCTGCAACGGTGAAGCTGCGGCGTTCCACGACCCGGGAAAACACCCGCATGGCATCGAATCTGTCCATCTTGTTGTTCGTCTTTCCCGGATAGTGATGGCGAATAATGCATGATTATCCGCCTAACAGAAAGCGTCATCTTGTCCTCATCGAAAACGCGCTGGGCGTAAATGACGAAGGAGAAGGACAATGACCGTATCAAGGAACAAGGTCGCACTGGTTACCGGCGCTTCCAGGGGCATCGGGGCTGCTATCGCCGAGCGTCTTGCCAAAGACGGGTTCACCGTTGTCATCAACTACTCGGGCAATGCGGCTCCGGCCGAGGAACTGGCGCAGGCGATCGAGCGAAAGGGTGGAAAAGCGCTGACGGCCAAGGCCGATGTCAGCGATGCCGAAGCGGTTCGCCGGATGTTCGATGCGGCGGAAGCTGCCTTCGGCGGGGTCGATGTTCTGGTGAACAATGCCGGGATCATGATGCTGTCTTCGATCGCAGATGCCGACGACGCCAACTTCGATCGCCAGATCAACGTCAACCTGAAGGGCACTTTCAACACGCTGCGCGAAGCTGGAAAACGCCTCCGGGACGGCGGGCGGATCGTCAACTTCTCGACCTCGGTCGTCGGGACCAAACTTGAGACCTATGGCGTCTATGTCGCCACCAAGGCAGCGGTCGAAATGTTGACTGCGATCATGTCGAAGGAAATGCGGGGGCGGAACATCACCGTCAACGCGGTGGCGCCGGGGCCGACAGCTACAGGCTTGTTTTTGAACGGAAAATCGGACGAGCTTGTCGCGCGTCTGGCGAAGATGAATCCGCTCGAAAGGCTGGGGATGCCGGACGATATTGCTGCTGCCGTATCGTTCCTCGTGGGCCCCGATGGCGCCTGGATCAATGGCCAAGTGCTGCGTGCCAATGGCGGGATGGTGTGACGCTTAGGCCGCACTGTTCCATTTTTGAATACGTGCTGTGCACGAATCAGCCCTTACAAAAGGCAAATTCTGCGCTTATATTAGAAAGGTAAGGGCGACGGGAGGCCTCCAACTCCGGGCGCCAGGTTCTCAGATACCGGCCGTGCCATTTACCCTGGTGGTATGGATGGGTCTGAAGGAAATTCGATACCCAGACAGTTGCGGCCCGTCGAAGGAACTCCCTTCCGGGCCGCAATTGTTTTCACGCCCTATCTTTCACGCGTCGTTGAGCTTGGCATCGACCAGCAGCTTGACCAGCCAATCGACGAAGACGCGCACCTTGTTGCTGAGGTGGCGGTTCGGCGGGTAGACGATATAGAGGGCGAGTGGTTCGCGGGTCCATTCCGGCAGCACGGGTATCAGTTCGCCCTTTGCCAGTGCATCGCGGATCATGAAGCGCGGCAGCTGGGCGATCCCGAGGCCGGTCAACGCGGCCGTTACAAAGGTCCGGCTATCGTTGACGGATACCATGTAGCGCGGATTGACCTCGAGATTTTCGTTGTCCTTGCGGAATTCGAATGGAAGCGTCCGGTTGGTCTGTGCGCGAAAGTAGCTTACGGAATAATGAGCGTTTTCAAGATCTTCCGGCCGTTCCGGCTTGCCGAACTTCTCGAGGTAGAGGGGTGAGGCGCAGGTAATCAGATCCACTTCCGAAACGCGCCTTGCGATCAGCGATTGGTCCGCCGGTGTGCCGGCGCGGAGCGCGCAGTCGACGTTCTCGGCGAGATAGTCCACGGTCCGGTCGCCAACACCGAGATCGATGCGGATATCGGGATATTTCTGATAGAAATCACAGAGCGAAGGTACGACGATCCAGTCGGCGAAAGCGCCGGCCATCTCGACGCGCAGGCGTCCGCCCGGAAGACCCTGCGAGTTTGTCAGGCTGCCATCGAGTTCTTCGAGTTCCGATACGATCTGTGCCGCGCGCTCGTAGTAAAGCGCGCCGTCGGTCGTCACCATGACCCGGCGGGTGGTGCGGTTCAGAAGCTTGGTGTGAAGATGTGCTTCAAGTCCCTGGATGAGATTGGTCACCGTCGCCTTGGGCATGGCGAGTGTGTCGGCGGCCCGTGTGAAATTGCCTGTCTCTACGACGCGGATGAAGGCGCGCATTGCCGAGAGCTGGTCCATCGGAAATCACCTAAATAGGTTGCACTGCGGTATTGTTCGAAATTTGGAACAGTGTAATCGCGATGGCGTCACTTATTCCGTGAGTGGAATAACAATATCTTTTTTTCAGAAATTGCAAGCGGTCGCGGCTCGCAATATGTTTTACTCCGATTAAGCGAAAGCCGGAACGATGACGGTGCAGGTGAAAGACATAGTGCTGGAGAAGGTGGCCATTGGCCCCGTTTCCGCGCGCGTCTATCAAGGCGCCGAATTCGGCAAGGGCTCACCGATCGTGCTCTACTTTCACGGTGGTGCCTTCCAGCAATCCGGCCTCCAGGATTGCCCGGTCGCCGAGGCGATTGCCAGCGCCGGCGCCATCGTCGTCGTGGCCGACTATAACGCGCCGCTCGGGAATGTCTTCCCGAAGCCGCTTGAGGTGGGTTACTCGCTGTTTTCCTACATGGCCAACAAGCGCGCCTCCGGTATCGGCGATCGCAATTCACTGCTGCTGGTGGCCGGCGACGAAGCGGGTGGCAACATTGCCGCCGGTGTCGCCTTCAAGGCACGTGACCACTACGCCGACGCGCTTGACGGCCAGATCCTGATTTCTCCCTTGCTCGACCCCTTCATGGGCTCTGCTTCGATCCGCGAGGCCGACAGCATCGGCATGCGCCAGCGTTGGGCAGAGGGCTGGAGCCACTATCTCAGCGGCGGCGGCTGCCATCCTTATGCGGCGCCCTGTCTCTGTTCGCGTATTGCGGGCGTTGCGCCCGCTCTGGTTTTCACCGCTGGAGACGACCCGCTCCGCGATGAAACGCTTGGCTACGCCGACCGCCTGAAACAGGCCGGCGTTGCAGTTCGCCAGCATGTTCTCCCCGCCGGAGCAGGTTGGCCATCGATTTATGGCGGGACATCCGACAAGTCGCCGGAGTGGCAGGAGAGCATCAGCCGCGAATTCGGAAACTTCGTTCGGGATATGCGCAGACAACCCATTGCATTGAAGACGAACTGATTATTTTTCGGCCGCGAAGGCCGTAAGGAGAATACCAATGACGTCCAGTAAGAAGCGCTGGGCCCTTGTGGGCGCCGGTCTGAGCCTTGCTGCGTCCGTTTCGGCCGCAGCCATCTTTTTCGAACTGCCGATGAGCTCGACTGCAACGGCGGCTTCCACACCCGCGCAGGCTCCCGCTGTGCCGGTGACGGTCGCCGTCGTCGCCAGCCGTGATGTCACGACATGGCAGGAGTTTTCGGGCCGCCTTGAAGCGGTGGATCGCGTGCAGGTCCGCTCACGCGTGGCCGGCGCTGTCCAGTCCGTGCACTTCCGCGAAGGCGCGCTGGTGAAGGCCGGCGATCTGCTCTTTACCATCGATCCGGAGCCCTACCAGGCGGCGGTTTCGCAGGCTGAAGGACAGACCGCCTCTGCCGAGGCCAAGGTCAATCTTGCTCAGATCGAACTCGAGCGCGGCCGCCGGCTTTCCGACAACAAGACGATTTCGCAGAGCGATTTCGACCAGCGGCAGAATGCCTTTACCGAGGCTCAGGCCGGTCTTCGCACCGCTCAGGCGGCGCTTCGCTCGGCACAGCTTGAGCTCGGCTACACCGAGGTCCGCGCCCCGGTCGCCGGCCGCGTCGGCAAGATCGAGGTGACCGTCGGTAACCTTGTTGCCGACGGCAGCGCATCTCCGGCTCTGACGACGCTTGTTTCCGTCGATCCGATCTACGCCAGCTTCAATGCCAGCGAAGAGATGGTGACGAATGCGCTTGCCCAGCTTCCTGCTGGTGATGGCGCGGTGCCTGCGCTCGAAGAGATCCCCGTCGAAGTCGGCACGCTCGCCGATCAGGGTACGCCGATCAAGGGCAAGCTGCAGTTGATCGACAACCAGGTTGATGCGGCCAGCGGCACGATCGGCGTTCGCGCCGTCTTCGACAATCCCGGCGGCAAGCTGATCCCCGGCCAGTTCGTTCGTGTCCGCATGGGCGAGCCGAAGGCCGAGAACAAGATCCTGATCAGCGACCGCGCAATCGGCACCGACCAGGACAAGAAGTTCGTGTTCGTCGTCGATGCCGAAAACAAGGTCAGCTACCGGCCGGTCCAGCTCGGCCCGTCTGCGGACGGCCAGCGTATCGTCGAAAGCGGACTGACTGTTGGCGACAAGATCGTCGTCAATGGCCTGCAGCGTATCCGTCCGGGTGCCGTGGTTGCCCCGCAGGCGGAAGAGAAAGTCGCGACGGCTCAGTAAGCCGAACTATCCGGAGCGTTTCGGCGCTCCGTGCAATTCCGAAATGAACTGACCCACCGGCGGCTTCCCAACCGCCGGAGAGGGTCGTTGCATCCAAAATTTCATCCCGGAGAGGGCTTTGAAATGAATTTCTCCAGATTCTTTGTCGACCGTCCGGTGTTCGCCGGAGTCCTATCGGTCCTCATCGTGGTCGCCGGTCTGCTTGGCCTGCGTTCACTGCCGATTTCCGAATATCCGGAAGTCGTTCCGCCGTCGATCGTCGTGCGCGCCACCTATCCCGGTGCGAACCCGGAAGTCATCGCGCAGACGGTTGCGACACCGCTCGAAGAGCAGATCAACGGCGTCGAGGGCATGCTCTACATGTCCAGCCAGGCGACATCTGACGGCGTCATGACGCTGACGGTCACCTTCAAGCTTGGCACCGACCCCGACAAGGCACAGCAGCTCGTCCAGAACCGGGTGTCGCAGGCCGAGCCGCGCCTGCCGGAAGAGGTGAAGACCATCGGCATCACGACGGTCAAGAGCTCTCCCGACCTGATGATGGTCGTGAACCTGATCTCGCCTGACAACCGCTACGACATCACCTATCTGCGCAACTATGGCGTCCTCAACATCAAGGACCGCCTGGCGCGCATCGATGGCGTCGGCCAGGTGCAGGTGTTCGGTTCGGGCGACTACTCGATGCGCGTCTGGATCGACCCGCAGAAGGCTGCCGAGCATGGCCTTGCCGCCAGCGACGTCACCAACGCGATCCGTGGCCAGAACGTGCAGGCCGCAGCCGGCACCATCGGCGCTTCGCCGAGCCTGTCGGGCGTAGACCTGCAGCTGAACGTCAATGCGCAGGGCCGTCTGCAGACGCCTGAGCAGTTCGGCAACATCATCGTCAAGACAGGTACGAATGGCGAGATTACCCGCCTGCGCGATGTCGCCCGCATCGAGCTCGGCGCGGCCGATTACTCGCTGCGCTCGATCCTCGATGGCAAGCCGGCGGTCGCCATCCCGGTCTTCCAGTCCCCGGGTTCGAACGCCATCACGATCTCGGACGAAGTCCAGAAGACGATGGAAGAGCTGAAGACCGCCATGCCTGACGGTGTCAGCTACGAGATCGTCTATGACACGACGAAGTTCGTCCGTTCGTCGATTGAGAAGGTCGTCGACACGCTGCTCGAAGCCATCGCGCTCGTCGTCATCGTCGTCATTCTGTTTCTGCAGACATGGCGCGCCTCGATCATCCCGCTGATTGCCGTTCCGGTCTCGATCATCGGCACGTTCGCGGTGATGTATGTCTTCGGCTTCTCCATCAACGCGCTCAGTCTCTTCGGCCTCGTGCTGGCGATCGGTATCGTGGTGGATGACGCGATCGTCGTTGTCGAAAACGTCGAGCGAAACATCGAGAACGGGCTCAGCCCGCGGGCTGCCACCTACAAGGCCATGAAGGAAGTGTCTGGTCCGATCATCGCGATCGCGCTGGTGCTCGTCGCGGTTTTCGTGCCGCTCGCCTTCATCTCCGGTCTGTCCGGACAGTTCTATCGCCAGTTCGCGCTGACGATTGCGATCTCGACGGTCATTTCGGCCTTCAATTCGCTGACGCTGTCTCCTGCTCTGGCTTCGCTGCTGCTGCAGGACCATCACGCCAAGCGTGACTGGCTGACACGCGCCATGGACGCTGCCTTCGGCTGGTTCTTCCGTGGCTTCAATAAGGCCTTCGGCGCCGGTTCGCGGGGTTATGGCAAAGGCGTCGGCGGTCTGCTGTCGCGCAAGAGCATCGTCATGCTGGTGTATGTGGTTCTGGCAGGCGCGACCTACGGGCTCTTCAATGCGGTGCCGGGTGGCTTCGTGCCGGCGCAGGACAAGCAGTATCTGATCGGCTTTGCCCAGCTGCCGGATGCCGCCAGCCTTGACCGCACCGAAGACGTCATCAAGCGGATGAGCGATATCGCCATGGCGGAGCCTGGCGTCGCCCATGCGATTGCCTTCCCAGGCCTGTCGATCAACGGCTTCACCAATTCCTCGAACGCCGGCATCGTCTTCGTGACGCTGAAGGATTTCGAGGAACGCAAGTCGCCGGCGCTTTCGGGCGGTGCGATCGCCATGTCCCTGAACCAGAAGTTCGGGGCGATCCAGGATGCCTTCATCGCGATGTTCCCGCCGCCGCCGGTCAACGGTCTCGGTACGACGGGAGGCTTCAAGATGCAGCTCGAAGACCGCGCCGGTCTCGGCTATCAGGTGCTCGACGAGGCCAACAAGGCGATGATCGCCAAGGCCTACCAGACGCCTGAGCTGACGGGCATCTTCTCTGCCTACCAGATCAATGTTCCGCAGCTCTATGCCGATCTCGACCGTGAGAAGGCGGAACAACTTGGCGTCCCGGTAACCGACGTTTTCGAGACGCTGCAGATCTACCTCGGTTCGCTCTATGTCAACGACTTCAACGCCTTCGGCCGCACCTACAGCGTGCGCGTTCAGGCCGATGCCAAGTTCCGGGCGCAGCCCGAGGATATCGGCAAGCTGAAGGTTCGTTCGGCATCGGGCCAGATGATCCCGCTGTCTGCGCTCCTGAAGGTGAACGCGACAACCGGGCCGGAGCGGACCAACCGTTATAACGGTTTCCTCTCCGCCGATATCAACGGCGGTCCTGCTCCGGGCTTTTCCTCCGGCCAGGCTCAGGCAGCGATCGAAAAGATCGCCGAAGAGACCTTGCCGAAGGGCATCAGCTTCGAATGGACGGATCTGACCTATCAGCAGATCCTGGCTGGCAACTCCGGCGTGATCGTCTTCCCGCTGGCCCTGCTGCTCGTCTTCCTGGTGCTCGCTGCACAGTATGAGAGCCTCGCGCTGCCGATCGCGATCATCATGATCGTGCCGATGGGCGTGCTGGCTGCGTTGACAGGCGTCTGGCTGACTGGTGGAGACAACAACATCTTCACGCAGATCGGTCTGGTGGTCCTTGTCGGCCTGTCGGCGAAGAACGCGATCCTGATCGTGGAATTCGCCCGCGAGCTGGAATTCGAAGGACGGACTCCGGTTCAGGCTGCCATCGAGGCAAGCCGCCTGCGTCTGCGCCCGATCCTGATGACCTCCATGGCCTTCATCATGGGCGTCGTCCCGCTGGTCACCTCGACCGGCGCGGGTGCCGAGATGCGTGCGGCCATGGGTGTGGCCGTGTTCTCGGGCATGATCGGCGTCACCTTCTTCGGCATCTTCATGACGCCCGTCTTCTACGTGATGGTTCGCAAGCTGTCGGGCAACCGCCCGCTGATCCAGCACAAGGAGCACGAGCACGACGAGGAAGAAGCCGAGATCATCCGACTCGCCGCCGAATAACCCCCACTCAGCGGCGAGACGTGGAAAGGCGGAGCATTGCTCCGCCTTTTCTGTTTTCATGCCTCTGCCATGGGGCTATGTCTTGATTGACGTACATCGGGCGGGAGGAGTCGCGCGGTGTCTCGGTCGAAGGAGGCATTGATGCATATTGCGATTGTCGGCGCTGCAGGCATGATCGGGCGAAAGCTGACAGCCCGGCTGGTTTCCGATGGAACGCTGGCGGGGCAGACGGTGACACGGCTGTCGCTGGTCGATGTCATCGAGCCGGACGTCCCACAAGGTTTCGGTGGTCGGGCAGATGTCGCCGCCATTGATATTTCAATGCCGGGGCAGGCGGCGAAGATCGTCAGCTCCCGCCCGGATGTCATATTCCATCTGGCCGCCATCGTTTCCGGTGAGGCCGAGCTGGATTTCGAGAAGGGCTATGGCATCAATCTGGAGGGGACGCGCGCGTTGTTCGAGGCAATTCGCCTTGCTCACCTTCGGGATAGTTACCGGCCTTGCGTCGTCTTTACCTCGTCGATCGCGGTCTTCGGTGCGCCATTCCCGGATGTCATTCCCGACGACTTCAATCTGACACCTCTCACGAGCTACGGCACCCAGAAGGCGATGGGGGAACTCCTGCTCGCGGACTATACCCGCCGCGGGTTCATCGATGGCATCGGCATCCGTCTGCCAACGATCTGCATTCGGCCGGGAAAACCGAACAAGGCGGCGTCAGGATTTTTCTCCGGGATTTTGCGCGAGCCATTGGCTGGGCAAACTGCCATTCTTCCGGTGCCGGATACCGTTCGTCACTGGCACGCATCGCCGCGTTCGGCGGTTGGCTTCCTGATCCACGCCGCAAGCATCGATCTCCAGCCGCTCGGTTCTCGCCGCAGTCTGACCATGCCGGGTGTCTGTGCTTCGGTCGGCGAGCAGATCGAGGCCCTGCGGCGCATCGCGGGCGATAAGGCCGTCGCGCTCATCCGTCGCGAACCCGATGAAATGGTCATGAAGATCGTCGCGGGCTGGCCGCAAGCCTTCGATGCCCGGCGCGCGACTGAGCTCGGTTTCCGCGCCGATGCTTCGTTCGACGATATTATTCGCGTGCATATCGATGATGAAATGGGAGGAGGGCTTTGATGAGCGACAAGGCGCGCAATATTGCGTTTCTGGGAACCGGACTGATGGGCGCGCCGATGGTCCGGCGGCTTCTCGGCGCGGGTTTCCCGGTGACTGTCTGGAACAGGGACAGGACGAAGGCCGAGGCGCTTGCGCAGGACGGAGCCGTCGTAGCTGATACGCCTACCGCTGCCGTGAACGGAGCGGCGGTCGTCTTCACGATGTTGAGTGACGGTAAAGCGGTTGGCGACGTGCTGTTTTCGCAGGGCGTGGCGGACGCATTGACCGCCGGGGCGGTCGTCATCGACTCGAGTTCCATATCGCCCAATCAGGCGCGCGAACACGCGGACAAACTGGCCGAGCGGGGCGTACGCCACCTGGATGCACCGGTCTCCGGCGGCGTGGTCGGGGCAGCTGCCGGGACACTGGCGATCATGGCGGGGGGCGATGAAGCGCTGGTCAGCGACCTGGCGGATGTCTTTGCGCCGCTGGGGCGTGTCACACATGTCGGCCCAAGCGGCACCGGACAGCTTGCCAAGCTCGGCAACCAGCAGATTGTTGCGGTGACGATCGGCGCAGTTGCCGAGGCGATGATGCTGGTCGAGGCCGGCGGCGGCTCACGCGAGGCGTTTCGCCGGGCAATCCGTGGCGGCTTTGCGGAGAGCCGGATCCTGGATGTGCATGGCCAGCGGATGGTTGATCGCAGTTTTGGTAATGCCGGCCCTTCGAGGCTGCAGCTCAAGGACCTGAACAACATCCTGGCGGAGGCCGAGAGCCTGTCGCTGACACTGCCTCTGACGGAGGCTGTTCGGTCCGAATTTGCCGAGTTCGTCGAGAATGGCGGCGGAGATACGGATCATAGCGGTCTGCTGCTCCATCTGGAGAAGAAGAACGCCGGTGCCGGCGAATAGCCGAGCGGACGGCCAGTCTCTTCATCTCGTCGTCCGTGCCGATTCGCGCACAATCGTTGATGGATTTTTAGGGTGTCCTAATTAATGTCTCGCGTGAGGGTTGGTGACCGCGTACAAGCAATAGATCGGATGTGCCCCTATTTTTGAAGCTGCGTGAGGCTTAGACGGCGTTGGTACCAGACAATCCCATACGATCCGAGCGAGAGTTTCAGGATATCCTGCGCCGCCTCGAGCTTGCGCTGGATGCCTCGCAGATCGGCGTGTGGGAGCACGACCTGGACCGAAACGTGATCTCCTGGGACGCGCAGATGCATCGACTCTATCGAACGGGACGGTCGAGCGGTCCTGTGGCAACCGCGGTCTGGGCCGACGCGATTCATCCTGATGATCGGTTGCGTGCCGAAGGCGAGTTCGACGCGGCCGTTGCTGAGCGCGGCCAGTATAATTCCGAATTCCGCATCATCTGGCCGAACGGCGAGATCCGGTACATTCGCTCGCGTGCGCATTTTTATGTCAGCGATGAGGGCAGACCTTCCTTCATCGGCGCGGAATGGGATGTGACGGCGGACGTGTTGCTCAACGATGAGGCGGCGCGGCAACGGTCCGTTGCCGAGGCACGCGCCCTTGCACTTGAGGAGAGCAACGCCCGGATCGAATATGCGGCGGAGCATGACTATCTGACGGGATTGCCGAACCGTCGTCTTTTCGACAGTCGGCTGGCTGAACTCGCGGAAATGCCTGATGTCTCGACGCTTGCTGTGCTGCATCTCGATCTCGACCAGTTCAAGCAGATCAACGACAGCCATGGTCACACTGCCGGTGACGCGGTCTTGCGTGCTGCCGCACTGCGCATTGAGGCGGCCATTCCGGAGACTGCCATGGCCGCTCGTATCGGCGGCGATGAGTTCGTCATCGTCCTCGTCAATTTCGGCGGCATGGCTGCGTTGAACCGCATGGCGAAGGATGTGCAGCGTCGATTGAAGAAGAAGGTTCGGTTTGGCCAGGAGCTTCTTCAGTCGGGTGCCTCGATCGGAATTTCATGGTCCGCCAATCGCGGCGAGGCAAACCTCCTCGCGGAGTCGGATATCGCGCTTTATCAGGCGAAAGCATCGGGCCGCGATCGCATCGAGTTCTTCTCGCAGCAGCTGAAGGACGACCTGATGAGCAAGCGGCGGCTTGCGGAGGAACTGACGCTCGCACTCGAGTCCGGCGACATCGTCCCGTTCTATCAGCTGCAGTTCGACGCTCGGACGCGGGAGATCGTCGGCATCGAGGCGTTGGCCCGCTGGAAACACCCGGAACGCGGCATTCTTGCGCCCGGGACGTTCCTGAAGGTTGCGGATGAGTACAATCTGTCGGCCGAACTCGATGCGACAATTCTCCGGCGCGTGCTCGCCGACCGGCGCTCATGGGAGCGGCACGGCGCGAAAGTCCCGCATATCGCGGTCAATATTTCCGGCCAGCGGCTCTATGATCCGCTGCTCGTGGACGATCTGGTGGCTCTCAAAATTCCGCCGAATTCCATCGTCTTCGAGCTGATCGAGACGATCTTTCTCGATGATTGCGACGATGAGCTGCTTCAGCGCGTCGATCGGATCAAGCAGATGGGGATCGAAATCGAGATCGACGACTTTGGTTCCGGCCACGCATCGCTGATCGGTCTTGTCCGGCTGCGGCCGACGCGGCTGAAGATCGACCGGCAGCTTGTCGACGAGATCGATACCTCCGAGGAGCAGCGTCGCGTCGTCAAGTCGATCGTCGAAATCGCCAAGGCTCTCGATGTCGGGGTGATTGCCGAAGGCGTCGAAACGGAAGCGCATGCAGCGGTACTTGCAGACCTTGGCTGCGAAACGCTGCAGGGGTTCGCGCTTAGCCATCCGGCTTCCGCCGCTGAAGTCAGTAGCGTCTTTGCAAGACTTGCTGCGCAGGCATCACGAGGGCGCCTGTGATCTAGGCTGTCTGTGCCTCGAGTTCGCGGTGGGCTTCGAGATACCACTCGACAAAGGCTTCAACGCCGGTCGCTAGCGGGGTGGTCGGCTTATAGCCTGTCAGCGCGACCAACAGGTCGGCGCTGGCGAATGTCCGGGGGACATCACCCTTCTGCATGGGCAGCATCACGCGCTTCGCCGGTCGGGCCAGTGCCTTTTCGACGGTTTCGACAAAGTCCAGCAGGCTCACCTGCTGACCGCCGCCAATATTGACGACGCGGAACGGGGCCTGATGCGACAGCGTCTCGACGCGCTCGTCATTCACACGGTTGCTTTCCGAAGGAATGACGGCGGCCAAACGGACGATCGATTCCACCAGATCGTCGATATAGGTGAAATCCCGGCTCATCTTGCCTTGGCCGTAGATCTCGATCGGCTGGTCCTGCAGGATGTTCTTGACGAACTTGAAGAGTGCCATATCCGGGCGACCCCATGGCCCGTACACCGTGAAGAAGCGGAAAGCAGTCGTGGGAATCTTGTGGAGGTGCGAATAGCTGTGCGCCATCAGCTCCATCGACTTCTTCGTCGCGGCATAGAAGGTGAGCGGCTCATCGGCGCGGTCGGTTTCGCGGAACGGTACCGACGAGTTGGCGCCGTAGATCGACGAGGTGGAAGCCAGCAGCAGGTGCTGGATCCCGGCGCCTTTGGCTGCCTCCAGAACGTTCCAGGAGCCTTCGAGATTGGAGGTCAGATAGGCGTGTGGGTTCTCGAGGCTGTAGCGGACACCAGCCTGCGCGGCCAAGTGAATGATGATATCAGGCTTGGCGGAGGACACCGCGTCCTCCAAGGCCTTGCGATCCTCAAGCATTGCTGTCACGGCGCGGAACGCCGGGAACTGCGCCAATGCGGCATTCCGCATATGCTTGAGCCGGATGTTGTAGTAGTGCGTCATTCCATCGAAGCCGACGACTTCGTGACCGTCCTGGAGCAGGCGGCGGGCAAGATGAAACCCTATGAAGCCGGCCGTGCCGGTGATGAAATAGCGCATTCCTATTGAAGCTCGCTTTTCTTGCCGACAGCGAAGTAGCTGAAGCCGTGGCGGGTAACCTCGGCGGTCGGGTAGATGTTGCGCAGGTCCACCAGAACGGGTTGCCGCACCAGTCCTTTCAGGCGCTTGAAATCGAGCGCTCGGAATTCGTCCCACTCCGTCACAAGCACGATGGCGTCGGCGCCTTCGGCGATCTCATACGGGTCCTTGCCGTAGGTGACGGGGCCAAGCAGGTCGCGCGAGGCGTCCATGCCTTCCGGATCGTAGACATGGACCGTCGCACCACCGTCGAGCAGGGCCTGGACAATGGTGATGGACGGCGCATCGCGCATGTCGTCCGTGTTCGGCTTGAAGGTCAGGCCGAGGATCGCGATCTTCTTGCCGCGCACGCTGCCGCCGCAAGCGGCAATCACCTTGCGGCCCATGGCGCGCTTGCGGTTGTCGTTGATTGCGACGGTGGTTTCGATCAGGCGCATCGGGCTGTCGAAATCCTGGGCGGTCTTGACCAGCGCCAGTGTGTCCTTCGGGAAGCACGAGCCGCCGTAGCCGGGACCCGCGTGCAAAAACTTGTCGCCGATGCGCTTGTCCATCCCGATGCCCTTGGACACCTTCTGCACATCCGCGCCGATCTGTTCACAGAGGTCCGCGATCTCGTTGATGAAGGTGATCTTCATCGCGAGGAAGGCGTTGGCGGCATACTTGATCAGCTCGGACGTGCGGCGTTCGCAGAAGTAAAGCGGTGCTTCGTTGAGATAGAGCGGGCGGTAGACTTCCCGCATGATCTCGATGGCACGCGGCTCTTCCGTCCCAAGAACGATGCGGTCAGGGCGCTTGAAGTCGCTGATCGCGGCGCCCTCGCGGAGGAACTCGGGATTGGAGACCACAGCGATATCCTTGTCCGGGAACTCCTCGCGGAAGATGCGCTCGAGTTCGTCACCGGTTCCGACAGGTACAGTCGACTTGGTCACCACGACGGTGAAGCCGTTGACGGCAGCCGCAATTTCACGGGCTGCGGCGTAGACGTAGCTCAGGTCGGCATGACCGTCGCCACGGCGCGACGGCGTGCCGACGGCGATGAAGACGACATCGGCATCCGCAACCGAGGGAGCCAAGTCCTTGGAGAAGTCCAGGCGACCTGCACTTCGGTTGTTCTCGATGATCGCACCGAGGCCGGGCTCGTAGATCGGCACTTCGCCGGCTTCAAGGGCGTCGATCTTGGCCACGGATTTATCAACGCAGGTTACGTGGTGGCCGAAATCAGCCAGACAAGCACCAGAGACAAGGCCGACATAGCCTGAGCCAATCATCACAATACGCATGGGTTCAATCCCCGAAACATCGATAGGGACCCGACCGAGCGGCGGGTTTGTGACGGTGTTACAGAGGTAATTTTATAAGTTCAAGACAAACGAGCCTAGTTCCTTCCGAACTCGTCGACGATGCGGATGATGTCGTCTTCGCCGAGATAGGATCCGGTCTGCACTTCGATCAGTTCGAGCGTGATCTTTCCCGGATTGGCGAGACGGTGAACTTCGCCAAGCGGAATATAGACCGACTCGTTCTCGCGCAGCATCTGCACGTTGTCGCCGATGGTCACTTCCGCCGTGCCCTTCACCACGATCCAGTGTTCGGAGCGGTGATGGTGCTTCTGCAGCGACAGCTTCATGCCGGGGGTGACGAAGATGCGTTTCACCTGGAAGCGATCGCCATTCAGGATGGAGGTATAGCCGCCCCAGGGGCGGTAGGACGTCGGGTGCGTTTCCGTCAGCTTGGATGTCGCGGGCAGGGCGGCGAGCATCTTGACGATGTCGCCCACGCCTTGGCTGTCTTCGAGCCGCCCGACATAGACCGCGTCTTCGCTGGCAACGACGGCGATGTTCTCCATACCTTGCACGGCAAGGTGCACGCCATGCGTCATGACGAGCGAATTCTTCGTGTTGACCAGCGTGGTGTTGGCGGCTGCCACATTGCCAAGTTCGTCACGGCTGCCGCTCTTCCAGACGGAATCCCAGCTGCCGAGGTCCGACCACTTGAACGGCGAAGGAACGACGGCGGCGTTGCTCGTCTTTTCCATGATCGCGTAGTCGATGGAGATGTTGGGGCTGGCGGCAAAGGCCGCCTTGTCGAGCCGGATGAAATCGAGGTCCTTGACGCCCTTGGCGACGGCCTCGCTGGCAGCCTTCAGCACTGCCGGAGCGTAGTTTGTCATCTCGCTGATGAGGCGGGAAACCGAGAACATGAACATGCCGGAGTTCCAGTAGAAGCCTCCCTGTGCCAGCATTTCCTCCGCCTTCGCAAGCGCCGGCTTCTCGATGAAGCGCTTCACCGTCTTCGCGCCGCTCGGAAGGCTGTCGCCGCCTTCAATGTAGCCGTAGCCGGTGGCGGGTTCGCTCGGATTGATGCCGAAGGTGACGAGTTTGCCGTCGGCGGCAGTGGCTGCGGCCGTCCGCACCGATTCAAAATAGGAATCGTCGGCGACGATCTCATAGTCGGAGCCGAGAACATGCATGATCGTGTCGTCGCCGAAGCGTTCACGTACCAGCGTCGCGGCTGCCGCGACGGCTGCCGCCGTGTTGCGGGCTGTCGGCTCCAGCAGGATGGCCGCGAGACCGAGATCCATTTCGCGCGCCTGTTCCGCGACCAGAAAGCGGAATTCCTCGTTGGTGAGCACCACCGGCGTCGTATAGAGCGTCGGGTCGGAGACGCGCAGCAGCGTTTCCTGAAACAGCGTGCGGTCACCGATGAAGCGGATGAATTGCTTTGGCGCAGCGGCGCGCGACAAAGGCCAAAGGCGGGTGCCTTTTCCGCCTGCCATAATCACTGGAACTATCTTCTGCATCACAGCGTCCTCGAATGTTCTTATGTCGTCAATCAGTGTGCGGCCGCCCATTGGCGGATGCCGGCAAGCCCGTCAGCGAGCAGACCGGCGGCTGCGGCCTCGGTCTCCGCCTCGACGTAGCAGCGCATCTCCGGAGCGTTGCCGGAAGGTCTGAAATGGATGATCCGCCGATCCTTGAGCGTCACCCGAAGGCCGTCGATATCGCTGATCGCGTCGACGTTGCCGATGGGCTCAAGAAAGGCGGCAAGATTTTCCGGGTCGGCGCGCAGGTAGGCCATGAGCCGGGCGCTTGTCTCGACGGGGAAGTTTTCGAGGCGGTCTGCGGCGGCAACTGGAAGGCGGTACGTGGCGACCAGCGCCGAAAGCGGCTGCTTCGTCGATGCTGCGAGCGAAAGCGTCGCCAGTATCGGCAGGAAGCAGTCTCTGGTTGGCAAGGCCCGTAGCGGCTGGCCACGCACGGAAAAATCGCTTGCGGTCAGTACACCACCGTTTGCCTCAAAGCCGGCGACACCGTCACTGCCGGCCGTGCGTGCATCCTGCATGCCCGCTATAACGAAGGGCGATCCGACACGGGTGCGGACCACCCGAAAATTGCCGGCGGATTCGATGCCGGAATTCGATGTGACGGGCGTAACCACGACTTCTGCATCGAGGAAGTTGGCCGTGATCAGCCCCAGGAGGTCGCCGCGCAGCGGCTGGCCACTTTCATCGGCGACCAGCGGGCGATCGCCGTCGCCGTCGGCGGATACGATGGCATCCAGGCCATATTGCTTTGCGGCGTTCTTGAGGATCGCGATGGTTTCCTCGGAGACCGCTTCCGTGTCGACGGGGATGAATGTTTCGGAGCGCCCGAAGGCGATCACCTTGGCGCCGTACTGCTCAAGCAATTCGACCAGGAGGTCGCGAGCAACCGTGCTGTGCTGGTAGACACCGATCGTCAGGCCTGCGAGCGCGCCGTTTTCGAGCAGTCCGCCATTGCGCTGGACAAACAATGACCGGCACTCTCCCGAGCGATCCGGAGCTGTCGTTGTTCCCGGCGTGAAAGAAAAGCCCGCCCGGTCAAGCTCCGCGGCGGCTGCGGTGATCGCCGCTTCGTCGTCCTTGTCGATCTCGCCATCAGGCCGGTAGAATTTGATGCCGTTTCTGTCGGCGGGAATATGGGAGCCCGTGATCATCAGGCAGGCAGCGCGTTCCTGCAGGCCGTACAGAGCAAGCGCGGGCGTTGGGACCGTGCCGCAGTCGGCTGTCCTGAAGCCAAGGCCGGCAAGCGCATCGACGCAATTTTCAGCCATCTCCGGGCTGGAGTCGCGGAAGTCGCGGCCGACCAGAATCAGATCGCCAGGCTGGGCACGTCGGCTGTCCAGCAGGTATCGACCAAAGGCTGTCGCATAGAGCGCGGAGGCGCGGCCTTTCAGATCCCCGGAAAGGCCTCGTAGCCCGCTTGTACCAAATTTCATCCTGAATAAGCCCTCGGATGCGCTTGAATTCGCTAGTGCTTTGGACGCAATCTACGCAAAGATTGTAAATTTTAACGACTGGCGACCGATAAAATGTCTGCCAAATCCCTTTTCGAAGCAAGTTGAAAGCTCTTCCAGCTGGAAGGGCGGAGGCATGGCCATGAATGAACGGACGATAGCGCTTGAAGAAAGCTGGAGGGATGCGCTCGCCGCAGAGTTCGAAAGTCCCTACATGCAGCAGCTCAAGGCTTTCCTGACGGCGCAGAAGCAGAGTGGCAAGCGGATATTCCCCAAGGGGGCGGAGTATTTTCGTGCCTTGGACCTTACGCCGCTCGCCGACGTCAAGGTCGTCATCCTTGGTCAGGACCCGTATCATGGCCTTGGGCAGGCACATGGTCTGTGCTTCAGCGTTCGGCCTGGCGTGAGAATTCCGCCGTCGCTCGTCAATATCTACAAGGAAATGCAAAGCGATCTCGGGATCACACCGGCCCGGCATGGGTTTCTCGAACATTGGGCGCGGCAAGGCGTCCTGCTCCTGAACAGCGTTCTCACCGTCGAAGAGGCGCAGGCTGCATCCCATCAGGGAAAGGGCTGGGAGAAGTTTACCGACGCGGTCATCCGCAAGGTGAACGATGAATGCGATGCGGTGGTCTTCATGCTTTGGGGCGCCTATGCGCAACGCAAGGCGGCGTTTGTCGACACGTCCCGGCATCTCGTTTTGAAGGCGGCGCATCCTTCGCCGCTTTCGGCACATAATGGATTTTTCGGCTGCGGGCATTTTTCCCAGGCCAATGCCTTCCTTCAGGCACACGGCCGCGAGCCGATCAACTGGCAGCTTCCGCTCCAGCCGGAGGACATCTGACGCATTGCTGAACGAACTGATCTTGTCGTTCACTATAAGGAGACAATGCGTTCCGGTCGGCAGGACTATTCCTGTCGGCGGTTAAGGATCATCTATCACCCATCGAAAGCCCGCGAGGCGGGCCAGAAAGGGGTCTTAAATGCTCGATCAGATCAAGGGTCTGCACCACGTCACGTCGATGGCGGAGGACGCCCGCACCAACAATCAGTTTTTCACGAATGCGCTCGGTTTGCGCCGTGTCAAGAAAACCGTGAACTTCGACGCACCTGACGTCTATCACCTCTATTACGGTGACGAGACCGGGTCGCCAGGTACGATCATGACCTATTTTCCATTTCCCAAGATGGCCCAGGGTCGTCCCGGCACGGGCGAGGTGGGAACAACGGTCTACTCCATCCCCGAAGGATCAATCGGCTTCTGGAGCGATCGTCTTTCTAAGCTGAATGCCGGTGGTCTCAAGGCGGAAGAGACATTCGGTGAAAAGCGCTTGAACTTTGCCGGTCCCGACGGCGATGGTTTCGCGCTCGTCGAGGTCAAGGACGATAACCGCCTGCCATGGACCCATGGCGGGATCAGCGAGGATCATGCGATCCGCGGCTTCCACTCCGTCGCCATGCGTTTGCGCGATGACGGTGCCACCTCGGAGCTCCTGAAGTTCATGGGCTATCAGGTGCAGGAAGAGCGAGACGGCGTGAAGCGCCTGACAATCCCGGGCGGAAACGGCGCACATCTCGTCGATCTCGAAACCATGCCGAATATCTCGCGCGCCCTGCCGGGTGCGGGGTCGGTCCACCACGTGGCCTTCGCCGTCGAGAACCGCGAAAAGCAGCTCGAAGTCCGCAAGGCGCTGATGGACACAGGCTACCAAGTCACGCCTGTTATCGACCGCGATTACTTCTGGGCGATCTATTTCCGCACGCCAGGTGGCGTCCTGTTCGAGATCGCGACGAACGAACCCGGTTTCGACCGTGACGAGGATACCGCGCATCTCGGCGAAGCACTGAAACTGCCGCAACAGCATCAGCATCTGCGGTCCCTGCTCGAACAGCACCTGCAGCCGCTGGAAGGCTGAGGTAGGAGATTGACATGACCGAAAGCAATTATGTGCACCGGCTGCATGCCGGCGCACCGGGGAAACCCATTCTCTTCGCACTCCACGGCACTGGCGGCGACGAAAACCAGTTCTTCGATTTCGTGCGACGCTTGCTGCCGGACGCGACTATCGTTTCGCCGCGCGGCGATATTTCCGAATATGGAGCGGCGCGCTTCTTCAAGCGAACGGGTGAAGGTGTCTACGACATGGCCGATCTTGCGCGGGCGACCGACAAGATGGCTGCCTTCGTCGAGAGACTTGCGGAGGAGCACAGCGCGTCGTCGATCCTCGGCCTCGGCTTTTCAAATGGGGCAAACATTCTTGCCAACGTGCTGATCGAGAAGGGGTTGTTCGACGCTTCGGCGTTGATGCATCCGCTCATTCCGTTCCAGCCCAAGGCAAATCCTGCCCTGGCGGGCCGCAAGGTCCTGATCACCGCCGGTCAACGGGATCCGATTTGCCCCGCGCCGGTAACGCAGGCGCTGGCTGACTATTTCGAAAGCCAGAATGCGTCCGTCCCGACGGAATGGCACCCGGGTGGGCACGATATCCGCCCGAACGAAATCGACGCGGTTCGAGTACTTTTCGAGCCATATCGATAGATCGACACTGGATCGGACAGTCTTTTACGAGGCTGTCCGATACATGACGGGCGGCGCGGAGTTGCCGCAAATATAATGCGATGATCTGTAGTTGTATGTTCAATCATTTATGGTAATTGTTTGTTAACAATACCTGGGCGGGTGCCCGGTTGTGGATCCGTCGAGGGTTTGCTTTCGGATGAACGAGATTGCCGACCTTCGAACGCTATTCGGCCTGATGCGACGTCAGGTCTGGACGATACTGGCTTTTGCCGCGGCGATCTTCGTGTTGACGCTCATCGTCGTTTTCTCCGTGACGCCGCGATACACGGCGCAAGCGCTTCTCCTGGTCGACACCAGTTCCAAGAACCTGCTTGATCCGGATACGGTGTCGGCAAACGGGCTGACTGACAATTCGCGGGTGGAGAGTGAGGTTCGGATCATTCAGTCCGATGCCGTTCTGCTCGATGTCGTCAGAGACGGCAATCTGCTGTCGGATCCGGAGTTTCGGCCGGGTCGTGGCACGATTGCGCGCGTCCGTGATCTGTTTGGCGGGGAGACTGCTCCGGCATCCGAAAGCGTTGCTCTTGGATCAGTGCTTGCCTCGCTGAAAGACGCGGTCAGGGTCCGGCGAGAAGGCCTGACCTATCTGATCACGGTCGGGGTCACCTCGCAGGATGCCGAGAAGGCTGCAAGGCTCGCCAACCTGGTGACCACCGCCTATGTCAGGAACCAGGTGGACAGCAAGGTGGCGGGTACGATTGCCGCTCGCAACAGCCTCCAGCAGCGGGTGTCCGCGGCCAAGCAGCTGCTGGCGGAACATGAGATCGAGCTCGACGCCTTTACGGCTTCCCATCATGACCTGCCGGGCTTCAATATCGACGCAGCGCCGCGAATTTCGCCGGCCGGTTTTGGGACCATGGCCGATGGCGGGAGTGCCGTCCCCTCTGCAACGGTGACCCAGTTCTACAGCCTTCAGCAGTCGTCGCAGATTGCCAGAGCTCAGTATCAGAACCTGCTCACACGCCTGCAAGACTTCGAGGCGCAGGCCACGCTGCAACTGGCGGACAGTCGCGTGGTCTCGCGGGCAATGGCGCCAATCGACCCCTCCTATCCGAAGACCTTGCCGATCCTGGCCGTTATGGCGCTGGTAGCCGTTTGCATTGGTCTTGGCGCTGCCTTCCTGCGCGAGTTTTTCGTCGGCGGGTTTACCGGCGAAGATCAGGTGAGCGCGGTGTTGAACATCCCGCTGGCAGCCGTGGTGCCGCATCAGGAAGGGAGCGAGCTGGACAAACCGCATGGCCGTGGCCTCTCGGACACGATCATAACCGCGCCGCTTTCGGTCTTCTCGGAATCGATCAGGCGCATCAGGGTGTCTGTCGAGCAGGCGCTGCTCAGCCGGGCAGCATTTCTCGATGACGGCCAGGAACAGGGGATCGTGATCATGGTGTCATCGCCGTCGCATCAGGACGGCAAGTCGACGCTTGCGGCCTCGCTTGCACGAACCTATTCCCGCGCCGGCAAACGAACGCTGCTGATCGATTGCGATCTGCGCAAGCCCAGTATTCACCGACATGTTGATCGGGAGCCGACGCCGGCGTTCGTCAATCTGCTGCGGGGGGAGCCTGATCCCGGGCTTGCGAATATCGTCGTGACCGACAATGCGACCAATCTCTCCGTGATCCTGGGCGCGCGTCCGGCCGAGTTTCCGACCGACGACCTGCTGATGAGCCCGAAAATCAGGGCGCTGCTTTCGCGCGCACGTCAGCACTTCGACTATGTGGTCATCGATACGCCGCCGGTCGATGCGGCGGTGGATGCACTCTATCTTGCCCGCCTGTGCGACGCGGTTCTCTTCGTTGTCCGCTGGGCTAATACGCCTCAAAGCGTGGCTCGCAAGGCTGTTGCCGAGCTCAAGGCAAACGTCCGTGACGGTGTTCCGATCGTTGCGGTGTTGAACCGGCAGGATCAGAAAAAGTGGCTGAGTTTCGGCGGCGTCTATTCGCCTTCGCGGATCTGAGACAATGCCGGCGACCACAGCCGGTTCGAATTTGAATGCAATTTAAGCGATATGCCCGGTTGAGCTTGACATCCAGGTTGTTTTCGTAAAAGTTTAGTTAAATTGCAAATACAACCGACGCCTTATTCTTGATGGAATAGCATATCGGCCGCCCGATATTGGCAGCCGAGCGCGTGGAATAGCATTTTTCAGAAAATCATAGCCAACAAGACATGGTCGAGGGCATGCGGATTCTCGTTCACGACTATTCCGGACATCCGTTCCAGATCGAGCTTTCCCGTTGTCTGGCACGACGGGGCCACACGCTGTCGCACGTCTATTCGGCGAGCTTCCAGACCCCGAAGGGCGACCTCGCCACCAAGGCCGATGATCCCGATACGCTTGACATCGTTGGACTTTCGCTCGCCGAAACCTTCCAGAAGAACAGCTTCTTCAAACGGAGATCGCAGGAAATCGAGTTCGGCCGGATGGTGGCGCGGCAGATCAGGCATTTCCGGCCCGATATCGTCGTGTCCTCCAATGCGCCGCTTGACACACAGGCGTTGATCTACAAGGCCGCGCGTGCCTGTGCCGCGAAGTTCGTCTTCTGGCTTCAGGACATCTATAGCGAGGCGATCAGTCGGGTCGTTCCGAAGGCGCTTCCGGTGCTCGGCGGCGTGATCGCGGCTCGCTACCGGAGACTGGAATATTCGCTCCTGCGACGCAGCGATCATGTGGTTGCGATCACCGAGGATTTTGTTTCGATCCTGCGACAGCAGGGTGTTGCTCGCGCGCGCGTCTCGGTCGTCGAGAACTGGGCGCCGTTGGGCGAGATGACGGACTCTGGCAGCGAAACTGCGCTTCCGGCGGGCGAGGAGGGGCGGGCCCACGCGATCTATGCTGGGACCCTCGGATACAAGCACAATCCCGATATTCTACTCGCCGCCGCCAAGCAGTTGCCTGTTTCCATCGAGGTTTTTTCCGAGGGGAAAGTCGCCGATAGCCTTTCCCGCCGCGCGAGCGAGGAAGGTGTTGCCAATCTGTCGGTCAGGGCCTGGGTGCCTTTCGGCGATCTGCCGAAAGTGTTGGCGAAGGCCGATATCCTGATTGCGATGATCGAGCAGGATGCGGGCATATTTTCGGTACCATCCAAGGTGCTGACCTATCTCTGCTGCGGGAAGCCCATTCTTGCTGCGATCCCGACGGGAAACCTTGCACGCCGGATTATCGAAAGGGTGCAGGCCGGGCTTGTCTCGTCACCAAGCGATGCGGGGTCGTTTATCGAAAACCTTCGAAAGCTTGCGGGGGATGTGCCTTTGCGCAAGACGCTCGGTGCGAACGGGCGGGATTACGCGGAGAAGAATTTTGACATTCAACGGATCGGCGATCGTTTCGAGGGGATTTTTGCCGGCCTGTTCTTGCCGGAGTTGAAAGCAATCTAACGCTGGGGGCGTAGCGTGCGTGGGAAGACTGCTCTTGTCTGTGGTGCCGGTGGCTTCATCGGCAGCCATCTCGTTCAACGATTGAAACATGAGGGCCTTTGGGTTCGCGGGGTCGATCTGAAGTTTCCTGATTACGAGGAAAGTGCGGCCGATGAATTCGTCATTGGCGATCTCAGGAGCCAGAGCGTTTGCGAACAGGTGATCGACGGTCGCTTTGACGAGGTCTATCAGCTGGCTGCCGACATGGGCGGCGCCGGCTACATCTTCACCGGCGAGCATGATGCCGACATCATCCACAATTCTGCGACCATTAATCTCAACGTGGCGGGTTTCTCCCGGTTGCGGCACATCGATCGCATCTTCTATTCGTCGTCTGCCTGTATCTATCCAGCCTACAACCAGGAAGATCCTGATAACCCCAACTGCCGGGAATCCTCGGCCTATCCGGCGGCGCCGGACAGCGAGTACGGGTGGGAGAAACTGATCTCGGAGCGGCTTTTCCTCGCCTACAACCGCAATCACGGGATGACCAACCGGATCGCCCGGTATCACAATATCTTCGGCCCGTGCGGGTCCTGGGAGGGCGGCAAGGAGAAGGCGCCGGCGGCGATCTGCCGGAAGGTCGCGATGGCTTCCTCCGGCGGCGAGATCGAAATATGGGGCGATGGGCTGCAAACGCGGTCGTTCCTCTATGTCGACGAATGCATAGAGGGGACGACGCGGCTGACGCGCTCGGACTTTCAAGGGCCGGTGAATATCGGTTCGGACGAAATGGTGAGCATAAACACGCTCGTCGACATGGTCTGCGACATCGCGGGCAAGCGTCTTCACAAGCGGCATATTCCTGGGCCGACCGGAGTGCGCGGCCGAAACTCGGACAACCGCCTGATCGAGGAGAAACTCGGCTGGCGTCCATCGCAGAGCCTGACGATCGGGCTTGAGAAGACCTATGAGTGGATAGAACGGCAGCTGATGCGGAAGGCGGCGTGATGCTGCCGGAAGCAACGGTCGCCAGATCGACGGCCCTTCGAAGACTATCCCAGAATGGCCATGCGAATGCTCTGTTGCTGATCGCCAGCTTCGGTATGGGGCAGGGCTCGATCTTTCTCGCGCAGACCTTGCTCGTCAGTCGCGCCGCGTTCGATCTTCTCGCGCGTTTCGGCGTGTCCTTCTCCTTTGCGATCCTTGCCTTAATGATTGTCGATTGCGGGTCGGTCACGACGATCGCCAGGCGCGTTTCGCTTGCGGATGCCGCGGGACGACAGGTCGAGATCGGCCGGTGTTACTGGGCTGCGTGCCGCGTGCGTTTCTGCATTGCCGCCATCGTGGCGACGGTCGGGGTCGGTTATGCCCTCGTGTCGGCGGATCCGTTCTACCGCTTCTATATCTTGTCCGCCATTCCGGCGCTGTTCTTCTGGTCGTTCAATGCCGCAGGCGTGTTCGACGGTATGCAGTTCAGCGGCATCAGCGGAGCGACCAGCGTACTGGCCTATCTCTCATCGGCGGTTGCTCTCGTGTTTGCAGCGCAGGAAGCGCCCAGCACCGCTGGCCTCGTGCTCGGTGCTGCGCTTTCGGCCGGCTATGCCTTTGCCGTCGCGGCCCAGTTGGTGGTGCTGCGTCTGCTGCGTTGCTTGCCTCGGTCGGTGGACGTCACGCGGACGCAAAGCCTGGAATTCGCGCGGGAAGGCGGCGCCGTCCTGCTTTCCGTACTTCCGGGGCAACTGTCATTCCGGTTTCAGATCGTCGTCTGTTCATTGGTTCTGGGGGAGGTAGCGACCGCGCTCTTCGTTTACGGGCGCCAGATCGCGGCTGCTGTGTCGCAAGTGCTGGACTTCGTTCGCAGGGCACATTTCGCAGTGCTTGCCAGAAATCTGCTATCGGCGGCAAAGCCTTTTCGGGCTGCGTTTCGAACCCAGCGTTTGGCAACCCTGCTGGCGGTGGCCATGGCGTCGGGCCTGCTCGTTGGTGCCGCCGGCTGCTCGATACTGCTCGACGGTGCGCTAGCAAGCGCGGCAGCCGTCGTCGCGCTGTTCTCTGTCGGCATTCTGACCGGCGCCCTGGCGCAGACGGTGGCGCAGGCCGCGCAGGCGTTGGGGCGATATGCTCTGGTTGCGTGGGCGATGAATACCGCCATGATCGCTTGTCTGGTCGCGAGCGCGGGCCTCGGCTGGTGGCTCGGGCTCCCGGGGCTGGCAACCGCGGAGGTTCTGAGCCACGGCGTCATGATGCTTTGCGTCTGCCGTCCTTTTCGACGGATAACGCGCGCCACTTCGGTCCAGGTCAATCCATGATCCGGATCGGAACGGTACTTGCCCTCTATCTGGCCAATCTTCCTTTCGCCGACAGCGTATTTGTTGTCCTGCTGACCTTGCCCATGCTTGCGATGGTGCTGGCGGGCCTCGCGCGGATCGGATCAGAGCAGTTTCAGGTCGGAGACGTGTTCTGGTTCTGCCTCTTCATCTACTTTGTGATTTCGCCGCTGCAGCGGCTGCATGGCGACCAGATCGGCGGAACGACGGCGATTACGAGCTTCGCCTACGAGCCGGGGGAGTACGTCGCGGCAATGATCATTGTCGTTCTCTTCTGCCTACCGTTTCTCTTCGTTTCGATGGAGAAGGGCGAGAGGGCGCCAACCTCGGTAGAGCCAAGACTGGCCGGTCTGCTGGTCGTCAACGTCACATCCTTCGCATTGTTCGTCCTGTCGGAAGGCGGTCTTGAGCGATTGCTGCTGCCGCGACTTGAGCAGGACCCATCGCAATCATTCATTGCGGGCATGCTGTTTCTGGCTGCGCAATCGGTCACGACCTGCCTGATGGCCGCTCGTTTCTGGTTGACCCAGCAGCGGGTTGCCGCAGCCATTCCCTTGCTGGCGGCCGTGCTTCTGCTCGCGATCTCACGCAACCCGTTCAACGCGCCGCGTTTCATTCTGCTCGCCGTGTGGGGACCGATCGTGCTTGCGCTCGCCGGCGGCAAGGTTTCCGCCTCGAAATTTTACATCGCCAGCCTGCTCGCGCTGACCGTCGGCTTTCCGATCCTCAATATCACGACGCGATCGGGTCTGAGCGGGCTCTCCGATCTCTCCCAATTGTCCGTTGTCGGCAATTTCTTCGACATTCCTTCCATCGACGTCTTCGACACCGCCGTTCACGCCGTTCGTTTCATGTCCGCCCACGATCATCTTTGGGGTGAAAAGATGACAGCTGTGGTTCTCTTCTTCGTTCCGCGAGCAATGTGGGAAGGAAAGCCGATCGTCGGTGGCCTGGATATTGGCAATGAACTGTTCTCCGCGGGCATGTACGGCACGCCAAACCTGTCTTTCTTTCTCGGCTGCGATTTCTACATGGATTTCGGTTTCCTGGGTGTGGTGCTCGGCGGCACCGTCGCGGCCATCTTGCTGCGAAGCGCGCTTCGCTCGACCTGGGGCAGCTTCTTCCAGGTTCACGTCATGCATTTCGTTATTGCGTCCTCGCTTCCGATCCTCCTGCGCGGTCCGGTGGGGGCGGTGTTGCCACTCTTCACCTGTCAGATGCTCGTCATGCGACTGGCAGCGATCCCGGTTCGGCGCGACGTGACGCGCGCGGTCAGTGCGACGGAAGGACAAAGCCTGTAATGGAAATGGAACAGCGGCAGCTGGGGATATTGGACGCCCAAGCAAGCGGATCGCGGAGCGGTGGCCCGAGCTTCAGCCTCAGGCACCGAGCGCATCGGGCGGTATGGAAGTTGACCTGGGCGCTCCTCGCGGCATGGACGCCGGCTCCGCTTCACCCTTGGCGGGCGCTGCTGCTGAGGCTGTTCGGCGCGAAACTGGCGTCGAATGCGCGCGTTCATGGCTCGACGAAGATATGGTACCCGCCGAACCTCACGATGGAAGCCAACACGCTGATCGGCCCTGGTGTGAGGTGCTATAGCATGGCGCCGATCCGCATCTGCGCGCACGCCATTGTGTCCCAAGGCGCCCATCTCTGCGCCGGCACGCATGACATTGACAACCCGCATTTCCAGCTGGTTGCGCGGCCGATCACGATCGGCGCCAACGCCTGGGTTGCTGCCGAGGCATTCGTCGGGCCGGGCGTGATCGTTGAGGAGGGCGCGGTTCTCGGCGCGCGGGGTGTTGCGTTCAAGGATCTTCCCGCGTGGAGCGTCCACGCGGGAAACCCGGCCCGGTTCATTCGGCAGCGAGCGCACATTACCAGCCCATAGCAAGCGTGGCGGCGACCCACGCTTCCGCGACGATGGCATAACCCTGGTCGTTCAGATGGATGCCATCGGATCGCAGTGATCGGGGAACGATGCCGGCGGCACGGTCCTCGTCATCGAGCGCGCTCCCATCGCCTGCCGCAAGAAGCGCGGCGTGCAGATCGATATAATGCGGCCCGTAGCGACGGAGCAGTTCGCTGTTCAGATTGAAGATAGCCTGTTTCGTCTGCGGCGTGTCGTTTGCCGAGGTCAGGATCGAGCCGATCAGAAACCGTCCGCTCGTCGTGTGAGCCACCATCGACGCGATATCGGACAGGACGGCTGCCTGATCCATTGCGTTGTTTCGTCCGGCCCAGATCCATTGAAGGTAGCGTCGATGTGACATGGCCTCATCGGATTTGAAGGGTGTTTCATAAGGCACCGGGATGCTGTCACCGGCAACGCTTCTGGTGAAGTTCCATGTCGAGCCGGATTCGACCGTCAGCGTTCCGCGCGTGCCGGCCAGGGCACCGCCGGCGCTGGCCGAACTGGTACCGTGGAAGAAATCGATTGATCGGTATGTGACCGGAACCTGCGGACTGTCGTCTCCCCATTCGACCACGATATTGTCGAGCGACCAGACGACTGATGTGCCGCTTGTGAGGATCGCGAGCGCGCCACACACCGGATTGCCGAAATCCATGTTCCCGCTGGTGAAGACGAGCTCGTGATGGCCGCTGCTGCTGATCACCCAGGTCGGGTTTCCGTCGGCGGTTCTCGTCGCCCAGCTGCCGCCCGGCGTGTTCAATCCGCCGACGTGGATCAGGCCCGTCCCGTTGGGGAACTCGATGTCGAAGGCGATGCGGATCAGCTTGCCCTCGGGGATTGCAGCAACTGCCAGCTCGCATCCCCGCAGCGTTCCGGCATCATCGTTTTCAATGACAAGCTTCCCGCCCTCCACACTCATCGGCGTCGTGTGCCTATCCTGTTGGCGCGGGGTCCATCCCTCTGCTGAGGCGCTGAAGCGGTGGGTCGTGGAATAGGTCGGATGGTATGCCGGTATCTGCCCGTCGCCCGGTGTCAGCTGCAGAGCCGTCTCGCTCCCGCCCGCCTCGAACTGCCCGGGGAAAATGCGCAGCGTCAGATCGATCGTGCTACCTTCGGTGACACTAAGCAGGATGGTGGACCGGATGAACCGGTGCGTCGCCAGCCCCGTTGCTGCGACGTGGCTGCGCGTGCCGTCGAGTTGAAACGAGGGCGCGGCGATTTCGTTGAGGTAGCCCCCCAGTTCATCGGCTTCAATCAGCAGCAGGTGCAAACCGACGACCCCGGCGGTCGATCCGCCCACCAACTGGGCGTCCGCGGATATCGTCCAGCTGCTGCCCGGCTCGATTTCGTAGTTCGCGACGATTGCGCCATAGACCAGTCGGCCGATGTCGGTGAACGATGCCGTTGCCGTGCCCTGAATGCGGACATCGCCGTATGGCAATCCAGTCTCGTCACCGCCCTTCTGTATAAGCTGATGACTGAGCCCGTTGATGCTGCCACCTTCGAATGTGTCCATCCAATCGCGGCTATGCGGGTAAAGGTTCTTGGGGTTGCTATCGCGCACAGCGATGAGCAGCGGCAAGCCGCCCTGACGCGCCGCGATTTCGGTCGAACTCTGCCCGCCGATGCCACGGTTCGCCACGGTTCGCGAGGGAGTGAAGAGGTTGGCGGCAACCGCGGGATATGCCTGAGCAAGACTTGAGGCACCGGCGCCTGCGGTGAGACTGTCGCCATAGGCGACGATCGGGAGGGGAGCCGACGCTTTGGGGACATCGGGTTGAGCGACACCAAGACTGAAGCCAACATGCATGTGAGATCTCCATACGGATTTAGGAGTTTAATCCTAAGGCATGGTCGGTGTGCGGGGATATGAAAGCGGCGGTAGCACTTCAGAGAAGGGCGGATGGATGTGAGGTGCTCTCTGGACGCAAGGCCCCCGCAAGACCCGAAACGCTCCGTTAAATCCGCCGCCGCCGATCACGTTTCTGCCGCTCCAGTTCTCTCCCTTCTGGCACGCAGCTTTTGACCGATTGAACTGACGCAAGGAGGTCTCCTCTCCGGCCTTCCTGATGCTTAGAGCGGGAAGCTAGTCGCATCGATATGAAGGACCGCGGGAGGCCAAGTGTGCCGTGGTCGGGTGGTTGATAACCTGGCGGCCGGCAGCCGATCACACCAAAGCAGATGGATACACGCTGCCTGTGCGTTCGGGAGAAATACTTACGATGTCCACAAAGAGCCCTGCAGGCTGCAGAAACCGGCTCCACCATGGGGCGGTGGGTATGATCACGTCTGCTTTGCACCAGAAGCGGTCATTTCACGATTGCTACTGCTATGGTTCCATCACTCGTAGGCGACGAACGAGATCACGTTCCCGTCCGGGTCACGGACATGGAAGTCCGTTCCACCCCAGGGCTGGCTGGTTGGTTCCTGCGCAAACTCCGCGCCGCGGTCCCGCAGCTCCTCAAACAACCCATGCACGTCCGAAACCTCAATTGTAGCGAGAATAAGCGAGACCTCGCGTGCTGCCAAATTGGCAAAATTCGGTTTGCTGACACACCGAAGATGCAGGCGCGCCGCGCCGCGCGACACAGCGCCGTAAAACGGCGGCGTACCGTGGAGGAAATCGACGTTAAATCCGAGTTTCTCGTTGAAGAATTGAGCGCTCGCCGGCACATCACTCACAAAGAGGATCGGGACGATGGACGTCAGGGCAATTTCGCTCATGCAAGTCTCCGCTACGTCGATATCCACTGGTTGAGTCTACGCGTCACGCTGGTTGATGTCGTTAGTGCGACGAGCATAACCAGAGCATGTGAATACACCCCATGTGCGCCCCCAGCCTCACGTATTGACTAGAGTAAACATCCGCCAAGATCTGCTGTCGATCAGCAACTTCTTTATGATGAAGGGCGTCTCTTTGTACCCGATGGGCCGGACAGAACCAGGCCAAATCATCCGGTCTCAGGCGAGGCCCAAGGGAGCAGCTTCTGGTCTATGGAACTTGGTCTAAATGGAGGATTTCGCTAGTCAACGACCAACAATGGGCGCATATTCCCAACGATTTCCACTTATCCGAGCTGAGCGTTGGAGGCAGTTGGACGGTTGTGCGTCCGCCTTTTTGGAAGGCCTCCAGAAACATGAGCAGGCCCACAGCCGGCCTTGCGGTTTGTGGCTGCCTGGAATCCAGTTAGATCGCCGTTCTCAAGTTTGAATCAAGCGCAGGAAAGGGAGAAGAGTCATGATCAGGACTATCGCTGTTTTGTTTTTTGCCTCGGCTATCTCGTCATCGGCGCAGGCAATGCCTCGCTCGCCGATTCAGTCAGAGAGCATGATCACGCCGGTCGTTGCCGGCTGCGGGGTGGGGCAGACAATGGTTAATGGGAAATGCGAATCCAGGGTCGAGAAACGCCACAATCGCCGTTGCTTGCGTTGGTCAGGAAATGCTTGCAAGCAGTACGAGTAAACCGCCACGAAGCTGGTGTCTGATCAATGCAAGTCAGACGCCAGCTTCCACACAAGTTAAGTCACGGAATTGCGGTCTCACGCAGACCGCGTTTGACGGAACGTCAGGGTGGCTGATCAAACATCTCTATTGGAGTACATGCCGTTGATGTTCTTGGTGACGCTCGATGAACTCGTCGAGCGTCTGTTCTCGGAGCCGCAGATACTAGTTTCGAGAGATTCCCTCGGACCGAAACAAGGCCTCGCGTTCTCGTTGGATGATAGACGGGATAGCATGAGGATAGTTGAGGAGCATGTGGGCGGCGCTCCGGCGAGTGCAACAGCAGGAGCGCCTGCGCGATCACTTCATCGCATCGCAGTGCTTCATCATGTCGGCCTTCTTCATGCTGTCTTTCTCCATGTCTGCCTTGTGCACGCAGTCGGCCTTCGTGCCGCCCATCTTCATGCTGTTGGCATTCATGGACCCGGACATCATATTGTCTGTCTTGGTCATATTCGATTTCATGCTGTCCGGCTTCTTCATCGAACCCGTGCTCGACTGCGCACTGGCGCCTCCGGCGACCAGTGAAAGGCCGAGAAGGGCGACACTAGCGAAAGTGGTGAAAAGACGCATGTTCATTGTGGGGCTCCCAAATGCTCTCCACCGCACCATGCGACGGGGTCACATGTCTTCGTTCGCAGCCGCTCGGTGAATTGTTACAGCCATCACGCTCCTGTGATCGTAAGAGCCGAACTCTGGTTTCCTCGGTGTTATTTGTGGATTGTGCCGGTTGCTGCTGAAGCTGCCAGCCAAGCGTCAGCAGTTGCAGACTCTTGCCGTGTCATCCCTCGTGATGCGCGATCTCTTCGAGGCATTTGACGAGGCATGTATTCGCTCGAAAACTTCCGATACTCGGCCAGCGATGACTGGCTCATTGAGGAATACGAAGCAATCCGCGCCGAATTGGAAGCGGATATTGTGCGCGAACTATAAGCGACGGCAGCGGGCGAGCCATGCGGTTCCCCACGTCATTTTCGGACGGAAAGCCAGCAGGTCAACTCTTATCGCGATCCATTTTGATCTGTAGGAGCATGCTGTGACCTGAGACAACAAGCTCCAAGAAGAAAGCGACCAGAGACAACATCAGAGAAACGATCGCGCCACCAAAGAACCATACCAGGTTCTCCGGCCGTAGACGGAAGGAGAGGGCTCCCGACAGAAGATTGAGAATTGCGCAACATGTGCAGATACCGGCAACCACGCCTAGTATGACAGCCGCTTCGAGAATCAAAGTGCGCCTACGCAGATAGACAAGTTGCCGTTGACGGTTCTCTCGCGGAAGATGGGTGTCTGTTACTTCATTGAGCCTGTCGGACACTCGTCCGAGACGCGTTATGTAAATTCCCACGAATCCGCCAGTTCCTGCGAGCAGAAATACTGGTGCAAGTGACGTCTGGATCACCTGGGCGTAGTCGACGATGATCGGAGGAGTATCCATGTAGCTTCCGCGCTATTTCGACTGTTGCGATCCAAAACCGATACGATGGGCGCTTCCACGGAATCAAATCAAAAAACGAAAGCCGTTGCTTCGATAGGATGACACCCAGGACTGCTGAGAACCTTGCTAGGTCGAACGGCTCTCTGGATTCAAGCGAGCCCGAAATCCGTCGTGGGCGCCGAATGTACGCTTCGGGCCGGCGGCGGCCATACGTAGATGGCAATCTTTCACCAACGGCGCGTCAAGTTGCTTCCGACATCAGGCTTCGTGGCGATATTCCCACTTGCCTTCGGAGCTCAGTCGTCGCCACGTCTTGCCGCTCGTCGGTGTCCACGTGCCATCAATCGTCTTTACGGGGGCTGATGTGTAGCATCGTCGCCAATGTTGTGGCTGATCGAGGTTCCAGAAACTGCGCAGAAAGTTGAAGAGCAAATTTAGCATGGCAACAATTATGTTCATCTAGTCGGACTCTGTCGCGTGACATCGGCGTGACGCCGACGCCTCCACCGCCCCGTCATCGATTGTCCGCTTCGGGCCGATAGCGGACACACCGCCCATCATCAAAAGGTATGTCGCCGCTAGGGAGCGCCTGGCGATGCCCGGCTCTGTTTTCTTGTCAGAAAGGTAGTGCGGATCTGACCAGAAGGCCGTGCCGCGCCAGAGTGGACGCCTACGCTGCGGCGACTGCCTGATGTTCAGATATGCTACGCTTAATTTCGGGAATTATTGGATGCTTCATGTTGTCTTAAGTAATTCCCTTGAGATTGTAATTTCGTTGCTCCATGATGCTGTCGATGCAAAGAGTTTCTCGCGTCGCGCATCGTGACGATCGATGCAGATCGTTTCAGCCATGAGCATGTTTCTTTATTGCCGGTTGTTGTCATGCGTCGCTGGACTCGATTTTGATCTGCGTCCAGCCTGATCGTACGTGCGGCGGATATGATGTAGGAAGATTGCATGAATTCGGAGTTTGCCGTTCGTCCGATGCGGCCCGGTGAGTTGGAGCTTGTACTCGAATGGGCACGACAGGAGGGATGGAACCCGGGTCTCGATGACTCGCTCGCCTTCCATGATGCAGATCCCTCCGGCTTCTTCGTCGGGGCGCTGGGCGAGGTGCCCGTCGGATCGATTTCCGTCGTCAAGTATGGCGATGCCTTTGCCTTTCTCGGCCTTTACATGGTGCATCCCGATTTTCGCGGCCGAGGATACGGCAAGGCCATCTGGGATATCGGCATGGCATCGGCTGAAGGCCGATCGATCGGTCTCGATGGCGTGGTTGGTCAGCAGGACAATTATCGCAAGGTCGGTTTTGAAACGGCCTACCAGACTGTTCGCTACGGCGGCGTGATTTCCTCTTTGCCGCAATCGCCCCTGGTGGCGCACGCCGTATCCGACAAGCTCGACGGCTTGTTGCGTTACGATACGGCGGTTTTTGGAGCGCCACGATCGGCCTTCGTTTCATCGTGGTGTGCGGAGCGCAAACATCGCCGCACGGCAATAGTGCGCAAGAACGGCAAGATCCGCGGCTATGGCACGATCCGCCGCTGTTATGAGGGCTACAAGATCGGGCCACTCTTTGCGGCTGATGTGGATAGTGCTGCCGCGCTACTCGCCGTACTCGGGCCGGAAGCAGAGGGCGCGCGGGTCTACCTCGATGTTCCCGTCAACAACAAGGATGCCGTTGCTCTTGCCGAGGGCATGGGGCTCGAGCCTGTTTTCGAGACAGCCCGCATGTATCGGGGAACGGCACCGACGGTGCCGCTTCGAAACGTGTTCGGCGTCACGACGCTGGAACTCGGCTAATCCATCGCGGATGCAGGCATTGCCGTTGCGGTGCCCTTCGGGCGCCCCTTCTCGGCGATGGCGATGCCGCCGAGCGCCAGAGCGAGCGCGATGACATGAAACAGCTGCAAGCTCTCACCTAGCAAGGCCACGGACAGCAACGTGCCGAAGACCGGCACGAGATTGATGAATAGTCCGGCACGATTGGCGCCGATCGATTCCACGCCCTTGATATAGAGGACCTGCGCCAGCAACGACGCAAAGATCGCCGTATAGATGGTAATGAGCCAGCCATTCTGGTCGGGCATCTGCATGGCGCCCTGCGTGCTTTCCCACAGGAGGAGCGGTATCGCCGTTAGCATCGCACCGAGCGCTGGTATCGCCATCAGCGTGCGCCAGTCGAGCGGAGGCTTCCACCGCAGAAAGATCGTGTAGATCGAGTAGGCAGCCACGGCGACCAGCATCAGGCCGTCACCGCGATTGAGGCCGAGTTGCAGCAGGGTGGCGAGATTGCCATGCGCCGCCGTAAGCGCAACGCCGATGAGCGTCAGACCGAAGCCGGCAATCTGGGCGAAAGAAATGGCTGTGCGGAAGAGTATGAAATTGAGCAGGAAGATCAGTATCGGAATGCCGGCCTGTTCGATTGCGACATTGATCGCTGTCGTATACTTTACTGCGGAATAGAGCATCGCGTTGAAAAGCGTGTAGCCAATAATGCCGTAGAAGAAGAGCAGGGGGAGATTTTTCCGAACGACGGGCCAGTCGCGCTTAACTGCGGCAGGGAGATTGCGGCGATCAGCGCGGTTGCCAGAAACCAGCGCAGAAAAGTCAGCATCATCGGGCTGACATGCCCGAGGGCAAGCTTGCCGGCGACAGTATTGCCGCCCCAGCAAAGAGCAGCAACGACGAGGCAGATATAGGCAGTAAATCGCACAGCCGATTCTTTCCAGCGCGTGCGGAGACGGCGCTTAGTTTCTCTTAATCAACGGGCAGGTAGCCCGCGCTTAGCTGATTTGTCACGTAAAAAGCCGATTCAGGCGGCAATACAGGGTCGCTTTCCCAAAAACAAAGTTTTATAGATGCGCGGGTTTGAGCAGGGTGCGGTTAAATCCGCCTTTAACAGGAAGACGTGAATGACGAACGTAGTCGTAGTCGGTTCGCAATGGGGTGACGAAGGCAAAGGCAAGATTGTCGATTGGCTTTCGGAACGCGCCGATGTGATCGTGCGCTATCAGGGCGGACACAATGCGGGCCACACGCTGGTCATCGACGGTGTCAGCTACAAGCTTGCCCTTCTGCCATCTGGCCTCGTGCGCGGCAAACTCAGTGTCATCGGCAATGGCGTCGTCGTCGATCCCCATCATTTCGTCGCTGAAGTCGCGAAGCTGCGCGCACAGGGTGTCAATGTAACGCCCGAGGTGCTGCGCATCGCTGATAACGCGCCGCTGATCCTGTCGCTGCACCGCGACCTCGACGGCTTCCGTGAAGACGCCGCCTCCAACAGCGGTACGAAGATTGGCACCACCCGCCGCGGCATCGGTCCGGCCTATGAAGACAAGGTCGGCCGCCGCGCGATCCGCGCCATCGACCTCGCCGACAAGGAAGCGCTGCCGGCCAAGATCGACCGTCTGCTGACGCACCACAATGCGCTGCGCCGTGGCCTCGGCCTGCCGGAAATTTCGGTGGAATCGCTGGAGAAGGAACTGAACGACGTCGCCGATCAGGTCCTGCCTTATGTCGACCAGGTCTGGCGCATCCTCGACGACCAGCGCAAGGCTGGCGCCCGCATCCTGTTTGAAGGTGCGCAGGGCGCGCTGCTCGACAACGACCATGGCACCTATCCGTTCGTCACCTCGTCGAACACGGTTGCCGGTCAGGCTGCCGCTGGTTCGGGTCTCGGCCCGACGGCAATCGGTTATGTTCTCGGCATCACCAAGGCTTACACGACGCGTGTGGGCGAAGGTCCGTTCCCGTGCGAATTGAACGATGATGTCGGCAAGCATCTTTCGACGGTCGGCCGTGAAGTCGGTGTCAACACCGGTCGTCCGCGCCGTTGCGGCTGGTTCGATTCGGTTCTGGTCCGCCAGACGGTGAAGACATCTGGTATCACCGGCATCGCGTTGACCAAGCTCGACGTTCTCGATGGTCTCGACGAACTGAAGATCTGCGTCGCCTACAAGCTTGACGGCAAGGAGATCGATTATCTCCCCGCAAGCCAGGCTGCCCAGGCGCGTGTCGAGCCTGTCTACATTACGCTCGAAGGCTGGAAGGAATCGACCGTCGGAGCCCGTAGCTGGGCTGATCTGCCGGCGCAGGCGATCAAGTATGTGCGCCAGGTCGAAGAACTTATCGGAGCGCCCGTCGCTCTCCTGTCTACAAGTCCTGAGCGAGACGACACCATACTTGTGACCGATCCGTTTGAGGACTAAGGTCGCGGGTCATTATTTTGTGTGGTTTGGTTAACAAACCACACTCTTTGAGAAAGTACGAATGGCGGATTTTATCGCAGTTATCCGGCGGGCGGTTGACGGCCTGACCGACAACACTCCCGAGATGCGGGTGAAGGTCTACGAGCGCGCTCGCGGTGCCGTTCAGCGGCAGCTCGAGAACATGAAGCCGCGTCCGCCGGAAGCGATGCTGCAACGGCAGCTTGAAAAGCTCGAAGCAGCGATCCGCGAAGTAGAGGCCGAGCATGCCGTGGCATTGCCGGCCGAGGACGACATCTCGGACGTCGAGCTCGCGCTGGAGATCCCGGCGGAGCCGATCGACGAGGCCGAGCCGGAACCCGCGGCAGCCGCGCCCGTCGCAGAGATAGCCCCGGTCGAAGAGCCGGTTCATGAACAGCAGACGGTGTACGAAGAGCCTCGCTACGAGGAGCCTGCTGCAGCTTCGGCGGCTCCTGCCTACGAGGAACCGGTTTACGAAGAGCCGGTCGCGCATGAAGAGCCCGTACCACACGTTGAGGAGCCGGTTCAGTATCATGAAGAACCGGCGCAGCACTATCATGAGGCTCCCGCCGATGAGGTGGTCGAGGCTGAAGAAGCGGTAGCGGCCGAGGAAGTCTACACGCCCCCGGTCCACGAGGAGGCGCCTCAGGCCTGGCACGAAGCGGAGCCGTCCTTTGCGGCTGAACCCGAGCCGGTCGAGCCTTGGCAGGCACCCCATCACGACGATGTCGTCGAGAAAGAGCCCTATCAGGAGTTCTCGCCGGAGCCGGCGGTCGAGCCCCATATCGAGCCAGCTTATGAACCGGCGCCGCAGCCGGTGGCACGTGATTTCGACTTGAGCAACCGGCTCGTCGAACCTGTGCATGTCTTCGAGCAGCAAACGGCGGAATTCGTCGAGCATGTTCGCGAAGAACCGATTCATGCTGATACCGCCGCGCATTTCGACCCGGTATGGTCCGAGCATGCCGAGGAAGTCCCGGAGCCGGTCAGAAGAGACGAGCCGACCGACTGGGCGCTCGAGGAGCTGCGCCAGTTTTCGGAGAAGTCACCCGTCGCGCCGGCAAACGACGCAGCGCGGGCCTTCGAAGATGTGATTGCCGGGATCGAGCATCCGCCTGAGCCCACGAAGATGCCTGCTGCAAACGAGGGCTTCTCCTGGGAAGCGGCTGCGTTCGACGACCTGCCGCCGCTCGACAGCGGCAAGAAGGAGCAGATCAGCGCCCATTTCGATGATGGCGATCTGTTCTCCGAGGTTCACGGGACTTCGGCTGCGAAGCCCGCGCCGGCGGCCAACGATGCCTGGCAGGAGGCAACGCAGCTTCGCGGTTACGACAACCGCGGCGTGGTTGCCGAAGACGATGATGGCATTTCGTCGAGCGATGTCGACAACGCCATTGCGTCGAAGTTCCAGGGCAAGAATTTCCGCATGGAGCCGAAGCGCCGTCGTTTCGGCATCGGCTCGATCGTCACGATCCTGATCGCGCTCGGTGTTGTGGGTGGAGGCGGCTATGCTGCCTGGACCAACCAGGGCGCTCTGACCGAAATGGTCAAGGGTCTTGTCAGCGCGGCGCCGTCGCAGACCGCAAAGACCGAAACGGCACCCGCAAAGCCCGATCCGGCGACGCCTGCATCGCAAGCCGGCGATCCGGCGGCAGCGAACCCGCCGCAGAAGGAAGTCGCTTCGCTGAACGACGGCTCTTCCGTCAACAGCAAGTTCACGCAGAGACTGAATGCCGACGGCACCGAAACGGATGCCGGCCCGGCAGCTGCCCCCGGCACTCAGGTCGCCGAAGGAAAGTCTGTGGCCGAGCAGAACGTGGCCGCATCCGATGCTCCGCCACCGGTCTCAGGCGGGACGCAACCGGTTGCAGCGCCAACGCCGGGAACGGCATCTGCCGCGACGCCGACTGCCGACTCGACCACGCCAGCAGCGACCGCGCCGGTTGGCTCGAGCGAAAAAATGTTCCTCTACGAGGAGCGCATTGGCCAGAGCTCGCCGACAGCCATCCAGGGGTCGGTCGTCTGGAGCCTTCAGCACGAGGCTGGCCAGGATGGCAAGCAGGATGCCGTCGTTCGTGGCATGGTCACCGTTCCCGAGCGTAATCTGAGCGCGCAGCTGACCTTCAAGCGCAATTCCGATCCGTCGCTGCCGGCGAGCCATATCGTCGAGATCGTCTTCTCGCTGCCGCCGAACTTCGAAGGCGGCGCCATCGATGGCGTTCAGCGCATTTCGATGAAACGTACGGAGCAGGATCGCGGCGACGCGTTGATTGCGGTTCCGGCCAAGATTACCGACGATTTTCACATGATCGCGCTGAACGACTATCCGGATGCGCGCAAGGCGAACCTCGATCTTCTGTCCAATCGTGATTGGCTTGATATCCCGATCACCTATCGCAACGGCCGCCGCGCCCTGCTGACGATGCAGAAGGGGACCACCGGCGCCGAGGCGTTTACCGCGGCGATCAAGGAATGGGCCGCTTCGGGCGACGTTTCCACCAGCCAGTAAACGGAACTTGAGGTAACGATCAAAGAAAAGGGCGGGTCATCGACCCGCCCTTTTTGTTGGGAGATAGACCGTGATTATGCGGTTGCTTCAACCACGCGCACGGCCTTGGCTCGTTCGAGCGCTTCCTTGCGCACGGCGTCCTGAACCTTCTCGAAGGCCCGGACTTCGATCTGCCGCACGCGTTCGCGGCTGATATCGAACTCCGTCGACAGATCCTCGAGCGTCACCGGATCTTCAGCGAGGCGGCGTGCCTCGAAGATGCGGCGTTCGCGGTCGTTGAGCACGCTCATGGCCTTGGCCAGCATGCGGCGGCGCGTATCGAGCTCGTCCTGTTCGATCAGAACAGCTTCCTGGCTGTCGTGATCGTCCACCAGCCAATCCTGCCACTGACCGGAGTCGCCTTCGGAGGCCTTGATCGGTGCGTTCAAAGAGGCGTCGCCGGAAAGGCGGCGGTTCATCGAAACCACTTCTTCCTCGGAGACCTTCAGCTTGGTCGCGATCTCGGTCACGTGCTCGGGCTTCAGATCGCCCTCATCGATGGCCTGGATGCGGCCCTTGAGGCGGCGCAGGTTGAAGAAGAGACGCTTCTGATTGGCGGTGGTACCCATCTTAACGAGCGACCACGAACGCAGGATATATTCCTGGATCGACGCCTTGATCCACCACATCGCGTAGGTTGCCAGACGGAAACCGCGTTCGGGATCGAATTTCTTCACGGCCTGCATGAGGCCGACGTTGCCTTCCGACACGACTTCGCCGATCGGCAGGCCATAGCCACGGTAGCCCATGGCAATCTTCGCCACGAGGCGCAGATGGCTGGTGACGAGCTTATGCGCAGCTTCGCGATCGCCATGCTCAGAGTAGCGCTTGGCGAGCATATATTCTTCCTGCGGTTCCAGCATCGGGAACTTGCGGATTTCGTCGAGATAACGATTGAGACCGGCTTCACCGGCCGTAATGGACGGCAAACTATTTCGGGCCATGGATTGCACCCTCCTATCTGAATTCCGATTCCCGATGGACGCGTCCCCGCGTCTAAAAGGCGAACCGGGACATGCGGCTTTTTACGAGCCCGCACTAAGTCAATGTACAGATAAGTATGGCAACACAGCGGTTCAAGATGAGAAGGGTATTCACGAAGCCGTTACTCTCCGGGGCCGCGCAATGCCTCGATCAGCTCCATCATATCGTCCGGCATCGGCACTTCGAAGTGCATGACTTCGCCGGTGCGGGGATGCTCGAATTGCAGCATGAAGGCGTGCAGCGCCTGGCGGTGGAAGCCGTTGACCGTCTTCCGGGCTGCCTCGGGCAACAGGTTGGCCTTGGTCTTGAAGCCCGCGCCATAGGCGCTGTCGCCAAGCAGCGGGTGGCCGATATGAGCCATGTGGACACGGATCTGGTGGGTCCGTCCGGTCTCGAGATGGCACTCGACAAGTGAGGCCAGCGAGGTCGCATCAGGGGTTTCGTGGAAGCGCTCGAGCACCTCGTAATGCGTGATCGCCTCGTCGGCGTCCTGGCTCTCCGCACGCTTCACGGCCCGGCGGGTGCGGTCGCCCGTGGAACGCCCGAGCGGCGCGTCGATCGTTCCGGTCAGCGTACGGGGGCGGCCCCAGACGATCGCCTGGTAGGCGCGTTCCAGCGGCATGGTGCGGCCGTGATCGGCAAACTGCTGCGACAGGTGGCGATGGGCGATATTGTTCTTCGCCACGACCATCACGCCTGTGGTGTCCTTGTCGAGACGATGGACGATGCCAGGGCGGCGTACGCCGCCGATGCCCGAGAGCGTGTCGCCGCAATGATAGATGAGCGCGTTTACGAGCGTCCCGGTCCAGTTACCTGCCGCGGGGTGGACGACCATACCGGCAGGCTTGGAGACGACGACGACGTCCTCGTCCTCATAGAGGATATCGAGCGGGATATTCTCGCCCTTCGGCGTCGGATCTTCAGGCTCCGGAAGATTGATCTCGAAGATGTCGCCCGGGCGCACCTTCTTTTGCGGATCGGCAACGACAGCGCCCTTGGACGATACCTGACCGTCCTTGATCAGCACCTTCACGCGGCTGCGGGAGAATTCTTCACCAAGCTGCGCGGTCATCCACGCGTCGAGCCGCCCTTCGGCGTTCTCATCGGCCGTCAGGACTTTCATAATGCCGGATGCTTGTTTAAAGGGGTCACTCAAGACGCTTCTTCTCCGAAGTATTTTATAAGAATGGAACGCCAATAATGACGAAAATCCAGCCAGAAGACGATCAGGAAGAAAAACCCCTTGATCCGGCGATGGAAAGTGTCCGGCGCAAGATGATCCGCCTGCAGATCGTCTCGGGCATCATCATGTTCGTGAGCCTTATGGCGGTCTTCGGTGCGGTTGTCTACAAGACGATGCGCGCTCCGGCGAAGGATACCGCAGCGGTGACCTCGGCAGGTGTCCCCTCCGATGCGCCGGTATCCGTGACCGCTACGCTTCCGCCCGGCTTCGTGATCCAGTCCTCTTCGCTTTCCGCTGGCCAGATCCTGTTTTTCGGCACGACGGCTGATGGTGTGATGAAGGCCCTGGTGTTCGATATCAAAGCCGGTCGTATCGTAGCGGACGTGACGATCAACGGCGGTTGAGTGCCATGACCTCGCGGCTCATCACCATCGAGAGTGCCGATGACCCACGCATTGCGGAGTTCCGCGACATTCGCGAACGCGACCTGACCGGGCGAGAAAGCCGCTTTATCGCCGAAGGCACTGTGGTTCTCAGGATGCTGGCGGCCGCGCATGGCGGGCAGGGCGACTTTGAGGCGGAGAAGGTTCTCCTGCTTCGAAATCGCGTCGATGGCGTGTCCCCGATCCTCGACGGGTTGCCCGAGACTGTCCCGGTCTATGTCGCCGAGGCGGGGGTGCTCGATCGTATCGTCGGTTTTCATCTGCACCGCGGTGTGCTGGCCCTTGGTCGCCGGAAGCCTGCCGCAACGGGCCTGATCGAGCGCCTGCCAGCGCGAGCTCTGGTGCTGGTTGGCTGCGGCATTTCAAACCACGACAATGCCGGCTCGATGTTCCGCAACGCTGCGGCGTTCAAGGCAGATGCGATCTTCCTGGACGAGACCTCCTGCGATCCGCTCTATCGCAAGTCGCTGCGCGTCTCTGTCGGGTCGGTGCTGACCGTGCCTTACCAGCGTGGCGGCGATGCCGTTGACGTGCTGACACGGCTTGCGGAGCAGGGTTTTGCGATCTGGACGCTTTCGCCGCGCGGCCAAACGGATATCCGACAGATACCGGCCTCCGATCGCATGGCCTTGGTTGTCGGGACAGAAGGCGAGGGGTTGCCGGAGGCGGTACTGTCGCGCTTCCGCACGGCACGCATTCCGCAATCGGAAGGGCTGGACAGCCTCAACGTGGCTATGGCGACGGGAATTGCCCTGTTTGAGATGTCGTCCGCCGCGGGCCTGATCTGAGATCAGCCCGGTTCGGAAAGGATCGTTGCCGCGCGCTGGGCGAGATCCAGGCGTTCGCCTTCACGTGGCTCGGCCGGCTCGGGCAGGAGGTCGCGGATCGGGGAAGATGGGCCTTCGTTCAGGGCTGTCAGCGCCACCATGTTCGCCGCGATCGCCGCGATCTCTTCGCGGATCGGGCCGTCATTGCCTGTGTTGGTCTTCGCCTTCAGGAGGCTTTCGGAAACGGCGGCACTTCTTGCGCGAACCTCCTCAGCAAGACGTGCAGCAACGGCGGCTGTGTCAAGTTCAGATGGCATCGCGCTCTCCGGCGGTTGCTTTTCAGAGACCAGTTCCGTGGTCACGGTGGCGAGACCTGCATTGCGCAGCGCACGGTTGGCTTTGCGCAGGTCCGCGTTTACGGCTTTCACCTGTTCCTTAAGCTTGGCAATTTCCTGCTGCCGGCGTCCGAGCAGCGTCGTCTTCTCCGACAGCGCGGCGGCATCGCGTGCCGCCCTGTCTTCAAAGCGGATGACGGTATGCTCCTGCTGGGACAGCTTCTGCTCGGCCTCTTTGGCGCGCTTCTGGAGCAGGCTGGCGTCCTGCCGGAGATTGTCGCGCTCGATGCGAAGCGTGCCCGACTTGAATGTCAGGCTTTCGATCTGGGTGTCGCGCGCGGCCATATCGATCTTGAGGTTGTCCGCCTGTTCGGCCAGCTTGTTCAGCCGTGTCCGTAGCGCATCCAACTCGCCATCCTTGGCAGCACCAGCCTGTTCGGCAATATGCAGGCTGGTCTTGAGCTGGCTGATATAGTTCTCGTCCTTGCGCAGATGGGAGCGAAGCTCCGCCGCCTCGACGCTCATGTCGCCGATCTGCGCCTGAAGGGCACTGATCTCGGATGCAAACTTGCCGGCGTCGAGGGCGACCGAGTCATGCTTCAGCTGCAGAGACAGGGACTTTTCGCGCTCGCGGACGAGGTCCTGCGCGGTGCGGGCATTCTCGGCGGCATAAAGGGCACGCACCATGTCCTTCTGGGCGCGGACTTCCTGCGGGCTCAGGGGCATGGTCGCCCGCATCCGGTTCTCGGTGTACCAAACGATGCGTCGATGGATTGCGGGCGATACCAGAAAGGCGAGGAACGCCGCGGTCAGGAAACCCAATCCGAACAACAGAGCATATTCGATCACGGCGTTGCCACTGCTTCCAGGAATTGATTTGCGTCAGTGCTAATCATTAAGCGGACGACCGGCATAGAGCAAGTGGCGGAAAGGCGACGCTCCAAGAGAGTTCGTCGCCTCCTGACGATCAGAAGGGGTTCCAGGTCGGATTCGGCGTAACCTTGAGGTAGCCAACGTTCAGGCCGAGGCGGGCGCCGACACCGGTACGGATTGGAACGACGAGCACGTTGTTGTTCTTGAGCAGTGTCATCCCGAAGCCGGCGATCACGAAAGCCTGGCCGCTGACGCCGCCAAAGCGGGCATAGATCGCATCGGTGGAGGGAAGGTCGTACACCAGCATCATCACCCGCGTGCCTTGGCCGCCGTAGTCGATGCCGAGGGAGGGGCCCTGCCAGTAGAGCGGGTGCTCACCGGCGTTCTTGGTGTTCAGCTGCCCTTCGCCGTAGGTGAGACCGGCTATGAAGGCACCGGATCCTTCCTGGCCAAGGATGTAGCCATTGGGCAAACCGTACTTCTGGAAGGCAGCCTCGACGACCTTGGCAAGGCCGCCGCTCGTCGAGCCGAAGAACGAGTGACCGGCGTCAACGATCTCCTGCATCGTGTACTGGCTGCTGTTGGCCTCTTGCGCTGATGCCTGCGTCGAGGCAAGCATCGCCAGCGGAAGAGACAACGCAACGAATAACCGGCAGAAGGCGGTCAGTCTTCCGAAGATTTGAGGGCGCATGGGTGTCATCCGTTCATCATGGTCGGTTCGGTAGGCCGTTTCCGGCGTTTCATTCATTTTGCGCGGATGGTCTTAACAATCGGTTTACCAAATATGGTGTCATTATGGCGCCGAATACGCGCGCAAACTTCGTGCAATTTTGATGACGCAAGATATACGGCGAAATGAGCCTATCGCCCTCAGGAGACGATGATGTCGAAGAATCCCAACCTTACTCTGACAGGTCCCGATCTGGCAGCATTGCTGTGCAGCCGGGTTTGCCATGACGTGATTTCTCCCGTCGGAGCCATCAACAATGGCCTGGAACTTCTTGACGAGGGCGGAGCCGATGCGGATGCGATGGATCTTATTCGTACAAGTGCGCTGAACGCTTCGGTCCGCCTCAAGTTCGCGCGGCTTGCCTTCGGCGCCTCGGGTTCGGTCGGCGCCTCGATCGATACCGGAGAGGCCGAGCGGGCCGCCAAGGACTTCGCCGCTGCCGAAAAGAAGACCGAGGTCACCTGGACCGGTCCACGTGCCATCATCGCGAAGAACCGCGTCAAGCTCCTGCTGAACCTGTTTCTGGTTGCCTATTCGTCGATCCCACGCGGGGGCTCGCTTGAAATCACACTGGAAAATCCGGAATTCGACGCAAAGTTCAAGATCGTTGCCAAGGGCAAGCTGATGCGTCTGCCTCCCAAGTTCGTGGAAATTTCCACGCGCGAGATCGAGGAAGCCGTCGATGCCCACTCGATCCAGCCTTACTACACAGTGCTCCTCGCTGAAGAATGCGGGATGGAACTGGGCCATAGCGCGACTGCGGAAGAGATTGTTTTCACCGCCGAAGTACCGGCTGCCTGATGCGCTTCGGCGCATCATTTGCAGCGCCGAAGTAACAATTCCTTAGCCTAATGTTTCTATCGTCGGCTGATATAACGCCCGATACCACAAAAATTGGGCGAAGGAGCAGCTATGCAGAGATTCATGATCACTGACGCATCTGACGTTGTTCGCAAGGTCGGGAGGCGCATTCTCTCAGAGCTCGATTTTCTTGTCAGCGAAGCATCCAATGTAAGCGAAGCGCTGTCCCGCTGCGGGGCAGAGCTCCCGGACTACGTGATCGTCGATTCGGGCATGGACGGCGCGCTGGAGCTGATTGCCGGGATCCGCGCCATGGAAGGCGGCAAAGAGGTAAAGATCTACTACTGCGTGATCGAGGCCGACCTCAAGAAACTGATGATGGGCAAGCGGGCAGGGGCCACGGATTTCCTGCTGAAGCCATTCGACCGGAAGATCCTGACCGCAGTCTTCGGCAACCGCGCCGTCGCCGCATAACCAATCGACAAATCCAATCCCGGACCGAGCCGCTTGTTTCAAGCGGCTTTTCTATTGCTTTACCGACAAAAAAATCCCGCCGAAACGGCGGGATTCTTGTTGCTCGATGGCAAAGGGGCGGACGCGTCAGGCGGTTTCGGCGTATTCGGCGCCATCCGGCTCGCGCAGCACATAGCCACGGCCCCAGACAGTTTCGATGTAATTGGCGCCGCCGGCTGCATTTGCGAGCTTCTTGCGCAGCTTGCAGATGAAAACGTCGATGATCTTCAGTTCAGGTTCGTCCATGCCGCCGTAGAGGTGGTTCAGGAACATTTCCTTGGTGAGCGTGGTGCCTTTGCGGAGCGAAAGCAGCTCCAGCATCTGGTATTCCTTGCCGGTCAGGTGCACGCGCTGGCCGCCGACTTCGACGGTCTTGGCGTCGAGGTTGACGATCAGTTCGCCGGTCATGATGACCGACTGGGCATGACCCTTGGAACGACGGACGATCGCATGAATGCGCGCGACCAGTTCGTCCTTGTGGAACGGCTTGGTCATGTAGTCGTCGGCACCGAAGCCGAGACCGCGAACCTTGTCTTCAATGCCGGCCATGCCGGAGAGAATCAGGATCGGTGTTTTGACCTTGGACAGACGGAGAGTGCGCAGCACTTCATATCCGGACATGTCTGGAAGGTTGAGATCAAGGAGGATGATATCATAATCATACAACTTGCCGAGATCGACGCCCTCTTCACCTAGATCGGTGGTGTAGACGTTGAAACTTTCTGATTTGAGCATCAGTTCGATGCTCTGCGCTGTCGCGCTATCATCTTCGATGAGTAGTACCCGCATTCTTATCCCCTTTACCGCCGCCGAAAGGTGGTCTGGCCCCTACGCGATACCGAACATGTCACTGCGTGATTTGGAAGCTGCCACGAAATGGTTAACAAATTCTGATTCACTCTGGCAAGAGGTAACGAATTTATTAAATATTTTACCCATTACGCTGTTTTCCAACGAGAATCCGCAAAGCTCACTCCTCAACTGTTACATTAAGAAGGGCCGGTAAGCGATTCATTCGACTCACCAATGAAACAGGCCGGAAATCGCGTAGTTGTGTTTACCGACCCTTAAATCATCGGCACTATCATTAACGATGCCCGTAAACGAAAGGTTACCAGCGGTAGGTTTTTGTTAACACCGAGGGAAATTTTTTGGGCAGGCCGTGTCAAAGCGGCTCGCAGGGGCGGTTTCAAGTGGAGCCGGGGTCTCGCATCACTGGAGTAATGCGTATGAAGTCGCGTGAGAGCCTAACTCGCCTGAAAGAGTTTCAGGTGAATGAAAAACGTCGCCAACTGCAGCAATTGCAGATGATGATGTCCGAATTTGACCGGATGACGAAGGATCTGGAGAGCCAGATCGTCGTCGAGGAAAAGAAGTCCGGCATTTCCGACCCGAATCACTTCGCCTATCCGACCTTCGCAAAGGCAGCACGCCAGCGCGCGGACAATCTTCAGGTTTCGATCAAGGAACTGAGGATGCAGGAAGAGGCTCTGGAGCAATCGCTCGAAGAGATGCAGGCGGAATATGCACGTGCTGCCGCGCTTGAAGAGCGCGACGGTGCAATCCGGGCACGGGCCTAAGCCAGGGTGACAGGCGCCTGACGGCGCCAGGGTGTCATCTCATAAAAGCCATGCATGGTGGGCGTGCTGCCCGTCATACATGGCTTTTGGCGTTTTTTGATTCGTCAGTTGACGACGTCGCGCCATTCTTCGTGGCGCTGCGACTGGGCCTTGAAGAAGGGGCACAGCGGGAAAATCTTCCAGCCGCCTTTTCTGGCTTCTTCGACGGCGTGCAACGCCAGTGCCTGGCCAACACCCTTGCCACGCAGCGCATCAGGAACGCCGGTGTGATCGATAATCACGAGTTTCGGAGATGTCCGGGAATAGGTCATCTCAGCCTGATGACCGTCGAGTTCGGCGACGTAGCGGCCGCCCGATGCATTTTCTTCGTTGGTGATTTTCATTGCCGTATTCCTCTCGACTGTGTCGATCGGCAAAGTGGCATGCCGCCGCGGTTCCGCAAAGCTGCCTGAAGGAGACGCACTGTTCGCTGAAAGGGGCAGGGGACGTGGAGACGACGACGGCGGTCATCCTTCCCCTGAACGATGCTTGCCCGACCTTGGGCCGAGTGGTCTTTGTGGACCTCGGCCGAGCTGAAGCATCGATTCAATGATTTGGCGACGATAGTGCCTGCAGTATATCAATGACTTCGGGCCGGCGTCAGATCCCTACCAGGGATGTGCGTTCGGCCCGAAAAAATTGCGATAGGCTTCAAAAATTGATCAATGGCGGTACTGCTGGATGCGCGTCGTGCGCAAACCGGCCAGACCGTGGCTATTAATGGATGACTGCCAGGAGAGGAACTCTTCCACAGTCAGCGTGTAACGTTCGCAGGCTTCTTCCAAGCTCAGAAGGCCACCGCGCACCGCGGCGACAACCTCTGCCTTGCGACGGATTACCCAGCGCCGGGTATTCGGCGGCGGAAGATCCGCAATCGTCAGCGGGCTGCCATCGGGGCCGATGACATATTTCACTCGGGGACGTATCATTTCGGTCATTGGACTCTCTACACAACTCAAGACCACGAGAGCCACTCTAGCTTGTCACATTTAAAAATTGCCTAAGCACAAAGTAAGACTTTGATAACAACTTTAAGCGCCAACCTTTGCCGAGGCGATTTGGGGACCCGACACGCCTCCCGTTAGGTAAACTTGTACTCAGCGCATAGGAGCCATGCGCAATGGTTATTGTTTAATTGATCTCCATCAATTTATAAGCACTGCAACATAAATGCGCTGCTAGACCCTCGTCTCCGTTCTTCTCATCTTGTCCGGAATGACCGCGGCTACCGCTTCGCCTCTTGGCGATCCGGGCGTGTCTGCTTTTCCGGTACTCGAAATCCCCTTGTTTTGGAGAGAAGCTCGAGTCGGAGCCGGCCGCCAAGGGACGAAAATCAATGAGGAAACCTGTGCGCGCCGTCCGTGACGGCGTGGAGGATACTGTTTTTCCGCATTCGGACAGGGTGCCGAAAACTCCAGCATCAATGATTGGTGAGCGCCTTGGTGAAATGGCGCGACGTACAGGCCACAGCTACTATCTGCTGGCTGCGTTTCCGCGCGGCGACCGCGCCGGTTTTGCCGTCAACTGTCTTGCTACGAATTGGCCGCAAGAGATCATCGACTTTTACGAAGATGCAGATCTTTTCTATTGTTGCAAGCTTGTGAACCGGCTGAAGCGATCGGTCATGCCGGTTTTCTGCGACAAGGCGCCGTTCGAGAGCACGGCGGCGAACCAGGAAAACCCTGGACTCGTGAAACTCTTCAGAACGCATGGATTGAAGAACACGTTCGCGTTCACACTGCATGACGCCGATCTCAGACAGTATATTTTTGCCTTCTCCGGGGATCGGGCCAAAGCCAGCCGCGACGAAGCGATGGCGCAAGTTTTTCTCGCGATGGAATTTCTGGAAATGTTTTCCCAGGATTATCCTGTGGAGCGCCCGTCCGAGAGCCTCAGCAATCGCGAGATCGAATGTCTGCGTTGGTCGGCGGCGGGCAAGAGCAGCGAAGAGATCGCGATCATCCTGGATCTCTCGTCCCACACGGTCGTCGGCTATCTGAAAAGCGCGATGCGCAAATTGGATTCGGTCAATCGAATGCAGGCCGTCGCTCGCGCCTTTCGCTATCGTTTGCTGTAGCTCTATAGCATGATCACGAAGAGTTCGGTCTTTGCCGGGCCGAACTCGTAGAGCGCCGAGCCGGTGTGAAGAATCGCCAGCCAGTCACCCTCATCAAGCCAGGCTACCGTGGCGATCGATTGTTGCGCCGGGTTGGCCGAGACGGTTCCTTCGGCAGAGCCCAAGACCGTCGTCCCGTTTTTCTCGATCGAGGCCACGTGTCCTGAGGACGAAAGAGTCCTGAGACCAAGCGACAGCAGATAGAGGCCGCCGGCTGGTACGAGCAATCGACTGCCGGCACCCGAGGAAACCGCCGCTCCCAGCGCAAATCCACCTTGAAGGACCGGCATGTCATCAAAGCCGCTCCTGCTACCCGTTGCGGGTGTCGCGGTGCCTGGCGATCTCGAAGCCCGCACGATCGGCCGCGTCGGCGTTCTTACGACACCGTCTTGCGAGACATGCAGCGCCGTCTGCCAGTCGGTGCCGTTGTTGCTGACCTTGATCGAGAATTCGTCGTTGCCGGCGAGCCCCATTTCGGCACGACCGGACCATGCTGTCTGGAAGAGCAGGGAACCGGTGTCGGAGGCGCTCGCCTTGTTGACCTTCAGCTGATGACCGCTCCCGACGTGGCTGAAGAGGCTTGCCTCGGAGGCGACAGACAATCGATTGACCGCGTCCGGCGTCGCATTGATGCCAATCATTGGCACTGAGCCATCGCCGGCAAAGGATACGGTATTCCAAGCCGCGCCGTCGTAAGAGCACAGCTGTCCCGATGCGGTGAAGAATCCGCACCACCCGGCCTTCGGGCTCAGATACAGCCAAGCGCCATCCTGCCACACGGCAAGCATTCCACTCTTTCCGGTCCAGATGCCGCTTGCGCCCGCCGCAACGAGGTAGCATGCGCCCTCCACTGCGTCTTCGGGTGGTGCTGCTGATTCGCCCGTGATCGTCAGCTGGACAAGCGCGTCGAGGCGTTGGAGCGCCTCGTTGTGGGTTACGTGCTTCTGCGCCTGCGAGGGCAGGATGAAAGGCAAGGCGAGATTGGCGGTCTGCTCGGACACGATAGGCGGCTCCCGGTTTCGCCGCGCATGTTGCCGGCGTGGTTCATCGCCGCAATGCTAGGAGCCTCGCCGCAGGGGAGTATGAAAACGTCAGCGTGTGCTTGATTTCTCTCGATCTTTTGCGGTTCTCATGCCCGCTCCACGACACTCTTTCCGCCCCAGGAGATGAAGTTCGGGTTTGCGAAATCGGTGTCGTGGCTCTGGCCGATCTTGCCATAGGTCAGCGGCAGGCCATCGAGTGTGACGGTGGTGCCGCCCGCTGCGCGCAAAACGGCGTCTCCCGCCGCGGTGTCCCACTCCATCGTGCGCGTGAAGCGCGGGTACACATCAGCTTCGCCTTCCGCCAGGAGGCAGAACTTCAAGGACGAGCCGATGTTGGTGCAGTCCGAGATCGATTGCTCGGCAAGGAAATGGGCGGTCTGCGGGCTGTCGTGGGACCTGCTCGCGAGCGCCGTGCGCCTGGCTGGCTGGGCCCGCACGCCGATGTCGTGCCTGCGCGCGACCTGAAAGCCATCGTCGATGTATAGCTTCTCGGCCCTGGCGCCTTCGCCACAGAAGGCTATGCCGAGGGCAGGGGCAAAGACGATCCCGGCAACCGGCTTGCCATCGACGATATAGGCGATGTTGACGGTAAATTCGCGCCGTTTGTCGACGAACTCGCGCGTGCCGTCCAGCGGATCGACGAGAAAGAACGACGTGCCGATGGCGGGAACGATGCCGCCGGCGACCGATTCTTCGGCGATGATGGGGGTCTCCGGGAAATCACGCTGCAGGTGTGAGATGATGATACGCTCGGCCTTCTCATCAGCAATGGTGACTGGACTGTTGTCCGCCTTTTTCGCGGCCGGACAGCCGTCGAGAAAGATCGCCATGATCACCTTACCCGCTTCGAGGGCGGCGCGTTCGAATGTCTCGAGCATGGCTCGCCTTCCGAATGACCTGTCTTATGCAACCAATGTCGGAATAGACACCGGGCACGGCGAATTCAATACTTACGCCTGTCTATCATTTGTTACGCCAACAGGCAGCGGCGTGAGGCCGATTCTTCGTCGCCCTGGTATGTCGATATATAAGCGATCCAAAGGAGGATTGCAGGTGCCACCCGTGACCTCGAAGATGCTCCGAAACTGGTGTCGGCAGATGCTGTCGCTCGCCCTTTACCGGTACTTTTGAGGGGCTCCGTCTCAGTGTCATACAGCGCAATGTGGTCAAAAGAGGCGTTTTTAATCAGGTGGCGTTGAAAAAATCGACTTTTTGGACGCAAAAAAGTCATTTTCACCAAAACGGCAAAGAACTTTGGAGCATTGTGATTTTGCACTTCCCTTTTGGCTTGAAAGCAGTATGAAATCTTTAATCAAGGGCTTAATAAGGGCTCTAATAACAAGAGATGCAGGTTGATCTGGTCTGCATCCAGGGGAAATGACATATGGAATATTTTGTCCAGCAGCTCGTTAACGGGCTGACTCTTGGATCCATCTATGGCCTTGTGGCTATCGGCTATACGATGGTTTACGGCATTATCGGCATGATCAATTTCGCCCATGGCGACATCTTCATGCTCGGCGGATTTGCCGGACTTATCGTCTTTCTCGTCCTTACATCGATGTTTGCAGGCCTGCCGGTCGCCGTGTTGCTCCTGGCCATGCTTCTCGTCGCGATGCTGATGACGAGCTTGTGGAACTGGACGATCGAGCGTGTGGCTTATCGTCCGCTGCGCGGCTCCTTTCGCCTGGCGCCGCTGATTACCGCGATCGGCATGTCGATCACGCTGTCCAACTTCATCCAGGTCACCCAGGGGCCGCGCAACAAGCCGATCCCGCCACTGGTCAGCAGCGTCTACAACGTCGCCGGCATCTCGATTTCGCTGAAGCAGATCGTCATCATTGTTATCACGGCGGTGCTGCTCACGGTGTTCTGGTATCTTGTGAACCGTACGGCTCTCGGGCGCGCCCAGCGTGCAACGGAGCAGGATCGCAAGATGGCGGCACTGCTCGGCGTGAACGTGGACCAGACGATCTCGGTTACCTTCATCATGGGCGCGGCGCTCGCTGCTGTCGCCGGCACGATGTATCTGATGTATTATGGGGTGGTGAACTTCAACGACGGCTTCGTGCCGGGCGTCAAGGCCTTTACCGCAGCTGTTCTGGGCGGCATCGGCTCCCTGCCGGGCGCGGTCCTCGGCGGTCTGATGATCGGGCTCATCGAGTCCCTTTGGTCAGCCTACTTCACCATCGCATACAAGGATGTGGCGACATTCGCCATCCTCGCTTTCGTGCTGATCTTCAAGCCGACAGGTATCCTGGGTCGGCCGGAAGTCGAGAAGGTTTAACGTCATGGCAAATGTTGAAAACGCCCCTGGCAAGCCCGCATCCGGACTTGTCCAGAAGGGTATTAAAGAAGCTCTGTTCGCTGCTGTCATCTCGTTCGGCATGTTCGTGCTGTATGTGGGCCTCAAGAGCGAACAGAATATCAGCAACGAGCTGATCATCGTTCAGCGGTGGGGATTGCTCGCCGTCTTCGTGGCGATCGCCGCGATTGGTCGGTTCCTGATCGTTGTCTTCCTGCGGCCGCATCTCGATGCTCGCAAGCTTGCGAAAGCACGCCGCGGTGAGTTGGACATCTCGACGGATAAGGGCTTTTTTCACAAGCACTTCCTGAAGATCGCGCTGCTTGCGCTGCTGCTCTATCCAATGGTGATCGTGGCGCTGGTCGGCGCCCAGGGTTCGCTCAAGTGGGTGGACAACTTCGGCATCCAGATCCTGATCTACGTGATGCTTGCCTGGGGCCTGAACATCGTGGTCGGTCTCGCCGGTCTGCTCGACCTCGGTTACGTCGCCTTCTACGCGGTGGGTGCCTATTCCTACGCGCTCCTGTCGAGCTACTTCGGTCTGTCGTTCTGGCTGCTGCTGCCGATGTCCGGTATCCTGGCGGCTCTGTGGGGCGTCATCCTCGGCTTCCCGGTGCTTCGCCTGCGCGGCGACTATCTGGCCATCGTCACGCTTGCCTTCGGTGAAATCATTCGTCTCGTCATCATCAACTGGACGGATCTGACGAAGGGTACGTTCGGTATCTCGGGCATTCCGAAGGCGACGCTGTTCGGTATTCCGTTCGATGCGAGCCCGCATGGCTTCGCCAAGCTGTTCCACCTGCCGATCTCGTCGGCTTACTACAAGATCTTCCTCTTCTACCTCATCCTGGCACTGTGCCTGCTCACCGCCTACGTGACGATCCGTCTTCGCCGTATGCCGATCGGTCGTGCCTGGGAAGCGCTGCGTGAAGACGAAATCGCCTGCCGCTCGCTCGGTATCAATACCGTCACGACGAAGCTGACAGCATTCGCAACCGGCGCCATGTTCGGCGGCTTTGCGGGCTCCTTCTTCGCTGCGCGCCAGGGCTTCGTGTCGCCTGAATCCTTCGTCTTCCTGGAATCGGCCGTCATCCTTGCCATCGTCGTTCTCGGCGGCATGGGTTCGCTGACCGGGATCGCGATCGCCGCCATCGTCATGGTCGGTGGTACGGAAGCACTGCGCGAAATGGACTTCCTGAAGGTGATCTTCGGACCTGACTTCACGCCGGAACTTTACCGCATGCTGCTCTTCGGTCTGGCGATGGTCGTCGTCATGCTGATCAAGCCGCGCGGCTTCGTGGGCTCGCGTGAACCAACGGCCTTCCTCAAAGAGCGCAAGACCGTTTCCGGAAGCTTTACCAAGGAGGGCCACGGTTGATGAGCCCCCAGGAAACCAACATGACCAGCGATACCCTGCTCAAGGTCGAGCACCTGTCGATGAAGTTCGGTGGCCTGATGGCGATCAACGACTTCTCGTTCGAAGCCAAGCGCGGCGATATCACCGCGCTGATCGGACCGAACGGCGCCGGCAAGACCACCGTCTTCAACTGCATCACCGGCTTCTACAAGCCGACGATGGGTATGATCACCATGCAGCAGAAGAGCGGCAAGGAGTTCCTGCTAGAACGCCTGCCTGACTTCCGGATCACCAAGGAAGCCAAGGTCGCCCGTACATTCCAGAACATCCGCCTGTTCTCCGGCTTGACCGTCCTGGAAAATCTGCTGGTCGCGCAGCACAACAAGCTGATGAAGGCCTCCGGCTATACCATCCTGGGTCTGCTTGGGGTCGGGCGTTACCGCGCGGAAGCCAAGAACGCGATCGAGCTTGCCCGCCATTGGCTGGAGAAGGCCGATCTGATCGATCGCGCCGACGATCCGGCCGGCGACCTGCCGTACGGTGCACAACGCCGCCTCGAGATCGCACGCGCCATGTGCACGGGGCCGGAACTACTTTGCCTTGACGAGCCGGCCGCAGGTTTGAACCCGCGTGAATCCGCAGCATTGAATACGCTGCTGCGCAGCATCCGTGCCGATAGCGGCACATCTATTCTGCTGATTGAACACGACATGTCCGTCGTCATGGAGATTTCGGACCATGTTGTCGTTCTGGAGTATGGCCAGAAGATTTCTGACGGTACCCCTGATCAAGTGAAGAATGATCCGAGGGTCATCGCGGCCTATCTCGGTGTCGAGGACGAGGAAGTGGAACAAGTGATTGCAGCCGTCGAGAACCTCGAAGGAGGCTCAAACTGATGACCGGTCAGCCACTTCTGAAAGTTCAGGGCGTTGAAACCTACTACGGCAACATTCGCGCGCTCGCAGGCATCGACGTCGAAGTCAACCAGGGCGAAATCGTCAGCCTGATCGGCGCCAACGGCGCCGGCAAGTCGACGCTGATGATGACGATCTGCGGCAGCCCGCAGGCGCGTACCGGCGCGATCATCTTCGAGGGCCGCGACATCACCAAGATGCCGACGCACGAGATTGCCCGGTTGCGCATCGCGCAGTCGCCGGAAGGTCGTCGTATCTTCCCGCGCATGACCGTCATGGAAAATCTCCAGATGGGTGCCGGCCTCGATAACCTCAAATACTTCAAGGAAGACGTCGAGAAGATCTTCACGATGTTCCCGCGTCTCAAGGAGCGCCAGACGCAGCGCGGTGGTACACTGTCGGGTGGCGAGCAGCAGATGCTGTCGATCGGCCGCGCGCTGATGGCCCGCCCGAAGCTGCTGCTGCTCGACGAACCCTCGCTCGGCCTGGCTCCGCTGATCGTCAAGGGTATTTTCGAGGCGATCAAGGCGCTCAACAAGCAGGACGGGCTGACCGTCTTCCTCGTCGAGCAGAACGCCTTTGCCGCACTGAAGCTGTCCGACCGCGCTTATGTCATGGTCAACGGCAAGGTGACGATGTCAGGTTCCGGACAGGAGCTGCTGGCAAACCCCGAAGTTCGCGCCGCTTACCTCGAAGGCGGACGGCATTGAGCATGACGAAGAGGAGACTTTGATATGCAGGGACTTTTCTTTGAAGGCGATACCGGCGTGCGCAGCGTCATTCGGCTTTTCGTCGTGCTGATCGGCTTCTGGACCGCCTGGCGTGCGGGCAGGGCTGCAGCGGAAAGCTGGAGCAATTACCCGCTGGTCATCGCCTACACATTGCTGCTGGGATTTGCGATGCAGTTTCTGCATCACGCGCTCTTCGATGGGCCGTTCCTCAGCCTCTTCTACTACGTCATCGACGTAGTTCTTCTCTTGATCTTCTCGACGGCCGGCTATCGCTATCGCCGGACCAACCAGATGGTCAATAACTACTACTGGCTCTACGAAAAGACGTCCCCCTTCTCCTGGAAGGCAAAACATTGACAGCCGGTTGAATCTAGGGACAGATTGCCCCTCGGAGTGGAACAAGTTTCCTTGCGCAGTAAAGTGGGTAATGCGCTGGGTAGTGGAACAGAACCCGCTAAAAAATTGGGAGTAACAAATGAAGAAGTCTCTTCTTTCGGCAGTAGCCCTGACGGCGATGGTCGCCTTCAGCGGCAACGCTTGGGCCGACGTTATCGTTGCTGTGGCCGGCCCGCTGACTGGACCTAACGCTGCGTTTGGTGCTCAGCTCCAGAAGGGTGCCGAACAAGCTGCTGCAGACATCAACGCTGCTGGTGGCATCAACGGCGAGCAGATCAAGATCGTGCTCGGCGACGACGTTTCCGACCCGAAGCAGGGTATCTCGGTTGCGAACAAGTTCGCTGCTGACGGTGTGAAGTTCGTTATCGGCCACTTCAACTCGGGTGTTTCGATCCCGGCTTCGGAAGTCTACGCTGAAAACGGCATCCTCGAAATCACCCCGGCTGCTACGAACCCGAAGTTCACCGAGCGCGGCCTGTGGAACACCTTCCGTACTTGCGGTCGTGACGACCAGCAGGGCGCGATTGCCGGCAAGTATCTGGCTGACCACTTCAAGGACGCCAAGATCGCTGTCGTTCACGACAAGACGCCTTACGGTCAGGGCCTCGCAGATGAAACCAAGAAGGCCATGAATGCCGCTGGTATCACCGAAGTCATGTACGAAGGCATCAACGTCGGCGACAAGGACTTCTCGGCCCTCATCGCCAAGATGAAGGAAGCCGGCGTCTCGATCATCTACTGGGGTGGTCTACACACTGAAGCTGGTCTGATTATCCGTCAGGCTGCCGACCAGGGCCTGAAGGCTACGCTCGTATCGGGTGACGGTATCGTTTCGAACGAACTGGCATCGATCGCTGGCGATGCAGTCGCCGGTACGCTGAACACGTTCGGTCCCGATCCGACCCTGAACCCCGACAACAAGGACCTCGTTGCCAAGTTCAAGGCAGCTGGCTTCAACCCGGAAGCCTACACGCTGTACTCTTACGCTGCCCTGCAGACGATCGCTGAAGCTGCCAAGGCAGCCGCTTCGACCGACGCTGAAGCCGTAGCTGCAGCGATGAAGGCAAAGGGTCCGTTCAAGACCGTTCTCGGCGAAATGTCCTTCGACGAAAAGGGTGACCCGAAGCTTCCTGGCTACATCATGTACGAATGGAAGAAGGGTGCGGACGGCAAGTTCGGCTACTTCCCGCAGGACGCGAAGTAAGAACGCCTGTTCCTACCACTTTGGAAGCCCGGTCTCGCACCGGGCTTCTTTCGTTTTTGGCGGCGATGCGAACCGCCCGGCCATTGACCGGCCTTGCGATTGAGGATGATCCAGTTAGGATCGCCCGCGAATTCAACAGGTTGCCGTACTCGAAATTTCTCCGAGCGGCACGGCCGCAGAAGATACGGATACGCCATGCCTCGCCCCAAAATTCTCGTCACCCGGCGCTGGCCGTCAGCAGTCGAAGCGGTTCTTTCCGAGCGTTTCGATGTGACCTTCAATACCGGCGATCTGCCGATGTCGGCCGAGGCGATCGCCGATGCGCTGCGCAGCCACGACGGCGTGCTTCCGACCGTGTCAGACAAGCTGCCCGCCTCGGTTTTCGAAGGGGAGACGCGCGCGAGGATCCTCGGCAATTTTGGGGTCGGCTACAATCACATCGACATTGCCGCCGCAAAAGCCAAGGGCATTGTGGTCACCAATACGCCCGGCGTGCTCACCGACTGCACGGCAGATATCGCCATGCTCCTGCTCCTCACGATTGCTCGTCGTGGCGGGGAAGGAGAGCGGCAGATCCGGGCCGGCGAATGGAAGGGCTGGTGTCCGACGCATATGATCGGCAGCAAGGTTACGGGCAAGACGGTGGGGATCATCGGCTTCGGGCGCATCGGCAAGGCGTTTGCGCAACGCTGCCATTTCGGCTTCGGCATGGACGTGGTGTTCTACAACCGCTCGACGGTCGATGCGGCGGAAGCGGCGCGATTTGGCGCGCGGCAGCTCGCGACCGTGGAAGAGGTGCTGGCGGCCAGCGATTTCGTGTCGCTGCATTGCCCAGGTGGGGCTGAGAACCGGCACCTGATGAATGCAGCCCGTTTCGCGGCGATGAAGCCCGGCGCCTATCTGATCAACACGGCGCGGGGCGATGTCGTCGACGAGGCGGCGCTGATCGCGGCGCTCGAGAATGGCGTGATCCGCGGCGCCGGTCTCGACGTCTACGAGGCTGAGCCGCAGGTGCCGGAGAAGCTGCGCGCGTTGGAGAACGTAGTTCTGCTGCCGCATCTCGGCAGTGCCACCGAAGAGACGCGCAATGCGATGGGCATGAAGGTGGTGGACAACATCACCGCCTTCTTCGAGGGACGCGAGCCGCCGGACCGGGTGGCTTGATCCAGCCTATCGCTGCGCGCCGACGGTCTTGCGCTCGCCCGAGGGGCCACGCGGTTTGGCTTCGAGGCCGAAAAGCAGGCGCGCGCGGCCGGGGATGAAGTCCACCGCGATGGCGAAGAGGCCCGACAGCACGAAGGTTGCGGCCGCGATGATGATGAAGCTCGGCACGGCGGGCAGGCCGAGCGGCAGGACGTAGTAAAGCGCGCCGACGATCACCGTCTGGTGGATGATGTAGAGCGGGAAGACGAGCCGGTTGACGGTGACCAGCCGTGCGTCCGGCTGGTTGAAATGACGGGCGGCGAAGCCGATCAGCGTCAGGATCATCGACCAGGCGAGCAGGAAGATCGCGGCCTTGAAGAGCGGGGTTTCATCGGCATAGCTGCCGATGGCCTGCTCGGCCGGCACCAGCCAGGCGAAGGCGTAGAGGAACGCGGTGACGGCCAGCGCGATGGCGGCGCTCAGATAGCGCCTGGCGATGATCGGCTCGATCAGGCTGCGATGATTGCGGGCGACGAGGAAGCCGAGGCCGAACCAGCTTGCCCAGACCGCGAACCAGGCGCCGTCATTGTAGAGCGCATTGGTTTCCTTGGGGTAGAAGGGCGTCAAGACCAAGTTGAGCAGCAGCGGCAGCAGGAAGAACAGGTAGATCGCGCCTGATTTTGCGACGCGCTCGAACCAGGCCATGATTCTGTTGCCGGGTCGGCTGAGATAGAGAAAGATCGGGTAGCAGATCACCGACATCACAAGCAGATAGGCGACGAACCACATGTGCGCCCAGGTGAAATTGCCGGTCGGATAGCGGCCCTCGGTGAAATAGCGCGTCAGCCAGAAATTGATGAGCGAGCCGTCATAGCCGGTCTCGTACATGCGCTCGTACCAGACCTGCGGCACGACGAGGACGGCCATGGCGAACAGCAGGGGCACGAGCAGGCGGATGGTGCGCTTGCGCAGGAAGGCCAGGCTGGAATCGGAGCGGAAGGAGAAGGCAGCGCCCATGCCGGAGACGAAGAACAACAGCGCCAGCCGCCAGGCGCGCGGGAATTCCATGATCAGCGAGAGCACGGGGCTGGTGCGATCGCTATGGATCAGCCAGCCCATATCGGTGAAGAAGGCTGCCGAGGAGTGATAGAGGATCAGGATCGCGAAGGCGGAAATCCGCAGCCGATCCACGTAATAGAGCCTGTCCTTCATGACCTGCCGGATATCATCTTGATGCCATGCCCACCGAGAGGCATGCCCAATTTACCGCGCGAGGCTTTAAGAATGTCTGTTCGCGGCTGGCAAAGTGCGGTGCGCTAGATTTGCAGTTCGAAGAGCAGCTCGTTGTCCTGCTCGCCGATCAACTGCCAGCCGGCCCTGCGATAGATACGCTCCGCCCGGGTTCCGGGGTCGGTGGTCAGCCATATGCAGGTGAAGCCGGCATCCCTGAGCGTCCCGCAAGCCCTGTCGAGCAAGGCGCGCCCGATACCGCGACCGGCAACCGCGTTATCGACGAACAGAGCCCAGATGTAGCCGTTTCGTGGGTCGGCGGCGGAGAAGCCGCTGATGTCGCCGTCTTCTTGCCAAACCCATAATCCGGGGTTGGCAATGAACCACCGGATATCTGCGATCGTCACCTTGGATGGATCGGAGAGCCGATTTTCCTCTACCTCGGCCCGGATCTGGACAATGCGCGGGATGTCTGCGTCTGTGGCTCTGCGGATCAACGCTGTCTCCGATCCTTGCTGCTTGTGCCCAGAGCCGACCTACGTCTCATGCAACACATGAGCCGCCTTGACCGCGGCCGAGGCGCGGTTTTCGACGCCGAGTTTGACGTAGATCTGCTCGAGGTGCTTGTTCACCGTGCGGGCCGAGAGGCCGAGAATTTCGCCGATGTCGCGGTTGGCCTTGCCCTTGGCGATCCACAGCAGCACTTCGGATTCGCGGTGGGTGAGCGCGAAGCGCTGGCGCAGCACCTGGTCGTCGGCGCGCTGGCTGGCGGTCAGGCGGAAGAGATATTCGTCGGGGCCGATCGTGCCGAGGAAGGCGAGTTGCAGCACGTCCTGGCCGCCATGGGCGACGGCGATGGTGGCGTCGCGGGTGGCGGCGGTGCGGTCCTTCATCCAGGCGGCGATGGTCGAGATTACGGTGTCCATGCCGTCGTCGCTGCCCATGGCGGCGTTGACGAGGCGCGTGGCCTGCGGCGTCGACCAGTGGATGTTGCCGTCGCCCTTGACCGCCAGCAGGTGGCGGCCGGCGGCGTCGAGCGCGACGCGGGCGCTCTGGGCGGAGCGGGCGTTTCTGAGGTGCACGCCGATGCGGGCGCGCAGTTCATCGATGTTGATCGGCTTGGTCAGATAGTCGACGCCGCCGGAGCCGAGCGCATGGACGACGTGTTCGGTCTCGGTCAGGCCGGTCATGAAGATGACGGGGATCTGGCTGATCGCCGGGTTGGCCTTCAGCCGCCGGCAGGTCTCGAAGCCGTCCATCGTGGGCATCACCGCGTCGAGCAGGATCAGATCAGGGGTGATGCGCTCGACGATGTTGAGTGCTGCCGAGCCCGAGGTGGCGATCAGGACGGAGAAGCCGGATTGCTCCAGCGCATCGGTGAGGAAGCCGAGCGCTTCCGGCGAGTCGTCAACCAACAGAACGATGTCGCGCGGGAGCTCAGCCAATGTGTTCCACCTTTTCGTCGAAGCGGTGCAGGAAGGCCATGAAGCCGTTCAGGTCGAAGGCGGCGACATAGGATCGAAGTTCCTCGGTAAATGGCTGATTTGCCTCCACCTTGGCAAGGTCGGCGAGCTTGGCCTCGATGCCCCTGATATAGCCGATCTCGCCGAGACGCAGCAGTTCCTGCACATGCGCGTCGCCGGGGCTTTGCAGGACTTGCTCGGTCTTCTTGGGCGCGGCGGGGGCGGCTTCGGCGTAGAGCCATTTCAGGCCGAGATGCAGGGCAAGCTTGTCGCGCAGGCGGCGGATGTCGACGGGCTTGCCGATCGCGTCATTGTGGCTGTCGTCGCTGTCGCCATGGGCGGCGGCGTCGCCGATATTGGCCGACAGCATGACGATCGGCGCGGTCTGGCCGGCTTCACGCAGGCGCGAGACCAGCTGCCAGCCGTTCATCCCCGGCATCAGGATGTCGACGAGGAAGAGATCGGGTTGAATGCCTTCGATCAGCGTCAGGCAATCGGTGCCGCTGGCCGCCGTCAGCACCACGAAATCGAGCGGCACCAGGATCTCGCGCATCATCTCGCGGTGATCCTCGTTATCGTCGACGACGACGATGGTGCGGCGCGGGCCGTCATAGCTGACGATCTTCTTTTCCTGCGGCGGCGCCGCCATCTCGCGCAGCACGGCCGAAAGCATCAAGCGCACGCGGAAGGTCGAGCCCTTGTCCTTCTCGCTGGTCACCGAGATTTCGCCGCCGAGCGTGTTGGTCAGCAATTGGGTGATCGTCAGGCCAAGGCCGAGGCCAGGCATGGGGCGGATGCTGTCGGCCTCGCCGCGCTGGAAGGGCTCGTAGATGCGGCTCAGGTCCTTCTCGGCGATGCCGCGGCCGGTGTCCGTCACGGTGAAGGTGGCCACCTGGCTGCGATAGGCGACGTCGAAGGTGACGGTGCCCTCGTCGGTGAACTTGATGGCATTGGAAAGGAGATTGACGAGGATCTGGCGCAAGCGCTTCTCGTCGGTGCGCACGAACTGGGGCAGGCCAGGTGCGCGCTGATGGTTGAAGGTCAGGCCCTTGGCGAGCGCCTGCGGGCGGAACATGTCGACGATCTGGTCGAGGAAATCCTGGATGTTGATCTCGTTGGAATAGACCTGCAGGCGGCCCGCCTCGATCTTGGAGATATCGAGCAGGCCGTCGATCAGGCCGGAGAGATGTTCGGCCGAGCGGCGGATGACCTTGATCGACGACTGGCGCGGCGTCGGGATGGTCTCGTCGCGCTCGAGGATCTGGGCGTAGCCGAGCACGGCGTTGAGCGGCGTGCGCAGCTCGTGGCTGAGGCCGACGACATAGCGGCTCTTGGCGCGGTTGGCGGCCTCGGCGGTCTCCTTTGCGGCCTGCAGCGCGGCGTCGGTCTTCTTGTGGGCGGCGATTTCCTTGAGCAGCAGCGTGTTCTGGCGTGAGGATTCCTCCTCGGCGACGACGCGGCTGTCATGGGCCAGCACGTAGAACCAGCAGACGACGCCGGCGATGACGGCGAAGACGAAGAAGACGATCAGGATCGTGCCGTTGACGACCTCGGCGGTTTCCGGCGAGGCTGAGGAGACCTGGTGGGCGATCATGGCGAGGATGGCGCCAACGGCCGTCAGCGCCAGAATGACGGCGATGCCGTAGCGGCCGAGGCGGGTGGTGAGCTTCTGGACGATGGTTTCGGGCAGCACCGCCCTCGCCACATAACCGACCTGCGCATTCAGGTGCGCATTGGGCTTGCACATGTCGTGGCAGCGGCTGTCGAGCGAACAGCAGAGCGAGCAGATCGGCGCGGCATAGGCGGGACACCAGGCCATGTCTTCCGGCTCGAACGGGTGTTCGCAGACCGAACAGGTGATGTTCGTCAGGTTCTTCCAGCTCTGGCGCGGCTTGCGGGCGAGGTAGAACTTGCCCTTCGTGGCCCAGGCGATCGCGGGCGAGGCGATCAGGGCGACAATGAGGGTGATGTAGGGCGCCAGCGAAGCGGCGATCGTGCCGAAGGCGCCGAAGTGAGCGACGAGGGCGATGGTCGCCGACAGCGTCATGGCGCCGAGGCCGACGGGGTTGATGTCGTAGAGATGAGCGCGCTTGAACTCGATGCCGGGAGGGGCGAGCCCGAGCGGCTTGTTGATGAAGAGATCGGCCGAGATGGTGCAGAGCCAGGCCATGGCGATGATCGAGAAGATGCCGAGCGTCTCTTCAAGCAGCCGGTAGATGCCGAGCTCCATCAGGAGCAACGCGATCGCCACGTTGAACACCAGCCAGATGACGCGGCCGGGGTGGCTGTGGGTCAAACGGGAGAAGAAGTTCGACCAGGCGAGCGACCCGGCATAGGCGTTCATCACGTTGATCTTCAGCTGCGAGACCATGACGAAGGCGGCCATCAGCAGCAGCGCGGCGTTGTGCCAAGGGATCATGTAGCCGAAGGCGGTCAAATACATCTGCGCCGGATCGGCGGCGCGGTCGGCGGGAACGCCTGAGGCGAAGGTCAGTACGACAAGGAAGGAGCCGGCCAAGAGCTTCGGCGCGCCGATGATGACCCAGCCGGGGCCGGCGAGAAAGACGGCGAGGCGGTGGCGCCACTTGGTCTGCTTTTCCGGGGGGAGGAAGCGCAGGAAGTCGGCCTGTTCGCCGATCTGCGACATCAGTGCCAGGATGACGGCGGAGGCGGCGCCGAACTCGACGAGATCGAAGGGGGCGATGGTGCCGGGTGGGCCAGAGGCATGGCGGATGCCGGAGAAGGCGCGCCAGAGATCGAACTTCTCCCAGTCCATCACCGCGATGAAGAGGAAGGGCAGGATGTTGAGCACGATCCAGAAGGGCTGCGTCAGAAGCTGGAAGCGGCTGATCAGCCGGACGCCATGGGTGACGAGCGGGATGACCATGACGGCGCTGATGATGTAGCCGATCCACAAGGGTATCCCAAGCGTCAGCTCCAGCGCGCCGGACATGATCGAGGCCTCGATCGCAAACAGCATGAAGGTGAAGCTGGCGTAGATCAGCGAGGTGATGGTCGAGCCGATATAGCCGAAGCTCGCGCCACGCGTCAGCAGGTCGATGTCGACGCCGTGGCGGATCGCGTAGCGGCTGATCGGAAGGCCGATGGCGAGCATGGCGATCGAGGCGACGATGATCGCATAGAAGGCGTTGGTGGTGCCGTATGAGAGCGTGATGGCGCCGCCGATCGCCTCCAGCGCCAGGAAGGAGATTGCGCCGATCGCCGTCTGCGAAATGCGCTGCGAGGAGAACTGCCGGGCGCTCTTGGCGGTGAAGCGCAGCGCATAGTCTTCCAGCGTCTGGTTGGCGACCCAGCGATTGTATTCGCGCCTGACCGGAATAATGCGTTGCCGCGCTGCCATGCCCGTAATCGGCCCCTTCGTTCCCTTGTCATGCGTTCGTAACATGGAACAGCGCGGGGCTTAAGAGTGCGGTGCAACGCAAAACTGCACATTTCGCCCCGTCACCTACGTCATTTCGCGTATACGCTTTCGCAGTGCAGCACCGGATAGTCCCTTAAGCAACAGTTAATCGCCGTTTCAGGCCTGTTGTCGGAACAAGAAGAGGGGATCAACCAGATGAATCTGCGATCATATGTTTCCGGTGCCGTGCTCGGCGCCGTCATGTCGGCCACGGCCGCATTCCATGGAGCCGTTGCGGCTGACGACACCATCAAGGTCGGCGTTCTGCATTCGCTGTCCGGCACGATGGCGATCTCCGAAACGACGCTGAAAGACGCCATGCTGATGCTCATCGACGAGCAGAACAAGAAGGGCGGCCTTCTCGGCAAGAAGCTCGAAGCCGTCGTCGTCGACCCTGCTTCCGACTGGCCGCTGTTTGCCGAAAAGGCACGCGAGCTGATCGAAAAGGACAAGGTCGCGGCCGTCTTCGGTTGCTGGACGTCCTCGTCGCGCAAGTCGGTCCTGCCGGTTTTCGAAGAACTCAACTCCATCCTGTTCTACCCGGTCCAGTATGAAGGCGAAGAATCCTCGCGCAACATCTTCTACACGGGTGCTGCTCCGAACCAGCAGGCAATCCCGGCTGTCGACTACCTGATGGAAAAGGAAGGCGTTAAGCGCTTCGTTCTCGAAGGCACCGACTACGTCTATCCGCGCACGACCAACAAGATCCTGGAAGCCTACCTGATCTCGAAGGGCATTCCGAAGGAAGACATCATCGTCAACTACACGCCGTTCGGCTTCTCCGACTGGCAGACGGAAGTCTCCAAGATCAAGGAATTCGGTGGCGCTGGCAAGAAGACCGCCGTCGTCTCCACCATCAACGGTGACGCCAACGTTCCATTCTACAAGGAACTCGGCAACCAGGGCGTCAAGGCAACGGACATCCCGGTTGTCGCCTTCTCGGTCGGCGAAGAAGAGCTTGCCGGTCTCGACACCAAGCCGCTCGTCGGCCACCTCGCTGCCTGGAACTACTTCGAATCGGTCGAAAGCCCGGCGAACAAGAAGTTCATCAAGGAATGGCATGCCTACACCAAGAACGACAAGCGCGTGACCAACGACCCGATGGAAGCTGCCTATATCGGCTTCAACGCATGGGTTAAGGCGGTCCAGGCTGCCGGCACGACCGACACGGACAAGGTTCTCGACACGATCATCGGCACCACGGTTCCGAACCTGTCGGGCGGCTACGCCACCGTCATGCCGAACCACCACATCACCAAGCCGGTGCTGATCGGTGAAATCCAGGCGAACGGCCAGTTCGAAATCGTCCAGCAGACCCCTGCCGTGGTCGGCGACGAATGGTCCGACTTCCTGCCGGACTCCAAGGACCTGATCTCCGATTGGCGCAAGCCCATGAACTGCGGCAACTTCAACGTCGCAACGGGCAAGTGCGGCGGCAAGGGCTCCTGAGTGCTGACCACCCCGTCACTCTGACGCCTGAAGACTTCCGCCCGGTCTCTCCTGTCCGGGCGGAAGGTCCATCTCCGAAGCGCGGCCCTGATGCTTCGGGCGGCAGTGGTCCCGAGTTGGACCGATGTCGAATTGAGGGCCTGAATTTTCCCGATTGCGCCGGAAGGCCAACGATAACCGAGGCAGAAAGCCGATGTATCGCGCCATCAAGATTTTGCTTTTGACCTTGTGCCTGGCCCTGCCGGCATTCGCCACGGCGCTGAAGGCGCAGGAAGACATCCACGCGCTGGTCGACGCGCTCGGCGTCGGCGATTTCCCGGAGCGCGAGGTCGCCATCAAGGCGCTGGTCGCATCCGGCGATGCCCATGTCAGCCAGATCCTGCAGCAGCTCAGCGACGGCCAGCTCTACGTGAATTCGGAAAGCGGTGGCCCGGTTCTGCTTCAGGGCGGCACGGATGACGAGCCGACCTTTTCCGATCCGATCAGCGGCGAAGCCGTCGCCGATATCGACGCGGACTACATGTCCAAGGTCAGGATCAACAATTCGCTGCGCGGCGTCATCGCCTCGGCCATGAGCCAGCTGACGCTGCTCTCTCCCGATCGCGGCGCCCGCCTTGCGGCTGCCCAGGGGCTGCTGCGCGATGCCGATCCCGCCAATCTCGAACTGCTGAACTCCGCGCTTTCCGCGGAGAAGGACGGCGAGGTTAAGGAGACGATGGAAGCCGCCCGCGCCGTGATGGTGCTGAAGAGCGATGTCGGCGCCGAGGACAAGAAGGCCGCTATCGACACGATCGCCGCCCGTGGCGGTCGCAACGCGCTGACCATCCTGACGACGGCCATGGCGACCGCGCCCGACGAACTCAAGGGCGAGATCCAGACGCATATCAACACGATCAACCGCAGCCTGGCGCTCTGGGACGTGGTGCAGAACGTCTGGTACGGCCTGTCGCTTGGCTCGGTGCTGCTGCTTGCGGCCATCGGCCTTGCCATCACCTTCGGCGTCATGGGCGTCATCAACATGGCGCATGGCGAGATGGTGATGATCGGCGCCTATACGACCTATGTGGTGCAGCAGTATATCGCTTCGACCTTCCCTGGCCTCGAAGTCTATTCGCTGGCCTTCGCCGTTCCCGCCGCCTTCATCTTCACCGGCTTCGTCGGCCTCGTCATCGAGCGCACCGTGATCCGCTATCTCTACGGTCGTCCGCTGGAAACGCTGCTCGCCACCTGGGGCGTCTCGCTCATCCTGCAGCAGGCGGTGCGCTCGATCTTCGGGCCGACAAACCGCGAAGTGCGCAACCCAAGCTGGATGTCGGGCGCGTTCGAACTCGGCAGTCTGTCGATCACCTGGAACCGCCTGTGGATCATCGTCTTCTCGATGGCCGTGTTCGTGACGCTGCTGATGCTGCTCAAGCGTTCCGCCTTCGGGCTGCAGATGCGCGCCGTCACGCAGAACCGCCGAATGGCGTCGTCGATGGGTATCCGCACCGGATGGGTCGACGCCTTCACCTTCGCGCTCGGCTCCGGCATCGCCGGCATGGCGGGCGTGGCGCTCAGCCAGATCGACAACGTTTCGCCCAATCTCGGCCAGAGCTACATCATCGACAGCTTCATGGTCGTGGTGTTCGGCGGTGTCGGCAATCTGTGGGGTACGCTGGTGGGTGCGCTGTCGCTCGGCGTCGTCAACAAGTTCCTCGAGCCCTTCGCCGGCGCCGTGCTCGGCAAGATCCTGGTGCTCGTCCTCATCATTCTCTTCATCCAGAAGCGGCCGCGTGGGCTCTTCGCACTCAAAGGAAGGGCGGTGGAAGCATGATTACGGCCTTCCTTCTCCGGTCTCTCGATCGCAAGATCATCGTCGCGCTCTTCATCCTGCTGGTGCTCGCCGTGCTGGTCCCGGTCCTGAACCTGATGACGCCAGCCACGAGCCCGCTGCACATCCCGACCTACATCATGTCGCTGTTCGGCAAGTATCTCACCTATGCGCTTCTGGCGCTGGCGCTCGATCTCGTCTGGGGCTTCTGCGGCATTCTCTCGCTCGGCCACGGCGCCTTCTTCGCGCTCGGCGGTTATGCGATGGGCATGTATCTGATGCGCCAGATCGGTACGCGGGGCAGCTACGGCGATCCGATCCTGCCCGATTTCATGGTGTTCCTGAACTACAAGGCGCTGCCGTGGTTCTGGCATGGGTTCAACCATTTCTGGTTCGCGGCGCTGATGGTGCTCGTCGTGCCGGGGCTTCTCGCCTTCGTCTTCGGCTGGTTCGCCTTCCGCTCGCGCGTCAACGGCGTCTATCTTTCGATCATCACCCAGGCGATGACCTATGCGCTGCTGCTCGCCTTCTTCCGCAACGACATGGGCTTCGGCGGCAATAACGGCCTGACCGATTTTAAGGACATCATCGGCTACAACATCCAGGCCGACGGCACCCGCGCGGCGCTCTTTTCGGCCACCGCGATCCTGCTGGCACTGTCGCTGCTGATCGCGTCGGCCATCGTGCGCTCGAAGTTCGGCAAGGTGCTGGTCGGCGTGCGCGACGCGGAAAGCCGCACGCGCTTCCTCGGCTATCGCGTCGAGCATTTCAAGCTCTTCACCTTCGTCGTCTCGGCGATGATGGCGGGGATCGCCGGCGCGCTCTACGTGCCGCAGGTGGGCATCATCAACCCCGGCGAATTCGCCCCGGCCAACTCGATCGAAGTCGTCATCTGGACGGCGGTGGGCGGGCGCTCGACGCTGATCGGGCCGATCATCGGCGCCATCATGGTCAATGGCGGCAAGACGATCTTTACCGGCCTCTTCCCGGAGTTCTGGCTCTTCGCGCTCGGCGGGCTTTTCGTGGCGGTCACGCTGTTCCTGCCCAAGGGCATCGTCGGCACGATCGGCCAGTATATCGGCAAGCGCAAGCCGTCCTCCAGCGACACGCCGCCCGCCAAGCGCGAGGACGGTGTCGACGCAGAAATCCAGCCCGCGGAGTGAGCGCCATGATCCCTGACGTCAAACCCAACAGCGTTCTCTATCTCGACAACGTCTCCGTCTCCTTCGATGGCTTCAAGGCGTTGAATTCGCTGTCGATCGTCATCGAGCCGGGCGAACTTCGCGCCATCATCGGCCCGAACGGCGCCGGCAAGACGACGATGATGGACATCATTACCGGCAAGACGCGGCCGGATACCGGCCAGGTCTTCTTCAACGGCCAGACCGACCTCACCAAGCTCGACGAAGCCGACATCGCCCAGCTCGGCATCGGCCGCAAGTTCCAGAAGCCTACGGTGTTCGAAAGCCACACGGTCTGGGACAATATCGAGCTGGCGCTGAACCGCAGGCGTGGGGTGTTTTCGACGCTGTTCTATCGGTTGTCGAGCGAGGATCGGTCGCGCATCGACGAGATCCTTGCGACCGTTCGCCTGACGCATCGCCGTGACGATCTCGCCGCCAATCTCAGCCATGGGCAGAAGCAGTGGCTGGAGATCGGCATGCTGCTCGCGCAGGAGCCGAAGCTGTTGCTCGTCGACGAGCCGGTGGCTGGGATGACGGATGCGGAGACGGCGGAGACGGCGATCCTGTTGAAGGAGATCGCCAAGACGCGGTCGGTGGTCGTCGTCGAGCACGACATGGGTTTTATCCGGGATCTTGGGGTGAAGGTGACGTGTCTCGCTGAAGGCTCGGTTTTGGCCGAGGGGTCGATCGATTTCGTCAGCTCCGATCCGAAGGTGATCGAGAATTATTTGGGGCGGTGATGAGCGTTGAGTGTGTGATACCCCCCTCTGCCCTGCCGGGCATCTCCCTCACAAGGGGGGAGATCGACCTGTGGCGGGCGTCTCGTCAATCAATAGCCGTTGGAGCGAGCGCGTGCGCCCAGCCAATCTCCCCACCTGTGGGGGAGATGCCCGGCAGGGCAGAGGGGGGCGCCACAACCGTAAGCGATCATAGGGGAAAACCATGCTGACCGTCGAAAACGCAAACCTCCACTATGGCGCGGCGCAGGCGCTGCGCGGCATCTCGCTGAAGGCGGAGATGGGCAAGATCACCTGCGTGCTCGGCCGCAACGGCGTCGGCAAGAGCTCGTTGCTGCGCGCCGTCACCGGCCAGCATCCGCTGTCATCGGGAACCGTGACCTTCAACGACACCAGGCTCAACGGCCTTGCGCCCTATGCGCGCGCCAAGCAGGGCATCGGCTATGTGCCGCAGGGGCGCGAGATCTTTCCGTTGCTGACGGTGAAGGAAAACCTCGAGACCGGCTTTGCGCCGCTTACGCGCCGCGACAAGAATATTCCCGACGATATCTTCAGCCTGTTTCCCGTGCTGCAGACCATGCTCGGGCGGCGCGGCGGCGATCTCTCGGGTGGGCAGCAGCAGCAGTTGGCGATCGGGCGGGCGATGGTGACGCGGCCGAAGATCCTCGTGCTCGACGAGCCGACCGAAGGCATCCAGCCGTCGATCATCAAGGATATCGGCCGGGCGATCCGCTATCTGCGTGATAGCACCGGCATGGCGATCCTGCTGGTTGAACAGTATCTCGATTTCTGCCGGGAGCTTGCCGATTACGTCTACATCATGGACCGCGGCGAGATCGTCCACGAGGGGCTGGCGGAGACGCTCGATACGCCTGAGGCGCGCCGGCATCTGACCGTCTGATCGGCATTCGCCGCTTTTGGAGGCATTTGACGACATGCGCCCTGTTGGCCGGCGCCGAGATTTCAGTGTCCTTCGCGCGGCACGGAAATTGCTTGCTTTCAATCAGTTACAGGATTGAATGAGAACGGCCGGGCAAACCGGCGGGCATGAAGAGGGGATGGAATGACGAACGCCGCGGCAGCCACCAGACCGCAAAGGGCCGAAGGCCGCGGGCATCTGGCCGCGAAGTCGCTGGGCGGGCGCACGCGCATCCGCGAGCTCTATCAGGAGGGAGCCGCCAAGATCCGGCTGCCGGATACCTTCGATGCCTCGATGGAAGCCGTCATCATCAACACGGCCGGTGGGCTCACCGGCGGCGACCGCATGGACTGGAGCGTCGCTGCCGGTCCCGGCACCCGCATCGACGTGACCACGCAGGCCTGCGAGAAAATCTACAAGGCGTCGGCCGGCACCGCCGAGATCACCACGAAAATTCAGGTCGGCGCCAACGCGCGCGTCGACTGGCTGCCGCAGGAAACCATCCTCTTCGATCGCTCCTCGCTCTATCGGCGGCTCGACGTCGATCTCGACGGGGGGGCGGAATTCCTGGCGGTCGAAGCGGTCCTTCTCGGGCGCAAGGCGATGGGCGAGGCGGTTGTCTCGGGGCTTTTCCGCGACCGCTGGCGTATCCGCCGGGAAGGCGGGCTTTGCCATGCCGAGGATCTGAGGCTCGCTGGCGAGGTGCAGGCGCTGACGCGCGAGCAGGCGGTGCTTTCGGGCCAGGTCGCCTTCGCCACGTTGCTTTACGTCGGGCCTCAGGCGGAAAGCTATCTCAATGCGGTCAGGCCGTTGCTCGACGGTCATATGGGTGGCGCCAGTTGCTGGGCGGGCAAGCTGGTTGTTCGGCTGGCGGCGTCGGATGGCTTCGCACTTCGAAAAATCCTGATCCCGATCATTTCAGCCTTGCGCAACGGTGCGCCTGTGCCGAAAGTCTGGAATCTCTAGTTCAAGCAGATGGATGCACGATGAACCTCACACCAAGAGAAAAAGACAAGCTGTTGATTTCGATGGCGGCGATGGTCGCGCGGCGGCGGCTGGAGCGGGGCGTCAAGCTCAACTATCCCGAGGCGATCGCGCTCATCACCGACTATGTCGTCGAAGGCGCGCGTGACGGCCGGCCGGTGGCCGAGCTCATGGAAGCCGGCGCCCATGTCATCGGTCGTGATCAGGTGATGGATGGCATCGCCGAGATGATCCACGACGTGCAGGTGGAAGCGACGTTCCCTGACGGAACGAAGCTCGTGACCGTTCACGAACCGATCCGCTGAGGCCGCCATGCTCGAGCTTCGACCCAATTGCGAATGCTGCGACAAGGACCTGCCGCCCGAAAGCCGCGAGGCCATGATGTGCAGCTTCGAGTGCACCTATTGCGCTGATTGCGCCGACAACGTGCTTTCAGGCATCTGCCCGAATTGCGGCGGCGAACTGGTGCGCCGGCCGGTGCGCCCGGCGGCCAAGCTCATCAACAACCCGGCATCGATGAAACGCGTGCTGAAGGCCGAGGGCTGCGCGCCCGTGAAGGCTGCGTGAGGAGAAAATCATGATCCCAGGCGAAATCATTGCCGCACCCGGCGAAATCGAACTCAACGCCGGCGCGCCGACCGTCACCATCGAGGTGTCGAACACCGGCGACCGTCCGGTGCAGGTCGGCAGCCACTATCACTTCGGCGAGACCAATGCCGGGCTCTCCTTCGATCGCGAGAAGGCGCACGGCATGCGGCTCGATATCCCCGCCGGCACGGCCGTCCGCTTCGAGCCGGGGCAGACGCGCTCGGTCACGCTGATCCCGCTATCCGGCAAGCGCGAGGTCTACGGCTTCCGTCAGTTGGTGATGGGAAAGCTGTGATCATGTCTCGGGAGGAGATGATGCGTTTCTTTATGCCTATGGGTTTCGGGCTGTTGGCACTGATGGCGGCCGGCAGCGCCAGCGCCGAGGAGATCGACTGCAAGAGCCCGACGACGCAGACCGACATGACGCTCTGCGAGCGTGCGCGGCAGGACGAGGCCGACAAGGCGCTCAACATTCAATACAAGAAGACCCGCGCCGCCATGGTCGCCGTCGATGGCGATCAGGATGACGATATGAAGGGGGCGGAAAAAGCTCTGGTCACCGCCCAGCGCGCGTGGATCACCTACCGTGATGCGCAATGCGAGGCCGAGGGCTTTCAGGCGCGTGGCGGTACGATGGAGCCGATGCTGGTCGCCGGCTGCCTCGCCAACGTGACCGATGCCAGGACCAAGGAGCTGAAGACGCTCGAAGACGCGATGAGCAACTGAGGTGACAGAGAGCATCATGATCGTCGGCAATGGTGAGATCGGTGCGGAAGGGGCCGCGGCAGTGGCTGCAGCTGGCTTCGTCGTCCGGTTCAACGAATGCCGATCCTATGAGGCGAGCCCCGGCCGCACTGACGTCGTCGCCGTCTGCAATACGGGCCGTCCCGCCAAGGCGATGCTGTCATCCGAGGCGTGGCGGGAGCATCCCGCCGTCGTCGAGGCTGCCGAGATCTGGAGCGTGCGCGATCCGGAAAAGTTCGCGGCGCTGAAAGGCCCGCTGGCCGTCTCGCATCCAGAGCTCGACGATTTCTGCGACGACTATACGAGTCAATTCAGCAGCTTCTGCAAGGACGCTGGCAAGGTGCATGTGGTCGTTGACAAAGTGATTCATGATGGCGTCGACCAGGCGCTGGCTGCATTTGATCCCGCGCCCTACGTCGTGCCGAGCAGCGGCATGATCGTGATCGCGGAGGTCATGAACCGATTTCCCGATGCCCCGATCGCGCTTGCCGGCTTCGGCCATCAAGGCTGGGAGTGGCATCCCTTCGCCGCCGAAAGGCAGCTCGTCGACGCTTACGTCGCCGCCGGCCGCGTCACGCGGTTTTATCCGTCCGCATCCCGTTCGTCCTCCCAAGGAGCCTGACCCATGCCCTACAAGATTTCCCGCGCCGCCTATGCCGGCATGTTCGGCCCGACCACCGGCGACAAGGTGCGGCTTGCCGATACCGAGCTCTTCATCGAGATCGAGAAGGATTTCACCACCTATGGCGAAGAGGTGAAGTTCGGCGGCGGCAAGGTCATCCGTGACGGCATGGGGCAGAGCCAGGCAACGCGGGCGCAGGGCGCGGTCGATACCGTCATCACCAACGTCGTGATCATCGACCATACCGGTATCGTCAAGGCCGATATCGGGCTGAAGAATGGTCGCATACACGCCATCGGCAAGGCCGGCAATCCGGATACGCAGCCGGGTGTCAACATCATCGTCGGTCCATCCACCGAGGCGATCGCCGGCGAGGGCAAGATCATCACTGCCGGCGGCATGGACGCGCATATCCATTACATCTGCCCGCAGCAGATCGAGGAAGCCCTGATGTCCGGCATCACCTGCATGCTCGGCGGCGGCAGTGGCCCGGCGCACGGCACGCTCGCCACCACCTGCACCGGCGCCTGGCATATCGAGCGGATGATCGAAAGCTTCGACGGCTTCCCGATGAACCTGGCGCTCGCGGGCAAGGGCAACGCCTCGCTGCCCGCCGCACTTGAGGAGATGGTGCTGGCCGGCGCGTCGTCGCTGAAGCTGCACGAGGACTGGGGCACGACGCCGGCTGCGATCGACTGCTGCCTTTCGGTTGCCGACGAATACGATATCCAGGTGATGATCCACACCGACACGCTGAACGAAAGCGGCTTCGTCGAGGATACGATCGGGGCTCTCAAGGGCCGCACCATCCACGCCTTCCACACGGAGGGGGCGGGCGGTGGCCACGCGCCTGACATCATCAAGATTTGCGGCCAGTCGAACGTCATCCCGTCGTCGACTAACCCGACGCGGCCCTACACGGTCAACACCGTCGCCGAGCATCTCGACATGCTGATGGTCTGCCACCACCTGTCGCCGTCGATCCCCGAGGATATCGCTTTCGCCGAAAGCCGCATCCGCAAGGAAACGATCGCGGCCGAAGACATCCTGCACGATATCGGCGCCTTCTCGATCATCTCGTCCGACAGCCAGGCCATGGGCCGCGTTGGGGAAGTGGCGATCCGCACCTGGCAGACGGCCGACAAGATGAAGCGTCAGCGCGGTCCGCTGAAGGAGGAGACGGGGGATAACGACAACTTCCGCGTCCGCCGCTATATCGCCAAGTACACGATCAACCCGGCGATCGCGCAGGGCGTCAGCCACGAGATCGGCTCGATCGAAGTCGGCAAGCGCGCCGACCTCGTGCTTTGGAACCCGGCCTTCTTCGGCGTGAAGCCGGAGATGGTTCTCCTCGCCGGCTCGATCGCGGCTGCCCCGATGGGCGATCCGAACGCCTCGATCCCGACGCCGCAGCCGATGCACTACCGCCCGATGTTCGCCGCCTATGGCAAGCTGCGCACCAACTCGTCGGTCACGTTCGTCAGCCAGGCTTCGCTCGACGCCGGCCTGAAGGGTCGCCTCGGCGTCGCCAAGGACCTCGTCGCCATCAAGAACACGCGCGGCGGCATCTCCAAGGCGTCGATGATCCACAACAGCCTGACGCCGCATATCGAGGTCGATCCGGAGACCTACGAGGTACGCGCCGACGGCGAGCTGCTCACCTGCGAACCGGCGACCTCGCTGCCGATGGCGCAGCGCTACTTCATGTATTGAGAGATTTTAACGGTCGGCGTTCGTCGCCGACCGTTTCGCGTCTGGCTTGTTAAGCAAAATCTTCTTAAAGTTGTTTTTTCAAAGTGCCCTGTTCCACCTTGGGGCGGTGCGTCCGCAATGGAACACGTCAATGCGTGAATTTTAAAAAGACATTCAAAATCAATGAATTGATCTTGAGTATTGTCGAGTTGAATCGGGTGCCGGAACGTAGCATTTTCGGTCACCTTTGAGCGCTCGATCAATTCCCCTGAAATCGTTCAAATCTTAACAATCCACTTAAGAAATCGGCAGCAGTTGGCATCTAAGCAATGTGCTTGGCGCTGGGCAAGAAGGTCGATTCGAATGAAAATTTCACTCCAGGCAGAGCTTGGCGATTTTCAAAACCGCCATACGATTTACACGTTCGCTCTCAAGATGAGCTTTCTCGCGGTGATGTTGTCGTCGGTCGTGATCGCTATCTTGGTGTTGCCATTCGATTGGCTCGGCGTCTTGCCGGTGCCGCTCGCGAACGCCGTGGTCTACGGCGTCGCTCTTTCTTGGCTGATCGGAGGACTGGTCTCGGGTGTGCTGGCGCTGGTGGTCGGCTGCGCCATGCATCAGCTCAGTGTCTCGCGGGCCGAGTTCGAACAGTTGAGCCGAACGGATATGCTGTCCGGCCTGCTCAACAGACGAGCCTTTACCGAGGCGCTTGATGAGATCGACGGCCAGGCCTGTCTGGCGATCTTCGATGTCGACCGCTTCAAGGCGATCAACGATCGCTTCGGTCACGCGTGCGGGGATCAGGTGATTATCGCGGTCTCGACGCTGCTTGCGACTTCCTTCTGCGGCCGATCCTTTGCGGCACGGCTGGGCGGCGAGGAGTTCGGCGTGATCGTCGTGGATCTGCCGCGCGACGAGCGCACCGCGCTGATCAGATCGGTCTGCACCCAGCTCGCCGCGCAACCGATCCTGGTCGATGACTGCGCGATCAATATTACGGTGTCCGCAGGCATTGCGGAGTTCGGTACGGGGCGTAGCAAGGAGACGGTCTATTCCGCCGCGGACAAGGCGCTTTACCTTGCCAAGGCGCTCGGCCGCAATCGCGTCGTGCACGAGGACGAGGGGCTGCAGCCGCATGTTCGGCGGCGCCGGCGGCTGAGCGACAGCGGGCACGCGGCACCGGCGGCCGAGATCGACTATCTGGCGGCCGCCAAGAACGCAGGATAGCGGAGCTTTCGCGCGTTTTGACCTTGCATCGGCGGGGGCTATTTTGCATGTTCGGGCAGTCATTTGAAATGGATATGTCATGCAGCGCGTTACCTCCTATCTTCCCGCCGGCACGCCGTCTTCGAACCCCATCGGCAAGGTTGTCCTGCCACATGATCTGAGGCATCTGCGCCGCAAGCTGCTGCATCTCGAAAATGGCGACATGGTCATGCTGGATCTCAAGGAGCCGGTCCTGTTCGCAAGCGGCGACATGCTGGTGCTGGAAGACGGCGAGCTGATCGAGATCGTTGCCGCCGACGAAAAGCTGTTCGAGATCAAGGCAAAGGACCGGCTGCATCTGATCGAGCTCGCCTGGCATCTCGGAAACCGCCACCTCGGCGCGCAGATCGAGGATGAGCGTATCCTGATCCTGCGCGATCACGTCATTCGTTCCATGCTGGAAGGACTGGGAGCAACGGTGTCGGAAGTCTCCGAGCCATTCCAGCCGGCGCGGGGCGCCTATCACTCCCATGGCAGCCACTCGCATGGGCACGACCACGGCCATTCGCACGGCCATCATCACTCGCACGACTGAGCGTTCATGACCGAGAATGGCGATCTGCAAGCATTGCTGCGGCTGATGGCGTGGCTATCGCCGGCCTTTCCGGTGGGCTCATTTGCCTATTCGGGAGGCCTGGAGCGTGCGGTACACGACGGCCTGGTCAAGGACGCCGACACGCTCGGGGAATGGGTGAGGGTGCTGCTTTCCCATGGCGCCGTCTGGAACGACGCTGTGCTCTTTGCCGAGAGCCATCGGGTCCAGCCCGAAAGCGCCTCCCTTGCTTCAGTGGCGGAGCTTGCGGAAGCGCTTGCCGGTTCGCGAGAGCGCCATCAGGAAACGATGCTGCTTGGTGATGCCTTCCTGTCGTCCGCGCGCGCCTGGCCAGATGCGGTGTTCGATCGCTTGCCGGCGCACGTTGCCTATCCGGTGGCGGTCGGTGCCGTCGCTGGAGCGCATGGCATCGGCCTTGAAAAGGCGCTCGCCGCCTTCCTGCACGCGTACTGCTCGCAAGCTGTGTCGGCTGGCATCCGCCTGAGCGTCGCTGGACAGAAGGACGGTGTGGCCATTCTGGCGGGCCTAGAAGCCGACATTGCGTCGATTGCTAGTCGGGCGGCTTCGTCGACGCTGGAGGACCTCGGATCAGCGGCCGTCCAGGCGGATATCATGTCGCTGCGCCATGAGACGCAAACGACCAGACTGTTTCGGTCGTGAGGGTAGCTCCTCAGGCGTCACATGCCGCGGACCTGCGTCATTTGCCGGTGGTTACCTTTCAAATGCCGCGCTATCATCCGCTTCGATTGGAGTTCAGAACATGAAATCAGGAAATGGACCTTTGCGGGTCGGTATCGGCGGCCCGGTCGGCTCCGGCAAGACGGCGCTCACCGAAAAGCTCTGCAAGGCGATGCGGGACGACTACTCCGTCGCCGTGGTGACCAACGATATCTACACGACAGAGGATGCCGAGGCATTGATGCGCATGCAGGCGCTGCCGTCGGACCGTATCGTCGGCGTTGAAACGGGTGGATGCCCGCACACGGCTATCCGTGAGGATGCGACGATCAATCTACAGGCCATCGCGGGGCTGACCGAGCGCATTCCGGATCTCGACGTGGTTTTCATCGAGTCCGGCGGTGACAATCTGGCGGCGACCTTTTCGCCGGATCTGGCCGACATTACCATCTATGTCATCTCGGTCTGCCAGGGCGAGGAAATCCCGCGCAAGGGCGGACCTGGAATCACCAAGTCGGACCTGCTCGTCATCAACAAGAAGGATCTTGCGCCCTATGTCGGCGCGGACCTCGATGTGATGGATCGCGACGCCACGCGCATGCGCGATGCGCGCCCCTTCGTCTTCTCCGACATGAAGCGTGGCGACGGTATTGATTCGATCGTCAGCTTCCTCAAGGAACAGGGCGGTCTGTGACCGCCTGAAGCCGTTCCTCTCGAATAGAGCCAGTTCTGCTGGCTCAACGGAACGGCTCTAGACGCCTTTCAGAGCATCGAGATTATTGATCTCGATCAGACGACCGCTCACCGTCACGCCTGCTTCGCGTAGTGCCGAGAACGCGCGGGAGAGCGCCTCGGGTGCAAGCCCGAGCTTTCTAGCCAGCAGGCTCTTCTGGAACGGCAGTCGCAGCGATGCAGCCGCACCCTGTTGTGTCGAGTGCGTCAGCAGGTAGCTAGCGACGCGCTGCGGTGCAGTGCGCATGCGATCGCTTGCCAGGCAGTCGATCGTCGACAGCAGGTGCTGCGAGAGCGCGCGCATGATCGCAATGCCGATGCGCGGACGCTCGTCCAGCAACGCCCTGACCTTGTCGAGGTCGAAGCGCGCCAGCATCGACTGCTCCATCGCCTGAGCACTGTAGTTGTACCCGTTGCCGTCGAGCAGGAGGCATTCGCCGAAGCTTTCGCCCGGCTCGCAGATGCGGATATCCGCCTCGCGATTGTCGTTGCCGAGGCGATACAGCCTGACATAGCCGCTGAGCACGCAATAGAAGTAGCGTGCCTCTCCATGCTCATGGAAAAGGGTGTCGTGTATCTGATAGCGGACTGCGGTCGCGCAAGACATCAGCGCTTCGCGCTCATCCCGGCTCAGACCCGAAACAATCAAGGCTTTGCCAAGCATCGCCTTTTGAGCGCCACTCAGTTTCAAGGCCGTCGTCATTTCTTCCTCCGTGGTTACAGCAGACGCTATCCGCCTGCCATACCGTGAGAATAAACGGACTCATGGAGCTACAAGTTGATCTGGATCAAGTTTTGGCACTGAATTGATCCCTGCGGTTGCAACGGATCGATCGTCGGCGCGCATAGAAAACAAGGCTCGCAGAACCGGAGTTCCACGAGCCTTGCAATTGGTGCGGAGGCCAGGCAATTCCGGCCCCCGAAGCTGTCAGAGCGCTATTCCGCTGCGAAGGGCGGCAGGCGGACGACGTTGCCGCCGGATTTGCCGCGCTTGCCCTCGGGCTTCTCGATTGCCGTGACGCGGTCGTCGAGCGTGTTGACGGCTTCCGTCAGCTCTTCACGAGACAGCGGCAGCTCTTCCTGGTCCTTCTTGCCGACGAGGCGGCCGAACATCCAGCCGAGCAGGCGGGACAGGTCGTCCATGATCAGGAAGAAGGAGGGGACGACCACGAGTGACAGCACCGTGGAGACGATGATGCCGCCAATGACCGCGATGGCCATCGGTGCGCGGAAGGACCCGCCTTCGCCGACGCCCATTGCCGAAGGCAGCATGCCGGCCGACATGGCGATCGAGGTCATGATGATCGGGCGGGCGCGCTTGCGGCCGGCCTCCACCATGGCTTCGACCCGCGCCATGCCGCGATGGCGCATCTCGATCGCGAAGTCCACGAGCAGGATCGCGTTCTTCGTGACGATACCCATCAGCATCAGGATACCGATCAGGACGGGCATCGACAGCGGGTTGTTGGTGACCAAAAGGCCGACTGCCACGCCGCCGATTGCCAGCGGCAGCGAGAACAGGATGGTGAAGGGCTGGATCACGTCCTTGAAGAGCAGGATCAGCACCGTCAGCACTAGCATCAGGCCCATCAACATGGCGTTGACGAAGCTCTGCTGCATTTCCTTCTGCACCTTGGTGTCGCCGCTTTCGACGAGGTGAACCGTCGACGGAATCTTGGCATCGGCCACGATTGCCCGGAAGCGTGCAGACGCCGTATCGAGCGCGACGCCCTGCGGCAGGTCCGATCCGATCGCAACAACGCGGTTGCGGTTGTTACGCTTGATCGAGCTTACACCTTCCGAATAGTCGATGTCGGCGACGGTCGACAGGGGAACAGTGCCGCCGCTTGCCGTCTGGATCTTCAGCGCCCGCAGAGCCGCGAGGTCCCGGCGCATATCGACCGATGCCTGAACCCGGATCGGGATCTGGCGGTCGTCGAGGTTGATCTTGGCGAGCGACGCATCGATATCGCCGATCGTTGCGACGCGGATCGTCTCGGAGATCTGCTGCGGCGTGATGCCGAGGCGAGCTGCCTGATCCTTGCGCGGGCGGACCTGCAATTCCGGACGGGGCAGGGCGCCATCGGCACTGACGTTTGCCAGTGCGGGATCGGCACGCAGCTTCGATTCCAGAATACCAACCGCGTCGCTCAGATCCTTTTCGTTCTTCGACAGGAAGTTGAACGAGAGGTCGCGTTCGCCGCGGTCATTGAGCTTCAGGATGCGAACGTCCGGGATATGGCGGAGCTTGGCGAAGACTTCCTTTTCGATATCCCACTGCGGACGCACGCGGCCATGCAACTGGACCTTCGGCAGATGCGGGCCGATGACAGGGATCGAGCCCAGCACGTCGTTGACGAGCTTTTTCACCAGCGACTGGTCGAGCTTCTGCAGGGCAAGCGTCACGGTCGCGCGGCGCAGTTCGAGATCGCCCTTGGGCGAGGCGCCGCCGAGAACGAAGACGCTTTCGACGCCGTTGATGTCCTTGACGTTCCTGTAGACCTCGTCGGTGGTTGCTTCCGTATCGTCGAGCGTCGCGTTCGGCGGCAGTTCGACGGAGAGCACGATGCGGGATGCGTCTTCCGGCGGCAGGAAGCTGCCCGGAACCTGCGCCAGCAGCGCCATCGAGCCGATGAGGAAGGCGATTGCCGCAAGCAGCGTCGCATAGCGCGTCCACCAGCGGCTGGTCGTTGCCTTTACGAGGCGGGTATAGCCACGGAAGAACCAGCCGTCATTGTCGTGATGGTCCTCCATGCCGTCCTCGGCACGCATCAGATAGGCGGCCATCATCGGTGTGATGAGACGCGCGACCATCAACGAGAAGAAGACGGAGAAGGCGACGGTCAATCCGAACTGGATGAAGTACTGGCCGGGGATGCCCGGCATGAACGATACCGGCACGAAGACCGCGATGATCGTGAAGGTCGTCGCGATGACGGCGAGACCGATTTCGTCGGCGGCCTCGATCGCGGCGCGATAAGGCGTCTTGCCCATCTTGATATGTCGGGCAATGTTCTCGATTTCAACGATCGCATCGTCGACGAGAATACCGGTCGCAAGTGTCAGGGCGAGGAAGCTGACGAGGTTCAGCGAGAAGCCCATCAGATCCATGATCCAGAATGTCGGGATCGCGGAAAGAGGGAGGGCGACCGCGGAAATAAGGGTCGCGCGCCAATTGCGCAGGAACAGGAAGACGACGACGATCGCCAGCAGCGCGCCTTCGAGCAGCGTGTGCATGGCGGCTTCGTAGTTGCCGTAAGTGAAGTAGACTGAGTCGTCGATCAGCTCGATGTTGACGTTCGGGTTTTCCGCCCGCACCGTTGCGAGGCTCTTCGAGACCGTTTCGGCAACGCTGACTTCGCTGGCGCCCTTGGCGCGGAAGACGCCGAAGGTGACGACGGGCGACGAATTGAAGCGCGAGAAGGACTTTGGCTCTTCGTAGGTGTCCTTGATGGCGCCGAGATCGGAAACCTTGACGAAGCGTCCGTTGGGGAGCGCGATCGTGGTATTGGCGAGCTCAGCCACATTGCGGGCATCACCGAGAACGCGGATCGCCTGCTCGTTGCCGGCTACCTGGCCGCGGCCGGAACCGAGATCGACGTTGGTGCCGCGCAGCTGCTGGTTCACGCTGGCGGCGGTGATGCCATAGGCGTTGAGCTTGTCCGGATTGAGTTCGATGCGCACTTCGCGCTCCGCGCCGCCGTAACGGTCGACGCGGCCGATGCCGGCCTGTCCCTGGAGCGAGCGCTTGACGGTATCGTCAACGAACCAGGAGAGTTCTTCCAGCGACATATCGGGCGAGGATACGGCAAAGGTCTGGATCGCCTGGCCTTCGACGTCGATCTTGGAGACGATCGGCACGTCGACGTTTGCCGGCAGATCGCCGCGGATGCGGTCGATGGCGTCCTTGGTGTCCTGCACCGCCTGTTCGGTTGGCACTTCCATACGGAACATGACGACGGTCTGAGACTGGCCGTCGGTTACCGTCGACTGGATTTCATCGATACCGTTGATGCTGGCGACAGCATCCTCGATTTCTTTGGTCACCTGCATTTCGAGCTCAGCCGGCGACGCACCGCTCTGCGTCACGACAACCGAGACAAGCGGGACGTCGATGTTCGGAAAGCGGGTGATCGGTAGCTTGTTGAAGGCCTGAATGCCCACGAAAAGCAGAAGTGCGAAGGCCAGAAGCGGCGCGACGGGATTTCGGATTGACCAGGCTGAAAAGTTCATCGGTCGTCCCTTAGTTGGAAGCCGCAGGCTGTTCGCGAACCGGCGTAATATGGTCGCCGTCGCGGACGTAGGCGCCCGCCTTGGCAACGACTTCCTCGCCGTCCTTCAGCCCGTTGGTGATCTCGATGTAGGCGCCATCCTGAATACCCGTCTCGACCTTGGCGAACTTCACGACATTGTCCTCGACCTTGCGGGCGGAGGAGCCGTCGGTGCTGGTGAGGACTGCCGAAAGCGGCAGGGACACGTTTTCAGTGGTGCGAATGACGATATCGGCGCTGCCGTACATGCCGGAGCGGGCCTTGCTGCTATCATCGATCAGGATATGAACGAGGCCGAGGCGCGTGATCGGATCAACGGTCGGGGACACGAGGCGAACCGAGCCGCTGATTTTGTCGCGGCTGCCGGAAAGCGAAAGCGTCGCCTTCTGGCCGGGCTCGATCTTGACGATATCGCTCTCGCTAACCTCGGCCACCAGTTCGATCTTGTCGTCGCGGATGATGGTGAAGAGGGGCTCGCCGGTTCCCGACGCAATGGCGCCGACCTTGGCGTTCTTGGCGGAAACCGTGCCGTCAACCGGCGTCTTCACGTCGGTGCGGGCCAGCTTGAGGTTGGCATCGGCAATCTGGCTGTCGGTGACCTTGATGTCGGCCACGGCGACCTGGATCGCCTGTTCCGCGGAGGTTACGCGCGCGTTTGCCGAAGCCGCGGCAGCATCCGCCTGTTCGACGGTCGCCGTCGAAACGGTGCCCTTCTTGCCCATTTCCTGGGCGCGGACCTGCTGCTGGCGCGCCTGTTCGGCATTGGCCTGCGCTTCGATCAGCTGCGCGCGCAGCTGCGCCTGGCTTGCTTCGTTCTTGGCTCTCGTTGCCTGCAACTGGCTCTTTTCGAGGATGATGGCGTCATCGTTCAGCGTTGCGAGCACGCTGCCGGAACGAACATGGTCGCCAATATCCGCAGCCAGGGCGCGGATCGACAGGCCTTCGACCTGCGGCTGGAGATAGATCTCTTCGACGGGTTTAACGGTGCCGGTCGCGACGACACGATCAACCAGCGTACGGGTCTCTGCCTTGGTGACCACGATCGCCGGCAGGTTTTGCTGCGGCTTGGCGACGGGCGCTTCCTGGGCGAACAGGTTCGAAGTCGCAAAAGCAGCGACGATCAGGGTGGAGGCGCGTAGAATGTTAAGCGGCGTGCGTGCCATGCGTCTTCGTCCAGTCTTGATATGGTCAGCCAAGTCCGCGCGTTGGCGTCAGCTCGCGAAATGGCCCGTTCCCGTATTGCTATTCTCAAAGGTATTCCCGCATCTTCTGCCGGTCCTTACTTAAGAAGTCCCTCGTCCGGCAAAAATCGGATTGTACGTGGTATCGTTTTGTCCATCGCGCAAGTCCGGCGGAAAATAATTCCTCTATCTGCACCAATAATTACCATCGAAACACAGATCAATCACCATGCGGTTATGCGTGCATTCCGATAGTTGATCGCGATCCGGTCATGCTTATGACGCACGACAGTTTCCAAATGCGACATAAGAGTACGCTTTTTCTTTGGCTCTCACAAAAAAACGCGCGGATCACTCCGCGCGTTTCATTTTTCTCAGACGAACTGCTTACTTGGCGGCAGCGTCGGTGATGTCGTGCGTCCAGGCGCCTGATGGTTCCTTGTTGATGATCTTCTGATCGAGCAGCGCCTTGGCGGTGCGGTCATAGAGCGTCGTGTCGAGCTTGCCAGTGCCGTCGCCGATCAGCTTGGCGACTTCGCCCATCATCCGCTTCTGGTGGTTTTCGTCCTGGCCACCTGCGTCGACGACGATGCCCGCGGCTTCGTCAGGGTTCTCGACGGCGTACTTCCAGCCCTTCATCGAAGCCTTGACGAACTTGGCCATCTTTTCCTTGAAGGCCGGGTCCTTGAGCTTGTCTTCCGAGGCATAGAGACCGTCTTCGAGGAGGTCGTTGCCCATGGCGCTATAGTTGAACACCGTCAGTTCTTCCGGCTTGAAACCGGCATCGATTGCCTGCCAGTACTCGTTGTAGGTCATGACGGAGATGCAGTCGGCCTGCTTCTGGAGCAGCGGCTGGACGTCGAAGCTCTGCTTCAGGACCGTTACGCCATCAGGACCGCCCTCCGTCTTGAGACCGAGCTTGTTCATCCAGGCGAAGAACGGATATTCGTTGCCGAAGAACCAGACACCGAGTGTGTGGCCCTTGAAATCGGCTTCGGTCTTGATCGGGCCATCCTTGCGGCAGATCAGTTCCATGCCCGACTTCTGGTAGGGCTGGGCGATATTGACGAGCGGAACGCCCTTTTCGCGGGCAACCAGCGCGCCGCCCATCCAGTCGACGATGACGTCGGCGCCACCGCCGGCGATCACCTGTTCCGGTGCGATGTCAGGGCCGCCCGGCTTGATGGTGACGTCGAGGCCTTCTTCGTCGTAGTAACCCTTGTCCTTGGCGACGTAGTAGCCGGCGAACTGCGACTGCGTCACCCACTTGAGCTGCAGCGTCACCTTGTCGGCAGCCATCGCATGGGCTGCTGCAAGCGACATCGCGCTCGCCATCATTGCAACAATCAGTTTTTTCATTTTCTTGTTCCCTCTGAAGTTAAGCCCCAATCCCATTCGCGGGAATAAAGCGACGCCTAGCCACCACGGATAGACGGATGCCAGAAAGTCACCGCCCGTTCTGCCAGGGCGACGACGCCATAGAAGATCGAGCCGACGAGCGCCGCAACGGCGATTTCGGCCCAGACCATGTCGACATTCATGCGCCCAATCTCGGTAGAGATGCGGAAGCCCATGCCGACGATCGGCGTACCGAAGAACTCCGCGACGATGGCACCGATCAGCGCAAGCGTCGAGTTGATCTTCAATGCGTTGAAAATGAAAGGCATTGCTGCCGGAAGCCGCAGCTTCAGCAGCGTCTGCCAGTAGTTGGATGCGTAGGTCTGCATCAGGTCGCGCTCCATCGGACCGGATGCGGCGAGGCCGGCGACTGTGTTCACCAGCATCGGGAAGAACGTCATGATGACGACCACGGCCGCCTTCGACTGCCAGTCGAAGCCGAACCACATGACCATGATCGGTGCGACGCCGATCATCGGCAGTGCCGAGACCATGTTGCCGATCGGCAGCAGCCCTCGACGCAGGAAGGCGACGCGATCCGCCAGGATGGCGACGACAAAGCCGGAAGCGCAGCCGATGATGTAGCCGGCAAGCACCGCCTTGAAGATCGTCTGCCTGACGTCTTCGCCGAGTGTCGGCAGTGATCCGACGATGCGGGCGCCGATGGCGCTCGGCGGCGGCAGAAGCACGAAGGGGATGCCCGCGCCACGGGTGAGGGCTTCCCACAGAATCAGGATCCAGGCGCCGAAGATGGCGGGGATCAGCAGCCGTAGCACCGAGCGTTCGAGCCCGGAGGTGGGCTTCATCTCGGAAAGCTCGGTCACGCAGCGCCAGGCGAGCAGCCAGCAGGCGGCCAGCAGCAGGAAGAACGACTTGGTTGCCAGTCCTTCATTGCCGGTGACGCTGGAAAGCAACACCCAGGCAGCCCAATGTGCTCCGATGAGGAGGACAGCGGCCACATAGAGTTTCGGCAGAGGCGCAAACGAGATCAGCGCCGTCACCACGATGAGCGCAATCGTCAGCAATGTGGTTGCCTGCGAGACCGGTTGCGGTGCTCCTTCGCCAAGGAGCGGCAGGGTCACCAAGGCCAACGCCGCGAAGAGGAGGGCGATGAGACCTTGCCAGGAGAACGCCATGGTCTTCATGCCGGCCTCCCGCCCATCGATTTGTCAACGATCTTGGCAACCAACCCCACAACGGCGATGAGCAAAGCGGCGAGTACCGAGCCAGCGACCAGCGCGGCCCAGATGTCGATCGTCTGGCTGTAGTAGGAGCCTGCGAGAAGCTTCGATCCGATGCCCGCGACCGCGCCGGTCGGCAGTTCGCCGACGATGGCGCCGACAAGGCTTGCCGCGATCGCGACCTTCATCGAGGTGAAGAGGTAGGGGACCGACGCCGGAACGCGGAGTTTCCAGAAGGTCTGTGCGGCAGAGGCGTTATAGGTGCGCATCAGGTCGAGCAGCATGACTTCCGGCGAACGGAGTCCCTTCACCATGCCGACCGTGACCGGGAAGAACGACAGGTAGGTCGAGATCAGCGCCTTCGGTATCAGGCCGGTAACGTTGATTGCGCCGAGCACCACGATCACCATCGGGGCGATCGCCAGGATCGGGATCGTCTGCGAGGTGATGATCCATGGCATCAGGCTGCGATCCAGCGCCTTGATATGCACGATGCCGATGGCAATCAGGATGCCGAGCAAGGTGCCGAGGCCGAAGCCGAGTACGGTGGAGGAGAGCGTGACGCCGCTGTGGTAGACCAGACTGCGATTGCTCGAAAGCTTGCGCAGGAAGGTGTTCTCGAACACGTTCTGTGCCACCTGATGCGGTGCCGGCAGCAACGGCTTCGGTTGAGAGAGCGTCTTCTCGATAAACTCGATGGTTCCAGGCGTTTCATTGGCGCGCGTATCCATGTCGCGCTGGAACGGCGCGTTCATCAGCACGGCGGCGATGTACCAGATCACCACAAGCACAGCGAGGATCGTGACGACGGGGATGACCTTGTCCTTGAGCGTGTCCGGTTTCATGGGCGGCCTCGCCCGTGAAGACGTGACTTTTCGGTCCTAGTGCTCATAGCTATGCCCCGCTCTCAGACCCTCGCGGACGCGATGGGCGATTTCGAGGAATTCGGGGGTTTCGCGGATGTCGAGCGGGCGCTCGCGGGGCAGCGGCGAGTCGATGATGTCGGTGACGCGACCGGGGCGCGGGGACATCACCACGATCTTGGTGGAGAGGTAAACCGCCTCGGGGATCGAGTGGGTGACGAAGCATATCGTCTTGTTGGTCCGTGCCCAGAGCTTCAGGAGCTCCTCGTTGAGGTGGTCGCGGACGATCTCATCGAGCGCACCGAATGGTTCGTCCATCAACAGGAGATCGGCATCGAAGGCGAGGGCGCGGGCGATCGAGGCCCGCTGCTGCATGCCGCCGGACAGCTGCCAGGGAAACTTTTTCTCGAAGCCGGACAGGCTGACGAGATCGAGCGCCTCGGCGATGCGTTTTTTGCGGTCACCCGACGGATAGTTCATGATCTCAAGCGGCAGCGCGATGTTCTTCTCGATGGTCCGCCAGGGGTAAAGCGCCGGCGCCTGGAAGACATAGCCGTAGGCGCGGGCCTTGCGGGCTTCCTCGGGCGTCATGCCGTTGACTGTGATGTCGCCGGAAGTCTTCTTTTCAAGATCGGCGATGACGCGCAGAAAGGTTGTCTTGCCGCAGCCGGAGGGGCCGATGAAGGAAACGAAATCGCCCTTGCGCACCTCGAGGTTGACGTTGGTCAGCGCATGCACCGGCGCGTCATTCGCCTGATAGGTGAGACAGAGATCCTTGGCGGATACAACGGAAGCAGCTTGCGTCAATGCTGATGGATCCTGTTTTCCCCGCGGCAGGGCGGTTTGCGTGATAGTATGAGTACCGGTTTTCACTGAACCGGCAAGCTCCATGGAGGATGACGATGGATGCGACATCAAAGCCTACCTGTCATATTGTCCGCCCGAGTCATGCCTACGACGGCAAGCAAGGGCTTAGTTACTTCGAAGGCATCGCAGCCGAGACGGTGGGCGCCAAGGGCATCTGCATGCACCTCCTGACGATCCCGCCTGGCGTGCGAGCCAAGGCGCATCTGCATGAGGCGCATGAGACGGCGATCTACATGCTCTCCGGGGAGGCCCACACCTGGTACGGGGACAATCTGGAGCATCATGTGATCGTTCACGCCGGCGAGCTGTTCTACATTCCAGCCGGAGTGCCGCATCTGCCTGCGAACCTCAGCAGCACGCCCTGCACGGCGATCATCGCCCGCACCGATCCCAACGAGCAGGAGAGTGTGGTGCTCCTTCCGGAGCTGGACGCGCTCGCGCAGGGCTGAAGCCAAGGGGTCAGACCCCCGTCGCCGGGATGCCTGACCGTTCGACCTTGCGCGGTGCGACGAGTTCCTTCCATGTCGACAGCGCCTTGTTAACGGCCTGGAACGGCTCGCGCTTGACGAACTGGCCGTGTCCTTCCCTCGTCTTGACCGTGCTTTCCTCGATCGCGACTTCACCACGCGTCAGCGTGTAGCGCGGCAGGCCGGTGACCTGCTTGCCCTCGAAGACGTTGTAATCGATCGACGATTGCTGGGTCTTGGCAGAGATCGTCTTGGAACGCTTCGGATCCCAAACCACGATATCCGCATCGGCGCCGACGAGGATCGCGCCCTTCTTCGGATAGACGTTGAGGATCTTGGCAATGTTGGTCGAGGTGACGGCAACGAATTCGTTCATCGTCAGGCGCCCGGTGTTGACCCCATGGGTCCACAACATGGGCAACCTGTCTTCCAGGCCGCCGGTGCCGTTCGGGATCTTCGAGAAGTCCTTCACGCCGAAGCGCTTCTGCTCGGTGGTGAAGGCGCAATGGTCGGTTGCCACGACGGACAGCGAGCCGGACTGCAGGCCGGCCCAGAGGCTGTCCTGGTGCTGCTTGTTACGGAACGGCGGCGACATGACGCGGCGCGCGGCATGGTCCCAGTCCTTGTCGAAATATTCGCTCTCGTCGAGCGTCAGGTGCTGGATGAGCGGCTCGCCATAGACGCGCATACCTTTCTGGCGGGCGCGGCGGATCGCTTCGTGCGCCTGTTCGCAGGAGGTGTGCACGACATAGAGCGGGACCCCAGCCATGTCGGCGAGCATGATGGCGCGGTTGGTTGCCTCACCTTCGACCTCGGGAGGGCGGGAATAGGCGTGGGCCTCGGGGCCGTTGTTGCCGTCTGCGAGCAGTTTCGCGGTCATCGAGGCGACGACGTCGCCGTTCTCGGCATGGACCAGCGGCAGGGCGCCGAGTTCCGCGCAGCGCTGGAAGGAGGCGAACATCTCGTCATCGTTCACCATCAGCGCGCCCTTGTAGGCCATGAAGTGCTTGAAGGTGTTGATGCCCCTGTCCTTGACGACGGTCTCCATCTCGTTGAAGACGCGCTCGTTCCAGCCGGTGATCGCCATGTGGAACGAGTAGTCGGCGTTGGCGCGGCTCGTCTTGTTGTCCCACATCTGCAGCGCTTCGAGCAGCGACTGCTCCGGTCCCGGCAGGCAGAAGTCGACGACCATGGTCGTGCCGCCGGCAAGGCCTGCGCGCGTGCCGCTTTCGAAGTCGTCCGAGGAATAGGTGCCCATGAACGGCATTTCGAGGTGGACGTGCGGGTCGATGCCGCCAGGCATGACGTAGCAGCCGGTCGCATCGAGCGTCTCCGTACCGGAAAGGTTCGGGCCGATCTCGACGATCCTGCCGCCCTCGATCTTCACGTCCGCCTTGTAGGTCAGGTCCGCGGTGACGATGGTTCCGCCCTTGATGACTTTGCTCATGATCAGTTCCCTTGCATTGATTGCTCGCGGCTCTGCGGCCGCTGGTAAGAGAAAAGGCGGGTTTGACCCCGCCCTTGATTACGCAACGATTTCAGCAGTCTCGACGACGGCGTGGAAGAGGACGTCACAGCCGGCTGCCGCCCATTCCTTCGATATTTCCTCCGCCTCGTTGTGGCTGAGGCCGCCGACGCAGGGGCACATGACCATCGTTGCGGGGGCAACCTTCGCCGCCCAGCAGGCATCGTGGCCAGCGCCGGAGATGATGTTCATATGGCTGTAGCCAAGCCGCTCGGCGGCGCTGCGAACAGAGGTGACGAGCTTCGGGTCGAAGGTCACCGGCTCGAAATGGCCGATGGCTTCGATCGAACAGCCGACGCCGAGCGCATCCGTGATCTTCGGTGCTTCCGCCTCGATCTTGGCGCGCATGCGATCAAGCTTGGCCTTGTCCGGCGAGCGGATGTCGACGGTGAAGACGACCTTGCCCGGCAGCACGTTGCGGGAGTTCGGCGAGAAGAAGACCTGACCGACGCCGCCGACGGCGCCCGGCTGGTTTTCCATCGCGACATCCTGGACCATCTCGATGATCCGGGACATGGCAAGGCCGGCATTGACGCGAAGGTTCATCGGCGTGGAGCCGGTGTGGGCTTCCTTGCCGGTGAGCGTGAATTCCAGCCACCACAGGCCCTGGCAGTGCGTGACGACGCCGATCTGCTTTTCCTCGGCTTCGAGGATCGGGCCCTGCTCGATGTGATACTCGAAATAGGCGTGCATCTTGCGCGCGCCGACCTCTTCGTCGCCAAGCCAGCCGATGCGGTTCAGCTCCTCGCCGAAGGTCTTGCCTTCGGGGTCCTTGCGCTCATAGGCGTATTCAAGGGAGTGAACGCCGGCAAAAACGCCGGACGCCAGCATGGCGGGCGCGAAGCGGGCGCCTTCCTCGTTGGTCCAGTTGGTGACGACGATAGGGTGCTTGGTCTTGATGCCGAGGTCGTTCATCGTGCGGACGACTTCGAGTGCGCCCAGCACACCAAGTACGCCGTCATATTTGCCGCCCGTCGGCTGGGTATCGAGGTGTGAGCCGACATAGACGGGAAGCGCATTCGGATCGGTGCCGGGACGGGTCGCGAACATCGTGCCCATCTTGTCGATCCCCAAGGTCATGCCTGCGTCTTCGCACCATGTCCTGAAAAGGCTACGCCCTTCCGCATCGGAGTCTGTCAGGGTCTGGCGATTGTTGCCGCCTGCGATGCCGGGGCCGATCTTTGCCATGTCCATGAGACTGTCCCAGAGACGGTCCCCGTTGACGCGCATGTTCTCGCCTGGTGCTGCCACCATGTCCGTATTCCTCACCTGTTTTTTCCTGGGCGATGCAAGGTGCATGCCCGTCTGTTCCCGTGGGTCAGTTTCCGGCGCTCTTGTTTGTCTTATTCAGCGCCGGAAAATCGTCAGTTGCCTTTGTTTTGCATCTGACAGATAATTTGACCGGTTGGTAAACATTACAACTTCCTTCGCTGGGCTCAAGACGAAAATCAGGAAAATTGCAGACAAAATTACGGGCAGTTGCTTATTTTTTCGGCGGCCGGTCATTCTTGTTCAATCTTGAGCGAAATAGTTGAATTTGAAAGGGAAAAAAGATCGAAATGGCAATCCCGAGAGCAGCGAAGACGCAGCGACGCACACGCATCCAGGAAGCAAAGGAAGAACAGATCCTGGAAGCTGCGCTCGACGTGTTTTCGGTCAGCGGCTTTCGTGGCTCCACCATCGATCAGATCGCCGAAGTGGCGGGCATGTCGAAGCCCAATCTGCTCTATTACTTCCGCACCAAGGAAGCGATGCACCGGGCTTTGATCGACCGCGTTCTCTTCACCTGGCTCGAGCCGCTGCGCGCCTTTGATGCCGCGGGCAACCCGGAGAGCGAGATCCGCAGCTATATCCGCCGCAAGCTCGAAATGGCCCGCGACTTCCCGCGCGAGAGCCGCCTCTTCGCCAATGAGGTGCTGCAGGGCGCGCCGCATATCGAGGACGAGCTCAAGGGGCCTCTGAAGGCGCTTGTGGACGAAAAGGCGGACGTCATCCGCACCTGGGCCAAGGAGGGGAAGATCGTGAAATGCGATCCCTATCACCTCATCTTCTCCATCTGGTCGACGACCCAGCACTATGCGGATTTCGATGTCCAGGTGCGCGCGGTCCTTGGCCAGGACAATTCCGGCGAAGGTCGGTTCGAAGATGCGGCCCGGTTTCTGGAACAGCTTTTCATCGATGGATTGCGTGTCGCTCAGCCGTAGGTGCTGTAGCAGCAGCTAGACAGCCGCCTCGCGTTCCAACTCTCAGTCCAGCAGGGATCGGGCTCGCTTCAGCGCCCTTTGGTAGCGCTCGGCATAGTCCTGTCGCGTGCGTCGGCGCCAAGTGGAGCGGGGGAAGTCTGGCGGGATGGCCGCGATCCATGCAATGCTCGTCGGAACGAAGTCGCCATTGGCGGGGATGAGCAGATCACTTCCGTCGAGTTGCTTGCGGATACAGCCCCTGTTGTAGGCGATAACGGCGCAGCCGGCGGCCTTGGCCTCGAAGATGACAATCGGCTGCGCTTCGTTGACATAGCCGCTAGGGAAAACGAAGACATCGATGTTTCCGTAGAATGCTGCCTTCGCCTCGTCGTAGACGGCGCCGCGATAGTCCAGTGCGCCACCGAATTCCTTCACAGCCGCTTCGATGCTCGTGCGATCTTGGTTATTGGCGACTGGTCCGGCGAGGATCGCCTGGACAGCCAACCCTTCACTGCGACATTGCCTCAGCAACTCGATGAACGTCTCCAGCCCTTTTTCGCGGCTGAGATTGCTCAACATGCCGATGGTGAGAGGCCTTGGCTGCAGCGCCGCCCGGTCATCGGCCGGCGCCACGAAGGCGGCATTGGAGATGATCACGCTGCGCAGCCGCACTGCATAGGCGTCGACGAAGCGATCGCGCATGATCTCGCACAGGAAAACATGTGTCAGGCTCGGTCCCCCGAGCGCGAGTATGCCGCGCATTGCCATACCCGGTTTGTCGATATAGCGGAAGCTGTGATGGTGGAGGTAGGTCGGGTAAGCCAATAGCCTGGAAACGATCACAATCAGCAGCGTGTACCACATGCCCCAGCCGCCGTCGCAGCCGAGATAGCAGGCCTTGCCCTCAAGGCGCCGGTCCAGCAACAGCCGGCCGCAGGCGCCGAGAACCCGGCGAAGCTTGCTCGCGTGCCTGACAACGCGCCCCGCATTTTCTGGCGGAGACAGGTTCTGAAGTACGGTGACGTTTTCCTCGGACAGAAGTGCGGTCATGGCCGATGTCGCGTAGGAGAAGCCGTGAAGCGGCGGAGGCAGCGGGCCGATCGCGACGATGTGATGTTTCATGCGGGCGGCCACCTTTTCTGCGCGTAACGACTATGGCCGTTGGCGCAGAAAAGACAATGCCCCGCTGTGAACAGCGATCGGGCGACAGCGCCACGCCTGTTAGGCCGCCGTGGTAGCCTCGGAACTTTCGAACGAAAAGCCTTCGTCGGCCCAGCCGGTCATCCCGCCGATCATGACTTTCACCGACAGGCCGAGCCTGGCGAGGCGCAGAGCGGCCTTGTCGGTGCCGTTGCAGTGCGGACCGGCGCAGTAGACGACGAAGAGCGTTTCTGCCGGCCAGGAGGACATGCGGTGCGCCGTCATCTTGCCATGCGGAAGATTGATGGAGCCGGGGATGTGCGCTTGCGCAAAGAGCGTCGGCGAACGGACATCCAGGAGGACAAAGTCGTCGTGTCCGGCGGCCAGCGACGCGTGGACATCCCAGCAGTCGGTCTCGAAGGCGAGCTTGCGGGCGTAGTAGGCGGCGGTGGCTTCGGGCGAGGCGGCAGGGGTTTCGGCGACGGAGCTAGGCATGGCACTTCCTTTCAGGGTTGGAATTGCCTCTGACCATGCAAGATGATATCTCCTGATGAAATTGGCCATAATGACGATTGGCGTGAAGATCGTGCCAAACACAGTTCAAACATCCGGTCCGCAGGTTGCCGTGCTCGCCTATGATGGGCTTTGCACGTTCGAGTTCGGCATTGCCTACGAGGTTTTCGGGCTCCCGCGTCCGGAGATGGGTGAGGGGTGGTATCGCTTTGCTGTCTGCGGCATCGAGCCGGGCCCGTTGCGGGCGGCCGGCGGGTTGACGGTCAGCGTCGACCGTGGCCTCGATGTTCTCGGCGAAGCCGACCTGATCGTCGTTCCTGGCTGGCGCGGCATCGATGCGCCGGTGCCGGATGATCTCATATCCGCATTGTGCGCCGCCCATGAACGTGGCGCGCGGGTGATGTCGCTGTGTTCGGGTGTGGCGGTTCTTGCTGCGTCCGGTCTTCTGGCCGGCCGCCGGGCGACGACGCATTGGCGTTACGTGTCCGCCGTCGCCGCGCGCTATCCCGAGATCATGCTGGATGCGAGTGTCCTTTATATGGACGAGGGCAGCATTCTGACGGCGGCCGGGAGTGCTGCCGGTATCGATCTCTGCCTGCATGTCGTCCGTGGCGATTTCGGCGCCGAGGCAGCAAACAGTGTTGCGCGCCGCCTCGTGGTGCCGCCGCATCGCGAGGGAGGGCAGGCGCAGTTCATCAGCGCGCCGGTGCCGCAGGAGCGCGAGGGCGTCCGGCTCGGACCTTTGATCGAGTGGATGCGGGCGCGGCTCGACGAGGAGCAGCCGATCAGTCTTCTGGCGGCCAAGGCCGGGATGAGCCAGCGCACGTTCCAGAGACGCTTTGAGACCACGACCGGATCGAGTGTTGGGGAATGGCTGCTGAAGGAGCGATTGCGCCATGCGCGCGAATTGCTGGAGAGACGCGGCGACGCGTCGCTCGACGATATCGCCATCGCCTGTGGCTTCGGCACGCCGGCGACGATGCGCCACCACTTCCGCAAGCGGCTCGGAACCAGCCCCGGTGCCTATCGTCGCTCGTTTACAGGTGGGGAAGGTTAGGGCGGAGACAAACGCACGGTTTTCCGTGCGTTTGCCGGATACGCTCTATTCGCGGTCCCTAAAAGTAGTGGTGACGGTGGATGCCATCAAAGCTGCCGGATTTAAGGCAGCAGTTCTTGAAAGCGCCTCCGCGAACCGCACGGGCACGGATCGTTGCGGCCGAGTTTTTCGATCAGCTCGACGTCGCCGTGGACGAACTGCCGGCCGGTTTTAACCCTGGTTTCCGATGGATAGGATTTACGCCGCTTGGACGTGACCTCAAAAGCTGAGATCGGTGAGGTGTTTGCGAGCCATGGCTGCCTCCTCTTGAAAGAGCGCTGCAACAGTGCAGCGAGGCATCGATAGCATAAAGCCCGCCATAGGCAACGCCGCGAAAGACAATCTTCCGCGGCGTTGCAAGGTGGTTACTCCGCAGCCTGGCGGGCCATCGGGTTGTTCGGATGCGTGGTCCAGTTGGCGTAGTTCGGGTCAACAGGGCGGCCGGTGCGCTGGTCGAGTTGGCCTACGGGCAGCTGCTCCATCGTGATGCAGTTCTCGACGGGACAGACGTTGACGCAGAGATTGCAGCCGACGCATTCGTCTTCCATCACTTCGAAATGGCGCACGCCATTGACGAACTGGGTGATCGCCTGGTGCGAGGTATCCTCGCAGGCGATGTGACAGCGGCCGCACTTGATGCAGGCGTCCTGATCGATCTTCGCCTTGGCGATGTAGTTCAGGTTGAGATACTGCCAGTCCGAGACATTCGGCACGGCGCGGCCCGTGATGTCGTCCAGATTGCGATGGCCCTTGGCATCCATCCAGTCGGAGAGGCCGGATATCATCTCCTGCACGATCTTGAAGCCATAGGTCATCGCGGCCGTGCAGACCTGCACGTTGCCGGCGCCGAGCGCCAGGAACTCGGCGGCGTCGCGCCAAGTGGTGATACCACCAATACCTGAGATCGGCAGGCCATAGGTTTCCGGATCGCGGGCGATCTCGGCGACCATGTTGAGTGCGATCGGCTTGACCGCCGGGCCGCAATAGCCGCCATGGCTGCCCTTGCCGTCGATGGACGGTTCGGGGGAGAAGGTGTCGAGATTGACCGATGTGATCGAGTTGATCGTGTTGATCAGTGAGACCGCGTCGGTGCCGCCTGCCTTTGCCGCGCGGGCCGGCTTGCGGATATCGGTGATATTGGGCGTCAGCTTGGTGATGACCGGCATGCGCGTGTACTGCTTGCACCAGCGCACGACCATTTCGATGTATTCAGGCACCTGTCCAACAGCGGCGCCCATGCCGCGCTCGGACATTCCGTGCGGACAGCCGAAGTTGAGTTCGATGCCGTCGGCGCCGGTCTCTTCGACGAGCGGCAGGATCGCCTTCCAGCTTTCCTCCTCGCAAGCCACCATGATCGAAGCGATCAGGGCGCGATCCGGCCAGTTCATCTTCACCTGCTTCATTTCGCGCAGGTTCGTATAGAGGTCGCGGTCGGTGATGAGCTCGATGTTGTTCAAGCCGAGCAGACGACGGTCAGCGCCCCAGATCGCGCCGTAGCGCGGGCCGTTGACGTTGACCACAGGCGGGCCTTCCTCACCGAGCGTTTTCCAGACAACGCCGCCCCAGCCTGCCTTGAAGGCACGCTCGACGTTGTAAGCCTTGTCGGTCGGCGGCGCTGAGGCCAGCCAGAACGGGTTCGGAGACTTGATGCCGACGAAATCATTGCGGAGATCAGCCATTGTTCATTCTCCCCTTCAAGCGACGGCAGCGGCCGGCTGCGCACCGGCAGCAAGCATACGGTTGATGGATTCAGCGGCATCGCGACCCTGAGCGACCGCCGAGACGGTGAGGTCGTCACCACCGAACACGCAGTCGCCGCCAGCCCACACGCCGTCCAGCGAAGTCTTGCCTTCTGGATCGATGGCGATGCGGCCGGTTTCCATGCGCAGCGCACCGAGACCGGAAGCGTCGAAGGTCTGGCCGATTGCCTTGAAGATCTGGTCGGTCGCGATGACACCGGTCTCGCCTGTGGTCGTCAGGCGGCCATCCACGATCGCCGTGTACTCCACCTCGATCGCGGCGACCTTTCCGTCCTGAGACAGGATGGACTTCGGCGCCAGCCAGTGGCGCAGGATGACGCCCTTGGACGCGGCAAGATCCTGCTCGAATTCGGAGGCGTTCATGTGCTCCTTGCCGCGGCGATAACAGATCGTCACTTCCTCGGCGCCGAGCAGCTTGGCCTGGATCGCCGCGTCGATCGCGGTCATGCCGCCGCCCAGAACGACCACCCGGCGGCCGATCGCGACGTTGGCCTTGTTGGTTGCTTGCCGAAGACCTTCGATGAAGTCGACAGCATCGTCGACACCGGGGAGGCTTTCGCCTTCGAGGCGCAATGCGTTGACGCCTGCCAGGCCGATGCCAAGGAAGACTGCATCATATTGCGACTGCAGGTCGGCAAGGGTGAAGTCGCGCCCCAGTTCCTTGCCATGGACCACTTCGATCCCGCCGATCGAGAGGACGTAATCGACCTCCTTCTGTGCGAAATCATCGACGGCCTTGTAGGTCGCGATGCCATACTCGTTGAGACCACCGGATTTTGGCTTGCTGTCGTAGATGACGACCTCGTGGCCCTTCACCGCGAGGCGATGCGCGGCGGCCAGCCCAGCCGGTCCGGCGCCGACAACGGCGATCCGTTTGCCGGTCGCTGCCGCGCGGGCATAGAACTGTCGCCCAGCATCCATCGCGGCGTCGGTCGCATAGCGCTGCAGGCGGCCGATCTCGACCGGACGCTCCTCGGCGGTATTGCGCACACAGGCCTGCTCGCAGAGGTCCTCGGTGGGACAGACGCGGGCGCACATGCCGCCGAGAATGTTCTGGTCGAAGATCGTCTTGGCGGAGCCAAGCGGATTTCCCGTCGATATCTGCCTGATGAAAAGCGGGATATCGATGGAGGTGGGACAGGCCGTCATGCACGGCGCGTCGTAGCAGAAATAGCAGCGGTCTGCTGCCACCAGCGCCTCGTGCTTATCCAGGCGCGGATGGAGATCGGAGAAATTAGCGTCGTACTCGGCGGGCGAAAGCCGGCCTGCACGAATCCCAGTTTCCAGACGTTCCATTGAAGTTCCCTCATTATTGGTAAACGGCCAGTGGAACGAAGCGTAACTCAGGTTTAAAAATTTATCAAACGGTAAAATTTTGACATTTTGTTTCTGGCGAAGGTGAGTTATCTCTTTGTTATAAACAGATTTTTTGTCGTGTCTTTTGGTTCGTTCCGATTGATCGCTGAGCGATCGAAAGCTCAGGTGGCGAGGCGGAAAAAAGATTCAAAAAAATGCAGCTTTTTCGACGACGGATCGGAACCATTCTGCGGCCTAGCCGTTAAAGCGGTATCCGAACGATGATCGCATCGACCCAAAATGCGCGCCCCCAACCCATCGCTCGGATCCACACTCACGGTCCCCTCCCGGTGAGTGAAGACAGCCGGTGCGCCGCCCTCGCACTGGCTGTTTCCTTGTTGGCGCCAAGCTCAGCGTGAGCTCATGCGTTGGGGTGCGCGTTTGAGGATTTCGAATTCGGCGTCCGGGATCACGAGATGGTACTCGATCCGACCGGGCAGGAGCTTGAGTTCAGCCCTGCCATTGACGGCCGAAGGGACCACGCGCTCCAGGACGATCTTGCCGAAGCTGTTCTCGCTGAATTCATGAACCTCGTTGCGGTCGTGCAGGGTTTCGACCCAGGACACCTCGATTGCCTTTCTGTCGGCGAGCATCGTTTCCTGGCAGTCCAGCGCGACCGAAGGAGCGGGGCCGGCGATGGCGCCGTACGAGGCGGAATTGACGATCAATTCATGTAGCGCGAGGCCAACATGCACCGCCGCGTTCGGCGTCAGATGCACGTTCAAACCGACAATCGGCAGAGGGCCGGCGGTCTCCGGCCAATAGGGTGCAAATTGCTTTTCACTCAGTTCGAACAGGAATGCCCCGCGCCAGCTTGAGTCCGTGATCAGGTCCTGCGAGTTCGACAGCGACTGGAGTCGACCGCGGAACTTCACGAGGAAAGCGTCAAGGGACAAGGTATTGCGCGCGGTTTGCGTGGCGATGCCCTGAATGATCGCAAGCAGATTCTTGGACCGGTGGGACAATTCGCGAAGAAGCGACTTCAGCACCTTCTCGCGGTGGCGCGTTTCGGTGATTTCGGTGATCACGGACAATATGCCGACTTCATTGCCGAGACCGACGCGCTCCATTTTCAGCTCGTAGGTCCGCATCTCGCCATCGATGGCAATATCGACCTCGGTGCTGCTCGGGCTGCCGCTTTCAAGAACCTTGCGCTTCTGGATTTCCAGGATCCGCGCATGCGCCTCGCCAAACATGTCGGCATCGCTACCGCCGGGCGCTGACATGGTCTGAAAATGAGGGGGGAGGTTTTCGGTATAGACGATGGAAAGATCGGGATCCTGGTAGACGACCGAGATTCCGGCGCTGGCAAGAGCCCTCTCCATCAAGAGCTCTTTACCTTCCAGCGGAAACTGCATGTCGGCCAATGGTCCAGTTCTGTTCACCAAGCCGCCTTCCGTCGATTCCCATGTTGCCGCTGGAGCGGGGCGCCCTTGATGGGATACCCCGCAGGTCGTTTCATGTTAAAGACAAGCGCTCCACAAACCGTTAAATTTCAAGAACGACAAGCGCCCCAGATTGACTGGAACGCTCGCCCTTTCTCTTTGTTCCGCAGTTCGTGAAATTTCGCCTCAAGCGGCAGCTCTGGTCGTCTCATTGAAGAAAAGCGCTTGGCTGATCAATGCTTTGACCATGTCGGGGTTGAACGGCTTGGTGACCAGGAATGTCGGCTCCGGCCGCTCACCGGTGAGCAAGCGTTCCGGAAACGCGGTGATGAAAATCACCGGCACACTGGATGTCTTCAGGATATCGTTGACCGCGTCGATCCCCGAGCTGCCGTCGGCGAGCTGGATGTCGGCAAGGACCATGCTGGGCTTGGTCTTGTTGTAGAGGGCAACTGCTTCCGAGTGGGTGCGCGCGATGCCGGTAACGCGATGGCCAAGGCTCTCGACCATCTGTTCGATGTCCATGGCGATGAGCGGTTCGTCCTCGATGATCATGATATCGGTCGCGACCTGGCGAGAGATTTCGCGCGAGGCGCTGTCGAGCAGAGCGACGACGTCCTGTTCGCTGACACCAAGGATTTCGGCGATCTCGACGACACGGAAATTCTCGACCGAAGCCAGAATGAAGGCCTGGCGCGCGCGTGGCGAAACTTTGGCGAGATTGACGGTCGCCTTTTGCTCCCAGGCGTAGGGCGATGAGGGTTCCGGAATCTGGACCGTCGCGGAACCGAAGAGATCCGTGAAGAGTTTATATAGTGCGACACGGTCATTGGCCGTGTCAGGGAAAATGGTGATGTCGGTAATGATGGCTTCAAGAACAGCTGCGACGTAAGCGTCGCCCGAAGTCTGCGTGCCGGTCAATGCGCGGGAATAGCGGCGCAGATATGGAAGGTGCGGCGCAATTCGAGTCGAAAGTGTCATTTATAGCTCCCATGTGTAGGGCCGGCTAACGGCTCTATCGGAAATGGGAACGCGCTACACTGCAAAAAAGTTCCTATGCGTCAGGAACTTTTTTTGAGGCGGCGCATTCTCCTCGCAGCGAACAGAGGGCGCCTGTGAAAGCTTAACCGAAATAATGGCATTTAGACGTTCAGCCAACTTGGCTGACTGATATGTAAAAGTATTTCGGCTGGCGTACGACGCTCAAGAACAACAGGCAAAAAGTGTAGGTTAATGACAACGCGCAAGAACGAAGAGCTGGATCAACAAAGACTTGAATTACGTGCAAGCGACATTCTGGACCCCAATAGCCAGATCGGGATCAGATTAAGGTCGTTGTATGCAGCTGTTCAGGAGGAGACGATTCCAGATCGTTTTCTTGATCTGCTCGAGAAGTTGGATCAGGCTGAATTCATGGCTTCGGCCAAGGCCATGAAGTAGGTGGCCCGATGGATAAGCAGCAACCAAGTTTCAAGCGCGAGCTTCTTGCGGCCTTGCCGAGCCTGCGTGCTTTTGCGATTTCGCTGATCGGCCGCCACGATCGCGCCGACGATCTCGTGCAGGACACCATCATGAAGGCCTGGGCCAAGCAGGACCACTTCGAGATGGGCACAAACATGAAGGCGTGGCTCTTCACCATCCTGCGCAACGAACTCTACAGCCAGATGCGCAAGGCCGGTCGCGAGATACAGGACAGCGATGGCCTGTTCACCGAATCAATGGCGACGCATCCCTCGCAATACGGTGCGCTCGATCTCCAGGACTTCAAGAAGGCTCTGGATCAGCTGCCGCCGGATCAGCGCGAAGCGATCATTCTCGTGGGAGCGTCCGGTTTCTCCTACGAGGAGGCAGCGGAGATCTGCGGATGTGCGGTGGGAACCATCAAGAGCCGCGTTAACCGCGCTCGCCAGCGCCTGCAGGAACTGCTGCAGATTTCAGGCGAGGCGGATTTCGGCCCGGATGCAACGTCCTCGCCGCTGACATCGAAGGCGTTTGCCTTCTGAGAGAGATAAAATGGGAGAAAAAAGGCCGGTCGCCCTCAGGGCGCCGGCTTTTTTGTTGGTCTTGTCTAGTCTCGGCTTTTCGAGCCCATGAGATTGGAAGCAACGAGTGCAGCAATAATGCCCGCGGTCAGTAGAGGCTGGGCGCGGACAAGGCCGATGCCGGCGGCAGCCAGCGATTCAAGCGCTTGACGACGCTCCGCGGCGCGGCGCGCTTCCTGGGCATTGATCACCATCATCACGACGACGACGATGATCGCGATCAAAAGTGCGCAGGCGGCAAGGAAAAGCGCTGCCCCGATCGGTCCATAGATGCCGGCAAGCCATATCGCGCCCGCCACGACCGCCAGCGCATAGGCTGTCAGGACGAAGAGAACGGCGATGGCAATGAAAATACCGTTGCGCTTGGTTCGCGCAACGGTCCGATTTACGCTCGTGCCTATCAGAAGGCTGAGGATTGGAAACAGCATCGAGCCTCCTAGCGCCGCGCGAGCAGGGCGACGACGAGGCCGAAAACGGCAGCTGCGCCGACCGTCGCAATGGGGTGCTTGCGCACCGTGTTTCGCATTTCCTTCGTGCCGCGAAGGTAACCATCCTGCAGTTCGCGCAGCAGATCTTCGCTTCGTCCCACGAGCTCGTCATAACCCGCTGCTGCCTGGTAGCGGACTTTCTCGCCCTGTCGGCGTGAGGTCTTTCCGAGGGCCTGCGTCAGCACCGCGATTTCGTCGCGCAGCGATTCAATCTGGTCCTCGATTGTCGATTCAATGCTGTGAAGCGTGCCGTTGCCATTGCGCCGGCTGCGGGCGGAGTGCAGGAAAGAAGAAGCCACGGGTTTTCTCCATTGTTACAGCACTTTTGTGCTGCCTGATTTAACACCAGATCGCCACGCAAGCTACATCAAGAAAACATGCCCGGCAGTGACCCAAATCAAAGGCTTAACGCCGCCGTTGGACAAAAGTTCCCGCCGGTTGATCAACCCTGAACTGCACTGTGTGCAAGAACGAACGGCGTGTCGTCGTCCGGTACCCGGTTGATCCGGAGCGGGCAGCCGAACACCGATTGCATCGTCTCATCGGTCAGCACGTCGTGGACGCTTCCCGAGGCGGCTATGGCGCCGGATTTCATCAGGATAATGCGGTCTGCGAAGAGGGCCGTGAGGTTGAGGTCGTGCATGACGGCAATAACGCCGCCGCCATTGTTGCAGAAGGTGCGTGCAAGCCGCATGATCGTCAATTGGTGGCTGATGTCGAGGCTCGACACCGGCTCGTCGAGCAGGAGCCAGCATGGCCGACCGTCTACGACCGGCTCAGGGATCTGGCAGAGAACCCTTGCAAGCTGTACGCGTTGCTGTTCGCCACCCGAAAGCTGCTGGTAGAAACGTCCCTCGTAGCCGCCAAGGTCGACCGCCTCCAGGGCGCGCGCCGCGGTCTGCTCCGCCTTGTCGGGATTGCGGTTGAGTCCCGAGGTAAGGCCCATTCGGACAACTTCGCGGACGGTGAACGGGAAAGAGATCGTGCTCGCCTGCGGCAGGACACCGCGCAATGTCGCCAGCTGCCACGGCTGAAGGGATCGGATGTCGTGACCGTTTATACGCGCGATTCCTTCGTAGGGAAGTTCGCCGGACACGGCTTTCATGGTGGTGGTCTTGCCGGATCCGTTAGGCCCGGCAATCGCCGTCAGATGCCCCGGCTCGGCAGCGAAGCTCGCGCCGTGCACGATTGTTTTGCCCGACAGGCGGACGGAGACGCCGGATACTTCAATCATTGCAAGTCACTCAAAGGGAAAGCCGAGCGCGCTGGCGCAGCAGGATCCACAGGAAGAATGGACCGCCGACAGCTGCGGTGATGATACCGATCGGCAACTCCGCGGGTGCGACGGCGGTGCGGGCCAGAACGTCGGCGAAGATCAGCAGGGAGCCGCCGAGCAGGGCTGATGCCGGGAGGAGATAGCGGTGGTCGGGCCCGATGACCATGCGCAGAACATGCGGTACCACGATGCCGACAAAGCCGATGCCGCCACTGACTGCAACCGAGGCGCCGGTGGCGGCGGCAACCGTGACGATCGCGATGTTCTTCAGGCGCTGAACGGAGACGCCCATGTGGAAGGCGGCGGCTTCCCCAAGCGTGATGGCGTTCAGGCCGCGGGCGATGAACGGCATCGCGGCAAAGGACAGGAGGATGATGGGAGCTGCGGCCGCGATCTTCGTCCAGGTCGCGCCGGCCAGCGATCCCATGCCCCAAAAGGTCAGGTCTCGCAGCTGCTGGTCGTTGGCCATGTAGATCAGGACGCCGGTCAGTGCCGTGGCGAGTGAGCCGAGCGCGATGCCGGCCAGCAGCATGGTCGCAACGGATGTCTGGCCGTTGCTCGTTGCGATCCGGTAAAGCAGCAGTGTGGTCACCAATCCGCCGGCAAAAGCTGCGACTGGCAGGGCATAGATGCCCATGAGGGTATAGACGGGTGCCGCAAAGGTGCCGCCGAGCACGATCATGACCACCGCGCCGAAGCTGGCGCCCGAGGAAACGCCGACAAGGCCGGGATCTGCAAGCGGATTGCGGAAGAGGCCCTGCATGACAGCGCCGGAAACGGCCAGCGAGCCGCCCACCAGGAAGCCGAGGATGGCACGCGGCATGCGAATGTCGAAAATGATGATCCGGTCGCGCATGTTGAGCGCATCCGCGGAACCGGCGACGTTGGCGATGACATCCAGAAACGATGCGTCGGATGCGCCTGTCGTCACCGAGAACAGCAGTGACAGGACGGAGCCGATGACGAGAAGGGCGATCACCAGCAGCGCAAGCGGTCCGCGATCGCCAGCCTGATGGCGTTCGCGAAGCGTTGCCGGTGAAAACAGTGCGCGTTCTCCTCGCATGGCATCCGGGAGGGCCATATCAGCCCCCGTACATCGCTGCGTTCAACTCACGCACAGCGCTTGCCGTGCGGGGACCGAAGCCGAGGAGGTGCAGGCCGTCCATGCGGATGACTGCCTTGTTTTGAAGGGCAGGCGTCAGTGCGAGCGCCGGCTGCTTCAAGAGTTCCTCGTTCGTGGTCGATGCACCGTCGCCGCGGTTCATCATCAGGATCACGTCGGGCTTGGCCTCGATGATCGCCTCATCGGTCAACGGCTTGTACCCGGGGAAGTCGCCGGCGGCATTGATCGCGCCAGAAAGCTTGATGATGCCGTCCGCAGCCGTTCCCGTGCCAGATGCCATGACCTTGCCGCCCTGCAGGCTGAGGATGAACAGCACCCTCTTGCGATCCTTTTCGGCTCGCTTGCCCGCATCGGCGATTGCCGCGTCGAGATCGGCGCTGACGCTCGCTTCGAGCGCCTTTGCCTTGTCGTCCACGCCAAGCAGGGCGCCGACCTTCTCGATCTTCGCCAGGATGCCGTCGCGGGTATAGGCGTTGGGCACGGTTTCGAAGGGAACGCTTGCGCTCTTGAGAACGGTCAGCGCCTCGGGCGGACCAGCGCCCTCGATGGCGATGATTGATGTCGGGCTCAAGGCAAGGATACCCTCGGGGGAGAGCGCGCGCATGTAGCCGACATCAGGCAGCTTCATGGCTTCCTGAGGGAACATGCTCGTGGTGTCGCGCGCGACGAGGTGCTTTTCTTCCCCAAGTGCGTAGATGATCTCGGTCACGTCGCCGCCGACGGATACGATGCGGGTCGTGTCCACCTTGTCCTCGGCGTGGGCTACCGAAGAGCCGAGCAGCAATGCCACGAGGGGCAGGGCCGCCAGTGCGCGGCCAAGCTTCGTTGCGGACAGAGGCCCCTGCTTCGTGTGTTTACGCATTCTCACCTCCCTGTCTCACGCGGCAACGCTGGTCGCCTTTGGCAGGCTTTCCATGATTTCGCGCCAGTCGGAGCGCTCGTCGGAACCTTCCTTGCGCTTGCCGAAGAACTGAATGATCATTTCACCATTGGCATCATAGGCTTCCAGCGAGGTGACGTGGCCATCCTTGGTCGGCTTGCGAACGGCCCAGGTTTCGGCGATGTGATCCTGGCGTAGATGCAGGTGGAAGGTCGGGTCGAGCACGTTGATCCACGGACCCATCGGCTGCACGTTGAAGATCGGGCCAGAATGGATCTGCACGATGCCATCATTGGCGACGAAGCACATGATCGGCAGACCGGCTTTCACCGAAGCATGCATCATCTCGGCGGTGGCGCTGTTGTCGAGCTTCCAGGCGTAGTCGTCGCCGACGGTCCGCACGGCTGCCTGCCTGCCGATCTTGAGCTTGCGCAGCATGCCGAAAAATTCGTGCGTATCGGTCAACTTGCTCCAGTGATCGCGCAGTTCCTCGCGGCTGACGTCGCCATCTTCGCTGGTTGCTGCTGCGGAGGTGTCGGCCACGAATTCCTGCGACTGGTCCTCAAGCTTCAGGTCGCGGACGATGGCATGATAGGCGGCGACGTTCGAATCGGGGCGCAGATGCACCTTGTGAACCGCGCCACCTGCCTTGTCGAAATATTGCAGGCTGAGCCGCTCCTGGTCCCCGTCCTTCTTGGAAACGGCAAAGCCGTGGACCCAGCGGCTGGGGAAGATACGCAGATCGATGTTTTCGCCGAGCACGATCGAGGCGTGCGGGCCGGAGTTGATGTTCTCGTAGACACCGATCTTCTCGTGGACGGCACTTTCGTTGCGGGAGAGGGCCATGACTTCACCGAGTTCGGCGACGCGCTCCAGAAGCTTCAGGGCACTACCGTCAATGCGGGTTACGCTGATGCCGACTTCGGCTGCGACGAGGGCTGCTTCCGAAATCTGAAGCTGAGCTGCGATGTCGCGCTCGCGCATCTTGGGATTTTCGGCGCGGAATGCGCGGATTTCGGCGGGAGTCGGCTTTGCGTTCTCAGTCATGTCTTTACCCCTTACTTGTTCAAAATGAGCTTGCCCTGGCGGGTGATTTTCATGCGGTAGATGGCCCCGTCATGACGGATCATGATCTCGGAGGCGCCGCGGAAAATCTCCGCGCTTTCCAGTATCCGCATTTCAGCCGAGGCTTCGCGCACCAGCGGCGCATGCTCAAATGTGTCCGGCTTCTCGACCATCATTTCGGTTGATTTATTCCACTCTATCCGGCGGCTAAACGCCCCTGCCGGCTACAATTATGTTGACTCTCATAGTCATCATTTTCTAAAGACGCAATAGCGGAGCTTGATAGTCAAGTTTTAGAAAATTCTGGAGAGGCGCGATGGCGGTCACGAGGTTTGCAACGCTTTTGTTGGGTGGCTTTGTCGCAGCGGCGGCCGTGATTCCAGCCTATGCGCAGGACGCAGCACCGGCGGCGAACCTCGATGTCGAATTGAACGCGCTGACGCCATCGCAGAAGGGTTGCATGATGACCTTCGTGGCGCTCAACAAGCTTCCCGCGCCGATCAATAAGGTCTCCTTCGAGCTCGCCTTCTTCAACGACAAGAATGCCGTCGATCGCATCACGGTTCTCGATTTCAAGGATCTGCCGCAGGGCAAGAAGCGCGTGCGTCAGTTCGATATGCCGAACGTCAAGTGCGAGACCGTCACCCGCGTGCTGATCAACGACACGCCGGTATGCGACGGCCCGGCGGCGGGTGAGTGCATGAAGGGTCTCGTGACCCGTTCCCAGATTTCCGTTCCTTTCGAGGGTTGAGTTTGCGCCGGAGATGATCTCCGACCGGCTCAGTTTCAACTGGTCGAGGCAGGTACAAGATGGTGGTTTCAGCTAGAGCCAAGGCGAGACACGAGGTCGTCGAAGAGCCGACAACCGACGGCGGTTTGAACGACAATACTCCTGGTGTGCACCCCGGGCACGAGATGTCGGATCTTCGCGACGCAAAGCGCCAGCCGGCTGCCGAAGCCGTTCTCCACTACGCCCGATTTTCGCTGATCGATTCCTTTCCGCAGGATCCGCGCAGCGCGGCAAGCGGCAAAGCCGACGCGCCTTTGGTTGATGAATGCGCAGAAAAGTCGGCTGCCGACTCTTCCTCCTCCAAGCGGGGTGTCGCTGCCGTCTGCTTCGGATCCTTTCTTTTTCATGCCCTGCTTGTAACGGCTTTGGCGCTGGGCTTCGTTGCCACCCCACCGCAGACCCCCATTGAAGAGGCCGGCGAGACGGTCAGTGTCATCATTCTCGGCGATGCCGAGGCCGACCAGACGGCGGAGGGTGAAAAACAGGACGATCCGCAGCCGGAAGAGGTCGTGGCGGAGAGCGTTCAGCCGGAGACCGTGCAGGCTGCGGCAGTGCCGACCGATGCGCCCGTCGAGGCTGAGACCGTCGCTCCTACGCTGGAAGTGACCCGCGTGTCGCCAGAGAATGTCACCGCGGCAGAGCCCGAGATTCTTGTATCGCAATCGCCGGCAGAAACTGCGGTGGTTCAGCCCATGGCGACGGAAGTGCCGGCGGAGATCCCACCGGAGGTATCGCCGGTTGCCCAGGCAACGCCGGACGAAGTAGCGCCCGTCCAGCCGACCGCGACTGCTGCCATCGAACCCGAGCCGGACGACGTTCCGAAGCCGGATCCCAAGCCTGTGGCTCAAAAGCCGGTCGAAAAACCGAAGCCAGAGAAGAAGCAGCCCCCGAAGGCGAAGGTCGCGGCTGGTTCCAATGGCGAGAACAAGCAGGACACGAAGCGCGGGTCGCTCGCGGGTGACGATGTCGCGGCATCAGACCAGGATTCGCGAAGCGCTGCGGGCCGTTCCGGTGTTGGTAGCGCTGCCGTTGCCAACTATCCTGGCAAGGTTGCATCGCGCATCCGTCGTGCCATCAGGGTGCCGTCCGAATACAAGCGCATGGGCACCTCGATGAGCGTCCGCGTGAAGCTGACGATCAATTCGACGGGCGGTCTGGGCGGTCTTTCCGTATTGCGCAGTTCTGGGTTCCCTGAGCTCGACCAGGCCGTTGTCGATGGCGTGCGCCACGCAGCACCTTTCCCACCCTTGCCGCCGGAATGGGGCAAGTCGTCCTGGACCTTCACCCAGGAACTCCAGGTGACGGCGGGGCGATAAAATATGATGAAAATAATCAACTTTAGACTTTACTATAAAAATCAAGTTTACTAAGGTCCGCCTGCACACGCTGGAATCGTGTGACGATCAACGAGCGAACGGGTGGTAAATGGCTCGCAAGGCGAAGAAGGGTTCGAACCGGGAAATCCGCGTCAGTGCGGATGCACAGGCGGTTCAAGAAGCTTCGGGGCGATCCAAACTCGATGGACGCAGCTTCCTTTATGTCGGCGGCCGGGATTGCCAGGTCGCGCATCTTCGCCAGATCGCCAGCAATTTCGGGGCGGAACTCATTCATCACGACGGTGGGCTGCGTGAAGCGGTTTCGCGTATCGACACGGTGCTCCCATCCGTCGACTGCGTTTTCTGCCCGATCGACTGTATCAGCCACGATGCTTGCCTGCGCGTGAAGACCGGCTGCAAGAAGTTTGGCAAGGCGTTCATTCCGCTCAGGAACGGCAGCAAGTCCAGCCTCGAACGTGCGCTGAACACAATGAACGAACGAGACAATTCCCGATGACTGAAAAACGCCCTGATGGGTTCATGATGATCGGCCTGCACAAGCTGGCCGCACAGAATGGCGATGGCCTCGTGCCGGAGCTCTATGATCTTCTGGTAAAACATGCCGAGCGGCGCGTGCACTATGCCAACGTTGCCGAGTTTCCCGTCTGGGACGCGAGAATGCCGGGCCAGCTGCCGGAAAAGCCGCTTGGACTGGAGGCTGCGAACGGCAATAATGTCGTGGCGTTCGCGCCGGTGCGTGCGGACGGAAAACGCAAGGCATAGGGATAGTCCAATGTATATCGCGATGAATCGGTTCAAGGTTGCCGCGGGTTCCGAAGCGGATTTCGAAACGGTCTGGCGCGATCGCGACTCCAGCCTTTCCCAGGTTCCGGGTTTCGTCGAGTTCCGGCTACTGCGCGGCAAGGCCAATGCCGAAGAAAACTACACGCTGTTTTCCTCGCACACGCTTTGGCGGAGCGAAGAAGACTTCCTGAACTGGACGAAGTCCGAGAATTTCCGTGCAGCACATCGGAACGCGGGTGATCGCAAGGCAATGTACCTGGGACCGCCGGTGTTCGAGGGCTTCAATGTCGTGGATGGTATTTGAGGGATGACGGACTGCAACCCTGATCGCATCGAGGTTCTGCCGGTGCTTCCGTCTCTCGATATCGACGAGACGCTGGCCTTTTATCACGGAGAGCTCGGCTTCAGCGAGGTCGTCTATCAGGCCCAGGAATACCTGATCCTGCGGCGCGATGGGATGGAGCTGCATTTCTGGCGGACGGACGATCGTTCGCTTTGCGAGAGGAGCTCAGTCTACCTGCGAGGCGGTGGTATCGGCGCCCTGCATGCGGAATACGATGCCAAAGGCGTCAAGAGCCTGACCAGGCTTGAGGTGCGGCCCTGGAACATGGAAGAGTTCTATATCCACGATCCGCACGGCAACCTGCTCCGCTTCGGGCGCATTCCGCTCAGCTAGTCCTCACGCCGCCGCGAAAGAAGGCGCCCAGCGCCACCGCCAGCCAGCCGAACATCATTGCAAAGCCACCCGTCGGCGCGGCCATCGGGAACAATCCCGAACCGGCGTAGCGCAGCATGACCAGATCACCCGCAAAGAGCAGGGTGCCGATGCCGATCAGGAGACCGGCGAGCCACGCCGTCCGCAGCTTCTCGGCGCCGATCGCGAGCGCCAGCAGGGCAGGGGCGTGTGCCAGGCACATCGCGGAGGCGGACGCGACAAGATGGGCGTCGCCGCCGCCATGCGCCGCGGCCGCCGCGAGCGCGACGCCGGCAAAGCCGAACAGCCCGGCGAAAGCAAGAAACACCGGCAGGAAGCGCTGGTTGAGGGTCATGGGCGTTTCTATTCCTTGTTCTGCATGTGGAAGGCGAGCCGCTCGATTGGCGGCCAGATGATTTCGCGCAGCTTGGGATTGGCGACGGTTTCATCCAATGCCTTGCGGAAGCACAGCAGCCACTCGTCGCGCTCCACAGGGCCGATCTCGGCGACGAAATGACGGCTCCTGAGCCGCGGGTGGCCACGCTTTTCGGTATAGAGGGGTGGGCCGCCGAGATAGCCCGTCAGATACTCGTAAAACTTCTCTTCGCTTCCTTCGAGCGTCGGTGGATGCACCGCACGCACATGCGCCGCCTCCGGCAGCGTGTCCATCAGCTCATAGAAGCGACGCGACAAAGCCTTCGTTGTCTCCTCGCCGCCGATCGCCTGATACAGGGTAATGACTTCTTCGCTCACAATATCTTCCTTGGCTCGCTCCTTAATGCACGGGCGCGACCGGGATCGCAACTGCGCCGACTGCCGCAGTCCGCTTGTCCCGGCAGCCGAAGCCAATGCGTATTTTCTTGACAAAACCGTCTGGACGGTATCTTTTAGACGTATGTCACTCGCTCATCATCGTCGCAAGCAGCCAGCCGTCGTTCGCCAGCAATTGCTGGAGGTCGCCGCGCGACTGGCGCTAGGGCAGGGGATGTCGGCCGTCACGCTCGATGCCGTGGCTGGCGCCTCCGGCGTGAGCAAGGGTGGGTTGCTGCATCATTTTCCAACCAAGAACGCCCTTCTGGATGCCTTGTTCGAGGATCTACTCGAACGCTTCGATGCCGATCTCGAAGAGCGCATGCGCGAGGATCCGGTGCCGCATGGCCGGTTTACGCGCGCTTATCTCAGGGCAGTTGCCGAACTCAGGGACAGCCCCGGCGAGGCCGCCCACTGGGCGCAGGTGACGATCGCGCTTCTTGCCGAGCCGCGGCTCCGCCAGCGGTGGCGCGATTGGGTTCGCGCCCGTTCCGAGGAATATGTCGGCACCGATTCATCGCTCGACGCGCAGATCGTACGCCTTGCCGCCGATGGGCTGTGGCTGGCAGACATGCTCGAAAGCCACGAGCTTGGACCCGACGAGCGGCAGCGCCTCATGGGGCGGCTCGTCGAATTGGCCAGCAAGTAGAACGGCTGGATAAACAAGGATCTCCATCATGGCTTCCACCGCCGTTTACGCGCTGCTGTTCGCCGCGATCGTTCTCGAGGTCATCGGAACGACGGCGCTGCAAATGTCCCAGCAGTTCACGCGCGTCGGTCCGACCGTTCTGCTCGTCGCGTGCTATGCTGCGGCGTTCTATTTCCTGTCGCTGACGCTGAGGGTCATCCCGGTCGGGATTGCCTATGCGATCTGGAGTGCGCTCGGCATCGTGCTGATATCGGCGGTCGGGCTTGTCTACTTCAAGCAGCGGCTCGATACGCCCGCGCTTATCGGCTTAGGATTGATCATTGCCGGCGTACTGGTCGTCAATCTCTTCTCAAAATCCGTCTCCCATTGATCGTCGCTCCCCGCAAAACCGCGGATGGGCGCGTGAGACATCGCGACATTTGAACTCAGTCGATGGCAGGCGGGCTTGCGAAACAGATCGTCATGTCCATATCCTGACTGACTTTTGAGAGTTTTGCATCGCGTATTGGAACATCGATGACCGACGGCACTGCTGACGCCCCCCTTCCTGACACTTCTGTTTCCAAACCCGAAGGTCAATCCTTCGCCACCAGCGGTATTGCGCCGATGGATCGCCCGAGCCCGGTAACGCGGTTTTTCATGGGCATCGTGGCCTGGGCCGAGAAACTGAACTTCAAATACGCCAAGCTCGGCAATCCACCTGTCTATGACAACAGGACTTTCCCTTGGGCCGCCGAGGTCGAGAAGGCGTGGCCGCAGATCCGGGCGGAGCTTGACCGGGTTCTGGTGCGACAGAGCGAATTGCCGACGTTTCAGGAGATCTCCACCGATGTCCGGACGATCTCGACCGACGCGGGCTGGAAGACGTTCTTCCTCGTCGGCTTCGGCGTGAAGTCTGAGCAGAACATTGCCGCTTGCCCGCAGACTTGGCAGGCGGTGCAGAAGATTCCCGGCCTGAAGACGGCGATGTTTTCGATCTTCGAACCGGGCAAGCATCTTCCCGCGCATCGCGGCCCCTATAATGGCGTGTTGCGCCTACATCTCGGCATGATCGTTCCGGAACCGGCCGACAAGCTTGCCATTCGCGTGAAGGACCAGATCTGCCACTGGCGGGAAGGCAAGGCGCTCATATTCGATGATGCTTATGAGCACGAAGCCTGGAACCACACGGACAAGACGCGGGTGGTGCTCTTTGTCGATTTCGTCAAGCCGTTGAAATTCCCGGCCCGCTTTGTGAACTGGGCGCTCATGAACCTTGCGGTCTTCACGCCGTTCATCCGCGAGGGGCTGGATAACCACAAGGAGTGGGAAAAGAAGTTCTACGCAGAGGCGGAGGCCTTCAGAAACCGGCCGCAGGCATAGCGAAAGGCCCCGCAGTGCGGGGCCCGACCTCTATCAGTTGAGAACCTGAACGACGCGATGCGATCGCGGTTCCACGATGATGTGGCGATCGTTCACCACCGTATAGGCGTATTTCGGATTGTCAGGGATCGGGGTCACAACGACATCGGCGGGAATTGGCTTGCCGACAACGATCGGCTGCTCGACGACGACAGGTGTCGGCGGTGCAGGCTGCGCTTCGACATAGGTGACGACTTCGCGCGGCGGCGGATCGATCGCTGCACCGACGACTGCGCCGGCAACGCCACCTACTGCAGCACCGACAGGACCGCCGACGACCGCGCCGGTAACCGCGCCGCCGGCAGCGCCGGTCAGCGTTCCATCAGCCCACGCATTCGTGGCAAGGGACGACAGCGCCATCGCGCTGGTGACAAGTAGGACCTTGTACATTTGAGTTCTCCTTAGCTCGAGTTTGCGGGGATTTAACGAGCGCGATCACTCGTTGTTCCGCTCGCAAGCTTCGGAGACACGCTTGGTAAGTGCGCGTCGCATTCTGTGATGCTGCCGATTGCGGGGTAGTTCGCGATTGTGCGGCTCGGATCGCCAGGGAAATCGGCGTGCCCTGACACTGCTCAGACAGCGGCTTGAAAGTTCCTGAGAACCCGTTTTCGCTTGCGTTATTGCGTCCGCGTCGGACAATCGATCCGACGCATTGGATCAGTTGTTGTTCGCCGCCCTCAGCTTGCGGTCGGGTTTGGTTGCGAGATAGATGACGTAGTTTTCTGCAGCATCAGCCAAGTGAAGAGCTATTTCCTCTTCACGCCATCCCGCCGCTACCGCGCGACGGACAACATCTGTAATCGCCGAGGCGCAAACGTTTTCGCATTCGCGCGACCGTCCCGTATCTGCAGCGGTATATCTTGGAGAGCGGATGTTTGTCATGGCTGAACCTTGCCACAACCGGAGGTCTTTTCAAGGCGATGCTAATAGGTTGGTTAGCCGGTAAGGTTAAACGTAAACAGGATGTTAGGACACGACCGCCGAGGTTGTATCAAAAGAAAACGGCGGTCGTGCATGCCCCATTTCAGTACTTCCAGCTGTTCTAATATAGAGCGGATATATTAACAGTCTCTCAACAACGCGCCGGGCGTCGGCTTTCCATTGTTCAGCTTGCCTTTGGCGAAGGGGTCGGCTTGGGTGGCGCGACAGGCTTTCCGCCTGGATTGTAGCCGCCGCCGATGGCGACGTTGAGGGCGACGAAGTCGTTGGCCGTCTGCTGGACGGCTGCGGCTAGGCTGGCCTGGGCGAGCGACACCTGACGCTGGGCGTCAAGCACATCGAGCAGCGAGGAGGCGCCGTCCTTGTAGCTGGCGGTCGACAGTTCCAGGGTTTCCTGGGTTGTCTTGACCTGGGCGCGCAGCGCTTCGACCGTCTGGGCGTCGCGGCGGACCGCCGACAGTGCGTTTTCGACTTCTTCGACGCCGTTCAGCACCGCTGCCTTCCAGGCGAGAT
>UEHQ01000047.1 GCA_900489925.1 Hyphomicrobiales bacterium | reverse complement strand
ATTTCCGCGGCCTGCTAAGGCTCGAGAGCGGAAACCGGGCCTTCGCCAAACTTCTCGACAGGGCGGCCCTTTCCAAGCCAGTAAAGTTGTTAATTGACGTCGCCCCGCATGATGTCGGCCTTCTTCACGGACATAGCCAGGCGCCCAGGCAGCAACCATTTGCTGCGGTCGTCGGCTGCGCTGACGCACGTGTTCCGGTGGAACTCATCTTTTCCGAAGGGCCAAATGACCTCTTTGTTGTCAGGGCTGCCGGCAATGGTTTGGGTGACGATGTTGTGGGCAGTCTCAGCTACGCGGTCGACCATTTGAAGGACAGCCTGCGCACCATCGTCGTTCTCGGCCACAGTCGGTGCGGTGCGGTGTCAGCAGCCGTCGACATCCATCTGGAACCCGCGAAATACATGAAAATCATGACGCAGAAGGACTTGCGTCAGATCGTGGATCGCACGCTCGTCGTGGTCCAGCTAGGCGCAACCTGGTTAGAGCGCGTGCATGGGGCGGACGTTATACGCCGGCCGGGTTATCGTGCCACGCTGATCGAGGTGGCGATCGTGCTGAATGCGGCGTTGACCGCCTACGGCATGCGTCCGGGCCTGAACTTGGGGGCTCGCGGGGATATTGATGTCGTCTACGGCATCTATCTTCTGGAAGAGCGGCTGGTGTGGGCGCCAAGACCTGAGGCGTCTGACTGGTTTGGTCTGGCGTCTGCGCCGCATGACCCAAATGAGTTTGTCGCACTGTGTGACCTTCTCGCGACGTGCGAGCGAGTTCAAACCTTGCTCGATGGGCCCTGAGCGCACTTGCCATTCGAACACGCGCTGCGGCCGTCGGGTGTAGCGGCTGCGCAAGAAGATGCTTGCCAACTCACCGAATGACAGAAGCTTGTCCTGAATTTCCTGCGCCGTCCGTCCGACACGTTGATCTAAGTCTGGTGGTTCACCAAAGGACTATATTGTTCATAAGGCGGAAGAGGAGGAACGTGGCCTTATGTCAATGCATTCAGGTCGGGTTCTTGGCCGCATATCCGGCCAGCCGTAAGGGGCCTTCGGCGTGCAGAACAAAGCATCGCCCGATATTGGAACGCAGGGTAAGATCCGAGAGGGAGCGGGATCAAATGAGCTGGAACAAGCTTTATGCGCTCAGGAGCTATCTGCGATCATCATTGTGGATCGTGCCATTCTTCGCGCTTGTTCTTCAGCAGATACTCTTTCGAACCGCGCTCGTGCTTGAGGAGTGGACGACGTGGGTCCCACGTTGGCCCCTCGGCGTCGAAGGCACCGTCGCTGCGATGCAAGCCATTATCAGCCTTGCGTTATCCTTCATTGTCTTCACTTTCGGCTCGCTCCTTGTCGCGATACAAATCGCCAGCGGGCAGCTTACTCCTCGGATCATCGCGACGACGCTTCTGCGCGACAATGTCATCCGATTCACCGTGGGCTTGTTCATCTTCACGCTCCTATTTGCGATCGGTGTGATCAGTCGCGTCAACACCTCCGCTCCGTCATTCATCGTGTGGTTTTCAGGCATTCTTGGCGTAGCGTCCTTGGCAGCCTTTCTCTATTTCATCGACTACTCGGCCCGGCTGCTGCGACCCGTTAGCATCATTCATCGTGTTGCCGAGCAAGGCTTCGAGGTGCTGAACCTGGTCTACCCTGCGCCCCTGTCGAAGGACGAGAGAGGATACGCTCCGCACCATCCGCTTGAAGAGGCGTCTCGCGTTGTCGCGCACCCCGCTTCCTCCGCCATCATCCTTGCCGTCGATGTGAAGTCTCTGGTGGCCCAGGCGCAGCGGGTGGACGGCATCATAGAGCTGGCAGCGCGCATCGGTGATTTTGTGTCGCAACGCCAGCCGTTGTTCCGCCTCCACGGCGGTGCGGCGGCGATCAGCGACCACGAGCTTCGCCGGACCGTTGCTTTCGGGCGTGAGCGGACAATCGAGCAGGACCCAACGTTCGCGTTCCGGGTGATCGTCGACATCGCCACGAAAGCCCTTTCGAAGGCGATAAACGATCCCACCACGGCCGTGCTTGCGATCGATCAACTACACAGGCTCTTACGCAGCGTCGGCCGTCGCCAACTCGGCAACGACTACATACGTGATGCCGAGGGGCGCCTCCGCGTCGTGTTTCCGACGCCCGATTGGGAGGATTTCGTGCAACTAACCTGCCGGGAAATCAGAATCTATGGCACTGAAAATCTCCAGATCGCGCGGAGGCTACGCGCCATGATCGATAATCTGGACGCGGTCCTGCCGGAGGCCCGGAAGCCGGCGTTGCGAGTGGAGCGGGATCTACTCGATCGGATGATTGAAAAGGTTTATCTGTTGCCTGAAGACGCAGCACTTGCGCGTATTGCCGATACGCAAGGTCTTGGCGGTTCGTCTGAGCCATAGCATCTCGCCGGATCTGCACAGCAGACATTCGAGTAACGTGCGGGTCGCGATTGAAATGACAACTCGAGCGTGGTCCTCGCGGCCATCGAATTCCTTTGACGTAAGCGCCTCATGGCAGGCAGGCTCCGCTGCGTAACGAAATTCTCGCCCGCAAAAACATATAGAATTTCTCTAATATAAAGAGTAGTGTTTTTGAAATAACGTCAACGTAGAGTTTCGGCGAGCGGTTACTTTCCATGCGATGACTTTCGAAGGAGGTAATTGTGTCGCGGAATCCAACCCATAAAGTTGGCCGAACTAACCAATTTTTAGCGACCGGATCTGAGCGGTCGCGTTTAGCATTGATCAACGTTGCGTAGACTTTCGTCGAGCGGGGCAGTCGCGGTCGGTGTTCTACCGCGTTCGTAAGGATCTGCTGCCTTCTGGACATGTGCCTCGCGTTCCATTTGCAGCAACCGCGTTGAGCGCCGTAACGTCGTCGCTCAGGGCACCCAGAGGAGGGCTATTCCATGAGGAGAATGACGCGGAAAGCGATGTGGTCGCATGCGGCCACTCTTGCGTTGGTGCTTGTGTTGGCTGTGGCTCCCGGCGCAAGCGCTGGCGAAGTTGAGGCAAAGGCACTCCTGAAGGCGATGTCAGATTACATGGCAGCGCAGAAGAGTATTTCATTCGCCTATGACACCAACCTCGAGGTCGTCACCAAGCAACATCAGAAACTCCTGCTTGCCAGCTCCGGCAGGATTGAAATCGGCCGACCAGACAAGATCCGGGTGGAGCGGACCGGTGGATTCGCCGACGTGGAAATGGTTTTCGATGGAAAGACGCTGACCCTGCTGGGCAAGAACCTCAATCTCTACACTCAGATAGAGGTACCCGGTACCGTCGAACATTTGGTCGATGAATTGAGGAACAAGCTCCACAAGCCGGTGCCAGGGGCTGATCTGCTCCTTCCCAATGTCTATGATGAATTGATGGCTGATGTGGTCGATGTCAAGGATCTCGGCAGCGGTGTAATCGGCGGTACAGAATGCGATCATCTTGCGTTTCGCAACAAAGATGTCGATTGGCAGATATGGATCGCCCAGGGAGAACGCCCCTATCCCTGCCGATACATCGTCACCGCCCAAAAGGTTGACCGGGCGCCACAATACAGCATCCAGATCCGGGACTGGAAAACAGGCATCGACGTCGCCGCTACCGATTTCGTCTTCAACAACACAAGCGGCGCAAAGCAGACCGACATCAAGGACCTTAAGGATATCGATGAACTACCGGCACATTTTGCCGTAGGAGGTGGACAATGACCGTATTGCGGAAACTGCGCGTTCTCTTGCTTGCTGCTGGCATGGTTTTGACCGCGCTCGATGCCGGGGATCAGCTTGCATTTCCGGGTATTCATAGTTTTATCTCGGCCGCGGAGGCAAGAGTTGGCCGCCCCCTGACGCCGGTGAGCGTGGCGGGCGTGGCGCGTCGTTCGTCCCGGCGTTGTGCAGCCGGAGTGTATAACTGCTAGTGCCTCCAGGCGAAGAGCATTGTGAAAAACGTATCCACTACGCCTGGTGAATATGAGGACGTGAGCGATAGCTGTTGGTGCAGCAATCCACCGCCACGAGCGGTCAAACCGACCTGTATAGAAAGAAGATGGAATAGACGGTTTGCGGCTTCGGCTCCTGTGACACTAACGGAAAGGTCGAAGGTCGTGACAGTAGAAACAGGCAACGGTCAAGGCGCCAAGCGAATGAGGCGACTGTTTTTTATCGCCCTCATCGAACAGATTCGTGTGGTCTGGCCGATCATGTCCGGGATCATCACGATAATGATTTGCTGTGGGCTTGCACTTTGGCGTATCGAGGATTGGGGCTTCGGCGAAGCTCTGTACTTCACCTTCGTAACAGGGCTTACCATCGGCTATGGCGATTTTACACCCAAGCACTTTTCCGGCCGGGTTCTAGCATTGATCATTGGTTTTGCAGGCATCGTGCTGACCGGTCTCATTGCCGCTGTCACGGTCAAGGCATTGAACTCGGCTGACCGCGCCAGCCCAGAATGAGAAGCATCAAGTTGCACAAAGCTCTCTTCTTGGGGAGCGCGTATCTCTGGGGGAAGCCAACACAGGCGCTCACGCGGCAAGTGCTCGGGAAACTGCCTTCGGGCTGGCCGGCGGCGCTCGAGCGCTCGAACGCGGAGACATTTGTGATCTTCGCCGCCAGGCGGCCATGCAGGACTTAATGCCAATTAGCAGATCAGGACAGACGGCGCTCGGTGGAGGGATACCCGGCCAGGGAGGGCGCTGAGGAATTGGCGCGCGATGACTTTGCTTGAAAAAATGGAGTGCTAAAGAAAGTGACAGGGCTCATTACAACCAGCAGGTAAGAGGACCGTCATCATATTGCGCGCCGTGGCCTTATCTTGACCTGCGTGGCTGTGGCTGACTGGGCAGGCGGTTTCGAGTGTATCCACATGACCAACGAAGACATCGGTCACCTCTACGGTCGAGCGCCTACCGGAACTAGTGTTATAGTGATATGACCTTTGGGCTTTGCTGACCTTCAATGCCCATATTGCGGCGATGGTTATTTGCAGTGTTTGGTGGCAGGTCGTCGAGAACGCCACCGGCACAAACTACAGACGTCCATGCCTGGAGCGTGTCGACACGATGTCGGAGGAGGGGCGAGGCGACGCACGGCCCGATAGTGATTTGCTGGCGCGTTCCCCTCGCGACCGCTAGCGCACGTCACCGGTCAGGACTTATCCTCCGAACGGCTAAACTGCAGATGCGGCTTATTGGCCGCGACGGCCGCCGTCGATATGACCCTGCTTCTCGTGATCAGCTCGTCGCAGCGTGCTTAGAACCTGGCGTTTCGGTCTCTCGACTGGCGCGGGAACACGACGTGAATGCCAATCTTGTTCACAAGTGGATAAAGAAGGCCAAAGAGGAGCGCCCGTTGCCCTTGGCTCCCGCGTTTGTTCCAGTTCAGATTGCACCGGAATTGAACTCAGATGGCGGCGGTTTACCGAGGAAGAGTGTGCCATTGAGCAGGTCGTGTCTTACGTCGAAGGTGAGTGCACTCTTGCCCAATGGATCTGAAGGTCTATCTCCATCGGAGGTATTGGGATGAGTCCACATCAACAAACGACTTGGAAGTCCGAACTCGCAATCCCGCGGGCTGGCCATTACCAAAGGTAAATCTCCACGAATCGATAAAACTCCCACACTGCTGCCGGTGCTCACACAGACGACGAAGGCCATGGTCGCGATAACAAAGATACTTGTCCGCATGCCCTCAGTCTCCGACGATCAGATGGAAAACTAGTGTTTGGTCGGCATTTGAGGGAAGTCCGTCTGAAGTTTGTCCATCTCGCTTTCAATCAGTTCCCGAAGAAGTCTCCTCTTTTCGGGATCGGTTTCGGTGAACAATCTTTTTCGGAAGCGCCTGATGTTCTGTGCTGCGATCCAATATTCCATGGAGCGCCTCGCTTTCTTGCGTCGAGATCAAACCGGCGATCAAGCGGTTGCCCTAGTCGCTCGTCGTTCAATCTCCCATACAAGAGGCGCTTACCACTGGAGCAAGTCAAACGAATTTATATCGCCAAGGGCTCCCCATCGCACGTTCAGAGTATGGCGCGGGCTGATGCATCAAAGGCCCATCGCGGGGTTGGCGATGGACCTCTAGGCCAGTACAGGAACTACAGGCCCACTATTCAACAGTCTGGTGACCAGTTTGTTCCGCCAGCTCAGATGGCGACGGCAAGTTCACCAGAAGTAAGAGTCCGCATCAGCACATTTCTCGGGCGGCCACTGTTCCCTCAGCTCGCGCCACCAAATAGGCGCAACTGCAGCAAATTCAGGCTCATGTCCAAAAGGTCGCTGTCGTGCGCGCCAGCGAAGGCGAACACGCTCTGTAAACCGCTGACCGAATTCTTCTTCGGACATGCCCGCACGGTGTCACGGGCCAGCATTTTCCGCTACGGGCTGTCTGTGAGCCAGCCTTGCTCCATCGCAAGGCGTGCCCTTGACCCGCTGCGTTTTCGGCTTGCCGCACCGTGCGCAGACCCTAAGTCCAGAATAGGTTCGAGCTGGAAGTCGTGGCCATTTGCTCGTGGTCGCGTGTAACCGGCCAAAGAGCGGGCCACAACGCCAAGAGAGCAGGTTCCGACGTTTCGATCCGTTTCATTTGAGCCTGATCGGGCGAGGCCGGAACAGTTAACCCGATTTGTTGTTATAGCATGGAGATCGATCCTCCTCTCGATCGCGGAGGATACTGCCACCGACATGTGATAGCGCCGCGAAAACAGTTGGGCCACACGCTCGGCTCCCGGCGAGCGCCGGGGAGAAAGCCGGAGCTCGAAACACCTTGCAGCCGCCAAAGGTTGGAGCCCGCAGGAGTGGGCTTCGTCGCCTTTGGTTTAGATTGCTTTGAGCTCGGTTCCGCCAAAGGATAAGCACCATGAATGATGAAGAGACCGAACTTGTTGTCGCGGAGACGCGGGTCAGATCGCTCGATCTTCCCTCCGACCCTGTTGTCGTGCTGCTTGCCACATTGGTGGGAATTGCCATCTTGTGCATTGCCTATGTGGCGGCCGAGATTGTTTTGCCGATCGTTTTGGCACTTGTATTGAAGCTTCTGTTCCAGCCGGCCATGCGATTGCAGGAGAAACTCCATATTCCGCGGAGCCTCTCCGCATTTATCCTCATTCTCTTTGTCGTCGGCGCCATTGTCGGTATCGGCGCTGCGATCTCCGGCCCTGCAACGGAGTGGGCTGCAAAACTACCCGAAGGCATTCCCAGGTTGCAGGAACGACTTAAGTTCCTAAACGAACCCGTCGGAGCCTTGCAAACGTTTCTGCATAAGATTGACGACCTCATGCAGCAAGGATCGGGATCGAACGCGGGTCCCAGTTCAACGATCGCCGCGACGCTTTTTGCGGGCACAACTCACTTTGCTGCAAGCTTCTTCGAGACGATCATCATACTGTTCTTCCTGCTCGTTTCCGGGAGCACATTTCTACGGCGAATGGTCGAAATACTGCCCAATTTCAAGGAAAAGCGCCAGATTGTCGAGTTGTCCCAGGACGTAGAGAAAAACATCTCCGCCTATCTGGTCACGGTCACCCTCATGAATGCCGCTGTCGGCCTGGCGACAGGTCTCGCCATGTGGCTGACCGGGCTAGGTGATCCTGTTCTATGGGGTGTGGGAGCGTTCCTGCTCAATTTCGTTCCGATTATGGGACCTCTTCTGGGTGTCGGCATTCTTCTGCTGGCCGGTTTACTGGTCATCGACACACTATCGATGGCGCTCCTGCCGGCCGCGCTTTATTTTGCAATTCATGTCGCGGAAGGAGAGATCATTACCCCGGTCCTTCTCGCCCGGCGTTTCACCCTCAATCCCGTGCTGGTGATAATTGCGCTGATCTTCTGGTTTTGGATGTGGGGCGCGCCTGGCGCCATGCTTGCGGTTCCGATGCTTGCCATTGCCAAAATCGTCTGCGATGGAATACGACCGCTTGCTGCCTTCGGGCACTTTCTCAGCGGTGATGACTAACTGCGCCTCTCCTGCCGTCGATGGGCTGGGTGGTCGACCGTCACTCTCGATGCGAGATTGGCGCACCTACCTAGGTTGCAGAACCTCGGACGCATGTCTGTCAGCATGTCGATGTACCGAACTGCGTCCCTCTTGCAGCCAGGAGGCGCCCCTATTTCGTTGATGCTACCACCAGTCGGGTCAGCATATCGATTTGCTCTTGTTGCTGTGCGACCAGAGCTTTGACCTCAGTGCTTCGTAGCTCGTCAAGCTTGTCATGGAGAGCCATGATTTCAATTTCCGCTTTTAGATTGACCTCGTAATCATGGGATGCGTCGACACGGTCCTTTGCAGCGTGCCGGTTCTGGCTCATCATGATAACGGGCGCTTGAACGGCCGCCAGCATGGAGAGGATCAGGTTCAAAAATATGAACGGGTAGGGATCAAAGGCGTGCGAGGCTGCGATCAAATTGACGGCTACCCAGATGGCGAGCGCAGCGGCGAAGATTACAATGAATGTCCAAGAGCCACCGAATTTCGCTACCTGGTCTGCCAATCGTTGAGCCGAGGTGAGCTTCTCGTCGAATGACTGATTTGAATCGCGGGTAATTGCCCTTCGTAAAACCAGTCGCCGGAATACCGCTTGCTCTCGCTGCGTCAGCAGCTCGAAGGGCTTTCCCAGGTATCGGTTGGCACCAAGCGAAATTTCCTGCGCAGATATCTCGCGCTCTGTCTCCGCAGACATGATCTCCTCCAGATGTACAAATTGCTGCGACTTCAGGACATTTGCGCCTTTCAAGACGCAACCAGTTCCCTGCCAGATATCTGAGCAATCGAGATGCTGAAGAAGATCGGAGCTTCCTTATCCTCCGAGTCGGAGCCGGGCTTGGAGGAGCCGGGCTCCCACCACAATGGCCGCTTTTGCAATAGAGACCAGGCGTGAAGACGTTCGTTGTGCCGCTCCGCAGTGTCCGGAAGTTCCTCGTAGGTGCCTTGAACGAGGACGCTCCTCCAACGGTGATGTTCTCCGCTTTCCTCCACCTGAAGGCAAGCGTTCGGATTGCTACGCATCCAATCTACCTTTTGCCCCGCCAGGGAAAAGACATAGAGCTTTTCCCCATCGAACGCATAGTGGACGGGCACGACGTAGGGTCGGTTATCGTGGACACAGGCAAGATGCCCAACATTTCGGTGGGCAACGACCTCCCGGCTTTCGCGCTCGGTCATTTCTCGGACGCCCATCTATGATTCTCCTAGCTCTGAAAAGCGGGTATTGAACGGCGCGAGCCTCGGCGTTTGGTCGGAGGTGCAATGGTTTTCGTCGCTTCTTCCCGGCCCATGTTTTCGAAAGTTGCCTCGAAAAGCTCCTGCGCATAGGCAATCGCAGAATCGGCATCCGAGGACGAGAGCTTGATGTCGTCGCATTTCAACCGCATCGCACGGCGAATGGCTGAAAGCGCCTGTTGGGCTGCATGTTTGTCACCATCTTTGATGAGGAGGCTCAACGAGGTCATTGCGACAACCTCCAGTACCGTCATACGGCCTTCGATCTCGCCCATGGACGGAATAGCAAGGTTTGCGCCGTTCCCGTAACCATCACGCTTGGCATTGTACATTTCGGGCATCCCTTTGTTAAGTTCGGCCTATCCTACCGGTTCATCTCCTCCGCGTGAAAGGCTTACGCCCTCCTGCGGACGTTTTTGCTTCGAGGACGCGAACGGACCCTCCCTCATTTTCCCAAGCTGAAACGGCAGCAGAGTCCGCGTTCAATCTTTGCCGTTTGGAGGCCGGATAATTGACGGTCGGGATGGTTGCGGCCTCAATCCGACGGATGACAACGACCTCCTCCAAGTGCCGATTACCTTCGGCCGCTTGCATCTCAGACGTAGCGTAGTCGGCCCGCTTGAGGACGCGTCTAATTGTTTTTCGTTCCTCGGGCGTGGGACACATCGATTCGATCCTTTAGCTGAGGCGGCGCAAGTATTGAGTGCTCAGGAGACGTTTTTCTCCATCTCGACCCGCATGAATTTTCCGACACGACACGCACAGCACGTGCCTTCTTCATGAAGGGTCCCCGGCCGGCTTCAGCGGCCTTCTCCCGGCATTGAGCAGAAGCTGGCGTTCTGTCGCAGTCGGCCCCAACAGCTTCAGCAGTCGTTTCTCTTCAAGGCGGTCAAGCCGGAAGCGCTTGGCAAAATCACTTATTGTCCAGATCCTTGCCAATCTGGACGAACGAGATTGTTGAGCTGTCGTGGCAGTCATTTGCGGCTCTCCTCAGTTGCGGCCGTCACTTGAAGGTCGTGGTGGCCGTCAGCTGTCCTGTCGCGCGAGGTCACATGGCCTGCGCCATTGGTTTCTCCATGAGCATCGTACGGGCTGCTCAAGCCATAAAGGACTGCGAGAGCGAGCCCAATTGCCAAGGCGGCCACCATTATCCGTCGACCAGCCGGAGAAACCATAACGGGACAATCCTTTGTAAATCAGATATGGGTCAATCACCGGGCCGCTTGCTATCATTTGCCCTCGGCATCCTTCTTGATTGCAGACTCCAAGTCGCTCGGGTGAACCTGCAACAATTGCCTTGTCCCGATAATGACGCCCACGGCTGGTATTTCGATATGCGTTGCAGTTCTTCGGTAAGCGGGAAATGACAGTCCTTCTATCAATTCTTCATCTACTATCACTCGGTAGGTGCCCGCATCGAGCGGGACGACCAGAGCGCTTAGGGCAAAAGGACGAGAAAAGGTAATCTCAGATTCTGTTGTGCGTTCTGACATAGGAACCTCAATTGGTCGATTGGACCAACGCTCACCGCAAACGATGCGATTTCGGTAACTGCAATCCGGACGCTACCAGAACGTGCCTTGCAGTATGACGTAGAGAATGAATGCGACAGCAATAACCGGGATCGATTTCATAACGAAATCGCCATATCTCAAGCCGCCGAGGGATCGCATTGCGCGTTCATGTCTGGAAGGTATTGGTGCGGAAGACATCGCGTCCTCCTAGTTGGGGCTAGGGCTTTTTGCGGCCCTAAAAGCAGCGCCCGTTCCGTGGCTGCTACTATATCTTAGATGGGGAGGCCGGACGCAATTTCAAGGCGAAAACGACTCCTTGCAGCAATGGTAGAGCCTGACAAACGGGACCTGCGATCATCGGCAGTTAGTTCGCTGACCCCAGCGAATCGCCTGCACATCCCGTCGGGGCAAGCCCGGACTGTTTCTGGTCCCGGCTTTCAACAAGCGCGCTTCTCACCTCGGTGGCGCCGATTGCGCGAATGCAAGGCTGGAGATGAGAAGCGATAATAGGACGAACGACGGGCGGAGCAACTTCGCGCCGGCCCTATTTATGATCGACAGTGATCAGACCCGCCGGAGTTCTCGGCCCTTGAATTTCCGGTCTTGCGGTCCTAACCCAGGTCATAGCTGGCATTCTGACCGTCCCGCAGCAATCCGCCCTGTACTGCAGAGATATTACGAAGACATCGGTGCCGCCGTTTTCTCCTGATTGAAAAGCTTTACAGTGCCGTTCGCCACGAACTTCTCCCAACGGCAGCTCTGAGGTGAAGTCCTAGACCGAGGGGCAATCGCAAGCAAGCAACGCCCACCGCTGGCTTCCGGCTTCCTGTTAGCGGGTGATGACGAAATGTTCTGGAGCTTGATCCAAGGCGGTCGCCTGCGGATCAACGGCGCTGACGTTCGAGCCGGTTGGGCCCTCCCAGAGCCGTTCCAGCATTGCCGACGTTGACTTTGATGTTCCAACGATAAGGGCGGACACGGACCCATCACCTTCGTTCCTGACCCAGCCCGTCAGTCCGAGCTGAACCGCGTGATCGCGTGTCCACGCACGATAGCTCACGCCTTGGACCTGCCCGGTTATCCTGAGGTGAAAAGCAAACAGATCGGAACGCATGAGGGCTCCTGATTGAACCTCGATCTCGTGTAAAATGTAGCTCGGCATGAACATGGCAAGCGCGTGGGGAGGCGGTGGCGGCCCGGCGGGCGCTCGCTGGCGGTCTGTGGAGCCTTCGATTGATTAAGCAGGTGCGAATATAGCCCCGCTCACAAAAGAAGCGTGCGTTTAACGTCACCCCTCTTTGCGACGGATCAAATTGCAGCCCTCGCTCTCCTGCGAGGGCTTTCTTTCGAGCGGCAACCGTTCAGCCGTGGATAGGTCGAGACACAATTGCAGGAGGTCGGTCAAAGCGTCGGTAGGGATCACACTCCCGCCACTACTCCGCGGCCTGACGCTTCGAGTAGCCATCCAGCGGCTCGACAAGCGCAATGATCTCGAAATCACTTATCATGTGGTGCTGATCGGAGCCGAGTACGGCCAAGGTCCAGAAGTCGGGGTCCTCGCCGAAAATCGTAGATACTTGCACGATCGTCGTCCGGCCAGCGCTGTGCCTGTCTGATCGCGCCCAGTAAAATGCGTCTGGAACCAAACTCTTCATAACGTCTACTCCCCACACAATGCGGTCACGATATCAGGAAATTCAAATATGACCATTGCTCGTGTTCGCTACCCACAAGGAGGATAAGGGCGAGCGGGGACTGGGATTCGCGAGCTGTTCTCTATCGGCGACGACCCGGACGCCGTCGAAATGTTGTTGAAAGTCCGGTGGTGACGGGCGGCAGCCTGCCTGCAGCTTTCCCTGAACCGCAAAACTGGCCGAGAGAAGCCGTCGGTCCTCGGGGAGGTTGTCAACAGGTCAGAGGGTCAATTGCAGCTGGTCCGTCGGGAGACCGTCGATCTTCTCAAGCGAGGACAGGGTAACGCCCAGTAATCGAACGCCCTTAGGTGGCGGGAAGAGGGCCTTGAGCAGCAAGGCGACCGCCTCCTCGATTTCGTCGGCCAATAGGAATGACCGGTCGCCTGTCCTGGCTCGAGTGATTTGCGTGAAGTCGGCGTATTTCACCTTCAGGGTGACGGTCTTCGCCCGGATGGCGTTGGCTTCGCAATATCGCCAGACCTTTGCGATCAGCGGCCGAAGCCCTTCGAGTGCGGGATCATAGCTATGGATGTCCTGCGCGAAGGTGTCTTCGGCGCCAACGGATTTGCGAACCCTGTCCGGCTTGACGCGGCGCTCATCAATGCCGCGGGCGATACCATAAAAGTATGGACCTGACTTCCCGAAATTCTCAGTCAGGACTTGCAGCGACTGTGCCTTCAGATCGGCGCCCGTTTGGATTCCTAACCGGTGCATCTTCTCTGCCGTCGCAGGCCCAACACCGTGGAATTTCTTTACCGCCAGCCTTTCGACAAAAACGGGGCCATTCTTCGGCGTGATAACCGCCTGGCCGTTCGGCTTGTTGAGGTCGGAAGCCATTTTGGCGAGGAACTTGTTGTACGAGATTCCAGCTGATGCATTCAGCCCGGTGACCGCCTTGATCTTGGCGCGGATCTCCAGTGCGATTTCGGTCGCGATCGGCATGTCCTTCAGGTTCTCGGTGACATCGAGATATGCCTCATCGAGCGACAGAGGTTCGATCAATGGCGTGTACTCGGCAAAGATCTCACGGATCTGCTGTGAGACGGAGCGATAGACATCGAAGCGCGGTGTCACAAAAATCAGATCGGGGCATTTGCGCGCGGCTGTTACCGAAGGCATTGCCGAATGGACCCCGAATTTTCGGGCTTCATAGCTCGCGGCCGCAACCACTCCTCGTGCGGCAGCGCTACCGACCGCCAACGGCTTGCCGCGCAGCTCCGGGTTATCGCGCTGCTCTACCGACGCATAAAAGGCATCCATGTCGACGTGGATAATCTTCCGGATGGTCGAAGTGGCCATGGCATCCATTGGTGCGGTCTCAGCGGCGTCCGGGACCGCGATCAACCGGGCCGAATTTGCTCCCTGGTCCCATGAATTGCACCCAGCAACCGGTCTCGGCTTCGTCGAGCTTCCAGTCCAACTCCGGATAAGGGCGCGTGTCGTCTGGCTGTTCGACCCATGCCGTATCGCCGGCAAGCGAAGATCCCACCTGCAAGTCCACTGCACTGGATTCGGGCCGATCACAAGGCTCGTAGGCAAACTTTCCGAACCTCGTTAGCAGGTCAGCGGCGCCCGGTGAAAAATAATAGACCGGCTGCTCATCCCGGCTCCGATAGAAGGCGGCGACATCCCAGTCGAAGCTGTCGCGATGCGGCAGAAACAGCGTCAGAAAATGCTCCTGGACCGCGAGCCGAAATTCAGGTTCCGACATCGATGATCTCGTGGGGTCGAGTTTGAGCCAGCTCATGTCCATATCCCTCCCTATCGATTGGAACAAAATAAGAACATTATTGACGAGAGTCAAATGGCGCGAAGGCGACCAGGACTGTCAGCTACAATAGCATTGCCTGCTGCAGCGGTTCACCGTCATTTGTAACGATTAAGGAGCCGTAGGGCTCGCGCGACGAGACGATCAGCGCGTCGTCGGGTAGCGGCCGAGCCAAGTGCACTGCCTCATCCCAAGGCGCCCGCATCCAGACGTCGGTCTCTTCTGGGGTGAGCAGCAGCACCGGCATCGCCTTGTCGTGGATCGGCTTCACCAGCGCATTCGGATCCGTCGTCAGGAAACCATAGAGATCATCTGACGTCAGCCCGTCCTTCACCTTCCGGACGCTTTTCCATTGCGGCACATGAATGCCGGCGAAGAACATCAACGACTTCGCCTCATCGCGGGAAAACCAGGCATTCGGCACCTTGCCGCCATCCTCTTGGCTGCCCGGATCCGGTTCCGCAAAGCTGGTGACCGGGACCAGGCAGCGATGGTCGACATCGAACCATCGCTTCCAATGCGGCAGGTTGAGCTTGCGGACGTTGGTTACGCCGCGGTCGGGTTCCATGCGAATGAGCTCGTCAATGTCGACGGCCTGCCCCTTGGCCCTGAGTTTATCGGCCCTGTTTTCCGCTGCTTTCTTCTGCACGAAGAAGGGCGAGGGAAGGCCCCATCGCGCATGGACAAGCTGCTTGCGACCGCCGGCGGTATTGCGGAGGATCGGCCCCGTCTGGTCGGGGTTCATCTGGTAGGCCGGCATGAGATTGATCAGGCTCTCGACGTCCTGCGCCCACTTGCTGACCCAGTCCTTGTCTTCCATGCGATATAGATTGCAGATGTGGACGGCTCCTCCCTCGTCAGGATTTGAGTATACGGACAACGCGATTGCTTGCAATCAGATGTCCGGCCTGTTGATGCAGATTTAATCTGCTGGCCAAGATAGTGTTCGCTATCCACGCCCCCAACACATTCGCGACGATTTTTGTGCCAGTGCAATCTACGGACTGTCGCGGGTATCGACCAATCGGTCAATCCATCTACTCGTTCCTGCAATTTCGCTTACTAGGGCGTTCGCTCTGACAAGCTGGCCGTATTATTCTGGCTATGCCGCCACGGATGGTTCAGGATCACCCGGTTAGACCCCACAGAGATCATGGGCCGCCAAGCAATGCGGGCGAACTTGTTCGCCAGTGCGAGGGCGGGTTGGATCGACCGCCTCCGCGTGGCTATGCCACCACATTGATGAACGCCTCGAGTTCGGCGATTGCGCATGACGGTTTCGAATTCCGGATTTTCGGGGTTCGGCTCATCAGCCCGTCTGTCGGCCATTTCAGTCATCGCGTGGAGAGAATGAGTACGTTCTCCCAAAAAGTTCGCTCTGGTTTGACTGTTATCACCCCGTTGATCGTCAAGTCGTCTTCAGAGGTCAGTTCGGATGCGATGTATGGGATGATTGTGCGAGCTTCGACCAGGACGGGGTCGGGGCGGGCTCCGCCCTCAATCCGAACAGCCGGCTAGCCGAGGCGGAAGACGTCGGCGTTGTCCTGTCGTTCACGCAATCCCTTGTAGGACGCATGGCGAAGCTTGCCATCCTCCGTCCAGGCGCGGAACTCGATCTCGGCAATCAAGGTCGGCTGGACCCAGATGACATTGGCGGTGTCAGCGGATTCCGCCGGTGGCTGCTTTCGCTTCCAAGGCAGTCTGTCCAGCATCTTCCTGAGCTTTTGCGTTTCGGCTTCCTTGAATCCCGTGCCGACATTGCCGACATGCACGAGCGCCTCACCCCGATGGGCCGCAAGCACCAGGGAGGCGAAGCCGCCCGTCAGCGCTGTCGAGGGCTCGTACCCGATGATGAAGAAGGCCTCGCTCTCGATGCATTTGATCTTCACCCAGTCGCCAGTCCGGCCGGAGCGATATGGCTGATCCCGGTCCTTGCCGACAATGCCTTCCAGACCGAAACGACAGGCGTGCTCCAACAAGACATCAGGATCGGCATCCAGCTCCTCGGAGAGCTGGATCGCGCCTTCCTGGCCGTTCAACAGATCTTCGAGCAGACGGCGACGGGACCCATACTCAACGCCGCGCAGGTCGTGGCCGTCGAGATAGAGCAGGTCGAAGGCATACAGCATGGCGTCGGACGCAAGCCTTCCAGCCTTATTGCCTGACGCGCCGAGCGACTTCTGCAGCAGCCCGAAATCCGACCTGCCCTCGGCGTCGAGGACGACAGCTTCACCGTCGATGATCATCGTCGCCGGTCCAAGCGCTCTGGCCGCCTCCGCTATATCAGGAAACCGGTGCGTCCAGTCATGGCCGCCGCGCGTCAGGATCCTGACGCCTTGCGGCTCGACATGCACGGCCAGACGATACCCGTCCCACTTGATCTCCCAGCCCCATTGGTCGCCGCGGGGAGGCCGCTGCTTGACCTTGGCCAACGCCGGCTCAACACGGTCAGGCATGGGATCGAACAGTAGCTGCGGTTGCGCAGGATTGCGCTTCCGCCGTGGCTTCGAGCGGATCGGCGCTTCGGTATCACGAAGGAGCGGCTTTGATCTCGGTGGCTTCGTCATGACTACAGTTCAGCAGGGAAAGTGAAGAACAATATGACGATCTCAGCTTTATCCCCGTTATCCAAGCGGAGATTGATCCGAACCGCCGTGAGCGGAAAAAATTCTCACACGGGCTACCTGCCTGATTCGAATAACTATTCGCTGAATTTGGACCGTTCAGGATAATATTCCCATCCTCTGGGTTGCTTGACTCTTGGTCGTGACAAGAACAGAAACAGAACATCCGCATTTTGTCCAGCATGATGCTGGTCCACGACATTTCCGCCACACGACCTTGAAGGGAGCCGTGAACGATGACTGCTGCCCGTGAACGGGTAATCTCCGATCTTCGCGAGCGGATCTCGACGATGGAAGGCGTCTCCACCAGGAAGGCCGGCTGTCTTGCCTTCGGCGTGCCTGACATCGATGCCATTTTGCCCGGCGGTGGTTTGGCCTACGGCGCACTGCATGAGTTCGCCGGCGGCGGGGCAGGGACTATCGACGGTGCCGCTGCAGCATTGTGTGCTGCCGGCATTGCGGCGCGCACCAAAGGCCCGATCGTCTGGTGCCTCACCCGGCCCGACCTGTTCTTCCCTGCCCTGGCACAGGTTGGCCTTCATCCTGACCGGGTGATCTTTGTTGAATCCGACAAGGAAGAAGACGTGCTCGCCAACATGGAGGAGGGCTTGGCCTTCGGTGGCCTCGGCGCCGTGGTCGGCGAGCTGGTTCGCCTGCCGATGGTGAGCTCAAGGCGCCTGCAGCTTGCCGCGGAACGCACAGGCACGATGGCGCTCGCGGTGCGGCGATGGCGACGGCAGACGGAGGCAAACGACTTTGGCCAACCGACGGCCTCGACGACGCGCTGGCGGGTGAGCGTCATGCCGTCGGAGGATCTTCCCGTGCCTGGCGTCGGCCGGGCGCAATGGTTTCTGGAATTGATGCGCGTGAAAGCGGGTGAGTGTGCTGAGTTTCTCGTGAGGGCGTGCGATGACAAGGGTCGTATCGATCTATCTCCCGGATCTGCCGACCGATCGGATCAGACGCGACGATCCGTCTATTCCGGCTGAGCAGGCAATCGCGGTGATCGCCAGGAGTGGCTCAAAGCGCTGGGTGTCATCAGTCGATGCGGCTGCGCGCAACGCGGGCTTGCGTGTCGGGATGCCGGCGGCCAAGGCTCAGGCTCTGTTTCGAGGACTGATGATGGTCGATGCGCAGCCTCATCTCGATGGGGCGGCCCTCGAACGGATTACCTTATGGGCGCTGACGCAATATTCACCTGTTGTCGCGGTCGATGGCATCGACGGCATTGTTCTCGACACCGAAGGCGCCGATCACCTGCAGGGCGGTGAGCTGCCGATGATCACGAAGATCTCCAACCAGTTCCTTGCGCGAAAATTGACGGCGCGCGTGGCGATCGCCGACACCTGGGGTGCGGCCCATGCCTGCGCGCGGGCCATCAGCCGCGAAACCGTCATCGTACCGATCGGCAAGACCATCGCTGCTGTCGAAAAGCTGCCGATCACGCTGTTGCGGCTTCCGGAGAAGATTGTCAGCGATCTCCGCACGCTCGGTTTCCAGACCGTCGGGGAATTGGCCAACACCCCGCGCGCGCCACTGACACTGCGTTTCGGACCGGAAATCTCCCGGCGCCTCGACCAGATGTTCGGCCGCGTCTCCGAACCCATCGATCCGATCCGAACGCCAGAGCTGATAGAGGTCTCCAAAGCCTTCGCGGAGCCGATCGGCGCGGCAGAGACGATCGACAAATATGTCGGAAGGCTGGTCGTTCAGCTGATCGGCGAACTTCAGAAGCGCGGGCTCGGCGTGCGCCGCGCCGACCTGATCGTCGAGAAAGTGGATGGCACGCGTCAGGCGATCCGTGCCGGAACAGCCAAGCCCGCTCGTGATGTCGCGTGGCTGACGAAGCTGTTTCGTGACCGGACGGAAAAGATCGAGCCCGGCTTCGGGATCGAAAAGCTGACGCTGGTTGCCGTCATGGCTGAACCGCTCGAGGACATGCAAAGGGTCTCGTCCCTGGTCGAGGACGAAGTGAAGGATGTCACCCCGCTGATCGACATCTACGGCAATCGCGGCCAGCGGGTCTATCGTGTCGCTCCTATTGCGTCGGATGTGCCCGAACGCTCGGTCCAGCGCATTGCCGCTGCGTCTGATCCACTCGAATTGGCATGGGTCGGTCACTGGCGCCGGCCCGTCCGTCTTCTGCCGCGACCGGAACTGATTACGGCCATCGCACTGATGCCGGACCATCCACCGGCCTCGATTACCTGGCGCGGCCGGCGACGCAAGGTCAAGCGTGCCGACGGTCCGGAGCGTATCTTCGGCGAGTGGTGGCAGCGTGACGCCGAAATGGAGGCGGTCAGGGACTATTTCGTGATCGAGGATGAAGCAGGCGAGCGGCTCTGGGTGTTCAGGGCAGGTGATGGTGTCGATCCGGAGACCGGTGACCATCGCTGGTTCATGCACGGGATCTTCGCATGAGCTACGCCGAACTTCAGGTCACCACCCATTTCTCGTTCCTGCGTGGCGCATCGTCGGCGGACGAGCTGTTCGCTCGCGCGCGGGCACTTGGCATCGAGGCGATCGGTGTGGTCGACCGCAACAGTCTGGCCGGTATCGTCCGCGCGCTGGAGGCATCGCGCGCCACCGGGCTGCGGCTTGTCGTCGGCTGCCGGCTGGATCTGGCTGATGGCATGTCGGTGCTGGTCTACCCGACCGATCGCGCCGCCTATTCCCGGCTGACGCGGCTGATCACCCTTGGCAAGAGCCGGGGCGGCAAGAACAACTGCATTCTTCACTGGGATGACGTCGTCACCTATTGCGGCGGGATGATCGCCATTCTGGTGCCTGATCTCGCTGACGAGATCTGCGCCGTGCAATTGCGCAAACTGACCGATGTGTTTGGGGAGCGTGCATACGTATCGCTCTGCCTGCGCCGGCGGCCGAACGACCAGCTGCGCCTGTACGAGCTCTCCAACATGGCGATGCGGTTCAGGGTGAAGACCGTCGTTACCAACGACGTGCTTTTCCATGAGCCGGGCAGGCGACAGCTGCAGGATATCGTCACCTGCATCCGTCACAACACCACGATCGACGATGTCGGCTTCGAGCGCGAGCGCCATGCCGATCGCTACCTTAAACCACCGGAGGAGATGGAGCGGCTGTTTCCACGCTATCCGGAGGCACTCGCGCGGACGATGGAGATCGTGCGGCGCTGCACGTTTTCGCTCGAGGAGCTGACCTATCAGTATCCGGAGGAAGCGATCGTGGCGGGCAAGGACGCCCAGGCCTCGCTCGAACACTATGTCTGGGAATGCGTACCCGATCGCTATCCGGAAGGCCTGCCGCCAGATGTACTGAAGATCGTCCGCCACGAGCTCGATCTCATCCGCACCATGAAATACGCCCCATATTTCCTGACCGTCTTCTCGATCGTTCGCTACGCCCGCAGTCAGGGGATCTTGTGCCAGGGCCGAGGGTCTGCCGCCAACAGTGCCGTCTGCTATATTCTCGGCATCACCTCGATCGACCCTTCGACCAACGACCTGCTGTTCGAACGCTTCGTCAGCCAGGAGCGGGACGAACCACCGGATATCGATGTCGACTTCGAGCACGAGCGGCGCGAGGAGGTCATTCAATGGATCTACCGGACCTATGGGCGAGAGAAGGCGGCACTTTGCGCCACCGTCACGCGCTACCGCGGCCGCGGCGCCATCCGCGACGTGGGCAAGGCGCTCGGACTGCCCGAAGACGTAATCAAGGCGCTATCGTCAGGCATGTGGTCCTGGTCGGAAGAGGTTTGCGACCGCAACGTCCGCGAGCTCAATCTCAATCCCGACGATCGGCGCCTCGTCCTGACCCTGAAGCTGGCGCAGCAACTGATGGGGGCGCCGCGCCATCTCGGCCAACATCCCGGTGGTTTCGTGCTGACCCATGACCGGCTTGACGATCTGGTCCCGATCGAGCCGGCGACAATGAAGGATCGACAGATCATCGAATGGGACAAGGATGATGTCGAGGCGCTGAAGTTCATGAAGGTCGATGTGCTGGCGCTTGGCATGCTCACCTGCATGGCCAAGGCCTTCGAACTCATTCGGGAACACAAGGACCAGGACATCGATCTCGCTTCAATCCCCCAGGAGGACCCGGCCACCTACGCGATGATCCGCAAGGCGGATACGCTTGGCACCTTCCAGATTGAAAGCCGCGCCCAGATGGCGATGCTGCCGCGGCTGAAGCCGCGCACCTTTTATGATCTCGTCGTCCAGGTGGCGATCGTCCGGCCCGGGCCGATCCAAGGCGATATGGTCCATCCCTATCTGCGGCGGCGCGAAGGCAAGGAGGCGGTCGAGTATTCGACGCCCGAGCTTGAGGCGGTGCTTGGCAAGACGCTCGGCGTTCCGTTATTCCAAGAGAGCGCCATGCGCGTCGCCATGGTCTGTGCGGGGTTCACCGGCGGCGAGGCCGACCAGCTGCGCAAATCAATGGCGACCTTCAAGTTCACCGGCGGCGTGTCGCGCTTCAAGGACAAGCTCGTCTCCGGCATGGTCAAGAACGGCTACTCGCTGGAATTCGCCGAAAAGACCTTCTCGCAGCTTGAAGGGTTCGGCTCCTATGGCTTTCCGGAAAGCCACGCGGCGTCGTTCGCCCTTATTGCTTATGCCTCGAACTATATCAAACGCCATTTCCCGGAGGCATTCTGCGCGGCACTCATCAACAGTCAGCCCATGGGCTTTTACGCGCCGGCGCAAATTGTCGGAGATGCGAGAGCTCATGGAGTGGAGGTGCGTCCCGTGTGCATCAATCGGTCCCGCTGGGACTGCACTCTGGAGAGAATTGGCAAGGCCGATGGTCACGCCGTCCGGCTGGGCTTCCGGCAAGTTAAAGGCTTGGCGGTCGCGGATGCTGCCCGGATCGTTGCAGGGCGTATGAACCGCGATTTCCAGTCGGTCGACGACACATGGCGCCGGTCCGGCGTACCCGCCGAGGCTCTCGTTCAGCTCGCACAGGCCGATGCCTTCCTGCCTTCGTTGAAGCTTGAACGCCGTGATGCGCTCTGGGCGATCAAGGCACTGCGCGACGAGCCGCTACCGCTGTTTGCCGCGGCCGCCGAACGAGAAATGCAGACCGTTGCCGAACAGCGGGAACCGGAGGTCGAGCTCCGGCAGATGACCGATGGACACAACGTCATCCAGGATTATAGCCACACCGGCCTGACCTTGCGACAGCATCCGATAGCCTTCCTGCGCAGGGATCTGCGGGATCGCAAGATCATCACCTGCATCGAGGCGATGAATGCGCGCGATGGCCGTTGGGTCTATACGGCGGGCCTTGTCCTCGTCCGCCAGAAGCCTGGCTCGGCCAAGGGCGTGATGTTCATCACCATCGAGGACGAGACGGGGCCGGCCAACATCGTGGTCTGGCCGACGCTGTTCGAAAAGCGTCGGCGCATTGTGCTTGGATCTTCGATGATGGCCATCAATGGCCGGATCCAGCGTGAGGGGGAGGTGGTGCATCTCGTCGCGCAGCAGCTCTTCGATTTGTCCTGCGATCTTTCGGGGTTGGCCGATCGCGACACCGAGTTCAAGCTACCGGCGGGAAGGGGCGACGAGTTCGCCCATGGTGGCGGTCCGGATCCACGCGATAGGCCCAAGCCCGTGGTGCAGGCACGGGATATGTATGTCCGTGATCTCCATATCGACACGCTGAAGGTGAAGGCTCGGAATTTTCAGTGACTTACGGTGATGAGCATATTTGGATATTGCGTTCCAAGGATCGGATGGCATAGCCAACGATATCGCCTCTCTTGGCATGTTAATTGAGGTCAAGGATCTCTCAGCCTGATGCCAGGCCCGCCGTTACCTTGATAATCGCCTTCGATGAACACGATTCCTGCTTCCTCGAGCGCTGAGCGAATAGCGGCCGTGGTTCTAGATTTGAGATCCTCGCCGCGCTCGAATCGTACGAGAGTATTCGTCGAGACATCCGCGGCTGACGCGAGCTCTTTTACACTCATACCTAGCGCAGTTCTCGCCATCCGACACTGAACGGGCAACAAAATCGCCACCTCATGTTGAAATCGCCTTGACGTGGCGATTTTTGCTTGTTATGGTGAGGAAGATGATCGACATGGGCCGATTCTTCCAAAAGTTTATAACTAACCCGCCTTACCAGAGGCGGGCAACCGTTCATTGTGATGGCGATCTATGGAACTACGCCAACTCTCATTGTTCAAGGCGGTTGCCGAGGAACTGCACTTCGGCAGGGCGGCGGCGAGGATGCGCATTGCCCAGCCGGCGCTGAGCAATCATGTGATTTCGCTGGAGAAGGAACTCGGTTGCGCGCTGTTCATTCGCTCGACACGGAGGGTCGAACTGACAAGGGCAGGGGAGACCTTCTACGATCGCTGCGTGAGAATCTTGGGCGACATCGATCTGACAACGGAGCTGACCCGGGCCGCCGGCGGCAGCCGTATCCGCCAGATCAGGATCGGTACCGTCTATCCAGCCACCATGGGCATGCTGCCAGCCTTCCTGTGGAAGATCGCCCGCAAGTATCCCGATGTCCGCATCCATATCTCGTCGGGCAACACCGGTGACATCATCCGCAGCCTAGAGAGCGGCCAGATCAATCTCGGCTTCATCCGGCCGGTGGAAAACATCGGCTCCTTGCGCTTCTGCTCGATCGCCCATGAGCGCTATCACCTGGCGGTCGCCCAGTCCAATCCGCTGGCCTCGCGCAAGGAGATCACCGTCGATGATCTGCGCGACCAGAAGATCATCGCGTTTAACAGGCAGAACCTGTCGTTTACCGAACGCTACTTCAATGAGAAGTTCGAGGAGTATGGTCTGACATCAAACATCGCCTACAGCTGCGACGATACCTATTCCCTGGTGTCGCTGGTCTCCGCCGGTCTTGGCGTCGGCTTTGCGCCGGAATGGACGCTCGATCTTCCCAATCGCGCCTTCGAGCTCAAGCAGGTCAGCGGGATCGATTTCAGGATCGGGCTCGGGGTTGCCTGGAACAAGGACGACCCCACCGCCGCACGCGACGACATCATCGATATCGCGCGCTCGCTGGCACGGCCGGGACGGTGAGGCCCGACAGGATGTGGCGCTGCTGTTGCGCACCTCGTAATTTTCGTTGAAGTAGCCCCTGAGCCTGGGAGACAGCACGGTAGTGGCGTCGAGCTACCTGAACTTCAGATGCCAGCCCAAATGCGACGGTGCGCGCGCCTGGGCGAACTCGCCGCGCACGATCGAATGCGTTCTAGCGTTAGCCGGCTCAACCGAAACAGATCGGCCGTTCGCTTGAATGTCAATTTACAGCGTGTAGGCACTGGACTTGAATTCGAAGAACCCTCGTCCCAAATCTGACCTTCGCAACACCCTTTTTGAGGTCGTCATGCGCAGAACCGATGAGTTATTTGGAATCTGTTCGATCTCGCAAAGACAGGCACGGGGAGCGGGCACCTTCGACACCGACGCAACAGCCGTGATCTGTTACCGGGGCCACCAGAGTAGGCGCCGTGGAGAAATCAAGCTTCGAACCATTCACTATTGAAGCTTAGGGTGGAGACAGAAATCGCCTCTCCCTTTTCATCTCGGACGGTCACAGATATTGTTGCCCGATTGGTAGTCGGAATCTCGTCGCGGGCGATCTCCGACATGATCTTGGCAACCTCTTGCACAATGCCGGCATGTGAGGCGATCTCAACGCCCATCTCATCCTTCAGCGATCCGTCACCATTGTGAAGGTCGAAGTAATATCGGCTCATATCGGGCTCCTTCGCTCTGGTTGCTAAAGCGGAGGTGACTCCGACGGTTGGCGATGGGTTGCCTCAATACGCAGGTTTCGCCGCCGTCGTCACCCCTGGCATCCGGGGGCAAAGAGATGACCGTCAGGTTCGCCCCGGCCTGTGAGCGAGGTCCAGTGGGCAAAGATTGCATCGTTATTGCCTGGGAAGATCAGCGATCCCGGACGTGGCTCGGACAACCGCCTGTTCATCAATGGTTGCCTGTGGGTTTTGCGCTCGGGCGCACACTGGCGCGGTCTGCCGGATCGGCATGGCAAGTGGAAGACGGTGCATAAGCGTTTCAGCCGCTGGTGCCACGCCGGCGTATGGGAGCGGGTGTTCGAGGCACTGACGGCAGACCGCGACAACCAATACCTGATGATCGACAGCACGATCGTCCGCACCCATCAGCAGGCAGCTTCCGGAAAAGGGGGGCCAAGGATCAGGCGCTGGGGCGTTCCCGAGGTGGACTGACAACCAAGATCCATATGCTTGTAGATGCTCTTGGCCGCCCATTGCGTTTTGTCGTAACGCCTGGTCAGACCGGTGACATCACGCAAGCGCCGGCTCTCCTGCAGGGTCAGAGCGGCGATACCGTGCTGGCCGACAAAGCCTATGACAGCAATGCTTTGCGCGAAACCATCGCCGACATGGGAGCCGAGGCAGTCATCCCGTCAAACCGTTCGCGTAAAATCATCATTCAGCACGATGAGACCATCTACAAACACCGCAACCGCATCGAGCGATGCTTCAACCAAATGAAGCACTTCAGATGGTTCGCCACCAGATACGACCGTAGAGCAATCCACTTCGAAGGCTTCGTATGCCTGCTCGCTGCAATCATCTGGCTGCGTTGAATGTCGATTGGTCCTAGGTGATGACGCACGGGGCCAAGATGCCCCGTGTCACTTGTGGTTGCGTTCCATCATAGAGAGACGGCGCTCGGTGGAGGAATACCCTAGGGACGGCGCGGAGGATCTGGCGCGCAATGACTTGGCTTGAAAACAGTGAAATGCTAAAGCAAGCGACAGGGCTCATTACAACCAGCAGGTAAGAATGGACCATCATCATATTTCGCGCCGTGGCCTTGTCTTGGCCTGCGTGGCTTTGGCTACCGGCTGCACTGCAGCAGGCTCACCGATGCGAGGCTCATTTTCAAGGAGCTCCCCTATTCGGCGACAGGAGGTCGCCTATGCAGGCAGCGAGCCGCCGGGTAGTATCGTTGTCAATACCTATGAACGTTACCTTTATTTTATCGAGCCGCAGGGCCGTGCGACACGTTATGGCGTCGCGGTTGGCGAGGAAGGCCTTACTCTAAAGGGCAACGCCGTGGTCGGACGAAAGGCGGAGTGGCCATCTTGGACACCGACGGCCAGCATGATTGAACGCAAGCCTCGGCTCGCGCAGTATGCCGGCGGGGTTCCTGGAGGGGAGAACAACCCTCTGGGCGCGGCTGCGCTCTATCTCTATCGCAGCGGGCAGGATACCTATTTTCGAATTCATGGAACGAATGAGCCGTGGCTGATTGGGCAGGCGGTTTCGAATGGATGTATCCGCATGACCAACGAAGACATCGTTCACCTCTACGGTCGAGCGCCTATCGGAACTAGTGTTTTAGTGATATGATGTTCGCGCTCTGCTGACCTTCAAAGCCAATATTGCGGGTATGGCTATTCGCAGTGGCAGTCGGTGAGAACGCCACCGGTACGGGCTGCACATCTCCGACTTCGAGCGCGTCGACACGATAAGAAAGCAATGACACCACCATACTTCAAGCGGATGGTTCGTCCCTCGGCAACGCATGCGTGCTGTCTCCTCCCACGGGAAGGAGTCGCAATCGGCGGATTTCGCTGCCTCGCTTTTTCCGCCCGCCCCACATCACAACGCACCCTTGTCGTGACGGTGATGAAATGACCTTGCTGGCCGAACCATCCGCAACGCCGGCGGCCCCGTCCGCTATGAGAAATTGATCGATAGGGGACATACTCGGTTGGAACGCCCGGATCGCGATGGTCGCCGAAGCCGCCGCAAACTTTGACCATCCAAACGCTGCGCACCGAAGGACTTAGAGGCTATGCCGCCGATTAAATCCATGGCTTCGTCAATAGTTCGTTGTGTCCTGTAACAAACACGCTCGCAACGCCGTAGCTATCGTTGACGCTGCACACCGGCAAATTGAGCACGATGATGGCGATACTCGACGATTACAGCGAAACACCGCCTGCGCCGCCAACAAAGACCTTCATCCGTCGCCACTCCGTCGCGACCCGCATCACGCATTGGATCAACGTTCTTTGTCTCAGCCTGCTGCTGATGAGCGGCCTGCAAATCTTCAATGCACATCCCTCGCTTTACTGGGGCCAGTATGGTGCAGATGCTGATCCGGCATGGCTGTCGATCGAGGCGGTCACCGAAGGAGATGATACCCGCGGTATCCTTCGTATTGGTAATTTCACCGTCACCACAACGGGCATTCTCGGCGTTTCAGGCACCGGCGACGATGAGGCCCAGCGCGGCTTCCCCGCTTGGGCGACGGTTCCCGGCTATCAGGATCTCGCCACCGGCCGCCGTTGGCACTTTTTCTTCGCCTGGGTTTTCGTCATCAACGGCATTGTCTACATACTCTACGGTTTCGCGCTCGGCCATTTCCGCCGCGATCTGGCGCTGAGCGCCGAGGAGGTGTCGCCTAGACATCTGCGCCAGGAGATCGCCGACCACGCGCGACTGCGTTTTCCAAAGGGAGAGAAAGCGCGCCACTACAATGCGCTGCAGAAGCTCACTTACCTGCTCGTCATCTCAATCATGCTGCCGCTGATGCTGGCGACGGGGTTGACCATGTCTCCGGCCATCGACGCCGGCTATCCCTTTCTGCTCGATCTTTTCGGCGGCCGGCAAACAGCACGGTCCATCCACTTCATCTGCGCATGGTCGATCCTGCTGTTCGTGATCGTCCATGTCGTCATGGTGGTTCTCTCCGGCTTCTGGAACAACATGCGCTCGATGATCACCGGTCGCTATGCGATAGAATGCGACGGAGGTGAGAAATGACATTCTCAATCACCCGCAGGCGGCTACTGATCGGCTCTGTTGCCGGTTTCGGCGCCATTGGCCTGACGGGTTGCGATGCCGTAACCCAAAATACCAATGTCGAGAACGTGCTTGAGATGGCGGAACGCCTGACAATGGGCGGGCAGCGGTTGCTGGTTCCCAGAGACAAGCTCGCACGCGAATTTTCAGAGGCCGACATCTCGCCAACGTTCAAGCCGAATGGTTCGACCGCCCCAGACAGCGAAGACTATGCGCGAATGACCGCGAGCGGATTCGCTGACTGGCGGCTGAAGATTGATGGGCTGGTGGAACGTCCGGTTGAATTGTCGCTGGCCGACCTCAAGCGCCTTCCATCTCGCACGCAGATCACCCGTCACGACTGCGTCGAGGGGTGGAGCGCCATCGGCAAGTGGATCGGCACGCCGTTGGGGCCGTTGCTGCAGGGTGTCAGGCTGAAGCCCGGCGCGCGCTATGCGGTTTTTCATTGTGCCGATGAGCTCGAGCCGAGGCTGGACGGGAGTGGAACCTACTGCGAGAGCATCGACCTGATTGATGCTTTTCACCCGCAGACCATCCTTGCCTATGCAATGAACGGCAAGGACCTGGAGGTGGCGCATGGCGCGCCGCTGCGGCTCAGGGTGGAGCGGCATCTTGGTTACAAGCACGCGAAATATCTAATGCGGATCGAGATCAAGGACAGCCTTGCCGGTCTATGGGGCGGTAAAGGCGGGTTCTGGGAAGATCGCGGCTACGAATGGTATGCCGGGATATAGCAGGTCTGAAACGGGCAATAACGCCCACTTAGAGGATAAGGTATGTTGAAAATCACTCTGGCAGCCATCGCTCTCACAGCAGGTTTGTCCGTCTCGGCCTTTGCGGCGGAGACCATGATGGCAAAATGTGACGATGCCACGATGATGAAGATGCAAACGCAGGTCGACGGCATGAAGGATCCGATGATGAAGGAAAAGAAGGAAATGGCGTCGAAGGAAATGATGATGGCCCACGATTCCATGAAGGCCAAGAAGATGGACGACTGCAAGATGCACATGGACAATGCCATGAAGAGCATCGGCAAAATGTAATCACGGCATCGGGTCCAGGCGGTCGAGCTTTCAGCGTCGGTCGCCTGAACCTGAAACGCTTTAGAACAAACACGAAAATTCGTCCAAGTCTCTGGCCATCGGCGTGACGGCCGATCCCCCGGCACGGAGCCCATGGGGAGCGCGGCTTTTTTGCCTCCATGCCATCGGGTCGCCGTACGAAAACCCGGACGGATCCCGTGTCCTCCCAAGCAGACACTCAGCCGGCAACGGGCTTAGGACGGTATTGCATCGAGCGCATGAAGTATGCCACGCAACTCTGCCAGACCTCGCATGCGTCCGATCGCTGGATAACCTGGCGTGACCGTCTTTGTCAGATCATCGAGCATTCGATGGCCGTGGTCCGAACGAAAGACGATCTGGTCTTTGACCTGTCGCTTGCGGTCCTCGACGACAAGCTCCTTGAGCACGGCAACCATGTCGACATCGCCTTCGAGATGAGCACTTTCGTGGAACGATCGTCCATCGCCTTCGCGCTTGGTCGCCCGCAGGTGAGCGAAGTGGATGCGCGAGGCAAAACGGCGCGCGATTGCAGGCAGATCATTGTCGGCGCGAACGCCAAGACTTCCGGTGCAGTAGCACATGCCGTTGGCTGGCGACCGAACGGCGTCGAAGAGTGCTGCATAATCACTTGCCGACGAAGCGATACGCGGCAGGCCGAACAGCGACCGCGGCGGGTCGTCTGGGTGCAGTGTAAGCTTCACACCGCGGGCCTCTGCTGCGGGGGTCACTGCCTGCAGGAATTCGATCAGGTTCTGGCGGAGCTTTGCAGCATCAATCCCGGCATAACTATCGAGTTTGTCACGAAAGCCTGGAATTGTCAGCGGTTCGGTCGTCGAGCCGGGCAGGGCAGAGGTAATGATCCGAGTGATCTCGGCGATTTCCTCGTCGCTCATCGCCTCATAGACCCGACGGGCCCGGTCCTGATCGTCGCGTGAATAGTCGTCGCCGGCGCCCTGTCGCTGCAGCACAAAGAGGTCGAAGGCGGCAAATCGCTCTTGATCAAAGCGCATGGCGGTCGCACCCGTTGGCGTCTCATAATCGAGGTCCGTACGGGTCCAGTCGACGACCGGCATGAAATTGTAACATACGATCGGAATATCACAGGCTGCGACGGCCTCGAGGCTTGCGATCCATGCTTCTATTTCCGTCTTTGCTCGACCACCCGTGCGCTTGACGGCGTCGGGGATCGGAATGCTTTCAACGACCGACCAAGTCAGCGACGACCGGCCCGCGGGCGTGGCTTCGATCATCGACTTTCGATTGGCTACCTCGCGTTCTGTCCAGGCGCGGCCGATCGGCACCTGGTGCAGCGAGGAAACAATCGTTGTGGCGCCCGTCTGGCGTACGTCGTCAAGCGTTACCGGGGCCTCCGGCCCAAACCATCTCCATCCCTGACGCATCGGTTTCCTTCTCGTCTGCTGTCTTGTCTGTCTGCGGGGTCTGCTAGCCAGTTAGCAGAAATAATCGGGGTGGCGTGTGCGAAGCTCCTCAACGTCCGGAATGACGGCGCCGAGATGATGCATCATCGCCCGGTGCGCGCCTTCGACCTCACGTTTCGCAATGGCGTTGCGAATGAGGATATGTTCCTGAACGACATGATCCATCCGGCCCAAGACCGGCAGCGTAAGGCGGCGCGCCCGGTCGATCTGCACCTTCACCGTCTTCAAAATTGTCCAGATGCCGGGATAGCCGGCGATCTGTGTGATTGCTTCGTGGAATGCCTCGTCTTCTTCGTGAAAGCTTGACGTGTCGCCAAGTGCGGCCAGGGCCTTCTGGCGGGCGATGATCGCGTCGAGCCGTTCGACATCATGATCCGTCGCGATCCGTGCGGCCCTTTCAACCGTCGCTGCTTCGAGGGCTTTCCTGACAACGACCGCCTCAGGAATGGCGGAAACCGGAATGCGTGAGACAACCGTTCCGGCTTGCGGATAAATGTCGACCAGGCCACCTTCGGAAAGTCGTAGCAACGCCTCACGCACCGGCGTCCGGCTCACCCCGAACTGCTCAGCGATCTTCTTTTCTTGCAAAGCCATACCTGGCGGCATCCGCAGAGCGAGGATGTCGTCGTAGAGACGGTGAAAGACGGCGTCTGCCGTGGTTACGCGCCGCACCTTCGGAAGCCGTGTCGGCAGCGTCCTTGCGCCCTCTGAAAGCCCAGCTGCACTGGCACTGCGCTCACGCATGCCGATCCCTATGTTGACACTTTTGACCATACTAGTATATCAATTTGCGGCGGTTGCCAAGCGTCGTTGATGAAGCGATGCCTTATCTGCGACAACGGTTTGTTCGAACCGCTTACGACCAGGAGGAGATGGTCGTTGACAAACGAACACGAAGAGGGAGGAGACGTTATGAACATCACGCGCAGAACATTCGTTGGCACTGCGGCAGGCGTCGCTGTGGCCGGCCTGATGCCCGGCCGTCTGTTTGCACAGGCCAAGAAGCCCGCAAGCCCGGTTACCATCACCATCGCCGACGTTGCGGGCAACCTGGCACTCAGCCAAGGCATGTTCGAGGCCTATGCGTCCGAGAAGGCCGACTGGGTGTCGAGCTTTGCCTTTACCAAGGCGCCGGCACCTGAACTGCCCGGCAAGATCAAGGCCCAACAGGCGGCCGGCAAGGTCGATATCGATCTGGTGCTGACCGGCACCGACGCGCTGTCAGCCGGTTTCGACCAGGGGCTCTGGGTTGATCTCTCCGCTCACAAATCCGACTTGCCGAACCTTGAAAGCATCCTGCAGCCGCAGGCATTCAAGATGCAGGGGCTTGCCAAGGACCAGGGCGTCGTAATCACCTATTACCCGTCAGGGCCGCTGATCGAATACATGCCGGACAAGGTGGCGACCCCGCCGAAGACGGCCCAAGAACTGCTCGATTGGGCGAAGCAGAACAAGAACAAGTTCCTCTATGCCCGCCCGGCAAACTCGGGACCGGGCCGTACTTTGCTTATGGGGCTGCCTTATTTGCTTGGCGACAGCGATCCGCGCGATCCCGCAAAGGGCTGGACAAAGACCTGGGAATATCTCGCTGCACTTGGCGAGAACATCGAATACTACCCGACCGGAACTGGCCAGGTGATGAAGGAGCTTGGCGAAGGGACCCGTGACGTCGTTGCGACCACGACTGGTTGGGACATCAACCCGCGCGCGCTGGGCATCGTTCCTGCGGAAGCCAAGGTCCAGAAGCTCGATGGCTTCCACTGGGTCACCGATGCTCACTACGCTGTCATTCCGAAGGGTGTCTCGGAAGAGAAAATTGCGGTTCTCATGGATGTCCTGAACTACGTCCTGCAGCCCAAGCAGCAGGCGATCGCCTATGACGCGGGCTACTTCTATCCCGGCCCGGCCGTCAAAGACGTCACCATCGACATGGCACCGCAGGAAAGCCAGGACGTCATCAAGGAGTTCGGCCGCGCGGAATATGCCGACTGGATTGCCAACAATCCTTTGGAGGTGCCGCTCGAACCAAAGCAGCTCGTTGAGGCGTTCCGTATCTGGGACGAGAAGATCGGCGCCAAAAAGGGCTGATTGAACTAGGGCGTCGGTCGCCAACCCGGCGCCTTGCAATCTCAACGATAGATCGCCTCGGTACATGGAGTTATGCATTGAACGCGCCCGCCCAGAACGCAGCGCCGTCGGCGCGCAACAACGCCCGTCTAGAGCTCGACGGTCTTCGCCGCTCCTTCGGTGCTTACAACGCACTCGACGGCATTGATCTTGCGGTCGACCCTGGCGAGTTCATCGCACTGCTCGGCCCGTCTGGCTGCGGTAAATCGACGGCATTGAACTGCATCGCAGGTTTGCTTGCGCTTTCGGGCGGCGAAATTCGTCTTGGCGGCAACCGCATCGATGAGTTGGAGCCTGAAAAGCGTGGCTTCGGCATGGTTTTCCAGAGTTATGCTCTGTTCCCCCATATGAGTGTACGCAAGAATGTCGGCTTCGGGCTTGCCATGCAGGGCATCAAGGGTGCCGAAGCCGACAGGCGGATCAACGATGCTTTGGCGCTCGTGCGTCTTGAAAGTCAGGCCGACAAGCTTCCGGGACAGCTTTCGGGCGGGCAGCAGCAGCGCGTGGCGATCGCGCGCGCCGTCGTCATCCGCCCGCCTGTCGTGCTGATGGACGAGCCGCTCTCCAATCTCGATGCCAAGCTACGGCTGGAGATGCGTGCTGAAATCCGCGGCATCCACGATCAGATAGCCTCGACCACCATTTACGTCACCCACGACCAGGATGAGGCCCTATCGCTTGCCGACCGCATCGTCGTCATGAGCCAGGGGCACATTGAGCAGATTGGGTCGCCGACGGATCTTTACCAACGTCCTGTCAACCTCAACGTTGCCGATTTCATGGGCTTTCGCACACGCATTCCGGGCCGGGTCGTTGCCGTTAAAGGCGACGAGGCGCAGATCGATGCTGCCGGCGCCAGACTGACCGGCACGATGCGAACACCAGTTGAGGTGGGCGATGCCGCCGTGCTTTGCGTTCGCCCCGAAGACCTGGTCGCGGTGAACGGCGAAGGCATCCCTGCAAGTGTGAGCAGCATGGA
>UEHQ01000048.1 GCA_900489925.1 Hyphomicrobiales bacterium | reverse complement strand
GTGGATTGGCCGCCTGGGGTGTAGCGGAGGCACAGGCAAAAAGCCCCGATCCCGATTATCTCGGTGCGGTCGCGGTCGCCGGCGCGACCCACTTGGGCTGGTTCCTCGATCACCCGGAGGCGACGAAAGGAGCGGGCTTCTATCTCGCCTGGCACGCCTATGCCGTGCAGCAGAGCTATCCCGAGTTCAAGGTGGAGGACATGCTGTCGAGCGCAGCCATGGACCGCTATGAAAAGGTCACCAACGAGGGGTGCTGGCTTTACGGCTTTCTGAACTACGACGGCGTCGAGGCGCCGCAGATGGTGAAGCCGGGCTGGCGCGATAACGAGTGGGTGCGCAAATTCTATCTCGAGAATTCGGCCGGCGACAAATCGGTCGGTGNNCCCGATGCTCGTCATAGCAGGCGAAGGCGACAACTCGGTGCCGGTCGAAGCGATCCGCGATACCGTGAAGAAGGCTTGTAGCAACAAACCGGTTCTGGAGTTCAAAAGCTACCCAGGCCTCGATCATGATCCTGTCATGAGCGAATCGACCGCGGCCCAGCTTGATTGGATCAGAGACCGTTTTGCCGGCAAGGCTGCCACAGGCAACTGCAGCGGTTAAGCATTAGTCGGGGAGGCAGCTAGTTGCTCGCCTTCCCGACGGTGACGTCGCCGAATTCGTCGATGATGACTGTCCAGCTTTCGGCGTCGGCATCTGGATCAGTCTTGAGAAACACGGTCGCGAAGAGGCCGGGCTCCTTCAGTATGCCGGTCGAGTTCTCCGGACGGATATCGGTCACATAGGGCTTCAGGTCATTCAGCTCCTGCAGCTCCACCGTCGAAACGATGTTGGGTCCGTCGTCGGTTTGTGTGATCTGCTGCAGATAAACCTTCGCCGTTCGGTCGGCTTGGCGGACAGCGAACAGTTTGTAGTAGCCGTGCCGCGGCTGCCTTGTGGTCTCCGGTTCCTTCGAACCGGCGGGTTGGGCAGCCGCAGGCGCATGTTGAACGGTCGGGGCACTGCCGTCGTCTTCCCAGTAGCCGGTGCTGGTGGCAAAGGTGATCGAGGCAGGCAGTATGGTATCCTGAAGCTCGGCTGCGTGTGCAGCGAAAGACCAGCCGGCCAGAGACAAAGCGATGAATGCGATCGACCGCAGAGACATCGTCAATCCTCGAATTGCTCGGCAAGAATGCGATCCGACCAAGACCGATCGGGATCAGAGAGAATACGAGCCGTCGTATGCTCCGACTGGGCAATGCGAACATGCAGCACCGACTTGACTTCGCTGTTGTCGGCAACCGCGTTCACAGGGCGCTTCTCGGCCTCGAGAATATGGATGTCGACCGTAACCTTGTTCGGCAGCAAGGCGCCGCGCCAGCGCCGTGGGCGAAATGCGCTGACAGGTGTCATGGCGAGCAGTGGAGCGTCCAAGGGCAGGATCGGTCCATGGGCCGAAAGGTTATAGGCCGTCGAGCCAGCTGGTGTCGCAACCATCAGACCATCGCAGATCAGCTCTTCGAGGCGCACGACGCCGTCCACTTCGACCCGCAGCTTGGCAGCCTGATAAGACTGGCGAAACAGGGAGACCTCGTTGATCGCAAGCGCCGTCGAGTTCGTGCCATCCGCGTTCGCGGTTGTCATCTGCAGCGGCCGGAACGCGTTTTCAACCGCGGCGTTGATGCGCTCGGGCAGATCGTCCACCCGATAGTCGTTCATCAGAAAGCCGATCGATCCGCGGTTCATGCCATAGACGAGTTTGCCGGAGTTCATCGTGCCGTGCAGGGTCTGCAGCATGAAACCGTCGCCGCCGAGCGCCACGATCACGTCGGCTTCGTCGGCCGGGACATTGCCATACACGCGAATCAACTCGTCTCGCGCCGCAAGCGCCTCGGTCGTCGGAGAAGCCAGAAAACTAAGCGTCTGAAAGGAGAGGCTCATGCAATGCCCTTTGTGATGTCGGCCTAGCTAAATGATTATAGGTTCGCACGACAAGGCATTTTAAGGCCGTAGCCGTTCACCTGCATTGGCTATCAAGGCCAATAGTCTGGAAACGGTATACTCGGCATTCCGGAGTTGCGCCGGGGCATCTGCCCTCGCGGGAGGCTCCGAGATCTATGGCGCGCCTCGGTTCCGGGAAAAAGCCACATCCGATTCTGCTCTGCTATGTTATAGGTCTTACAAATCTACCCGTTTGGGTTTGCCGTCGGCTGCAATGTCGCTCCAATCTTCACTATCCAACGAGACGGCGGCGGAGCTTCGGCCGCGCCGGGGTGCATGGCCATGACCAGCATCTGCGCGGTCGATCTAGTCGCCTTCGAGGAGCGGAGAACACGCTCGATATCAGCTTGGCGGAACGATGCGCATGGCATGATCAGGAATTCCCTTCATTGCGGCGTGCATATCGAGGCGGATGCCTTATTCGAGCTCCGAAGTATGTTATGAACCATTGACGCTTCTCGTCAGCCCGAACCGCGCCGATTTGTCGCATCGATGTATGGTCCGTTGAGGGCCTGCCTAGGACCTAAGTCCGTATCGCGCGGTCCGATCCCGTGATTGATTGGGAAATATTGATCACGGAGAGGGCAGATGTCTCTAGCAATAATCGCCCAGGTTCAAGAGGCCATCATCTCATTGCCATTGCTTGATCGTGAGCAGCGGATGGCGCTGTTTTTGCGACTACTCAGTGAACTCGAGTTTTTGGGGAAGACGGTGCTGGCAAGCCTTGAGCCCGGCGCCTGCGTTTGGATAGACAATCTTGTCGCGACGGTGTCCGCCGGCCTGCCAGAGATCGCCGAAATGGGCGACTCTGAATTCCAGTTCCTACTCACCGAGTTCGAAAAGGTCATATCAACGCTCGTCTCTCTGGGGCCGATCGCTGGATGAGGGATCCTCCGGTAAATCGTCCACTCGGGTCGACCGATTGCCGGATAGGGCCAGAGCGCGTCGCATGTTGCACGGATTAGTCCGATAATGCAGGGGAAATGCACGCAATCCAAGCGGATTGGCTGCAACAAGCCGTGAAATGCAAAAACGCCAATTGAGGGCAGTTCGATCATTAAATGATTGATGTAATTTCAGAACTAGTGGTGCCCCGGACGGTTGATGAGGTGACGGCCATGAAGCAATGAGGCATAGGCGCTCGCCGTTGTTGGCATCGCGGCGTCTATGCTAACTTTTCTTGCGACCCAATACTTTGGGGAGTCGGCGGCCTGGATAATGAAGCGCTGCACTGCGGTCTGATAGTTGCACGTCGCCACCATTCAGCACTTCAGTCGCGGGCTGTCAGACTTGAGCGTCTGCGAAGGCCGTTAGGATCAAGCCACCAACGATGCCGACCGCCACGAGGCCGTACCCAAGGTGCATGGTGAGTTTTCCTCTTTCCCCCGTGAACAACTGGCCGCGCATAGCGACAATGCGGCGATCAACGCACCAATAGAGTGACGCCGCTATCCCCAGATTAAGGATCGCCGAGAACACGTGTCGTCCCATCGTGTCTCGCATACCAAAGGGCGACATCAACGCATGGCCGACAAAGACACCTATCCAGTGGTTGAGGTAGAGGGGATAGGACATGCCGCCGAGAAACTTCCCCATGAACATCGGCTTTCCACGCACCGCAAGGAACAAAACGATGCAGACCGCCACCAATGGAGCCCAAGCGTTATAGCTCAGGCCGCCGTACAATGCAGACGAGAATGCAGCGACCCCGCCGAACGACACGAGACGCGCAGGGACGAACGAATGAACTGAACCAAACTGCTTCGCAAAGACGGCGGCCAGGACACCTAGAACAATGCTGCTGTAGATCTCGAACCACCACGCTGCAATTGCAAGGGCAATCCAAATCACAACGGAACGGCCTAACGGGGCGAAGACTACGAGCAACAGCGGAGCCAAGAGGTAGAATTGCTCCTCAGCATTGACGCTCCAGAAATGATTGCCGGTACCTTGAAGTGGCATAAAGTACACGAACTCAGCCAATTGGGACGGGCCGAAAATATTGTACACAAAGCTTGTTTTGTAGAAGACGAATTCAAACCACTTTGGGGTCAAGTGGTCCTTCAGTAGGCTGGCTGCAACCAGCAGCAATAGCGCCAGATAGTACGGAATCCAGATTCGCATTGCTCGGTTGAAGTAGAAGCGCGGCAGTTCCCGGGTTGACATTTCCATAAGCATTCCCCCGATCAGCCAACCGCTCAGGGCGAAAAACACCTGGACTGCAAAGTTCCCGCTTTCTTCCCATCCTATCAGTCCGTCATGGCCTAGCATCACAATAATCGCTAGAGATATTCTGAGGTAGTCGAACAACGGATAGTATTGCTTGTCGGAAGCAACTTCATCTATCATGAGAAATCCCCCAAAATCTCAATCACCTAAAGTAAAGACATAGAAAACTATGTATGTGCGCGCCACATCTGAAAACGGATGAAGTATCTGTACGCCTGTAGGTGGATGAATGGGGCGTATAGGCATCCTGGTTGCCGTTCCGAGATTGCCGAAAGGGTGGCGTTGGAATCACAGGCTATTGCACTGCCAAGCTGCACCTCGGTCGTCGACGGCGACCAAGTCTCTTCCCAAGGTCGATCATCGCGTGCTCGAAATAAAAGGTGGAGATATGGGCGGCGAGGAAGGTGGTTAGAATTAGCAGTGGTCGTTTCAGATAGCGCACCAGCGTGTCGCCCGTACCGAGCCACGTCGAGCCCAAGACCCCGTGAACCACGTAGACCGCATAGGAAGTCTGGGCAACGTAGAGCGCCGCCCGTGATGTAAACAGACGATACATGTGTGGAGGACACACGAAGAACGAAGTGCCTACAACCGCAGCAGAGATATAGGGCCTGAAATAGTTCAGTGCCCCCGTTGCCGGATGGGCGGAAGCAAAAAGCAACGCAAGCAAGATGATTGGCGTCACGCTGGGCAGCCTTCTCGGCCATTTCATTTCGCCGAACCGTGTATAGGCAAGTGCAAGCGTCGCGCCCGCCA
>UEHQ01000049.1 GCA_900489925.1 Hyphomicrobiales bacterium | reverse complement strand
CAGGCCGCGGAAATAGCACCAATTTTTCCGCCGATCCTCGGTAGATGGCTCGAAGACGAGCCGTGACGATGCTTTTTCAGCGGCCTTTTGGGCCCACTTCGTCGTCATCCGCCTTCTTTTGGCGGATTGCGGGCGCGATTATGCCGTCGCCAGCAGCTTTGGTAGCCTCACCAGATTATAGGCGGTGGCTGTCAGGGTGAACATCCAGCCGACGCGGTCCTTTCCGCGATGGCGGGTCTTGCGCATTCCGCCGCTGGTCTTGGCCCAGCCGAACACCTCTTCGATACGCTTGCGGATGCGCTGACTGACTGCGTAGCCAGGGTGATGGGTAGTGCGACCGTCGATGGCCGAGCGTCGGTTCGTCGTGTTCTGGGCGACGTGTGGCGTCACCTTGATGTCCCGCAAGGCGGCGACAAAGTCGGCCGTATCGTAAGCTTTGTCTGCAGCCAATGTGATGCGATGACGACCATCCATGCGGCCCACCATATCCAGAGCGGCCTCGCGCTCGGCGGTTCCGGTCGCATGGGTCAGCGTGGCGTCTACGACCAGACCGTTGCGGTTTTCCATGGTGACGTGGCCCATATGGCAAAGCTTGGCCGCCTGACCGCGAGCCTTCTTGTAAAGCCTGGCATCCGGGTCGGTGGTCGACGCGTGGGTTGCGTTGCTGCGCTTCTCGCCGTGGAAATCGCGCTCGGAGTTGCGACCTGCGGGCTTTGGCGGTTGTTTCCCTTCAGCGCCAGAGCCGCTGCCGTCGGTGTCGCCACCATCTGCGTCGTCCTTGGGCTTGAAGCTCTTCATGCTCGCCCAGGCTTCGATCAAGGTACCGTCCACCGAGAAATGCTCGTCCGACAGCAGCGCTTTCACCCTCGGCTGGCCCAGCAAGGCGGCCAGGAACTTGGCGGCGATGTCGCCCGCCAGGAGGCGTTCGCGGTTCTTGGTGAACACCGTGACGTCCCAGATCGGTGCGTCCATCGACAAGCCGACGAACCATCTAAACAGCAGGTTATAGTCCATCTGCTCCATCAGCTGACGCTCCGAGCGGATCGTGTAGAAGGCCTGCAACAACAGAGCGCGCAACAGCTTTTCCGGCGGGATCGACGGGCGGCCGATCGCTGAATACATCGTCTCGAAATCGGGGGACAGAACTTCCAGTGCCTCGTCCACAATCGCGCGGATCGGCCGCAGCGGGTGGCTTGGCGGAACGCGTGCTTCGCAGCTCACATAAGAAAACAGAGCCGCCGTCTGGATATCACTGCCGCGCATGTCATGCTCCTGCCGACGAACCACTCAGGCATGGAATCATGGCAGTTCGCTCGCAGCAAGGGCCTTTTTCCGCATCCTG
>UEHQ01000067.1 GCA_900489925.1 Hyphomicrobiales bacterium | reverse complement strand
GTCTGCGAGGCGCCGACCACCAGGCCCGGCAGCGAACCGGCACCGGCCACCGTCACGTTCGAGGCGGCGGAGTTGATGCGTTCCAGCGCCTGCTGGATCGACAGGTTCTCGCTCAGGCCTTCCATGACCAGCGCATTCAGGCGCGGATCATTATAGGCCGTCCACCAGGCAACCGTCGACACATCGCCAAGTTCCTTGGCGCCGCCTTCGTTGAACTTCGCCGGTAGGGGCATCTCTGGTGGAACATGATCCGGGCCGCTGACGCAGCCCGCGAGAACGGACGCTGCCGCAAGGATTGCATACAGGCGCATAAGGTCCCCCCACAAACAAACGGCGCTACGCATTCACTAATGAACCATTACCGTTTGTGGTTAATTTTTCATTTCCCCACACCCATTGTGCACGAGAAAACGACTTTGGCCAAGAACCTCTAGTGACGAAGGGTTTTGGTAACGAAAAGCGGAGGCTTTCATAATAAGCATTGAATTCTAATCGATAGGATGTTATCTAATTGCATGGAAATGAATTCGAACCAAACCTGGGCAGAGTTTGCACCCATGCTGATGATTTGTGGGCGCGGGTGGCGTCGTGCTTTGAACAATGCTCTTACCGAGCACAATCTCTCCGATGCCAGTGCGGCACCGCTGATCGCGCTGCTTCGGCAAGGCGACCGCATACCGCAGGGCGTGCTGGCTGAACGGGTAGGCGTGGAAGGGCCAACCCTCGTTCGCATCCTCGACAGTTTGGAAAATGACGGATTGATCTGCCGGGTCCCTGACGAAACGGACCGGCGGATAAAATTGGTACAGCTCACCGAAGGGGGCACAGCGGTCGCCAAGCGCGCCGAAAGCTGTGCGGCAGAGCTGCGGGAACAGATACTAGGCGATCTCGATCCTGAAAAGGTCGCGGCCGCTCTAGCGGTTCTGCGCGCCATCGCGGCCAAAACCGCGACGCTAACCGGGACACAGGACAATGAAGAATAATAATGTCGCGATGAATCCCAGCCTGGGAGACGTCGTTTTTTCCATCAAGACTTTTGCTGCAGCGATGCTCGCGCTTCTGATCGCGCTCTGCTTCGACCTGACCAATCCCTATTGGGCAGTGGGCACCGTATATATTGTCGCGCATCCGTTGTCGGGCGCGAGCACCTCAAAGGCCATTTACCGATTGATCGGCACCGCGTTGGGCGGCGCCGTCACCGTCATCCTGATCCCGAACCTCGTGAACTCGCCGGAAATGCTGACGCTGGCAATCTCGCTGTGGATGGCGTTCTGCCTGGGCATCAGCCTGCTCGATCGCACGCCGCGCAGCTACAGCTTCATGCTTGCGGGCTATACGACTGCGCTGACCGGGTTTCCGATCGTTGCCAATCCCGACACTGCCTTTACCTATGCCACCGCTCGCGTCGAGGAGATTGCGCTCGGTATCATCTGCGCGGCTGTCGTCAGCCGCCTGTTCTTTCCCCGCCATGCCGGACCTGTGCTTGCCGCGCGTATCGACGCGTGGCTGAAGGATGGCGCGGAGCTTGCCATCGGCACGTTGAGCGGCAGGGGCCGCGACGCCTCGCTCCAGGCCGCGACACGTCGTCTGGCCGCTGACGCGGTCGACCTGCACAGCTTCACGACACACGTTGCCTACGACACATCAGGCCTGCGCGACATGGTCGGCCGGACGCGGCTGCTGCAGCAGCGGATGGTTGCCATGTTGCCGATCGTCTCCGGTCTTGTGGATGTGCTGCACGCCTTCAGCAAGGCTACCGATGGCAAGTTGACGCCGGCCGCCAACGAGCTGGTTGCGAGGGTCACCAGCCTGCTCTCGAGCCGCTCGCCCCTCAGCGAAGACGAACGCCAGGAGATGCTGGCGCTCATGGAAAAGGCCGAGGCGGAGGGCCGCGAGCAGCAGGAATGGAACGGGCTCCTGGCTCACAATTTCACTGCCCGCCTGCGCGACCTCGTACAGATCTGGGGCGATTGCCTTTCGCTGCGGCAGGACATCGAGTCCGGCTCACGCCATGACTTGCGGTGGAAGCGGTTCGGTACATCGTTCGATCGTACGCCGATCCACCGGGACTATGGCATGGCCATTCACTCCGGCGTGTCGGTGATTCTCGCAACCTGTATCGCAACCGCGATCTGGATTTATACGGCCTGGCCGCAGGGAAGTGCCGCTGCGATGATGGCCGGCGTCCTGTGCTGCATCTTCGCGACAATGGACGACCCGGCGCCAGCCATGCTGAAGTTCCTCAACGTTGCGATCATCACGGCCATCGTTGCCTTCGTGTTCGAGTTCGCGCTGATGCCGCTGATCCACGGCTATGTCCCGCTTGCCGCGGCCCTTGGTCTGGTGCTCATCCCCGCAGGTCTCATGATGACGCGTCCGTCTGTTGCGCTCTACGGCCTGGGCTTCTGCGTGAACTTTCCGAACATGCTGAGCCTGCAGGACCGCCTGACGCTCGACCCGGCATCCTTCATCAACTCGAACAGCGCAATGATCCTCGGATTGGTCATTGCCTGCGGAACCACGGCGCTCGTGCGTTCGGTCGGCGCGGAGTGGACGGTTCATCGTCTTCTGCGTTCGGGCTGGGCGGACATCGTTGCCGCAGCCCGCCGTCCGGAGGGCGCCGACTTCACCGGTTTGCTCTATCGGATGGTCGACCGGTTTGGTCTCGCAGCACCGAGACTCGCCATGATCCCGGCGGAAGCCGCAGTCGCTCAGACCGATATCCTTCGGGATCTGCGCAACGGCCTCAACACCCTCGAACTGCAGCGTCACAAGCAACTGGTGACACGCGAGAAGCGCGCCGCAATCGACAACGTCCTCAGCGGCATCGCGGCTCACTACCAGGAAAAGCAGAAGAAGCGCGATGCCGAGCCCGGCGAAGAGCTTCTCAGGACACTCGATGAAACGCTGACGAGCCTTGTCGATCACGGCAAGTCGTCGGCCGTTGAAAGCGCACGCCGCGCGGCGACAGCGCTCAGATACAGCCTCTATCCGGACGCTGCCTCGCTGGTGCCGAAAATCACGAAGTCAGACGATCAACTCGTAAAGGAGCACGCGGCATGAGACCGGAAATCGATCTTTACGGCGTCTTTATACCCACGCTCGGCGCAATCGCTTTTGTCGCCTTTCTGCTCAATGCCGTTCTCAGGCGAATGCTTGCTTTTGTCGGATTTTACCGCCTGGTCTGGCATCGGCCGCTCTTCGATACGGCCATGTACTTTTGTCTTCTCGGCGCTCTGGCGCTGTCTCTGAATAAGGTCCCACTGCTATGAAATCGTTTCTTGCTTATTCCGGTCGTTTCCTGGTGACAGGCGTTGTCGTTGCCTTGGCCGGCGTCCTCGGATGGCATCTGTGGGACTATTACATGGATGAGCCGTGGACGCGTGACGGCAAGGTTCGGGCGGACGTGGTGCGGATTGCCTCGGATGTCTCCGGCATCGTCAGCGAGGTCGATGCGACCGACAACCAGACCGTCCACAAGGGCGACGTCATCTTCCGTATCGATCAGGCTCGGTTCGAATTGTCCCTGCGCCAGGCCGAAGCACAGATGGAAAGTAGCAAGGCTGCGCTCGATATGGCCAGAAGCGACCTGGAACTCTATCGCAAGCTGGGTGAAAGCTCGGTGACGCGGCAGAAGATACAGCAGGCGGAAACCGCTGTTCAACAGGACGAGGCAGCCTATAACCAGGCGGTCATCAGCCGCGACACGGCGCAACTCAATCTGGATCGGTCCGTTGTACGCGCACCCGTCAATGGCGTGCTCACCAACTTCTCTATGCGCCCAGGCAACTACGTGACGGCGGGCACCGCCGTGACCGCCCTCATCGACAGCGATTCCTATTACATCTCGGGCTACTTCGAAGAGAACAAGCTGGACCGCATCAAGGTCGGCGACGAGGCACTGGTCTATCTCATGGGCAGCAAGGACCCTCTCAAGGGTCATGTCGCCGGGGTTGCCGGTGGTATCGAGGATCGCGAACGCAGCGATACCAGCGCGCAGCTGGCCAACGTCACGCCGACGTTCACATGGGTACGCCTAGCCCAGCGCGTTCCAGTGCGCGTGTCGCTGGACCAGTTGCCGGATGGGACTGCGCTTGTCGCGGGCCGGACCGCCAGCGTGACCATCATCAATTGATCTTCCGGGGCGGTCCGCAAGGATCGTCTCGCATTTCACGGAGTTCGCGGTCAAGCGTCCTTGAGGGCCCGTGAACGAAGGCGCACGACCAACGGTCTGCTGCAAGCCTGAACAATAAAGCGGACGCGCGTGTCTAGGAGGCCGTCGTGGACGATTCCCACGTCATCGAAATCACCGCTTGGCTGATGCAAAGCGGGCTCAAGGGCTTGGCGGAAGCCGATCTGCTCGCGGGCTTCTGCGAGCGCTGTGGGCAGTACGGATTGCCCATCGAACGTTCGGTCGCCGTCATGGACACCTTGCATCCCATCTACGAGCGGCGCGCCTTTCGCTGGGATAGCCGCCAGCTCGTTGAAAGAATATCGGAATACGGCTTCTCAACCCCCGACAATATCGCCGACAGCTGGCTTCGCTCCGCGTTTCATTATCTGGAGACAGAAGGCGTGAACGAAGTCCGGCAGCATCTCGATGATGTGGAGTCCGCCAATGATTTCTATCTCCTGAAGGAGCTGAGAGCGGAAGGCTTCACCGATTTCGTGGCGATGGCCCATCGCTTCGGCGACCAGGGGACGATCGGCGAGATCGACTGCTTCTTCTCCCACTTTGCGACCCGCACGGCCGAAGGCTTTTCGGAATGCGACCTCAAGGCCCTGCGCGACCTGCTGCCCTGCCTCGCGCTCGCTGTGAAATGCGTGACCGTCAGTGGCGTCGCCGGCACCATCGCCAAGGTCTATCTTGGGCAGGATGCCGCCAACCAGGTGCTGCATGGCAAGATCACGAGGGGGCGGAGCGACCGCATCTCGGCTGCCCTGTGGTTTTCCGATCTCGCCAATTTCACCCACATCTCGGACACGGTTGATCCGGAAGAGATCATTCCGATGCTCAACGATTATGCCGATGCAGTCATCTCCTCCATACAGGAGGCTGGCGGCGAGGTGTTGAAGCTGATGGGTGACGGTACGCTTGCGATTTTCCGGGGCCGCAAGCCGAGCGAAGCCTGTGCGGCAGCTCTGACGGCCCGGGCGTTGTTGGATAAGCGTCTCGCCGATCTCAGCGCACAGCGCCGCATTGAAGGACGGCCGGTCACCGACGTCTATCTTGGCCTGCATCTGGGCGACGTTTTTTATGGAAACATCGGCAGCAAGGACCGGCTGGATTTCACCGTCATCGGTCCCGCGGTCAACGAAGTCAGCCGGATCGTGTCGCTCTGTCGATCGTTGCAGCGCAAGGTGCTCATGTCGGCAAGCTTTGCGGCCATCGTGCCGCCGACGCAGATCGACAACCTGCTATCGATCGGTCAGCATGTTCTCCGCGGCGTCAACCGCGCACAGGAACTCTTCACGCTGATGCCTGGCCTATAAAAGACATCAATCGATATCTGGATCCTGTCGCTCATGCGTCTCGCCCCGTTGACGCATTCCTGTTGCGCATTTCTCCTAAAAGTGAATCCCGACGTCGGTTTGGGTCTTGGATCGGACGTCGAAACACGTCTATCGTGCATTCGCGCAGTTATTCACTATCAAGTTTCTGTTTGATGCTTGACGCTTATAAAACTCAGGAAATGTTTCAACTGTTATTCCGGTAATCGCAGATACGGAGATATGAATGAACTATCTTCAGTCCATCCTGCATCAATCCCCTGAAATCGCGCTTTTTCTTTCGCTTGCCGGCGGTTACTGGATCGGAAAGTTCCAGTTCGGCAAATTTCAGCTCGGCGGCGTCGCCGGTTCGCTGCTGGTTGCCGTCATCATCAGCCAGGTCGGCGTTACCATCGACAACGGCATCAAGGCGGTGCTCTTTGCCTTGTTCATCTATGCCGTCGGTTTTGAAAGCGGCCCGCAATTCTTCCGTTCGCTCGGGCGGCAATCGCTGCGCGAGATCGTCATGGCGGCGGTTCTGGCGATCAGCGGCCTTATCACTGTTATCGTGCTCGCCCGCATGTTCGGGCTCGACAAGGGCTTGGCGGCAGGCATCGCGGCAGGTGGATTGACGCAGTCGGCCATCATCGGCACCGCGAGTTCCGCCATCGGCAAGCTCGGCCTAGCTGCTGACGAAGTGCAGCGCCTGCAGGCGAACGTCGCGATCGGATACGCAGTCACCTATATTTTCGGCTCGTTCGGCGCGATCATCGTCTGCGTGAACATTCTGCCGTGGTTCATGAAACGCGGCATTAGGGACGACGCCATCAAGGCCGAAGCGGAAATGCTTGCCGGCGGGCATAGTTACGGACCCGGCGAAACTGCTGCACTTCCCGAGCTTGTCGGCCGACTCTTTCGCGTTCAACAGGCCGCCGGCCGGACGTTGTCCGAGGTGGAGGGCTTCTCGAAGAGTACGGCCATTTCGGTCGAGCGGGTAAAGCGCGACAATGCGCTTCTCGGCGTTGAACCTGATCTGACTCTGGAGGCGGGGGATATCGTGCTCGTCGTCGGGCGCCGGGCAGGGGTCGTGGATGCCAGCACGCAGATCGGCCCCGAACTGCAATCGTCCGAGGGAATGGATGTCATCATCGTCACCCGCGATGTCGCCATATCCAATCCTGGCATCGCCGGTCACACCGTTGCCGAGATACGCGCGGCAACGAATGACGGCGTGCGTCACGGCGTCTACGTGATCGAGGTCAAGCGGGGCGGGCAGAAACTGGCGTTGAACGACCAGACGCATATCGCCGCGGGTGACGTCGTCAGCCTTTACGGGACGTCCGAAGATGTGCAACGGGTTGCTAGAAAGGTCGGGTCCGTCATTGTCCCAAGCGACAAGACCGACTTCGTCTTCCATGGGCTGGGGATCGTGCTCGGTCTGCTGGTCGGTCTGCTTGTGCTCAGGATAGACTCGATCCCGCTGACGCTCGGCAGCGGGGGAGGCGCGCTTCTGGCCGGTCTCGCCTTCGGCTGGTATCGGAGCCGCAACATGACGGTCGGGAATATGCCGACCGCCGCTTCGACGCTCCTGCGCGACCTTGGTCTGGCTGGTTTCGTTGCTGTCGTCGGTCTGCAATCCGGCCTGCAGGCCGTCTCCACGATCGTCAGTAGCGGTCTCTCGATCTTCCTCATCGGTGTCGCGGTTACGATCATCCCGTTGCTGATCACGATGGTGGTCGGTCGCTACATCCTGAAATACGACAACGTCGCTGTTTTCGCTGGCGCCTTGTCGGGTTCACGCAGTGCAAACCCGGCGTTCGGTGAAATCCTCGACAAAGCAGGCAACTCGGTTCCGACCGTGCCTTTTGCCATCACCTACGCTCTAGCCAACGTGTTCCTTACCCTTCTGGGCCCTCTCGTCGTCGCATTTGTCTAAACCCTATACGGAGTAACCTGGCATGACCGACTACAGCCAATATGCAAAGCTGAGCCCTTTCGAACTCAAGGATGAGCTGATCAAGCTTGCGTCCAGCAACAAGAACCGGTCGATGCTGAACGCAGGACGCGGCAATCCGAACTTTCTTGCCACGTTGCCGCGCCGCGCGTTTTTCAGGCTCGGGCTGTTTGCTACGGCCGAGTCCGAACTGTCTTATTCCTACATGAACAAGGGCATTGGCGGGCTGCCCAACATCGACGGTATCGAGGCACGGTTCGAGCGTTTCACCAGCGAGAACCTGGAGCTGGAAGGGGTGGCATTTCTTCAGCGTGCGCTGAGCTACGTCCGGGATCAGCTTGGGCTGTCGGCGTCGGCGTTCCTTCATGAGATGGTCGAGGGCATCCTCGGCTGCAACTATCCGGTTCCGCCGCGCATGCTTACGGTCAGCGAGGAGATCGTGCGCCATTACGTCGTCAAGGAGATGATCGGTGACACGCTGCCCGGCGCGAACATGGACATCTTCTCGGTCGAAGGCGGCACCGCGGCGATGACCTATATCTTCAACACCCTGAAGCAGAACGGCATCGTCAAGCGCGGCGACAAGGTTGCCATCGGCATGCCCGTATTCACGCCCTACATCGAAATTCCGGAACTCGACGAGTACGGTCTGGTCGAGGTCGCGATCAACGCCGATCCCGCGATGGAGTGGCAGTATCCCGACTCCGAGCTGGAGAAGCTCAAGGATCCTGCCGTCAAGGTTTTCTTCTGCATCAACCCGAGCAACCCACCCTCGGTGAAGCTCGATGACAGGAGCCTGGAGAAGATCGGCGATATCATCCGCAACGAGAGGTCCGATCTCATCGTCCTGACCGACGACGTTTACGGCACCTTTGCCGACGACTTCCGCTCGCTGTTTGCGACGTGCCCCAACAATACAATTCTTGTCTATTCGTTCTCCAAATACTTTGGCGCAACCGGATGGCGTCTTGGCGTTATCGCCACGCATAGCGATAACGTGCTCGACAGGGCTTTGGCTGCATTGCCTGAAGCGACCAAGGCAGCGCTGGATACCCGGTATGGTTCGCTCCTGCCGGACGTTCGTTCGCTGAAGTTCATCGACCGTCTGGTTGCCGACAGCCGCACCGTGGCGCTGAACCACACCGCCGGCCTGTCGACACCGCAGCAGGTTCAGATGGTCCTGTTCTCGCTATTCGCACTCATGGACGAAACGGATAGCTACAAGACTGCGTTGAAGAAGGTCATCCGCCGGCGTGAGGCCGTCCTGTATCGGGAGCTCGGCGTGCCGGTGGAACCCGATCCGAATGGCGTCGATTACTACACCCTCCTTGATCTCGAAGCGATCTCACGGAAGCTCTACGGCGACGATTTTGCCGCCTGGATCATGAAGCAGTCCGGTGCGGGCGACATGCTGTTTCGCATCGCCGACCAGACCGGCATCGTTCTTCTGCCGGGCCGTGGCTTCGGTGCCCACCAGGCATCGGGCCGTGTTTCGTTGGCAAACCTCAACGAGTTCGAATACGCCAAGATTGGCAAGGCACTAAGGGCGATGGCTGATCAGTATTATGAGGAGTTCAGCAAGTCGAAGGCAAAGTAGGCGGATCGTCTCTCACGGGCGTGGGAGCATGCCGGCCGGTGTGCTGCCATCGCTGCGTTTGGTGAGGATCCGCGCAATCTTGGCAGCGAGCGCATCTATGTCTTTCGTGCTTGCGTTTGCGATCCCGAAAAGCAGTCCGGGCCGCGGTGCGCCCAGGTAGAAGCGCGACATCGGCTGTGGTGCGATGCCGTCCCCGCGAAGGGCATCGGCCGCGGCTGCATCGTCTGCCGTCCTATTGTGAAACCAGGTGGCAAGCTGCAAGCCACCACTTCCCTCGGTGACGTCGAGCAAGTGGCCGCAATGGTGGCGAAGGGCGCTGACGGTGGCTGCCATGCGCTCGGCATACTTCGCATTCATCTGCCTGAGATAGGCCCGCAAGCGACCTTCTCGTATGAAGTCGGCCAAGGCGGCCTGAATGTGGGTGGATACCACTGCGCCGCGCAGCTGAAGTGCTTCCTGTGCTTCGTCGATCAGCCACAACGGGACAACCGCATAGGCAACACGCAGCCCCGGCGCCAGGATTTTGGAGAACGTGCCCAGGTAGGCAACGACCTCGTGACGATCTATCCCCTGGAGGGCGGCGATCGGTCGCGATCCATATTGGAAATCGCTGTCGTAGTCGTCTTCGAGTATGAGCGCGCCGTTGGACCGCGCGACATCGAGCAACGCCAGGCGCCGCTGCAGGCTCATCGCCGTGCCGGTCGGATATTGATGCGACGGCGTGGTGTAGATGATCCGCGGTGGTGGCAAGCCAACCGCCCCGCTCACGTCCATCCCTGCGTCATCGCACGGCACCGGTACGATGCTGGCGCCCGCCTTGGCCAAGATGACCTTTGCCGTGGAATAGCCAGGCTCCTCCATCCAGGCTACGTCTTTGCCTCCGACGCTGAGCCTCAGGGAGGCAAGGAGGTCGATTGCCACTCTTGTGGAAGGGACGATAAGCACTTGTTCCGGCCGCGCAACGACGCCACGCGTGGTCGACAGGTGCTCGATGATCGCTTCCCGCAGTTCCCGAATGCCGCAGGCTTCTCCATAGCCGAGGTCGTGGACGCGAGGCCAGCGGGCTCGGGCGCCGAGGCACCGAGCCCAAGCCATGTGGGGGAAGTCCGTAAGATCGGGCACGCCGGGTTCCAGCAATCGACGCGCTGCCGAGAGGTTCGAGGTCGGTTGGATCGACCTTGGCGGCTCATCTCTTTCAACGAAGGCGGACATGGATAGCGGCGCGACACGGCTCGCGGACCCTGTTGTCGTGTTGAGATAGCCTTCTGACTTCAGCCGCTCATAAGCGCTCACCACGGTCGACCGGGCGATACCGAGCGACGTCGCCAGCGCTCTGGTTGACGGGAGCCGCTGCCCGGTTGCAATCTGCCCGGACAGAATGCGGTCGCGCATGTGTCTGTAGACCTGCTCCTCGAGGTTGCCGGAGGCACGATCGAGCGGAAGCCACGCTGGCAGTAAAGAGGGCATATTCGTTCCCAAAGTGGTATGGCCAGAATGATAGAAGTGGCTATTTACGCCAGTCCTCTTGTGAGGGAAAGGAGGAGGTAGATAAACGCGGTTCAACTGTTGCCTGTCACCATACCGGCTGCGGAGCTGCATAACAGCGACGAGGACTTTCGATGGATCTCTCACAGTGGAAGGGCGTGGAACGCCCTGATCGCGTGATTCTGGACGGACGCTACACGCGCCTGGAACCGCTGGACCCTGCAAAGCATGGCGAGCAGCTGTTCGCATCGGCCCAGCAACCGGGAGCCGATGATCGCTTTCGCTATCTTTTCGAGGAGGCGCCCGCTGATCTTGCCGCGTTTACGCCGTGGCTGGAAAAGGCTGCAGCTTCGCCGGACCCGATGTTCTTTGTCGTGATCGACAAAAAGACCGGGCGTGCTGAAGGTCGACAGGCGCTGATGCGCATCGATGCGGCGCATGGGGTGATCGAGATCGGTAATATTCTCTGGGGGCCGGTAATCGCGCGCACGCGGGTCGCGACCGAAGCTCTCTATCTCTTTGCAAGCTATGCCTTCGATACGCTCGGCTATCGGCGCTTCGAGTGGAAGTGCAACGACCTCAACGAGCCGTCCAAGCGCGCAGCGCTCCGGTTCGGCTTTGCGTTCGAAGGCGTCTTTCGACAGCATATGGTGGCGAAGGGCAAAAATCGCGATACGGCCTGGTTCGCGATGATTGATGGGGATTGGCCGCGGCTCAAGGCGGGCTATGAGGCATGGCTGGCGCCGACCAACTTCGACGAGGCGGGCAACCAGAAGAGCAAGCTGACGTTCGGCTGATCGGTCCGGTCAACGGATGCCGTAGTTTGTTCGTCGCCTTGCTCTGTGCGGGACGGATCAGTGTCTTGGCAGCAGCATGTCGGCGGTCTTCAGGATCTCGTCCGGCGAAACGCTGAACGTGCTCTCGCTTCCTTCGCCGACGACAAATCCGTAGCGCATGTCCATGGCGTCGGCATAATCCTTCCAGATGTTGTTGAAGCGGTAGGGAGGCTGAATGGCAAGAATGGCCCCTTTCGGGGCCATTGATAGAAAGCCGTGAGCGAGACCGCTCCCTTCGACCGAGCAGATGAGCGCCGCGCCGCAGATCTTTCTGATGATTTCGGGAGCGCTGAGGCGGCTCGGATCGACCACTTCAAACCCTTCCTTGAGCAGGCGGTCTTCAACCTCGGCTTCATTGGCCAGTAGCCGCAGGTCTCCACTTGCCCGTCTCGTGATGAAGACACGATGATCTTTGTTGTCGCCGCCCAGAGCCATGGCCCGCTCCCGCAGGGCGGCGATGCGCGCGCGCCTGCTTTCCGTCATGCCATAATCCTGGAATATCCATGCATTGCGGATGACTGCGGCATCCAAAACAGGGAAATTCAATTTGAGGATTTCGTAGTATTCCTTGGCATGCGGCCACGTCGCGGAAAACGTACCTCGTGCGAAAAATGTGGGTGCGAACGTCTCGGCGAGTATCGCGGTTGCTGCAACGTCCCGGAGAAAGTGCCCGAAATACTTGTCGCTGAGTGAGGTCGAGGGAAGGGCGCATTCGTCCAGATGAATGGAGCGCGCCCATATTGCCCTGGATTCGGGCCGGATCACTTGCCGCCAGCGCAGACCGCCAGCATAGAGATTGCCATCAAAATAGTGCGCATTCGGGATGCGGTAGGCCAGTGTGGCGACATGATGAACAGGGCCGCCGGAAATGCGGCCCTGTTCATGTTCTTTTGTCGTTTCGGGCTGTATGCCGCGAACGCGCTCTGGCTGTCCGGGCAGATGGGTTGCCGGTTCGCGCACGCCAAACTCGTCTTGAGAGACAACGATCGTCTGGGCAGCAACATCTCCAAGTGTGGGAACGCCAAACGTCCTTCGGCGTAGCTGATACAGATAATTTCTATAGTGCAGCACTAGGTTCTCCACTTCGGTGACAATGCCCTTGTGTCACCCACCAAGCCCGCCAGGAAGGCTTCAACCCGGATGCTAGCTTAAATGAACACAAACAGCGAGTTGCCCGTTGGTCCAATACTGCAACTTGATTATATGCGGCCAATTGTCGCGCCCTATCGGTGTGCGCTGATCTGCCGATTAGGTCGCTTGCCACTCGAGATATACAGACGGCGGCTGATGTCGCTCGGTTCGCGACTGTTCCGGTTTCTTACCCGTTAGGAACCATAGCACTGGATTTTGCGAACGTCATCACAGCCAAGAGAAGGTGGTTATCGCGCCGTCGAGAAGGGCTCTTACTTGGCAACCGCTCGCCCAACACGCGCTGAGATAGACATGCGATTGCCAACGGCAGCTCGATGGCAAGGGCCAAGGTGGACGAACACCGACATTACGCATCTGATTGCGTCGGCCACGTAGCGACATGCGCCGGCCGATTGCCAGTGCAAAGGGGAGCAGTATCACCCTGAGAGCAGTGTTCGCCAGAATAGGACGCCACTCGGCTCTTCGCTGGCGCAGCGAATGCCGACAAAGCCGAACTCCATCCAATAATGAGACGAGTGGCGAGCAGTGGCCAAAGGTAGGCAGGCTGCCGACCTTTCGCCGCCGCGGGATTGCATGGTCGGTCATGAATGCTCTTTCAACAACGTCGCGCAGACTACCGACGAGCCTTGGTTGATCGGACATGCGGTATCGAATAGTTGCGTGCGCATGACGAATGCCAACATCGTCGATCTCTATCGTCGCGCCCATGTGGGGACACGGGTACTCGTCATTTGACTGATCGACGTTTTGGGTAACCACTAATTTATACAAGCCACAAAGTGTGTATGTTTCACTGCTAGTGAAAGGAAATTCGACTCTAGATGCCAGCACTCGCTTTCGATAAGCTGTCGAAGGTCAAGGAGAGGACTTCTGATGATGAAAGTTCTGCGCGGACTATCGAGGTTCTTGACGGCGCCAATCTTAGCAACCGTCGGGAGTATTGGCAGAGGAGAACGCAAGGCGCCGGCCGCAGTCGCAGTCTACTAGCAATTTAACCTTTTCAACTCGGGAAAGGGCCAACCCCTCCCTTTCCACCATTCACCCGCCAAGCTCCCCGCTTACAAATCCACGGCGTGGAAGCGTGGCTGATAGGTAATGCCAGCCCGCATGTCAGGGCTAGTAAATGGAGCGCATTGATGAACCTTGGGAAAGGACGTCTGTCCGTTATGATTCTGGTGGCCTGCGCAATGGCGTCCTGCCAAACTGAAGACAAGCCACCTCAACCGCGTTTCACATCGAGTAGCAAAAGTTCACCGGCCACAACCGCAGCAGCCAAAACGGTCACCGCCAATCGGTACTTCATCGAATTTCGATCGCGCTATGCCCTGAGCTACGGCCACACCTATGTGGTCTTCGGCAGACTGGACAAGAGCGGAAGCCCGATCAATCCGGAGGTCGCCGGCCTTGCTCCTGCCTCTCATGACCCGAGCGATTACGTGCTCGGCCATTTCGTGCCGGTACCCGCCACAACCGGATGGACGGACGGCGACCTCGAAGAGCAATACCGCTCCGCAAGCTGGCGGGTGCTCTTAACCCAAGACGAGTACAATGATGTCGTGGCCTTTATCCGCAAGCAACAGGCCGCATCCAAGACCTGGGAAGCGACAGTCAACAACTGTAACGCCTGGACCGGGGAAATCGCCCGCCACATGGGGTACAAGATACCGGGCATCTGGCTGAGACCGCAGCAATTCATCACTCAGCTTCGTGAGATGAATACCGCCTAAGAGCATAGTCGTCTGTGATGTCGCGTCGTAGCACTACTTCATTGACCGCCGACCGGCACTCACTCTTTCGTCATCGAGGTGGTGAAATGGTTGAAGTCATAGGATGGTAGCCGAAATCCCGGGAGCGACTGCTCCAATCCTGGGGCCGGTGGCCATCGCGGGACTTGTCGCGGGCTTTACGGCTTATCTCTATCCTGTGTGGCGTGACATTCGTCTAAGCACGGTCATTGCACAGCGGCGCTCCTTGAACGAGGTCCGGCGGCCGCTTTGGCACCGCATGTGGCTCGATCTTTGCCGCGGAAATGACCGGCACGATCAAGGCGATCGACAAGGCTCACGATTCAATCAAGCTGACAGATGGGAAGAGCTTCACGCTTCCGGAGGGTATCGAGGCGGGGCTGATTTCGGCGATTTACATCAATCGCATCGCTGGCGAAGGCGAACGTGAGGCCGAAGGCCAACTCTCATTTTACTATGGTCACGTTGCGATCCCCGTGATTGCGCAGGCTTGGCCGATGGACGTTAGCTGGGAAGACCTTGAAGAACATTTCGAAAGGAAGAGCTAGATCAATTTTCGGAAAAATCGCCAGCAAAGCACTGCCCACCCGCTTCCTTTTTCCACGGCGCGTCTCCGAGGCTGATGCTGTCCCTGCGGCTCGCCGATGGGCAATGGCTGAACGCCGCCGTCGACGTCGACGGTCCTCCACTCGACTGGGCATGGCCCGCATCTGTCACCCTGGTTTTGACTGCCATAGCCATCGTCATCGTCGTTTTTGCAATGGTGGGAAAGATTGCGAGACCCCTGGAGACGCTTGCAAATGCAGCAATCCGGTTCGGGTGTGGGGAAAGCCTTCCAGATCTCCCCCGGGACGGCCCAACCGAGGTGACAGAACTTACGGCGGCCTTCGAAGACATGGCTCGCCGGGTGTCGAAGGTGATGACGGATCGGTCGAAGATGCTTGCAGCTATCGGCCACGATCTGCGGTCTCCAATCACAGCGATGAAGCTGCGATTGGAGTTCGTGGATAACGATGAGACTCCTCAGCGGCTGTCCAATTGCCTCACAGAGATCGAGACCGTGGTTCAGGGTGCTCTTACGCTGGCTCGTGGTTCGTCGACCGACGAGGTTATGTCGGATGTCAGCCTGCGCAAACTGTGTGAGGAAATCACAGACGAACTCCAGGAAACGGGCGCGGATGTAAGGTTGGACGGCGAATACGACGCT
>UEHQ01000050.1 GCA_900489925.1 Hyphomicrobiales bacterium | reverse complement strand
AAAGGAAGCCGGCAAACACGGCGGCAACGCCGGCCGGAAGCGCCACGGCTGGGCTGGTGACCATCGAAAGCCCGACGGGTGCCGCCACGAGGGCCGCAGACGACAGCATCGCAAGCCTGCGCAGGATCATCAGTTCGCGCTGGCGCACCGCCACACCACCACCCGTCCGGGAGAGCCAGCTGTCCGCTGCCCGGTCTACGAGGGCTGATGCCCGATCTGCGATCTTACTCAATACACGCACGCAATACCCGCCCAAAAAAGGCTCTTTATCGAGTGCCGACAATAGGCCCGCTGCGCTTAAAGAAAGGATAAGGGATCGCCCGCCTCCACAGCTCAAAAAGCCGAAAAGTCCCATTTTGGGCCATCGGGAAGCGGCTTTGAGTTTTACGGTTAACAGGGGGTAAGCGACGGATTTCGCTCACATTTCGTCATCGTGTTAACGATTGCGGCGAGGCTTGCCCAAGGATTCCCTGCAGTTGCGGGACACGCGCCTTCCTATGCTTAACGCCAATGTCTACAATTTGACTGAAATGCGGTGCAAATGCCGTTCATTAAAATTCGAATTAAATTTGCTGCAAATGCCGACGAGTTTCGAAAACCGGCATTCGCAAGTTCTCGCTAAGGTGAATTCACACCGGAGAACCGGCCCGATTCGGCAACAAGACCGAACGGGAAAACAGGATGGGCAACGACGATGTGGTTTCTGATCAAAGGGTCATTCTGGTTCGGGCTTGTGCTCGTGCTCTTGTCGTTTTTTGGCGGCGGAAGCTCGACTGAGACGGCCAACGGACCGAAGTTACAGTTTTCCGACGCCTTCGTGGCGGCGACCGGCGCCTACGACTATCTGACCGGCATGTGCGGCGAGAAGCCTGAGGTCTGCGCCAAGGGCGCGGAAACGATGGCAGCACTCGGCCACCGGGCCCGTGAAGGTGCGTTTGTCGCCTATGAGATGCTTGATCGTCAGTTCGGCGACGGCAGCGCGGCGCATCCGCATACCGCGGCTACTCCTGCCCCGGCAGCACCGATCGCCGCTCTCGCACCGGCCATCCAGGCTCTTGGCGAGCGAACCGCCGCCCTAAACCAGCCGATGCCTTACCGCCCGCCGGTCGATGACGGCAGCGATGTATCCGATACGGTCACGACGGGTACCATTCCGCTGCCGACGCCCCGCCCCGCCACTTGAGATTTCCGCGGGTCCGCCCGCAACCCAGCTTGCACCGTGGTTCGCCTTGCTGCGAACGCCCTGTGCCTGACGTGCCTGCCCTGTTTACTTTCAGCATTTGTTGCTACGCCGCGAGGAAGCCCATCCCTCGCGGCGCTTCTTTTTAATGGTTCAAATCTGGCCGTCTTTCACCTATATGGAATCTAGACAACGAAAGGCCAGTATACCCATGACGTCCCTCGATCAGATCATCGACGATTTCTCTTTCCTGGATGATTGGGAAGATCGCTATCGCTATGTGATCGAGCTCGGCAAGGCCCTGCCGGATCTCGCCGACGAGAAGAAGACCTCGGCCAACAAGGTCATGGGCTGTGCAAGCCAGGTCTGGCTGGTGACCCACGCGGACGGAAATGCCGACAATCCTACGCTGACATTCGAAGGCGATTCCGATGCGCATATCGTGCGCGGCCTCGTCGCCATCGTGCTTGCCACCTATTCCGGAAAGACCGCATCCGAAATCGCAGCCCTTGATGCGTTCGAGGTCTTCTCGAAAATCGGCCTTGTCGAAAACCTTTCCTCGCAACGGTCGAATGGCCTGCGCTCCATGGTCAACCGGATCCGTGAAGAAGCGCATGTGAGGATGGCAGCCTAGTAGCCCATCGCGGGCCGGTACCCTTCGGCACCCCAGTGTTCCATGCGTGCGTGCCTTGACGGCGCCTGCGGATTATAGTGGCGCGACAGGGCCATCAGCGCCGTTCGCAGCATCAGCTTCGCCGATCGCGCGGGCCACTGGCGCTCGTGTTCGACCGTTTCCAGTCCTTTCATGAAGCAGCATATGTCGAGCGCCACGCCCGCAAGCTCGGGTCCGATCGCCTCGAGCGCACGGTTGACGGCAAGCCGGCCGGCCATCGCCCCTTCGGTCAGATCAGCCATGCCGCCGCGCGCGCCCTTTGCGCGGCCGGAAAGGCGCGGCTCCCACGAAGCCGTCACCCGTGGCTGGAGCTGGCCGCGGGTGAAGTCCGCCAGCAGCCGTTCGCCGGCAGCGATCGCTTCCGCCGGCAGGAAGGGCGATCCGTTCTTCTCCTTCAGGCGCATCATGCCTGCGAGCGGCGATTCCGACCTGTTGACGCGAAGCTGCTGTCGTACTCCCTCAACCTCGGCGGCGACCTCGGCGATGTCGCCGTGCTGCTCGAGAAACGCTTCATCGCGTTCGGACGCGGCGCGCCGCAGATAGGATCGCGCGGCCGCGCTCGCGCGCAACCCGCCCTCGCCCCTCTCGGCAAGGCCAAGGGACAGGGCTTCGCCAAGAAGATCGGCGGAGAAAAGATGGAGGCGACCATCGACCGCGCACAGGCCGACATGCAGCGCGTCGGCTGGCTCCTCCGACACCACACCGCGCGTGAGAACACCGATCAGCTTCGCCATCGCCTTGCGGCCGGTCGCATTGATCTTATTCATGTCCGAGAACTCCACTCGACCGAAAGACCGAACCGACCGTGCGCTCGACAGCGGCAACGAACTCATCGAACGCGGGATCGTCGCGCCTATCTTCAACGACATGGCAGGCATGCCCGACGGTCGTCCGGTCCCGGCCGAACGCCTTGCCGATCTCGTAAAGCGGAATCTGCAACGTGACATGGCAGACATACATTGCAATCTGCCTGACGTGGCACAGCGTGCGCCGTCCGTCGCGCCGCACTTGGATGCGACTTGCGGCCAGCATGACCATTTCGGTGGTTATCTGCGCGCATATCATGCAGATCGTGCGGATTGGCAAAGCGGACGGCGAAACGGCGCCGGAGGAATGGCGGTTTGTATCGATGCACTCGACAACGGCGGGCGCCGTCAGCCGAGGTCGCAATGAAAAATCTTCAATCGGCATATGACTACTCCCTATAATAGGAATTATTTCATACACCCTATACGGACGTGAGGATAAACAAAAGCCAACAGCCGCAACAATCTGTTGTTTTCGCTGACAATTCTCATTAACGCCCAAAATTAAATGGGATTATTTTCCTCTATCGTCAAACCTTAAAAACACGAAAGCCGGGCTTTCACCCGGCTTGTTTCTCATGTGGCGCTTTCCGCGCCTACAAAACGCATGGCAATCGCAACGCCGATCTTTCGAGCGGATGGACGATCGCTATCGAGCGCCTTAGCCGCGGCCGCGCTTGCGGCGTTGACCGAGACCCATTTCCTTGGCCAGGCGCGAGCGCGCCTCTGCGTAGGCCGGCGCTACCATCGGGTAGTCGACCGGAAGATCCCACTTTTCACGATATTCTTCGGGCGAAAGGCTATGGTGCGTCATCAGGTGACGCTTGAGCGACTTGAAATTACCACCACACTCAAGGCAGGTAATCTGTTCGTCCTGAACGGATTTACGTACAGAGACAGCCGGCTTCTGCTTTTCGACGACCGCCGTTGCAGTCTGTGGCGTCGACGTATTGCTGAGAGCCGAATGCACGTCGGAAATCAGGTTGGCGAGATCGCCAACGGGCACGACATGGTTGCTGACATAAGCGGCGACAATATCTGCGGTAAGCTCTACCAGCAATTCCGGCCCGCTACCGGCTGCAGTATCCGTCATATTTCGTTTCTCCTGTTTGCATGCTCCAATGGTCGAAGACCTGATCGGCCAAGACCGTCATCGTAGAGCGAACAGCAAAAAGCTCAGGCTGCGGCTACCTGTTTCGAAAAACTGAAATCCACCCCTAGATTCCTGAGGCCGAAACCCGTTCTTATACTGCCTGATCCTGAATTAGTACGTCGTCACGCAAACAGTTTCCTCAATTAGACATTGAAATTCAAAGCGACCGAGGAAAAAAGCAACGTGATTCTAATTCAATATCAGAACTCTACTTGGTCATTGAAATATCACCGTTTTGCGAAAACGCCAATTATTATTTCTTATATAACTGTCGAAAAGTCCCTACGTCTTAAGAATTGGTAAGCACGCACGGAAACATTAATCATCATTCGAGCGCCGCAAATCTGCAAAAATCCGCTTAAAATACTGAATCGTCAGCAGTCTTTTCTTTCAAGAAGATCGTCACGCACGGAAGGCGCCGACAGACGATAACCTGTCTTATGTGCCGCTCTGGCAAGAAGATGTGCGGCAACCGGCGCGGTCAGTATAAAGAAGACGAAGCCAGCCACCGCGCGAGCAAAGACAGACGTCTCGCCTGATTCGATACCGGCGGCAAAGAGCAGCAGACCAGACCCCACCGTGCCCGCCTTGGAGGCGGCATGCATGCGCGTGTAGAGATCGGGAAGCCTGAGTATCCCAAGTGCCGCGGCGAACGCGAAGAAGGCGCCCATCAGCAACAGGACGGCGACGGCGATTGCAATCGCATACTCCATCATCGCTTGCCCTTCCTTGCCGCTTGCTTGCCGCTGCTTTTCTTTGCCGCCTTTGGCTTTTTCGAGGCAACGGGGAGAGTTTTGCCCACTCCTGTGGCGATTGCCCCTCGCGACATGACGAAGCGGGCGAAAGCGACGGTTGCCAGAAATCCGACAAGGCCGAGCGAGATGGCGATATCGATGTAGAGCGAAAAGCCGGTCTTGACGGCGATCACGGCAATGAAGCCGATGGCGGTGCCCGAGAGCGTATCCAGCGCCAGCACGCGATCGGCCAGCGTCGGTCCGAAGACGACACGCCAGGCGCCCAACAGGAATGCAGCCGCCAGAACGACAAGCGCTATATCGGCGGCAATCAAGACAATGGCCTGCGGCGAGATCATCGGAACGCCTCCATGATCTTGCGTTCGAAGCCGTTGGCAATATCGCGCCGTGTCGCGTCAGGATCGGAACAATCGAGCGCATGGACGAACAGCGTCCGCCGATCATCGGAGACATCGACCGACAATGTTCCCGGCGTCAGCGTGATCATGTTGGCAAGCAGGGTGATTTCGAAATCGCTTTCGACAGTCAGCGGAAAGGCGAAGATGCCCGGCTTGAGATCCATCCTCGGGCGGATGACGGTCATGGCAACTCTCCATGCCGACAGCACGAGCTCCTTGAGGAAAAGCAGTGCGAGTGCCGCGATTGCGTAAGGGCGCCCGACATAGCGGCCGCTGCCGTGGGGCACGCGCACGACAAAGAGCGCCAGCGCGCCGAGCACAAAGCCGAAGAGAAGGTTGTGAAGCGACACGCTGCCGGTGACAGCCGCCCAGGCGATGGCAAGCAGAAGGTTGAGAAGGAGGCGGATCATTGCGGCGCCTCCCCTGGGAAGACCGACTGCAGGTAGGCGGATGGATCGGCAAGTCCTCGTGCGGCGGTTTGCGTCAGCGCCAGCAATCGTTCCGGCAGGACGCCGAAGCCGACGACCAGTCCGGCGAGGAAGAGGAGCGGCAGCGCCGTGCGCCAGCCCATCGATCGCCGCGTCTCCGACGAGGTAGCCGGCCGCCAGTAAGCCAGCAGGAAAACACGGCCGAGCCCGATCGTCGTCAGGAAGCCGCCGGCGAGGATGGCCGCCGCCGGCCACCATGCGCCGACGTCGAACGAGGCCTTGACCAGCATGACCTTCGGCCAGAAACCGGAGAACGGCGGCAGGCCGCAGGCCGCGAAGAACAGGACGAAGGAAATCGCCGCGAAGCCTGCGTTGCGTCGATAGAGTCCGCCCAGACTGTTCAGGGAAAAACTGCCGCCGAGAACCGCCGCCTGGCCCGCAACCAGATAGAGGGCAGTCATCAGCACCATGGAGTGAAGGGCATAGAAGATCGCGCCGGCGAGACCATCCGGCGTGCCGATCGCCACACCGATCAGCATGTTGCCGATACCTGAGATGACAACGTAGCCGAACAGCTTGCGAATATCATCCTGCGCCAGCGCGCCAAGCGCGCCGAAGACGACGGTTGCCGCGCCGACAGCCGCGATCAGCAGGCTCAGCTGCTCGCGCTCGACCGGCAACAGCATGACCATCACCCGGATCAGCGCATAGACACCGACCTTGGTCAGGAGCCCGGCAAACAGCGCCGAGACGGCGATACGCGGCGTGTGGTAGGAGGCGGGCAGCCAGAAGTTCAGCGGAAAGGCGGCTGCCTTCATGGCGAAGGCGAGCAGAAACAGCGCGGACAATGTCATCAACGGGGCGCCGTCGCGCGGGTCCTGCGCCTTCATCGCGATATCGGCCATGTTGAGCGTGCCGAACACGGCATAGAGAATGCCGACGGCGATCAGGAACAGCGTGGTCCCGATCAGGTTGAGCACCGCATATTTCATCGCGCCGTCGATCTGCCCCCGCTCCGATCCAAGGATCAGCAGGCCGAAGGACGAAATCAGCAGCACCTCGAACCAGACGTAGAGATTGAAGACGTCCCCGGTGAGGAAAGCTCCGGTGACGCCAGCCATCAGCATCAGCAGCAGCGGGAAGAAGCCATAGCGGCGTGCGCTGTCGTTGATGTCGGCAAGCGCATAGATGCCCCCCGCAAGCGCTGCAAGCGCTGCCGTCAGCGCCATCAGCGCGCCAAACAGGTCGACGGTGAAGGCAATGCCGAAGGGCGGCAGCCAGCGTCCCATGACCATCGTCAACGGACCATGGACCGCCACCTTCACCAGCAAGGCGGCATCGACGAGGGCCAGCAGCGCGAGCCCCGGAATGGCGACCGACGCCTGGACGCGCATCGAGCCGCGCAGCATCAAGAGAACCGCGCCCAGCGCGATGCAGAGCGCAACCGGGGCAATCGCCAGCCAATCGCCGACGGGAACCGGCGCGGTGACGACGGCCGCGGAGAGATCCGGGATTTTCTCGATCGGGGCAGCCATCGTCTAATACCCCATCGGCGGCAGTGGCGGATTGACGGGCTCGGCAACCCGCATCTCATCGGCGTTGTCGGTGCCAACGTCCTGATAGGCGCGATAGGTCAGCACCAGGAGGAAGGCGAGAAACGAAAACGAAATGACGATCGCCGTCAGGATCAGGGCCTGCGGCAGTGGATTGGCCGCGCCGGCGGGCAATGAATCGAGCGCGCCGGGGATGATCGGCGGCACTTCGCGTGTCAGCCGCCCTGCCGTGAACAGCAGCAGGTTGACGCCGTTTCCGAGGACGGCGATGCCAAGCATGATGCGAATGGAGAACTTCGACAGCATCAGATAGATCGCGGCGGAAAAGAAAAGGCCGACGAGGATCGCAAAGACCGGCTCCATCATTCGACCTCCCGCTCTTCCAGCGCCAGCGCGATCGAGGTGATGGCGCCGACAACGACGAGATAGACCCCGATGTCGAACAGCATGACGCTCGACAGCGGCACCTCGACGCCGAAGACCGACGGATAGATCCACAGACCGGTCATGAACGGCACAGCCAGAAAGATGGATAGCAAACCGGCACAGCATGAGAGCAACAGGCCGGCGCCGGCGATCGCCAGCGGATGAAAGACGATGGCGTGGCGCACTGCCCCGACACCGCGCGCAATGCCGAAAATGGCAAGCGCCGAGGCAGCAATCAGCCCGCCAATGAAACCGCCGCCTGGCTCATTGTGCCCACGCAGCAGGACGAAAACCGAAAAGAGCAGCATCAAGGCTGTGAGCACCGGCGCGATGGTTCTGAAGATCAGCGTGTTCATGGGCGTTCCACCCCGAGATCCTCGGGCGCATCGGGATCGTTTTCAGCCAGCTTTCGCTCCGTCTGCGCCCTCACCCGGATCAGCGCAAGGATGGCAAGCCCGGTGACGGCGACAACCGCGATCTCGCCAAGCGTGTCGGTGCCGCGAAAATCGACGATGATGACGTTCACGACGTTCGCGCCATGGGCGATGGTCTTCGAATAGCTGTTGAAGAAATCGGCGAGCGCCGTGTTGAACGGCCCGTCCGTCGCCTTCATCAGCAGCAGGGCAAAGCCGGTGCCGCAGGCAAGCGCGATCGTGCCATCGAGGAGCGTCTGGCCCAGCGAGCGCCGGTCGGTCGGCGACAGCCTCAGGCGCGTCATCACCAGCGCCAGGATGACCACCGACAGCGTCTCGACCATGAACTGCGTGAAGGCCAGATCGGGGGCACCGAACAGCAGGAAGATGATGGCGACGGCAAAGCCCTGGATGCCAAGCGAGACGATGGCCGTCAGGCGATCACGGGCGCAGACGACAGCCGCAAGGCCGACCACGGCAAGCAGGAAAATTCCCCATTCGTAAAGCGGAACTCCATCCGGCATTGCCGGCAGCGACGGCCATTCGCCATAGAGCCAGAGCGGAACAAGCAGGATCGCCGCGACGCAAAGGAAGGTCGTGGTGACATAGAGTTCGAGACGCCCTGGCTGAACGAAGCGGGTGACAGCAACAGCAAGGCGAACAAGGCCGGTGATCGCATGGTCGAAGCCGCGATCCGGCCCCGGCCCGAGCTTGCGCAGCAACGCGGCCATCAGCACGCGCCCGCGAGCCAGCTGCCAATAGGCGCCGATGCCGATCACGCCTGTCAGCAGCGAGAGAAACAGCGGCACGCCGATATGCGGGACCAGCGAGATCTCGACAGGGGCGGCAGCGCCACGCACCGCCGACGCCATCGGCGTCGAGATATAGTAATGGGCCGTGCCGGAGAAGACCGCACCGACAAGGCCGAGCAATGCCAGCACCACTGGCCCCGTCAACAGAAGCGGCGGTGCCTCGTGCGGGTGCAACGGGGTTTCCACCGTCTTTCCGATGAAGGGCTTCAGCGCCACGGCAAAGCCGATGGCAAACATCAGCGCATTGCCAGCGAGAGCAAGGATGGTGAACATGATCGAGCGCGGGTCGCCATGGGCGAGTGCGGCGTAGATCTCCTCCTTGGCGAGAAAGCCGAAGAAGGGTGGCCAGCCGGCCATCGAGACGGCAGCCGCCAGCGCGGCGACAAAGGTCAGCGGCATCGCTTTCCGGAGGCCGGACAATCGGGTGATATCGCGCGTGCCGGTTTCGTGGTCGATGATGCCCGCGACCATGAAGAGAGCGCCCTTGAAGAGCGAGTGCGCCACCAGATAAAGCACCGCGGCCTCGATCGCGTAAGGGGTGCCGAAGCCGGTCAGCATCACCAGCAGGCCGAGCGAGGATACGGTGGTGTAGGCAAGCTTCAGCTTCAGGTCCGTCTGGCGGACGGCAAGCAGCGTGCCGACGATCAGCGTTGCGCCGCCGAACACCGGCAGCAGGGCTTCCCAGGCGGCCGTTCCACCCATTGCCGGCTGAAGCCGCATCAGGAGATAGACACCGGCCTTCACCATGGTTGCGGAATGCAGGTAGGCGGACACCGGCGTCGGCGCCTCCATCGCGTTCGGCAGCCAGACATGAAAGGGAAACTGCGCAGACTTGGTGAAGGCGCCACCCAGCACCAGCAGCAGAATCGGCAGATAGTAGGCGTTTGCGCGCAGCAGATCGCCCGAACGCAGCAGCGTGGAAAGATCCGTTGTTCCTGTGACGCTCCACAGCAGAAGCAACCCGGCGAGCAGCAACAGGCCGCCACCGCCGGTGATGACAAGCGCCTGCAGCGCCGCCCGGCGCGACGCTTCGCGGCTGTGATCGAAACCGATCAGCAGAAACGAGGTGATCGATGTCAATTCCCAGAAGACAAACAGCATCAGGTAGCTGTCGGACACGACCAGCCCCAGCATGGCACCCATGAAGAGGAAAATGAACGAGAAGAAACGTCCCAGGTCAGGATGACCCTTCAGGTACCCGCCGGCATAAAGCACCACCAGCGTTCCGATCCCGGTGATCAGCAGCGCGAAGGTCAGCGACAAGCCGTCAAGCAGCACGGAAAACGCGAGATTGTAGCTCGGCACCCAGGCATAGCCGCCGGTGACGACCGTGCCGTCGGCCACCACGGGAAGCAGGCTGAAGAAGTGCAGGAAGGCGAGGAATGGGGCAACAGCCAGAAGCCATGCAGCCTTGTCACCCAACGCCCGGACGATCGGGGGAGCGACGGCGGCTGCAAGAAACGGCATGCACAGGGCCGCGAATGTCAAAGCCGTGACAGCGGCCATGTCTCCTCCTCTGCTGGCATGGCCGATGAACAAATCAACCAAAATCAGAAGTGCCAGCTAGGTTTAGGAGAAGAACCGCCCTGCCTCAAGCTTTCTTCCATCGTGCCGCGCGATACTCACAGGGAACGGCAACCTCGCGGACAGGGAAAAGCGGCGAGAGGCGACTATGGAGCAGGAAAAAGGCCAGCATCAGAGGCCAGACAAGAGCACACAGGAACCCGGTGATTCGGGCCATTGTCCACCGATCGTGATGAGCCCACCCCTCCAGGAAGGACATCATTGCGAACAGGACCACAACGGCACCGTATATACCCCAAAAGACACCAGGCAAAACCCAGGCTCCTCAAACAAACACCCCACTTATTCTTAACAATACTTCAACACTGCGCTAAAATATATCATCCCTATTCGGCGTACCCCGTGAGACCGTCTCCCGCTGAAAGACGTATCTCTTGATCGTTTCCGGAGGCCGTACCACATTTGCGATCAACGCAGCCGCGCCAGGCCCGATCCGAAAGGAAGCAACACCGATGGCAGAAACGACCACCGCCAAGGTCCGGAAAACGGATGCCGAATGGAAGGAACAGCTGACGCCGGAGCAATACCGGGTGACCCGGCAGCACGGCACCGAACGCGCCTTTGCCGGACCCTACTGGGACTCGTTCGAAACAGGCCTCTACCGATGCGTCGGCTGCAATGCACCGCTCTTCCGATCCGATACCAAATTCGATGCGGGTTGCGGCTGGCCCAGCTATTTCGAGGCGGTTTCGCCGGACGCAGTGACCGAGCATCGCGACAGCAGCCATGGCATGGTCCGCACGGAAATACGGTGCGGAACCTGCGATGCCCATCTCGGCCACGTCTTCCCCGACGGCCCGCCACCCACCGGCCTGCGCTACTGCATCAACGGCCATGCAATGGTGTTCGAGCCCGGGAAATGACCGGGCAGAATGCCTCCGCTATTTGGAGACGCGCAGTTCCATGAACGTCAGATCCAGCCAGCGGCCAAACTTCGTGCCCACCTCGTAGAAGGTGCCGCCGTTGCGGAATCCAAGCTTCTCGTGCAGTCCGATGGATGCGGCGTTTCCGGCCTCGATGCCGGCGATCATGACGTGGATGCCGTTTGCGGCCGCCCGCTCGATCAGGGCCTGCATCAGCAACTTGCCGATGCCCGCGCCTTGATGGTCCTTTTCCACATAAACGGAATGCTCGACGGTGTGTCGAAAGCCCTCGAACGCGCGCCAGTCTCCATAGGAGGCATAGCCGGCGACCACGCCGTCCTTGACCGCGACCAGAACGGGGAACCCGCGCGCCTGGCGCATCTTGAACCACTCCACGCGATTTGGCAGATCGACCACCGTCTCATTCCAGATTGCCGTCGTGTGCTCTACCGCGTGATTGTAGATGTCACGAATGGCAGGGAGATCGGCTTCGGTCGCGTCACGGACGAGAATGGCTTGCGGCATTTGCGGTAGTCCACTATTGTTTCAACATGTCCACTATATCAAACGACTTTGACCGCTGTCTAGGGGAACGCGTCCGCGCCGAGCGGGAAATACGCGGGTGGTCCCTGAGCGATCTGGCAGACCGATCGGGCGTGTCGCGCGCCATGATCCACAAGATCGAGCGCGGCGAGAGCAGCCCGACGGCGTCGCTGCTCGGAAAACTCTGCGGCGCCTTCAGCCTGACCGTCTCGGCGCTGATCGCCCGCGCGGAAGCCGGCAGCGAACGGCTTGCCCGGCGCGCGGACCAGCAGGTCTGGACCGATCCCGAAACGGGCTATACGCGCCGTCACGTCTCGCCGGCAAGCGGCAGTCCATTCGATATCGTGGAGGTCGATCTTCCTGCCGGTGCTTCCGTGGCCTATCCGGCGTCCTCCTTTGTCTTCCTGAGACAATGCATCTGGGTGCTTGAGGGCGAACTCACCTTCACGGAGGGCAGCATCGTGCACAATCTCGACGCGGGCGACTGCCTGCTGCTCGGGCCGGCGGCCGACTGCGAATTCCGCAATCGCAGCACCGCCCACTGCCGCTATGTCGTGACCTTGAGCAAGACAGGCTGAAATAATCGCCGCGATGCGCTAGGCTCCGTCGCGACCAAGGAGCCGCCCGATGACCAACCGCTTCATCCTACTGCTGTGTTTGGCCGCAACGCCGGCGCTGGCGGACGATTGGCGCCCCTATGCCAACGCCCGGTTCGGCTACGCGATCGACATTCCGGGAGACTTCAGGGTTACGGCCGAAGCCGACAACGGTGACGGCATGACGCTGACGTCGAAGGACGGAAAAGCCGAACTGCGGGTCTTCGGCGCAAACAGGATGGAAGACGATTTCGCAGCCGAGGTCAAAAGCCGCGTCGCGATGGACAAGCAGGATGGCTGGGCGATCGGCTACAACAGGTCGTCAAAGACCTGGGCAAGCTATTCCGGCTCCCGCAAGGATCGCATTCTCTATGTCCGGGCGATTGCGCTCTGTCACGACGCCATCGGGTACTTCACGCTCGATTACCCGAAAGCCGCACTGACGCCGTACGATCCGATCGTCGCGCATATGGTGAAGACATTGGCGGCACCGCCGCGCTGTGGCTGATCAGAGCCCTGACGCGCCCATGCTGAGACAGGTGAAGACCGCCGAATAATGCACCGCGGCCGCGGCAACGACGAAGCCGTGCCAGATCGCGTTCTGAAAGCGCAGCCTTTCCCAGACGTGGAAGATCACGCCCAGCGAATAGATGACGCCGCCGATGACGATCAGCAGCATGGACGCAAAGGGAATGCGCTCGGCGACTGGCCCGGCCACCATCACTCCGCTCCAGCCCATTGCGAGGTAGAGAAGGATCGCGAGCTTGTCATAGCGGCCGGGGAAAGCGCATTTCAGGAACACGCCGACCGCGGCGACGACCCAGATGCCGATCAGCATGCCAAACAGCAGCGGATTGTCGGCGCCGCGCTGGAGGAAGGGCGTATAGGTGGCGGCGATCAGAATGAAGATCGACGAATGATCGAGCCGCCGCAGGAACCACTTCGTTCGCGATACCGGCCAGGCGTTATAGGAAAACGAAATGCCGATCGTGAGGACAAGGCCGACGGCATATATCCACGCCGCCGCTAGTTCTCCATGCGAACTCCAGACCGTGGCATAGAAGATTAGGGCGGTGGCGCCGATCAGAGCAAAGGCAAGACCGATGCCGTGGACGATGCCATCCGCGATCAGTTCGTACTTGTCATAAGCCCAGCGTATACCGTTGAACTCCGTCATGCCGGAACGCCCTCTTTCGGTCGGCTGATGGTGTCACTTCAGCGGCTTGCGCGCAATACAACAGCTTTGCGGTCGTGATACATCTTCGTGAGGAGGCGCGCGGCTACGCAGGCCTACGAGTGCGGCATGCACTCTTCGCAGAGCGGCGCATAGGGTACGGCAGCGAGACGCTCTTTGGAAATGGGCAGGCCGCAATTGGCGCATGTGCCGTAGGTGCCGTTGGCAATTCGGGTCAGGGCCGCGGCAATCGCGCGCAACTCTTCCTGACCGGCCTGACCGAGCCCCTCGAGCACTTCATCGTTTTCCATCTCGGTCGCGCGGTCATCGCTGTCCTGCTCCTTCAGCCGGCCAAGATCGACATCGATCCGGCTCAGGCGCGATTGCAGCTCCTGCTGGCGATCAAGCAAAATCTTCTCGTATGCCTGCATGTCACTCATAGGCTTGCCTCCCTTATGCCGCTGTCGCCCGGCGCTGCCTGTCGACCAGCACCGAACATTTCGCGTGGCGCACCACCCGGTCGGCAGTCGCGCCGATGAAGTAATTGCTGATATCGGGGATGTGCGATGCGAGGATGATCAGATCGGCATGGTTGGCTTCGGCTGCGGCGAGGATACCGCTGGCCGGACGGCCGTGACTGATCTGCAGGCTGGCGGGAATCCCGGTCGTGACGATAAGAGCCTCCAGCTTGGTGCGTGCGTCGGCGGCCGCGCTTTCGACGAGCTCCACGGGAAGGTCGACGGCGACATAGGTCGGGATATCCTCGACCACGTTCAGGAGGATGATTTCCCCTCCCGTGTCGAGCAATGTCGCCGCCTTGCGGAACGTTGTTTCTCCATCCGCCAGTGCCCCGATTTCAATGGCTACGATGATCTTCTTGTACACTCCGGCCCTCCTGTCGCGCCTGACCTTGCTGTCGCGATCTTCTCAGAAAGAAGATAAGGCGCTTTGATCAAGATCAAGTCCCCCAGGCCTCAGACCGTCAACGATCGTCGAACGCTTCATCGCCAAAACCGGATCTTTTGTGAACGATCAAAATCCGCCATATACGGGATCAAGTACAGCGGCCAAGGGGAGCTCAGAAGCAATGGATCGGCGAAAATTCCTTGGCATCGCTACAGGCAGCGCTCTCGCTGCCACCGCCGGTACGCCTACTCTTTCACAGGCAGGAGATATCCGCATGACCACCACCGAAACGTCCTATGCGCTGACGCGCCCTGCCTATGTCGACCACTCGCATCTTGTCGTTACCGACCTGGCGCAGGTGTCCAGCTTCTATCAGTCGATGCTGGGCCTGAAGGTTATCGAGAAGACAGCCAGTGGCGAAGTTCTCGGCGTCGATGGCACGCCGCTGCTCACGCTGACGACAGGCAAGGACATCCGCACGGCGCCGCGCAATGCTGCGGGCCTGTTCCACACCGCCTTCCTGATGCCCAACCGTACGGAACTTGCTCGGTGGCTGCGCCATGCGGCGCACAACAATGTCGTGCTCGAGGGCGCTTCCGACCACCTCGTCAGCGAAGCGATCTATCTCTCCGACCCGGAAGGCAACGGCATCGAGATCTATGCCGACCGGCCGCACGAGCAGTGGAAATTCCATCAGGACGGCCAGGTTGAAATGGCGACGCTCCGCCTCGATCTCCAGGCGCTCTACAACAGCGCGCCGCAGGATACGTGGAACGGCATGGCAGACGGCACGGCGATCGGCCATATCCACCTGCAGGTCGGAAATATTCCGGAAGCAGACACATTCTACCGCGACGTGCTCGGCCTGAAGCTGATGGCGCGCTACCCCGGCGCCAGCTTCTTTGCCACCGGCGACTACCACCACCATGTTGCCGCCAATATCTGGAACAGTCGCGGCGCCGGCACCCGCGCCGACGGCATGACCGGCCTGTCCGACTATGCCCTTCGTTTCAACGATACCGCAGCGCTCGACAAGGCGGTCGCCAAGCTCGACGAACTCGAAATCAAGAGCGAGAAGCGCGACGGTGGCGTGTTCCTGAAAGATCCGTGGGGCATCGGCCTGACGCTGACGGCCTAACTCTCAGCCTCGCAATCATCCGGCAGCGCCCACCGAACGGTGGGCGTTTGTCGTTGTGGCGGGGCTGTCGCAGCTGTCAGCAAACAGCGTCTCCGTCAGGAAGTCGACCAGAACGCGCACCTTCGGCGAGAGATGCCGGTTCGACGGCCAAAGCAGGTGGAATTGCCCAGGGCCGTCGATATGGTCGCCGAGTACGGTGCTGAGCGTCCCCTCGGCGAGCGGGCTGCGGGCGAGAAAATCAGGCATGCAGCCGATTCCGAGACCGCTCAGCGTCGCTCCCCGCAAGGCCTCCATGTTGTTGCAGACCATCGATGTGCGCACCGCAAGCTCCGGAGCACCCGCAGGCAAGGTCAAGGGCCAGTTCTGGATCTTGCCGCTGTTGGGAAACCGGAATCGGATCCCGAGATGACCGCAGAGATCCTGCGGCGTCTCCGGTACGCCATGCTCCGCGAGATAGGCGGGCGAGGCGCACAACAGCATCTGGAACGGCCGCAGCGCCCGCGACATCAGACGGGAATCCGGCAGGTTGCCGCTGCGGATCGCCACATCGACGCCCTCCTCGATCAGATCGACGATGCGATCGTTGAAGTCGAGATCGAGTTCGACCTCGGGATAGAGCCGTATGAACGCTGGCAGGACCGGCAGCAGCAGATGATAGCTGACCAGCGGCACGCTGAGACGCAGGCGCCCCCGTGGTGTCGCCACTGCTTCGGCCAGCGAGGCCTGTGCGTCTTCGAGATCATCGAGAACGCGCCGGCAGCGTTCGTGGAACAGACGCCCCTCCTCGGTCAGCCTGATGCTCCTCGTCGAGCGCTGGAACAGTCGTACGCCGAGCTGCCGCTCAAGCGTCGTCACCGCCTTGCCGACAGCCGAAGCGGACAGACCCAGCACCCGGCCGGCGGCAACGAAGCTTCCGAGGTCGGCCGTTCTGACGAAGGCGGCCAAGCCGTTCAACTGATCCATTGCCACTCCTTATTCGAGCGTTTCTTTCCGCAATGGGCGGAAAGATCGCTATCTTATGCAATCATTCCTGCAAATTTATCTTGTCTTGGTCGCGAATTCCAGGGTTTCGACTCTGCCCGTCCGCGCGCACGTCATTTTCAACCAGGCGGAAACCTCATGAAAAGACCCGACAAGACACGCCCCGCAAAGGCGGGGACCAAGACGCTGGCGCTGATCGGCGTCTGCTGTGCCGCGGCCGCGATGCCGCTGACATTTACCGGCCCCGCAGTTGCCCTTCCCTCGATCACCCGGGATCTCGGCGGCAGCCCGATCGCCCTCAACTGGGTGACCAACGCCTTCATGCTCACCTTTGGAAGCAGCCTGATGGCCGCCGGTGCGCTGGCCGACAGCTATGGGCGCAAACGCATATTCTTGTGTGGGCTCGCTGCGTTCCTTCTGTTTTCAGCGGCCCTTGCCTTCTCCGCCGACATCATCTGGTTCGACATCCTGCGGGCGCTGCAGGGGCTAGGCGCTGCGGCTGCCTTCTCGGGCGGCATGGCGTCGCTTGCCCAGGAGTTCGACGGCAATGCCCGCATGCGTGCCTTCAGTATCGTCGGGTCTAGCTTCGGGGTCGGACTGGCATTCGGCCCGATCGCCTCCGGCTTCATGGTGGAGACTTTCGGCTGGCCGGCGATCTTCGCGCTGGTCTTCGCGCTCGGTACGACCGCCTTCATCCTCGGCGCCTTGTTTCTGCACGAGACCCGCGATCCGGCGGCATCCGGCCTCGACTGGCCGGGCGCCGTCAGCTTTACGCTGGCGCTTACGCTGTTCACCTACGGGGTGCTGCTGGCGCCTGAACGCGGCTGGCAGAACCCGGCCGTCTTTGGCCTGCTGGCCGCGTCGGCTCTGCTGCTGATTGCCTTCTGCGTTATCGAGCGCACCGTAAGGCGACCGATGCTCGATCTGTCGCTGTTCCGCTATCCGCGCTTCGTTGGCGTGCAGTTGCTGGCGGCGGCACCTGCCTATGCCTTCGTCGTCCTGCTCATCCTGCTGCCGGTGCGTTTCGTCGGTATCGACGGCATGAGCGAAGTTGCGGCCGGCAAGATGATGATTGCGCTGTCGTCGCCGCTTCTCGTCCTGCCGATCGTCGCGGGATTGCTGACGCGCTGGTTCAGCCCGGCCACCATCTGTGGCGCCGGGCTCACGATCTCGGCGGGCGGGCTCTTCTGGCTCTCGAATATGCAGGCGGCCGCGCAACCGGCGCTGTTGATCGCGCCACTCCTGACGATCGGCGTCGGGATCAGCCTGCCGTGGGGGTTGATGGATGGTCTCGCCGTCTCCGTCGTTCCCAGGGAGCGGGCGGGCATGGCGACCGGGATTTTCAGCACGACACGGGTTGCCGGCGAAGGCGTGGCGCTGGCCATCGTCAGCGCGGTTCTCTCCGCCCTCATCCGCTCGAACCTTGGCACGGAAGGCAACGCAACCAGCGCGGCCCAGCAGCTGGTCACCGGAGACCTGAAGGCCGCTGTCGCAAGCATGCCGGCCATCGGCCATGACGGGCTGGTGCAGGGATACGGGCAGGCCTTTGCCACCCTCCTCCTGCTTTTGACGGCAATTACGATCGTGACGGCCATCGTCGTCGTCCTCTTCCTCGGCCGCAGGGTGCGGGAGCCAGAGGTGACCGCTTGCGAGAGCGCGGCGACGTAGCCGGTCGCACGCGACGAATGAAGCAGGCAGGGCCGCAGTCTCTCGTCCTCTCCGGGCGTACCGAGAAGCGGCCCTGCTCCCCCGCCGAACATTTGCTCACCTTGCACGCAGGATGCGGCAAGATCGGGGCACTTATCTTCTGCGCCCCAAGGAACCCAATTCGACAATCCGCGTTTTGCGCTCGAAGCATCGGGCTTCCGGGGATCTTTCATCGATGGGCATTGCCAACGGGATACGCAAACAGGCCAACAAGATCGCACTCGGCGAACGCCACGTCAGCACATGGGCACGCACCATGCAGGAAGCGACCGACCTGATGCCCCAGGCTCCGGTGCGCCGCGTCGAAAAGGACGGCCTCGATATCGTCACGGCCTGGGCGATCATCGGCATTTTCGGCATCCTTGCTCTGGCGGGCGTCTACATGATGGCGCTGATCCTCATTCCGCTGACGCTTGCCATCGTCGTCGGCATGATACTCGGCATCCTGGCGGAGAAGCTCAGCAAACTCGGCGTGCCGCGCATCACCAACGCGGTGCTCCTGTCGTCAAGCGTCGCGCTGATCCTCTTCCTGCTCGCCAATTCGCTGGCCGGGCCGCTGGCGACCCTTGCCAATGACGGCCCCGCCTTCGCCGAGAAGACGATGGAGCGGCTGCTCCCTTATCTGGAGCGCATCAAGTGGCTGCACATCACGCCGGAGACCTTCCAGAGCGGCCCGATGTCCAGCGACAAGCTGCTCGAGAACACCGGCAACATCCTGCATCTCATCACCGCGAACCTGACGCCCGCCCTCGTCCAGGCGCTGATCTTCTTCGCAGCGCTGCTTCTGTTTCTGGCGGGCCGCGTCAACCTGCGCAAATCGATCATCATGGTTTTCAAGACCAGGCCCCAGCGGCTTGCCGCCATCCGCGTCATCAATGGCGTCGAGCAGGCGCTCGGCTTCTATTTCGCCACCGCATCGCTCATCTATGTCTGCCTTGGCGTAACGATGATGGTCATCGCCTATGTCGGTGGCCTTTCGTCGCCGGTTCTGTGGGGATTCTTCGCCTTCCTGTCGAGCTTCGTGCCCTATCTCGGGATCACCATGATGACGCTGGCAGTCGCCATCGCCGGCATCCTGACGCATGACGGCGTGCTGATCGGGCTGATCCCGGCTGCGGCCTTCTTCTGCGTGCACCTTGTGATGGAAAACCTGATCTTCCCCGCGGTGATGGGGCGACGGCTGGAAATCAATCCTTTCGTGGTCTTTATCGCGATTCTCTTCTGGACTTGGATGTGGGGCGCAGTCGGTGCTATGCTGGCTCTACCACTATCGCTGATCGTAATGACCATCATCGATGAACTCTTCATCGAAGAAAAAGTGCAGCCGCAATTGCCGAAATGATTGAGGTAAGAAGCGTACGATGGCCGAAGTTGATCTGAAAGAGTCCAGCCACGATCGTCTGACGAGCGGCGCATGCCTTTGGGGCCATGCCGGCGTCAGGCCAGCCTACCAACCACTTGCAGACAATATCAAGGTCGACGTGCTGGTCGTCGGCGGCGGCATCACCGGCGCGTTGACGGGTCAGCACCTGTCGGAGCGCGGCCTTTCCGTCGCGATTGTCGATCGCGAGGAGCCCGGTCTCGGCAGCACCGCGGCAAGCACCGCGCTGTTGCAGTGGGAGATCGACCGGACGCTGACCGAGCTGGAACATTTCTACGGACACGAGCGCGCTATCGGCATCTACCGGCGCAGTGCCGGATCGGTCGCCGGTCTTGCCAAACTCATCACGACGCACCGCATTCCCTGCTATTTCCGGCCACGCCAATCGCTGTTCCTCACCAGCAACAGCGAGGGCGCCGGTGACCTGATGCGGGAAGTCGAGTTGCGCCGGCGTGCCGGACTGCCGAGCACCTATCTGGAGCATTGCGATCTCTTCACCCAGTTCGAGCTCGATCGCGATGCCGGCATTCTTTCTCGCGGCGCGGCCGAGGCCGACCCTCTGCTCCTGACCTGGAGCCTGCTCGACATGGCGGTGAAGCAGCAGGCACGCCTGGTCAACGCCTCCGTTACACGGCTGACCAGCGAAGGCGGCCGCGTGACGGCCGAGACCGACCGGTCATTCGTGATCGAAGCGAAGGCCGCGGTGCTCGCGACCGGCTATACGATGCCCGGGATCGAAATGTCGAAGCTGCATCGCAAGACCTCGAGCTGGGCGCTGGCTACCGTGCCGCAGGATCCGGCAACGCTCTGGCGCGATCAGGCCCTGATCTGGGAAGACAGTCATCCCTACCTCTACATGCGCACGACGGCGGACGGCCGGATCGTTGCCGGTGGCGAGGATGACGATACCGTCGATCCTGAGATGCGGGACGCGAAGCTGCCGCAGAAGATCATGGCGATCCGGGAAAAGATGAAGCGGCTCTGGCCGAGAGCGGATACGCGCGTGGCAAACGCCTGGTGCGGGACGTTTGGGGAGACCGCCGACGGCTTGCCGCTGATCGGCCCGGTTCCGTCCCTGCCCCGCGTCTATGCCGCCTACGGCTATGGCGGCAACGGCATCACCTTCTCCTATCTCGCCGCTCAGATGATCGGCGCGATGATCAGTGGTGGTTACAGGGATTGGTTCGACGATTTCGCACTCGACCGGGATGGCCCCGGCTTCGGTGCCGCCCGCCCCGTGCAGGATCGACGCGAGCCGCTCTTCAACTGACCAGGCTATTCCGTCGTCTGGTCGTCACCGGTGTCGTCGACATCCTCAAGCCGGACGAATTCGGTGCCCTTGGCCTTGAGGTCGAGGATCGCCTTGGCGACGCCCTCACCCGCTGCGTGAGTGGGCTGGTTGATGTGGGAGATCACCACATCGCCGTCCTTGGCTGACGAGATCCGCTTTTCCGTCACCGCAGCACCAAGCAGCGAGCCGCCATCGCCGTTCACGGAATAGCCGGCAATGCGGTAGCCCATGGCGCGGATCTGCTCGATCGAGGACAGGTCGTACTTGGCGGTCGAGCCGCGGAACCAGCGGGGCGCGGCAATACCGGCAGCAAGCATCGCGTCCGCGCCACCCTGGACCTCCTGCCGGACGGCTTCAGGCGAGCCGGCGGCGGCGATCCCATAGATCGAGACCGGCTTGTCGACGGCGGGAACGTGGTTCTGTCCGTGGTTTTCCAGTTCGAAGAGATCGGGGTTCTTCAGAAAGATTTCGAGCGCCTGCGGATTGTGCTTCAGCCAGCGGGCGGTGACGAAGATCGTGGCCGGGATACGCTCGCTGACGAGCACCGACAGGATGCGGTCGTCGGCCTTGCCCATGCAGGCATCGAAGGTCAGGGCGATGCGGGCATGGCCTTTCACGTTCGAGCGGGCGATCCGCAGGTGCGGCTCGACCAGCCTCGGAGACGCGGCCCCCTTCAGGGTAACAGGCGGCTGCGCCGTCGTTGCCACGCTCGTTGCAGAGGCAATGGAAACGGAGGCGAACAACAGCGCCGGAACGAGAAGAGTGCGGTTCATATCAAAGAGATGCCGTTGAATGTTTGACGACTTGTTAACGCATCGCGCGAAGGCGCGACATGTGGTCTGATGCCGCTGCGACCGCCCGGCACCTGCCGCTGCCTCAATCGTAGAGGTAATACTTGGTCCACTTCTCGCGCGGAACCTTGTCGCCGATCGAGTACTGCAGATCACGTACATTCATGTGCTGCGGGCCGGTGATGCAGGTGTAGGACAAGTGATACCAATCGCCCTTGCTGCGGAAAACGGCGCCCGGCGCTTCCAGCTTGTCGTCGCCTGCGACCGGATCCTTGAAGGTGTAGGCGATCACCTTGTCGGGCTTGTAGCCGGAGGGATCCTTATTGATTCGGCTCATCGCCTCTGTATCGCAGCTCTGTTCGAGCCGCGTGGCGGGGTCCAGTTTCTCGAGCTGCTTCTTGATGGCGGGATCTACTGCGAAGGCAGGAGCGGCAAGGCTTAGAGCCGACAGGAGCAGCACGATACGTTTTGGCATTATGTGGAATTCCTTTGCATGCACGTTCGGGAATTTCGCCATCGCCCGCCCGCTTGGGACCGAGCCGAACGATATCCGAATTCCGCGCGACGGTAGCGGACTTTCTTAAACAATGTGGTGACATCAAGGCAACGTGAGCAGTCCTTCGCTTTTCACAGGCTGGCCCAGCAAGCAGCCTTCCGAGCTTGATCCGGGGCCTGTGGGCCTCTATCTCTTGCCCACCTGTCATTCCGACCCGGAGCATTTCCTTGTCCGCCTTCAAAAACCTGCCTGCCCCGCCCGTCGCGCCCAAGAAGCCGCTTTCCGATACGCGCCACGGCATTACCCGCACCGACGATTACGCCTGGCTGCGGGCCGATAACTGGCAGGCGATGTTCAAGGATCCGTCGATCCTCGACCCCGAAATTCGCAAGCATCTCGAGGCGGAAAACGCCTACATGAATGCGGCAATGGAAGACACCAAGCCGCTGCAGAAGACGCTGTTTGCCGAGATGCGCGGCCGTATCAAGGAAGACGACAGCTCCGTACCGATGAAGGATGGCGCCTATGCCTACGGCACCTTCTTCGTCACCGGCGGCGAGCAGCCGCGCTATTTCCGTATCCCGCGCGATGGCGACGTCAAGGACGAGGCGATCCGCACCGTGCTTCTCGACGGCGACAAGGAAGCGGCCGGCAAGGCTTATTTTCGCCTGGCTGGAATCGATCATTCGACCGATCACAATCGCGGCATCTGGGGATATGACGACAAGGGATCGGAATTCTACACGCTGAAGGTCCGCGATCTCGCCACCGGCGAGGATCTGGCCGATGTGATCGAGAACACCGGCGGCGGCGGCGTCTGGGCGCCCGACGGCAAGAGCTTCTTCTATTCCGCGCTGGATGAGAACCACCGCCCGTCGAAGGTGTTTCATCACATCGTCGGCACGCCGCAATCTGAGGACCGGCTGGTCTACGAGGAAGAGGATGCCGGCTTCTTCATGGGGGTCGGCGGCTCGCTGCTCGACGACTTCATCTACATCGATATCCACGACCACGAGACCAGCGAATATCGGCTACTCTCGACCAAGGACCTCACTGCGGAGCCCAAGCTCGTGGCGGCTCGCGAGGATGGCGTCGAATATTCGATGACCGAAGGCGGGGATATGTTCTACATCCTCACCAACGATGGTGATGCGAAAGATTTCAAGATCATGGAGACTCCGGTTGATGCGCCGGAGAAGGCCAATTGGCGCGAGGTCGTGCCCCACAAGCCTGGCACGCTGATCATCAGCCACATGGCCTATGCACGGCACCTGCTCTGGCTGGAGCGCAAGGACGGCCTGCCGCAGATCATGATCCGGGACCGCCGGACCGGCGAAGAACACGCGATCGGCTTTGCGGAAGAGGCCTACTCGCTCGGCCTGCAGGGTGCGGCGGAATATGACAGCGACGTCATCCGCTTCTCCTATTCGTCGATGACGACGCCCTCGCAGCTGTACGACTACAACATGGTGACGCGCGAGCGCACGCTCCTGAAGACGCAGGAAGTCCCATCGGGCCACAATCCGGATGACTATGTCACCCGTCGTGTCTTCGCACCCGGCTGGGATGGCGTCGAGGTTCCCGTCACGCTGCTCTATCGCAAGGACACCCCGCTCGACGGTTCCGCACCGTGCCTGCTCTATGGCTACGGCGCCTATGGCGTCACGATCCCTGCCAGCTTCAACACCAATTGCCTGTCGCTGGTCGATCGCGGCTTCGTCTATGCCATCGCCCATATCCGCGGCGGCAAGGATAAGGGCTTTGCCTGGTACGAAGACGGCAAGATGGAAAAGAAGACCAACACCTTCAAGGACTTCATCGCGGCGGCCGACTATCTGAATCAACAGAAGTTCACGTCCTACGCAAACATCATCGCCGAGGGCGGCTCGGCCGGCGGCATGCTGATGGGCGCAATCTCCAACATGGCGCCCGAGAAGTTCGCCGGCGTCATCGCCGCTGTTCCATTCGTCGACGTGCTGAACACCATGCTCGACGACACGCTGCCGCTGACGCCACCGGAATGGCCGGAATGGGGCAACCCGATCGACAGCAAGGAAGAGTACGAACAGATCGCGGCCTACTCGCCCTACGACAATGTCGGGCAGAAGGCCTATCCGCCCATCCTGGCGCTCGGCGGCCTGACCGATCCGCGCGTCACCTATTGGGAGCCGGCAAAGTGGGTGGCGCGGCTGCGCGAAAAGACCACCGGCTCGGCGCCGATCCTGTTGAAGACCAACATGGATGCCGGCCACGGCGGCGCTTCGGGACGCTTCCAGCGCCTCGAGGAGATCGCCTTCGAATATGCATTTGCGATCAAGGTTGCGGGCAAGATGTAGGCCGATGAGCGGGAGCCGCCTGTGACTGTCTATGTGGCACTGCTGCGGGCCATCAATGTCGGCGGCACCGGCAAGCTGCCGATGGCGGATCTGAAGGCGATCTGCGAAGCTCTCGGCTTCGCAGACGTCACGACGTTTATCCAAAGCGGCAACGTGCTGTTCCGCTCCGATCTTGGCGCAGCCGACGTCGAGCGGCTGCTCGACGAGGCTCTCGGAAAGGCGCTTGGCAAGAAGCCGGGCGTCATGCTCCGCAGCAGGAAGGAGCTGGATGCGGTCGTCGCCAATGCCCCCTTCCCCGACGCCAAGCCGAACTATCTCCTCGTCAGCTTCCTGCCGGAGGCTGCACCCAGGAACGCCCTGGACGGAATGGTCGCGCCTGATGGCGAGGAAGCGGTCGTGGCTGGCCGCGAGATCTATGTCCACTTCCCTATCGGTGCCGGCAAATCCAAGCTCAAGCTCGCGGCCCTCAAACCCGGCACCGCCCGCAACATGAACACGGTGCGCAAGCTCGCCGAAATGGCCGCGGCGATGGAAGCGTGCTGAGTGCGCCCGCTGCCTATTTTAGGACAAACTTAACAATCAATCTCGCGGTGCAGCATTCCTTTGGTTTGGCACGGGAGAGATCCGATGGCGACCTACCGACACTGCTTGCCGCAACTCGATGGCGGCCTCTTCGTGACCGATGGCGGCATGGAGACAACCTTCATTTTCCACGACGGCCTGCAGCTTCCCCACTTTGCATCCTTCGTCATGCTCGCCTCGGAAGAGGGACGCGACCGGTTGAGGGCGTACTATCGCCGCTATCTCGACATTGCGCGCAGACACGGCGCGGGTTTCATCCTCGACGCCCCGACATGGCGCGCCAATCCGGATTGGGGCGAAAAGCTTCATTACACGCGTGAAGCATTGCACGCGGCAAATGTTGCAGGCATCGATCTGCTGGCCGAGTTGCGCGCAAAACACGAGCATCCGGACCGGCCGATCGTCCTCAGCGGCGCGATCGGGCCGCGCGGTGACGGCTACAAGGCCGGCAACATGAATGCGGCGGAGAGCGAGGACTATCACAGCATCCAGATTGGCAGCTTCGCGGAGAGCCAAGCCGACATGGTGACCGCGTTTACGCTGACCAATATCGACGAAGCGATCGGCGTCGCGCGCGCCGCCGCAGCAAGAGGCATGCCCTGCGCGATCTCGTTTACGGTCGAGACTGATGGCAGACTGGTGACCGGGCGCAGTATGCAGGATGCGATCGAGACCACGGATGCGGCGACCGGCGCATCGCCGGCCTATTACATGATCAACTGCGCCCACCCCTCGCATTTTGCCGATGCTCTTGACCACCGCAGCGGCTGGGTGAAGCGGATCTACGGGTTGCGCGCCAATGCCTCACGCATGAGCCACGCGGAACTTGACGAGAGCGAAGAGCTGGATGCGGGGGACCCCGCCGACCTCGGACAGCGATATCGCGAGCTGATGCAGGAGATGCCGCAGGTGCGCATCGTCGGCGGCTGTTGCGGCACCGATCACCGCCATGTCGCGGCAATCTGCGAGGCCTGCATGCCCGCGCCGGCTGGGGCATGAATGGTCAATGCTCGGCGTGCGCGGGCTTCTCGCCGCGGTGGCCGCTGATATCGGCGCCTGCAGTGCGGGAGAAGCGCAGGTTCCAGAAGGTCGCCGTGATCGAGATCGCGGTGACGAAGAGGAAGGCGGCGGAGAAGTCGTGGAGCTGCGGGGTCTCGCTGCCGTTGAACGACATGGACGTGTGCAGCGCCAACGCACCGACGCAGATGCCAAGCGACAGCATCAGTTGCTGGAACGTCGTATAGAAACTCGTCGCCGAGCTCATCCGGTCACGATCGATCTCGTCATAGGCGACCGTGTTGTAGGCCGTGAACTGGAACGACATGAAGAAGCCGCACATGACGAGGATCGCGAAGATCAAGCCGAGGGGCCAATCGGGGCGGAAAGCAGCGCACAGCGCGTAGCCGACCGTTGCAATGACGCCGTTTGCGACCAGTGCGTTGCGGAAGCCGAAGCGGCGCAGCACGCGTGGCGCAAACGCCTTCATCGCCATGGAGCCGAGAGCAGCCGCGGTGACGAGCTGGCCAGCCTTGGCAGCCGAGAGGCCGAAGCCGAGCTGGAAATAGAGCGGCAGCAGGAAGGGCTGCGCGCCCTGGGTGATGCGGGTCAGCGAGCCGGCGATCACCGAGGTGCCGAAACTCGGCACCTTCATCAGCGAGAAATCCATGATCGGCGATGGATGGTTGCGGGCATGCTTGAGATAGGCGATGCCGAACAGCACGCCGACGGCAATCAGGAACAGCGAAAAGCTTCCCTCTCCCGGACGGCTCGACGTCTCGAAGCCGAACAGCAGCGAGCCGAGCGCGATACCGGAGAGAATGAAGCCGATGGTGTCGAAGCGTCCCGACGTCTTGCCCTTGAAATCCTCGATGAAGATCGAGACCAGGGTGAAGCCGATGATGCCGATCGGCACGTTGATGTAGAAGATCCAGCGCCAGTCGAGATAGGTGACGATGAGACCGCCGACCGGCGGCCCGAGGATCGGGCCGATCAGGGCCGGCACCAGCAACCATGACATGGCATTGACCATGTCCTTGCGATCGACGCTGCGCAGCAGCACGAGGCGACCGACCGGCAGCATCATGGCACCGCCGAGGCCCTGGAGCAGACGAGCCAGCACCAGACAGAGAAGGTTGGGCGACAGCGCGCAGAAGATCGAGCCCGCAATGAAGACGGCGATGGCCGAACGGAAGACCGTGCGCGACCCGAAGCGATCGGCGATCAGCCCGCTTGCCGGAATGAAGATCGCAAGACTGAGCAGGTAGGAGGTCAGCGCGATACTCATCGACGGCGCACTGACACCGAAATCGCGGGCCATGGTGGGCAGCGCTGTGGCCAAAACGGTCGCATCGAGCTGTTCCATGAACATGGCGCTCGCAACGATCATTGCAATCACGCGGAAATTAGGCTGGCGACGCCCGATGGCAGCCGCCTGATAGATCTGATCCGACATCGTCTGGGATCACTCGCAATGGCGCGGGCCGGCGCGGAAGCGATGGCCGCGGTATGGTATGGCATAATGCCAAAGGGGGATTGCCTTTCTGTATACGCCCGCAAATGTGGCGGCGTTATGCTTTTCTGGCAAGTCTGGTGTGAGCTGATGGTATGGGTCGCATCACCGCCTGGAAACGAATGTTCCCGCATGTTTGGCGACGTGGCGAAGACCATCCGGCTTGCAGCAATCGGCGTCGGGCACTACCTATGGATCATGAGCCAGACCCTCGAAGACATGCGCGACGGCGCAGCTTTTCCTTTTGACAACAGCTACGCGCGGTTGCCGCAGCATTTCTTCGCGCGCCAGACGCCATCGCAGGCCGCCGAGCCGTGGCTTATCAAGCTCAATGAGCCTCTCGCAGAGGAGCTTGGGCTCGACGTAGCCCTCCTTAAGCGCGATGGCGCGGAGATCTTTTCAGGCAACATGCTGCCGGAGGGCGCCGATCCGCTGGCCATGGCCTATGCCGGCCATCAGTTCGGGGGCTTCGTGCCGCAACTCGGCGACGGACGAGCGATCCTGCTTGGCGAAGTCGTTGACCGGAACGGCCAGCGCCGCGACATCCAGTTGAAGGGCGCGGGACAGACGCCGTTTTCGCGCCGGGGCGATGGGCGCGCGGCGCTCGGGCCCGTGCTTCGCGAGTATATCGTCAGCGAAGCCATGTATGCGCTGGGCGTGCCCGCGACGCGGGCGCTTGCCGCGGTTTCGACCGGACAGCCTGTCTATCGCGACAGCATCCTGCCCGGTGCCGTTTTCACCCGTGTCGCCGCCAGCCATGTCAGGGTCGGCACCTTCCAGTTCTTCACCGCGCGCGGGGACGTCGATGGCGTCAGGGCGCTCGCCGACTATGTCATCGACCGGCACTATCCCGAACTGCGCGACGCGGCCAATCCATATGTTGCCTTGTTCGAGGCAGTGTGCGAGCGGCAGGCCGCGCTGATTGCGAAGTGGCTGCATGTCGGCTTCATCCATGGCGTCATGAATACCGACAACATGACGGTGTCGGGAGAGACGATCGATTTCGGCCCCTGCGCCTTCATGGATGTCTACGATCCCGCAACCGTCTTTTCCTCGATCGACCAGCAGGGCCGCTATGCCTATGCCAACCAGCCTGGCATCGGGCAATGGAACCTGGCAAGGCTTGGCGAGACGCTTCTGCCGCTGATCGATGCCGACGCCGAAAAGGCGGTCGAGGCCGCCAATGTCGTGATCGGCAATTACGGGGAGCGCTTCCAGGCCCATTGGCTTGGCGGGATGCGTGAGAAAATCGGCCTCGCGTCTGTCGAGGACGGCGATCTGGATCTCGTGCAGTCGTTCCTGGCCCTGATGCAGACCCAGCAGGCCGATTTCACGCTTGCCTTCCGCCGTCTGTCGCATCTAGCGGCCGACGACAGCGCAGAGCCGGCCTTCCTCGCCAGCTTCCGAGATCCCGATGCTGCACGAGCATGGCTCGAGCGTTGGCGACAGCGCTTGGAGCGCGAGATGGAGCCTGCAGCGCAGCGAAGTGCGGCCATGTTGCGCGTGAACCCCGCCTTCATTCCGCGCAACCACCGCATCGAGCAGGCGATCGCAGCCGCGATCGAGGACGCCGACTTCTCGCTGTTCGAGGCGTTGCTCACGGTGCTTTCCCGACCATACGAGGACCAGCCGGCGTTTGCTGCGTATATGGAACCGCCGAAGCCGGAAGAACGCGTGCTGGAAACCTTCTGCGGCACCTAGAAAACCTCACGCCGCCCTGGCGCTTTCGGTCGCAGTTGAAAGCCACTGCGCTCGCTCTATCTCGCTGATTAGCGGACATTTTTCCCGCGCGGTCCTACCCGAACATTCAGCGGGAGAAATTCATAATGGCAATCGTCATTACTTCGACACTCCTCATTCTCATCGGACTGGCTCTTGGCGGTGGCGGGCTCTGGCTCGTGATACTCGGCGGGAGCGTCTTCTATCTCTTCGCCGGCGTCATGTTCCTGCTGACGGCCATCCTGCTCCTGATGCGCAAGCCCGCGGCCCTTTGGGTCTATGCGGCGCTCGTCGTCGTTTCGCTGGTCTGGGCGATCTGGGAAGTCGGCTTCGACTGGTGGCAGCTCGGCCCGCGCGGCGGCCTGATCATCCTGTTCGGGCTGTGGCTGTTGACGCGTGTCATCCGCAGGTCGCTCGGCTTTGTCAGCCCGACCGGAACCTCCTATGGCGCGAACGCGTGGCCGCTGGCCATACCGGTTCTCGCCGCCATCGTTGTGGCCGGTTACTCGATGACCACCAATCCACACGACCAGACCGGCGCGCTACCGACCGATGTCGCGGGCACACAGGCCTTCGGCGGCACCGTTCCCGATGGCGAATGGCACCAATATGGACGCACGCCGTTCGGCCAGCGCTATTCGCCGCTCGATCAGGTGAATGTCAGCAACGTCAAGGATCTGAAGGAAGCATGGCGCTACCAGACCGGCGACGTGAAGCGGCCTGACGATGTCGGCGAAACGACATATCAGGTCACCCCGCTGAAGATCGGCGACACGCTATACCTGTGCACGCCGCACAACTGGGCCATCGCGCTCGACGCCAAGACCGGCAAGGAGAAATGGAAGTACGATGCCAACTCCGGCATGAACCCGGATCGGCAGCACCAGACCTGCCGTGGCGTCACCTATTACCATGATACGGCAACGGCCGGCGGCCAGCCTTGCGTCGACCGCGTCTACCTTCCGACGTCGGACGCGCGCCTGATCGCGCTCGATGCCATGGACGGCAAAGTCTGCACGAGCTTCGCGGACCAGGGCGTGCTGCATCTCGAAAAGGGCATGAAGTACAATCCGGCCGGCTACTACTATTCGACCTCGCCGCCGGTCGCGGTTGCCGGCAAGCTGATCATCGGCGGAGCGGTCAACGACAACTACTCCACGCATGAGCAATCCGGCGTCATCCGTGCCTTCGATATCAATTCCGGCGCGCTGATCTGGAACTGGGACTCGGGCAATCCTGATGTGACGACGCCGCTCCCCGAAGGACAGACATACACCACGAACTCACCCAACAGCTGGTCGGTCCTCAGCGTCGATGACGGGCTGGGCATGGTCTACATCCCGCTCGGCAACCAGGTGCCGGACCAACTCGGCATGAACCGTAGCGCCAATGTCGAGAAATTCTCGTCGTCGGTCGTCGCGCTCGACCTCAATACCGGACAGATGAAGTGGGTCCAGCAGTTCGTGCATCACGACCTCTGGGACATGGACGTGCCCGCCCAGCCGGTCCTCTTCGACATGAAGAAGGCCGATGGCACGGTGGTCCCGGCGCTTGTCGCCCCCACCAAGCAGGGCGATATCTACGTGCTTGACAGGCGGACCGGCGAGCCGATCATTCCGTTCAAGGAAATCCCTGCCCCGGGTGGTGCGATCCCCGAGGACCATACGTCGCCCACACAGCCGATTTCCGACCTCACCTTCTCGCCGCCGCCGCTGCAGGAAAAGGACATGTGGGGCGTGTCGCTGTTCGATCAGCTCGCCTGCCGCATCCAGTTCCATCGGTACAAGTACGAAGGGCGCTATACACCGCCGTCGCTTGTCGGGTCGATCATCTATCCCGGCAACTTCGGCACCTTCAACTGGGGTAGCGTGGCCGTCGACCCCGAGCGCCAGATCATGTTCGGCATGCCGACCTATCTTGCCTTCACCTCACGGCTGGTCCCGGCCGCCGACATCCCGCCGAAGGGGCAGGATGAGAAAGGCAGCGAACAGGGCCTGAACCGCAACGACGGCGCGCCTTACGGGGTCTTCATGGGACCGTTCCTCGGACCGCTGAACATTCCCTGCCAGGCACCGCCATGGGGTTATGTCACCGGGGTCGACCTCAGGACCGGCAAGATCGCCTACAAGCTCAAGAACGGCACCGTCCATGACATGACGCCGTTGCCGCTGCCCTTCAAGGTGGGTGTTCCGGGCATTGGCGGCCCCATGCTCACCAAGGGCGGCGTCGCCTTCCTCGGTGCCGCCGTCGACAACTACCTGCGCGCCTACGACGTGACCAACGGCAAGCAGCTCTGGCAGGCCCGCCTGCCGGCCGGCGGCCAGGCAACGCCGATGACCTACACGACCAGTGACAACAAGCAGTATGTCGTCATGGTCGCAGGCGGCCATGGCTCGATCGGGACCAAGCCGGGCGACTACGTGATTGCCTACACGCTGCCCTGAGCGGCAACGCGCCTAAGCACGATAGTGGCCGCCATCTGGCGGTCGCTATCTTTTCGCCCACAAGTTTCAGACAGGCTCCCTGCGCAATTCTCCCGACATGTTGTTCCGGGGAATTTTTCATGAAGATCGACAATAGCATTTCCAGCGCCTACGGGCTGACGAGCCTGCTCAGCCAGCGCAACAAGCAGCAATCCCTCAACATCGAGACCAGCGTGCGCCAAAGCGGTTCGGCTCTGCAGCCGAGCACGACACCGCCGTCCATCTCCAGCACCATGTGGGCTCTGCAGAGCGGCGGCAGCGCGACGATCAACGCCAGCGACGACGAAGCCAAGGCCCGGCATGACGCTGTCATCAGCGAGTTCACGGAGCTTGCCAACATGACGCCGGCAGAGCGCATTCGCCAACAGATGCTGGAGCGTCTCGGCATTTCGGAAGACGAGCTGGCATCGATGCCGCCGGAAGAGCGCGCGGCGGTCGAAAAGCAGATCGCCGAAGAGATCAAGAAGCAGCTGACCGGCGTCGATGACAACAAGAGCGATACTCAGGACAGCGGCGTCATCACAGCTTGATACACTTCACAAACTGATTCATCAGGATGCGACGGAGATTCACATTTCCGTCGCATCTCGTTGAACCGAAAGCTCATTTTTCGGGGCAACGCCCGCTCAGATCATCTCGGCGGCGATCCGGCCGACTTCGCCGAAGATCGCGTTGATCTCGGAAATCTCGGCCGTCGCGTCTGCAACGTAGACGGTCATCAGGATCGGGCCATGCCCGGGAGGCCAGGCGACGGCGATATCGGCGGCCGTGCCGTTGTTGCCGGTGCCGGTCTTGTCCCCGATCTTCCAGGTGTCAGGCAACCCGGTGCGAAGGCGTGTGCCACCCGTCGTGTTTGCCACCATCCACTCGACCAGTTTGCTTTGCGACGGCTCCGAGAGGACCGAGCCGAGCGTCAGGTTACCCAGGGTATCCAGCATGGCATCCGGCGTCGTGGTGTCACGCTGGTCGCCCTTCTTCGCCTCGTTGAGATCAGTCTCCCAACGGTCGAGGCGGGTGGAGCCATCACCGAGCGTGCGCAGCCAGTTTGTCAGCTCCTTGGGACCGCCGAAACTTTCGAGCAGCAGATTTCCGGCCGTGTTGTCACTCTGGGTAATCGCCGCTTGGCAAAGCTCGCCGACGCTCATCCCCTCCCCGCCGACGTGCTTTTCGGTCTCCGGCGAATGGGTGACGAGCTTGTCCTTGTCGTAGACGACGCGGCGCTCGAGATTTTCCTCGCCCTTGTCGACGCGGGCAAGGACGAAGCCCGCGGCGAGCACCTTGAAGGTGCTGCACATCGGGAAGCTCTCGGTCTCACGGTAGCCGAAGGAGATGTTCGTCTGGGTATCGATCGCCGACACACCGATGCGGCCGCCGATCGCCTTTTCCAGTGCTCCGATCCGCCGATCGATCTCGTCATCGCTCTCGGCCGCCCGCGCCACGATCGGGCTGAACAGGGTCGGCATCAGCAATGCCGAACCAAGAAGCGTGCGACGGCGGATCGAAAAGCGATGCATGAAAACCCTCTGCCCAGAATCAATGCCAGAATCAATGGATGACAGAGCTAGAGAGAGATTGTGGCCCGCTTGCGTCGATCAGGCCGCCGCCTGCGTAACCTCGACCGTGACATGCGAAAGCCCGGTGAGCCGCTCCAGCTTGTCCTTGTAGAAGGAGGGTGCACGCGGCTCGCGGGTCACCAGCGCCACGATGGCGGCATGATGGCCGGGGCCTACCTGCCAGACATGCAGATCGGTGATGCGCTCGCCGCCGGTCTCGATGACCGCGCGGATTTCCTCCGGCAGGTCCTCGCGTTCGGGCACGACGTCCAGAAGCACGGCGCCGGACGTTTTCATCAGGCCCCACGCCCATTGTGCGATGATCAGGCCGCCGACGATACCCATCATGGGGTCGAGCCACAGCCAGCCATACCAGCTGCCGAGCAGCAGGGCTGCGATCGCCAGCACCGATGTCAGAGCATCGGCAATCACATGAACATAGGCCGCGCGCATATTGTTATCCGCGCCGTGGTGGGCGTGCGCGCCGTGATGATGGGCATGGTCGCCAGCGTGATCGTGGCCATGATGGTGCCCATGGGAATGTCCGTGGGCGTGGCCGTGATGGTGGTGATCGCCTCTCAGCAGCCAGGCGCTCGCCAGGTTGACGAGCAGACCGACAACGGCAACGCCGATGGCCTGGGAGAAGCTGATCGGAACGGGATGCGTCAGGCGTACCACGCTTTCCCATGCCATCAGCAAGGCAATCAGGGCAAGGATGATCGCGCTGGCGAAGCCTGCCAGATCGCCGAGCTTGCCGGTGCCGAAGGTGAAGCGTGGATTATGCGCCTGCTTGCGGGCGTAGACATAGGCAATCGCGGTGATCAGCAGCGCGCTGGCATGTGTCGACATGTGCCAGCCATCGGCGACTAGCGCCATCGAGCCGTAATAGGTGCCCGCAGCGATCTCCACCACCATCATGGTCACCGTCAGGGCGATGACCAGCCAGACCCGATGCGCATTGCGATCGTGGTCGGCACCCAGGAAAACATGCTCGTGTTCCAGCTTCTCTACTTGCGCATTCATCACGCAACCCTCTCAAACAATAATCAGCGGATGTAGGTCCGCAGTACTTCCGAAATCTCCTGCACCGCCTCGCTGCGGGCCTGCTCGTCTGCCGCGTGCAGCACGTGCTCGTGTAGATGATCGTCCAGCACCTCCCCCGTCAGGCCGTTCAACGCGCCACGGATGGACGCCAGCAACTGCAGGATCTCGCCGCAGGGACGCTCTGCCTCCAACGCGCGCTCGACGGCCTCCATCTGGCCCTTCATCCGGCTGATCCGTGCGATCAGCTTCTTCTTCTGGTGCGTGGTGTGGGACATCGAGCTCTCATAATATAGGGGGGTACCCTATCTGAATAACACAAGGATGGAGTGACCGCCAGCCGCTTGACAAAAGACTCTTTTCCGCCGATGTATCAGCTCATGATCAAGAACGCGCACATCACCAGCTCGTATTTTTGGCTGTACCTGTAAAGGGCGGCCGGACAAGATCATATTGTCAACAAGCCGCCGTCAGGCGGCTTTGTTGTATCGGCAGCGTCCTGACGGCAGAACACCACTAAAGGACGCAGGACCATGATTGAAATCGAAGACAGCGAAATCTCGTTGATCCGCCCGCCGGTGATCAACATCCGTACCGCCAAGCCGCGCGACCTGCCCGAACTCAGCGACATGATCGCGCTTCTGGCCAAGCATCACGGCGATGCGGCGGCCTCCACGCCTGAACAGCTCGAGCGCGACCTCTTCGGTCCCCTGCCCTGGATCACCGCCCTTGTCGCCGAGACGCCCGAAGGCCTGATCGGCTACGCCATACTCGTGCCGCTCTACAGGGCGCAGGATGGTGCGCGCGGCATGGACCTGCACCACCTCTTCGTCCGCGACGGTCATCGTGGCCACGGCGTCGGCCAGCATCTCGTCAACCGCGCCCGCGACACCGCCCGCAGCGCCGGCTGCGGCTACCTTTCGGTCAGCGCCGCGACGGGCAATGTCCAGGCGCACCGCTTCTACGAGAACATGGACTTCGTCCCTCGCCCGGTCACCGGCATGCGCTATATGCAGGCCCTGGCATAGGAGGCGGATGCGCCTCCGCTCCCGACGAAGGAGAGGAACCATGAAGCGGCTTGCAATCGTCCTCACCGAGGGCTTTGCCGATTGGGAGGTAGCCCCTCTGACGGCCTCAGCGCGCACCCATTTCGGCTTCGACGTTGTGACGGCAACGCCGGACGGAGCCGAGGTGCGCTCGATGGGCGGCATGCGCGTGGCGGCCGACATCGCGACCGAACACCTGCATGCCAACGCGTTCGACGCCCTGATCCTTTGCGGAGGCACCGTATGGGAAACCGAAAAGGCACCTGATCTGAACGGCGTGATCGACGACTTTATCAGTCGCGACAAGGTCGTTGCTGCAATCTGCGGGGCGACCCTGGCGCTGGCGCGGGCCGGCACGCTGAACCGGACGGCCCATACCAGCAATGCCGCTGACTTCATCGCCGATGTGCCCAGCTATTCCGGCAAGGCGCGCTACAAGGATAGCCCTTACGCAATCCGCGACGGCAAGGTCATCACCGCTGCAGGATCCGCCCCCGTCACCTTTGCCGCCGAAGTCTACCGGGCTCTCGGCCATGGCGGCGACGAGCTCGACCAGTATGTGCTGATGTTCGGCGCGGAACACCAGCCGAAGGCCATCTGACCTTCAGGCGAACTTCAGCGCAGGACCGGCTCTCCGTGGATACGCCGGCGCGACGGTTTGGATACGCCGAAGCCGACCTCCATCATCAGACGCGGCTTATGCGTTGCGACCGTGCCCATGTGAAATCCGAAGGGATCTTCGACGAAGCCGAAGCCCGCGTCACCGGTCAGCGTGACCGGGCTGTCCTTGCCATAGAAGTCGAGGATTTCCTTGGCGGGGTGGCCGACAAGCAGGGTGAGTTGATGCTTGAGGCGCCGCTTGTTGTGGCTGCCCCTGACATAGACGTGCGGCCCGGTCCCTGCGTCGACATCGACCAGGTAGAAGAAGAACTTCAGCATCCGCCAATCGTCGAGATCGAAATGATACTTGTCGAGTGATGCCAGACTGCAGTCGGCCTCAGTCGCCCTAGTGGGGAAGCTCCACCAGGTCCGCGTGGTGATCAGGCGCGCCTGCGTGCCAAGGTACCTGCGGGCGATCTCGGACAGCAACGGATCGCGCTGGACCGCACGTACCGCCGGGCAATCGAGGGCGCGCTCGAAATGATGGCCGCTCAGGATCGCCCGCCCGTGCTGCTCCTCGGCCGCACGATGCTCGACGGCCCGGAACTCGATATTGCGGTCGAAATTTCCGAAACAGGGCGTATCGTTGGCAAACTCGGCAATTTCTTCAGTGACCGCCTTCGGCAGCGTGATTGCCGGAAACAGCCCTTCGCGTTTCAATCCATCGACAGCGGCGTCGAGATCCACACCTGCGAATATCGAGGGAAGCCCCTCGATCGCGCCGTTGCTCGGCCGCGCCGTCAGCCAGTGAGCACGCCGCCCGGCAATGGTGCGGGCCAGCAAAAACATCGGCAACCACGCCGGATTCTCGCGGATATCGGCCATGTAGGTCGGTATTCGCACCGCCATGCGGCGGAGCTTGCCGCCCTTGCGGGCGACGGATTCCAGGTCGTTCACTGAAGTCACTGATGGGCTGTGCATGCAGCTGGCCTTTCGGAAGACGTTGATCGTTCGTCGTTCGGCGGCAAACCACAAGGCTGCCGCGGGGCATTCAGTTGGCGCGGCGATCGTATGCTGCAATGCGGCGATTTTTAGGTTAGAAGCCCCTAATGTGACGGAACAGCCTTGAGATAGGCGGCAATCGCCTCAAGATCAGCCTTCGGAAGATGGGCTATGTTTTGCTGCACCTCGGTCATCGAGCCGCCGGCCGAGTCGAAATCAGGCGTGAAACCGGTTTCGAGATAGTTGGCGATATCGGCCTCGCTCCAGGCACCGACGGCTTTCGACCCCGGCGTTATGTTGGGTATTTGGCCCGGGCCTTCGGGATTGGGAGCGCCCGCTAGCCACATGTCGGGCTGGAAGCCGCCGAGTCTATTGCGGGGCGTATGGCACTCGCCGCAATGGCCGAGGCCTTCGACCAGATGCTGTCCGCGCTTCTGCCTGTCATCGGCATTGGCAAGAACGACGCGGGGCTGTTCGTTGAAGTAGAGAAACTTCCAGCCGCCGAGCGCCAGCCGAACATTGAACGGGAACGGCAGTTCATGCGGCGGCGCGACGTTGCTGCTCTTCGGCAGCGTCTTGAGATAGCCGAAGAGGTCATTGACGTCCTTGTCGGTCATGCGGGCATAGGAACCGTAGGGAAACGACGGATAGAGATGCTGACCATCGGGTCCGACACCTCGCCTCATGGCGTTGCCGAACTGAGCGAGTGTCCACCCGCCGATGCCGGCTTTCTCATCCGGCGAGATATTGGGAACATGGAAGGTGCCAAACGGGCTCTTCAGTGCCAGTCCACCGGAAAGTGTCAGCCTGGCATCCGCCTGCGCTCCCGGCGCTGCATGACAGCTGACACAGCCGCCGGCCCAGAAGACCAGCTCGCCATTCTTCACATCCGGCGCGCCGAGGTTGGCCCAATGGCTCTCAGGAAGCGGATTGGGCGCAGTGATCAGGTAGAACGCGGCACCACCAATCACCACGACGCCGACGATGCAAAGAAGAAATCGGATAAATCTTCGAACCACGCACCGCTCTCCCATCCACGATCCAGGCGCTCAAACATAAAGCGATCCGCCCGGCCTGCAAGGCCGAGGCGGATCGCTGTCGATGGATGGAAGGTGCTATTCCTTCTTGATGCGATAGAGCTGATGACAGCCACCGCAGCTCGCGCCGAGCGTCTTCAGGCCGGCACCGACACCAGCCGCGTCAGCTGGAAGCTGGGCGAGCAGCATGTCCGCATCACTGCCGAGCTTGGCGGCGCGGGCCTTGAAATCGTCCATGTTGTCCCAGATCTTCGGGCTTGCCTCGCTGTCCTTGCTGCTGGTTTCCGTGCCTGCCTTGAACTGGTCGGGAAATGCCTTGGCATTCTCCGAAATCGTCGCCAGCGCGGTCTTGATGGCGTCGGCGTCGTACGGCTTTTCGCCCTTGGCGATCGCCGCCAGGGCGCCAGTGGCGCCACCGACCTTCTTCATCATCGCGACGCGAGCGTCATGCGTTCCCTCACCGGCCGCCAGGACGGTGCCTACCCCCATGCCGGCAACGAGAACTGCCGCGGCGATTGCTTTCAGTCTCATATCTTCACTCCTCTTCGATAACCGAGATCTTCGAAGCCCGGCGCTTCGTTTTAACGCGGGCATGATGTCAAAATTATCTCGGCCAAGAAGTAACAAATGGGTGATAATGCAATCATTTCAGGAATCTAATCGGTTTGCACGACATCCGCTCAGACCGATGCACGCCAGCCGTGCCATGCGGTAAGGATTGCCACGGCGATCAACAGCCCGCCGGCGATGCGCCCGACAAGGATCGTCGCCCGCGGATTGGAGATCAGTGCCCGCCGACTTCCCGCCGCGGTAAAGGCCACGGTGCCGTAAATCGCCGCCTGCGTGGCCATGGTCATCAGCCCCATAACGACGCCTTGCACCCAGATCGGCCCATAGGCGGGTTTCAGGAACTGCGGATAGATCGCCAGCACGAACAGATAGGCTTTCGGGTTTACCAGGCATGTGACAGCCCCCTGCTGGAATGCCCGCCAGCCGGATCGCGTCCCGTCGGCTCCGACCGTGTCGACGACGATGGAACTGCGAACAAGCGTATAGCCGATCCAGGCCATGTAGGCTGCGCCGACCACGAGCAAGGGATTAAAGAGCGACGGCAACAGGCTGGCGAGGATGCCCACGCCGACCACGCCATAGAGCGAATGGACCGCGCCGCCGGCCATGATCCCGGCCGTGGCCGCCATGCCGCTGCGCCTGCCGCCCGTCAGCGAATTGGCGAGCACGAACAGCATGTCCATGCCCGGCACGATGATGATCCCAAAAAGGAGAGTGAAGAAGAGCCAGAGGTTTTGACTATATGTCATGTCAGTTGCCCATGATGAAATTGAAGATGAATTCTGGATAGGTTGTTGAATTTCAATTCGATAATGGGAACTATACGGAGGCCGTACTGACAGCGTATTGTCAGTAGCGTTTGATTGCGGAGACGAAGAATGCGCAAGGCCTCGCGCCTTTTCGAGATCATCCAGATCCTGCGGCTCGCGAAGAAGCCGATGACCGCGGCTGCCATGGCAGAAACGCTCGAAGTCACCGTTCGCTCGATCTACCGGGATATCGTGGCACTCCAGGCGATGCGCGTGCCGATCGAGGGCGGGCGCGGCATCGGTTATATCATGCGGCCCGGTTTCGACCTACCGCCGCTGATGTTCTCCATCGAGGAAATGGAGGCCATCGTCTTGTCGCTGGCGCTGCTGGAGCGCACCGGTGACGACGAGCTGAAGCAGGCGGCCAAGCGCGTCAACCAGAAGATCGCAGGCGCCGTGCCCGCCCCGTTGCGCCAGGCGATGGAGGGCAAGGCGCTCTATGCCTGGGGATCTTCCGCGCCCGCGCCGGTGGGGCTGGATCTCGGGCTCGTGCGCCGCGCCATTCGCGACGAACAGAAACTCACGCTGGACTATCGCGACGAACTCGGCCGCGCCACCGAGCGCATGATCCGGCCGATCGCGCTGATTTACTATTCGCAGACCGCCAACATCGTTGCCTGGTGCGAGCTGCGCCAGGCGATCCGCAATTTCCGCAGCGACCGGGTCGAGCATTGCGCGGCGGCGCCGTCCTATTTCAAGGGAGAAGGCGACGGGCTGCGCCAGCTGTGGACATCAGGCTGGACGGAACGACCGGCAGCGGTCTCCTAGGTCACCGTCGCCTGCCCATCTGGACGATGGCGATGGTCAAGCTCAGGCGCGCAGCTCCAGCGTTCGGTCGCCTTCGCGGCCGAAGCCGCGGATCTCGATCCGGTCCGGCCAGATCTCGACGATGGCGAAGGCGTTTTCGGCCTCGGTGTCGACCATGCCTTTGAAATTGACGAAGTGGCAGCCGTTGACGGCACCGTAGTTGCCGACGTGGTTGTGGCCATTGAAATAGGCGGCGACGTGATCCTGGGTCGAGAGCAGCTCGATGATGCGCTCGCGGTCCCAGCAGTCGTGCTCGTTGGGCGGATAGACCGGGTAGTGGTTCATGACGATGACGCGTTCATTGGCCCTGCCCGCGGCCTCGATCTCGGCGACCAGCCAGGCGAACTGCTCATCGCTTGCCATGGCATTCCACGGATTGGCGTTTATCGCGCCTGCGGCCCGCAGTTCGGCGAGCTTGGCTGCGGCGATCTCGCGATGGGGATGACCCTCCGGCGGCGCGAAGGTGCTCACCTCGTTGCCGTTCAGCACGATGAAGCGCCAGCCGTGGCGGACGAAGCTGTAATAGGGCGCCGACAGCCCGACCCTTGCCGACACATGCGCGAGATGTTCGGGCGCCACGGAGAAATCGTGATTGCCAAGCAGGAAGAGGTTGTCGTGCTTCAGTTCCTCATAGACCGGCAGGATATCGTCGAAGCTGGCGAAATCGCGATCGATGATGTCGCCGAGCGTCATGACGAAGCTCAGGTCCTCGCCGTTGAAGACCTCGATGGCCTCGCCAAGCTTGGCGAGGCTGTTGGCGTAGTAGCGATCCATTCCTACATGCGGCTCGATGGCTGCATATTGCGGGTCTGCGATGATGCCGAAGCGGAGGATGGGAGTGGCGAAAGATTGTGTCATGGCGGTGCTTTAGGCGCCTGCAATGACAGGCTTGTGACGGTCGGAGAAAACGAAAACGCCCGGCGCTTGCGGCACCGGGCGTTCCATTCCATCTCGCGAAAACCGCTTACTTGGTGGCGGCTTCGTAGCGTTCCAGGACGTAATCCCAGTTGATCAGGCTGTCGACGAAGGCTTCGAGGTACTTCGGACGCGCGTTGCGGTAGTCGATGTAGTAGGAGTGTTCCCATACGTCGACGCCGAGGATCGGGGTCGCGCCGTGAACGAGCGGGTTTTCGCCGTTCGGGGTCTTGGTGATTTCGAGCTTGCCGTTCTTGACGGAAACCCATGCCCAGCCGGAGCCGAACTGGGTGGTGCCGGCTGCAACGAAATCAGCCTTGAACTTGTCGTAGCCGCCGAGGTCGGAATTGACCGCTGCTTCGAGCTTGCCAGGCAGCTTGTTGCCGCCGCCGCCCTTCTTCATCCACTTCCAGAAGTGGACGTGGTTGTAGTGCTGGGCAGCGTTGTTGAAGAGGCCGGCATTGGTGCCGAAGGACTTCTTCACGACTTCTTCCAGGGAGAGGTCCGCGAGACCGGCTTCGGCCGCGAGCTTGTTGCCGTTGTCGACATAAGCCTTGTGGTGCTTGTCGTGGTGGAACTCCAGGGTCTCCTTCGACATGAAAGGCTGCAGCGCTTCGTAGTCGTAGGGAAGTTCAGGCAATTCAAAAGCCATTGTAGTCTCCTCTTGGCAATAGTTTGCGTGATCGGCAGGTGAGGCGGAACATAGGAGCGCAAGCAGGTGGAGGCAACCTGCGAATTATCAAAAAAGAGGTGGCCGGAGGAAAATTTGCCTTCGCTAAGGACTTGGCTTCAAAGGCGCAAATCGCTCATGATGCGAGTCCGGGCGAAATACCGAATGAAGGGGTCCATTATGCGAAGAAACGGATTTGGTTGTTGCGTCCTGGTGACCCTGACGATGTCCGCCGGCGGCGCCTGCGCATCATCGGGCGACGCGTGGCAGGAATTCGCGACCGAGGTGCAAAGCCGATGCGAAACGGCGGCACGAACCTCGGTCGAATTTCCGCGCGCCGTCGTCGATCCTTTCGGCAGCGAGCACTACGGAATGGCGATCGTCACGGGCAAGCCTAAAGGCGCAAACGGCTTCGTCAGCTATTTCTGCGTCTACGACAAGCAGACGAAATCAGTCGAGCTCGGCAGCGAGATCGAGACCGGCCGGATGCGCCTTCTGCCCGAGGAATGACGTATAACGCGCCCTGTTGCGCAAACGTCACAGGTTCATCAGTTAAACCTGTTGATTGTCATCGTCCGTCTTTTGACAGCGACACATAGCCATTCCTAGATGCAACCCGCAGCATGCGTGTACGGAATCACAGCAATTTTCGAGAAGCTTCGCTTAATTAGCTAAAATCCATATTTCGCCGGCGTTTTGACAGGGTACTTTTGGGGCACAAGTCATGGTCATGAGCTTTTTTCGTCGCGGAGAAGAGGGCGGCAAGTCGCTGCCGACAACAGGTTACAGACCGGCATCCATAACAGATCAGCGTTCGGACACGGCCGAACCGTTGCGCTACTCGATCCCGGATGTCGAGGATTTCGCCGCATTCGGCTCAGCGCTCGAAGAGAACCAGCGGACTTCGGAAGATCTGCTGTCGAGCCTGGTATCGCTTCAGGACCGCGTGTCGACGCTGCTGGGAACGCACAACCGCTCCCTCACCGAGACCGGTGCCCTGCGCGCGGAATGTGCGCGCATCAGCTCGCTCCTGGATTATGAGAGCCGCGCCCGGCAGAAGGCCGATCAGGACAACTCGCGCCTGACTGTTGAAAACAAGGATTTTCGCACCGACAACACGCAGCTTCGCACGGAAATCGATGCGCTGCGCGACGAGCTCACCAAGCTTCAGGGCGTGCACCAGATCACCTCCGAGGAATTCACAATTCTGGAGACGCGCTTGCTCGATGCGGAGCGCGAGCTCAGCGACGGCGCGATCCAGTTCGACGAAGCCTCCACCCTTCTGAAGCGCGCGCAGCAGGAGCTGGAACAGCGGATCCGGGAACTCGGAATCACGCGGGAGAAGCTGGACAGCGAAACCACGGCCCATCAGCTGCTGATCGAAACCTCGCGCAAGGAAAACGGTGTCCAGGCGCGCGAAATGGCGCGCCTCAACGAGGAACGCAGCCATCTGAAGAGCAGCCTCATCGAACAGGAAGCGCTGGTGCGTAACCTGCAGATGTCCGTTGCAAGCGCCAAGCAGGACCTGTCTCTGTTCGAAGAGCGCCACAAGCGCCTCGAAGTCGAGTTCGAAACGCTGCAGGCGTCCTCGGCGCTCGAAATCGCGCATCTGACGACCAAGCATGAGGCGGTCGGCTCCAAGGCCGAACTCGTCGAGAAGCTGCTCGTGACCGCCAACGGTCGCAACAGAATGACCGACGAAGAACTGCAGGCCGCACGCACTGAACTCAAGCGCGTCAAATCCGATCTGGCGACCATGACGTCGCGGTCGGAGCGCCTGTCGGAAGAGCTGCAGCGGGCACGGACGACCGGCGCGGAAAGCGAATCCGCACGCCGCGAACTGGCTGCCCACAACAACGACCTGACGTTGAAGCTGCGCGAGACCGACAGCCTACGGGTCAGACGCGATCGCGATGCCGATGCGCTCCGCCGCGACATGGACACGCGCATGGACTCGGATCGCTACGAGATCGGGCAGCTGCGCACCAGCCTGGAGATCGCCAAGTCCGAGATCCGCCAGCTGCGCGCCGAACGGGCAATCCTGACCGGCCAGCTGGAAGTGGCACGCACGGAGCGGGCCGGCATCCCCTCGCCCGTGACTTCAGACGATGGCGACGACACGGCCAGCGGCCTTAGAATGCCGGCGGCGAGCTTTACGCCGATGATCGACATATCGGAGAGATCGCTGCGGCAGGCGCAGGACATGACCTCGGGCGAGCCGGCCCGGATGCCGCCGGCAGAGTAATGCCGTCCGACGTCTCGGCTAAATCGTGACCGACGCGGTCCCGGTCCGGCCATGACGTCCAACCAAGAGACAATTCCCAACAATGATCTCGGGCGCGACCGATCGCGCCCGAGATCACGTTTTCGCGAACCATACATCGCTTCGTTGACTCCCGACCAACTAGTCGGTAGATAACTTCCCATGGCAACCGATACCTACACTCGCATTCTCGACTGCGCCCAATCTCTGATTGTAACGCGCGGCTACAACGCCTTCAGCTATGCTGATATCGCCGCCGAGGTGGGCGTCGGCAAGGCGACGATCCATCATCACTTTCCCGGAAAGGCCGATCTGGCCGTTGCCGTGATCGCCCGTTACCGGCAGGCGACGGCGGATGGGATGGGAGCGATGGCGGCGCAGGTCACGCAAGCCGACATGCGACTTCGGGCCTACGTCGGTTTCTGGGAGCAATGCATCCGCGACAACAACGCGCCCTTCTGTATCGCCGCATTGTTGGCGGCCGAATTGCCGAGCCTTCCGCCGGAGGTCGCGGAACAGGTGAAGGCGCATTTCGACGAACTGATCGGCCGCCTTACCATGTTCATCGAAGAGGGGTTGCGAAGCGGCGCACTGAAGAGCCCCGACAGTGCCGAGACGAGTGCGCGGGTGCTGGTCGCCAGCGTGCATGGCGCCATGCTCGCCGCCCGCGTCGCCGGCGGCGATGCGGAGTTGTTTTCCAGCATCACCCAGGCGGCGCTGCAGCGGCTTAACGGCTAGATTATGGATCACCGCATATCGCATTTTTCGACCCAATTACCGACCGACTAGTCGGTCCAATCAGGAGCATTCGACATGGCCAATCCACTTTCGCTTCTCGGAGAAATCCACACCGCCATCAGCATTATTCCCGCCGTTGCCGGGCTCTACAGCTTCGCGAAGTATAGGGCGATCCAGCCGGAGACGACGGTCGGCAAGATCTATCTCGCTTCGCTGACGCTTTCCGCGATCAGCGCCTTCGGCCTGTCGTCCACCGGCGGCTTCAATGCCGGGCATGCGCTTGCCATCATCGTGCTTCTCGTTTCCGCCATCTGTCTTCTTCTGCCGAAGCTCAGCTTTCTCGGCCGCCTGATCCCCTATCTCCGGAACCTGGGCTTGTCCTTCACCTACTTCCTGCTGTGGGTTCCCGGAATAAACGAGACCCTGTCGCGGCTGCCGCCCTCACATCCGATCGGCAACGGCCCGGATTCGCCGCCCGTGAAGGCGGCGCTGCTTGCATGGGTCGCGCTCTTTGCGGCAGGTAGCCTTGCGCAGGCCTTCATCGTCTCGCGCCGCCAGGCGAAACGCGTGGTCGCTTGAGGCCTTGGGCACCTGACGTTTTAGACATCGCGGCCGAAGTAGACATCGACGGCGGCGACCTTATCCCCCTTGAAGCGGAACGTTTCCATGTTGCGGAACGCTCCGCCGTCGCGCTTGATCGCGCGATAGCGAACCACGGCCTCGTCGTCGGCAAGACCGAGATATTCGATCTCCAGGCGCGCAAATGGCGGCGGCTTGGGCCAGCACCTTTCGAAATAGGTGTCGCGGTCGATGTGGTCGTCACGCGGGCTGGAGAAGGTGAAATCCTCCGTCAGCATCGCCGCGACGATATCCTTGTGGCCTTCGATATAGGCCGCGTAGAGCGCGCGGACCGTTCTGACGCGCGCCGTGTCGTTTTCTTCCGTCATCTTGCTCCTCCTCCTGTTCACTAAATGTGGTCGCACGGGCTAAAGGCCAGCCGGGTTAGGCAAGCCGGCGTGGATTACGCCGGCAGAATAGTGCTGCTCGGTGCCTGACGGCTTGGATTATTGGTGGCGTTCGTTAGAATCGGCGTCACACCAACCGCGGGCTGCCAATGTCTGACGTCGAACACATACTGGAGCGGCTGCTGAAACTGGCAGCCAGGGACAATCGCCCTTCCGCATTGCCGGATGGCGCCGTGCGTGCGTCGGCACTGTTTTCCTTCGTCACCCGCGAGCGTGAGCGCATCGCCGGCTGTTCCTTTCCCCGCGCCTCGATCGTCGTGGTCGTGGAAGGCTCGAAAGAGGTCGTGACGATGGGCCGGCAATTGCGCTTCGCGGCGGGCACCGTGCTCGTCCTGCCCGGCGGCTGGCGCGGCGACGTGGTCAACGATCCTGATACGGCAACGGGTGTCTATCGCGCCATCTTCATCGATTTTCCGGACGAACTGGTTGCGCGCGCAAGCCGCGCCTTTCCACCACGCCGCAAGAGCGGGCAGCTTGACCTGCCGCTCGATGCGGTGCTTTCAAGCGCCATCCACCATGCCGGCGAAGGCATCGTTGCCGGCAACCTGCCTGCCACGCTGATCGAGCACCGGGTCATGGAAGTGCTGATGGTTCTCGGCATGCGCGGCGCCCTGCCCTTCAAGGCGGAGACGACGGGAGACGCCGTTCGCGGTCTGGTTCGCTGGCAGCCGGACAGAGCCTGGACCGCCGACATGATCGCCGCCGAGCTTGGCACCAGCAACGCCACATTGAGACGGCGGCTGGCCGGCGAAGACACGTCGCTGCGCACGCTGCTCGCGGAGGTCCGGGTGGAGCTTGCAACCGCGATGCTCGCCGACGATGGCGTCTCCCTGCGCGAAGCCGCTCTGGCGACGGGATACCGGTCGCCGCGCCGCTTTGCCGAGCGCATGCGGTCCGGCGCACGCGAGAAGCAAGCCGCAGACAATTGAGCGCACGCGGACGCTTTTTGAGCGTTTCAGTGCGTCTGGTTTCCATCGAGATTGCTAGAGCTCTTCCGTCGAACGAGAGGATAAACTCATGCACATCAGAACCATTGCAACAGCCGCCGCTATCCTGTCTCTGTCCACGCCCCTGTTGGCCGCCGACATCACCGTGACGTTCCGCAACAGTGGGCCGGGCGGCACGCTTCCCGCCGAGAACGCATCCTGCATTGCAGCTGGCGGCCAAGCTGCGGCCGGCAACAACAAGAGCCCTGCCCTGTCCTGGACCAAAAGTCCTGCGGGAACCCGCTCCTATGCCCTTGCGATGACCGACCCCGACGTTCCGGCCGATCTCTCGTTGCTGAACAGACAAGGGACCGAAATCGACAAGGATGTGCCGCGCATGGAGTTCACCCATTGGATCCTTGCCGACATCCCCGCGTCGGTCACCGAACTTGCCGAAGGCGCGGATGGCGACGGCATGCCGACGGGCGGACTCGCGCTTGAGATGACCAAGCACGGCCGGCGCGGGCAGAACGGCTTCGCCGCCTTCTTGAAGGATGGGCCTCATGGGGGCTATATGGGCGCGTGCCCTCCCTGGAATGACTTGCGCATCCACCGTTACCGCGTCACGGTCTATGCGCTCGATACCGACAGGCTCACACTTCCCGAGGCCTTCACCCGCGCCGATTTCCTCGCCGCGGCAAAGGGCCATATCGTTTCGTCCGGTGCGGCGGAACTGACCTATACGATCAATGCGAAGGCCACGAAATGACCGATACGAAATGGGATGCAGCCGCAGCCGAACCCGGCTCCATCCACTGGAAGCGCAATCTTGTGGTTTCGTTGATCGGCTCCTTCACCACCATCGTCGCAATGACCCTCCTGCTGCCGTTCCTGCCGCTCTATGTCGAGGAGCTCGGCGTCAGCGACCACGCGGCCATCGCGCAATGGTCGGGCATCGCCTATGGCGCGACCTTCTTCGCCGCGGCGATCGTCGCGCCGCTCTGGGGGCGGCTCGGCGACATCTACGGCCGCAAGCTGATGCTCGTGCGCGCGAGCCTCGGCATGACGGTGGCGATTTCGCTGATGGGCATGGCCGGCAATGTCTGGCAATTGGTGGCGCTTCGGCTCTTCGTCGGTCTGGCAGGCGGCTATTCGTCGGGCTCGATGGTGCTGGTCGCGACCCAGACGCCGAAGGACCGCTCGGCCTGGGCACTGGGCACGCTTGCCTCCGGCATCATGGCCGGCAACCTGATCGGCCCGCTGATCGGCGGGGCCTTGCCGCCGTTGATCGGCATCCGCAACACCTTCCTCGCCGCCGGCGCGATGATTTTCCTGGCCTTCCTCGCCACCACTTTCCTGATCAAGGAAGAGAAGTCGCCTGCCCGCAAGCAGGCGGCGAAGGCGAGCGGCGGCTGGGCATCCATTCCCGACAAGCGGCCGGTCATCGCCATGCTGGCAACCGGAATGCTCTTGATGCTCGCCAACATGTCGATCGAGCCGATCATCACCGTCTATGTCGCGCAGCTGGTGGACGACCCCGGCAAGGTGACGATGACGGCCGGCATCGTGATGTCGGCGGCCGCACTCGGCGCGATCCTGTCGGCCTCTCGGCTCGGCAAGCTCGCAGATCGGATCGGGCACTGGCCGGTCATCGCCGGCGCTCTGGCTGTCGCCGGCGTGCTGCTTATCCCGCAGGCGTTCGTTACCAGCGGCTGGCAGCTGATCGTCCTGCGTTTCCTGATGGGCGTTGCGCTCGGCGGACTGCTGCCCTGCATCTCGGCGGTCATTCGCCATAGCGTGCCGGACAGCGCGGCGGGCAGCATCCTCGGCCTGTCGGTCTCGTCGCAATATGTCGGCCAGGTGGCCGGGCCGGTGCTCGGCGGTTTCGTCGGCGGCCACATCGGCATGCGCGCCGTGTTTCTCGGCACCTGCGTTCTGCTGATCGCCGGAGCCGCCTATTCCTGGCTGGTCAGGCCGAAAGAGACGGCGGAGTAATCTCCGCCACCTCAATCCTACATCAGCAGATAGTCCACCGCGACCGGGAGTGGCGGCAGGTCTTTTTCGCCCATGGCTTCGCGCAGGTTGATCTCGATGGTATCGGCGATCGCCTCGATCGGGAGCGCGTTCGGCTGTCTGCCGAAGGGCTCTTCCAGTTCGTCGCCTAGCGCGTCCAGCCCGAAGAACGTGTATGCGACAAGGGCCGTGCCGAAGGGCATGAACCAGCCGAGCACATCGTCGAAGCCGAAGGGCAGCATGAGGCAGAAGAGATGCGCGGTGCGGTGCAGCAGCAGCGTGTAGCCGAAGGGAACCGGCGTCCAGCGGATGCGCTCGCACGAGGCCTGGGCGAGCGTCAGGTCGGCGAGCGTCCGGTCCAGCATCTGGTAATTGATGTCGGTCAGCATGCCCTTGGCGCGCAGATCGGCCAGCTCACGGGCGATTTCCAGCGACAGTGCCTCGGGCGGGTTGCGGCTGGCGTCGTAGCGAGCGTTGATATCCTGGGACAGAAGCCGTTCGACCTTGCCGCGACCGACGCCGGTGCGCAGATGCGGAACCAGCGCCTGGACGAAGGCAATCACCAGCGTCAGCACGCGCTTGCGGGCAACGGCACCGGCCTCGCCCGATGTCGTCTCGAGGATCAGTGTCTGGCGGGCGAAATGGCGGGCGGAAAAGACGATCACGCCCCATTGCCGGCGCGCTTCCCACCAACGGTCGTAGCAGGCGTTGTTGCGAAAACCGAGGAAGATCGAGAGCGCGATACCGAGCAGCGCGAAGGGAGCGCCGTTGAAAACAGGAAGGACACCTGGCCAGAGGTTGTGACAGAGGACGACCAGGGAGGAGAGGATGGCGGTCAGCAGGATCTGCGGCAGAACCCGCTTGATGATCGAGCCGCGGAGAATGAAGAACAGGCGAAGCAGAGTGGGACGTGAGCGCACGATCATGACGAAGGCTTTTCGCTTCTTGCAGTTACAGGATGTCGGCTACTCCTCCCCCAGCCGTGCGAATGGCCGCGGCGGGCGCGGCCATTGTTCTCAAGAGCAAGGCAGGCAGACGCTTGATCAGCTGTCGTGCTCGCTGCGGCCGAAGGCCCAGTTCATGTAAAGCTCGAGCGCCTTGCGGGTAACAGGACCCGCCTGAAAATCGCGGCTGTCGAGGCGATTGACGCCGACGACCTTGGAATAGTTGCCCGTGGTGAAGATCTCGTCGGCGTTCATGAAGTCCCCGACCGAAAGCGTGACTTCGCGAACCTCGAAGCCTGCCTTTCGTAGCAGGCCGATCACGCGCGCCCGGGTGATCCCGGCAAGGAAGGTGCGGTTGGCGATCGGCGTGGAGACCACGCCGTCCTTGACCATGAAGACGTTGGAGGACGCGGTTTCGGCGACGTTGCCGTTCATGTCGCGCATCAGGGCGTTGTCAAAGCCGCGGCTTCTTGCTTCGGCGATCGCGCGACCGCTGTTCGGATAAAGCGAGCCGGCCTTTGCATCCGTCATCGCTGTTTCTGGCGACGGGCGGCGATAGGGCGAAACGGTCAGCGAATTCGGCGCGTTGTTGCCCAGCGGCGCCTCGAACAGGCACAATGCAAAGCGTGTGGATTCCCCGTCTACCGTGACGACGCTGCCCGCCGAGCCATGCTCGCCCCAGTACATCGGCTTGATGTAGATCGGCGTCTTGCCGTCGAACTTCTTGATGCCTTCCCAGGCGAGCGCTTCGATCTCTTCGGCGGTCTTCACCGGCTTCAGGCCCATGTTGACGGCCGAGCGGTTGATGCGCTGGCAATGCTGGTCGAGGTCCGGCGCAATGCCGTCGAACCAGCGAGCGCCGTCGAAGACGGTGGAGGCGAGCCACATGGCGTGCGAGGTCGGGCCGATCAGCGGCGGATTGCCGGTAAGCCACTCTCCCTCGACATAGGTCCAGGTGTTGGAACGGGGCGATGTATCGACGGCCATGAGACTCTCCTTCAAAGTTCGGAGAGCAAAATCCCCAGCGACAAGCCGGGTCAAGCGGAAATCATGGGCCGGAATCGCTACGCAAGAAAAATACCCCGCGACCTCGTGACGGGTAAGATTCGTGCGCCCGGTTTCACGCGTTGGCGATGGGTGCATCAGCGAAAATCATCAATGGCATGGTTGGAACGTCCCCCGCCCGCATGCCATCATGCACCCCTGACGAAGCAGTTCCAAACCGGAGTACAGACGATGAAAGCCATGTTTTACGACGCCTTCGAAAAGGCTCCGGAGATCCGCACCCTGCCCGACCCGACGCCGACCGAAGACGGCGTGGTCATCGCCATCGGCGCGACCGGGCTCTGCCGTAGCGACTGGCACGGCTGGATGGGCCATGACCCGGACATCAAGCTCCCGCATGTCCCGGGCCACGAGCTTGCCGGAAAGGTTGTTGCGACGGGCAAGGGTGTCGTGCGCTTCAAGATCGGCGACCGGGTGACCGTGCCGTTTGTTTCCGGCTGCGGCCATTGCGGCGAGTGCCATTCCGGCAACCAGCAGGTCTGCCCGAACCAGTTCCAGCCGGGCTTTACCCATTGGGGTTCGTTTGCCGAATATGTCGCCATCGACTACGCCGACACCAACCTCGTGCATCTGCCGGAAAGCGTCGACGACGCGACGGCCGCGAGCCTCGGTTGCCGCTTTGCGACGTCGTTTCGCGCGGTTGCCGATCAGGCGCGAACCGGCCCCGGCGAATGGATCGCCGTGCATGGCTGCGGGGGCGTCGGATTGTCGGCGATCATGATCGCGACGGCACTCGGCGCGAATGCCATTGCCATCGACGTCTCCGACGAGAAACTGGCCTTTGCCCGTGAATGCGGCGCGGTGGCGACGATCAACGCAACCACCGTCGCCGACGTCGCCGAGGCGGTGCGCGAGATCACCAAGGGTGGCGCGCATGTGTCGATCGATGCGCTCGGCCATCCCGTCACCTGCTTCAACTCGATCAAGAACCTGCGCCGGCGCGGCCGCCATGTGCAGGTCGGCCTGATGCTCGGCGAATATGCGACGCCGCAAATCCCCATGGCACAGGTAATCGGTCACGAACTGGAGATCTACGGCAGCCACGGCATGCAGGCCTGGCGCTACGACGCGATGCTGGCCATGCTTTCCGCCGGCAAGATCGCGCCGCAGAAGCTCATCCGGCGGCGGATCAGCCTGGCGGAGGCCATTCCAGCGCTGATGACGCTTGATAAGGCCGAGGCGACCGGCATCAGCGTGATCACGCAATTCTGACGGCGCCGACCGCCGGGGCAAGACGCATTCTGGCCGCAAAATTCAGTTAGCTGCCTGCCCGGATCTTGATGATGTCGGCTCCATCGCCCACATCAGGAGCACCAAGCCGCGGCCAAAGGCCGGCGGCTCCGGCGGTTGCCAAGAGCTTTATAAAGTTCTAACGCGCTCGCCACCAAGAACAAGAAAAGCGAGACATGATGTCCAACTCAGTTGTGAAAACGCATGCCCAATCGGGCGAGAAGGTCTTTTTCGTCATGGGCGACCGGGTCGAGCGACGGGCTCGCCTCGAGGGTACCTGGCTCAACGTCTTCGACGTTTCCGTGCCATCCGGGAGCCGGACTCCGTTGCACAGGCACGCCAGCCCCGAGGTCTTCCGCATCATCGAAGGCCGCCTGACTATCCGCCGCATGACCGACAATGGCCTTGAAGAATTCGAGGCGACGGCCGGCGACATCGTCAGGATCGACGCGGACCAGGCGCATGGCTATTCGAATCCGGGCCCGGAGACCGCGGTCTTTTCGGCGATCGTGGACAACGACATGGCCGAATTCTTCGAAGCAACCGGCTCCCGCGAACCGCCGAAGGCCTCCCCTTCCGCCGACACCTTGGAGCGCGTGACAGCCGCTGCCAACGCCCACGGCATTACCATTCTGGCAGCCTGACCGAACCATTCAGAGCGCCCGGGGCCGCCGGTCTGGCGGCCCTTATTCGACGCGCCGCGGACGTCCCGAAATGACGGTTCGCACGAATTCTCGCCTGCCCCCTTGCGCTCGACCCCGTTCCCCTTCAAAATTACAGCATGCCTGACAGCGACCCTTCCAGTACCACCTCCGCCCATTCCGACCGGGAACTTCCGGCTGATGATGGCGGCGACCACTGTAGACGGCCCGATTACAATCGTGCCCGCACCAGGCTCAGCAAGGCTGCCGACGAGGCAGCCTCTCTCTTTTCCAATGCGGTAGTTTCCCACAGGTCGCCTGCGTCCGGTGTCATCCGCTCTTCACATTTTTATCTGAAAAGGAGCGGTCTGTTTCACCTGACCGCATTGAACCATTGATGTTCTTCGACTGGATATCCGACCCTTCCGCCTGGGTCGGCCTCGCCACCCTCATTGTGCTCGAGATTGTTCTCGGCATCGACAACCTTGTCTTCATCGCGATCCTCGCAGACAAGCTGCCGCCGCATCAGCGTGACAAGGCCCGTCTGGTCGGCCTCGGACTGGCATTGATCATCCGCCTCGGATTGCTCGCCTCGATCGCATGGGTCGTGACCCTGACGACGCCGCTGTTTCATGTTCTCGATTTCGGCTTCTCGGGACGTGACATCATCCTGCTCGTCGGCGGTCTGTTCCTGCTGTTCAAGGGCACGATGGAATTGCACGAGCGCCTCGAGGGTCATGTGGAGACCTCCGAAAAGAAGGTCGTGCACGCGGTTTTCTGGCAGGTCATCGTCCAGATCGTCGTCCTCGATGCCATCTTCTCGCTCGACAGCGTGATTACCGCGGTCGGCATGGTGCAGCACCTGCCGGTCATGATGATCGCCGTCGTCATCGCTATCGGCGTCATGCTGCTACTCTCCAAGCCGCTGACCTCGTTTGTCAACAAGCACCCGACAGTGGTCATTCTCTGCCTGGGCTTCCTGATGATGATCGGCTTCTCGCTGATCATCGAAGGCTTCGGCGTCCACCTGCCGAAGGGCTACCTCTACGCCGCGATCGGCTTCTCGGTGATCATCGAGTCGCTGAACCAGCTGGCACGCCACAACCGCGAGCGGCTGATTACGCCGACCAACATCCGCGAGCGCACCGCCGACGCGGTCCTCAACCTGCTCGGCGGTAAGCGCCCGCAAGTGACGCTCGGCTCGACGGCCGAGCTGATCGCGGAGCAGACCGCCGAGGAAGAGGTCTTCTCGCCGGAGGAAAAAGACATGATCCAGGGTGTCCTGACCCTTGCCGGACGCTCGGCAAAGTCGGTGATGACGCCCCGCATCGACATCGACTGGCTGGACCTTGACGCACCGCAGGCCGAATTGCAGCGCCTGATCGTGGAGCTCGGCCATTCGCGTTTCCCGGTCGCCCGCGGCAGCCTCGACAATTTCATCGGCGTCGCCAGCGCCCGCGACCTGTTGCGCGACATCATCGTCGATGGTGCGATCAATCCGGAGCGATCCATCCGCCAGCCTTTCGTCGTGCATGAGAGCATCAGCGCGCTGAAGCTCATGGAGCAGCTGCGCCATTCGAGCGAGGCGGTTGCCATCGTTCTCGACGAGTATGGCGCCCTGGAAGGCATGGTGACCCCGACCGACCTCCTCGAAGCCATCGCCGGCGAATTCCCCGACGAAGACGAGGAAAAGCTGATGATCGAGCGCGGCGACGACGGTTCGCTGACCGTCGACGGCTGGATCGATATCCGCCATGCATCGAAGCTGCTGGACGTCGATCTCGTCGACGATGCCGATCGCTTCTCGACGCTGGCAGGTTTCATCCTGTGGCGCCTGGGGCACCTCCCGCACCAGGGCGAGAGCTTCCGCGTGGACGACCTGTCCTTCGAGGTGGTGAAGCTCCACGGTCGCAACATCGACAAGGTTCGCGTCAAGCGTATCGACGAACCCGCGTAAACATGGAGAACGTCTATGGCATGGTCTGCCAGCCAGTATGTAAAATTCGAGGATGAACGCACCCGTCCTGCAAGGGACCTGCTGGCGCAGGTGCCGCTGGACCGGGTGGACCGTGCCGTGGATCTTGGTTGCGGTCCCGGGAACTCCACCGAGCTCATCATCGATCGCTATGGCGCCGCCACCGTCTCCGGGCTGGACAGCGACCTGAACATGCTGGAAGCGGCGCGCAATCGCCTTCCCGGAACGACCTTCCTGGAAGCAGACCTTGCCACCTGGCAGCCGAGCGAACCCACGGATCTGCTGTTTGCCAATGCCGTGTTCCAATGGCTGCCGAACCATATCGACATCTTCGACCGGCTGATGGATGGCCTTGCGCCGGGCGGCGTCCTTGCCGTGCAGATGCCGGATAATCTGACCGAGCCCACGCATCTCCTGATGGAGGAAACCGCGCATGCCGGTCCATGGAAGGCCGCGTTCGAGGCGAAAAGCGTTCGCCGCAAGCCGCTGCCTGCCCCCTCGGTCTATTACAGCCGGCTGATCCAGAAGGCGGCGCGGGTGGATATCTGGCACACCGCCTACAATCATCCGATGGCCGACGCGGCCGCGATCGTCGAATGGGTCAAGGGCACGGGCCTGCGGCCCTATCTCGACCACGCAGGCGCCGAACATCGCGATGCCTTCCTGGCGGATTATCTGGCGCGGGTGAAGAAGGCTTACCCAGAGATGTCGGACGGGCGCGTGCTGCTGCGCTTCCCGAGACTGTTCATGGTGGCCGTGAAGCGCTGAGCCTCCCGCCCTCGCCTACGCACTTGCCAGCCGGACCACTGGGCCTACATTGACTGCGGCCACAAGGAGCAGAACGCCATGGAAGCAGCCCCCACCCCGCCGGTCACACTGGTCATCTTCGGCGCCACAGGCGACCTCACGCGTCGCCTGCTGGTGCCCGCGATCATCAACCTCACGCAGAGCGGGCTGGTCGGCGACGACCTGCATATTCTGGGTGTCGGCATCGATCCCGGCGACGACGCAATGCTGGTGGAGAAGCTGGACAGCTTTCTCTCGCAGCTCGACGACGACGGCGCGCACCAGAAGAGCGAGGGTTGGCAGCGCCTGCGCCAGCGCATTTCCTACATCTCCGGCGACTTCACGAAGGACGGCATCTTCGAGGAGATCAAGAAGCGGCTGGCGGCAGCATCGAGCGGCAACGCGGCCTTCTACTTTGCCGTCCCACCGCAGTTTTTCGGCCCGCTGGTCGAAAAGCTCGCGGAACATGGGCTGACGACGGAGAGCGACGGCGGTTTCCGCCGGATCGCGATCGAAAAGCCGTTCGGGACCGATCTCGCCTCTGCCCGCGCATTGAATGCGCAAATCCTCAGCAAGATCGCCGAAAGCCAGGTCTACCGGCTCGATCATTTCCTCGGGAAGGAAACGGTACAGAACATCCTGACGGCCCGCTTTGCCAACATGATGATCGAGTCACTGTGGAACAACAACTATATCGACCACGTGCAGATCACTGCTGCAGAGACGGTCGATGTCGGCATGCGTGGCAAGTTCTACGACGCGACCGGCGCCTTGCGAGACATGGTCCCCAACCACCTGTTTCAGCTACTCGCAATGATCGCCATGGAGGCGCCGAACGGCTTCGGGGCCGAGGCCATCCGCAGCGAAAAGAGCAAGGCGCTCAGCGCGCTTCGCATCTACACGCCGGAAGAGGCGCAAAGCCATGCGGTGCGCGGCGTCTATACCGGGGGAACGCTGAACGGCAATCCCATTACCGCCTTCCACGAGAGCAAGGACGTTTCGCCAGACAGCAAAACCGAAACCTTCGTGGCGGTGAAACTCTATGTCGATACCTGGAGATGGGCGGGCGTGCCGTTCTACCTCAGGACCGGCAAGGCAATGACGGCGCGCGACACCGAGATCGTCGTCACGTTTCGCCAGGTGCCGTTCGCGCAGTTTCGCGAGACCGATATCAAGCGCAACCTGCCCCCGAACCGAATGGTCATCCAGGTGCAGCCGGACGAGGGCCTGAGCGTGGAGCTGTCCATCAAGGCGCCCGGGCTATCGGTCGATACCGTGCCGGTTTCACTCGACTTCCGCTATGCCGACAAGTTCGACATCGGCAAGATGACCGGCTACGAGTCCCTGCTCTACGATCTCTTCATCGGCGACCAGACGCTATTCCAGCGCGCCGACGGGATCGAGGCGGGATGGGAGGCCGTTCAGCCGTTCCTCGACGTATGGGCAAAGAGCGACCAGGCGCCGGAGCCCTATGCCCCGGGCACCATGGGACCGTCCTGCGCCGACGACCTGATCACACAGGACGGAAGGCAGTGGCACGCATTGGGCGTTCTGTCGCACAACCACGTTGGTGCCAGTAAATAAAATACAATCTGGACTTAGTATTTCTGGTCGGCATTGCGCCGCGGCGCCTGAATTTCCGAATAAATTCCCGGATGAGGGCGAGAGATATAGTCGCACCCCCATGTCTAGACTGGCCTTCAATACAAAATAAGGATGAATTGACTGGCAGTCTGGTCGACCGCAAGATTCTCACGCTAACCGCGTTGCTTTTTCCAGTGCGACAACGAAGGCGGGGCTCGTCAAACCCCGGCGAGCCCTATTGTGTTTCCAGTTGCTTACGGTTGACTCGGCCAAAAAAATCGAATTGTTAATGTTCGATTAACATATTTACTTGCGCTCTTCAGCCGCCTTGCTAAACCTACCCTCTAAATCTGGGGTATTGAGATGACAGATATTCAATCTTCCAAGACTCGCTCTAATACAGACCAGCGAATGGAGACCTGCCGGTCCGAATTCGAACCCATACTTTTCGAACTCATCCGCAACGGTGAGAAGAGAGGATGGAAAGCAGCGGAAATTGCAATGGCATTGGCCGATGCGGCCGACGACGTGATATTGAAACTATCGCGGGAAACGAAGAGCAAGCACTGATTGCTCCCCACCCTGCTCATTGCCCGGATTGCGGCGGCTTCCGGCAAGCGCAAACAACACGTAAAAGATCAAGTGAAATGCTTCGGGGTGATTCCCGGGTGGCTAGTTTGCGCGAGGACGGGAGATAAAGTTTGCAGTGGGTGGTTGCCGCTCTTCTGGCCTGCGGATGCGTCAGTCTGGCTGAAGTCGCCGACTGGCCCCCGGCCGACGACTATATTGCCAATACCAGCTGTACGCTGAGCGCGGCGCCTGACGCCTGCCGGCACAATCGCGAAACATGGACGCATGTCTATAAGACTGCCGTTGACGGCGCCTACGACAGCCAGCGGTCGGTTTCCCTTTGCCTCAGCACAGGCTGCGACGGGGCGATCACCCCGAACCGTGTTCAAGGCTGCGCCTGGCGCCAGGTGATCGTCGGCTCGAAACACCCGCAACTCACCGCCGATGATACCGCAGCCGTCGCCCGCTATTGCGGGTCCGATGCGCTTGACGATGCCGACCGGCAATCCGCCCGCGACCAATCGAAGGTCTGGCTGGAATTGCTGGGCATCGCGCAATAATCAGCAGCGCAAACGACAACGGGCGGAACTGGCCCGCCCGTCATCCCATTCGAATGCCCTGGCTCAGACGAACTGGCTGAGGCCCGGTACGGAGGCGACAACTTCGTCGACGACTTCCTTGCCGGCATGCTGCTCGGCAATCGCGATCGTTTCCTTGGCCAGCGTCGTGATCTCGCCCATGCCGAGGCCCTCGCCCATCAGCTGCTGCCCCAGCGCCATGACGCCGCCAGCACCGCCGAGTGCGCCCATGATGCTGCCGAGGAGGCCACCACCGCCGCTCTCGCCTTCGCCGTTGTACTTGGCAACGAGATCGGACGCCCCTGGAATGGCATCGATCATCTTGGCGACAGGGCCATCGGCCGCCTCACGCTGCAGGAAACCGAGCATCATGCCGACAGCCTTTTCGGCCACTTCGGCGGGGATACCCACGCGCGCGGCAATCTGGTCCACCATTTCGTTCATCGTCAGCCTCCTAGTTATTTGACGTTAACGTCAACGTTAATCGACTTTGCACGGCAACTCAAGGCGCCTGCCGCTATGGCGGGGTTTATCCTAGTTTTCCTTTTAATGCAGACAGTTGTCCGCAGGAAACTCCCTGCTTATAACAGGCAGACGATAGTACAATGAACATGCGGATTCTACTCTCCGCATTTTGACGCAATCGGCGTAAAGCGCCGGCAGGGAGACGTTTGAATGCTCGAGGAAGGCAAGATTTTCGTCGGCGTCAGCCGCAACCCGGATGACAGCATCAACAAGCCCGAGTACCTCGACCTCAAATACGGCAACCGGCACGGGTTGGTGACGGGCGCCACCGGCACCGGCAAGACCGTGACGCTACAGGTGCTGGCGGAAGGTTTTTCGAAAGCGGGCGTTCCTGTTTTCTGCGCCGACATCAAGGGCGACCTCTCCGGCATCGCGGCCAAGGGCGAACCGAAGGACTTTCTGACCAAGCGGGCCGAACAGATCGGCTTCGACGATTATGAGTTCGACCAATTCCCCGTCATCTTCTGGGACCTCTTCGGAGAAAAGGGCCACCGGGTCCGCACCACCATCGCGGAAATGGGGCCGCTGCTGCTGGCCCGCCTGATGGATGCCTCCGAGCCGCAGGAGGGCGTTATCAACATCGCCTTCAAGATCGCCGACCAGGGCGGCTTGCCGCTCCTGGATCTCAAGGACTTCTCGTCGCTGCTGAACTACATGGCGGAAAACGCGACCGAGCTTTCCAACAAGTTCGGGCTGATTTCGAAAGCCTCCGTCGGCTCGATCCAGCGCGCGCTTCTCGTGCTCGAGCAGCAGGGCGCCGAACATTTCTTCGGCGAACCGGCACTGAAGATCGCCGACATCATGCGCACCAACAGTCGCGGCTACGGCCAGATTTCCGTGCTCGCGGCTGACAAGCTGATGATGAACCCGCGGCTCTACGCAACCTTCCTGCTCTGGCTGCTCTCGGAACTCTTCGAGGAACTGCCTGAAGTGGGCGACCCAGAGAAGCCCAACCTCGTCTTCTTCTTCGACGAAGCGCACCTGTTGTTCAACGATGCACCCAAGGTACTGACCGAGCGTGTCGAACAGGTCGTTCGATTGATCCGCTCGAAGGGCGTCGGCGTCTATTTCGTGACGCAGAACCCGCTCGACGTGCCGGAAACCGTGCTGGCCCAGCTTGGCAACCGCGTGCAGCACGCCCTGCGCGCCTATTCGCCGCGCGAACAGAAGGCCGTGAAGACCGCTGCCGACACCTTCCGTCCGAACCCTGCCTTCGACTGCGCGACCGTCATCACCACGCTCGGCACCGGCGAGGCGCTGGTTTCCACCTTGGAGGCCAAGGGCGCGCCCTCGATCGTCGAGCGGACGCTCATCCGCCCGCCGTCCGGTCGGGTCGGCCCGCTCACCGATGCGGAACGCCAGCAGGTCATGGACAAGAGCCCCGTTCTCGGCGTCTACGACGAGGATATCGACCGGGAATCAGCGTTCGAAATCCTTGCGGCCCGCGCGCAGAAAGCCTCGGATTCGGATGCGGCAAAACAGGTGCAGCCAACCCAGCCGACCGAAGGCAGCGCCTCTGGCCGCTGGTCACTTCCAGGCTTTGGCGACGACAGCGCCGATGACAAGCCGGCCAGCCAGGGGCGGCCACGCTCCTCCGGCTACCAGCGCGAAACGGTCGTCGAAGCGGCGATGAAGAGCGTTGCCCGCACGGTCGCCACCCAGGTCGGTCGGGCGCTGGTGCGCGGCATTCTCGGCAGCTTGAAACGGTAATCTCACCTATCGGGAAGCAACTGTGCCGGCGACTTGGAGAGAACTGACCGCCGCTGAAAAGCGGATCATCGAACGGCTGGTGCGGAACGCCTCCCAAGGCGAAATTCCGCCGGCTTGGGACGTCGAGCAATATCGCGCGGCAGAGATCGACACATTCGGTTCGCTGCAACTGAAACCGCGCGACAAGGCGGATTCTGCGGCCGACGTGCCCATCCACCCCGTTGCATCGGCCTATTTCGACGACAAGGAACTTGCCGATCCCTACGGTCCGCTGGTCGACATCCTGCTTTTCCAGTCGGAAGGACTTTTACGCGAACTCCAGATCTATCGCAGCGACGGTGGCGCGATTTTGAGGGAAATCGATGCGGATGCGATGTTCCTTGTAACCGCGCACGAAGCGCACGGTTGAAAATTCAAGCGGCCAATGCTAGTGGTTCGTGTATCGAGAAAGGAGGGTTGCGCGTGACGACATATTTCCGTTTTAATCGCCAGCGTGGCCCGATCAACGCCCTGCAAATGCGTTTGCAGGGCTGACCAGAGACCGTTTCTCGCAAATCTCTTCCTGGTCTGCCCCTCGTGGCTATGCAGAACCGAGCCGTCGCTCGCCTGCATTTACTTTCACCCACCGAGCACAAGCATACGCGCGATGATGGCCGAGGCCCTCGCTGCGATGCTGTTCGGAAGACCAGGGCAAGATCATGACTCTCATCAATATCCGCAACCTTGGCGTCACCCTTGGCACGACGCTGTTTTCCAAACTCAATCTCGCGGTAGGCGCCGGTGATCGGATCGGACTTGTTGCCGCCAATGGGCGCGGCAAGTCGACATTGCTGCGTTGCCTTGCCGGCACGCTTGAACCGACCCAGGGCGACGTGACCCGCGCACGTGGCTTGACGGTTGGCCATGTCGAGCAGGATATGCCGCCTGCCCTCCTCCCGCTGTCCTTCCACGAAGCAGTGCTGCAGGCACTGCCTGCCGACCAGCAGATGCATGAAGGCTGGCGTGTCGATGTCGCGCTTGAATCGCTCGAGGTCCCGGAAGACCTGCGGGAGCGCGCTGTCGGGCAGCTGAGCGGCGGCTGGCAGCGACTTGCGATGCTTGCCCGTGTCTGGGTAACCGAGCCGGACGTGCTGTTGCTGGACGAGCCGACCAACCATCTCGATCTCGGCAAGATCGCGCGGCTCGAGGAATGGATGAACGGACTGCCGCGCGACGTGCCGGTGATCATTTCCAGCCACGACCGCGCCTTTCTGGATGCGACGACCAACAGGACACTCTTCCTGCGCCCGGAGCAATCCGCCGTCTTCGCGCTGCGCTACACGGAGGCACGCGATGCGCTCGACGAGGCCGATGCCTCGGACGAGCGGCGCTACCAGCGCGACATGAAGACCGCGCAGCAGCTTCGCCAGCAAGCAGCCAAGCTCAACAACATCGGCATCAACTCCGGCAGCGACCTGCTTGTCGTGAAGACCAAGCAGCTGAAGCAGCGGGCCGAAAAGCTCGAAGGCGCGGCAAAGCCCGCGCATCTCGAGCGCTCGTCCGGCGCGATCCGCCTCACCAACAGCGGCACGCATGCCAAGGTGCTGGTGACGCTCGATGATGCGACGGTTTCAACACCGGACGGCACGCCCCTGTTCCGCACGGGAAAGCAGTTCATCTGCCAGGGCGACCGCATCGTTCTGCTCGGCGCCAACGGGGTCGGAAAGAGCCGGCTCGTCGCCATGTTGCGTGCGGTCATATCGGGGGCGGATACAGCTCAGGCCGGCATCAAGGCGACGCCTTCGCTGGTGCTTGGCTATGGCGATCAGGCGCTGGCCGACCTGATCGACAGCGAAACGCCGATGCGAACGATCACCCGGCGCTTCGATATCGGCGATCAACGCGCCCGCTCACTTCTGGCCGGAGCCGGCATGACGATCGAGATGCAGGACAAGCCGGTCGGACGGCTTTCAGGCGGACAGAAGGCTCGGCTTGGCATGCTGGCGCTTCGGCTCACCAATCCGAACTTCTACCTGCTCGACGAACCGACGAACCATCTCGATATCGAAGGCCAGGAGGCGCTGGAGGCCGAGCTGACGGCGCATCAGGCGAGCTGCCTGCTGGTGTCGCATGACCGCCGGTTCATCCGCAACGTCGGCAATCGCTTCTGGATGATCGAACGAAAGAAGCTGATCGAGGTGGAGAGCCCGGAGAGCTTTTTCGCCTCGGCCGCTTTGCTGTCATGAGAATGGAGCTGCGGCGCGCAGGCGCCGCGGCTCTCAGAACGATACGGGAGCAGCCGACAGCAGGTTAAGCTTGCCGCCGCTGATCGTGTACAGGCTGAGCCGGCGCTCGACGAGCCCGTTGGGCGTCAACCTGAACAGACCGGTGACGCCGCGGAAACCGACCTTGTTCGTCAGGTTCTGGGCGTTCAGGCCTTCGGCTCCCTTGGTCCGGATGATGCCCGAGGCGATGGCGACTGCATCATAGCCATACGCCGCATCGGTGGAGAGCGGCCGCTTGTAGTGGCGCTGGTAGCGGTCCGCGATGAGCGAGGCCCCTTCCGGCTCGACCATCGCGATCAGTGTGCCGTTCGCCGTCGACTCGGCATAGGCCTGCGGCGGCCACGCGCTCGTGCCGATGAAATTGAGACCCGGCTGGCCGCCAGCCTTGATCGCGCCTTCGACCGTCGTTGCAATCGCCGTGCGCCCGAGAATGACCACGGTATCGGCCGTCGCCAGCATCGGCTTGCTTCGCTGCGCGGCGTCGGCCGCGGAGGCATCCGTCAGGTCGTAGCGGGTGATACCGACAAAGGTGCCGCCGGCAGCGCGAACGGTATCCGCCAGCCTAATCTCGCCGCCTTGCGGAAAGTCCTTCTGCGCGAAAACCATCACCTTCTTGTGGCCACTGGCGAAAGCCGCGCGCATGCCCTCGATGGCGCTGTCGATCTCGTCGGACACCAGATTATAGACATTGCCAGCGGTGGACGGCACCGGTGCACCGAGATTGATCAGCGGCGGGCGCTGATCGGACGGCGTGGCGGCGATCGCTGCGGTAACGGCTGGCGGGGCGTAGCTGACAAGCAAGGCGGAGTTTCGCGCCTTGGCCGCGGCAACCGCCGCCTGAACGCCCGCGGCGCCGCCGGTGGCGTCCACGACCTTGACGAAAGCCTGGTTGCCGCCGAGTTCGCCGACGCTCAAGCCGGCTGCATCGCGAATATCGCGCGACGGCCCTTCAAAAAGCCCGCTCGGCCCCTTCTGCATCAGCAGCGTGATCTCGGCCCCGTTCTCCCCGAAAGACTCTTCGACCTCCGTGGACGGCGGTTTGACATCGTTGGTCTTGACGTTCTTGGCGATACTGTCGACGTCGGACTGGCATGCAGCCAGCGCGCCACAGGAGACGACGACCAAAAGCGCCACTGCTCGCTTCAGTCTTTGCGTTGCCCTGCCGATGGAAAATGGCGACACCTGCCGTGCCTGCTGTAAACCATGCGAATGTCGCGCGCGCGCGTTCCAATGCACTGTCACTGTTTCCCCCACGGTATTTTCGCCACCTGCAGCGGCCATTTCTTGATTTCATATCTGCACAGGCGTTGCGCGAAAGCAAACCCTTCACCCAAACTTGGTTGATGGAAACACTAAAATTTTCTGCTTTTTTGAACATCTAATTTCGTTCAAACTTATCCACGCTTCCAAACCTCATATTTATAGCCGTTCGGTACATTTCTCCCATCACGGAGAACTTACGCCCAATGGCAAAAAGAATAAAAACAAAGACATTTGCCGCAATTGCATTCATTTCGGCATTTTCTTCTTTCATTCCATCAACCTCGTCGGCATCTACACTTTACGATACGCAATTTTCTGGCGGATCGTACTTTCTTTCTACTTCGTCGAACGCTATCAGCAACCTTGCGCAGAGCGCCAGTATCGGCGGCTTCGCCGCGATGCTCAGCCTCGCAGGGCGCTCCATCGCCAGCACCATCGACGCTGTGAAAACGGCCGCTCTGACACAATCGCTAGAGCCTGCGCCTGCTGGATGGTCGAGGGAAACCGCTACGATGACGGCGCCCGCTGCGCGTCCTTCGATCGCGCCGACGCCGAGCGATACCGCGGTGTTCGGATCTGTCGCGATCCCGTTCAAGCGCCTCGCAGCGCTCAAGCGGCTTGCGCCTTCGCTGGCCGAGATGAACGATGGCACCGCAATCAACTGCAGCGCCGGCAAGTGCTCCAATGCCGTCGTCGCCATCAAGGCGGCCTTCGTGAAGACCTCCGCGGCATCGATCCGCGACAAGATGAATGCGGTAAACACCACGGTCAATCACACGATCCGCTACAGCCGCGACATCGACACCTACAAGGTCGCCGACTACTGGGCGACGCCAACCGAAACACTGGCGCGGCAGCAGGGCGACTGCGAGGACTTCGCAATCCTGAAGATGGCGGCGCTGCATGCCGAGGGTGTCGATCTCAAGGACATGGCCGTCGTGGTTCTATTCGACCAGAAGCGACATTTCTACCATGCCATCCTCTCGGTAACGGTGAACGGCAACCGGTTTATCCTCGACAACATGCGTGACGAGGTGCTGCCCGACACCAGGCTGCCAGACTATATGCCGCTCTACTCGATTGCCGGCGGCAAGGGCTTCATCCACGGGTCGCGCGTCGGCAGCAGCCAGATGGCATCGGCCATGCCGATCGAGAAAGTGGCTCCGGGCGAAGGCGTAACCTTCTAAACTACGCCTCTTTGCCTTCCGGCGACCGATTGCGAAGCGCGTCGATTGGTGTATTGAACCCATCGGTTTCAGCCCCGACAATGCGGCAAGGAGCGCGAACGGTTCATGACCGACGACAAGCCCGATATGGCCGCTCTTCTCAAGGTGATGGCCGACAGCCCCCGACGTGACAACACCGCGTATCACACGGCCATGGCGCAGGCGCGTCAGGCCTTCGAGGAGGCCGAGGCTGCCTTGGGCGGCCCGGTTCAGGTAAAGACGAAAGTCAAAACCAAGCGCGGTGGCAAGTATGTCGTGAAATGGACCTTCAAGCCCTTGAAGTAGCGAGCATCTGCCTGCGGACAGTCACGCCCACGCCGCCGATCAATAACGCGAGATGTAGCCGATCAGCATCGACTTCTCATGCGTCGGCGCTAGCGCCAGATTGATCTGACCTTTCAGCGTCTGCGTGCCGACGGTGATGGTGAAGCCGGTGTTGAGCGTCCTGCCCTTGTTCCGGTTCAAGGTCTCGATCGCTTCCTCGATATGGGTGTCTACGGAAAAGCGCAGGCTCTTGGTGAGCTGTGAGGCATCGCTGAGGGGCAGACGCTGCCGCAGCATCGACAGGAAGGGATCGTTGAAGAGCTGGATCTTCTTGTCGTGCGTGAGCAGGATCGTCGGCGATGGCGATGCCTGGATGATGGCGTTGACGTTCGCCATCGACGAAATATCCTCGACACTGTCCAGCCGGCGCAGCGCCCATTTCAGGCTGAGAACGCGCAGCAGCGAGGCGAGATTGCCAGATTCCGGCATCTGCGATGCGGTGTATTGCACCAGATCCGCCGTCGACATCTTGCCAGCCGTCGACATGCGGCCAAGGCCATCCCAATAGATCCGCTCGAGACGGATACCGCGACGCTCGCCCCCTCGCCCGACCACGGCGCGGAAACGCGGCTCGATCTCTTCCGCGTCGATCGCCGGCAACGACTCCTCGACCGGTTCAATATCGGATGCTGCGTTACTGCCTGGCTTGGCAATCAGCATTTACCGCTCCGTGAGCGCTTCGGTGCGCGCCTTGTTGATCGGCTTCATGAGGTAGCTGAGCACGGTCTTGTTGCCGGTCATGATTTCGACCGACGCGACCATGCCCGGGATGATCGGATAGGACTTGCCGTTGCGCTCCAGCTCGGAGCGATCGGTCTTGACCTGTACGAGGTAGTAGGTCTCACCCTTCTCCTTCTCGACCAAACTGTCGGCGGAGATGTTTTCGACAACGCCTTCAAGGCCGCCGAAGATCGAGAAGTCGTAAGCAGTGATCTTGACCACGGCCTTCTGACCGCGGCGCACGAAGGCAACGTCACGCGGAGAGATCTTCGCTTCGACCAGCAATGTATCGGCGGTCGGAACGATCCCCGCAATGACGCGGCCGGGATCGACATAGGCGCCGATGGTATTGACCTCGAGCGTGTTGACGATGCCATCGACCGGCGAACGGATATCGGTGCGCTTGACGCGATCGGATGCGCCGCGAATTGTCTCATCGACCACCGAGAGCTCGGCAAGCGCCTGCGCCTTGTCGGTCAACGCCTGCTGGCGCAGTTCCAGCGCCAGATCGCCCAGCTGCAGCTTTGCTTCCTGCACGGCCGCCTGCAGGCGATCGAGGCTTTCCTGATAAACCTTCAGCTGGCCCTGCTGGTCCGTGAGATCGCGCTCGGTCTTCAGGACTTCCGTCTCGGCAACCAGCTTCTTCTTGGCCAGCGGGCTGATGAGATCGTACTGGCGCTGTGCGCCGTCGATATTCTGCACCAGCCGATCGATATTGGCGTGTGCTTCGTTCAGTTCGTTCTCGCGCTGGCGTACGCGTTCCTGCAGCACGCCGAGCTTGTTCTTGTAGCTGGCGCGATCTGCGGCGAGGAGCTGCGTTTCGTTGGCGCACACATCCTTGGCGACGGACAGGATCTCGGCCGGGCAGACGAAGGGGGATTCGTAATCACCCGCTTCTTCCAGCTTCAGGCGCGCGACCTTGGCGCCAAGCGCCCTCGCCTTGGCCACGGATTCGCCGAGCGATGACGTCGTGGTCGTGTTGTCGAGCTGTACGAGGAGCTGCCCCTTGCGCACGACCTGGCCAAGCACGACGGCAATCTGCTGCACGACGCCCGGTTCCGACGCTTGAATGATCTGCGTCTTCGAAACCGGAATGACCTTGCCTTCGCCGCGAGCGATCTCGTTGACGTCGGCGATGGCTGCCCAGGCAATGAAGCTCGCGATAACAAGCGCCACCAGCGCCAGGATCCAGCGCGCCAGCAACGGTGGGTGATCGTCCTTGTTGATCATTTCGGTTGCCCCGCGGGCTTGCGCTGCATCGCTTCGATGACGGCCTGCTTCGGTCCGTCGGCGATGATGCGTCCCTTGTCGACAACGATCAGGCGATCCACCAGTTCAAGCATGCTGTAGCGGTGCGTGGCGATCAGAAGCGTCGTGTCACGGTTGAAGGCCTTGGACAGACGGTTGATCAGGTGGCGCTCGGTCGCAAGGTCCATCGCGCCGGACGGCTCGTCCAGAAAGACGATCTTCGGCTTTGTCAGCAGCAGGCGCGCAATCGTCAGCGCCTGTTTCTGGCCGCTGGAGAGATTGGTCCCGCGCTCGCCAACCGGCATATCGAAACCGCGCGGATGATTGCCGACGAACTCGTCGACGCCGGTCATGCGCGCAACCTCGAGCAATTCCTCATCGGTCGCGTCCGCCCGGCCGATCAGAAGGTTCTCCTTCACCGTGCCGGAGAAGAGATCGGACGACTGGCCGGCAACCGCAACCGCGGACCGCACCTCGGCCATGTGATACTGGCGGATATCGACGCCGTCGATCATGACGCGGCCGCCGGAAGGCGCAAACAGGCCATCGAGCAGGCGTCCGAGCGTGGTCTTGCCGGAGCCGATACGGCCGATAATCCCGATCCGCTCACCCGGCGCAACGTTGAAGGACAGCTTGTTGATGACGGGATAGTCGGAACCAGGATACTGGAACGACACGTCCTGGAAGCTAAAGGCGCCACGGGTGATCTCGCGATTGACGAAACCGACGGTCGACGGACGATCGTCCGGCTGCTCCATGATCTTGTCCAGGATCCGCAACGACATCGTGGCCTGGCGGAAACGTGCCAGCGTCATGGCGATCTGGCCGAGCGGCGCGCCGGCACGGCTTGCCAGCATCACGGTCGCAACGATCGCGCCCATGGCAATGCGACCCTCGGAAAACTCGTAGGTGCCGGCGATCACGATGAGGACGCTTACCATCTGCTGAACGAACATCGTCATGTTGATGGCGTTCGTCGAGATGTGCTTGATTTCCTCGCTGGTGCGGCTCGAATACTTCGTGAGCTCCTGCCAGCGGCGCAGCATGGTGGCTTCCGCCCGCAGGCTCTTCAGCGTCTCGATGGTCGAAATCGTTTCAACCAGCAGCGACTGGCGGCGCGAGGCTTCGTTGGCGGCGGCGGCCATGCGCTTGCCGATCTTGGCCTGAGCGTAAAGGCCGATGATCACGGAAAGCACGAAGGCAACTGCGGGAATGACCACCAGCCAGCCGGAAATCAGATAGATCACCGCCAGGAAGACGAAGACGAAGAGGCTGTCGATCAGGACGCCGATCGTGTTCGAGGTAAAGAATTCACGAACGAACTCGTACTGTGTGATGCGGTTGGCATATTCGCCGGTCGACAACGGTCGGGACGCCAGTGTCGAGTTCAGAACCTTGTCGAACAGCATCTGCGACAGGCGCAGGTCCGCCTTGCGCCCGGCATAGTCGATCAAGGAAGATCGCGCCGTCTTCAGCAGGAAATCGAAGATGTAGGCCATCGAAATGCCGGCCGCCAGCACCCAGAGCGTCGGAATGGCCTTGTTGGGAAGAACGCGATCATAGACGTTCATCGTAAACAGCGGAGATCCCAGCGCGATCAGGTTGATGAACAGCGCCGCGACCATGACGCGGATGTAGGTGCGCCAGTAAGGTGCCAGCGTCGTTGCCAGCCAATGCCGCTTTTCGATCTCGACCGCATTGCCGACCAGCGCCTCTTCCGAAGCGTTCTGGTAGTAGAGGGTGAAGGCAAAGGCTGTCTGCGGCCGCAGCGCGACGAATTCGTCCCGCGTCAGCCGGATCGCGCTACCGGCGATCGGCACGATGTCGATGATGTAGGAGCCGTCCTCGGCCACCTCCAGCAACGGCAGAACGCCGCCGTCGCCAAAGGCTACGATCGCCGGACAATCGAAATTGCCGAGCCGGCAATCGCGCTCGTTATGCTTGATGACCTGGAGGCCGATGCGCTCGGCCATCCGTTCGACGTCGTCACCATCCAAGGATTCGGTCACTTCATCCGGCAGACCGGAGAAGAGAACCGTATCGGAGCTTGGTCGGCCGTAGAATGCGGCCACGGACTTGAAAGCCGCCTTGAAGGTCTGGAGCGGCGTTCCGCTGGTCGTTTCTAGCGCTACGTTCAGCATCGTTCCGTGGCCATATCTCGACTATTGCTGTCGAATTGGCGCCAGGAGGTCCAAAGGCATGCCGGGATTCTGATGTGAATCAAGCTCGACATATCCAGGATTCGCGACGCTCGCAGGTACAGCAAAATTTTCCCGCGCATATGGCTTGCTCTGGTCGACCGGCTTCAACTTCATCGTCTGAAGCAGGTTGCCCGAGGCAGCCAGGATCTTGTACTCGGCAAACAGGGAGGCGACGCGCGCCGTGTCAGCGAGAACCTTGGTGTTGAACTTGGTGTTCTGCGCATCGAGCAGGTCCAGCAGCGAGCGCTGGCCAACCTTGAACTGCTCGCGGTAGGAGCCAACCAGCTGATCGTTGATCGCTGCCTGCTTGCCGAGAATGCCGGCAAGATCGCCACGGCTTGCGCGTTCGTTCCATGCGGAGCGAACGGATTCCTGAACCTCACGCTGAACCTGAGCAAGCGCATAACGCTGCTCGCCGGCGCGACGGATCTGCTCCTGTTCGCGCGCGACATCGATGCCGCCGCGATAGAGGTTCCAGCGAGCAACAACACGGACTTCGTAGTCGTTGGTGTTGCCTTCGTCGCCGTCGATGTCGTTGCCGACGCGGGCCGTACCTTCAAGGTTGACCTTCGGCAGGTAGTTGGCGCGCGCGCCGCGGACACCGGCGTCTGCAGCATCGACGTCCGCATTGGCGGAGTAGATGCGCGGGCTGTTCTTGTTGGCAACGAAGACGGCGTCATCGAGCGTCTTCGGCAGATACTTTGCCAGCGACGGCGGCGAGCTCGGATTGACGATCGGCTCGCCGACGGCCTTGAGGAAGCGGATCTTCGTCGCCTCCAGTTCTTCCAGAGCTTCGCGCTGGCGAGCCTTGGCGGCCTGAAGACGTTCGCTGCCCTGCAGGCGGTCTGCATCGGTGAGCGCGCCGCCCTTGATGCTTTCGTTGATGTCACCCACCATCGCGGTGTGGAACGCAACGTTTTCCTTGGCAGCAGCGACGATCTGGTTCTGGAGCATGTACTCCAGGTAATCCTGGGTCACTTCCAGCGCGAGCGCCTCGGAACGCTCGAGAACCCGAAAGGACGCGCCATCGACACGGGAGGCCTGCTGATCGACCTGCGCCTTGCGGCTGCCACCGTCGAACAATGTCTGAGTAACGGTGACGCCCACATCGCTCGGCGACAAGTAGTCGTGGTCGGAGCTCAAAGTACCCGAGCTGGAATTGTCCAGACGACGACGGCCGATACCGGTCTCAAGATCAACTGACGGCAAGTACAAACCGCGCGCCTGGCGCAATTCGAACTCGATTGCTTCACGATCTTTGGCAGCCTGCAGAATCTGCGGGTTGGTTTTCATCGTTTTCTCGATGGCCTGCTGCAATGACATTGCGTTTGCGTCAACATAAAACGCAAAATTCATAGCAACAGTGGCAGACAAAGCTGCGATAATTCTTTTGCCTTTAAACAAGACGGATGCCCCTCAACATCAAAATAGCTCGGCTTACCGGTATACCGATTATTTGACTTCGGCAAACAAGTAACACCAAACTTTCCACATTCCAATTGCGCAGCCGGGCTTTCCTGCAGAGACAGTTAATTCCCCTACGCAGCGACCTAAAGCTAGAATTTTACAGGATTTTTTTACTCAGACTTTTCACGAACCTGCTTATCTGGCGTTACTTCGAAACGGACCTTGACCCGCTATGAATTTCGGCCAGCGTTACTCTTCCGCCACAATCATTTCAGCTATTAGAACAGCCTTGTTCGGCACAGTCTGCTACGCGGCCTGTTCTGTTGGGCTTTTACTTATCTTAAACCTTCTAATACCGGATCGACCATTTTTGGTAGGGTTTGCGGGAGCCACCGCAATTTCGGCATTTGTTGCATTTCCGCTTCTTCTAATACTGCGGATCAAGGTCAGGGAGCTCAAAAAGCTTCAGGAGACCGCGACCTACGCAGCCCGGCACGACACGGTGACGAAGACGCTGAACGGAACCGCCTTCGCCGCGGCGGTTGAACACTACATGGATCGCCGCAAGCGAATCGCGACCGATGCCGGCGGTGTCATGATTGCAGTCGTCATCGACACGCTGGACACGATCAGCCGGCGCTACGGACCGCAATGGGCGGACACCGTGATGCAGTCGCTGGCGTCCATCATTCAGTCCTCGGTCAGAAGCGGCGACCTCGTGGCGCGCCTGGCCACCAACGAGCTCGGCGTCTTCCTCCCCGGTGCCAGCGTCGAGAATGCCCAGGATGTCGGCATGCGCATTCGTCGTCGTGTTGCCGAGGCTGCCTTTACGGCGGGCGACGCGCCACTTTCGATCGGCATCCGGCTTGGCGGCGCCGTCTTCGAAGGACCTGCCGACTTCAACCACATCCGCCAGCTGGCCGACGAAATGGCACTGGAGCGCGGCGGCGTGGAGACTGACGAGGCCCTGCCGATCTCGAGGCTGCCGGCCGCATAAGCCGGTTGTTCCTGGCCTTGTTCAACCCGGCCTCATCCGGGGCGAACCCCGCAATGCGACAGTCCGTACAATAAGAAAAAGGCGCCCAAGGCGCCTTTTCCTGTTTCTGTGGGCCGGGCCGGGCCGTGCGGTGCGGCAATCCTGGATCAGCCGACGTGCGGCGCGGTGACCGCGTCGTGCTTGTCGTCGTAGAGGATCTTGACGGCTTCCGTGGTGTTCTGGAGAACCGCCACATCGTGCCAAGCGCCGTTGGAATTGACGCTGACCACCGTGTCCGCACCTGATACCGTCGTCTTGACGCTGGAGAGCGCCTCGGCTTCAGTCGCCTCGTGGCCGAGCAGGCTGTCGAGAAGCTTCGACACATCGAGCGTGTCGCCCTCGCTGGCCTTGTAGTCGGTGATCACGTCGGCGAGCTTGACGTCGGCAAGCGCGTCGGTGTCGAGGACGAAGGTATCAGCCCCTGCCCCACCGGTCAGCGTGTACATGCCGCCGGCGCCCGACAGGACGTCATCGCCGTCGCTGCCGATCAGCGCGTGGACGCTGTTGCTGTCCGTGCTGCCGCCGAGCGTCGTGTCGAAGGCAACCTCGACGAAGTGGCCGGTAGAGCCGTCCGTCAGGGTGTAGCTGCCATCCGCCAGGATCGACTGGCCGTTGACCGAGGTATCAGCCGCGTTGGCATCCAGCGAGATGCTGGCGATCGAATGATCCGCAAGGCTCGAAAGTTCGCCGGCGTCGGTGATACCGTTGTGGTTCAGGTCCTGCCAGATGGTGAGCTTTGCAAAAGCTTCGTCATTGGCATCGATCTTGCCGTCGTGGTTGCTGTCGAGCGTCGCCAGCGCCGCCAGGCCATCGGCATAGGTGCCACCGGCAAAGTGCGGCGAGAATATCTCGCTGCCGTTGTCGATCGTCCCGTTGCCGTCCACGTCGTAGGCAAGAATGCCATCCGTGCCCGCCGTCCAAGCGATCTGATCTTTGTGACCGTCGGCATTGATGTCGAACTGGACGCCGTGGTCGAGCGTGGTCAGCGCGATGCCGTTGTGATCGAGATCGAGGATGATCGGGTCGATGGCGGACGACAGCAGACCGTACTGGCTTGCCAGCTTCGGTGCATTGGCGTCCATGACGTCCGTCAGGTTGTCAAAGACGGCAACCAGTGTCACCGCACCAGCCGAGAAGCCACTTCCGTTTGCATCCGAGCTATAATACAGCGCGACCTTGCCGTTCGCGTCATACGCCAATACGAACACACCGCCGTTGAACGTGCCGGACTGATTATCCAGTAGATTGGCAATCTTGCTAGCCGAATTCGCCGAGTTTACCGCGACGTCGTAGATTACCAAATCGGCGTTACTGATACTCTGCGAACCGGAAGTAACGGTAACCACATTCCAGGCAGTCGAGGTCGAAGTCTGATTTGCCAGTGAGAAGTTCAGGAATTTCAGGCTGTCACCGCTCGTGAAATCGGTGATCGTATTGGAGCCACTGTCACTGCCATTGAAGACGAATGTGTCGTTTCCGCCGCCGCCCTTCAGGGTGTCGTTACCGCTGCCACCCATGATGGTGTCGTTGCCGGTTCCGCCTGTGATCGTGTCGTTGCCGCTGGAGCCTGTGATGATCAGGTTTTCGCTCTGACTGGACAGGTTCAGCACGCCCGAGGACGTCATCGTTACCTTCTCGATGCCCTGCAACTGAGCATCGCTCGAGTTGGTAAAGCCGCCGGCAATCTTAAGCGTATCGGTGCCACCGCCGCCGAGATCGATAGAGCTGAAGCCGGAAAGCGAATTGCTGACCGTCACCGTGTCATTACCGGCGCTGCCCGTAAGCTTCTCCACACTGGTGAGCGTACCCGTGGTGAAGTCGACAGTCGTCGCATTGGTGAGGACGATCGTGTCCGTACCATTGCCGCCGTTGATCGACTCGCCGCTCGCAAAGTCGCCATTGGCGAGATTGAACGTGTCGTTGCCCTCGCCGCCGTTGAGCGTATCCTTGCCAGCGCCGCCGGTGATCGTGTCATTGCCCGCACCACCCGTGATGGTGTCGGCACCGGTGCTACCGGTGATGACAAGATTTTCCGACTGACGCGACAGGTTCAGCGTCCCGGCATTCAACAGCGTAACGTTCTCGATGCCGTCAAGCTGAGCGTCGCTCGTATCTGTGAAGCTGCTGGTCAGCCTCAGCGTATCGTTGCCGCCATCGAGATCGATCGATGCAAAAGCCGCCATCTGAGTGCCGGTCAGCGTGAGCGTGTCGTCGCCTGCCGAACCAGTTACCTTGAGGGCTTCGACACCGGCAAGCGTCGTGCTGTTTGTCGAGAAATCGGTCGCTCCGGACATCTTGACCGTCAGGGTATCGTTGCCACCCTTGAGGTCGATGCTGCCAAAGGCCAAATACTGCTGGGCGCTGATGGTCAGGTTGTCGTCGCCGGTCGAACCGGTGATCTTCAGCGTTTCAACGCTCGTGATCGTCGGCGCAGAAGCGGAGAGATCCGTCGTGCCGCTCAGGCTCACGGTCAGCGAGTCGCTGCCATTGCCGAGATTGATCGTCGAGAAGCCCTGGAACTGCGAAGCCGACATCGTAACGCTATCACTGCTCGAGCTTCCGGTCAGCGTTTCGACGTTGCTGATCGTGCCGGTCGTGAAGTCGACGGTCACTCCGTTCGGCATGAGCGTGATCGTGTCGCTACCCGCTCCGCCATCGATCGTTTCACCGGCGACCCAATCGCCACTGGCCAGCTGAAAGTTATCGTTGCCCGCGCCGCCCGAAAGCGTATCCGCGCCGCCGTTGCCGTCGAGCGTGTCGTCGCCGTCACCGCCAAACAGCCAGTCCGCACCGGAGCCGCCCGTCAGGGTATCGTTTCCGCCGAAGCCATAGATGGCTGTCGGGGTCGAGCCAGACGCGGTCAGCGAATTACCTGTGTTGTTGCTGTTGTTGCCGAGGATGACATTGACGATCTCATCGGACAGAGATCCGTCGCTGACTGTCAGCGTGCCGCTGACAACATTGGTCTGTGCCGAGGGCGTCAGCGTGTTGTCGCCGACATGCAGGCCGGGATTGCTACCGAATGCGGTGGCAAACGGCGAGGCAAGCGTGAAGCTCGAGCTGTCCGGATCCGCGAGCGTGAACTTGATGCCGCCTTCGGTGATGACCAGGTTCGAGACCACCGGAGCGTCGTTGACCGCGCCAACCGTGATCGACACCGTGTCGGTGTCGGTCTTGGCACCGCCGGCACCGTTGTGGCCGCCGTCGTCGGTCGTCATCGTCAGCGTGTCGGCGCCGTTGTAGTTCAGCTCGCCCTTGTAGGAGACGTTGCTGCCAGCGAGCGACGCGTTGATCTGAGCGATCGTGCCGCTCAGGGTGACGGTATCGGTGCCGCTGCCGCTGATCGACGCGCCACCGCCAACCGCGCCGAGCGTCAACGTGCCATGCAGCACAGAGAGCGTTGTCGTGACGATCGAGGAGCCGGCATCGACGTCGGCCACGGACAGGCCGGTGATCGACTTGCTGGTATCCTCGGTCGCAGCCACCGTCGCGCCAGGAACGGTATTGACCGGGGCGTCGTTGACCGGCGTCACCGTGATCGAGACCGTGTCGATGTCTGTCTTGACGCCGCCGGTACCCGTATTGCCGCCATCGCTGGTCGTCATCGTCAGCGTGTCGGACCCGCTGTAGTTCAGATCGCCCTTGTAGGAGACGTTGTTGCCGGCGAGCGTCGCATTGATCTGGGCAAGGGTACCGCTCAGCGTCACCGTGCCGGTTCCGCTGCCGATGACGGACGCACCGCCAAGTGCTGCAAGCGTCAGCGTGCCGTGGGTTACCGAAAGCGTGGTCGTCAGCGTCGAAGAGCCCGCATCCACGTCGGAAACGGAGAGGCCTGTGATGGCCGTGCTGGTTTCCTCTGCTGCCGTGACAGCGGAGCCCGGAACCGTATTGACCGGCGCGTCGTTGACACCCGTCACGTGGACGGTCGTCGTCGCGATGTTCGAGTTCAGGCCGTCGTTGACGACAACCTCGAAGGTACGGTCAGTGCCGCTCGGGTTTTCCGAGCTGTTCGCAAAGCGGACGGCTTCAATCACAGCTTCGTAGTCAGCTTTGGTAGCCGAGCCCGTGAAGGTAATGGTGTTGCCGCTGATGCTGTAGGTGATGCCGCCGATCGCGCCGTTGTTGGTAGCCTGGCCGGCGATCGAAAGCACGTCGCCAGCCTGGCCGTTGGTCAGCTTTACGGTGGCTGACGTCATGTTGGCATCGGCATCTGCGATCACGGCGTTACCGACAACCGCGACGGCCGAGCCGCCTTCGACGAAGGTCGGCGTCGTCGTGTAGGCGATCTTGACGTTGTCGACGTAGACAATGTCGCCATTCTCGAGTTCGTCATTCGCGTAGAAGCGGATCGTGGTCGAGGACGAGATGTAGGCCGAGAGGTCGACGGTTACCGCCTTGAAGCTTGCGTCATTGATATTCTCGCCGCTGATCGTGGCTATCTCGACCCAGACGCCGTTGCTGTTCTTCACCTGCACATGGACGGCATCGTCCGACTCCATGCTTTCCCGCTTGTAGTCGAAGGTGAGCGTCGCCTGGGTGGCGCCCGTAAGATCGACGGAGCGGTAGACATAATCGCCTTCGTTATCGACCTCGGCGTCGGTGTCGGAGAGAACAAGCACGCCACCGTTCACCCGGACATCGCCGGTGGTCGCAGGATTGCCTTGGTTCTCGGCGTATTCGATCCAGTCCGTCTTCCAGTTCGCGGTACCGTCGTTGCCGTTATAGGCGTTCTGGTTGAACTGATCGAGGACATAGGCACCGTTCGACAGCGTCAGAACCGGCGCAATGTTTTCCTGAATATCCTTGACCGTGACGTTGAGCGTCTGGGTGTCGGTCTTGTTGCCATCGGAAACCTGAACGATGACGTTGTAGATGTTGTTGGCGCCATTATCGAGCGGATGCTCGAAGTCCGGCGCATCCTTGAAGCTCAGGTTACCGGAGCTGTCGATCTTGAACAGGTTCTGGTCGTCTCCGCCAATGATCGAATAAGTCAAGTTCGCGGCCGGCGTATCGACATCGGTCGCCGTCACGGTTGTGACCGCGGTCGAGTTTTCGTCGATCGTAACAGCAGCCGTGTCGCCACCGCCGTTGGAGGTGATGACAGGTGCGTCGTTGGTGCCCGTCACGACCCAGGAAACCGAGGTTGCGGTCGTCGCAGTACCGTCGGAGACGCCGTAGTTCACGGTAACCGTCTTGGTGGCGCCTGCAGCCAGCGAGTCAAAGGCCGCGTTCGTCGGATCCAGCGTGAAGCTGTGCGTCAAAGCATCGTAGGTCACACCAGCCGGAAGGCCGTTCGGAACGTCAACGACTTTCAGAACCGTGCCGGCATCGACATCGCTTGCATTGGCAAGCGCATCCAGCGTCGAGGTGGCCCCACCTTCCGTCGCAGAACCGCTGAGCGGGTTGGCGACAGGTGCGTCGTTGGTGCCCGTCACGACCCAGGACACCGAGGTCGTCGTCGTCTCGATACCGTCGGAGACGCCGTAGTTCACCGTGACCGTCGTCTGTTTGCCTGCAGCCAGCGAGTCAAAGGCCGCGTTCGTCGGATCCAGCGTGAAGCTGTGTGTCGCCGCGTCGTAGCTCACACCAGCCGGGAGCGTCGCAGGAACGTCAACGACCTTCAGAACCGTGCCTGCATCGACATCGCTTGCGTTAGCAAGCGCATCCAGGGTCGAGATGGCCCCACCTTCCGTCGCAGAACCGC
>UEHQ01000062.1 GCA_900489925.1 Hyphomicrobiales bacterium | reverse complement strand
TCGGCATCGATGATGATCGCAACACCGAAGCGTGCTTCGTAATCGATGATCGTCTGACGCTTGTGGTTGAGCAGATAGAGCGCGATGTCAGGCGTCGTGCGAACCGTGATATCGTGCGTCGTGTTCTTGAGCAGGTATTCCTCGATGCCGCGCAGGACATGCAGGGCAACCGAAGACTGCGACCGCACGTGACCGGTGCCGCCACAATGCGAGCAGACCTGGGTCGTCGATTCGAGAACGGAAGCGCGGATGCGCTGGCGCGACATTTCGAGCAGGCCGAAGTGCGAGATGCGGCCGACCTGGATACGAGCGCGGTCGTTCTTCAGGCATTCCTTCAGCTTCTTCTCGACGGCGCGGTTGTTGCGCTTTTCTTCCATGTCGATGAAGTCGATGACGATAAGGCCGGCAAGGTCGCGCAGGCGCAGCTGACGCGCCACTTCGTCGGCAGCCTCAAGGTTCGTCTGCAGTGCGGTATCTTCGATCGAATGCTCACGCGTCGAACGCCCGGAGTTGACGTCGATCGATACCAGCGCTTCGGTCTGGTTCATGATCAGGTAGCCGCCGGACTTCAGGGTCACCTGCGGCTGCAGCATGCGATCGAGCTGCGCTTCGATACCGGAGCGCGAGAAGATCGGATGAATGTCGCGGTAAGGCTGAACCACCTTAGCGTGGCTCGGCATCAGCATCTTCATGAAGTCTTTCGCTTCACGATAGCCTTCCTCGCCGGCAACGATGATCTCGCCGATATCCTTGTTATAGAGGTCGCGGATCGAACGCTTGATCAGCGAACCTTCCTCGTAGACGAGGCAGGGAGCTGTCGAAGCAAGCGTAAGCGTGCGAACGTTTTCCCACAGACGCATCAGATATTCGAAGTCGCGCTTGACCTCGACCTTGGTGCGGTTGGCGCCGGCGGTGCGCAGGATAACGCCCATGCCCTGCGGCACTTCGAGCATCCGTGCGATTTCCTTGAGGCGCTTGCGATCCTGCGGATTGGTGATCTTGCGGGAGATACCGCCGCCACGTGCGGTGTTCGGCATCAGAACGGAGTAGCGGCCGGCAAGCGACAGATACGTCGTAAGCGCTGCACCCTTGTTGCCGCGTTCTTCCTTGGCAACCTGCACGAGGAGAATCTGGCGACGCTTGATGACTTCCTGGATACGGTACTGCTTGCGCGGCTTGCGCTGCACGCGATCCGGAACTTCTTCCATCGCATCTTCGGCGCCGACGCTCTCGATCACTTCTTCTTCGTGATCATGATCGTCGTCGTCATCATCGTCACCGCCGCGGCGGCGCGCATCGACGTCTTCGGAGATGGAGTCGGTTTCGACCATTGCAGCCATCTCGCCGCCGGTCGAGCCATCGTCTTCGCTGTCGACGGCAGCCGTAGCTTCCGGTTCGCTTGCCGTCTCGGCATCGGCTGCGGGAGCTGCCTTCTTGCGGCTGCGGCGCGGCTTGGCTGCCTTCTTGGCGGGCGCAGGCTCTTCCGTGACTTCGGCCACGACCTCGACTGCTTCGGCCGAGGCCTCGACGGCTACGGGTTCGTCGTCGCTGGCAACGATGCCGATGTCGGGCTGTGCCTGCGTCGAGAGATCGACGGTTGCGGTTTCGACATGCTCGACATCGTCGTCGCGGCGATGCTCTTCAGCTTCCGCGCGCAACAGGGCTTGCCGGTCCGCAAGCGGGATCTGGTAGTAATCGGGATGGATTTCGGCGAAGGCCAGGAAGCCGTGCCGGTTGCCGCCGTAGTCCACAAACGCGGCCTGTAGCGAGGGTTCGACCCTCGTTACCTTTGCGAGATAGATGTTGCCGCGAATTTGCTTCTTATGCTGTGACTCGAAGTCAAATTCTTCTATGCGGTTCCCGCGAACGACAACGACGCGCGTCTCTTCCTCGTGAGACGCGTCGATAAGCATTTTGTCTGCCATGTAAGCTGTGCTCCTCGGCGCAGTCGAGCGCCAGCAACTCCTCCTGTCGATAGTACAGAAAGAGTGCTGCCTGCCATTGCAGCGCCGGATAGTGAAAGTCGCGATTGGTGCGGTGTGGAAGGCAGCAGCCAGACAACAGCGGGGAAGCTTTTCTCCCGGGGCCTGTAGACTTCAGATAAAACCTGCTGCGACACCATCAAAGACCAAGCGAGATCGACAAAACTAAGACCTTATTCAGGTCCGATGAGTTTGCTCTCTCTTTAAAGAGCGGTTGGTGGCTATCCACCGATGAAGTTTCCGAACTATCCGGAAAATCCAGGATCCATTGTCGAGTAAAAACATGTGAGACGGCGGACGATTGCCGGTTGTGGCGCCAGGTCCTTTGCGGTTGGCTGCCGTGTCGGCGACTCTATCCCGTCAGTGCTTCTACCCTGAAAAACCTTGTATGTTTTCTCCGTCACAATAGCAAGGGAAAAGCCAAATGTGCCATAATATTGATGGATTTGGCGAAGCATACACAGACAGGATGAGGGGTGCCGATTCTGACGGTGCGCATGGGGGCTGTACTCTGGCCGCTTTCGCGTCTGCCGCGCAGGATCCATCACAGATGTTATTTAGGGTGTGGCGGTCGATTGTTTAAGAGGATGCGACGCGCGACGGTGGTGTCCGGTTTGCGAAAGAACAATTTCCTTGGGTGTGTGATCGCGGCGGCCATCACGACGATGGCGCCTGCCGTCGTCCACGCGACCGATACGGCGCCTGCTGAGCCGTTGCTCGCCTATGGCGCCCGCATTGTGGGAGACGATGCCCGTACCCGCATCGTGATTGATTTCGATCGCGCGCCGACGTTTTCGATTCACTACATTGCCAATCCCGAGCGCGTCGTCGTCGACCTGCCTGCGACCGCCTTCGGCTTTCCGGCCAAGGACCTCGAGGCGAGGGGGCTGTTCAAGGATATCCGTTACGGCAAGATGGATGAGGACAGCGCGCGCATCGTGCTGACGGCAACCAAGCCGCTGAAGATCGGACTGGCAAAGGTCCAGGCCGACGAAGGCGGTAAGGGACAGCGGCTGGTGCTCGAGGCCGAAATTTCAGACAAAGAGAAGTTTGATGAGTTGGTCAAAGCCCAGTCCTGGGCAGAGCCGGCTGCTCCTGATGTGACGAGCGCGATCCCTTCACCGGCGCAGCCTGGGAGCGGCGACTTCATCGTTGCGGTTGACGCTGGACACGGCGGTATCGATACCGGTGCCATCGGCATCGATACCAAAACGCAGGAGAAGGATGTGACCTTGGCCTTCGCCCGGGCGCTTGCCGATCGCCTCAACCGCGAGCCCGGCATCAAGGCATTTCTCACGCGCAAGGATGACAGTTTCCTGTCGTTGTCGGAGCGGGTGGAGATCGCCAGGCAAAATCATGCCGGTCTCTTCGTTTCGATGCACGCCGATACGCTGAAGCAGAAGGATATCCGCGGCGCCACCGTCTATACGATCTCTGACAAGGCCTCGGATAAACTGGCAGCCGATCTTGCAGAACGGGAGAATCTCTCCGACCAGATCGCCGGAAAGGCAGCAGCCACGGAGCCGCCGGAGGTCGCCGACATTCTTCTCGATCTCACGCGTCGTGAAACGCAGGCGTTTTCGATCTCTCTTGCCGAGAGCGTTCTGGCGTCGTTCAAGGATCAGGTCGGGACGATCAACAATCCGCATCGTCACGCGGGATTCCGCGTCTTGCAGGCGCCTGACGTTCCCTCGATCCTGCTGGAGCTGGGCTTCCTGTCCAACAAGGACGACGAGAAGCTCCTTCTGGACGACGAGTGGCGTGGGAAAATGGCCGATCTGCTGACCGAGGCGGTCAAACACTATCATTCTTCCATGGTGGCGAATGGTGGTTGAACGCCTGCGTGGCGCAGATGTTACAGTCAGCTGCGTAACGCTGTCGGAGTATGGGAATAGGGCACTCGGGCCCTATTTTCCTCACATTCGCGCCGTTACTCCCCGCTATGTTTTTGATGGCCGAACGGAAACGGCTTGTGGCGATAACGCTCATGGAGTAAGTCGCCAAACGTGCAAAACGCCCCGATCCATGCGATTGTTATGCTCGCGCCGATCGATGATTGAGATACCGGTAGCTTAGATATGATCAGACTTCTTGGATATTTCTTCGGAGTGGCTTGCGTCCTGTTTTTGGGCGTGGCGGCGATAATCGCCGTTTATCTGTCCAACGTCGCGAAGGATCTTCCTGACTACGCCGTTCTGAGCACCTATGCGCCGCCGGTCACCACCCGCGTCCATGCCGGCAACGGTGCGCTGATGGCGGAATATGCAAAGGAACGGCGTCTCTTCCTGCCGATCCAGGCGATTCCCGATCGCGTGAAGGCAGCTTTCCTTTCGGCGGAAGACAAGAATTTCTACAATCACCCGGGTGTTGACCTGACCGGCCTCGGCCGCGCGATCCTCGTCAATCTGCAGAATTTCGGTTCCGGTCGCCGCCCGGTCGGCGCATCGACGATCACGCAGCAGGTCGCGAAGAACTTCCTCTTGACGTCCGACCAGACGATCGACCGCAAGATCAAGGAAGCGATCCTGTCGTTCCGCATCGAGCAGGCCTACAACAAGGATAAGATTCTTGAGCTTTACCTGAACGAGATTTTCTTCGGTCTGAATTCCTACGGTATTGCAAGCGCGGCGCTGACATATTTCGACAAGTCGGTAACGGAGTTGACCGTTGCGGAAGCAGCCTATCTCGCCTCGCTGCCGAAAGGTCCCGCGAACTACCACCCCTTCCGCCACCCCGAGGCAGCACTCGAGCGCCGCAACTGGGTCATCGATCGCATGGTCGAGAATGGCTATGTCAGCCAGTCTGACGGCGCCGAAGCCAAGCAGCAGCCGCTTGGCGTGACCGGCCGCACGAGTGGCCCATCGCTCTTCGCCTCAGGTTATTTCGCTGAAGCCGTTCGCCGGCAGGTGATCGAACAGTACGGTGAGAAGGCGCTTTACGAAGGCGGCCTCTCGGTTCGTACCTCGTTCGATCCGCAGCTTCAGGTCTTTGCGCGCAAGGCGCTGCAGGATGGCCTGACGACCTATGACGAGCGTCGCGGCTTCCACGGCCCGCTCAAGCAGATCGATACGACCGCCGATTGGGGCAAAGCCCTTGCGGATATCCCGGCACTGGGCGACGTACCCGAATGGCGCCTTGCCGTTGTACTCGCCGTGTCCGACGACAGCGTCGACATTGGCCTTCAGCCTGCCAAGGACGGCGGCGGCAAGATCCCCGCTGAACGCGAACGTGGCGTGATCCAGGCAAAGAACATGCAGTGGGCCTATCGCTCCGCCGCCGGCGGCAAGACGGCCAAGTCGCCGCAGGGCGTGCTGTCCGCGGGTGACGTCGTCTATGTCGAGCCTATCGGTGATGACAGCTCGAAGTCCTACCGCCTGCGCCAGCCGCCGAAGGTTGAAGGCGGTCTGGTCGCCATGGATCCGAAGACCGGCCGTGTTCTTGCGATGGTCGGCGGCTTCTCCTATTCGCAGTCCGAATTCAACCGTGCCACGCAGGCAATGCGCCAGCCGGGTTCGTCTTTCAAGCCGTTTGTGTATGCAGCGGCCATGGATAATGGCTACACGCCGGCATCCGTCGTCAGTGACGATCCGCTTGAGATCCAGACCGGCAACGGCCAGGTCTGGGCACCTGATAACTATGAAGGCGAGGGCGGCGGCGCCAACACCTTGCGCTTCGCCATCGAGCACTCGCGCAACCGCATGACGGTCCGCCTTGCCAACGATCTCGGGATGAATGTCGTGGCCGAATATGCGGAGCGCTTCGGCATCTACGACAAGATGATGCCGGTTCTGGCCATGTCGCTGGGCTCCGGCGAAACGACCGTGCTGCGCATGGTTTCGGCCTACTCGGTCATCGCCAACGGTGGCAAGCAGATCAAGCCGACCCTCATCGACCGTATCCAGGACCGCTACGGCAAGACGATCTTCAAGCACGAAGAGCGCGTCTGCGAAGGTTGCAACGCCAGCGACTGGCAGAGCCAGGATGAGCCGAACGTCGTGGACAACCGCGAAACCGTCCTCGATCCGATGACTTCTTACCAGATCACGTCGATGATGCAGGGCGTTATCCAGCGCGGTACCGCAGCAGGCAAGGTTCAGCTCGGCGCCCGTGACGTTGCCGGCAAGACCGGTACCACGAACGACGAAAAGGACGCTTGGTTCGTCGGCTTCACGCCGGATCTCGTTGCCGGCCTCTACATCGGTTTCGATTCTCCCTCGACTCTTGGACGTGGCGGCACCGGCGGTTCGCTGTCTGCGCCTGTTTTCAACGAGTTCATGCAGGCTGCCGTCAAGGACATGCCGGAATCCAAGTTCGTTATTCCGGCCGGCATGAACCTCATCCCGATCGACCGCAAGACCGGCATGGCCGCGATGCAGGGTGATCCGAACACCATCATCGAAGCCTTCAAGCCGGGCACCGGTCCCGCTGACAGCTTCTCTGTTATCGGCATGGACAACACCATGGCGCCGGAAGAGATTCTCAAGACGTCGCCGCAGGCAAACCAGGCGGTCCAGTCGGGCGCTGGCGGTCTCTACTAAGCATTCGCAAGACAGATGTGGCGGTTGCGGCTTTACATCCGCAGCCGCCACAATTATTTGACGGACGACTTTTCAAGCAACGCAAAGAAGCAGGAAAATGCGAGCGGAAATCCAGAACGTAGTCGATGAAACCAAGCAGGCTATCACCCTGCTGAGGAGGCATCTTTGACTGGGACCAGGCGATAAGACGACTGGACTGGTTGAACAACAAGGCAGAGGATCCGACCCTCTGGAACGATGCTTCCGAAGCGCAGAAGCTGATGCGCGAACGCCAGCAGCTCGATGACGGCATCAATGGCGTCCGGCAGCTCGAGCAGCAGCTGAACGACAACGTTGAACTCGTCGAGATGGGCGAGGAAGAGGGTGACGCCAGCATCGTCAAGGAAGCGGAAGATGCGCTGAAGGCGCTGAAGGCCGAAGCCGCCCGCCGCCAGGTCGAAGCGATGCTGTCTGGCGAAGCCGATAGTAACGACACCTATCTCGAAGTTCATTCCGGCGCCGGCGGTACCGAAAGCCAGGACTGGGCAAACATGCTGTTGCGCATGTATACTCGCTGGGCCGAACGCCAGCGCTTCAAGGTGGAACTGCTCGAAGTTCACGATGGCGAAGAAGCTGGCATCAAGTCGGCAACGCTGCTGGTCAAGGGCCACAATGCCTATGGCTGGCTGAAGACGGAATCGGGCGTTCACCGCCTCGTCCGCATTTCGCCCTATGACAGCAACGCACGTCGCCACACCTCCTTCTCGTCGATCTGGGTTTATCCCGTCGTCGATGACTCGATCCAGATCGAGATCAACGAAAGCGATTGCCGCATCGATACCTACCGCTCGTCCGGTGCCGGTGGTCAGCACGTCAACACGACTGACTCCGCAGTTCGTATCACGCATATTCCGACCGGCATCGTCGTGCAGTGCCAGCAGGAGCGCTCGCAGCACAAGAACCGGGCCAAGGCCTGGGACATGCTGCGTGCGCGCATGTATGAAGCCGAACTTGAGAAGCGTGAAGCCGCTGCCAACGCCGAAGCCGCTTCGAAGAGCGATATCGGCTGGGGCCACCAGATCCGCTCGTACGTGCTGCAGCCGTATCAGCTGGTCAAGGACCTCAGGACCGGCGTAGCGAGCACTGCGCCCGACGATGTTCTGGATGGCGAACTCAACGAGTTCATGGAAGCCGCACTTGCCCATCGCATCAGCGGCAAGCCGGATGCAGTTGTCGACGACGTCGATTGATAGCAGCAGCTAATTTGCATCAGGAGGCCCCCGCGTGGGGCCTCTTTGATTCTATTCGGGCATTTTCAGATGCGCGCGTAAAAGCGCTTCTTGCATGATGATGACATCCTCGACGACGAGGCGATAGGGCGAGTGTTCCTTCGTCAACGCAACGGCAAAACAGATGTGTCCGGTTTCCAGCAGAAGGATGCCCAGCCTGCGAGCTGTGGCCGCGCCGAGCTCAGGATCGGCCCTGAGCAGCCAGGCGGTGTGGGTTTCGATGATCGCATGGTCATGCTCCTCCGCAATGCGGCGCAGTTCGGGGTGCGATTGAAGCGCCTCGATTGTCGGAAGAAGTGCTCGATTTTTTTCATACATGGCCGCGATCGCCTGCGTGAAATCGCGAAATTCACGGCTGAACGCCGTCCAGGTCCGCGGTATGTCCTTGGTCGCATAGGCTAGGGGAATGGGCCGAAACGCTGCTAGCCAGCGGCGCGCCAGTTCAAGAACGATTGCCTCCTTGTTCGGGAAGTATTGATAGAGCGAGCCCACGGACAGTCCGGCCCGCTCGGCGATCGCGCTCGTCGTCAGCCCCTTGGTGCTGTCGTCAGCCAGCAGTTCCCGCGCGGCTCCGAGAATGCGTTCCACCATGCTGTGGGAGCGATCCTGCTTGGGCTTTTTTCGCGGCTCTATCGTCACGGATGTCCTGCCTTCGATCTTGCAACGCGCTGAATTTAGACCGTTTTCGGCCCGGACTTCCAGATCGCAAGCCGAATTTTCTCGTCCATCGCCACCGCGTTGACAAATGCGAATAAATATTCGTATTTTGACTTGAGCCTGATGGCTCGAAATTTTGTGGAGGAAGATATGATTAGGGAAATGCGCGCGCTCGAATGGCGCGGTATCGCGATGGGGGTATTGGCTGCGGCAGCTGTCATCGGGCAGCCAGGGCTAACGAGGGCAGACGATCCGCCCCCCTTTCCCAAGACTGTCGAAGAGGCTGTGCTGGCGGAGAAGGATGATGCCCTGCCTTTGACGGCTTTCTATGACCAATCATTTCGATTGGCGGACAGCAAGCCCGGCGCCTTGCTCGCAAGCGAGACGGTGAGCGACTACGCACTTGCCGCCGGCGTTACGGCGACACGCATTCTCTATCACTCGGTTCAGGATGGTGCGGATGCGATGACGTCGGCCGTCGTGTTGACGCCCGCTGGGACGCCACCGGAAGGCGGTTGGCCGGTGATTGCATGGGCGCACGGCACCAGCGGCGTCGCCCGCCAATGCGCGCCGTCGGCGATGAAGGACGTCTACTATGGAGGCGAGGGGCTGGCCGACATGCTGGCCGGCGGGTTCGCCGTTGTCGCCACGGACTACCACGGCCTGGGCACGAAGGGGCATCACCCCTACATGAACAAGGCTGATCAGGCCAACGACGTCATCTACTCGGTACCGGCGGCGCGCGAAGCCGTCGCGACACTCGGGAAAAAATGGGTCGTCGATGGTCACTCGCAGGGTGGATTGGCCGCCTGGGG
>UEHQ01000053.1 GCA_900489925.1 Hyphomicrobiales bacterium | reverse complement strand
CACCACCCCCAGGCCGGAAACAGGACCCCGGCCGCCGTGACCGGATGCGCCCATCCCGTGATCCCGAAGGGAGGGATGGCCATGACGACACATGCGACCAGATAGCGAAGAGGTTTTCGCCATTCGGTTCTGGCTGTCCAGAGCGCTGAATGGACGATCACGAACCCGGTTGACGCCATCAACCACAACAGCAGACCGGGCCAGATATCGGATGAGTAGAAGTTCGCGACACCTTGCGGCAAACCGCGCGACGCGGCCAGGAAGTATGCAGCCGAAACCGCCACGGCGTGCCCGCGGGTTCTCGAAAGCGACCAGACTGCCGGAAACAGAGCAGCAGTGGGAAGAGACAAGACGTTGCCACTCCAACCGATCCAACCTACCGTCGCCGATGCCGCAATCAGTGACGCCGCGCGAAGATGATCACGGCGCATAGGTCCAAACCTCCTGCGCCAATCCGAGCACGCTCTCCACCGGCAGCGGCCCGAAGTACCGCGAGTCGAACGACCCGGGGAAGTCGGAATGCAGATAGATCTCTCCTGGTGGGACCGCCCCCCCGGCAAAGGCGACCATCCGCCTTCCCTGACCGTCCCTGGGCATGAGCCGTGAGTGAGGAAGTGGTCGTCCATCGATACGGACCACACCGCCGATCTCTATCCGCTGACCGGAGTTCGCAGCCACCGTTTTAATCAGCGGGGCGAAACCGTTAGCGCAAAGCCCGGGGCGAAGGTAGCCACGTCTGAGCGCTTTGCGCATGACATCGGTGGCGGGCGGGCAGACGAAGACGCGATCGCCATTTTGCAACGCTCGATCGACACCGACAATCCGCCATAGGCCCAGGGGTTCACTCGGCGTGACGTTGACACGGAAGCCGGCCGCGCCCAGCCCAATGATTCCAAAGACCACGGCGGTGACCAAGACGCCGAGATGCCAGAGTACGATCCTGCGACCGCGCCCAAGGAGCCCTGGCTTTTCGACCGAAACCGTCATTTGAGAGCCAGTCCCTGGCTCGTCGTCAGTCGCATTGCATCGGATGCCTTGAGCGCAGTCACGGTTCGCTCATGGGCCTGTAGCTGCTGCACGGTGCGCATCGTGTTCCACGCCCGCTCGACTTCCCTCCTCTGCGTGGCGTTCATGCCCGATGTGACCCGTTGGAAGGTTTCGCCGTTCGTGTCCTTGGCTGCAAGCGACAAGAACATCCGTTCTCCAAAACGCTCGGAGACCACCTTGGCAAGACCATCGAGTTCGGCCTTCACGTTTCTGTCTGCCAGTGCGAATTCGAGGCCAGACGGCAGATCGTTTCGATCGATGGCATCGCGAACGCGTTCTAGGATGCTTTTCGCATGGGCCGAGAGAGCGGGGATCTCCAGCGCGAGCTGTTCGCGCGCCGCCAGCTCATCAGCATGATTTCGCCGTGCGGCCTCGCAGCGTTGGCGCAGGTAGTCGCCGATACTGTCGGCGAGCGGCTTGACATTCCTGAGCGCGCGAACCCGATCGGCTTTGTCGGCCTGGCTCGCAAGCAACCCGGTCTTTCCCTTGAGAGCGCCGAAGGATTCAGGCTCCCCGGCCATTCTTGCGATCGTCTTCGCCGCTGTTTCCTGATCGCTCAGCATCGCGTCGACATTTGCCGCCTTGAACGCTGCCTCAGGGTGCGCGTAGACATGATGGAACCGCATCGAGACGTCCTCCCATTGTCTTTTGAGCGCAGGGTCTGCCCCGAGCTTGTCTTCGACAGCCTGATCGATGGATTTCGGGAAGGTGGTGATACCGGCCACCATAGGCTTGACCTCCTCTGCTGCAGTGGGAATTGCTTTGCCTGTCGATGTTGCGAAGCCGAGCGTGGTACCTATGGCCGCGAGCCGGCCGGCGAGATCGACGAGCTTCTGTTTTTGCCGAACCGTCCATTCGAGACGATCGCGCGCGACGGTCCTTGCTACGCTGGCGATATGGAGCCCGCGCGCTTCGGCGAAGCGAAGGGCCTGCCGGTAAATACTTCCGCCGGCGTAATCGAGCGTTGTTTCCTTGGAATTCTTGCGAGACAGGATTTCAGCCAGGCCGCCCGCCTTGGCGAACGATCGGCCGCCGTAGTAGACGCCAAGATCCTCGCGATGACGGGTCATCGCCACGTATGTCAGGTGCCGGTCGAGCGAGAGCGAGGCCAGCACCTTGACCCGGTCGACCGTGGTGCCCTGGCTCTTATGCACGGTCGTGGCGTAACCATGATCGATATTGTTGTAGAACCGCTGCTCGACCACGATCCGGCGACAATGTCCGCCCTCGCCAGTCACAGCCATGATGCGCCCGGCAGAGGCCTCTACCACCTTCCCCAACATGCCGTTCTTGGCGCCGATCGAGCCGTCATTTTTCAGGAAGACGATCTGGTCGCCGGCAGCGAAATTGCGATTGCCGTCAGCCGTCTCGAAGGTCGAACCGGCCTTGATAATCCCGCGTTCGAGAAGCTTCATGCGTGCCAGCTCGTTCAGCATTCGGACATCGCGGCGCAGATGTGCGAGGATCAAGGTGGACTTTGCCGGATCATAGTCACGGTTCCAGTCGGTGATAAGGTTCGAGATCGCGTCGGACTTCACCTCGGTCCTGATCACCTTGCCCCTGGCCTGATAGGCTTCGACAGCCTTTACGACATTGCCGCGCGCCAGATCGAGCGACGCGTCACGCATCCACTGCTCCTGCTGGCGATGGATTGTCTTGAGTTCCACATAACCGATGCGATCAGCGATCGCCCGAAAGGCGGCACCGGCCTCGATGGGCTGCAACTGCTCGGGGTCACCAACGAGAACGAGCTTGGCACCTGCCCTGGTAACGGCCTCGACGAACAGCGCCATCTGACGAGATGAAACCATGCCCGCTTCATCGAGAACGAAGACGCATCTGTCGTCGAGTTGTCCATGGCCCTGGCTCCAGCGATGCTGCCAGGATGAAAGCGTGCGGGAGGCGATTCCCGCTTCCTTCTCCAGACCTTCCGCCGCCTTACCGGCAAGCGCGCCGCCAACCACGCGATAGCCAGCCGCTTGCCAGGCCTCGCGCGCCGCCTTCATCATCGTTGTCTTGCCAGCGCCGGCGCGACCGATCACAGCGGCAATGCGCTCATCACCCACGACATGCTCGATCGCTGACTTCTGCTCGTTCGAAAGGTGTTCATGACGGGCGAAGGTTGCCTCAAGCACGGACCGGCGAACGCCATGCGATGATCGGTTAAAGAGCCAGGTCGCCCGATTGGCCATCTCGGCTTCGAGCCGGATGAGTTCTCGTGTCGTGTACTTTGCCGGCGCCCTCATGCCGGTCGCGAAGTCAAGACGTTCGCGATCAAGACGAAGGGTCTCGGGGCCCTGCAGGATGCGTGCCATCAGGCTTTGTAAGAGAGCGGCATCATCGATATGACGGTGCAGGATCTTCGCTATGTCGCGCTCGTCGAAGACGCTCTTTTCCCGCGTGATCATCGCGAGCACGATCTCCGGATTGCGTTGGATCCTGCGGGTATTCTCCGCGCGCAGTTCCTCCTGCAACTCCAGCCGCTCAAGGGCAGCTTTTTCCTCCGCACGGTCTGCCTTCCGCTCGATCGCTTTCGTGCCGACACCAAGATGGATCGTCGGCGTGAGCTCGATGCCCTGCTTTTCGAAGGATCGGCCATCAATGCGAATGTCGAGCCCGGCAAGCGCCAGATGGCGGTTCTGGCAGGCGAACCAGCCATCGCGAAACGCGTTGAAATCGTCGGGGCCACCAGCCCAAAGCTCGTAGACGATCTTGCCGGCGTCATTGCGGACCGGCTTTCCATCAGCGCTCAGAACCGCGACTTTCTTGGGCCCGAACCCGTCTTCGGTCAGCGGCCGTAACGTGGTCATCAAATGGATGTGCGGATTGCCCGGCGCATCGTGGAACACCCAATCGGCAACCATGCCCTGTGCCGTGATGTGCTCTGCCACGAAATTCCGCACAAGTTCGATATTCTGCTCCGCTGAAAGCTCGATCGGCAGAGCGATGGTCACGTCCTTGGCAAGCTGCGCATCCGAGCGTTTCTCGAAATCCTCGACCTTGTTCCAGAAGGCTTCCGAGGCGCCGGATATCGAGCGATCCGCAATCATGGTCCGCAGCCATTGCGGGGCATCGGCCGGAATGACGAACTCCTCGTGCAGCAGGCCCTGCTTGCGGGAATAGTCGATCGAGCGCGCCTCCCGCTCATAGTCCATCTTGGCGCAATGTCTGTAGGCAGCCGACAGCACGGCGCTGCGGCCGGAGCCGCGGGCAACGATGCTGACTGAAAAATGCGGGACGGCCATGCGCGTCGTAACTCCTTCGATCGAACATATCCAACAGGTTCGTCGGGCGCGGCGGCCTCGGCCCAAGTGCCAAGCAAGGCGTCGCATCAGCGACGTATAATTGCGCACTTCGATGCCGCTCCTTCGGAACGGCCGTGATCATCCACCAAGGCATCGCCCTTGGCGATTGTAGGATTAACAGTAGTGCGCTGCGCACTCCCTGCTGAAAAGCTCTGCTTCCAGCATCGGCTTTTCAGCAAGAAGGAGACAGGCGGAATGAAGAAGCCATCCTCGAAAATCCGCGAAGAGATCGCGAAACTGCAAGACGCGCTCAAGGCCGCGGAGGCGCGAGATGCGGAGCGGATTGGACGAATCGCGCTCAAGGCTGGTGTTGGGGACATCGAGATCGACGAGGCCGCGCTGCAGACCGCGTTCGAGGATGTGGCCAAGCGATTTCGTCCAGCCAAAGGCGGATCGAGCGGGAATGAGAGGGGAGGTGCGAGCGGCGGGAGCCCTTCGGAGATCCCGCCTGGCGCGGCTACGCGCGGCAGTGACGAGGCTTGAGCGGATGGCAAGGACCTCGACATCTGCCGCTCGCAAGAAAGACACGCGCGAGAAGATCGAGCTCGGAGGCTTGATCGTGAAGGCTGGGCTCCGCTTCGAAAAGCGGGCGATGTTGCTCGGCGCGCTCATTGAGATCGCTGATCGCCTCAGAGAGGATCCCAGCGAGCGGGCTCGGTTGACAGCAATCGGCGCGGAGGCCCTCAGCAATGAGAGTGGCTAGAATACTTCTTTCCATCGCCGTCGCCCCGCTGATGATCGGCGCTGCCATTGGATTGGCCGGAGTTGATCAATGGTTCGCAACCTTCGGCAAGACTGAGGAATTGAGATCGACGCTCGGCAGGATTGGCATTGCGACACCTTATCTCGCCGCTGCCGCCATCAGCCTGGTCTGGCTCTTCGCATCTGCCCGATCCACCCACATCCGGTTCGCGGGATGGGGCGCGCTCGGTGGAAGCGTTGGCACGGTCCTCGTCGCCATCGCCTGGGAAGGATCGCGCCTTGCAGCACTTGCCGACAGGGTTCCTGATGACCAGTCCGTAGCTGCCTATCTCGATCCAGCGACGATGATCGGCGCAACGGCTGTGCTGGCTACGGGATGCTTCGCACTGCGAGCCGCACTGATCGGAAACGCCGCGTTCGTGCGATCCGAGCCAAAGCGGATTATCGGCAAGCGTGCACTCCATGGCGACGCCAACTGGATGAAACTGCAGGAGGCCGGACAGCTCTTTGCCGAAGCGGGCGGGATAGTCGTGGGCGAGAAATACCGGGTCGATCTCGATGGGCTGCCTGCTCGCGGCTTTCGGGCTGATGACAGGGAGAGCTGGGGAAAGGGAGGCAAGGCACCTCTGCTCTGCTTCGACGGTTCCTTCGGCTCCTCCCACGGGATTGTCTTCGCTGGTTCGGGCGGGTTCAAAACGACATCGGTGACGATCCCGACGTCGCTCAAATGGGGCGGGACGCTGGTTGTCGTAGACCCATCGAACGAAGTCGCGCCGATGGTATCGCGGCATCGGGAAGACGCTGGCCGCAGGGTTCGCATCCTTGATCCGCGCCAGCCGGCGACCGGCTTCAACGCGCTTGACTGGATCGGCAAGTTCGGCGGCACCAGGGAAGAGGACATCGCATCCGTCGCATCCTGGATCATGAGCGAAAGCGGCCGCGCGTCCGGCATTCGAGACGACTTCTTCCGTGCCTCCGGCCAGCAACTGTTGACCGCGATCATTGCCGATGTCTGTCTGTCGGGTCAAACGCCGCTGGCGCAGCAGACATTGCGCCAGGTGCGCACCAATCTCGCCGAACCTGAGCCGAAGCTGCGCGAGCGGCTGAGGGATATCTATGACAATTCGCAATCCGGGTTCGTAAAGGAAAACGTCGCCGCCTTCGTCAACATGACGGCCGAGACCTTCTCCGGCGTCTATGCCAACGCGATCAAGGAAACCCACTGGCTGTCGTACCAGAACTATGCGGCCCTGGTGTCGGGATCGGCATTTTCGACTGACGACATCGCGTCGGGCAAGATCGACGTGTTCATCAACATCGACCTGAAGACGCTTGAAACCCATGCGGGATTGGCACGCGTCATCATCGGTTCGTTTCTCAATGCCATCTATAACCGGGATGGTGCCATCGAGGGCCGCGCGCTCTTCCTCCTCGACGAGGCCGCAAGGCTTGGCTACATGCGCATCCTGGAGACGACGCGGGACGCCGGCCGCAAGTACGGCATCACACTGACGATGATCTATCAATCGATCGGCCAGCTGCGCGAAACCTATGGCGGGCGCGATGCGTCCAGCAAGTGGTTCGAGAGCGCGAGCTGGATCTCGTTTGCCGCCATCAACGATCCGGAGACGGCTGATTACATCTCCCGTCGCTGTGGCATGACCACGGTCGAAATCGACCAGGTCAGCCGCAGCTTTCAAGCGCGCGGATCCTCGCGGACACGATCAAAGCAGCTGGCAGCCAGACCGCTGATCCAGCCGCACGAAGTGCTGCGGATGCGCGCCGACGAACAGATCGTTTTCACCGCAGGCAATCCACCGCTCAGATGCGGTCGGGCAATCTGGTTCCGACGCGACGACATGAGAATCTGTGTGCGGCAAAACCGGTTCTATCGCTCAAGCGCTTCGTCGTTCAGCGATCCTGGTCCAACGCCAAGGCCGTTGGTTGGGGACGTCTCATCCGAAAATACTTCACCGGAATGAATCGATAAGACCGGATCGATTCATAAGTGTCGTTGGACGCCGACAGCGCAATTTCCGATCCTGCCGGCATGATCACGCAGCCCTACCACCTCTATGTCGAACGCACCGATGCCACGAAGAATATGGCGCGCTACTACGCCTTGGAAATCACGGCGACGTTGTTCGGGCAGGCATGTCTCGTTCGGTCATGGGGACGCATCGGGAAAAATGGTCAGCACAAGAACCATCATTTCGAACGGGAAGAAGATGCCGTCGATCTCTTTCTCAGCCTTGCCCGCCAGAAGCGCGCGAAGGGCTATCGTCCCTGCGGTGATCGCCAGGGAGTTGCGTAGGCGTCACGATCATCGGAGTCCGCCTAGAACGGCGGCTTCACGTCAAGACGTGCTTCCTGCTCGGCAACGATGATTGCAAGCTCGGCATGAGCGCACTCGAGCTCGACCTCGATCGCGCGGCGCTCACAGGCCTCACATGCATTCCGCAATTCAGCGCGCAGTTCCTCGATGTGCTGTTCGATTGTCATCGTCGTCAACTCCTGATGTTTGAGAAGGATGACGTCCGCGGGCGTGGCGAGGGGACAGGGTCAGGGATCGCGACAGCGACCGCCGCGCGGCGTTTGGGGGAGCCGAGATGCGCCAGCATTTTGGGGGGAACCGTACGTTCTTGAGGCAGTACCCTCGTCACGGCACCCTTGTTCTCTCTGAGCAGACCACACCTCTCGTGTGGCACCGGGAAAGCCGGAGGCGGGCTCGATGCCTGCCTTCGGCTCCCTCGGGGAAAAGAAAACCCCGCCTTGCGGGCGGGGCCTTGTGCACGTTAGCCCCGGTTCGGGCGGGACCAGATCAGCTGGTAGTCTTCCTCTCCATCGACCCCGATCAGGTTTGCGGAAATCGGAGCCGGGAAGCTCGGATCGTCGAGCTTGACCAAGAGGTAGTCGCGGTCGGTTTCGGTAGAGCGCTTCTGCCAGGCTGCGCCGAGTTCAACGTTGCCGGCATAGATGCGGAAGTGGGGCCCCTTGTCGGAGGGGTTTTCGACGCGAGCGATGCGAGCCTTGACGTTGAGTGCGAGAGTGCGGATCGAGCCGGTGAAGCCGTTTTCGGTGTTGGTGAAGTTGCCGATGGTAGCCATGTTCAAGTTCCTTTTGCTTGTTTCGAAGCCGCGCCCTTCGCGGCCTCGATGGCAGTCGAAAAGATCGGAAACGATCGGACCGCACCCCAAGGGCCGAAACATCGTGAAGGGCGGTGGACCGGGGACTTTCTTGTCCCGCGAGGAATGGCGGCGTAGCCGTCAGGGGAAGAAAGTTCCGGGTCCGCCGTTGCGGGATAACGAGCGAGGCGAAGCTGGTTTCCGGTCAGACATGCCCCATCGAGAACGCAGATGGAGCGCCACCACCCATGCAAAGGACGTGGACATCCTGGCAGCGGTCCCTCGCCATATTGCCGAAGTCATGCGATTGGTCTGTTTCACCCCCTCTCAACGACGTGGCGCATGCGTCCTTGCGTCGACGCCGCGGAATCTAACGTCCACGGGACCGCTGGTCTCTTGTAGAATCCGACAAAAGACAGGCGCGGCGATCGTGATCTGTGCCGGATCTTCGGGCCGCCAATGATATCAGCCTCTGGACGCCGGTCCCGCCGCGGTCAGTAAATGCTGGCGACTGGAGATGCCGTCGGTCTGGGATTTGAGATCGCCGGAGATCGTGGGCTCGGTGTCTTGGCGCCATCGTTCGAGAAACTGGACTGCAAATGGCACCCATACTTGCCTGCGATCTCTCTTCGGTCTATCACTGCGGTTCAAGAATATTAAATCATCGGAGAAGTTCGTGGCGACCGGCACTGTAAAATTTTTCAATCAGGACAAGGGCTTCGGCTTTATCACGCCAACCAATGGCGGCCCTGACGTCTTCGTGCATATCTCTGCTGTCCAGGGCGGATCGCTGCGGGATGGCCAGAATGTCAGCTACGATCTGGGCCAGGATCGAAAGACCGGAAAATCCAAGGCCGAGAACGTCCGCCCAGCTTGATCGTGAACGACAAAAAAGGTCGGGGCGAATTCGCCCCGACCTTTCCTTCCGTTTTCTTGCCAGTGGCAAGACATCCGTTGCCAGAGTCTAGCCGATGGAGCATCACGGCTTTTTCGAGCGCATCGACAATGATGTTGATGTCGAGCAGGTAGTGACTGCCTGAGATCAGGGAGTTCGGGCCATCGCTTCTCACCTTGGATCGCCCATTTCGCGCAAGCGAGCTCCACTGGACGTAGAGGCACCGCAAACGTCATTCAGCAGACGGCCAATCGTTCGACGGTTCTTCGACGGTGGCGCGATCGATAGATGCTACTGTCTGCTTTTGTCGAAGATTCCCGATCTCCTTCTCGATGACATCGAGCACCGTGTTATGCTCGAGGCCTTCCGCCACGAGCGCGCTTACCAGCCCCTCCAGGCGAGGCTTCGTTTCGGCCAGGATGTTTCGTACGACATTTTGTTCACCTCCTTGACTGGAGAAAGGACAAATGGCTGGTTCGTCCTCGAGAGGCACTTTTCAGTGAACGCCATCGGATGAAGGCGCATTGACCAGTACGGCCCATCGAGCGACGTAAGTGCCGATCAGCATCGTTGACAGATCGTCGAGGTTGCGGTGGCCTTGGTCGAAGAGCGAGAGTGCGGCCGTTGATAGCGCATCGTATGTCTGCTCGTGTGGTTCGACTTCGTAATAGTCGAACCAGGCACTCACCGCTTCGGCCAGCATTCGGAAATTTTCATCCACGGGCGGTGGCATCGGCATATCCTGCAGCCCCGATAACCGCCCGATTCCGTCAAGAATGGACAAGGCGGAGCAACCGCTGGGGATAGATAGCTTCGGGAACAGCAACCAACTCGTTCAGAGTTTCGATTTCGCTCGAAGAGGTTGGGCAATGCTAAAACCAACAGCCCACGCCATACGGCATTGCTGTAAATGACGTGATCGAACTCGCCGATTAGCCGAGTGCGATCAGCCCCACATCGCTTAAAGCCCGCATCAGGCCGCAACGTGATCCTGTAAGTCATGAAGGTAGGTAACGGCTCGCTGGGTACGAGCGGCCGCCTAGAAGATGGCGCCTGTCGTCGGCCAGCACCTTGAGCCAGGACTGAAGGTAGGACGCGTGGTCCGGCCGCGGTTCAAGTTCAGGCGCGATTCCAAGATCGGCGCAAAGGAAGCAGCTGCCAAGCTCGGCGATATATCCTGACAGTCAACCGAAATTTGGCTGTGGCATCAGCCGCAGCAAACGCTCTTGCCGGTCGAGGGTCCGCAGCACGACTGAGCCTCGGCCTGCTGCTCGGCAAGCCAACGATCACGTGGCTTGCAGCTCGCTGGACGCGCCGAGAGCTCGACATGCACGGCTCCGGCACGCAGCGTCGGCATTGATGCGCAGTATAGCTGCATCGGCTGAATACCGTCGCTGACTTCGAAGGTCAGTTTGGCGGAATCGTCGAGCTTCACGTGCTCAGTCACCTTGCGAATGATCGCATGGAACTTGCCGGCCGGCATATGGGTGCGGTCGTCTTCATCGATGTCCCAGAGCTGAATGAAGATCTCGGACCAGGCTTCCGGATTAGCGCCGCAGTCGAGCGCCGAAAACTGACCGGCCTTGACCTCGGTGACATGATAGCCGGGCTTCACCGGGTGACCGTTGTAATAAAACACTAGCGGAGAATCCTTCGCACCCGAGAGGATGCTCATGAGCTCGCCGAGGGAGATGTCGTCCTTCTGCATTTTGCTGTTGTCGATCGCGTTCATCTGCGTTATTCCTCGCTTCAATGATTCAAGGATTGTTGAAATATGCATGAACGTCAAGCCCTTATCGCATTCGGGGCGCTTTCCCAGGAAACCCGACTGCAGGTCATTCGAATGCTTGTTGTCGCCGGCCCCGACGGCATGGCTGCTGGCGCGATCGCGGAAAAGGCCGAGGTGTCGCCATCGAATGTCTCCTTCCACCTGAAGGAACTCGAACGCTCCGGCCTGATCGCACAGCAGCGGGAATCCCGCTCGATCATCTACACGGCGAACTACGAGGCGCTCGGCGGCCTTGTTCGCTTCCTTATGGAAGACTGCTGTTCCGGACACCCAGAGATCTGCGCACCGGCGGCCGAGGTCGCGGCCTGCTGCGCCCCTAAAACGGAGGAGAAACTGCAATGACCACTGACCGCACCTACAATGTGCTCTTTCTCTGCACGGGCAATTCCGCCCGTTCGATCCTGGCGGAGTCCATCCTGAATGTGGAAGGCAAAGGCCGCTTCAAGGCTTACTCGGCCGGCAGCTACCCAAAGGGTGAGGTCAACCCGCATGCCCTGAAGGAGCTCGAATCCCTCGGGTACCCGTCGACGGGCTTTCGCTCGAAGAGCTGGGACAAGTTCGCCGAGCCGGGCGCACCGGAAATGGACTTCATCTTCACGGTCTGCGACAGCGCCGCTGGCGAGGCTTGTCCGGTTTGGCTCGGCCATCCGATGACCGCGCACTGGGGTATCGAAGACCCCGCAGCCGTGGAAGGCAGCGAGATGGACAAAGGCCGCGCCTTCGCGCAAGCGGCTCGCTACCTCAAGAACCGGATCATGTCGTTCATCAGCCTGCCGATCGCTTCGACCGACAAGCTCGCGCTGGAAACGCACCTGCGCCAGATCGGCACGATGGAAGGCGCCAGCATCAAGCAGCCAAAGGCGAGCTGATGGGCTTCGATCTGCGCCGCCGGCTTGTCGCCGAAGGACTTGGCACCGCCATGCTGGTCGCGACCGTCGTGGGATCGGGGATCATGGCCGCGTCGCTGACCCACGACATCGGACTGGCGCTGCTTGGTAATACGCTGGCGACGGGTGCAATCCTGGTCGTGCTGATCACCATGCTTGGGCCGATCTCCGGCGCCCACTTCAACCCCGCGGTGTCGCTGGTCTTTGCGATTTCCCGATCACTGCCAAAGCGCGAGTTCGGTGGGTACGTGATTGCGCAGATCGTCGGCGGCGTGATCGGCACGCTGGCCGCGCACCTGATGTTCGACCTGCCTCTGATCGAGCTGTCGAGCAGGGTCCGAACCGGTGGCGCGCAATGGTTCTCCGAAGGAGTCGCGACTTTCGGGCTCGTAGCAACCATTCTCGCCGGCATCAAGTTCGAGCAGAAGGCGGTGCCGTGGCTGGTCGGACTCTACATCACTGCCGCTTACTGGTTCACGGCTTCGACGTCCTTTTCCAATCCCGCCGTCGCGCTGGCACGCTCGCTGACCGACACCTTCTCCGGAATCCGTCCGGTCGACCTTCCCGGCTTCTGGATTGCGGAGATTGCCGGCGCGGTCGCAGCACTCTTCCTGTTCACCTGGCTCCTGCAGCCGGGTGCATCGTCAACAGTCTCATCGGAGGCAAAGCTATGAACGTCACCATCTATCACAATCAAGAATGCGGCACGTCCCGCAACACGCTGGCAATGATCCGGAATGCCGGCATTGAGCCCGAAGTCATCGAATATCTGAAGAATCCGCCGGCACGCGACCAACTGGTGAAGATGATCGCCGACGCGGGCCTGACCGTACGCGAGGCCATCCGCGAAAAGGGCACGCCCTATGCAGAGCTCGGCCTCGACAATCCCGATCTGACGGACGACCAGCTTCTCGACGCGATGCTGAAGGATCCGATCCTGATCAACCGACCGTTCGTGATCACGCCGCTCGGCACGCGCCTGGCCCGCCCGTCAGAAGTGGTGCTCGAGATACTTCCCGACACACATAAGGGCGCCTTCTCCAAAGAAGACGGAGAAAAGGTACTCGACGCCGAGGGCAAGCGCATTGTCTGATGTGCCAGCTGCGTCGCCGGCACATCTGCGCCAGTTGGACCTGGCGGCACTTCGGCCGTCGTTCTCGACGCATAAACCGCGCATCCTGATCCTCTACGGTTCGCTTCGCGCAGTATCCTACAGCCGGCTCCTGGCACACGAGGCCGCACGGTTGCTCGAGCACTTCGGCTGCGAGGTGCGGATCTTCAATCCGGAGGGACTGCCACTTCCCGACGGTGCTCCGGTCAACCATCCGAAGGTGCAGGAATTGCGCGACTTGTCGGCCTGGTCGGAGGGCCAGGTCTGGGTGAGCCCCGAACGACACGGCGCGATGACCGGTATCATGAAATCGCAGATCGACTGGATACCGCTATCGGTCGGCTCTGTTCGGCCGACCCAGGGCAAGACATTGGCGGTCATGCAGGTCTCGGGCGGATCTCAGTCGTTCAACGCTATCAACCAGCTCCGGGTTCTCGGGCGCTGGATGCGGATGATCACCATTCCGAACCAGTCGTCGGTGGCCAAGGCCTTCCAGGAGTTCGACGCCGACGGCCGGATGAAACCATCCTCCTATTACGACCGGGTCGTCGATGTCTGCGAGGAGCTGGTGAAGTTTACCTGGCTGACGCGCGACGCGTCCGACTACCTTACCGATCGCTACAGCGAACGGAAGGAAGAAGCCGAAAAACTCGAACAGCGCGTGAGCCTGAAATCCATATGACCACGACCATTGCCGAACGGCCGCCCGTCGCCGCTATCCTTGCCCTTGGTCTGACACAGATCATCGGCTACGGGTCGCTCTATTACAGCTTCAGCATTCTCGCCCCCGCGATGGCGCGGGATCTGAACTGGTCGTCAGAATTGATTTTTGGCGCCCTGTCGGCGGCGTTGCTGATCGGTGGTCTAGCAGCGCCGACCATGGGAAAATGGATCGACCGCTTCGGCGCTGGCCGCGTCATGACGGCTGGCTCAGCGATCGCCGCGGCGGCACTGGCGGCCTGCGCCCTATCATCCGGCAAAATCGTCTTTGTCGCGGCGCTGATTGCCATCGAGACGGCATCCAATCTGGTGCAATACGGCGCCGCCTTCGCACTGCTCGTGCAGATTAATCCGAAGGTCGCCCAGCGCAGCATCACCTATCTGACACTGATCGCCGGCTTTGCCTCAACCATTTTCTGGCCGATCACCACGGCGCTGCACGCCCATATGTCGTGGCAATCCGTCTATCTCTGCTTTGCCGCGCTCAATCTCGTAGTCTGCCTGCCCATTCATGCCTGGCTGGCTTTCGGTATCCGCAAAAGCAAGGACGGTTCCCGCGGCCCAGCAAAGCATGTGGAACCGAGCCTTCCGCCGTCGATCCGCACGCCTGCCTTCGTGCTGATGGTGACGGGCTTCGCGCTTGAGAGCTTCGTCAACGCCGCGCTGCTCGTGCACATGGTGCCGGTTCTGTCGGGGCTGGGGCTTGGCGCAATGGCGGTGATGGTGGGCACGCTCTTTGGTCCGTCGCAGGTTTTGAGCCGCTTCACCAACATGGTCTTCGGAGGCGGGCTGTCGCAGTTGACCCTGGCTCTCATCTCCGCCGTACTGTTGCCGGCGGCGCTCGTCATCCTAATCGCCACAGCCCCCTCGGTGCCAGGTGCACTGGTGTTTGCCGTGGTCTTCGGCCTCGGCTCGGGGCTCAGCAGCATCGTGCAGGGAACCCTGCCGCTGGCACTGTTCGGGAGCGAGGGCTACGGCAAACGGCAGGGACAGGTGCTGGCAATCCGGCTGGTGATCTCGTCGACAGCGCCATTCGTGCTGGCCTTCATGATGGAAAACATCGGCGTGCCATGGTCGCTGACAATTGCTGCTATCGTCGGCGCGACTGCTGTCCTCGGGTTCATTGCGATCGGCCGGCTAGCGCACCTGCTTGACCGATCGCATCACACTTCGGCCGTGCTAGCTTTTATTGGCACTAAATTTTCCAGTCCAGGGTGAGTAGGTCGCGATTGAGCGGCGGCGGCGCTGGCACGGCACCGCTGCGAGCGACTTCTTCTGTTTATCACTTTCCTCCTCATCCGGCCTTCCCATTTGCAAAACACTCATATTGACGCTATATTGCGTCAATAATTTCGGCAACGGAGATTGAGAGGTGGCGATATGAGCCTCGCACAATATGCAGATGAGGGCATGTTCTCGCCTCGCAAATTCGCGGAGGCACTGCGCACGACAAGCGAGGAAATTGCCCGTACGGCAGGCTTGGGGCGGGATGCTATCCAACGCAAGGATCGCATTCGTTCGGACAAGACGCAACGGCGCCTGCGTGAAGTCGCTGAGATCATCAACAAAGTCGAGCCACGTTTCGGCTCGGCTCTGATGGCTTACGCCTGGTATCGGTCGGAACCACTGCCTGGTTTTTCTGGCCTGACGGCTATGCAACTGGTGAGGGACGGTCGCGCCGACGACGTTCTTGACTATATCGACGCTGTCGACGCTGGCATCCACGCGTGATCGCCTAGATGCATTTCAAGGGAACTCTCTATCGGGCATTGAACCCGGTGCACGCACGCGAGCCGCTATCTGGTCGTGGAGCAGAGCTTTATGGTGGTCGCTTCAACGCAAAAGGAACTCCAGCACTCTACACATCCTTGTCGGTGATGACGGCATTGCGCGAAGCCAACCAGGTAGGAGCCCTGCAACCCACCACGCTTGTCTCTTACGATGCGGAAGTGGAACACGTCTTCGATTGCCGAAACCGTGATGCCCTGGATGCAGAAGGTATCAATCCGGCCGCGCTTGCCGATCCGGCATGGCGCGACGAGATGAAGGCGCACGGAGCGGCACAAGCGCAGGTCTTCGCAAGGAGACTGGCGCTCGCCGGCTATCAGGGACTGCTCGTTTCGAGCTTCGCGCATGGGGCGACAGCGCAGGATCTCAATTTGGTTTTATGGAAATGGAGCAACGCCTTGCCCAGCCGCATCAGGCTCATTGATGACGATGGTCGTCTGTCGCGTTAGTCGTGGCAGCCTCGCAGGAGGCATTGGCCAAAAAAAATGGGCCAGCGAAAACGCGGCCCATAAAGTGTGAAGGTCAAAAACCTCCAGAGGGGAACAGCTACTGCGGCGGAACTGGGAGAAGACCGCCATCTGCATTAGCTGTAGGCTTTGTGCCTGATTTTTGACCAGTTGGAAAACATTTATTGCGCAATGCAGCTATGCATTCGCTGCGCTGCTTATAGAACATGTGACGGTTCAGGCGACGGCTTGCTGGCGACCTCGTCGTCAACGTCGCGCAATCGGCGCCGCTTTTCACAAATCTCTTCCGCAAATGCAAAGCTCTGCCATCCCGCGGACGCCAGGACGAAGAAGAACGAGAATATCTCCTGGCGCCTGGCCGTTTCTTGGAAGATCTTCGGTATCGAGCTATGCCTCGTCATTTAGGTGCTGGCGCAGCCGGACGAAGGTCTGCTTGATTCGAGCGGCGGGACGGCGACACGTCTCGCCCCTCCTTCCTTCTTACTTCCTTGTCCTTCTCCCTTTGCTTCAGCACGTCGTTCCAGTCATCGGAGGTCGGTCGGAGCCGCAGCCACGAGCAGCCGACATCCTCGGCCAGTAGGCGAAGGCGGTCCGCGTACGCATCGCCCTGGGAATTGGCGTCTGTCGCGGCCACGAGGTGCGCATTCGCGCGGCCAGCAAGCTCACGCAGGGCTGTCGCCGTCGCCGGAGCCCAGCCGCCGCCGGTGCTCAGATACTGGGTGTTGTCACGCATGCTTTCGATCGCGGCGAGGCTCATAGCATCGATTGCGGCCTCGGTTACGCAGAGGCGTGTTGCATGGGTGGCGCCGAGCCGAAACAGGATCTTGGTTCCGCCTGCCGCAAAGCCACGCCATTCAGGGCCGCGCCCCTCCCATCCGCTAACCTTGCCTTGGTCGTCAATGTGGGCCGCCCACATGCTTCCAAACGGCCCTTCGCGAAGGACACCCTGCCTGATCGCGGCTCGGATGATTGGTGCAGGTAGTGAACGCTGCCAGCGGAGATAGCGCCAGGTGGCAGAGCCCCGCCATGGAGATGGCCGGCGTGCCCACCGTTCGGTAATCGTTGCGCGGCTTTCGAACTCGGAATGTTCTCCATGCCAGATTTCCTTCGCAGCCCGGTAACCTGAAAGCTCTGCGACCAAGGCGCATGCACGCGGAAAGTCGCAGCCTTGCAGGCGGATCACCAGACCGAAGACATCTCCCTTTTCGTCGCCGAGAGGATCGAACCATCCGCGCCCTGAATGCGTGACGATGATGATCTCGCCGCCGCGACGATATTTGATCGCCCGCCTGGTGCTTTCCTTGACATCGAGGGCGAACGCGGAGGTCTCCAGCACCAGTTGGCAACGCACAGTGTCCCTCAGCCGTTCTATTTCGTTTCTCTTCATGTCGTCTTTCCGGTCGCATCGGCGGCCGGCCCTCATCTCTTTTCTTCCCGTCACTATCGCGGGACCGCTTCGGAAGGTCGCGAAGAGCAAAGGCTGCAAGGGCGCGCCTGGCAATTGCAGGATCCGACAATCAGAGCGTCAGGCGCGGCGCAGCTTCCCTTGCGGCCGCCGGCTCGCAAGCGGCAGCCAGGGTGCCCCGGACGTGAGAATGGGCCGCTCAACGAGCCACCGGTAATCGGGCATAGCAGTTCCCTCTAGAAGTTACCTGAGGACTGGTATTGTGGGTTGACCAAGCTCTCCGCAAACATATATGCCCTGTGCACTCTATTGTTGAGGACCCTGGGTGCCTACTACCGAAAGTGCGCGGGCGGCTTGGGAGACTAAAGAAATAAATGCACACTTAGCTCCCAACGCGGAGCTTTGTGTTTGTCGGTTCCTCTATGCGGCGCCCGCCGCAAGAGGCAGGTGAGCATAAATCACCATGGCTCGTTTTCGTGAATGATCTCAAGGTCATCGCTTCCGTCGATGTCATCGGACGGAAGGACACCGTATTCGCCGCGACTTCGAAGACGGTGACCGGGACCATGAGGTCGCGGGAAAGCTGGAAGGCTTAGGATTGTGCGAGACTAAGATCGTGCGACATTTGAGAGGCTCCATCCGGGAGCGGGCCAATCCCGCTCGATGGCTCCCAAAAAGGCACGGGGACGGGCGCGATCACCGCGAGGGCAAAGCCTCTAGCGGGCCGTTCCACATATGCGGGTTGATCGTGGAAGATCCGGACCAGGGCCAGGACGCCATCACATGAGAGCTGGTTTTCTCCCAGCAGGGCTGTCAACTTGTCACTGGGTCTTGAGCGTGTCCCTGTCGGCGCCTCCGCCAGCGCATCAGAGAGCTCCCTCACCGAGCTCTGTGGAGACCTACGCGGTTGCCCCTCGTTCGTGGTGCCGGATCAGGCTAGAGATGAAGCTCACCATGCGGCCTTCACGGCTGGCGTCTTCTGCCTCCCAGCCGAACTTCCAGGCCTCGATGCGGGCCTGGCGGACTTCACGCGTGTATGCGTCGTCCAAGGTCTGGCCGGCGGACTTGAGGTAGGGGTTTTCGTGTGAGCCAAGCCCGAGCACTCGCGCCCGTGACCCAGCTTCCTGCAAGTCAATGAGTTCTTCTATCGTCAAAGTATATCCCCCTGAATAGCCAAACTATCATTCGCAGGTTGCTTTGCAAGATGTTCCTAATTGAACTCATGGCTGAACAACAACTTGGGAAAGGCGAGAAGAACAGGGCCCTGCGTTTGCGACAAGACCCTGCCTTCGAGATGGGTACCGTTTGAGGTCGCTGGCACCCATCGCAAACCAGAGCCGAGGGCCTCACTTTCCGAGGTCGAGACACAGTTATGGTGGTTGATACGAATAAACGGATCAAAAAGATCATCAGGGATGGCATAGCGGATGTGTGTTCCAGATGAATGCGGCCAAGCCCAAACGATCACCCCGGTCCCCGGGCTTTTTCTCAGTGCTGCCCCTCAATCTGAAGTCAGAGCGATTATTAAGACATTCAACCTAGTGTAGGCTCTCGCGTATCGCCGAACCGGGATGGGAAATGCTTAGCGAGGCTGAAATTGCTCACTTCAAAAGCGGTATCGAAGAGATCCTCGGTGACGGAACACCAACCGAGTGGCAGCGACGGTTTCTCACTGATATGCGCGACAAGATTGGTCGGTACGGCGTCAAAACCAGGTTGAGTGAAAAGCAACTGGCAATGTTGAGGCGACTGACGAAGACGGCGGTGGTCACGCCTGAATCTAGGACTGATGCCGAAGGTTCCCGCTCGGAGCCATTTCGCCCTTCGCTACCTATCAGACCTCGTCCTCGAAGCCCAAGTGGGAGAAACCGTTTCCCGCAGAACCCTCTTCGCATCCGCAATCCACTTCGACCCCGAAACCCGTTCCGGCCTTGCTATTCGCGCCGCCTTCCGTTCCTCAGCGGGAGAGCAACGCTTGTTCTGGTGGCATTGGTGATGGTCGTCGGTACGATCGGAAGCCTTTTGGACCGCGGGACTGCTACGACAGGCAGATCCCGGGTCGTTTCCACGGTTGAGGAGGCCGCCGCTCCTCAAGCAGCGTCGGGCAATATGGGCTTCACGGTCACCGACGGTGATACGATCAAATTGAAGGATGGAACGCGGGTCCGACTGGTCGGCTTCAACACGCCGGAAAAGTTCGAACCAAAGTGCTCCCGCGAAGCCGCATTGGGCAACCGCGCCTCGGAGAGACTAAATGAGCTGGTTGCGGCAGCTGCGTCGACAGATGTTACGCTTGTTGCCTGCTCCTGCCGGCCTGGCACCGAGGGCACGAAGAAATGCAACTATGGCCGTAGCTGCGGCAAATTGACGGTTGATGGCCGCGACGTCGGTGAGACACTGATTGGCGAAGGGCTAGCCGTACCGTTCGTCTGTGGCGTGAGCGGCTGTCCGCCAACACCACGCCCTTGGTGTGGTTGACCCGCTGAAACACTTGAACGCGGACCACCTATCCGAAGGCGAAGGCGACGAGGCAAGCTATCGGCTCTGGCCAACAATTGCTCGCCACGTCAGCCGAATTACGCTGAGGCGTGACCGAACTTTGTCGCGCGTCGGTATATCGAGACCGTTTCGGAGATCGGCGAGAGCTTGTGCTTCCAATCTACTCTGCGGACCTGCTGATCCGCCTTTGAAGGGCAAGCCCGACGTTCGATCGATCACCTCCCAGTGCTCGCCGGTCTGCTCGATCTCATACCGTTTCATGCGCCTTACCTCACCGACTCATACGCCGACGCTACGGCACATGTGTTAAGTCAGAACAAATTGGATCGCGGCTTAGCGTCCCGATCTGCAGCGTTGGTAAACATGCATCTAAGATCAACATCGATGGTGGTGCCTTGAGAGACCAACCCTCTTTGAGGTGGTCGTCGGCTTGAACGGCAGCGAGCCAGGCTTTTGGTAGGTGAACGAGGAACGTGCGAACCGCGAGCTGAGCCGGATCCAGGCAGCCGCGCCTACCGGACCATGGAGCGGCTACGAGGACCCGCTCCTAAGCTCGCCAGGGAGCGTGTCTGTCAGCCGCCGGGCGTTTTTGATCGGCTTGCTGAAGCACGAGTATCGCCTCGCCGAACACTTCCTTTCGTCGCGTCGTTCGCGCGTTTATGGCGCGGTTCCTTTCGACCTCCGACATCCTGGTTGCGACTGCAAGCGAAGCCTCGTTCTCCACCATATCGATCAGCAGGTTGCGCATGACGCCGTTCTCTTCCCTCAAACGGATCAGCTCGATGTTCATTGGAGACGCCGACAGCTTTCGCTCAATCGTTTCCTCGATTGTCTTTTCGACCAGTCGGGTCTTTGCGGCGAAGTAGCGCCCGATGAAAAATGTGCTGGTCAAAACGAAAAAGGCTAGGAAGAGGTACAGCATCTGTCAGGCTCCAATCACCATATGAAGATCGGGATCTCAAGACCGGATTTCAATAAGGCTCAGCGTCCTTGGACGGGCACTCATGCCGAGACGACTTCTGGCACACGGGCAACGTGACGGCGATCGTGATCGCCAGATCAAGTGTTGTGCGCGGATCGCTGGTGACCAAGCGCGCTCTGATTTGGTAGTATTGTTGCATCGTCCAAGGAGAGGCGACGGATAGCTTGTTCAAAACGGCTGGCTGCGGGGCTTCCGGCCGATAAGCCACTCGAATTTTGGAACCACGTACGGATGCTGGGCACGCAATGACGCAAGGCAACGACTGGTACGATACCGGCAAGCCGGAAGGGCAACGCGCCGGCAAACGTGGCGGGGAGATACAACGCCACCAGAACGATTTCAGGGATGAGGATGAAAATACCGCATGGATTGACGGTGTACTTATGGTGTGATGTCGCCAGCGGGCGGATGGCGGCGCTGACCAGGGTGCGGGACATGATGCCCGGTTCGAAAGGCGGCCTCATCCAGGTGGTCATTGTCGAGAGGACACGCCTATGACGCAGACGACTGACTTCGTCACCGAGTTGATCGTCGCGGCCAACCAGATTTCCAGCGTGACGCCGTTTGAGTGCCGCCGTCTGTTGGAGCGAGGGATTGCCACAACGAAGGCTCTTCGGGAGCTGTTGTTGGTGAACCACAAAGTCGTGCCGATTTCAGCCGGGTTATTGGCTGAGATTGAGACCCTGGTGCCTGAGGTCGACACGACTCCGGATGTCTTGCTGGCTGCAGCACTGCTGCTCGTTGCAGAGGAAATCAGACAACTCAGGGTGCTGGCCCACTCAGCCAACGTCTAGTCACACGAATTGAGCGCGACCTCGCGCGTCATCATCATGCGCCCTTGAACTGGTTGCCTGCCGATCTCACCTTAGTGTGCAACATTAATCATTGGTTGACAGCTCCTCGCAACGCAGCCGCTGCCGGTCCTTAGCCAAGACGCCTCACGACGTCCAGGAACAACATGGGTATCATTGATGGGAATATCGTCTCCGCCGATGAGGTGGAGCTGACCGACATCTATTCTAAAACGGTTTCGGGAGCAGTTGATCTTGTCGGACCTGCTGTCAGCCGCATAGAGCGCATGGAGGGCAGAGGTGGACATGGTTCAGGGTTTGCCATCTCTCCCGACGGTCTCATCGTCACCAACAACCATGTGGTCGATGATGCCAGGGCGGTTCGCATCAAGACAGCGGAAGGCTTGACGACCGAGGGCCGGGTCGTGGGTCGTGATCCCGACACGGATATCGCCCTTATCCGTGCGAACACTGGCGTTGGCGCATGGGCGCGGCTTGGCGATTCCAAGCGGCTGCGGCGCGGACATGTCGCTATCGCCATTGGAAATCCTCTTGGTTTCGAGTGGACGGTGACCGCCGGTATCGTATCGGCGCTTGGCCGCTCGATGAGAGCTTCCAATGGCCGGTTGATCGATGACGTCATCCAGACAGATGCCGCCCTCAATCCGGGTAATTCCGGCGGCCCCCTGGTGTCGTCGTCGGGTGAGGTCATCGGCGTCAATACGGCTGTTATTCGCGGTGCGCAGAGCATCGCGTTCGCTGTGGCATCCAATACGGCGAATTATGTCGTATCGGAATTGCTGCGGTTTGGCCGCGTCCGTCGAGGCTATATCGGCATTGCCGCCGATACGGTTGACCTGCATCGAAGGATCGCTTTGAACGCGGGGCTCGAACAGACCACCTCGGTGCGGATAAGGCGTATCGAACCGGACAGCCCGGCGGAACATGGCGGGCTACAGGAAGGTGACCTGGTGCTGGCGATCAACGGTACCGCTGTCGGTGGTATCGATGATGTTGTCCGATTGCTGGACGGCGACCGCATCGGTCAGGAAACACAGTTCCTTATCTTCTCGGTTCAAGGCACACTTGACCGGAAAGTGCTGATTCCGTCTGCGCGTCCTTCCTGATGCGATCCACATCTCCTACTCAACGAGGTGACTTTTGACGCAGTTCTTCGAAACCACCCAGGCCATTATTGCAATAGGAGCCGTGATTGGCTGTGGCTCTTTTGCGGCCGGGGCTTTTACACTTCCCGCGATCCAGAAGATGAAGGGAGCAAGCAGCCGCGGTTCCAGGGCCGAGGCCAGGAGCCTGGCGATGCTGACGATATTGGCTCTGGATGACTTTGTCGGTGCCAGCTACGCTGCGGTTCATGACAGCCCCGAGTTCAATCCGATGGACGAGGGGGAGTTTGCATTTCACGCGCCGGATCCGGTCTTTGCCTTGCCTAAGGATGCCGACTGGGCCGTGCTTGGCGATGAGCTGTCCGATGAAATCATGTGGCTCTCCAACAGGGTAACCAACCTCTCCTACGCCCTGGATTCCCTTGATCTTGGAAGCCCTGACTACGACAGGTTCTTCGAAAGACGCCAGCAGGGTTACGCGCAACTAGCGAGCAAGGCCCTCGATCTTCTCGAGCGATTGCTTGGGGAGTTTGATCTGCACTTGCCTGCCAAGCCCGAATTTTATCGCCAGCGCGAAGGTTTTGCTGCGATCTTGAAGACGGGCGGCGAAACCAACCTTCGCATGAAGAAGGTAGCGCTAGCGTCAACGGGTTCGAACATCACGCAGCTCTTTCCGAAGACAGTTGAAGAGGCGGAATGATCTGGTCCTGAGTGCCGGGTTCGTGGGTCGGGCCAGGCAGCCCTGTCAAGGTTGCTTCTCGGAGGACGCCACAGTCGCGTGCCCCAATGACCCGAGCAACTGACCCCATGCAGAAGAGGCGCGATGGCGCGGCGCATTTATCCTTCAGTGACTGGGACGAGCGCTGAACGTCTCGGACGGCACCACGATCCCGGCATAGTGGACCGGATTTCCTTCACGATCGCGAAAGCATCGTCCGAAGGCGGACACCTGGGCATAGGAACCACCAGCCTTTTTTGCACGATAGTGTTGGACGGTCGGATGCTGAGCGATGATGGCATCACTGATCTGCTTGGCGAGACGACCGACGTCGTCAGGATGGACCCGGTCAAGATAGGCCTGCACCGGCAGCCCCCGTTCGGTCTCGTTCGGGTCGAGCCCAAATAGCTCTGCCAGCGCGCTATCTGCATAGACGAGATCGTCGTTCATGTCCCAGGTGAACAGACCGGTATCTGGCATCCGTTCACCGGAGATCCGTGTAGCAAACAAGCTTTGTGTGTCCGGCACCATGGGACCTCCCAGCCACGTACTGAGCATGGCCTGGTGCGATGTTCATCACACGTTGCTAAATCGGGCAAGTGCCCACATCCAGAAGTTATATTGATTTTGCGACCTTGGTCACGGCTGTCGGTTGAAACAGCTGCTCAAGCACCTCCAGGATCCTTTGAACACCTTCGTGTGATGTCGAATAGTAGACAGTTTGGGCATCACGTCTTGTGGTCACGGCCTTGGCCGAACGGAATTTGGCGAGATGCTGGGAGAGGGAGGATTGGGAAAGTCCGACCTTGTCCGCGAGTTCGTTGACGCTCAGCTCGTCATCGAGAAGATAAGACGCGATGAGAAGGCGCTTTTCATTAGCAAGCAGGGCAAGGAGCTTCGCCTGAGCGGCGACCGCTATGTCATCGTTCATTTCACTTCACCAAGTAGACCTAAATTAAAGCTTACCTAAACGTAAGATGGCGTCGGAACCAGCAAAAAAGTATTACAATTTGGAAAGGCGGCAATGAAACGTGATCGGTCTCGGGCCTTACACAGCGATGTCGCTGTGAGCTCCAATGAAGAGCCTGTTGTGAAGAACCAAGCGCAAATCTCAATTCAAACAATGCTTTGTTTAGTATCAGTTAAACCCCTGATTGTAGCTTTGAACCCGATGATCCCGAAGTCGCTATGCCGGGCCATCGCGTCCGGTTTGGGGAACCGAGACACGCTATCCGCCACCTCCGCAACCGGGTCGCGCCTAAGCCGCGAGCTGAAAACGATGGGTCGCGCACCAAGCCAAAAGCGATGGCTCTGAACTAAATGCTCTGGGGACCGCGTGCCAGCCCATCAGGCTTTTTCAGCAGCAACCGAGCGCCGGTGTAGTCCCCATTTGTGATCTCCACCCCCTGCGCGGCGTACGCAGCCTTGATCTTTTCCTTGGTGGATTCGGTAGCATTTCCGGTAGTCTCGAATCGATGAACCGTCGAGAATGCAATCCCCGCCTTATCGGCAAGATCACGGACGGACCATTTCAAGATCGCTCGAGCCGCCCTGTTCGCTTCCGGAGTCAACTTAGCCATACGCACCGTCAAAAATGAATACACCCGTAGCGAAAATCGCTTGACGGGGTTCCCAGCATCGTGTATCACTACAACTGTAAGCAATACGGGCTGATTCTTCCAGTCGTGCGGTCTCTGTATTCGCGCGACTTCCACGCTGAATTTACGGCTGACACGGTTTGGACGATCGATCTCGTTCACCCGCTCGCATCTATGATCGGTTTCAAGAGTGGAACTACGTCAACTCTCAATGTTCAAAGCCGTTGCTGAGGAGTTGCACTTCGGTCGTGCTGCGGCGAAGATGTGCATCGCCCAGCCGGCATTAAGCAATCATGTCATGGCACTGGAGAAGGAGCTTGGCTGCCCTCTGTTCATCCGCTCCACGCGACGGGTCGAGCTGACGAGGGCAGGGGCCACCTTCTATGATCGGGCCGTCCGGATCCTCAGTGAGATCGATCTGACCGCTGAACTGACGCGCGCAGCCGGCGGCAGTCGCGTCCGCCAGATCAAGATCGGAACCGTCTATCCCGCCACCATGGGCATGCTCCCGGTATTCTTGGGCAAGATCGCTCACAAATTTCCAGATGTTCGCATCCATATCATATCGGGAAATACCAGTGATATTATTCGCGGTCTCCAAACCGGGCAGATCAATCTTGGTTTCATCCGACCGGTCGAAAACATCGGGTCGCTGCGGTTCTTCTCGGTTGCCCATGAGAAGTACCTGCTGGCGGTGGCCGAGAGCAGTCCTCTAGCCATGCGCGACGAGATCTCGATCGAGGATCTGCGCGATCAGAAGATCATTGCCTTCAACAGGCAGAACCTCTCCTTCACCGAGCGCTATTTCAATGAGAAGTTCGATGAATACGACCTAGCAAAGAACATCGCCTACAGCTGCGATGACACATACTCGCTGGTATCTCTCGTTTCCGCCGGCCTTGGTATTGGCTTTGCGCCGGAATGGACGATGGACATTCCCAACCGAACCTTCGTTCTGAAGAAGGTGAGGGGGATTGATTTCAGGATCGGCCTCGGGATTGCCTGGAACAAAGAAGACCCGACCGCATCAAGGGATGATATCGTCGAGATTGCCAAGTCCATGGTCAGGGGCACTCGCTGACGGTCAATTGTAGCATTGCAGGGACCGCTCGTAGCTGAAGCCAGAAAGGCACCTAGCAATGGGCGAGCGAAAGGGCACGTCCCTGATCAAGGTCTTGGTTTCTCCAACTGCCATCTCAAGTTAGCTTTCACTGCGAGCCACTCGGACGCTATCCGCCAATCCTAATCAACGGGCGAGTTGTGTGGAGATAGCCACGTACACACAATTGACGTACAAAGATCGAATACCAAGTTGACTGGTACGTCATTTTGACGTACACAAATCATACTATTACTCCCGGATAGGAGGCGACCATGTTTGCTTTCAAAGACGTGACTGCTGAAATCGATGAACCAAACGACGCACGTATGGGATTCCGTACGAAGGCGCGCATCAAGGCAGCAATCCAGCGCGCTGCTGCACTGTCCGGTGTAGACGACTCCGCTTTTACGATCAACGCGGCTTATCAATCGGCCATGACGACGATTGCCGCTCATGAACGGACTCTTTTGCAGCCGGCCGATCATGCTGCGTTTTTTGCTGCACTGGACAACCCGCCAGAGCCGACGGATAAACTTAAGGCTGCTTTCAAGCGTCACAGGGAAACTGTCGTTTCAAAATAATGCCGAAAGACGAAGCGCCAAAGCCAATCATCGAGCCGCTCGATCCTTCGAAACATGATCGGGCGGCTTTTTCGTGCGGCGTCGAACAGGTCGATAACTTCTTTCAGAAGACAGCAAACAAGCTTCAAAAAAGCGACAATCTTCGTGTTTTCGTGATGACGCACGACGCGGGCCCGATAATAGGCTTTTACGCCATCAACAGCCACGCTGTCGATTATACGGAGCTTCCGAAAAAGTTCGCGCGCGACCGACCCGGGCATGGGGCAATTCCCGCGGCCTACATTTCAATGATCGGTCGCGACCTGAAATTCGCTGGCAGCGGATACGGCGGCGACCTGCTGATCGACTGTTTGACGCGAATAGCACGCATCTCGGATAACATAGGTACGGCAGTCGTCATGCTCGATGTCCTGGATTGCGGTGATGCCAAGCGGACGGAAAGACGAGCAAACCTTTACAAGGAATACGGCTTCCAACCTTTGCCGACAAACGCGATGCGGATGTTCGTCCCAATTGCGACGATCAAAAAGATGTTCGACTAGGCCCCTACCGACGATCGAGACAGGGTCTGCGAGTAGCTGTTGCGAGATCACATCGATTTGCGTCTCTTCCGCACAGATTGAGGTTCACGCCTCAGAGAAGCGCCGATATAAGCGACGAAGCCAACTGGCGGCCGTCATGCGGCCTTGATATCGGAAACCAATATTTCAGCTTGCCGTACATTGGTGTTGGTCGCCAGCATCAGGAGAAGGCCGAGTGCCACAGCACGCGGAATTGCTTCAGTTCCTTCCGCCCAAGCCAGATGGCTCGACAGCTCCACGCCAAAAAGCGTCTTGATATCTGCGGCATTCAAACCTGTGACGGCAACCGCAGCCCTGTACTCTAAGGCTTTCATGCACTGTCCAGTCGACTTGTTTTGCAGAAGGCCCGAACTCTAGGCTCATCCGACACTGCGGGTATCATTTTTCCGACACTTCATATCCTATAAACGACTGTCACGGCCTATTCACATCGCTGGCTTTGACCCCTGATCGGCGCCGGACAGAGCTCGTCCAGACAGGTCAGCACAGCACGATTAACCCGTTGTTAACCACGCCAGCCGAACCTTGAGCAAGGTTCCCCGGTCGAGTTTTCCGATTCTGGTCGCCCCAGCCGGACAGGAGACCTGTCTTCAACAAGTGCGCTTCAATTCCAACGATGGGGGCATTTCCGCATGGTAGATACAATGCCCATTCCAGATGCGGAGCATCGCCTTCAGGGTCGGGCACCATCAAGCGCACCTCCTCGCGAGCAAGTGCTGAACCTGCTTGAATACTGGGAGAATGTCGAACGCTACAGCGCCCCGATCGCCGAAGACGATGGCGAACTGGCTCCCAATGTGGCCGTCACACATATCTTGAGCAATCGCGATTCCTGGCCATCGATGCGAGATGAGACCAAAACAACCCGGCAGTTCGTGCGCTTCGGTCTCGCGTCGATGCGGGGATGCGACAAGCTTCTCGTTCAACGTTGGCAACCAGATCAAGGCTCCAAGGAATCCGACCCCATAGACGACGACCGGTTCACATTCTCAGGAACCTTTGCGGTTTCCGGAAAGAACGCCGCCGAAAAAGGCTCCCTGGTTGTCAGCCGCTTCCTTTTCGACCTCGCAACCGTGAGCGAATCCTCCACGATTACCTTCGCGGAATATACCGACCTGCTGGAGGGCGAATTCAAGAAGCGGCTGAAGACACGGACAAAGCCACTAGCGATAGCAGAGGCGCTTGCCGATCAGGCATTCAACGCTCTGAAGCTCCCGGCCCATCTCAGACCATCAATCAAATGCGTCGTCGTTGCCCGCTCAAAAACCATCGAGGATGGAAAGAAGCCGAGGAAGATCAGGGACGCCAGGCTTTTTGGCAATGCCTACCCTGGGCTACTGCGGCAACTGCGCTGCGATGTCGAGGACGGCTTCGTGATCGGTGCTGCATGGAATCTGCTGACCCAGCCTTCGGCCGAGTCCGACTTCGATGCGGGAAGCGACGCAACAGCCCTGAAAAGCCTTGAAACCGATCGCTATCCCTCTGCGCGGTGGCCCTCCGACTTCTCGCTGTCGCCCCACCAGCAGGTCGCCGTCAACGAGCTGTTCGCAAGGACCTCGAAAGAAGGCGTATTCTCGATCAACGGGCCGCCCGGAACCGGCAAGACAACGCTGGTGATGGATATCATCGCAGAGATCATCAGTCGTCGCGCAGAAGTCCTTTTGCGGTTCGACGATCCGCTGGACGCCTTCAAAACCACTGGCACAAGCCAGCATGGGTCCTGGTTCGAGATCGACAATGCTCTGCACGACTTCCTCATCGCCATTGCGAGTTCGAACAATGGCGCGGTCAACAACCTGACGCTCGAGCTTCCCAAGCGGTCGAAGATCGGCGAACGGTATGGCGAACAGCTAAACCATCTGCCGAAGCTCGCCGAGCGCATTCTCTCTCAGCACCAGGTCGCGTCGCCTGCGTGGGGTTCGGTTTCGGCGCCGCTCGGAAACAAGCAGAATAGAGATCGATGCGCGTCGGCTATCGCTGAGCTGATCGATGACGGTTGCCTTGATGACGACGGCAGCCGCACTGGCGATTGGAGTGAGGCCTGCGTCACATACAGGGCCGCGAAGGCGAGGGTGGATGACCTCAAGGCAAAGCACGTTCGTCTCGATGAGCTTGCGCGCTCGGCCGAGGAATTTCGATCGCTTCACGAGACAGTTGGTCCGCGGCCAGTGATGATAGCGGCACCATCGGCCACCAATGGCTCACTGGCCATAAGCCAGGCCGAGGCAACGGTGTCCGAATCACATCCCATCATTGCCGCGTCCCGGCGGCAGATCGAGGAAGCGCGCGACGAGCTTGGGCAGGTTGTCTTGCCGGCCGAGTTTCTCGATGCCGACCCGCGCACGAGAGCCGAAATGCTGGTCGGAACGTCGGAGGCTCTGGAGGACGCGCGTGCCAGCCTTTTCGTCGCGGCGATGGCGCTGCATCAATCCTTCGTCGCTCGCGCATGGGATCCTATCAGCGCCAACCTTCGCGCATGGACCGAACTCATCACGCAACCGGAAACGTCTGGGCTTTCATCGTCCGCCCGTCATCTGTGGAGTACCTTCAGCCTCCTTGTTCCTGTCGTGTCTTCCACGTTCTGCTCGTTCGCGAATGTCTTCGCAAGCCTGGGACGCGATGCGATACCGTGGTTGATCGTTGACGAGGCAGGGCAGGCCGCCACCCATCACGCAATTGACGCGTTGTCTCGATCCAGGCGTGCGATCGTCATTGGAGACCCCTTCCAACTGGAGCCGATCTCCGCGATCAGAAACGCCGTTGACGATGCCCTGGCGAGCAGATTTGGCATAACACAGGAGTTCAGAAGCAAGGCGGGCTCGCTGCAAACTCTGGCCGATCGGATCAATCCATTTGGCGCGAAGCGCAACGGCAAGTGGATCGGAGCGCCATTGCGGGTCCACCGTCGGTGCGTCGAGCCGATGTTTTCGATTTCCAACGGGCTGGCCTACGAGCAGACAATGGTTCTGGCCAACAACGCGTTTGAGGCCGAAGAAGCGGTCGGCAACGATCGGCTCACCTTTGGACCCGAGAGTGCATGGTTCAACGTCCGTAGTGCATCCGAGATGCCCGACAAGTTCTATGTGCCTGAGGAGGGTGCTCTGGCCTGCTACATCATGTCCCGCCTCGCGGAGTGCCGGCCACCCCAACATCGAGGCCAATTGCCTGATCTCTTCGTGATCTCGCCTTTCCGGAAGGTGGCGATGGGTATCAAGCAGGATCTGCTGCCGAGTACACACGAATTGTTCGGATCGATCGCTCCCGAGGTGATCGAGGAATGGGCGGAACGGTCGATCGGAACTGTTCATTCGTTTCAGGGCAAAGAGGCAGAGATTGTGCTCCTGGTCTTGGGTGCGTACGATGCTGGCAGCATTTCCTGGGCACTTGCCAAGCCAAACATCATCAACGTCGCCGTCACGCGCGCAAGACGACGACTATACGTCATTGGCAACCGGGCGAACTGGTTCCAGGACAACAGCCGGGATGCCTGGATGCTTGGCCAGAACGGAGATTGGCTCGTCGAAGAAACCGATGCGCGGGCACTGTTTTCACTCACTCCACACCACAAGCCGCACCTTCGTCTGTTGGTTTAGAAAGCGGCAGGGGATGCAGCTCGAAATGAGCCGTCGGTTTAAGCGGCCCGGCCGGGGTCTGCGACGGTTGTCCCATGGATGACAGACCCTCTGTCCCGCCGCGCCGGAGTCGGCATCCCATCCTTCGGCAGAGCAGCTGTCGCGCGAGCTGATTTGATGAGTGCATTGGCAGTCGGGGCAGAGATTCGAACCCCGCGTCACAGCTCGAAAGCTGGAGGCAACCTCAGGATGACCGAGGATAAGGAGAGCACCGGGCTCCGATTACGCTTACGCCCGACTTTTCTTTTAATGCGCCAAGGCCACGATTGTTCCGGGAACAGGGTCTCCTGACCTCAGGATGCGTTTGTAGCGGGGCTCGTAATCCGACCTGCGCTCATCGCGCCTCCAGCATGCCCCACGCACCAACGACCGGCCAGGATCCTGCGTTTCTCCGCCGGCTGGCGTCGTTACATCGATCGCTCGATAAACCGAAGTCAATCCTGCGCGTGATGGACGAAACGCGGTGAATCAGCTTAGGAGTCTCTAATAGAGGCGAATGCATTCAACAGGCGCGAGGTGAGATGTTCGGGTTCTTCAAACGGAAACATGCAGCGTTTTCGCCCGAAGTTCAGTGCTTTGGATGGAAGTCGAGAAATTCCGGATCCGGTGTCGAGGCAAGGGTGGCTCCGTTGAAAAGGCTATCGATGCTGTCGCGCACGATATCTTCAGGCAGCTGACTCATCAGGGTACGTTCGCGGCAGACCTGATTTTGAAGAAAGGGTGGTCGGTAAAAGATGCGGCCAACCTGATGATCGCCGAATATGTTTCGGCCGAAATTCTGACTGGTCAACTGCACAGCTATCGAGGCATGCTGAATGACAAAGGCAGGGCATACCTGAAGCTTTTCAAAATGAGCACAGAGGGGTTGATCAGTTCCGGCCGGATGCCTGCGCAGCTCGGTTACGACGGTGTTCGAGCCTTCGAAGAAGCAATAGCGACCATTGGATAGAGCGCCGAGAGGTTTTCACATCCACGTTCTTTGGCCGACTTCGACCAAGTCCGGCTGATCGAAATGCCCCGCCGAAAGAGGCTGCCGGCCTCACCGCCATTCGCAGGTTCCCGCGAGGGCGGAACAGGCCGTCAACGTCGAGCCGATGACGGATTCGGACGATCCTGCCCAACCCAAGCTTTGCACCACCGTCGCACACGTGAGAGGCGGCCTAGCGCTATTCTCAAGAGCCCTTGGATCCTGCCCGCCGCCCTTGAGGCTTGAATTCCACCAACATCGACTTCAATTCCACCTCTCGAACGCGCCGCGCTGCCTCATCGGGACTGACCCAGGCGATCGTTCGCTCGCCGTGCTCCTTGAACGTGCCAGTCGACTTCCTGATCTCGATCTGGAAGATGTCGACGATACAGGGTACGACGTCACCATCCCCCAAAAGCTTCAAGTAGGTGTATCTCCCGATCGGTTTCTTCCTTGCCTTGCCGCGTACGCCAGCTTCTTCCCGGGCCTCGATCGCTGCCGCCTTGTAGGGCTGCTTGCCTTCCATCGGCCAGCCCTTCGGGATGATCCACCGGCCACTGTCGCGTGAGGTGACCACCAGGATCTCAATGCCTTCTCCGTCTTGCCTGTAGCGAAAGCACAGCGCGGCGAATTGCTGGCGAAACTTGCCCGTGAACAGTTTATCGGGCACGGCCGCCAGCTGTTTCAGAAGCGATTTTGGTTTGGCCTCGTGAGCTTTTTCGGATGTTCTTTTTCGTGGCATATCGAAATGTGGCTCGCCGGACGCCTCATTAGCCATCGGCTCTTCGGCAGCCCGGGATGAGAGTGAGATTTTCTGGCGTTGCTTTTGGTCGCTCTCGCGAACCCGGCGTAGACGAGCCAATTACCGCAACGGTGTCGAGAGGCAAGGGGTTAAAACGATTATAAAATCTTCGATCGATTTTAATGGTGACTTTCAAAAATTCGTGTTGCAGCGCGAAAGGAAACCGACTTCATTCGGCCCCGTTGAACCGCTGCAGATGCGCAGCTAGCCGTCAAGTCATGTTCGGCGCCGCGCGGAAGGCTGTAAGCCCGCCAAACCTCCGCCAGTTTCCATGTCGACCCGGCCCAGGGCACGATTGTCGCCATCGACGCATATCAGAGGGAGCGGGTTCTGGAGGTTGTGTGACGTCAAGGCATGTCTTGAATGGTGGTTGGCAACAAACGTGACGTCGTTAGGCCCGCAAATCCGACCTTGCCTACTGCCGAAAGACGCCGCTTCGGTGCCTCCTCGTTCGCGCTGGCGACACCTGCCTGTCGACCGGCGCCTGATATTGTTTGTCCGTGGTAGGCGGGCGACCTGAACAAACATCATTTTTTTCCTCGTCACTGAGCTCTTGGAAATTAGTATCCTTCTGCATGTTTTGATATCAGTGCTATCGTTTTCACAAAGGTGATATCAATGCCGGCGGTCACTATTCGGAATCTTTCTGAGGAGACACATCGTGCCCTGCGGTTGCGCGCGGCTTATCATGGCCGAAGCACCGAGGCGGAGATCCGTGCCATTCTTGAGGCCGCTGTTCGTCCCTCTGAGCGTGTTAAGCTTGGCTCTTTGTTGGCGGCTATTGGCCGCGACGCTGGGCTTTCCGATAGCGACGTTGAAACCCTTCAGAAAGGTCGCGATAAGACGCCTGCCGAACCGATGACCTTCGAATGATCTTGCTGGACACCAATGTTATATCCGAGCCGTGGAAACCGGTTCCTGATGGGGCAGTGGTCGTATGGTTGGACGCCCAAGCCATCGATGGGATGACTTTGTCACGTTCGAGTCATTCTCCACAACGATTGTCGACAAGGACCTGTCACTGAAAACGGCGATCTGGCGGAACCTCTGGAGCGACAACGTAGCACTTGCAGAGCATGCGCGGCGGTTCATCGAGCTGGGCCTCCAAACAGCAAAACTGAAAGCGCAACTGGTAACCAGTGCTCACCTGCCTCCAGGGTAAACCAGGCAGCCGGGTCAGGGGAGATGGAAGTGGCCCGCGCCCAAGGCACTCAGATGGAGACTATGCCGCGTTAGCACCCTTGAATCCGATCAAGCGAAACCCGCTCTTTCCGTCGCGCTTGGCGGCGTATAGTGCACTATCGGCAAGAGCAAAAACGTCCTTTGGCGCAGCGCCCGTCACGATCACAACGCAACCAGCGGACGCGCTCACCTTCACCGAACAATCTGCTGAGCCGGTCTCCATAGTCCGCAACCAGCTCAATCTGCTGACCCACTGGGGCGCGCTTCGATGCCTCACGCGAACTGGGCGTCAAAAACGGCAGGTCCAATTATTGGTGGGCCTGAACCCAGCATGACAAGCCGGGTTTCTGGATGTCCTGGGATTATATTGGAAGTCAGGTGGGTTCGGATTGGGACGCGCCGTAAACGCCGAATTTAGCACCGCGAGACCGGCCATCAGTCCGGCGACGGCGAGTATCTGAATCTTTCTCATGGAAAGCGATGCTGCCAATTGTGGTAGAGGGCGACTGCTAATTGGGACGGCACTTTAGCATCAACCAGAACCGTTGCGAAAAAGAGAACGCCGTCTTCTACCTGAATTGAGAAGGCGATCTGAGCTCGATTGTCTTTGACCAAGCGAGCCTCCACTCCACCAAACTCGCGCTGCTCGGATGTACCTCTTTGCGTAAATCCAGAGGCGGCAGCTGGGTTGCGCACTCCTCGCGGCGCGGCGCGTTCGGTTATGAGAGCTACGGCTCTGTGAGGTGCATCTTTGTATTTAACCTATTCCTAATGGCCCAAATCATATGACTGCTCGTTAGGTCGCTTCAATCGAGGTAGCGTCAGGTGACGAGACATTGGAGGATGTTAAATGGACCGCCGCGCCGAAGCCAGGCGAGCCATAACTGACCTGCTTCGCTCAACCGGCGCGAAGCCCGGTGCAGCGGTCAGCATGTCAACAATCGGGACTTTCCTGGTTTCGTACGGTTTCGGTCCCGGTGAGCTTACGGAGGCGCTCATGTTGACATCGTGGATCTCATACCAGGGTCCAATACCTGGCGGCTCTTGGAACGGCTATGACGCCAGGACTGTGAAAAGGGGTTGACGCTCGTGGGGTTCGCTGACCTCATAGGCTGTATGATGATGTAGCCGGGGCCGAGACCATGACAATGCGCATGATAAAAACGGCCGTTATAGCCCTACCAGCCCTGACGTTGTCAGAAGCAACCCGAGCAGAAACGCTGGCGCTGTCAAAGATAGATCCCAAGATTGACAGGCACATTCAGGCGAGCACCAGCAAGAAGAATGGCCGATGCCTTGCCTTCATGTTGAAAGACTTCCGGGAGCGGAAAATCCCCAAATCGAGGGTTCTCATCACTTTCGACGATCCGAACATTGATGGCATCGGCATTGCATTGGACGAAACGGACGAGGCTTACACGTGTGAAGCCGGCGAGCTACGCTCCTGGGAAGGAAGCGAGTACGAGGTTTCGAAGCGGTTCTAGCAGTCTATCGTGGATGTCAGCATCGCGTCGGCGTCGCTTTAGGTCTCCGCTGGCACGAAGGTAGAATGGCAGGCAAACCCAGGTCGATGGCATCGCTGGCTAGCGATCCCGCAAGCAAGGTTGGGCGCCAGAACCAGCCCGCAGGCCACGCGACACGACGCAACGCTCCATCCATCGCGGATCGGAACGTGCTTAGTCCGATCAGATAGCGGCGATACTCCTCAACCGTATCGAAAACCACCGCGGCATCCAGCCGCTGATGTGCCGTCTGGGTGCGTTTCTTGAGCGCAAAGCGTCGTTCGTTACTAGTCAATCTTTTCTCCAACTTGGCAACCCACCCTTCCCAACGCTGCACCAGCACTCGATGTTCAGATTGGGCGCCTTGTCGGAAAACTGGCTCTGCGGTCAACGGGCCCAAACCAGCACCGCGAGAACTAGGGCGGAGGGGTATCGAGGCAAGCCGTCATGGACGATTCGCAGTGGACGGGATGCCGGGGGAGGGACGCTGCGCGCAATCCCGATAGCGATGCTTGACATAGCTCATAAAGGCGACTTCTCGCGAGCTATAGAAACGACCCCTATAACTCATGCAATGGAACTGGCAGTCGCCGACTGGCCAGTCAGAAAGACACAAACCCAAGGCAGCGAATTGACGGTATCCGCTTACCTAGATCGACTCTCGCCATGCCGCCCGGCGCGTGGACATGATTGAGAGAGCGCCACGAAGAGTCGACCACTCCACCCCCACCGGCAGGCGGCCGTCAGCATCCCTCTCCTGAGGTGGCCACGCCTGCGACCCCTTCGAAGACGAGGCTAAAGGTTTGGAAATTTGATTGCCACATTGGCCTGACGTACGTTTTCCGCCATTCTTAATATACATTTTACGTATCTTGTAATGAGCATTTTTCGGAATCTCTACTATACATTGTTCGTCATCGATATTATACATTCCACCGAATGCTGACTTACACGGGGCGACCGTTATGGAAGAGCCACTTTTAGCACGTCATTTGGAATCAGAGCTTTCATGGGCGCTCGCTTCCGCTCGCGTGGTGAACATCGTTGGACCCCGACAGGTTGGAAAGACCACTCTCGTCCGAGACCTGTTGAAGGTGGGGAAATTCGTAACCTTGGATGATGAAAACATCCTGGCCGCAATAGAAGCCGATCCCAAAACGCAACTTGACGCTCTGGTCGCTGAAACGCCAGAAGGGCCTTTAATCATAGATGAAGCCCAGCGATCGAGGAAGCTTGCGCTCGCCCTGAAAAAGGCCGTCGATGAGAATCGGAAAATGGGTCAGTTCGTCCTCACTGGCTCGTCGAACATCTTCACATCGTCGCACGTCGCCGACTCGCTCGCGGGCCGTGTCCACACAATGAACATGCTTCCGTTGAGCATGGCGGAAATCAATCGGACGGGAGCGTCGAGAGTCCTTGATTGGGCATCAACCGACGGAGGTCCTGACCCGGCGAAACTACCAAAGCCCCCGGTTCTGTCTCGGGCAGAATACATAGAGCTAATTATCGCCGGCGGGTTCCCGGAAATACGAAATTTAAGTGAGCAACCGCGCCGGCGGCGATACCGGGACTATATCGACAGCATTGTTGAACGCGACGTTGCTGACGTCCTCAAAATCCGAAAACTGGATAAGATGCGCCGGTTGGTCGACCAGTTGGCAGCCAGGGTCGGGAACGAGCTAAATGTCAGCAAGCTGGGAGAAGACATTTCCGTACAAAGACCCACCACAGAAACATACCTGGACATACTGACGAAGCTCACCCTGCTCAGAAGACTTCCAGCATGGACGTCTGGTGAAACGGGGCGTGATGTCCGGCACCCCAAAATCCACCTCGTGGACACCGGAATAGTAACCGCGCTGCGCAGCATGAATTTGTCGAGTTTCAACATAGGCGCGAACCCAACGGCGCTAGGCGGTTTATTCGAAAACTTCGTTCACAATGAGCTATGGAAGTCGCTACCGCTCCAAGACCGTGACTGGCGTCTCTATCATTGGCGGCACGAAAAACGTGAAATCGACATCATTGCTGAAACGGATAGAACCCTTGTCGGTTTCGAAATGAAAACTTCCGCCGCAGTGGACGCAGCTGATTTCCGTCACTTGATCTCTTTCAGAGACGAGGGGCCAGGCAAGGCATGGAATGTTATTGGAATAGTCGTCTACATGGGCGACAGAGTGCTCAGCTTCGGAAAGAATATGTTCGCTCTACCACTTTCCATATTCTGGTCATTCAAAGGGTAAGCCTCAGCTTTGCCTGGCGATGTTCCATAGTTTCCAACGACCTCAGAAGCGTCAAGGATGGCGTGGGCAGGAGCACAGTCGTGATGTTCTGGCATCATCTTGAGTTCGTCCTTTGTCCAACTCGTGACGGCATGGACATCCCCATCTTCGTCACGCATGAACTCGAGATCCGAAATCGGGATCGCAACGGGCTTGGCGCCGATACCAAGAAAGCCTCCGCGCAATATCCGACGTTCTCGTCGACAACGATGCTGTGGAAAATTTGCTGTCATGAACCCGCGATTTTCCTGGCGGCGTCACGGACAAGCCCAAGCCGCTTCAACTCGAGAAGGGCGTCGGGTCACTACCGACAAGCTTCCTTGAAGGGGGAGACAGAACGCGCCCGCACGCCCATTCCGGCATCAGTCCGTTTCGATGAGGCATCCGGCCGCATCGTCGTGGATTTTACCAATGGCGCTGCCTTCATGGTGCCCGCCCGATCAATACAGGGCCTGGAAAATGCAACTGTTGCGCATTGGCGGAGGTCAAGCTTCTCGGCAAGACCGGCCTCCATTGGGAAAGCCTGGACGTGGATTTTACGATCGCAGGGTTGATGAACGGCATATTCGGCGCTGCTAGAGCAGATCCTGCGAT
>UEHQ01000054.1 GCA_900489925.1 Hyphomicrobiales bacterium | reverse complement strand
TTTTTCCGCATCCTGCTAAGGCTGGGCAAAGACCGTCAACCGGTCGAGGTCTTGCTGAGTGTGTCTCCGATTCATGACGCCCATGGAAGACCGGTCGGTGCGTCCAAGATTGCCCATGACATTGGATCGAGGAAGTCAGCCGAACGGCTCCAGGCTCTATTGGTTGGCGAAATGGGCCACCGGGTCAAGAATGTCTTGTCGACCGTGATTGCAATCGCCCGCCAGACTTTGGGACGGGACGAGGAAAGCCGCAAGGACTATGAGGCGTTTGAAGCTCGCCTGATGTCCATGGCTCGTGCCCACGATATTCTGCTGCATGGAGACTGGCAGAAGGGCGATCTTCGATCCGTGGTCGAGCGGGCCCTGGCCCCCTATCCGCCGGAGAGATTCCACATCGAAGGGGCATCGCTGGCTCTTGGGCCGAAGGCGATCGTTTCCTTTTCTCTAGCCCTTCACGAGCTTGCGACCAATGCCGCGAAGTACGGTGCGCTGTCGGTACCTCAAGGCCGAATATCGATCGTCTGGGATGTGAAAGGCTCGAACCCGACTGAACTTGCGTTCAGATGGTCCGAGGAGAACGGTCCGACGGTGGTCGCCCCCACTCGGAAGGGATTTGGATCACGCCTCGTTGAAAGACTTCTCGCAGCTGAGCTGGGAGGGAAAGCACAGATCATCTACGATCGGAGGGGCGTCGTATGTGAAATCCGCGCCATTCTTCAGGATGAACCGGCGTAGGCCTGAGCTTTGCGGGCGGTCGCCACGCAATGAGCCTTCAATGCGTCTCGTCGAATTTAAAAGGGCCATTCGATGTAACCCGCGGGGATGGCACGCACGCATCTGGCTTCCTGACCTATGCCGCGACACCGCCAGCCTATCCTCGCCGGACATGACAGGCTCAATAAACGGACTGACGCGCAGGTGCGCTACGCCTCGGCTGACTGGTCCTCCGACTTTCTGACCCTGACGAAGGTTGTCATCGATCCTAGCGCGCCCCGCGTCACTCCAGCGAAGATATCCCTCGGCCACCTTGGCCGAGATCGTCCTGTTTGAAAGTCTATTCGATCCTAGACCTGCACAGGCCTTACGGTGCCGACCGATATGGTGCCCTCAAGAACGCCCCGCAACAGATCACGCCGTCCATGCTCGATCTCGATCACTGTGTAGAGCTTGTCGTCCCTGAAGGCGCTGGCATTGCAGGTTGTGACACCCTCCGCCGGAGCTGCGTCAATCTCCATGAAATCGAGTTCGCGCGCTGCGGCCACAATCCGCGCATCCCCCGCTGTGCGAGCTGCGACAACGACGATGCCGTGACTTGGCGCGTTGTCCCAGCGCAGATCGCCATCGGATGCGATCGGTTCGAGCCGGTATATGTTCAGTTGTTCTTGTGTGGGGCCATTGGCCCCTAGGGCTGCTGCATCGGAAATCTGGGCCTGGCTCTCGACCGAATTTCCGAAGTGGGTTTTGCTGGTGGCGTTGTTGATAGGGCTATCGCCTGCTCGGCTGACATTAGACATGAAAAACCTCCTGTTGATGATGCTAAACCTCCAACTTTCCCCGTGGTTCCATACGTTCGATGCGTCTCGCCGTTGACAGGCTGACCGAGGGGAAAAATGCGTGAGGGTCGGTCAATTTGAGTGACCATGACTGTCATCGGCGGCACTGCGAACGGCGTCGCTGGGTGGCTTTACCTGACGGCCAGCGACGCCCCAACCCAATGCCGAGGCATCCGACCATTTCAACCCTTGCCTTGCCGAGGTCGCCACCCCTTGCCAATCGAACGGAGGCGAGTTCGATGGGACATCTCGGGGGACGAACTTGTTCGGTACGCTCGTGGACCGGAACAATCCAAGGGCGGGGAGGTTTGTTCTGCGTCGCTCTTGAAAAGATCGGCATGCCGCGCTTGGGGCGCACGACGAGCCTCAACAGATTGACGTACTGCCAGAGGAGGACACCATGGCAACGACAAAAACTCTCAACGACCTGTTTCTCGATACTCTCAAGGACATCTACTACGCTGAAAAGCAGATCCTGAAGGCCCTGCCGAAGATGGCCCGGGCCACTCAATCAGAGGAAGGAAAAGCAGGCTTTCTGCAGCATCGTGACGAGACCCAGGGGCATGTGGAGCGCCTGGAGCAGGTCTTTGAGCTGATCGGAAAGCCTGCTCGCGGCAAGACCTGTGAAGCTATCCAGGGCATTATCTCCGAAGGTGAGGAAATCATGGAGGAGTTCAAGGGATCGCCGGCTTTGGACGCCGGCTTGATCTCTTCTGCCCAGGCCGTAGAGCACTACGAAATCGCACGCTACGGGACGCTAATAGCCTGGGCCAACCAGCTTGGTCTGAGCGATGCCGTTCCGCTTCTCAAGGCGACACTCGCCGAAGAGGAATCTACCGACAAGAAACTCACCCAGCTTGCCGAGGCACAGGCCAACGTCAAGGGTAAACGCGAGGCCGCCTGAGGCCGCGTATTTTCTGAAGGGCCGCCCGCGCGGCCTTTCTACCATTGGCAAGTTTAATCCGATATGGGGAAACAGCGATGACCAAGCGACCCGCGAAATCCGCACAGAAATCAAGCAGCGTCAAAATTCACGATGAACAGCTCCATCGCGGCAACGGAGGCGAGCTCCATCAGTTCGCTGAAGATGGGCATGATGTACTGACGACCGCCCAGGGTAACCCGATCGCCGACGACCAGAACACGCTTCGGATTGGTGCCCGCGGCCCGGCCTTGATCGAAGACTTCCATTTTCGCGAGAAGATCTTTCACTTCGATCATGAGAGGATTCCCGAGCGCGTTGTCCATGCGCGTGGCTATGGTGCCCACGGCTTCTTCGAGACGTACGAATCGCTTGCCGCCTACACACGCGCCGACGTCTTCCAGAGGGCGGGTGAGCGGACTCCGGCTTTCGTGAGATTCTCAACGGTGGCTGGCAGCAAGGGATCTTTCGACCTTGCCCGCGACGTGCGCGGCTTTGCTGTGAAGATGTACACCAGGGAAGGCAATTGGGATCTCGTTGGCAACAACATGCCCGTGTTTTTCATTCAAGACGCCATCAAATTTCCCGACCTGATCCATTCAGTGAAGCCCGAGCCGGACCGGAACTTTCCGCAAGCGCAGTCCGCGCATGACACCTTTTGGGACTTCATCAGCCTGACACCGGAAAGCATGCATATGATCATGTGGGTCATGTCTGACCGGGCGATCCCGAGATCGTTCCGATTCATGGAAGGCTTCGGGGTTCATACCTTCCGCTTCGTCAATGCCAAGGACGAGTCGACTTTTGTGAAATTCCATTGGAAGCCGAAGCTTGGCCTCCAGTCGGTGGCCTGGAACGAGGCCGTCAAGATTAATGGTGCGGATCCAGATTTCCATCGGCGGGACCTCTGGAAGTCCATTCAGTCGGGGAACTTTCCGGAGTGGGAACTCGCCGTTCAACTTTTCGACCAGCGTTTCGCTGACAAGTTCGACTTCGACGTACTCGACCCAACAAAGATCATTCCGGAAGAAATTCTCCCACCGCAGCCGATCGGCCGTCTGGTTCTCGATCGCATGCCCGACAACTTTTTCGCGGAGACGGAGCAGGTCGCGTTCATGACGCAGAACGTACCGCCTGGTATCGATTTCAGTAACGATCCGCTGCTCCAAGGCCGCAACTTCTCCTATCTCGACACGCAGCTCAAGCGGCTGGGCGGTCCCAACTTCACGCATCTGCCGATCAACGCTCCGAAGTGTCCCTTCCATCATTTCCAGCAGGATGGCCACATGGCGATGCGTAATCCGGTTGGACGCGTCAATTATCAGCCGAACTCGTTCGATGCCGGCCCGCGCGAGTCCCCCGTTCAAGGCTACCGGCACTTTCCCGCCGAAGAAGAAGGCGCCAAGGTGCGTCTTCGTGCGGAAAGCTTCGCCGATCACTATAGTCAGGCAAGACAGTTCTATACCAGCCAGACCCCGCACGAACAGCATCATATCGCGGCGGCGTTGACCTTCGAGCTCAGCAAGGTCGAAACGTCGGTCATCCGGGAGAGGATGGTCTCTCACCTCTTGAACATTGACGAGACGCTGGCGGTCGCAGTAGCTCGCAAACTTGGGCTACAGTCGATACCGAAACCTGCACCTGCTGCGATGCCAACCCGGCAGGACCTTGCCCCCTCCCCGGCGCTCAGTATCATCGAACGGGGGCCCAAGCGTTTTGAAGGAAGAAAGCTGGGCATTCTTGTCACTGACGGCGCAGACGGCAAGCTGCTTGACGGGCTCGTGGATGCCGTAACAAAGGAAAAAGGGACCTGCGAACTTATTGCGCCGCGGGTTGGCGGCGTGACGCTTTCTGACGGACGATCTGTCAACGCCGTCCACATGATCGATGGCGGTCCCTCTGTCTTTTTCGATGCCGTGGTTGTTCTTTCGGCCGCCGACGCGATTGAGGCCCTTGCCAGCGAGGCTGCTGCGCGAGACTTCGTTTCTGACGCCTACCAGCACTGCAAGTTCATCGGCTACGACAGCACCGCGACACGACTGCTGGAGAAGGCCGGGATTGGCGCCGCATCCGACGAGGGCATGGTCGAACTTTGCGGAGGCGACGACGCTTCTTCCTTCGTTTCAAAACTCGCGAAGTTACGTGTTTGGGAGCGCGAGGCGGGGTAAAGACGCGCTAGGCGCTCGCCTCGGCGGTCGATCGCTCGCTGAACTGCAAAGAACCTATCGATTGCGACGCTGGCTGCGTTGAGGCCGCGGGTACTTGCTTAAACACCACCCGCGCCTGGCTGGTGCCAACCCAATGTTGGCTTAGACGGGCGCAAACTATCGCGTCGCGGAACAATCCGCGCGCACATGGGTTTACGGTGGCCCTGACAAGCAGGGGCAGGTGCGGCTTGGCCCCAGGCGGCACGGATTGAAGCGTTTTATCCAGAGCAAATCATCGGCGGTGCGAATTATGCCAACTAAAAAGACCCGGGTTCTACCTGGTGACTTTACGCGTCTCGGCGCAACACCCGACAAGGACGGAGTGAACTTCGCGATCTTCAGTGCGCATGCCGAGCGGGTCGAGCTTTGCCTTTTAAGTGATGATGGAACTGAGGAAATCGATCGCATCGAGCTTGCGGAATACACCAACGAGGTGTGGCACGGCTATGTTCCCGGCCTGAAGGCGGGCGCGCTCTATGGCTACCGGGTGCATGGACCTTATGATCCGGAGAGGGGCCATCGTTTCAATCCCAACAAGCTCCTCGTCGATCCTTATGCCAAGGAACTCGTCGGCGATATCGCATGGGGCCAGGCTCAGTTCGCATATGCTATCGACAGCGCCGAGAAGGATCTGTCTTTCGACAAGACAGACAGCGCTTCCTTCGTGCCGAAATGTCGGGTGATCGATCCCGCCGACCATGACTGGACGAGTGACGTGCGGCCGGACATTCCCTGGTCAAGGACGGTCTTCTACGAAACCCACGTGAAGGGTTTTACCCAACTCCATCCAGCATTGCCGCAGAACCTTCGAGGCACCTTTGAAGGCCTTGGGTCGAAACAGATCGTGGACTATGTCAAAAGTCTCGGCATAACGTCGATCGAGCTTCTGCCGGTTCATTGGTTTGCCGACGACGCACACTTGCTTGACAGGGGCCTCAAGAACTTCTGGGGATACAACACCCTGGCTTTCTTCGCTCCTGCGTCTCGTTACTACGGTCCTCATGGCATCGCAGGCTTTCGCGACATGGTTCGTGCCTTTCATGATGGTGGCATCGAAGTCATTTTGGACGTTGTCTATAATCACACGGCCGAAGGCAACGAGCTTGGCCCCACCCTTTCCTTCAAGGGGATCGACAACTTTTCTTACTACCGCACCATGCCTGACCAGGCCCGCTACTACATCAACGATACCGGAACCGGCAACACGGTGAACACGTCTCATCCCCGCGTTTTGCAGATGGTGATGGATTCACTGCGCTACTGGGCTGACGAGATGCACGTCGATGGCTTTCGCTTCGACCTCGGAACCATTCTTGGCCGCGAGCCGGAGGGATTTGACCAGCGTGGGGGCTTTTTCGACGCAGTCGGGCAGGATCCGGTCCTGTCGCGCCTGAAGCTTGTCGGGGAGCCGTGGGACATCGGCCCAGGCGGCTATCAGGTCGGCGGCTTCCCGCCGGGCTGGTCGGAGTGGAACGACAAATACCGCGATACGGTGCGCGACTATTGGAGAAGCAAAGACGGGACCACCAGGGATTTCGCCGCTCGCGTTCTGGGTTCGGGTGACGTCTACGATCTGCGCGGACGTCGGCCATGGGCCAGCGTGAACTTCCTCACAGCACATGACGGCTTTACGCTCAACGACCTGGTATCCTATAACGAGAGACATAATGAGGCGAACGGGGAAGACAACAGGGACGGCCACAGCGACAACCGCAGTTTCAACTACGGCCTGGAAGGCCCAACCGGCGACGCGGACATAAGCGCCGTCCGCGACCGGCAGAAGCGGAATTTCCTCGCGACACTGTTCCTTTCTCATGGCGTCCCGATGCTGTTGGCCGGCGACGAATTCGGTCGTAGCCAGATGGGAAACAACAACGGCTATTGCCAGGACAGCGAACTGAGCTGGGTGCACTGGCACGACCTGCCGGACAGTGCTGGAGATCTTCGGGAATTCACGCGGCGCCTGATTGCGCTGCGTCGTGATCACTCGATTCTCCGGCGCGACAGCTGGCGGGATGGAATGGTCGTTACGTGGTACAATCCGTCCGGCGGGGAGCAGACCGAAGAGCAATGGGCAGACGCCAGCAGCAACACCATCGGCCTTCGTGTCTCCCGCGATCACGACGACGAGGAAGGCTGGGACGATATCCTGATTCTGTTCAATCCACATCATCAGCCTGTGCCCTTTAGAGTACCGGAGACAGAGGGAGGCTGGGTGGAGGTCCTGACCACGGCGGATTCAGCCCCAGGTGATCCGGTGGGTGATCCGTATATCCTTCCTGGACGCAGCCTCGTCCTCTTTAGAACAGGGTCCCACCGCTAAGGCAGGCGTGACACGACGCTTCACGTCTGGTGCCGGGTTTGAGCGCCGGAGACACGTGGTTGGGATGACGTTGGCACTATGCACGGTAGCGGTCGAAGGCCGTTAGAAACTGCGTCGGCGGATCGGCCTCCGGATGCTGGTAGATTTCGGCGCGAAGGTAGTGCAACTCGTCTTCAAGACCGGTTTCCTCGACCTCGATCCACCAGGACTTGGGCCGACCGTCACTGCCGTCGGACCAGCGGTATCCGCGTGCCTTCAGGTGATCCTTCATATCGAAGGGACTATGCTCGGCAAAGACGCGAACCCTTGAGCGCTGGCTGGCCGTATAGAGCTCAGAAAATGGAGTTGGAGACCCGCAAGAAGGGCTTTGGTCAAGGATTTCCAGCAAGGCAAAACAATCCTCGACGGCGCGATGGCCTTCGTGAAAGAAGCCCGCTTGACCGATCAGATAACCGAGCTTCGTTCCCTCGAAACCGCGTGAGGCCCAGTCTATCTCCGCGTTGGAGCAGGCCCACGCCTTTCCTGAGAACAATGGCGAAAACATCTCGCAGAATGGGCGATCGAAGCCGGCATTGTGGGCAATGACCAGGTCCGCCGGTTCTATAAGTGGACGAAGTGCTCGCGTATCGATTACCTGGCCCGCCACCATCTCATCCGTAATCCCGGTCAGTCTGGTAATTTCGGCGGGAATGGGACTGCTTGGTTGCTGCAGTCCACCGTAAACACCGACCACATCGCCAATGAAACCCCTTTCATCGAAACTGAAGGCTATGACACCGATCTCGATGATTTCATCTTTCCGATGATTGAGCCCGGTGGTCTCGGTGTCGACTATGACACCCCGCAGCGGAAACTCGCTGCGAATTGCTTGCGCGATCGCGCGCGCCTCGAGCCTCCTCAATATCCGGTAGCGTCCCGTTGCCGTCAGCCGTTCAACCATTTCGGCCTCGTCAATCGCTCCCGCGGGCGACGTCCCCGGTCGCGGTCCGGAGACTGTCTTCGTTACGGCAGACGCGGGCTCGGCCGAAAACATATCGAATTGCAGAGGCATGCTGGAAATTTTCCTGTCGCGAAGTCTGCGAAGACCTAGCACAGGTGCCCGCGCTGGTCACCCGGCCCTCCAGCATTCAAGCCAACCCGCAGCTGGTGATGAAGCAGCGGTCATGACGCTAAGCAAGCCTTGGCCGGGAGCAAGAGGCCCGGATCGCAGGACAGGTATCGCGACAGCGTTGTGATCAGGCGGGTAACCCGCCCTGTGGTTGAGGTTAAAAAAGGTCTTACCGCACGGACTGGGCGAAAAAAACCGGAACGATTGAGAGCCGAGGCTGTTCCTCCGGTGGGAGTCAGTTGAATTGGGGAACGGCATGGAAAGCAATGGCTGGGTTACAGTGACACTCCAGCGACACGGCAAACTGGACACGATCAACTCTGTGGGAGACGCGCTTGACATGCTTATCTCAAAGTGGCCGGTTTCTGAGGGGGTCGCCTATATCGGGGCAATGGAAGCGTGTGTCGGGACGGAGGAAGGTGGCGTGTCGTCGTCGCAAGCTCGCGCGGCGTTTCTTCTGGCCGCGGTAGAGGCGGGCATCTATTTCGAGGCTCGGGTTTGACAAGAAAGACGCTCAGGCACTGCGATGGCCAAAGCGATGGGGACGGATATTTCAGGCGAGCGAGCCCTCCGCATTGCAAGCGAGCTCTCTAGAGGCGTGTCGGGCCCCACAACCGCATGAGTTCGACCGGGGCGGAAATGCCGGCTGACCGTACGAAAGGATCTCGGAAGCGCCGGGAGGCGCCATTGCTGCGCGTCTTGATCGGAAGAGCGTGGCCCATGCCGCTAATCAAATAAAGGGAGACCTTCCGCTTCTTTGCGACCTCCCAGATGTGAAGTTCACCCCAGGCCTTCCTTTCAACCCGCCCGAGGCTTCGATCCATACCCCCTGCTTCCAGCCATTGGGCGACGTTCGCTTCGGCGTTGCGCGGATTGACAACCTTGTCACCAGTTCCTTGCCAAATGCTCATGGGCGGCCACGACGAGCCTTGGTCGGACAGATCGCCTACCAGGCTTCCCCAGCCGGTCGCAGGGGCCGGTGCTCCGGATTTCATTGCCCGGAGGGCAGACATTGCATCGCGGACTGATCCGAACGGCATGCCCGCCACAATTGCGGCGCCTGCAAACAACGCTGGATAGTGGGCGACAACCGCCGCCGTCATGGCGCCCCCAGCAGAAAGCCCAACAATGAATACACGTCGTCGATCGACCCCGTAGCGTCTACATGCTTGCTCGATCATCTGCCTGATGGACAGAACTTCCCCGCGATCTCGGGCGACTGCGCTCGCCCGAAACCAGTTGAAGCAGCCGTTCGGATTGTTGCTGCCTGTCTGTTGGGGATACAGGAGAACGAAGCCCCGTTCTGTCGCATAGCGAGAGAACCCGCTGGCAGCGTCCAGGCTTTCGGGTGTCTGATTGCAGCCGTGAAGCACGACGACCAGCGGCGGCTTTTTCCGCAACTTGGTGGGCGCGCACAGCTTCATCACGAGCCTTGCGGGATTGCTTTCGGACATTGCAATAGTCTGAAGTGTGGTCCTCCGCGAAGGGGGCGATTTGTGACCCGATGGTCTTAGCATTGCGTTGACCAGCTTGCTGATGCTGCGATGGACCCTGAATGACTTCCGAAGCGATTTATGAATAGCGAGCCTCATTGTGTGACGGCCTCAACTTTTAGCTGGTTCTGACCACGCGGTCGGAAAGGAGCAACCGCTTCTCACTCGATAGCAGCAGCTAAGGGAATGTGGCGTCCTCGTGCAGGAGGGTGCATCGTCTGTCAGCATCTTTTCGACTTCCTGCGAAGTTTCGTGAATGTGCGGGCTCATGCGCACTGAAATCCGAGCCGCTAATGATAAAGACCTGTGCGCTCCAATCTGTTCCCAACGACAACGCAACGCCGGCGGGGATCGGATGACACGGCGTTTCAGCGGGATTTCAAGACCCTTTCCTAAAGGAATGACCGCTTTCACACCTCCGGCCGATTGCCCGAAAAATTCCAGCAATCTTTGCGTTGCAGGAGCTGGCAGCTCGGACCCGCCTCGATCGGGGCAGGCACGCTCAAGGAACGCCGAAGGGATCCGTGCGGCTGATCCGCCCCTCCGGCAGGGCCTTCGGGTGTCATCTGGGTCTCGTTCAGATTCACTTTAGGCCCGGTTCCGGCCACCCGTATGAGTAGAGGACATGTTCAATGGCTTTACCGCGAAGGTCGCAGATGACCAACAAACTTTTGCAGATCCTTCCCGAAGCGGATTACGCGGGCATCTCAACCGACCTTGAATACATTGAACTTGCAAGAGGTACGGTCCTTGCAACTGCGGGACGCCCGATCGACCATATCTACTTCCTCACGTCGGGTATCGGGTCGATCATTGCAACGACGCCTGAGGGGAACCGGGCCGAGGCAGGGATTTTTGGCTATGACGGTTACGTTCCAACGTCCGCGGTCGCTCGCGCGGATGACAGCCCGCATGATGTGGTCGTCCAACTAAAATCGGAGGCCTATCGTATGACTTACGCCCAGTTTCGGCGCCTGATGGACGACAACCGCAATTTCGCCAGGGTGATGATCCGCTCGATCGAAGCCTTCTCCGTCCAATTGACCTACACGGCGATTTCAAATGCGATACATGACGTTACCGAGCGGTTGGCGCGTTGGTTGCTCATGTGTCACGACCGTGTGGAAGGCAACGAGATTGGCCTTACCCACGAGTTCATCTCCTTAATGCTGGCGGTCCGACGCCCCAGCGTGACGACGTCATTGCATGTTCTTGAGGGCAACGGGTTCATCAGGTCCGAACGAGGAAATATAATCGTTCGCAATAGAGCGGCGATGGAGGATTTCGCGCATGACGCCTACGGCAAGCCGGAAGCAGAGTATCGCCGACTGATGAAGGATCTATTCTGAGCATTGGCATGCTTTTAGACTGCATACGAGTGGATGGCCCTAAATGTCGCCGATAAGCCTTCGATATTCCTCCTCCGGCTTGCCGTACGCATCGCCGGCAAACTCCTCCATCCCCCGTCGGTCCCGGATGGTTATTCGGCCGCGCTCCGAGAGGATGAATTTCCTGCCTTCCAGAACGTGAAGCGCAGTCGTCACGCTTGGCCGCCGGACCCCGAGCATCAGCGAGATAAAATCATGTGTCAGCGCGATCTCGTCGCCATCGACACGATCATGCGACATGAGCAGCCAGCGCGCCAGCCTCGTATCGATCTGACAGTTGACATTGGACAGCGCCGTATAGGAGATCTGCGAAGCGAAGGTCTGGATGAACCGTGCTAACAGGTTGGCAAATGTGGGGTTCCGCGACAGCGCGGTCAAATTAGCGTCCAGGCTCATCCGGTAACCCCACCCCGCGACCTGCATGAGAACTTCATGAACACTGATCGTGCCGCCCACACCCGCAGACGTCGGCGAAAATCCTTCGCGGCCAAACATGCCGGCTTCGGGCTGGTGCCGACCCGACGACACCGTAATCACCGAGCCAATTCCCGAACAGAGAAAATAGACATGGTCTATCGGCTTGTTGGCCTCTACGACGACAAATCCCTGTCTGAGGTCGATCGGTTCAAGCATGGATGCGATGCTGCGGAATTCCTGATCAGGCAGGCGGGCCAGAAGCCGATTTTGCATTGTCGATTGATCGGGAAGGGCCATCGAAACTCAAGGATACGCTTTACGTGAGGAAGCGAGTCGTTGCCGTCCCACTGAAGAATGTCGGCTATATAACATCCTGTTGTTGTGCGTGTTCTTGGGTACGGTGGCGGACCGTTTTCGTACGCGTGAGCTTTCGAAGGGAAACTTGGGGGCACAGATAGGCAATTTGGAACAACGCTTCGCATCGATGCGTGAGGGCGCAGGGAACAACTATTGCCTCACGCTAGTTTAGATAGGTGGGTCCGATTCGAATGTATCAAGCGATGCTTCTTCGGGCCGGGATTCATGACAATCGCCTCCCGCAAGAGCGGTGTTTCGCAAAGGTGGCACGATGCAGGGATCACAGAACCGGGACGGCTGGATGTCTTTGGAAGACGACGACTTGCAGACCCGCAATCCGCCGTCACGCGCACGATTTGAAGAGACTGGCTTTGAGTCCGCGCTCTCCTATGCCCAGGAGGAGCTCGCGCGACTGCGCGTAGAAGTCGACGAGATCGCGCATATCGTGGAAATGGGAAGGGCCATCGAGCAAAAACCGTCTGCCGGGCCACGCCTGGTCTCTGGTGGCATCCTCCTTGCCTTGATTTTATTGGCGTATTCGACCCGTTGAGGGTGTGAGACACCGCGACCCCTTTTCATACAGGTGTTTCGCGACAGTCCACGCCCCAGAAGGATATATGCGCAAGTGCTGGCAACAGCGATCTTAAGATCGTGCTCACAGAGCTATCCAAGCTACTTCGGGCTTTGTTATTGACCCTCTTCATGGCGGATGACTGCGGCAACCCCGAAGTTTTCGCACCGGGTTGCAACTCCTGTCTCGCTATTCTGTGCCCGAGAGCGCTCGCCGACGTCATCGCATGTGGCTGGTTCACGGCGCTGTGGCAGTAGGCTTCGTGGAAGGGCCACTTACGTCGCGTACCGCCATTGATCGGTACGATGGCAGACCAAATCGCAGGGTGTCCAATAGTTAGTGTACAATCAGTGTCGGGCCGGATTTCATCTGCAGGACCGCTTTGAGAGATCATTTGCGCTCCTGCCGTAAAAGCGGAGGGCTAGTCATGTTTCACTATTTGACGACGCTGGAAGAAGGCGACTTGGCCGCTATCCTCGATGCTGTTCAAGCTTGGTGCCGGGCTCATCAGGTGGACATAGAAACTTCGGAGGGTCACAGCGTCCTGGCGGCGGCGATAGACCAGGTGCAAGCAACCGGAAGCTCGATTGACCTGCGTTCGACGCTCTTCGATTTCCTGGATGCCAGGGCCAGGTCGATCGAGGAAGCATCAGATCACATACGCTCTCCGGACCAGCAGTGAGGGCGGCGATAGCGGTAGCGCAACCTTCAGGTCGAGAACATGCGTCCGTGGAGAAGACAGTGCGCATCAAGATGGTCTGTCGCCTCTTCGTCACGCAATTGTAAACGCCATTCAGCAGATGGCCAATCCTTCTACCGCCCTTTAACAGCAGCATGATCGGAAGATGCTTCGCCCTGCCTGCCTGGAGATTGCCGATCTTCTGTGTCGGCAAACACGCAAAATAGCGTTTCGCTCGGGGCCTTCCGCAGCAAGCTCCCTTGCCAAGCCTCCAGACTTGGTTTCGCTTTGGCCAGGACGTTTCGGTCTGGAAATTCGCTCGCCTGTTCGACTGGAACGAGGAAAGACGAGCGGTACGCTGGGGCACTTTCAAAGAACCATCGGATGGGGCCGATCGAAGAGCACGGCCGATGGAGCGACATAGGTTCCGGTCCCGGATCGTTGAGAAATCGTCAGGGCTGCGATGGGAGATCTCTCCATGCTGGACAAGCTCGCGCTCACTTGAACGGCGTCGGCAGCGCCGGGAACTTTGTGTACGAGAGGTCGTTTTAGCTTGAGCTACCAGGCAGGAGTATCTTCCCATGACCAACATCGACAATAATCGCTCGGGTGCCCTAGTCGCAAACAGCGCCAGGAGTTCGCTGACAGCTTTCTTCGATCGTCGAAGCGAGGCTGAAGCGGCCATCGAACGGCTTGAGAAAGCGGGCGTGGCCGATGTACGACTGTTGCCGGGCTACGAGGCCCAGGGGACGCCAGTCGCTCCAGAAAGCACCGGCTTCTGGGTGAAGCTCGAAGACTGGCTTTTCCCAGATGACGACCGGTCGCTCTATGCCGAGGGTCTTCGTCGCGGCGGCTTTCTCGTCTCCGCCTCCGTTGACGACACGACCTCTGAAACAGCGCACGAGATTCTCGATGACGAAGGCGCCATCGACATGGACGAGCGGGCCGACCTTTGGAGGACAGAGGGCTGGGGTGCGCGTGAACAACAGGCCGCGGCCTCTCGCGAAGACGTATTCGACGACCGGCCACCAGCGGACTGTTGATGAACGCCACGACCCGCGCGAAAATAGGGCCGACCAGAGCCAGGAACTCGATGATCTGCGACAGAAGCAGAGCTTTCCCGGCGGTCGGTAAGCACGACGTTCAGCTCGACGCCAATAGGCTCGCCGTGTCTCGTCGCAGCTTTTCGCGTTTGAGCAGCTGGGCCGCCAATGCGGCAAGTCATCGCCTTCGTGGCCGACTTGGCGACGTCGTCGCAGGACGCCCATGAAGATCGCGACCTACAACGTCAACGGGATCAATGGCCGATTGGCGATCCTCCTTCGATGGTTGGCGGAGGACCAACCCGATGTGGTGTGCCTTCAGGAACTGAAAACCGAGGACGCGAAATTCCCGATCCGGGAAATCGAGAGGTCTGGATATGGCGCGGTATGGCATGGCCAGAAGAGCTGGAACGGCGTTGCGATCCTGGCGCGCGAGACTACACCGATCTTGACCAGGCGGGGGCTGCCAGAAGGGCCGACGACAGCCACAGCCGCTACATCGAGGCCGTGGTAAACGGCATCCTCATCGGGTGCATTTACCTTCCCAATGGCAATCCGGCGCCCGGACCCAAATTCGACTACAAGCTTCGATGGTTCCGTCGGCTCCATGACTATGCGGCCGAACTCCTGGCACTCGAGGTCCCAGCCCTCCTCGTCGGCGATTTCAATGTCATGCTGACCGAGCTCGACGTATATAATCCTGAGCGTTGGCGAGATGACGCACTCTTCCGACCCGAGGCCCGCAGTGCCTATGCCAAGCTCGTCGCGCAGGGATGGACCGATGCCGTTCGCCATCTCCATCCAGGCGAGCGCATCTACACCTTCTGGAAATACTGGCGTAAGTCCTTTGAGCGGGACGCTGGACTGCGAATTGATCATCTCCTGCTGTCGCCCGCCGTCGCGCCGATGCTTCGCAGCGCAACCGTGCGCCGGGAGCCTCGAGGCTGGCCGCGCACGAGCGATCACGCGCCCGTCCTCATCGAACTCGACCTGGGGTAAGACGACGACGGACAGGCCCCATGCACAACCCCCTCCGGCGTTCAGCGAACGTCCGTCCGGCGGACACGCAAACGGGTCGCGGGTACTGTCTGGGGAAGCGCCAGGGCGGCCGAGCGCTTTTTGAGCCAACGATTAGCGGGTCGTTGCGCGGCCACCCTCCCCTCGCTTCCCGGACCGCCGCCAATTGTCAATGACGGCTTGCCTCGCAATCCGCTACGCCCTAGTTCTCGCGGTGCTGGTTTCGACGGCCTGACCGCAGCGCCAGTTTTCCGACAGGGCGCCCAATCTGAACATCGAGTGCTGGTAATGCGTTGGGAAAGATGGCCTTGCCAAGTTGGAGGAAAGATTGACCGGTAATGAACGACGCTTTGCACTGAGGAAACGTACGCGGACGGCACATGAGCGTTTGGACGCCGTTGTCGGGGGATTCGATACGGTTGACGAGTATCGGCGCTATCTGATCGGACTGAGCGCGTTCCGAGCCGCGATGGATGGAGCCTTGCGGCGTGTCGCCTGGCCCGCGGGCTGGTCGTGGCGGCCAACAGCGCTTGCGCGATCGCTTGCCGGCGATGCCATCGATCTTGGGTTACCTGCCATTCAACAGATTCGCTCCGATATGGACCTGAATGACCGTAGCATCCTTCTCGGCGCACTCTACGTGCTTGAAGGCTCCACGCTTGGCGCGCGGGTGCTCCGGCAGCGGGCCGCAAAAATCGGCCTTGATGAGGATTTCGGCGCGCGCCATCTCGCCACTATGTCAAATGATATAGCGCATTGGCACTCGTTTCTCGTACTTTTGGACGAAACTGCGGACTTCGACGTCGAGCGAGGAGCCGCGTCAGCCAATGCCGTCTTTGCCCTCGCGATACAATGCTTTGAAAGTGAACTGCTCTTTGTCCAATGAACATGTCGATCTTAGTACTTGCGACCGTGAACCAATCCACATCCCAGGCAGCATTCAGTCTCATGGATGCCTGATCGCATGCGACAGTAACCTGACAAGGGTCGAAAGGGCGTCCGAAAACGCGCCGATGATTCTGGGGCACGACGCCAACCTGATCGGGCGCAGCGTCGCGGACGTGGTTGGACATAAACTGTTGCACGACCTGCGAAACGCCTTGATGACATCTTCCACCGCGTCGCGACCTGCCTTGCTGCTGGACATGACATGCAACGGGCATGCCTTCGACATCGCCATCCATCATTACAGGTCCACCGTCATCATCGAGTTCGAGCCGGCTCCAGCGGTAGGCCAGCCGCTGCATATCGCGCGCGAAATGATCGGCCGCATCAGCGACATCGCTGACGTCGATCGCCTCGTGCAGCGAGCATGCCGGATCGTTGCCGGCGCAACCGGTTATGACCGCGTGATGATCTATCGTTTCGAGCAGGATGGCTCGGGCAAGGTCGTTTCCGAGACGAAGCGTGGAGATCTCGAGAGCTTCCTCGGCCAGTATTTTCCGGCGAGCGATATTCCACAGCAGGCGCGAACGCTCTATCTGAAGAATACGATACGCATCATAGCCGATGCCAGCGGCGAGCGCGTACCGGTCAATCCCGTGCTGGACGCATCAGGCGAACCGCTTGATCTCAGCTTCGCGCATCTGCGCAGCGTCTCGCCCATTCACTGCGAGTATTTGCGTAACATGGGCGTCGCTGCCTCCATGTCGATCTCGATCATCGTGGACGGTACACTGTGGGGCCTGATTGCCTGCCATCACTATTCTCCGCGCGCCCTACCGATGGCGCAACGCGTGGCGATGGAGGTGTTTGGCGAGTTCTTCTCGCTGCATCTCAAGTCCCTGAAGGAGCGCCGGCGCGTTGCCGCGGTTGCCGGCACCCGGGAGGCCCTTGACCGTTTCCTGATCCTTTCGTCTCATCACGATGATGTCGGCGAATTGTTGCGCCAGAGCCTGCGGGAATTCTCCCGCCTCCTGCCGAATGACGGTCTTGGGCTGATGTTCGACGGACAGTGGACCGGTCTTGGCGTTACCCCGCCGGACAACGAAATTCCCCTCCTTCTCGATTTCATCGGCACCGTCAGCGAAGGCCGGATATGGGCAACCCATGCATTGTCCCAGAGGTTGCCCGCGGCCGCCGCCTATGGCGACCGTGTGTCCGGCCTGCTCGCCATTCCGCTCTCGCAAACGGGCTCGGATTGCCTTCTAGTATTCCGGAGAGAACTCGTGCAGACCCTGGACTGGGCGGGTAATCCCGACAAGACTTATGAGACGGGCCCGCTTGGTGATCGGCTCACCCCGCGCAAGAGCTTCGCGATCTGGAAGGAAACGGTAAAGGGTCAGTCCCAGGCCTGGACGGAGGCTGAGCGGGAAATTGCGGAAATAGTACGGGTTTCCATCGTCGAGATCGTGCTGCGCCAAAATGAACTGATGGTCGGCGAACGGCACAAGTCCGAGGTGCGGCAGCGCATGCTGAACCAGGAGCTGAGCCATCGCGTCAAAAACATCCTGGCCGTCATCAAGTCGCTCGTGAAGAGCCCGCAGCATCACAAGAGCACGCTGGAGGACTACGTCGCCACCCTGCAGGGCCGTATCGAGGCCCTTTCGGTTGCCCACGATCAGGTCGTTCGGGGCGATGGCGGCGGCATTTTGGCTGATCTGCTGGAGGCTGAACTTCAGCCCTATAGGGCGAAAGTATCGACCGTCCGCCTTTCCGGGCGGCCGGTCTGGCTCGACAGCCGCGCTTTCTCCGTCATGGCGCTGGTCTTTCACGAGCTCGCCACCAATGCCGCCAAATATGGCGCCCTCTCCGTGGCGACGGGCGCGGTGGAAATCGCCTGGACGATGGTCGGAGAAACTGCCTGCGAAATCCGGTGGCTCGAGCACGGCGGCCCCATCGTACATGTTCCGTCCCGCAACGGCTTTGGCAGTGCGCTGATCGAGCGGAGCGTTCCCTACGATCTGAATGGCGAGAGTTCGATACGTTTCGAACCCGCTGGACTGGAAGCAACCTTTAAGATCCCGGCGCCGCATATCAAACTCGCCGCCTCAAGCCCTGCCGCAAAAGCAGGCATGACGGACTATACCGCGCGGACGAATACGCTCGGCGCAATTGATCCATCGATACTCATCGTCGAGGACCAGATCCTCATTGCCCTGGATCTGGAGGGAATGCTTGCCGATGCAGGCCTTTTGAAGGTCGCTACCACCAGTTCCGTCAAACAGGCAATAGCGCAGATCGAAATCAGTCCGCCGGACCTTGCCGTCCTCGACATCAACCTCGGCCAGACCAACTCCTTCGCGGTGGCCGAGGAGCTGCGCAAGAGGGGAACGCCGTTTGTGTTTGCAACCGGGTACGGAGAAGGGACGGACCTTCCGCAAGAACTGGCAGGCGTTCCGATCGTTCGCAAACCCTACAGCCGAGACGCGATTGTCGCAGCGCTCTCATCGCTGATGGAAGATCGACGTTCGGGCTCGAAAGGGACATCGTGAGCTGACGACAAGCCGCGCGCCAGCAGAAGGAGGGGCAAGTGGGGGTGTGGCGACTGCGAACCGCACACGAAACAATGTCTGGTGCTACCCAAATCCCGGATTACGCACTTTCGAGGCTATCGGTGCCGGCTTCTGCATCCCGTCGCCCCGGAAGCATCTTGAAGCGCTTTTGGGCTAAGCCAATCATCCCCCGTCGCTCGTGCGGCAACCGCTAAATCGCTGTCCCATCCCTTCGCCCGCTGTGTCGGTAAATAATTCGTCCGGCAGACCATCCAATTTGCGTCAGCGCCCGTATCAGCCAGACTGTTATCAGATCACCGCCGCAGCCAGTCCCGTGCGCGGAGCACTCGCATCGACAGGAAACAGTTGCGAAGGGCCCGAATGGCGGTTTGGCAAATCAAGGAGGTCCCCTTGCAAAGGGTCGATATTGTGCTTGCAGTTTTCATCATATGCTCCGGGTGCTCCACCGAGAGCGCATCCACCGCACGATCGGTTGCAGCCCAGAATGCTTCTTCTGATAAAAACTCGGCTGAAAGAGAAGGATGTCGCAGCAAGCCAAATTTTGAAGGGATGCTGCGCACGCTGTGTTACTAGGGGCGGAGGATCGCTACCACAGGCCGTTTGCTGAAACACGACAGAGACCCATCTAGAGGTCAGGGAGGCGCGCGCAAGAATGTTCGATCGGAGCAACCGTATTGTCGCCTTGACGGTCTTGCGCAGATGTCACGATCCCAGGGCGGCGAACGACACCGTGACGGGCTTGTTACGAAAGCACCAAATGCTGACCGGATTCTTTTTGCGCGACGCAAGGTCAGCATTTGGAGAACATTCCTCCAAGCCCATCAGTCGTCTTCACCCGACTGGCTGTCGAGCCGGCCAGCACGCCGAGCCCCGGGCCAGACATCACCTCGACTTCAGATACCGTATCGGCGGTCAAGTTCCCCGAGCGCGGCCTGAACCTCATCGATCGTGACCGGTACCGGCGTTCCGGGAATCCGACGCAGAGCAGGCTTGGATTCGATTGCATAGAGGTCCGACGCCCAAGCCGCCAGTATTGCACGTTTGTCATGGGCGGACAGCGAATGCAGGTTGACAACGTCGAGTGGCCGCCGGAACCGGACGTTTGAGGGCAGCAGAACGGCCGGCCCTTTGCCGCTACATCGTTGACGACCCGCGTTAAAACGTCGTTCATCATCGCCACACCTCAGCGCACGTGAGGATCTCGATCCCGTCCCGATCGAGAGGCCGCAACAACCCCTGTGTCAGGCGCGAGCAGATCGTGCCTTTCGGCGAAGACAGTGAAGAGACTCCTTGCGGTTTCCGCCTCGATTTCACCACGCAGCGCCGCAGAACACGCCTTCAGGGCGATCGAATGGGCGGTATCTCTCGACGAAGAAGGCCACTCGCACAAATAGCGGTATGCGTCGAGAACAGAGCGGATCTCCGCCGGAAAACCAAGACCGACGAGAATCGATACGGGTTTTCTGAACATATCGGGTTTCATGACACTCTCCTTTCCAACCCGGACTGTTGGCGGGCGCCGCGGCCACGGCGCCCCTGCTACCTTGAACGCAGCTATGCTGCCTTATGCGCCTCGATCTGCGCAGGAGATGTAGGCTTTTCGACAAGCGTCGCGCTCTTGATCATAATCTTGCGAGCCTTCATCTCCTCTGGAATTTCTCGAACGAGCTCGATCGAAAGCAATCCGTTGCTGAGATCAGCACCATCTACCCTGACGTGGTCGGCCAGCTCGAAGCGGTGCTCGAACGGGCGATAGGCGATACCGCGATGCAGATAGGCTTCAGCTTGCCCTTCAGGCTTCTTGCCGGCCACAGTCAGGAGATTGGACTGGAATGTGATGTCGATGTCGTCTCGCGTGAAACCGGCAACAGCGATCAAAATCCGGTAGTTGTCGTCACCGGTCTTGACGATGTCATAGGGTGGCCAATCGTTGGTCGAGCGCGCCCGCTGGGCGTTTTCCAAAAGGTCAAAGACCCGGTCGAAACCGACGCTCGAGCGGAACAACGGTGCGTAGTCATAAGATGTTGCCATAGCCATATCCTCCTTGAAGCAACATGGGTACGGAGCGCCGAAAGTTGGCGCTTCCAGCGTAGCCAGCCCCGTCCACAGCGGCTGGCGGGAAACGATTTGGTTTTGGAAAATCCGGTTTCAAGACCGCCCAGGAAAATTTTTTGCGTAGCCTCGACGGGCGTTTAATTCGCAGAGAGTGACTTACCACAACCGGAGTGAGGTGGGGGGTCTCGAGGAAGAAGAACCAGTTCTGCCACATGTCGTTTCAGGCCCCCTTTCGGTGTCGGTAAATTCTGCTGGCAGATCTTCTGGGCGACGAGGTCCAGCCGTCGAACGGGTTTGTGAGACCCGATAGGACGAGATGTCCCATCTCCGTCTCGTGACTGCTGGAGGGCGCGCGAAAACTTTTGGCCGCCAGCGGACATCAGCAAGGTCAAATTTGTTTTATTGCTACTTTTCAAACGGTTACCGGAGCAACGAGCGGACTGACAATTTTTTTCTTCTCGCCTCTTGAAATCGAAAAATCGCAAAAATAAATTTTCGCCGCGAACGCTCAATCGAGGTTCGCACCCGCCGGGATCCCATGGGGCCCGGTCAGGGATCAACGTCATCTTTTTTGTCCAACGGAGGAAAACATGTCGTTCCGACCGCTTCATGACCGCATTCTTGTGCGCCGCGTCGCATCTGAGGAAAAGACCAAAGGCGGCATCATCATTCCAGACACTGCCAAGGAGAAGCCACAGGAGGGCGAGGTCATCGCCGTCGGCCCCGGCGCGCGCAACGATGCCGGCCAGATCCAGGCGCTCGACGTCAAGGCTGGCGATCGCATCCTTTTCGGCAAATGGTCCGGGACCGAGATCAGGATCAACGGCGAAGACCTGCTGATCATGAAGGAAAGCGACGTCATGGGCATCATCGAGGCCCGGATCGATCAGAAAAAGGCCGCCTGAACAGGCCGCGATCACCAACGATCAGTCAACAATAGCTGCCTATTGAGGAGTTAAGGAAATGGCTGCGAAAGAAGTCAAGTTTCATAGCGACGCCCGGGAACGCATGTTGCGTGGGGTTGATGTGCTTGCAAATGCCGTGAAGGTTACGCTTGGTCCGAAAGGACGCAATGTCGTGATCGACAAGTCCTTTGGTGCGCCGCGTATCACCAAGGACGGTGTGTCGGTCGCCAAGGAAATCGAGCTGGAAGACAAGTTCGAGAACATGGGAGCGCAGATGCTGCGCGAGGTGGCATCAAAGACCAACGATCTGGCCGGCGACGGCACGACGACGGCGACGGTGCTTGCCCAGGCAATCGTCAAGGAAGGCGCCAAGGCTGTGGCATCGGGGATGAACCCGATGGACCTGAAGCGTGGCATCGACCTCGGTGTCGATGCTGTCGTCAACGAACTCAAGGCCCGCGCCCGCAAGATTACCAGCAACTCGGAGATCGCCCAGGTCGGCACCATTTCGGCCAATGGCGACGAAGAGATCGGCCGCTATCTCGCCAAAGCGATGGAAAAGGTCGGCAACGAGGGCGTCATCACCGTTGAGGAGGCCAAGACCGCTGAAACCGAACTCGAAGTCGTCGAGGGCATGCAGTTCGACCGCGGCTATCTCAGCCCGTACTTCGTCACCAATGCCGAGAAGATGCGCGTCGAGTTCGAGGACCCCTACATCCTCATCCACGAGAAGAAGCTGTCCAACCTCCAGTCGATGCTTCCGGTTCTAGAAGCCGTGGTGCAGTCGGGCAAGCCGCTCCTCATCATCGCTGAAGACGTCGAAGGCGAAGCTCTTGCAACGCTCGTCGTCAACAAGCTGCGTGGCGGCCTGAAGATTGCTGCCGTCAAGGCTCCGGGCTTCGGCGATCGCCGCAAGGCCATGCTGGAAGACATCGCCATCCTGACGGGCGGCACGGTCATTTCCGAGGACCTCGGCATCAAGCTCGAGAACGTGACGCTGAACATGCTTGGCCGCGCCAGGAAGGTGGCGATCGAGAAGGAGAACACGACGATCATCGATGGCGTCGGCTCCAAGGCCGAGATCGACGGCCGCGTCGCCCAGATCCGAGCCCAGATCGAGGAGACCACCTCCGACTACGATCGCGAGAAGCTGCAGGAACGCCTTGCAAAGCTTGCTGGTGGTGTCGCCGTCATCCGTGTCGGCGGCTCGACGGAAGTCGAGGTCAAGGAGAAGAAGGATCGCGTCGACGACGCTCTGCATGCCACGCGTGCCGCCGTCGAGGAGGGCATTCTGCCAGGAGGCGGTGTTGCGCTGTTGCGTTCGGTCACCGCACTCGACAATCTTGAGACGGCCAACCAGGACCAGCGCGTCGGCGTCGACATCGTGCGGCGCGCTATCGAATCCCCGGTACGCCAGATCGCCGAGAACGCCGGCGCGGAGGGGTCGATTGTCGTCGGCAAGCTACGCGAAAAAACCGACTTCGCCTACGGATGGAACGCGCAAAGCGGGGAATACGGCGATCTCTACGCCCAGGGCGTGATCGATCCCGCCAAGGTCGTCCGGACCGCACTTCAGGATGCGGCCTCCGTTGCCGGCCTGCTGGTGACGACCGAAGCCATGATCGCAGAAAAGCCCAGGAAGGACGCCGCACCGGCAGTCCCCGCCGGCGCCGGCATGGACTTCTAAGGCAATCGACGCGGCCCCGCCCTGGCTAAAGGGCGGGCCGCACAACAAGACGAATGATGAGTACGATATCATTTCCCTCAAAGGACGAGGCGCGGCTATGTGCCAGTGTGGTCAGGAATATAGCCAATGACCTGAACCTTTCAGGTGATCCTGCCTCGGTCGGCAAGCTGACCGTCGTCGTCGCCCGGCTCTTTAACAGCGGACTGCGCACCCGCGAAGAACTGATGTCGGCCGCGATGCGGTCGAGCGACTTGCCGGGCAGGCAGTTTACGGCAGGGTCGCAACGCTAGCTCAGGAAATCGCGGTTCGCAGACCTCACGGCTCTGCGAACCGTGGGGTCTCCTTCTCTCACGCTTTTTGGAGTCTATGCCAAGTGAAGGGCCCCTCCCGCTTGAATCTGGTCTGCCCCCTGAAAA
>UEHQ01000055.1 GCA_900489925.1 Hyphomicrobiales bacterium | reverse complement strand
CAAGCGGCTTCGTTCAATCAAGATAGAGGCGCCATGTCTGGGTGATAAGGCAGAGCCCTGTGGAGCGTTCAAGGTGCTCGCGGGCCGTAGCGATCAGGGCGGCCAGCAGCGGGTCTTCGTTGCCGTCTTCGAGCCGAAGATGCGCCTTGACATCGGCGAGCGTCAACGCCTCCGCCGCGGGCGAAGTGATAGATGCATAGGTCATGTCGGTTCCCGGATTGTATCGAAAGCAAAGAGGGTACGGCGCCCCGGTGGGAGGAAGACGCGGGGCGCCGCGTGGGGCGACCAATCAGCTTACGGCGAACTTCACCAGCTTGATCGCCTCGAAATTCTGCACTCCGCCGCCGACGCGCTTGGTGGTGTAGAAGAGGACATAGGGCTTCGCGGAATAGGGATCGCGCAGCACGCGTACCCCGGTGCGATCAACGACGAGATAGCCGGCCCGGAAATCCCCGAACGCGATCGAAAGCGCATTGGCCGCGATATCGGGCATGTCCTCGGCCTCAACGACAGGGAAGCCGACCAGCGAGGCCGCCTCGCCCGCCGTTGCCGGCGGCTGCCAGAGATAGCGACCGTCGCCGTCCTTCAGTTTGCGCACCTCGGCCTGGGTCTTGCGGTTCATCACGAAGTTGGCGTTCTGGCGATGACCGGCCTTCAGCGAATAGATCGTATCGATGAGCGTGTCGGATGCGGCGGACGCCTTGAAGGCACCGGCAGCACCAGTTGCGATGTAGCCGAGATTGCCCCAGCTCCAGGCACTGTCGGCAACCGCCGTGTAGGCGAGGAAGCCCTTCGGCTTGTTGGTGCCGTCGCCATTCACGAAGGCGGTGCCTTCCTGTTCGGCAAAGACGGTGTCGACCTCGCCCGAGATCCAGGCCTCGATATCGACCGCGGCGTCGTCAAGCAGCGCCTGGGTGGCCGCCGGCATGGCATAAAGTTCCATGGTCGGGAAGGAAAGCTCGGCCAATTGGGCACTTGAAGTCTGTGGCCGGGCCGCCGTTTCCGCGACCCAGCCTGCGGCCATGCCAGCGATGGAGAAGGGCTTCTTAAGCACTGAACCGGAGACCTGGCGTACCGTTGCCAGCGAACGGATCGGTGAAACAACGGAGAGTCGGCGGCCGATCTCGGTATCCGTTTCCGGCGGCACGAGATAGCCACCGTCGGCGCCTGACCCCGCCGACATCGCCTTCGCCTCGATCTCGCGCAATCCGGCCTCGTCGCCGCGGCGGATATATTGTTCGAAGGCAGCCTTGTGCTCCGTCTGCTCGATGCCGATCGTAGCGGACCGGCCGAGCGGCGGCCGCGCCTTTTTCAGCGCCAGTTGGTCGAGCACCTTCTTCTGTTCATCGATGGCGCGATTGATGCGGTCCATCTTGTCGCGGGTGACGACGTCTGAGGTCAGCTTCTGCTCGATCTCGCCGAGCCTGGCATCGTTGGTTTCCTTGAAGGCTTCGAAGGCCTCCATGAATTCATCGAAAGCGGCGGCCATTTCCGGCGCCGCCTTGATCTCGGGTGCAGTCTTTGCGGCGGTCTGCTTGTCGGTCATCTGTTCGTCCTATCTGAAGGTTTCAGTCAGCATCATCCGGGCGGCCCGGCGCATGGCGCGGACAAGCTCGGTCTCCTTGTCGCGGAACCACCGCGCATTCTTGATGTTCTGCACGCGGGCCGAGGGCAGCATCGGGAAGGTCACGACGGAGATTTCCCAAAGATCGGCCTCGAGGATGCGGCGCACGCCCGACTTGGCGTCGGTCTTTGCCCGCACCGTTCGGAAACCGATCGACAAGCCATCGAGCGCGCCGTTCTTCAGCAACTGATGCACCTCACGAGCGCGGCTGACGCCCTCGGCAAGCACGCCCTCGACGTAGAGGCCGCGGCTGTCCTCGCGGATCGTCTTCCAGGCACCGATCGGCTCGGACGGGTCGTGCTGGAAAAGCATCCGCACCCCGCCCGCTCCGCGCTCCGTCAGCGACTTTCTGAAGGCGCCGCGTTCGATCGCATCCTTGCCGAGATCGACTTCGCCGAAGACACTGGCATAGCCGGAAAAGCTGCCGTCGCTCCCCAATCCACGGAGCTCAAGATTGGCGAACTTGCGCGTATCCGCGCCCATGGGTGATCGCGCCAGCGCGCGGCTTGCGGTCATGATTCTCTCCTCGTTGTGTGATTATGCCGCCACCGGATTCAGGGGCGCGGCGTTGGCGGCCTCATCGACCGTCACGTGTTCGCCGGCGCGTCAGCGGTTGCGAGCGCCGTATCGCCCCGCAATACGCGCGACAATGCCGAGCCCCCACCAAGCACAAGGCTAGACGCCGCCGATCCCGACAGCATCACCTCGGACACCGACAATCGATCGACAAGATCCAATCGCTCGGCGATCCATATACCGGTCGGCCCACCGAAGATGAGCCCGCACGAAAGCCCGGTGAAGAACCGGCTCGCCGCCTCACGCCGGCTCTTCGGCAGGAGATAGACGAGCGACACAGCAGCGCCCGCCGACGCGCCCAGCGCCCTGGTTGCCCAGAGCCCGGCATCATTGGAAAGGTCCGTCATGGTCAAACTCTCCAGATAGAAAGGGATGCAGCACCCGACCACGTCGGATGCCGGTTTCCTCCAGCCTTTTGAATCGCTTGAGCGGGCGTCTTCGCGAGTTGAATCCGGCGGCAACACCGTCGGATCGTCCTACGGAGCAAACGATTTATCGAGATCTCAATACCCCACCGCCTGCCGCTTCTCCTCGTCGGTGAGAAACGCCGCCGCGCCCAGCCGCGTCCACAGCTGGTCGCGCTCGGCCGCAAGACCCGCCACCTTGTCGAGGTCGGGTTCCAGCCGCAGGCCGTCGCCGTAGGTGCCCGCCAGCCACGCGGACAGAGAGGCTGCCGTTCGGGTCAGCATCGGCAGCACCGTCAGGCGATAGAAGGCGCGGTTTGCCTCCTGGTAGTTGGCATAGGTGTTGTCGCCGGGAATGCCGAGCAGCATGGGCGGAACGCCGAAGGCTAGCGCGATGTCGCGGGCGGCACCATTGCGCGCCTCGACGAAATCCATGTCCTTCGGCGAGAGCCCCATCGATTTCCAATCGAGACCGCCTTCGAGCAGCAGCGGCCTGCCCGCACGCATCGGGCCGGAATAGCCCTCGTCCAACTCCTGCTTCAGCCGCTCGTACTGGTCCGGCGAAAGATTGCCGCCCTCCTTGGGCTGGTAGACCAGCGCGCCGGAGGGGCGCGCCGAATTGTCGAGCAGCGCCTTGTTCCAGGTCGCCGCCGCGTTGGAGAGATCGAGCGCCACCTGTGCCGCGGCCAGTGGCGGGAAGCCGAGGTGATCGTCGAGCGGATGAAAGAGTTTCAGGGGCAGCAGACCAAGCCCTGCCGTCTCCACCGGAAACCGGCGGAGCACGCCGCTGACGCGATAGTCGTAGGCATCGGGCCAGCCGTCCCGCCCCTCGACGACGTTGATGCGGTCGGGCCTGAGCAGGTGCAGTTCGCGCAATTGCCCGGCGACATCGAGCGGCTCGACATAGGCGTTGCCAGACAGCAGAAGATGACCGTAGAGCGCCTCGAAGAAATCGGGCCCGCTCATGCGGCCGTTCGGCTGCCTCAAAAGCGCCAGCAGCGGATGATCCGGCCGCTCGCGATCGCCGTCGTAGAGCAGCATCGGCACCGACGCCGTCGCCTCCGACACCAGCCTGACGCAGCGGTGCGCCACGGGATTGCGCATGAACCCCTCGCGAGACAGCGCGGCATAGGAACGGCCCGTCCAGCTTGCCCGGCCATCGACGGCCAGAGACATGAAGCCGGAGGCAGCCTTTTTCTCGGTCGCGGGATTGCGCTCCGCCGTGGAGGCCCACGGCAGCAATGATCGGAGTTTCATGATTTTCCGTCCTCAGGTTTGGCTCGGTGCGCGAGGCTTGCCCCGCTGTGAGGCGCCATCCACCTCCCGCGCGGCGATGCTGTCATGCGAATATTCGCCTCAACGTTGCATGTTTACCCATTGTTTACGTCATAAGCGCAACTTGATGGCAGGCGTGAAACGTATCAGCATACGCGCCGTTCATTCCTTTCACCGGCCGCAGCGAATACACTCCCCCGACAGCGCGTATCAGAGGGACAGCATCGATGACGACGATCGAGACGCCGGGACTTCTCACCTTCACGATCGCCATCGTGGTGTTCTTCCTGGGCACCGGCATCAACAACGTCATCAAGCCGCTCAAGCGCTGGAATATTCCCGACGCGGTCTCCGGCGGCCTCGTTGCGGCGCTGCTGACGCTGTCCGCCTTCTACTTTCTCGGCACGCAGGTGATCTTCGATCTCGATGCGCGCGACATGCTGCTGCTCTATTTCTTCACCGGCATCGGCCTGAACGCGCGCGTCGCGGACTTGGCCGCCGGCGGCAAGCCGCTGGTGATCCTGCTCGCGCTGACGGTGTGCTTCGTCCTCATCCAGAATCTCATCGCCGTCGGCGCCGTCAGGATGCTCAACCTGCCTGATGGGATGGGACCGCTTCTCGGCTCCATTTCACTCATTGGCGGCCACGGCACGACCATTGCCTGGGCGCCGCTGATCGCCAGCCGCTTCGGATTGAACAATGCGCTCGAGATCGGCATTGCATCGGCAACACTCGGCCTCGTGATCGCCAGCATCGTCGGCGGTCCCGTCGCGCGCCTTCTCATCAATCGCTACCAGCTCAGCGGTCAGATGGCGGAAGCACCCATCATCGGCCTTCCGGATGCGCCAACCTCCGAGGAAGACAGCAGCATCAACTACGTCAACCTGCTGCGCACGGTACTGATCCTCAACGTCGCTATCCTGGTCGGCTACGCGCTCGAAGAGGTGGTCGAGGAAACCGGCGTCAAGCTGCCGCTTTTCGTGGTCTGCCTTCTGGTCGCGATCGTCCTGACCAACACGATTCCGCGCGTACTGCCGCGGATGTTCTGGCCATCTCGGTCACGTTCACTGGCATTGATCTCCGACCTCTCGCTGAATGTGTTTCTGGCGATGTCACTGATGAGCATGCAGCTGTGGACGCTCGGCGGCCTCGGCACGGCACTGGTCATCGTTCTCGGCATCCAGACGATTGCAGCGGTGCTCTACATGATCTTCATCGTGTTTCCGGCGATGGGTCGAGACTATCAGGCGGCCGTGCTATCGGCCGGCTTCAGTGGCATCAGCCTTGGTGCAACGCCGACGGCGATCGCCAACATGACGGCGGTCACCAAGGCCCATGGTCCGGCGCCAACGGCATTCATTATCCTGCCGCTGGTCTCCGCCTTCTTCATCGATCTCGTCAACGCAGCCGTCATCGGCTTCATGGTCCGGTGAGCGCGGCCTACCCCAGCGGCTGCTTGACCGCCGCATCGGTTTCATAGTCCGCGGCCATGCGCATTTCGCGGATCGGACGCACAAGATCGATCGAACGCTGGTAGTCCGGGTGCGCCTTGTAGGCGGCAAGTGCCGCCTCATCGTCGAATTCGCCGTAGACGATGAGGTCGACCTCGGTGCCAAGCTGGTCGGTCTTCACGTTGGTACCGATCTCCAGCAGGCGGGCATGCGGGATGGCTGTCAGGATCGACAGTCCGGCACGGACCTTTTCGAGATTTTCGGCCGGCGCCGTGAAGAAGACGATATGGCGGATCACGAGGAACTCCTGCGAAACTCTCTAGCCGAATATGCGGGCGATACCACGCGCGAGCCAGGCCTTCAACCGCGCGAACCACCCCTCGGGCGCCTCGTCGCGGATCGCTGCCATGAAGGTCTTGCCATAGCCGGCGAGCTTCTCTGCCCGATCGGTGCCGTTGACGATGCGGCGGGCGTTGATCCAGTCGTCTGTCGTCTCGTTCAGGTGGTCGGCGAGCTTGTGGTTGGCAAAGCTGCCCTGCACCATGCCCTCGATCAGGATCGAGACCGCGGCGTCCATCTCCATCGCGCGGTCCGGCTCGGCGACGAGATCGATGCCCGTAAGCTTGCTCATCGCTTCGTAATTCCGCTTGTGCGTGAGCTGCACCAGGCCGCGGCCGAGCCAGCTCTTGCCGTCCTCGTCCGGCCGCCAGTAAGGGGTCTTCACCCAGGAGAGCTTGCCTGACACATAGGCGTTTTCGAGAATTTCGATGGCGCGGGCATCGCTCGCCGCCAGCGTCTCACGCACCGGCTGCATGGTATAGGCCGTCTCATGAAAGGCCGTCGCCATGATATAGGCGAGCCAGCGCCGATCGGCCGCAGCCATCCGGCTTTCCCAGAAATCAAGAATCGCCGTCATTCCCTCCACCTGAGGCTGATTAAGCGCTCCCTTGAAAAGGGCAGCACGCACGGTGTCGAAGAAAAATGGCCGGTCGATGTGGATAACCATGTTGTTCACCTCGAAAAACTTCAACGTCATTATCCGTCTTAATCGATTAAATTAAATTCAATCGTTTAAAGTGTTTAAGCCCCTGATTTACAGATCATTTGGGGCATGCCAGTGATTAACTCAGCGTTAAAACTGGCCGCCGGAGGAGAGTATGCAGCAGCCTGCCAACAGCAACCAGCCGACCATTCCCCAGCACGTGATCGACCAGCTCGAAAACGAGTGGCGTCAGGTGCGCCCTGAGCGCGAGGCACCCCGCCCCGTGTCCCAACAACCGCAGCGATAGATCGTCGCGTCACACACCCCTCACCCGCGGTTCTCCGTTTCCCTCCAGCATCAGCGCCGTCAGCGCCCAGACCAGAGCGTCCAGCCGGTCTGGCGAGCGGCCGGAGGAGAGGCCATCGGGACCGAAGTCGCACATCTGGTCTTCCAGCGCGACGAAACGACCAGCATGGGCGACCCGCCCCTGCTCGTAGAGTACCGCGACCGGCTCGGCCCTGAGATACTTACCGCGCGTCGCGCGCACGGTCGAGACCGGCAGGCTTTCGTCGATGCTCTTCAGCATCGATGCCACCATGTCCCCACCCTGGTTGATTTCGGCAACCACCCGGTCCGCCGAAAAGCGTCGGTAGGCGCGCACCACGGCGCTCGCCCAACCGGCAGGGCTCGCCCCCTCGATCGAGCAGTCCGCCAGGATCACGGCGCGGCCTGACGCCTCCACCCCCGCGACGACAATGCCGCAGCAGGAATGCGCACCGGCCGCCGCCGGCGGATCGACGGCGACGACGATCCGTCTGATCTCGCCGGTCACGCGGATCGTGGCCGCCTCGATCATCTCACGCCGCCACAGCGCATCGTCGCGATCCTCGATCAGTTCCCCGTCGAGCTCCTGACGCCCAAGCCGCGTGCCGCCGTAGCGGTGGGCCAGCGCGTCGATGAAACCGGGCGCCAGATTGGCCGCGTTGGCAAGCGTGCTCATCCGCGTCAGGCTTGTACCCGTGTCAGCAATCAATGCCTTCAGCAACGGCGCCGGGCGCGGCGTCGTCGTCACCAGTTGGCGCGGATGGCTGCCGAGGCGCAAGCCGAACTGCAGCATGTCCCACGTCTCCTGCCCATGCTTCCACTTCGCCACCTCATCGCACCAGGCGAAATGAAACTGCGGACCGCGCAGGCTTTCCGGATCCTCGGATGAGAAGATCTGGGCGACGGCACCATTCGGCCAGACGAGCCTACGGCGCGAGATCTCGAACTCGGGCCGGCAACGCCGCGCGATGCGACAGATACCCGAAATGCCGTCGATCATCACCTCGCGAGCGTCGCCAAGCGTTTCGGCAATCAGGGCGATCCGCAGATCGGATCGCCGCCCGGCGCTGGCGATGGCATGCACCCATTCCGCACCGGCCCGCGTCTTGCCGCAACCGCGCCCGCCCAGGATCAACCATATCCGCCAGTCGCCTGACGGCGGTAGCTGCTCCGGACGGGCGTTGAACTCCCAGAGACCCGCCAGGGTTTTCCAGAGATCGTGTCGTTCGGCCAATATCTCGGGTGAAGCCGCCGCATCGCGCGAGACGACCGGCTCTTCCTGCTGTTGCGGTGCGGACGGCGGCTGAGCGGCCCCTTTAAGGAGCGCGTCGGTGGTTGCGGTGATCGCCGCCATCGCCTGCCGCACCTGCGAATGTTGCGCCACGATGCCTGCCATCCTCTGTTCGTGCCGCGCCAGCAACCTTGCCGCTCGCCGCTCGTCGGCATGGGCGGCCAGGCGCTCAGCCCGGTTCGGCTTCACGGGTTGCCCTGACGGCCTCGTCTTCGTCGGTTGCCGGAGGGCCGTTGCGCTGCCAGTCTGCAAAGAGTTGCCAGGCGCGGGCTGTTGCCCGCTCTTCGATGCGTCGGAGAAAGCTCGTCTTCGCATCGTCCAGCCCCATCGCCGTCTCGTTTTCCTCGATCGCCAGCTCCCGATCCCGGGCGAACTGCCGTTGAAGCTGGTCGATTTTCTCCAGCGTGCGCACGATGAGCGACATGGCATCGGTTGCGGCCTTGAGGTCGGCGCGGGCAAGCTTGGCCGCCGCCTCATCGCCGCTTGCCGATGCCGCAGCCTCGGCCGATCTGCGCAGCTCGCGGAAGGCCGCGAACTGCTCGCGCATCTCCGCGGTCATTTCGTTGAGAAGCACCCGCAAATCTTCCGGCGCGGCACTCGCACCGGATTTCGTCTCAAGAAAATATTCCTCGACGACGGCCTGGATATCCGCCCGGCCCGATACGCCCACGTCGCCACAGCCATAGGCGCGCGTCTGCGGCCACAAGCCACAAAGCTCGGGCACGAAACTCTCGACTTCCATCGTTGAAACCTCTTTGGCCGCGAGATCTATCAAGGGCAAACCGCGCTAACCGCGAGGAAGCACCCAACAAGATCGTGGCGATGCAATCGGAAAGACTTTCATTCGCTCGGAGGCGAACGCCCGTGAACGAGGGAACTGCGACATAAGGCAGGAAGCGGGCATAACGTTTGCACTTCGGCCTCGATCAGGCCGAGCGCTGTGCCGAATACCGCTATAAGCTATCTTTGCCCAATCCCGCCTTCGCTATTTCATCCATGCGTACATTCAATACTTTAATCAGCAAAAGCAGGTCTCGTTGATGCTGTGGCACGTTCAAACGCTAAACACTTTGATAAAACATTTTGGCTTTCAGGCTGCTCTCTCTGTCTACTTCACCCGTCAGACCACGCGCGAAATTGCCGAGATCAGAAAGATCCGGATACCTGACGTTGATGGCGATATCTTCCTGCGCCTCAGGTCAACTGATTGGGAAATTCTCATTCAAGTCTTTATGGACAAGGAATATTTCATCGAAAGCAGCGCACACGCCGAGGCTCTAAACCGTCACTATCAGAGCATCATCGAAGAAGGAGGAACGCCTGTCATCGTCGACTGCGGCGCAAACTCCGGATTGGCTTCGATCTGGTATTCCCAGTTGTTTCCACGTGCGATCATCATTGCGGTAGAACCGGAACCCGACAATTACGCCGTGCTGTGCCGGAATGCCGAGAATCGGCCGAACATTCGGCCGATCAATGCCGCCATATCCGATCGACAGGGGCGCATTGCACTGCACGACCCGGGATACGGCTCCTGGGCTTGGCAAACCGTCGAAAGCGCATCCGGAGAGATCGAAGCGCAAACTATACCCAGCCTCATCTCCTCTGTTCCTGACGGGAAGCCATTCATTGTGAAGATCGACATCGAGGGAAGCGAAGTCAGTCTCTTTCGGAGCAATACCGATTGGGTCGATCAAACTCCCCTCATCGTCTTTGAATCACATGATCTCATCGCCAACTGGCATGGAACGGCCCACTCGATCCTCTCGGTCCTGACGAGAGAACGTCGCGATTATTTTCTGGAGGGCGAGAACGTATCCGCCTTCTCGCATTCGCTCCTCGGACCGCCCACAGCGCAGGGCGCAACAGCCAAACAATAAGGAATTCTTCGCTTGTGAGGGCCTCGTGGTGCTTTGGTCCTGCCCGTCAAAACAAGTTGGGCCGAACCCGTGCTCACCTCGGCGCACCACCGTTGCACCCGCAACTTTCCGACTATGCCATAACCCTATCAAACCACCGTCACGCCGTCAAGGATTATTTTCCTATCAATGACAATTTTCCTCAATAAGGTGCTGCTTGAGTTTTTCTGATTGGCCTCCGACCATCAGCATATGCTAATTTCTCCGCCATGAACCAGGAAGAGCTCATTTCCTTTGCGCTCAGCCTGCCGGAGGCAGTCGAGAGTGCGCATCATGGCACGCGTGATTTCCGCGTGCGCAGCAAGATATTCCTGACGATGCCGGAGCAGGACTATTGTGTCGTCCGCCTGACGCCCGACCAGCAGCACATGACACTGGCCGTGGCGCCCGATGATACGGCTGCTGTTCCAGGCGGCTGGGGGCAGCGGGGTTCGACCCGGCTCTTTTACGGCAAGGCGAGCGACGAACTGGTGCAGGGTCTGGTGCGTAAGTCGTGGCAAAATGCAGCGCCGAAAACGCTGCAAAGACAGTTCGTTATCATCCCATCCAGCTAATCTGATTCAACGGTAGCCGCTGGCATCGGCGGGTTTGCCCGCCTCCATCACCTCGTCCATGTAGCGCCAGCAGTCCGGCCGAGAGCCGTCGACGTCGTTAAAAGCATAGACCTTTGCGAGGCCGCCGCTCGACAGCGATTGTCCGTTCCAGCGGGCGCGTTCGGGATCGGCGGCAAGGGCTGCCACCGCCCGGCCGGTGAAGCGCGGCGTCTCGGAGATGACGAAATGCGGCTGCGTCGCGGTCGCATCGTGCCAGCTCTCCTCGGTGACCCCGAAAATGTCGAGCATGATTTCCGAGCGCATCCAGCCCGGCGTCAATGCAATCGAGGTCGCGCCATGCGATGCCAGATCCTTGGCGTGCGCCCAAGCCATGCGGATCACACCCGTTTTCACGAGGTCGTAATAGGGGCAAAGGCGATAGTGGGTAGCGTTGTATTCGGCGGTGCCGTCGGTCAGTTCTACCAGCAGTCCGCCGGGGTGTTCGATCATCAGCGCCAGGGCGAAATGCGCGGTGATCAGATGCGTGTCGATCGCCAGCCGCAGCATGTGCAGCCCCTTGTCCAGCGAATGCTCCCAGACCGGCTTGTTCCATTCGGTGAGGTGTTCACCACCCCAGATATCGTTGACAAGGATATCGAGACGGCCCTGTTGCCGGCGAATGCGGGCCACCAGCGCCTCAACCTCTTCAGGCACGGTATGATCGACGCGGACGGCAATCCCCTCGCCGCCGGCGGCCGTTACCATCTCCGCCGTCTCCTCGATCGTCTCCGGACGGCCATATTCCGACTGCGTTGCCCGCGTCGTGCGGCCGGTGACGTAGACCGTCGCGCCCGCGGCTCCGAGTTCCACGGCGATGCCGCGACCGGCACCGCGCGTGCCGCCGGCCACGAGGGCGATCTTTCCTGAAAGCGATGCGGTCATGTGCTTGTCCTCCACGCTGGAACCCATTCAATGGGCTTCACCATTCCGCTTGAATATAAACGAACGTTCGTTCATATTCATCGCAAACGCAAGAGGAAACTTCATGCCGCGCCCCCGCACGCTTTCGGACGAACAGCTTCTGGACATGGTTCTCGGGCTTGTGCACGCGGAAGGGCCCGATGCGGCGAGCTTCGGTGCGGTGGCGAAGATCAGCGGCCTTTCCGGCTCGACGCTGGTACAGCGCTTCGCTACCAAGGCGGCGATGCTGCGGGCCTGCCTGCTGCGCGCCTGGGACCGGTTGGACATGGAAACGGCCCGGCTGATCCACTCCGTTCCCGAAACGCCCGAAGGCGCCATCGACCTGCTGACAGGACTTTCCAAGGACTACGGCGAGGATGCCGCGTCCTATGCGGAGGGTCTGCTCGTGCTCAGGGAGGACCTGCGCGACCCGGCCTTGCGGGCTCGCGGCGCGGCCTGGGGGAACACACTGGCGGCCGCGCTTGATCGATGCCTCGGCGCCAAAGGCAAAGCGCCGCTCGGACGGCTGATGCTGTCGCAGTGGCAGGGCTGCCTGCTCTGGTGGGGTTTCGAGCCTCAAGGCTCAGTCGAAGACTATGTGCGTGGCGAGCTCGGCCAGTTCCTCCAGACAGTCGCCTAGCCCGGCATCACTTGGCCGTCTCCGGCTCCTGCGCCCGTGCTTCGTCCCCGACCGTCAACGGCCAGTCAACGACGTGATCCTCGAAGTCGTCGACATCGACTTCCGTTTCGCTGATCGTCCGTCCGCGTGCCGAAATGCCGGCGGCGTGCACGGTCTCGGGATCGCCCGACACCAGCGGATGCCACCAGTAGAGATCACGCCCCTCATTGATCAGCCGATAGCCGCAGGTTGGCGGCAGCCAGGGAATGTCGTCGACATTCTGTTTGGTCAGCTGCACGCAGTCCGGTACGAAATCCCAGCGGTTCTCGTAGCTCGAACAGCGACAGCTTTCGCCGTCCATGAGCTTGCAGCGGATCGAGGTGAAATAGATGTCGCCGCTATCCCAGTCCTCGAGCTTGTTGAGACAACAGAGGCCACAGCCGTCGCACAGGCTTTCCCATTCGGCGTTGGTCATCTCGGCAAGCGTCTTTTGCTTCCAGAAGGGTGCTTGTTCCATCATTCCGTTCTTGCAACAGCCCCCGCAAAATCGCGTGAGAGCTTTCCATTTCTCTTGTTCTTGTCAGGCAAATCAACCAATGATTCACCATGGTCCGGCTAGTCCGGACACTGTCGGCAGATTTGCCATAGTCCGGCGTCAGGTTCACCCGACGTCGAAGCGACTGATCGGGCGGGAATATAAGACGTGACGGATCCGGACAATCCAGAAAAACGACCGGCAAAGAAACGGCACATCCTGCTGAAGATCGATTCGTGGATCGATTCGACCATCTGGAATGCCGGTTTTCGCTCCGCCGAGATCTGGGAAGACATCACGATCTTCTTCCGCCGCTTCCGTGTGCGCGGTTGGAAGCGCGTGGTTTTCGAACTGGCCGGCGAAGGTCTCACATGGGGTTCCGTCGGCGCCGTTCTGATGCTCGCGCTCGCCCAGCCAGCGTTTGAGGCTACCAAGGAAGATTGGCGCAATCGCGGCGACTATGCCGTGACCTTCCTCGACCGCTACGGCAACATTGTCGGCCATCGCGGCGTCATCCACCAGAACTCGGTGCCGATCGACGAGCTGCCGGACAGCCTGATCAAGTCGGTGCTGGCAACGGAAGACCGGCGCTTCTTCGATCACTTCGGCATCGATGTCATCGGACTCTTCCGCGCGATCGTCACCAACGCCCAGGCCGGCGGCGTCGTCCAGGGCGGTTCCACGCTGACGCAGCAGCTCGCCAAGAACCTGTTCCTGTCGAACGAACGCTCGATCGACCGCAAGATCACCGAAGCCTTCCTGGCACTCTGGCTTGAGGCCAACCTGTCGAAGAAGGAAATCCTGTCGACCTATCTCGACCGCGCCTACATGGGTGGCGGCACGTTCGGCGCGGCAGCAGCAGCGCAGTTCTATTTCGGCAAGAGCATCACCGATGTGAACCTGGCGGAATCGGCCATGCTTGCCGGCCTGTTCAAGGCGCCGGCGAAATACGCACCGCACGTCAACCTGCCCGCCGCGCGCGGCCGTGCTAACGAAGTGCTGACCAATCTCGTCCAGAGCGGCCTGATGACGGAAGGCCAGGTGATCGCCGCCCGCCGTAACCCCGCAACCGTCGTCGACCGCAATGAGGTCGAGTCGCCCGACTTCTTCCTCGATTGGGCCTTCGACGAAGTCATGCGGCTTTCGTCGCGCTTCCACCAGCACTCGCTCATCGTGCGCACCACGATCGACATGGGCCTGCAGAACGCCGCCGAGGATTCGGTGGAAACGTCGCTGCGCGAATATGGCGATAGCTACCACGCCAAGCAGGGCGCGATGGTGATGATCGAGAACGGCGGGGCCGTGCGCGCCATGGTCGGCGGACGCGACTATGGCGAAAGCCAGTTCAATCGCGCCACCAAGGCGCTGCGCCAGCCTGGATCGTCCTTCAAGGTCTACACCTACTCGGTGGCCATGGAGAGCGGCATGACGCCCGACAGCATCGTCGTCGACGCCCCGATCTACTGGGGCAACTGGAGCCCGCACAACTACGAAAACCGCTATGCCGGGCGGGTGACGCTGGCGACCGCGATCGCGCAGTCGATCAACACCATTCCCGTACGCCTAGCCAAGGAGAAGTTCGGCATCGCGCCGATCCGGGCGATGGCCAAGAATCTTGGCGTCGAAACGCCGATCCGCGACGACGTGACGATCCCGATCGGCACCTCCGAAGTGACGGTTCTCGACCAGGCGACGGCCTATGCCACGTTTCCGGCCGGCGGCTACCAGTCCCGCCGCCATGGCATAACGCAGATCCTCGATTACGGCGGCGACGTGCTCTACGATTTCGACCGCGACGAGCCGCCGGCCAAGCGCGTTCTGTCGGAACAGGCCGATGCCTATATGAACCAGATGCTGTCGCGGGTGCCTTATGTCGGCACAGCCCGCAAGGCGGCGCTCGACAACGGCATTCTCACCGCGGGCAAGACAGGCACCACCCAGGCCTATCGTGATGCCTGGTTCATCGGCTTTACCGGCAACTACACCACCGCGGTCTGGTTCGGGAATGACGACTACACCTCGACCAACAAGATGACCGGCGGCTCGCTGCCGGCCATGACCTTCAAGCGCGCGATGGACTATGCGCACCAGGGGATTACCCTGCGCGCGATCCCCGGCGTGCCGACGCCTGCGCCGGACAAGAAGGCCAAAGTCGTCGCCGCTGCCAAGCCGCCGGAGGGCAGCCCTCCGCCGCTCGTGCGGCCGCGCATGCTGTCGGTCGAGTCGACCCGCCTTCTCAAGGGCATCGGCGAGAAGCTGAAGGCGGCGCCACCACTCGAGGCGCAGAAGGTGGCGAGTGCGGAATGACGTGGTAAAACCTGCGTTTTCCGCCACAAGCATTCCGCCTTATCAGAATCAGTGATACGCCTTTCAACTGATTTGTCTCTCAAGGGCGCCCGGTGTTTCGTTTTCCTCTTTTCATAGCGATGACCCTGATTATTGCCTTCGGTGGCGGCATCCTTATTTCGCTGTACGCGCTGGATGCGACCTCGGGCTTCGGTGCCATCAAGCTCGGCGCCTGGGAAGCCTTTCCCGAACTGCAGACGGAAGATGCCGACCCCTACGCCAAGTCGCACAGGGCGCGTGCCGGGCGACTGCTCTATGGCAGCGCCGAGGGCCTGATGTTCACCGCCAAGGTGGACGACCAGGGCAACCGGCTGGACGCGGCATGTCGCTACAGGCTCAGGGGCCAGACACCGCCGGCCCGCATCTGGACGCTCTTCACGGCGGACAATGGCGGCAATCCCGCTTCGCTGCAGACTGGCCTTCCCGGCGCGATGAACTCGTGGACGGTCCTGCGTCAGGCCGACAGCGGATTTTCGATCGACATCTCCGCCCAGGCGCGTCCTGGCAACTGGCTGGCGGTGCCCGCCGCCGGCACCTTCCAGCTCGTGCTCACCCTGTTCGACACGCCGACCGCCGGCAGCTCAGGCGTGATCGACCTTGCCATGCCGAAGCTTGAAAAGACTGGGTGCGGCAATGCTTAGAATGCTGTTCGGTCTGCTCGCAGGGCTGTTCGGAGCGGCACTTCTGCATCTCGTCATCATCCTGTCCCTACCGCATTTTACCGGCAAGGATGCCGCCACGCGGATCCTGGCGGAAGGCGATATCGACAAGTTCTATCTGCTTGGACAGACGGACGATACCGCCGGTCTGTCCAACGACGATCCCTATGTGCGAACGGCGGTCTGCTCGTTTAGCATCGAGGATGATCCGGTGCGCTTCACCGCCAAGGGCAACGTGCCGTTCTGGTCCATCGCGCTCTACGATGAAGCATCGAACGAAGTTTTCAGCATGAACGACCGGACATCGGTTGGCGGGGCTCTGGATATCCTGATCGGCTCACCGATCCAGCTGACGGAGCTTCGCAAGGCGCTGCCGCCGGAACTGCAGAAGACCATTCTGGTCGAGACGACAAGGACCGAAGGCTACGCGGTCCTGAGGACGCTGGCGCCGCAGCCCAGCTTCGACGCGGCGGCCAACAACTTCCTATCGGAAGCTGGCTGCGACGAATTCACCGGCGCGTCCAACTAGACGCAGCCTACTTCTTCAGCCGTGACGGCCGACGACCTGTCGTGCGCTTCGGCCCTTCGCTCAGACGCTCGTACCGAACGCCTGTGAAAAGCAGGATTTGCGCCTCGACCGGTTTCCTGTCCTTGCGGCTTTGCGTCCTGGATAGACGGTCAGCCAATGCTACCACTATTGCCATTCTCGTCTCCACGCATTGCCTGAGACGGATGAACTGCGAATTTCACCCTGCCCGCCCCCTGCGAGCCAGCGCGTCCTTCGAGCCGACCTCGGCTCTCGGGGCATCCGCGCCTTCCCACGGCATCTGTTCGAATACCGTGACCTGGACACCTGATCGAAGCAGCGATCACGTTGGTCCTGGCCGAATTGAGACATATGACAGTTAACAGATTACTAATTTTTGACCCGACGCAGGACGCATCTGGCTCCCCCTCTAAACGCGCGGGACCGCTTTTTGGTTTCAAGCTTCGGCAGAAAGATTGATCGTCGGAAAGCATCATAAATTTTAGCATTAAATCATATAGTTACGGTCCGAGCGCCACGTGAAGGGCGCAATCGTGGGATAGTTGTATTTTTGCAACATGAAAATACTAATTGCAGTTCTCCACAATGCGCGTAAGGTCACCTCCACGGTTGCAGCTCAAGGCAGCGACCGAACGAGACTTTGGCTATGTTTTCTTCATGCTGAGCGCGGTGGCCGACAATGTCTTTGATGATCGGATCTACATTCTCCCCTGAGGACCTCGACGTGCTCCGCGACACACTCGACGCGTGGTGCGTGGAGAACCGGATCGACATCAAGAGCTCGGAAGCCCAGTGCGCCGCCTCGATGGCGCTGGACCTCTATCAATCCGGCCACACGGACAGCAACAGGTTGCTGATCGCACTGCGCGGCCGCAAGGGCGTCTAGCCGCCGATACCTTCCCTCGTTTCGCCCAGGTGCGAGCGGCTTGGCCGCCGGCGGATGATTGTGCTTGGATTCGAGACAGTTCCCCCGAAATCTTCAGCAAGCATTAACCCTGCCAGTGTAGGATTTGTTCATAAACCGTATGAGGTAGAGGGCGTCTCTTCAACGCGTCCAGTCCTGCGGCATCCCTTTGTGCGTATTTCAGGGTGTGTTCTTGTGCGTGACCGGTTCCGAGACCTAGAGGCCCCATCCGCGAGTCGGAAGAAGGACGTGGTTCTCATGGCGACCGTCAGCAGCTTCGAGGGATTGCAGCCGCCAACGCGGTCGGAGCTTCGCCAGTTCGCCGAATTGTTCACGCCACTTTTCCAGGCATCGACGAACGACGCCAAACGGCAGGCGGTGGCCGCTCTTTCCCAATGCCCCCAGATTCCGCAGGCCGTCGCCCTGTTCGTTGGCAGCCAGCCGATCGAGATTGCGGCTCCCTTTCTCACGGCCTCCCCTGCCATTGACGACGAGACCTTGATCACGATCGCGCGGACGCAAGGCAGCGCCCACATGAAGGCGATCGTCAGCCGCGATTCCCTGTCGCCGCGTGTGATTGATGCCCTGGTCGGATTGCGCCAGGCGGCGCCCCGGAGCGTTGCGCCGGAAGCCGTCGTGGAAGAGGTCGCCATCCCCACCCCGTCGCTTGCGCCGGCTTCCAACGACGACGAAGATGCGAAACGGCACAGTGAAGAGGAAATGCGCGACAGGATCAAAGGTCTGGCGCGTCACCTCGCAAGAGACGACAACGACCGACTCGGACTGAGGACAATCTCGCCGATCCAGGCCGCGCTGCTCGTCCGCTTCGCGCGCAACAGAGAGGCATTGCTGTTTGCGTCGGCCCTAGCCGACTCGCTTTCGGCAAGCCGGTGGCTCGCCGAGCGCATCATGCTCGACATGTCCGGCCAGCAGCTTGCGACCACGCTGGTCAGTGTCGGCATGGATTTTCGCGATTCCGTCCTCGTGCTCGAAAAGCTCTATCCGCATCTGGCGGAGCCACAGCACAGTGTCACGCGCGCCTGGATGGTGCTGGATGCGCTGGATGCCGAGGAATGCAATGCCCGTGTCGAGGCATGGCGCCGCGCCGACAGCTACACCCACCACCCCGAGGCGGCAGCACCGCCGAGCGAGACGCCCAGCCGTCCCGTGCGTCAGGTCCCGCCTGCCCGCGACATACGCGTCGTCGGTCGCGCGCGCTGACTGTCACCCCAAGGGGTTTTGACGCTGATCGGCCATGGGCACGATATTCGTGACATCCTCGGCTTCCAGCTCGACGATCCACAGATCAGGATCGAACTTGCGCTCGCGTCCCAGCATATCGTTGACGCTGTCGGCATCCTGCCGCATCAAGCGGACCTCAAATAGTCTGTCTCCGCTACTCTCCTCATCGAAGAAGCTCTGCGGGGCCGGTCCGTAAAGGGTCTGCAGTCCATCGCGAAACTGCTGGCGGATGAAGACCGCGCCGGCCTCTTCCGCGCCCTTCCTTTCGATTGCCGCAAAATCGCCGTTGGCGAAGACGCGGCGCAAAAGAGCTGAAACATAGATATCGGTGCGCAATCTCATGATCGCGGTATAGCGCGACCTGTCAGCAACGACAATGCGCGCTGCACCCGCCTCAGAGCGCGCCGATTTCCTTCAGCTTCTTCAACACGGCCTCGCTGGGCTCGCCGTCTTCGTGAAGGCTGTAGTGCTTCTGGAAATGGCGGATCGCCGCGCGGGTCTGGTCGCCGGCAACGCCATCGACACCGACATTGGTGTAGGCCATGTTGCTGAGCCCCTTCTGGATGCTCAGAACGAGATCGACGTTTGCGAGCGCTCCCGACGGCGCGGGCTTTGCAGGGGTCGGCGCCGTCTTGACGCTTTTTTCGGCGCTGCGAATGGCCGCGGCGACGGGATCCTCTGCCAAGGCGGCGGGCGTGATATTCTCGCGCGGTTTCTCGATCGGGATCCTGGAGGCGCCCACGGATCCGGTCTTCAGCGCGGCAAGCACGTCGGGCGTCGCATCGCCCTTCTGCGGCATGCCGACGGTTTCCTCGAAGAACAAGATGGCGGCGCTGGTGCGTGGGCCTATGACGCCGTCGGGCGCGCCGTTGTAGAGCCCCTTGCGCACAAGTTCCGTCTGGATATCCATCACCAACTGGCTGGCCGGCTGCGTGCCCGTCACGGGTGGCGGCGTGGCGTTGGTGGTCTGGCCTGCGTCGCCTTCATCCTGGCGCTCGATCTTGAAGGTCGTGACGTCGCCGGTGTGCTCGGTCGTTGTCGGGCGCACGCCGAGCGCGCTCGGAAACAGTGGATCGCGCGTGCGCAGGAAGGGATGCGGATGGCTGCCGGGCTGGTACCACAGTGCATTGGCCGCAACGAAGCTGAATATCACGAGAAAGGCTGCCGTGCCGCCCGCAACGGAAGGATTGCGGCCGACCACCCCGCCGAGCGCTGTTGCGCCCTGCAGGCCGATACCGCCCACGACGGTTGCGCCCGTAAGCAGAAGGCTCGGCTTCTGCCGACCCTTCTTTCCCCTAGGCGATTTTCGCTTGCTCGCGGCCATCGAAATGCCCCTCTTCCACAACGCCGGCATGGCCGGGCTTGATCCTCAGTCGCGGCGGAAACTCGACCGGCTCGTGGCGGGCTGTAGCCGCCTCGGTAATGCCGGAGCCATCCGCTGCAATCGAAATCGTGATGATGGTGCCGGCGCCGGGCGTGCTTGCGATCGCGAAATCGCCGCCATGCAGGGCCACCAGCCCCTTCACGAGAGACAGGCCAAGGCCGGTGCCCTCGAATTTGCGGGTATAGTCGTTCTGGATCTGGACGAATGGCTGGCCGAGCGTTTCCAGCTTGTCGACAGGAATGCCGATGCCGGTATCGCTGACACACAGCGTCAGAATACCGTTGCGGACCGAGGCGTCGATGGAGATCGCGCCACCGGCGTCCGTGAACTTGACGGCATTGCCGACCAGATTGATCAGGATCTGCTGGATTGCCCGCTGGTCGGCCACGACGTCGTCCAATCCGCGCTGGATGCGGCTGGTGAGCGACACGCCCTTGGTCTTTGCCTGCAGGGCCAGCATCGCTTCGCAGGAGCGAACCGCGGCAGCGATGTCGAACGCATCGGGGCACAGCTCGTAGCGTCCGGCTTCGATCTTGCTCATGTCGAGCATGGTGTTAACGACCGAAAGCAGGTGCGCGCCGGAATCCCGAACGAGGCCCACATATTCGCGCTGGCGGTCATTCTCGAACTTGCCGAAATATTCGCCGAGCAGGATGTCGGAGAAGCCCAGGATGGCGTTCAACGGCGTGCGCAGTTCGTGGCTGACCGCAGCCAGGAAGCGCGACTTTGCATCATTGGCGGATTCCGCATCAGCGGCTCGGCTCTGGGCCTCGGAACGCAGGCGTTGTTCGACGGAGACATCGCGCAGCTGCGCAACGATGCTCAGCAGGGTGTCGTCCAAATCGCGCCGCGCCGTCAGATCCACGCGGAGATGGACGAACTGTCGATTGTCACGCGAGACAGCAGCCCGCTCGAGCCGCAGGTCAACCGTCGCCCTGTCTTCGCCCTGACGCAACTCATCCAGCGCCTGGAGAAAGAGGATACGGTCGGAAACGTGGATCTGATCGATGAAGCCCTTGCCGCTCGG
>UEHQ01000071.1 GCA_900489925.1 Hyphomicrobiales bacterium | reverse complement strand
TTCCGCATCCTGTTAAGGGATCTCGGCAAAACGACGTCTCCAGCAATGGTCCGAACTGAGCCACGAGGAGCATTTGTGCTCGGTGGCAGGCTGCAAGGCTTGGGGAGGGTTTGGGATATCGACAGGCAAGGCCGTCGAGACGCGGTGGTGGTGCTGGGAGCACTATCCGCATAAGCAGCCAGCGAAGCGCTGATGTTCAATCACCACTGGCTGCAGGCCGCCATCGTGGCTGTCGGCCTTGTCGTGGTGCTGAGCTATGAGGCTTGGAAGGCACTGTTCGGCTGATCGGAACCAGACGCCGGCTTCTGCGTTTTCGTGGCATAGCGTCGGCAACCTTTCCCCGACGCGGTTTCCCTCAACTTGCCCCGTACGTCTAGCGGGGCTTTTTTCTCAGATCGGCCTCGACGGTGGGCTGATTGACAATCCTGCACCTCGGCATAATCTGACTGCCTAACTCTTAGTTGGGTGGTTTAGAGGTGTCTCATGTCTCTGCTCAGCTTCGCAAACCTCAGCAATCACGAAATCCAGATAGTGACGGACGTCGTTAGCCATTGGTGTCGCGATCACTGCATAGCGATCGACTCCGAACATGGACGAGCGGCGATGGCCGCAGCCGTAGACAAGGTGCTTTCGGGCGAGCTTTGCCCGGTCACTCTTTCGGAAGCAATCAACGTCGCCATGCAAGACCGAGCCTCTCACTCGATCTCGTAGACGGCCCGCTTTGGAACTCCACGCACGGACAGTGCGTTTTTAACGTTGCGTCGGTTTAGACTTTCCGACGCGGTTCGCCAACTTGCCCCGCTCAGCCGGCGGGGCCTTTTTTGTTTTGCAGGGGAACCGCGACGCTACCCAGCAGTTACGTCTATGATCGAGAGTCAGCGGCTCCCGTTCAATGGCGCAGTCAGCGGTCTTTGACATCTTCCGCGCTGCTCCACGTGTACCTCTCTGCGTATCATGGGAGGCGGCGGCCCTGTCGTGCTACCTGGTGACCAGCGCGGCGGGGTGCGGTCGTGGCCTCGCACGGCGCTTGGCGTTTTCTGTGGCATCCGGATACCCATTTGTCCCGCTCTACGGGGCTCTTTTGATTTTGATTTCCAGCGGGTGAACGTGTATTTTTCTTGGCTTATCCCCGATCGTGGAGAAGCGGATGCATGAGCCTTGATGCAATAGATTACGTGCAGCACGGTTGGGCATTGTTGGCGCTACGGCTGCCTGAGGTCCGGCCCCTTGCCCATCGCAGGTATGATATCGACGAGATGTGCGAATCCTACAGCCTTGCCGTTCTTGCCCTGCAACGTTTTCGGGCAGGCAATGCGCACCACACCATTATCGACGATTACGAGGAAATAATTTCTGAGATTGAACGCGAAGTGGCTGACGCAGTTTGCGAGACTTTCAGGCTAGGGCCGCACGCGCGTTGGCCGCCCCGGTCGGCCGTAGGCTCCAGCTCCACCGCTCTGGAAGCAAACCGCGCTGGTTGTAACATAGGTTCTCGCGTGAGTCGGGAGAATCGGCATGCACAACCAAACTGTGATGGAAGCGCAGGCGATAAATACGAAACTTGGCAAGCGGTTGCGGGCAACCCGCAAAGCAAAGGGCCTCAGTCAGTCTAACTTAGCCGACGCAACCGGCGTGGCATTTCAGCAAATAGGGCGGTGCGAATCCGGAGAAAACACGATCTCCACCCCTGCGCTTTATTGCTCTGTCGGGTGTTGCGCGTTAACGCGGGAGATCTGTTGAGAGAGATTGTGGCGGTTAGCCAACCTTGATCACCACGGCGTGGCTTCAACCGTCGCGTTGGCCGAAACTCACTCCGAGGATATTAACGCGGCGCCACCTGACGACGCAGTCGAAGACTCTGCCGTCCGATAAAACAAGTCGGAACTCCAAGGGGACGGCGATGGCGCCATCGAGGGCCAGCCGAGCGCCTCCATCCGACAAATCCTTTACGATGCAGTCCATGACGCTTGCACCACCATTCAGCACGATCTTGGCGCCTATGAGCGTTCGTCTGCGTTGGGACACCCGGTTATCGGAATTCTCTGACATCGCCGCCCATTCAGCTTCCGTCGATTCTTCAACGTGATGTTAGAAACAATCACCCCTATTTTCAGCTAAATCGCCGGCTGAATAGGGAGAACTTGACGCGCATAGCGATAATGTCTGCGCTCGTAGACCGCGTCCCCTTTTTCTCTAGCAAATCTTTATTCGAGGACGGGAACCTTGGCGTCTCTGCATAGTTTAGCAAACGGCCGCGCGAGGCGGTCAACTTCGAGCTTCCGGATAGCCCTCTCTCGGCAGCTCGCGTGCCAGCGACCCTGTCGGCTTGTTGCCGGCAGGGTCTCACGTTTGCTTGCGCCAAGGCTAGCGGGCGTTTTCTCGAAGATGGGAACTTTCCCAGCCAGCAAAGAGTTAGTGCCGCGGATCGCGTCACCGGAATGGGGAATGCTCGAGTATCGCTTACCTGTGCTTGATCGGCATGGTGGCGCGGTCCGCCGACGGATGGTCAACGCCTAACCACCCAGCCAATCACTTCACCGAAATACTGGGTAACCAGAAATGTCAGCATGGAAGCCGCTATGCCGACCACAGCCAGCGCACCTATCCCGCGCTGTTTCATAGCCTTCACTTCGTCGACTGTCGGTTTCATCTCCTCGACGTCCTCCTTGATCGTGGCCATGTGCGCCTCGACCTTGCCAACGCGCCCGGTCACCGTCTCGATCTGACGGTGCATTGAGGCTCGGCTGGCGTCGGCTTTCTCTTCCGATCGGCGCATGCCCTCAAGGAGAGTATCGACTTTCGCTGTCAGCATCCCGATTTCGCGGTGCATGATTCCTTCATCCGTTGGCGTCAATTCCCTGCCCTTTTCGTTGCTGGATATATGCTTGCTTCCTGGCGGGCTGCAATGTCTGCCTGCCTTCGAGCGTTCGAAGCGCAGGTCAACGGCGATCGGGCCAGAGAGGCTTTCATCCTTGCCGCCGAGGAAGCCGAGTTATTCGTCATCCGTGACGGTCACAACCTCTGGCGCGGTGGTCCTCCCGAGATCCGCCGAAGAGAATGCCAACTTGGAAGCGCCGGGATATCCGGGCACGTCACTAGGAGAGCTCGATGGAGCGTAGCGTTGAAGTCAGGAAAGCCATTTTCGCCTTGCTTCGCTCCCTCGGTGCCAAGCCGGGGATGACCGTGAGCATATGCGCTGTCGGCATATTCTTGATCCCGAGTGGCTTCGGTCATGGCGAGCTTACGGAGGCGCTTTTATCGTTGCTCCGCGGGGAGGTGATGGGCTCTGCACCCGGCACCAACAGCTTGATGCTCTTGGAAGCACTCTGAATGTTGACGGGATTCCCGCGATCGACTATCCCGCTGCCGCCGTCTCAACAGCCATGAGGCGGCAACGGGAGGACCCGACCTGACGAGGAGGCCGGGTCCTTGCTACATGAGGCGGGCCTTGGTAGTCCTGAGCTAAAGTTACTGGCCTCGGATAGAGGAATCCTCGTGAACAGCATATCCGATTTGATCGCGTCAGCGAGAACCGTTCACGACCGCTACTGCGCTGGCCGGATGGAGCGCGAGACGGTTCGGGAATGGATATCCCGCCTCGGCACCTATCCGGCACCGCATGGCGATCGAGTGTGCGAGGCGGCCGACTGGTTCCGAGCGAACAGGACAGAACCCGTATCCGCCGACGTCTGGCGAGGGGACGTCGAGCGTCTCAGGGCGATCTGTGATGGGTGACCGCCTGGTTGAGCTTGACGGTCTCCCTCAGCGCCCTACTTAATACGAAAGCCTTTCGGAGAATGGTTGTAATCCTTCTCTCGGTCAATTTTCGGATCGCTTTCCCTTTAAGGAGCGCGATCATGACCGAACCAACACCTTTCCAAGATTTGACCATCGACCAACGCGAAACGGTGCTAGACAACTTAATGGCACGGTTAGATACGTCTGCGTCCATTGCTCGTCATGAAGGCGACCCAGTTTGGAAAATTCTCCGGCTATTGTCCGATCAACTGCAGGCTAACCAAAGTGAGATTGCAGCCGATTTTTCCGAGCTCTCCAACGAGGTAGTGCGCAGCGCGATCGGATTACTGGCCCGTTTCGAGCTTGGGAAGCATGGCACGAACTACACACTGCAATAGCGCTATGGCACGCGAATTCCGCGCCGGAGAATGGAATGAGTGTCGCAAAGGATACACGCTTCGCATGGCTGGCACTACTCGCTTTCAAGCTGCCTGTGATACGGCCGTCTGCCCGGTTCACGCTGAGCGAAGTTCATACGATGAATTCGTTTGCTATCGTCCAGGATTGAGCGCAGGTTGACCGTCTCGGCAGCCATGGAACGGGCGCTGCCGATTGAGGCTTCTGAGCTTCGCCCTGACCGAAAGGAGGACGATATGTCTTCCAAGATCGACACCGCCAATCTCGAAGCCAAAGACCTGAAGATGCTCAAGAAGGTTCTCGTAAGCTGCGGGTTTAGAGGCGATATTCTGGGCAGCCTGACTGGAGAACGAAATATTGCGGCCGAACTGGTACTCAGGCTTTTCCGCCAAGGCTTGCGAGAGCCCGCCCAACTTGCTGACGCGCTCCATCGCAACTTCGACAAACCGGGATCGGAGCCGAACGTCATTCACTTCTCGGGCCTGCATCGCTATGCGGTGCAAGGCGTAACCCCGCTCAGAGGACGTCGCGTTCATTTGACCCCCCCCTCGACGGATGGAGATTCCGTCGTGGAGGACGGTTGAGCTAGGAGTCCAGATACCGAGAGGCTCATCGCCCCGCGATTGCCCTTAAATGCATCAGCCGCCAGCATGCTCTCTGCGGCCGCCGGGGTTGGACGCTCAGGGCGGGTTGTCCCGAACCTCCCTTGGTACCTGTCAATGCGCTCGACGCAGCCGCTGAGGCGTTCCCACCAAAAAAGGCTGCTCTATCGTAAATATTTCTAGTTGTTCGAAACGAACGCCAATGCTTGATTTCTAGTTGCGCCTCTTGGCGCCTGGAAAGCTTTCGATGTCCCATGATGAACAAGAAATCGACTTGCTTGAGTTTTTAAGAGGCGTCGCGATTTCGAGGAGGAAAACCGCGCGTGCAATGCTGTACGCATATGGAACTGGCGCCGTCTCGGGAACTGCAGATGATGTGGACTTTTGGGAAGCGGAGCTTGTTGCAGCGGAGCAGGAGGTCCAGCGACTGAAGGATCAGAGCTCTTCTTAGCAGGCCGCGGAAAT
>UEHQ01000056.1 GCA_900489925.1 Hyphomicrobiales bacterium | reverse complement strand
GTGCTGTCAAAGCCCAGATCGACGAGGCGATGCGCAAGCAAGGCGGCCAATAGGCATGCCGTCTGCGGCTTTTCAGCTAAAGCGAAAGCGCGGCCGGCGATGTCTCCATCGCCGGCCTTCATTCATGGCAGAGTGGGTAGGCGGCTAATCCATTTTCATGACACGGTGAAACGGTTCACCGGTGTTAGAATGCAAGGCATTCGAAACGACAGGCTGGATACGGATATGCAACGATTGCTGATTCACGCACGGCGGATTGCGGAGCTTCAGTACAATGAAACCAGGCACCGGTTGACCATCGTCTATCGCAGCGGACGCGCACGCCCGCTGAAGGATGTCGACCAGAGCATGGTCTTGAAGCTTGTTTCACAGCTCGCCCGGAAAAACGTGGCGTTTTTCTCGTCTTTCGCGCAGCTCGCCATTTGCCTGTGACCCTCACCCCTCCGGGAGAGGCGAACACAGTGAGGCCGGCGGATGTTTCCATCGCCGGCCCCAAGTCGGAAGGCTTGGCAGTCTTTTTCTTAGTCTTCGTTTGCCGCAAGCTGTGACAGCACCTGTCCGCGCCCGCGGATGCGCAGGATGAGCGGGATCAGGAACGCCGCAGCCGCCACAATCAGCAGCCCAGCCGCGATCGGTGACATCACCAAGGTCGTCACGTCACCCTGGCTGATGGCAAGCGCCCGGCGCAGCTGCTGCTCGGCCAGCGGCCCGAGGATGAGCCCCACCACGGCAGGCGCGATCGGATAACCGAACAATCGCATGATGTAGCCGAGCACGCCGAAGCCGAGCAGCATGCCGAGCTCGAACACCGAAGGATTGGCGCCGATGGTCCCGAGCGTTGCGAACAGCAGGATGCCGGCGTAAAGCCAGGGCTTCGGAATGGTCAGCAGACGCACCCAGAGCCCGATCATCGGCAGGTTCAGCACGAGCAGCATGGCGTTGGCGATCAGCAAGCTAGCGATCAGACCCCAGACGAGCTGCGGATTGTTGGCGAACAACAGCGGCCCCGGCTGCAAGCCGTATTGCTGGAAGCCCGCCAGCATGATCGCCGCCGTCGCCGTCGTCGGCAGGCCGAGCGTCAGCAGCGGCACCAGCGTGCCGGCGGCCGATGCATTGTTGGCGGCCTCCGGTCCGGCGACGCCCTCGATGGCGCCGTGGCCGAATTCCTCCGGGTTCTTCGCCAGCTTCTTCTCGGTGGCGTAGGAGAGGAAGGTGCCGATCTCGGCGCCGCCGGCCGGCATCGCGCCGATCGGGAAGCCGATCGCGGTGCCGCGCAGCCACGCCTTCCACGAGCGGCCCCAGTCCTCCGCCGTCATCCACAGCGAGCCCTTCACCGCCTCGACCTTTTCCTCGATGGAGTTGCCCTGGGCTGCGATATAGAGCGTCTCGCCGATCGCAAACATCGCAACCGCAAGCGTCGTCACCTCGACACCATCGAGCAGGTCGGGAACGCCGAAGGAGAGCCGCGCCTGCCCCGTCTGCTGGTCGATGCCGACCATGGCGAGCGCGAAACCGATGAACAGCGAGGTAAGACCGCGCAGTGCCGAATCCCCGAAGGCCGACGACACGGTAACGAAGGCGAGCACCATCAGCGCGAAATATTCGCGCGGGCCGAACACCAGCGCCAACTTGACGATATAGGGGGCGATGAAGGCAAGCCCGAGCGTGGCGATCAGGCCGGCCACGAACGAGCCGATCGCCGCCGTTGCCAGCGCCGGCCCGCCGCGCCCGGCGCGCGCCATCTTGTTGCCCTCGAGCGCGGTGACGATCGAGGCGCTTTCGCCCGGCGTGTTGAGCAGGATAGAGGTGGTCGAGCCACCATACATGCCGCCATAATAGATGCCGGCGAACATGATCAGCGAGCCTGCCGGATCGAGTTGGTAAGTCACGGGCAACAGAAGCGCCACGGTCAGCGCCGGCCCGATACCGGGCAGAACGCCGACGGCGGTGCCCAGCGTCACGCCGATGAAGGCATAAAGCAGGTTCATCGGCTGCATGGCGACCAGGACGCCCTGGAACAGGAATTCGAAGGTATTCATCGCTGGCCTATCCTAGAAAAACAGTCGCTCGAGCGGCCCGGCGGGCAGCGTGAGCTTCAGGAGCTGCGAGAAAATCGCCCAGACGACAAAGCTGAAGACGATGCCGAAGGGGATCGAGTACCACAGCTTGCGCTGCCCGAAGCCACGCGCGGTGAAGGCGAACAGCAGCCCCGTCGCGATCGAGAAGCCGGCGGTCTTCAGAAGCAGCATCTGCGCCGCAAGGCCCGCGACGACCCAGACGACCGGGGCGATTTCCTGGCGCTCGCGCTCGGGAAACTCACCACGAAAGGCTTCGAACACGGTCCATATCCCGAGCCCTATCAGTCCGAAGGCCACGACCTTGGGGGCGGTCGCCGGGCCGATGCGGTCATATTGGGCGATGATACGCATATGCGAGGCATCCCACAGCATGACGGCAGCGACAGCGAAGAGACAGATGGCGATGACAAGCGCCGCCCAATCAGGGCGACGCTTTTCTGCCACGGGTTGGTGGCCCATGCTCATTGAACAAGCCCGATCTCTTTGAGGATGCTCTCGGTTGACGCGACATCCTTGTCGAGCTGCGTCTTGAACGCGTCGCCGGCGAGGTAGGTATCAGCCCAGCCCTTCGTCTTCAGCAGTTCCTGCCAGCTGGCGGACTTCGAAAGCTTGTCGAAATCGGCGGTCACGGCAGCGGTCTGCTCCGGCGTCAGGCCGGGAGCGGCCGCGACCATGCGCCAGTTCTGCAGGCTGACATCGATGCCGGCTTCCTTCAGCGTCGGTGCGTCCACGCCTTCGATGCGTTCGTCTCCGGAAACCGCGAGCAGGCGCAGCTGTCCCGACTTCACCTGCGATTCGAACTCGCCGTAGCCGGATACACCCGCCGTCACCTGTCCGCCGAGGATCGCCGCCAGCGCTTCGCCGCCGCCAGAGAAGGCGACATAGTTGATCTTCGTCGGATCGACACCCGATGCCTTGGCGATCAGCCCGACCGCGATATGGTCGGTGCCACCGGCAGACCCGCCGCCCCAGGAAACCGAGCCCGGATCAGCCTTCAGCTTGGCGACGAGATCACCCATCGTCTTGATGTCGGAGGCCGCCGGAACGACGATCGCTTCATATTCGCCCGTGAGGCGGGCGATCGGCGTGACGTCCTTCAACGTGACCGGCGACTGGTTGGTCAGGATCGCACCGACCATGACATACCCGCCGACAATCAGCGCATTCGGGTTGCCGTTGTTCTGGCCGGTGAACTGCGCGAGACCGATGGTGCCGCCGGCGCCCGGAACATTCATCACCTGGACGTTGCCCGAGATGCCTTCCTTCTGCATCACGGTCTGCAGCGAGCGGGCGGTCTGGTCCCAGCCGCCGCCCGGTGCGGCCGGCGCCATGATGGTGTAATCGGCGGCATAGGCCGGCAGCGCGATCGCGGCTGCAAAAATGGTCGCAAGGAAAGTGTGCTTCACGATAGGTCCTCCATGAACGCGGCTGAGGAACCGCGCATTGTTCTCGATGGAATCGGGAAGGACACCGCAAGCGGACACCGAGTGTCCGATCTGTGTGGCAAGTCTCCTCCCGAAACTTCACCTGTCCGCCTCCACGGAGCTGAAGTTCAGAGAAACGGACCACAACAAGCTGTCATTTAGCTGACATCGGCCGCGCCTACGGGCAAACACGCCGTGTTTCCTCTCAAATCGGGAGCGCCCGGCTACTGGGTGCGAAGCACCTCGTTCCAGTGTGCGATCAAGCGCGCGCGCTTCACCTGGTCGAGATAGACCATCAGACCCGGGCTGACGGGCACCGGCCGCAACTGCGCTCCCAGCAGCTCCTGCATCGTGTTTGCAGTGTTCTCGCCGGTCACGTCGGGGCTCACGGCGGGGATCTGCAACTCCCGCGCCATGATCGTCTGGCCCTCCTTGGACATGAAGAACGACAGGTATCGCCGCCCAAGCTCCGGATTCGCCGCGGCCTGCGGCACAAGCCCGATGCGAGACATCACCACCGTATAGTCCTTGGGCAAGACGATGCCGACATTAGGGTGGCGCTTTGCCCAGTCGGCGGCGTAGGAGCCGAGGATATTGTAGCCCAGAACGAACCGGCCGTCCGCCACGCGCTCAAGGATCGCCGAGCTGGTGGAGTAGAGCTTCACTCCGGCGGCGCCCATTGCCCCGACCACGGACCAGATGTCGCCGAACTGTTCCTGGTCGCGTGCCATGAAGAGAAAACCCACACCGGAGCGCTCGATATCATAGGTACCGATCCGGCCATGGACCGCATCGCCCTTGCGCTTCAGATAGGCGACGAACTCGGCCCGCGAACTGGGCGGCGGCTCGGTGGTGAAGCTCGGCTTGTGGTAGACGAAAACGGCAGGTTCGAACGTCAGCGCATAGGCGGTGTTGCGCCAGTTTGCCCACTTGGGCCAGCGCCCGCTCATGGGCAGGTTGCTGGGCTGCGCATAGCCGTCGTTGGAAAGCTTGACCTGCAGATCCATGGCCGAAGAGAAGGCGAAATCCGCCGTCCACTTGCCGGCATCCGTTTCCCGAACGATGCGGTCGTAGATCTCGCCGGTCAGCATATCCTCGTACTTCACTGCGACATCGGGATTGGCTTCCTGAAAGCCATGGATCATCGGTTGCGCCAGCGGTTCGTCGAGAGACGAATAGACCACCAGCGTCGGGGCATCGGCGTCTCCCGAGCGTGCCGGGTAAAACGTTTCATCGGCAGCGGCAAAACTCGGCCACAGCATCAGCAGTAAAAGAAATGCTCTCCTCATGGCGCGACAATGCATCAGCCTTTGCCGGCGCGCAAGAAACGGACACCACCTCCGGAGGACGATTTGACGGTACCGCGATATTCGATTTCACACGGTGACATCCCTACCCCGCCCCTATAATCTTGATGGAAAAAGGGAACATCCGTGCGCATCCTGCTCGTTGAGGACAACATCGCATTGGCCGACGGGCTGTCGGCCATCCTTCGTGGCACAGGCCATGCGGTCGACGTCGTACATGACGGGGCCTCGGCCAATGCCGCGACAAGTGCGGAGAATTTCGAGCTGGTCGTTCTCGATCTGAACCTTCCCGAGATGGACGGGCTCGATGTCCTGCGCGCCATGCGCTCCCGGCAGAACCAAGCGGCCGTGCTGATCCTGACGGCACGCGGCGCGCCCGAAGAGCGTGTCAAAGGTCTCGACCTCGGCGCCGACGACTATCTGATCAAGCCTTTCGACATTTCGGAGTTCGAAGCGCGGGTGCGCGTTTTGCTGCGTCGCCAGGCCGGCCTTCATTCGGCAACGGTGAGCTTCGGCGGTGTGTCGCTCGACCTGAATTCGCGGGCATTCTTCGCCGGGTCGACCCCTCTCGATATTCCCGCGCGCGAACTCGGCCTGCTGGAAATCCTCTTCATGCGCGCCGGCAAGGTCGTTGCCAAGGAGGCTATCATCCAGTCGTTGACGGCCTTTGATGACGACATTTCGGCCAATGCCATCGAGCAATATGTCAGCCGCCTGCGCAAGCGCCTGTCACCCCACGGCCTGACGGTAAAGACCGCGCGCGGCATCGGCTACTATCTCGACAAGCTGCCAGAGGCCTCATGACGGCAGTCTATTCGCTCCGGCGCAGGCTACTCTTCTGGCTGCTGATATCGACCGCCGTGCTCGGTGTCGTGGCCCTTGCCGACACCTACCGGGAGGCGGTCGAGACATCCAACATCGTCTCGGACCGCGTGCTGGCCGGGTCGGCATTGGCGATCGCCGAGCGTGTCGTCGTCGCGGAAGACGGAACGCTGGAAGTCGATATCCCCTATGTCGCGCTGGAAATGCTGACGTCGGCTGCGCAGGATCGCGTCTTCTACCGAGTAGACGGTCCGCCTGGCCGGTTTATCACGGGCTATCAGTCGCTGCCGGTGCTCGAGGGGATGCACGGAGATACCGCGGCCTTCGCCGACGACACGTTTCGCAGCGAGCCAATCCGCGTCGCAACGCTCCGCCGCTCGGCATCAACGGGCATCCGCTCCGTCCCGTTCACCGTAACGGTTGCCGAGACGACGATCGCCAGACGTCAGCTTGCGCGCGCGATCCTGCTGCGCTCGGCGCTGCGGCTTGCCTTCATGATTGTGGGTGCGGCGACCATCGTCTGGATTTCGGTCACCGTGGCGCTTCGCCCGCTCTACAAGCTACGCGACGCGATCGGCGAACGCAGCCCCGATGATCTGCATCCCATTGACCAATCGGTTCCAAGCGAGGTGCAGCCGCTGGTCGATACGGTGAACGGCTTCATGGTGCGCCTGCAATCGGCGCTCGACGCGCTCAGGAACTTCACCGGCAATGCGAGCCACCAGCTGCGCACGCCGCTGGCCATCATCCGTACCCAGCTTGCGCTCTCGGCACGCGCCACCAGCCTGTCCGATGCCCAGGATGCAGCCGTGAAAGGCGACCAGGCAGTCGCCCACGCAGAGCGAATTCTGGCGCAGTTGCTGCTGATGGCAAAGATCGATGCCGCGAGCGCGAAGGAGGCGTTGACCGCCTCGTCCATCGATCTCACGGCGGTCGCCCAGGAGATCACCGGCGACCTCATTCCCGCCGCAGCCGCGGCCGGCATCGATCTCGGCTTTGACGGCGGCAAGCAGGAGATGATCCGCGCCGAACCGCTCCTGATCGGCGAACTCCTGCGCAATCTCGTCGGGAATGCCATCGCCTATGCCGGCAGTGGAGCCGAGGTGACGGTTCGCATCCATTCCGCAGACGAGATGGTCCGTCTCGAAGTGGAGGACAACGGCCCCGGAATTGCGCCGGAAAAGCTCGCGGCCGTGCGGCAGCGTTTCTCGCGAGGCAACGACTCCGCCACGCCCGGCGCCGGTCTGGGCCTCCCGATCGTCGAGGAAATCGCCGCGCTCTTCAATGCGACTCTCACGCTGGAGCCCGCTTTCGACGGAAAAGGCGTCAAGGCGACAGTCGCTTTCTCCAGGGCCTAAAGGCTTACTCGCATTAACCTTTCCGCCTTGCATTCTTTCGCTGCATTGCACACACTGCTTTTGGGAACAGCAAATGCCGTACAACGATACGGCCGCGGATAAGGCAGTCCATGTCGATCAAAGCCAGCATCTATCACCTGACGCATTACAAATACGACAAGCCGGTCCGCCTCGGGCCACAGATCATCCGCCTCAAGCCCGCGTCGCATTCCAAGACGCGGGTGATCAGCCATTCGCTGAAGGTCTCGCCGGCGAACCATTTCGTGAACCTGCAGCAGGACCCCTACGGCAATTATCTGGCCCGCTACGTCTTCCCCGACCCGGTCACCGAGTTCAAGATCGAAGTCGACCTCGTCGCCGACATGACGGTCTATAACCCCTTCGATTTCTTCATCGAGGAGAGCGCCGAGATGTGGCCCTTCTCCTATCCCGAGGAGATCAGGGACGACCTGAAGATCTACATGCAGCCGCAGCCGGTGGAGCCGGCACTGGCGGCCTATCTCTCGGGCATCGACCGCACCCCTGTTCGTACCACAGATTTCATCGTCGGCCTCAATGCGCGTCTCAAGAACGACGTGGAATATGTCATCCGCATGGAGCCCGGCGTGCAGTCGCCGGAGGAGACGCTGAAGCTGGCGCTCGGCTCCTGCCGCGACAGTAGCTGGCTCCTTGTCGAGATCCTTCGCAATCTCGGCTTCGCCGCCCGCTTCGTTTCCGGCTATCTCATCCAGCTGACGCCGGATCTGAAGGCGCTCGACGGTCCCTCCGGCACCGAGGTCGATTTCACCGATCTCCACGCCTGGTGCGAGGTCTACATCCCCGGCGCCGGCTGGATCGGCCTCGACCCGACCTCGGGCCTCTTGACCGGCGAAAGCCACATCCCCCTTGCCGCCACCCCGCACTATAGCAACGCCGCCCCGATATCAGGCGCGCTCTACGGCCACGCCAACACCGAATTCGCCTTCGACATGAAGGTCACGCGCGTCGCTGAGCATCCGCGCATCACCAAGCCCTTCTCCGACGACAGCTGGGACGAACTCAACGCGCTCGGCGCGAAGGTCGACAGCATCCTGCAGGCCGCAGATGTCCGCCTTACCATGGGTGGCGAGCCGACCTTCGTCTCGATCGACGATTTCGAATCCGCCGAATGGAACACCGAGGCCGTCGGCCCGACCAAGCGCGAGAAGGCCGATATCCTGATCCGCAAGCTGCGCGAGCGCTTCGCCCCCGGCGGCTTCCTGCATTACGGTCAGGGCAAGTGGTATCCCGGCGAAAGCCTGCCGCGCTGGACCTTCTCGCTCTATTGGCGCAAGGACGGCAAGCCGATCTGGCGCAATCCTGATCTCATCGCCGGCGAAGGCAAGGACACCGGTGTCGCGGCCGACGACGCCGCCAACCTGCTCGGCGCCATCGCCCGCGAACTCGCGATAGAACCCGACATGGTGCTGCCGGCCTATGAGGACCCGGCCGAATGGATCCTCAAGGAAGGCAGCCTGCCTGACAATGTCGATCCCTCGAATTCCAAGCTGAAGGACCCGGAAGAGCGCAACCGCATCGCCCGCGTCTTCGAGCGCGGCCTGACGACGCCGACCGGCTATATCCTCCCCGTCCAGGCCTGGAACGCCCAGGCATCCGGCCAGCGCTGGATGAGCGAGCGGTGGAAGACCCGGCGCGGCAAGATCTTCCTCGTGCCCGGCGACAGCCCCGTCGGCTACCGCCTGCCGCTCGGCACGCTGCCCTACGTGCCCCCAGCGCGCTTCCCCTACATCCACCCCGC
>UEHQ01000057.1 GCA_900489925.1 Hyphomicrobiales bacterium | reverse complement strand
ATCTGGGCTTTGACAGCACTCAGGCCGAAGCTCGCCCCGTGCTGCATCGGCGGAAAGTCGATGGCGGTTTTCGCAAGCTCTTCCACCTTTTGCTGTACGAGAACGAAGCGCCAGAACTCAAACTTGTACCACTCCATGTATTCAAGCGATCCGGTGTTTCCGCCTCTGTAAAATGCCGTGCGCTCGAATGGGTCGAGACGGAGGTTTACCACGGTGGGTGCGCCCAGCGTGATGGTGTCACCCAGCCAACCGTCCGGCTGTTCCTTGAAGGTATATTTGTAGTCGTCGATCCGGGCGGCGCCGAGCGTGCTTTCAGCGAAGTACCAGATCTCGTGGCGGTTCGAGGGGCCGGTGCCGGTGATCATGCTGGTCTGATCGTAGCCGTCGAGGTGAACCTTGTAGTTTTGCCCGTTCAGCTCTTTGCCAACGCGCAGTTCGACCACGATATTGGCGTTGCCGGCGGCGGCTACCAGCGTCGGAAACCAGTCGAGACCCGATATCAGACCATTGCTGATCGAGTTCGCGGGGACGTGTCCGGGCCAGCGGATCATGGCCGGTGCACGGAAGCCGCCTTCGAACGTCGTTCCCTTGCCGCCGAAGAACGGCGTCTGGCCGCCATCGGGCCACGTGAAGTTTTCCGTGCCATTGTCGGTGGTGAATACGACGATGGTGTTCTCGTCTTCGCCGATGTCCTTCAGTTTCTGCATCGTGTCCCCGACGATATCGTCTAGCTGGGCCATGCCCGCCTCGTGGATCGTCCAGCCGTTCTCGGAATTGCGCATCTTCTCGTACTTGTCCGAGAGGTGCGTCACGATGTGCATGCGCGTCGGGTTGAGCCAGAGGAAGAACGGCTTGCCATCGGCCTTGGCCTTGTCGACAAACCTGAACGAGAGGTCTCTGATCTCTTCATCGACTGTCTTCATTCGCTCTGGAAAGAGCTGGCCGGCATCCTCGATCTTCTGCTTGCCGATCTTGCCCCAGCGCGGCTGTTCCGTGGGGTCATCGACATCGGTGGCCCAGGAGTGGACCATGTTACGCGGTCCCACGACGTTCAGCTGATCCTGCGGATAGCCGGGATGTGCCGGGTCTTCCATCGCATCCAGATG
>UEHQ01000058.1 GCA_900489925.1 Hyphomicrobiales bacterium | reverse complement strand
ACCATCAGCCCGGCAAGCCCGGCGACGATCACCAGCCCGGCAAGCCCGAGAAACCCGGTAAGGACAAGCCGTCTGGTAAGCCTGAGAAGAGCAAGCCCGGTCAGGACAAGCCGTCGGGCAAGCCTGAGAAGAGCAAGCCCGGCAAGGACAAGCCATCGGGTAAGCCTGAGAAGAGCAAGCCCGCTCAGGACAAGCCGTCGGGCAAGCCTGAGAAGAGCGAGCCGAGCAATGACAAGCCGTCCGGCAAGCCTGAGAAGAGCGAGCCGAGCAATGACAAGCCGTCCGGCAAGCCCGAGAAGAGCGAGCCCGGCAACGACAAGCCGTCGGGCAAGCCCGAGAAGAGTGAACCGAGCAACGACAAGCCGTCGGGCAAGCCTGAGAAGAGCGAACCGAGCAATGACAAGCCGTCCGGCAAGCCCGAAAAGAGCGAGCCGAGCAGCGACAAGTCATCGGGCAAGCCCGGGCAGGGGCAAAGCAAGCACGGTGGTGGCGGCGACGACTGAGTGAGGTCGCTACGGACACCGAGAACAAGAAAAGCCCGGATCGCTCCGGGCTTTTCCAGTTTCGGCCTGTCTGCGGAGGCTCGATAGCCTTAGAATTTGTAGCCGACGCCGACGGTTACGACATTCTGGTTGAAGTCGCTGTTTACGCCGAGCAGGTCCTTGCTGCCGTAGTCGTTGTAGCGATACTCGACCCTTCCAAAGACATTGTCGGTGAAGGCGTAATCGAGGCCTGCTCCGACTGTCCAGCCTGAGAATGTGGCGCTGTCGTTGCCCGCTGCGGTGTCGACATGGCCTCTCGCTCCGGTCCAGCCGGCGGCGCCGTAGATCAGCGCGTGATCGAGCGCATAGCCGACACGAGCGCGAACCGAACCTGTCGTGTCGAACTTGTATTGATTGCCGCCTATCGTCTCTTCGTTCCAGTTATGGGAGACGTCGCCTTCAAGGCCAAGCACGATATTGTTGTCGAGTTGCCAGTTGTATCCCGCAAAGCCGGTGATCAGGCCGCCATCGAGACCGCCCGATCCAACGCCGGAAAAGTCGCCGTTGCCCCACGCGCCGCCACCTTGCAAGCCGAGATAGAAGCCATTCCAGGTAAAGACGGGTGGTGCCTGTTCGACGGGAGCCGGCGGCGTCTCTGCGACCAGGTCAGCAGCCGAGGCGGAGCCGGCAGCCAAGAGAAGTGCTGCCGATGCACAAACGATACGGACATTCATAATCAATCCCTCTCCAATGACGAGGATGCATTCGGTTTTAATGAACGATCGGGGGCAAAGTGCGCCCGATCGCTGGATCGAGGCGCATGCATACGGATACGCTTTCACGAACGCGCGCCCAATGAGACCCGCGTTGCAAACGTTGCTACTGTTCGAAGGGTTCCATCAACCAATCGTGACTGCGTGAAGTCAGAGGGGGGCGGGCGGCGACCCACTCATGAATCAGCCGGCGACCTTGATCGCCGCCTGATTGGAGACAAAAGCGCATGTCTCGTCCGCCGGCATCGGCTTGCCGAACAGGTAGCCTTGGCCGATGTCGCAACCGAGCTGGATGAGGTTGCTGAGCTGGCGATGTTCCTCGATGCCTTCTGCTGTGGTTGCGATGTTCAGGCTACGACCGAGGCCGAACATGGCGCGGACGATCTTCTCCTGCCGCTCGTCGTCGCGGTAGGTCGCAATGAAGCTCTTGTCGATCTTGATCTTGTCGAAGCGGTAGCGGGCAAGCTGCTCCAGGCTCGAATAGCCGGTACCGAAATCGTCCAGTGCAACCTGCACGCCGGCCTCGTGGAGATCGTCGAGGATGGCGGCAGCACTGGCCGGATCCTGGATGAGCGCGTTTTCGGTGATCTCGATCTCGAGGCGCTGCGGGGGCAGGCCATTTGCGGAAAGCACCTTCAAGATGCGCGCTGCCAGTAGCTTGTCTTCCATCTGCACCGGCGACACGTTGAACGACAGGGTGATCGAGTCCTGCCAGGTGAGGGCGTCGCGGCAGGCCTGCGCGAGCAGGTCCTCGAACAGCGCGGTAATCAGGCCGGTTTCTTCGGCAATGGCGATGAACACGATCGGAGGGATGCTCACGCCTTCCTCGTCGGTCCAGCGAGCGAGGGCTTCAAAGCCGCAGACGCCGCCGGTTCTGAGATCGATCAATGGCTGGTAGAACGGGCGAATGGCCTTTTTCTGGATCGCCACCCGCAGCTTTGCTTCGAGCGAGGCCCGCGTGGCAACCTTGTCCCGCATGGTTTCTTCGAAGGCCAGATAATGGTTCGGACCGCGGGATTTTGCCTCGTACATCGCGAGATCGGCCCGGTGAGCGGTGGCTTCGAGCTGTTCGCTGTCTTCGGCCCAACGATCGTAGCCGATGCTGGCACCAACCTCGACGGCAAAGCCGTTGATCAGGATCGGTCGCGTCACAGCCTGGATCAATAGTCGCGCAAAACGCTCCTCGGCGGCGGACGAAAGCCCGATCGCAAGGATGAGGAATTCGTCTCCGCCGAACCGATAGACGCAGTCGGCGTTGCCGATCGCACAGATCCGTTTGGAGACCTCGACCAGAAGCGCGTCGCCGCCATTGTGGCCGATGAGATCGTTGACCTTCTTGAAGCCATCTAGATCGACGCAGAATACGGTGACGTTCCCGGCCCATTCCTCGCCGTCGTCATCCGTCGGCTTGCGACGCAGGACCTTGCGCTCGAACGCATAGCGGTTGGGCAGTTTCGTCAAATGGTCGTGAGTGGCTGTCCAGTCGGCCTTGGCCTGCGCCTTGGCTCGCAATTCCATCTCGCTGCGGAGATCGACAATTCGCAGCACCGAGTAGACGAAGCTCATGGCCCCGCCGATGCCCAGCGCGAGAATAAGCTTGTCTGCGCCGTAACGAGCGAAGTCAGTGACAAACGCCGCCAGCCAGTCGCTGAAACCCAATGTTGCACCGGCAATCCACAGCGTCACTCCCAACGCTATGACGGACAGGCATTGCCGTCCGGCTCTGCTCCGGAAAAATACCGGCATGCTTCACTCCATCTCCACCCGGGACAGGGTGTAGCATCGAAGTCTGAAATGTTTATTGAAACTAGAGGGCGATTTCTAGCGATCGGCAGCCACTCATGAGCGTGGTGCGGCTCGGGTCAAAGGCAGGCGAACGCTATCCGTTCGCCTGCCAGTATCACATGCGCATCAATAGGGTTGCGCTGACAAGCAAAATAAGAAGAACCACTGCACTGGTCAAACGCATCAGGCGTGTGCGCCGTGTCCGCGCCCCACTCCAGTCATACGGCATGGTCAGTCCTCCTGTTGAGGATGGCACTCGGCAAGCCGAGCGTATCGCTTATCGCGCAAATGGCTTGCGTAAGGCTGATCTAAATGAGCAGGTTCGGGAATGAGGCTGTTGTCAGTGACTTGCTGCTTCGAAACGAAGTGACCAGCGGCTGCCGTTGCTGGTCATTCGCACCAGCGCCAGCGGTTCGATATCCGCAAGCCAGAAGGAGGAAAGCGGCGCCTGCAGTGCAACCATGATGGCAGCCCTGATGACGGGGGCATGGCTTATCGCGATCGTATGCCCGCCTTCGCCTTTCTGATGTTCCATCCATGCCGCAAGACGTGCGTGAAGGCTTTCGATGGATTCGCCGCCATGCGGTGCGGCGCTAGGCTCCGTCATCCAAGCTGCCAGGGCGTCGGGATTGGTTGCGTGAAGCTCGGTGATCGAACGACCCGCCCAGAGACCGTAGTCACAATCGGAAAGCTCAGGCGCCACCGTGGCAGGCAAGCCAAGTGCCTCGGCGGTTTGCCGCGCACGCAAGGCCGGGCTGACGAAGACAGCGTCGGCGCGGGGCAGCGAGCTTGCTATCGCCGCAGCTTGCGACATGGCATCTGTTTCGAGCGGTTCGTCGAGCGGGAACCGCGCCTGCCGGTTGGCGGCGGTGGCGCCGTGGCAGATCCAGGTGAGGCGCGTCATCACGTTGATTCGTCTCCGGGATGCGGGGATATGCCGCCGGCTCATGAAGTCTCGTTGACAGGTTCAGGGCCACAGCTATAACGGTGATGTTGTAGGTTTGGAAGCCGGTGAAATTCCGGTGCGGTCGCGCCACTGTGATCAGGATGAGGATACCTCGGACTGGAAGTCAGACCCTACCACACAACGATTCTCGACTGAACGCGTCATTCCAGGAGGAATACAATGTCTGATACCACTTTCGCGCCCGTAGCGGCGCCGGCCCCGATTCCAGTTGGCGAGATCCTGCCATGGGCGATCTTCGGCGGGCTGCTGATGCTTATCGCCATCTATTTCGTCGGCACCGAAGAAGGCGCAATGGCGCTCTTCAACGGCATGTATGTGCACGAATTCGTACACGACGGCCGACACCTGCTCGGCTTCCCCTGCCACTAAGGGAGTTCTCGACATGGTTGGAAAACTTTTGCTCCGCGGCATGCTTGCGGGGTTGATCTCTGGCGTCCTGGTGTTTGCCTTCGCACACACCTTCGGAGAGCCATTGGTGGATCAGGCTATCGCCTTTGAAGAGGCTGCATCACAGGCAGCCGGCGAGGCGGCGGAACCTGAAATCGTCAGCCGCGCCACGCAGGCGGGTATCGGACTGTTTACCGGTGTCATGGCCTACAGCGTTGCGATCGGCGGGTTGTTCGCGCTTGTCTTTGCCTTCGTGCAGGGTCGCTTCAGCAGCCTGAGCGCGCGCGGCACATCGGCGGTCATCGCTGCCGCTGCCTTCGTTGCCGTCGTTCTCGTGCCGAACATCAAGTATCCGGCAAATCCGCCGGCAGTCGGCAATCCCGATACGATCGGCGTCAGGACGGAGCTGTTCTTCCTGATGATCGTCGTATCGATCGCGGCTCTGGTTGCGGCCTTCGCGCTTGCGCGTCGCCTTGCGCCGCGGTTCGGCGCTTGGAACGGGGCGATCGTGGCGGGCTTCGCCTATGTCGTTTTCATCGGGCTCGTCGAATATCTGCTGCCGCCGATCAACGAGGTGCCGGAGAATTATTCCGCGCTGGTGCTATGGCACTTCCGCACGACCTCGATCGGCATGCATGTGATCCTCTGGGCTGCTCTCGGACTGGTTTTCGGGGCGCTCGCCGAGCGCAAGCTTGAAAGCAAGGCGGGGCTGCGCACGCACGCTCCGGCCTATCGCTGATCTGAGAGGAAGGCTCCGGGCTACCGGAGCCTTACACCACGATGATCCTGCGAAGCGTTCTTCTTGCCTTCATTTCCGTTGTCTGGCTTTCGCTGACCGCGGGCGGTTCCGCTGCTCACCAGCGCACGGCGAGCGGCCCGCAGAGCGGTATCGCGATCCCGGAAATCTCCCATGGCGAAATGGTGATGATGGCGGAGTATCGCGGCAGGATCATCGCTCTGGCCGCGCGCGCGACCGATACCAACGAGCATTTCCGACGCGTTCTGAATTACGAGCAGATCCAGTATGCCTACTGCTTCTGGGGCAAAATGCCGGGCGGCGTGACCGACGAGGCGAGCCCGTTCAACGAATGCTCGCATGCCTATCTCGCCGCGACGAAAGCCGTACTGCTTCTGATGCGAGACATGCCGCGCGAGGCGGACGCCGCCGGCGAGATCGTGTCGGCTATCGATGCCGGCATGGTTCTGCGCGGGCTCTCTCTGATCACCTGCGCCTTCAGCGGCGAGGCGTTCAATACGGCGGATATCGTGCGTCCTGATTTGACCGCCATACCGGCACACCCCGCCAGTGTTGGGGCACTGGCGGGATGTGGCGCGCTTGTCGGAACAGCGCTGCTGGCCTTCCGGCGCCTGCTACGTCCGGCGGCGCCGTAAAGATCGACGATATGGATTTTGCCCGTCCGGCGCGCTCACACGTAGGTGACGCGCTCGCCGAACTCGCTGTCCTCGCCGTAGGACTTGGTTCCGATACGGTCGCTTTCACCGGAGAGCTTGGCTGGCGGCGCTGCTTGCTGCCCGCCTGTGGACTGGCCGGACTTGGAGCTCGACGACTTCTCGAGCTTTGCAAGTTTTGCTTCGAGCGTGGAGATGTCGCTCTGGATCGACTGCGCTTCCGTCGGATCCTTCGTGCTGGCAAGTTCGGCCTTCTTGCTGGCGATCTCTTGCTTGATGCTCGCTGCATCGTCGGATGACGATGACGAGGAAGAAGAGGAAGAACTGGCGGTTAAAAGTGACGTCGTTGAACTGGAAACTGCGTCGACCATGCGACACTCCTTTTGGTGATGCATTTTCCAGATAACCCGCGCGAATTACCGCGAGGTAAATACGGTACCATTTGGTACTATATTTCTGTACATGCACCGCAAAAAGGCTGTGCTGCCGACCGGAGGCGGTCGCGCTGAAGAGTCAATCGTCGGAATAGCGCTGTTCGCGCCAAGGGTCGGCGTACATGTGGTATCCGTTCTGTTCCCAGAAACCGGCAGCGTCTGCGGCCATAAGGTCGATGCGGCGCAGCCACTTGGCGCTCTTCCAGAAATAGAGGTGCGGCACGACGAGGCGCATCGGTCCGCCATGATCCCTTGAAAGCGGCTGGCCTTCCCAGGAGGTCGCCAGAATTGCATCCTCCGCGGCGAAATCTGCCAGCGGCAGGTTCGTGGTGTAACCGTCGTAGCTGGTCAGCATGACATGGCTCGCATTGGCCTTCGGCATTGCGAGATCGAGAAGATCGCGGGTGGAGACGCCTTGCCACTGGTTGTCGTAACGGGACCAGGTCGTCACGCAATGGATGTCCGAGACTCTGGTGCTCTGGTCCAGTTCCTGAAACGCGGTCCAATTCAGATACAATGGCGTTTCCACCAGTCCGCGCACCTCAAGTCGCCAGCTATCCACGGAAACGGTCGGCTGTTGCCCAAGATCGAGGACCGGCCAGTTCTTCACGAGATGCTGGCCAGGCGGCAAGCGATCGGCGTCCGGGCGGCTGATGCGGCCGGTCAGGAACTTGCCCTCGCTCGCCCAACGACGTTTGGATGTGGTCAGTTTGCTGTCCGCAGGGATCGGATCGTCACTCATGGAAGCTCTCTTGCGTGGCGGAAAAATAGGACATTCGGTTGCTCCGACTGTCAAGGGTGAACTATCCAGCGCTGGAAAGTGCCGGCAGCCGAAGGTAGCTAGGGCAAACACCTGTGGTCAGGTCTCCAGAGGTTGAACTTCGAGCGCTTTTATCTGATAAAAGCACCTTATCGCGGGCGCCGTTCTGGCGCCCGATTTGCATTTACAGGACATCCAGGCTCATGCGCATTCCCGCCCGGATCGAAAACGATCTGCCCTTTCTCACCGAACTTCGCCGCGATCTGCACGCGCATCCCGAACTCGGCTTCGAGGAGGAGCGCACCAGCGGTATCGTTGCGACGATTCTGGAAGAGGCGGGCATGAAAGTGCACCGAGGCCTTGGTGGAACGGGGGTCGTCGGCACGCTTCAGGTGGGCAATGGGGCACGAACCATCGGGCTTCGTGCCGATATGGACGCACTCGCCATGCCTGAGGTGGCCGAGCGGCCCTACAAATCCACGATCGCGGGCAAGATGCATGCATGTGGTCATGATGGTCATACGACCATGCTGCTTGGCGCGGCGCGGCATCTGGCTGCGACGCGGGACTTTTCAGGCACCGTGCATTTCATCTTCCAGCCAGCCGAGGAGGGGCGGGGCGGTGCAAAGCGCATGGTGGACGACGGCTTGTTCCGGCTGTTTCCCTGCGACGCCGTCTACGGTCTGCACAATATGCCGGGGCTTGCCGTCGATGAGATGGCAGTGGTCGAAGGTCCGCAGCTTGCTTCGTCCGATAGCTGGCGTGTGACGTTCCGAGGGACCGGCACGCACGGCGCCAAGCCACATCTCGGGCGTGACCCGATCACGGCTGCCGCGACCTTCCTGTCGTCGCTGCAGACGATCGTCGGCCGTGTTGTCGATCCGTTGCAGCCGGCGGTCGTCAGCGCCTGCTCGCTGCAGGCTGGTGACCCCAAAGCCTTGAACGTCATTCCGGATATTGTTGAAATCGGCGGCACCGCACGCGCCTATTCCGCCGACGTGCGCGATCAGCTCGAGGAAGAGATCGGGCGCCTTGCCGCCGGCACCGCGGCGATGTTCGGGATCGCTGCCGATTATCAGTTCGAACGCCGCATCCCTCCCGTGGTCAACGATCGGGATGCAACCGAGCGAGCGCTTGGTGCGGCGGTCGCAGTGCTCGGCGAAAAGGTACGGACCAGCTTTCCGCCATCTACCGCAGGCGATGACTTTGCCTTCTTCGGCCAGAATGCCGCGGGCTGCTACGTCTGGCTCGGCAATGGGCCGGCTGTCGATGGCGCCCTGCATCACAACACGGCCTACGACTTCAATGACGGGGCGATTGGACCGGGCGTCGCGTTCTGGACGACGCTCGTGGAGCGGGAATTGCGCGCCGTAGGGTGACGGCGCGCCGGGCGCCATACGGCGCGCAGTGATCTGCAGTCTGCCCCTCAGAGGATTTCCAGAACGGGACTTTCCATGACCTTGCCGGTTACAACATCCGCGATGCCGCGATCTGTCTGATGCGGGCCGACATTGCAGGCAAGCGTCGCGCCGAAGCATGCCTTGAACACCAGGTAAGGTGGCTTCCAGTCAACGATCTGTTCCATCGCATTGCGGATGGCGCGGAAGGTGGCGGCGGTCTCCTGCAATGGGGCTTCGGTGATAAGGCCGGATAGGGGCAGAGGCAGCAGCACCTTGATCTCGCCATCCTGCACGACCGCCATGCCACCGCCGGCCGCGATGACCGCGTTTGCCGCGATCGTCATATCAGTGACATTGCCGCCGAAGACGGTGAGGTTGTGGCTGTCATGCGACACGGTGGTGCAGAAGGCGCCGCGCCATTCGCCCCAACCCGTGAGGAAGCCGACGCGCGTGATGCCATCGACCTTGCCGTGGCGATGCGCGACGGCGATCATGGCACTGCCTGCCGGTGGAACGACAAAACCATTTTCAACGGTGGTTTCCGCCTCGCCCCATTGCGTGAAGCGCGGGCGGTCGATGGTGGCGACGCGAACGCGACGGCCTTCGGAACGGACGCGGAAGTCATCTTCGGCCAAGCTCGGCAGCTTGACGGAGTGCTGGAGCGGCGTGCTTTCCAGGGCTGGAGCCTCTTGGCACATCGCGCCATCGCGCGACACCGCGCGGCCATTGGCAAAGACGATCCGGGTCTCGAATTCCACCAGATCCTTGAAAAGGACGAGATCGGCACGGCGTCCAGCCGCGACAAGACCGAGATCGGGGCGCTTCAGCCTTTGCGCGGCATTGAAGGTCGCGGCGCGCAGCGCCCATTCCGGTTTCATGCCGTAGCTGACCAGCCGGCGGATGACGTCGTCAAGTCCGCCACAATAGTAGAGTTCGTCCGGGAAAACGTCGTCGGTACACAGCGTCACCGTCGAGGGCAGGTGGCCGATGCCGTTCAGCGCCGCCACGAACTCGCGCAGCAGGTGATCGTGGGAGCCACGAAGCTCGATGGTCAGGCCCGCAGCGAGCTTCTGCAGGAGATCGGCGGCCGAGGTCAGCTCGTGATCGGAGGTGATGCCTGCCGCCATGAAGGCGTTGAGATCCGAACCCTCAAGTCCGCGGGCATGGCCGCAGACAAGTTTTCCCGAGGCAAGTCCGGCATTGACGATCGATGTCATGCGCGGATCGCCTTCAATGACGCCGCGCATGTTCATGACCTCGGCAACGCCGCCGATATTGGGCCAGCGCAGCATCTCGGCGATCGTGGACGCGCCAAAATCAGCGCCGGCGACTTCGAGGCCGGGTGCCGAAGGAACGCAGGAAGGTGCCAGAAGGATCACGCGCAAGGGCAGTCCGCGCGAGGCCTCGATGGCCCAGCGAACGCCGTCGAGACCATGCACATTGCCGAACTCGTGCGGGTCCCACACGACGGTCGTGACGCCGCGCGGCAGCACCGCGGCCGCATATTCGGCTGGTGTCACCATCGAGCTCTCGACGTGCATATGCGTGTCGATCAACCCCGGCGCGATGATGCTGCCGCGAGCGTCGATCGTCTCATAGGCGTCCTTGCGGCTCTGCGGCGCGTGGACGCTTGCGATCAGCGGCCCGACGAGGCCGATATCGGCGTCGCGGATCAGGCCGGTGACGACGTGGAGCAGCTGTCCGCCCGTGATCAGCACATCGAAGGGCGCATCGCCACGCGCGGCGGCGACGGCAAGGGCGCGCAGTTTGGGATCGCTGAGGTCCATCGGTTCCAACTGGCTCATCGGGCGGCCTCCTGCTGGAGCGCGCCGAGGATGATGGCGCGGGCGGCCTCGCTGTCGATCTCGACGGCGTAGTCGGCGTTCGGCTTGGCGTGGGTGGCGCGGGTTTCGACCACGGTGCGGCCGCGCGTGAGCTTACCCTGCAGCTCGACGTCGATGCGCGCGGCACGGAAGGCGACGATCTCGGGGTGGGCGAAGGCGACGGCGGCGCAGGGGTCGTAGATCGCCATGCCCAAGCGGCCACGGCTGGTGCCGATGCCGATATAGCCGTCGAGGAAATCGGCCAGCATCTCGGCGTTGGCACCGCCGGCCTTGCGGATCGGGGCGACGTCATTGGGCATGGCGATCACCTTGCGGCAGAGGTCGAGATCGACCATTCGCAGCGGCAGGCCGGAGGCGATGACGATCGCCAGTGCCTCGGGGTCGGCAAGCGCGTTGAACTCGGCGGATGCCGTGTGGTTTCCTGATGTGACGCCGCCGCCCATCCAGGTGAGCTCGGTGATGCGGGCCGCAAGATCGGGGCGGGCGAGCGCAAGCGCTGCGATATTCGTCAACGGGCCGAGCGCGAGGATGCGGTGCGGGCCGTCCTGCTCGAGCCAGTTGCAGAGCGCGCTGAAGGCGTCGCTGTCGGGAAGGGCGGGGGCTTCGGGCAGCGTCTTGCCCGATGTCGGGATGCCCGTTTCGCCGAGGATGGCCTGGGCGGTCTCGATCTCGCCCAGCACGGCTGAAGCGCGGCCGGAATGGATCGGGAAGGTCCAGCCGAAGGCCTTTGCAGCGCCGGCGGCGTTTCTGCGGACCTGCGGCAGCGGCGTGTTGCCGAAGACCAGCGAGATGCCCGCGATGTCGAGCTTGGCATGCGCCACAACCAAAATGGCGGCGATGTCGTCGAAGCCCATGTCGGTGTCGATCCAGACGCCCATGATGTTACCTGTAGCGAGAGAGTGGGGCTGCGGCGCCAAGCGGCAGATCGAAGGCAAGCGTGGAGCCGATGGCGTGGCTCGGCTCGGCGGCATCGACCTCGGCCTTGATCGGGCCAAGCGGTGTGTCGAGCAGATATTCTCTGACGTTGCCGGCAAACGAGGTGCCGCGCACGGTGCCTTGGAAAGGACCTGAACCAAGGATCACCATGCGCGGACGCCAGGCCAGGCCTTTCACGGCCTGCGGCACTGGAGCGGAAAGCTCGACGAGTGAGTTGGATGTCGCGAGCTTGCCGTTTTCCAGCGCAAAGACGTTTTCGAAGCCGACGAAATCGGCGACGAAGGCCGAGACGGGCTTGTTGTAGATTTCTTCCGGTGTGCCGATCTGCTCGATGCCGCCGTTCAGCATCACCACGATCCGGTCGGCGAGCGCCAGCGCCTCGATCTGGTCGTGGGTGACGAAGATCATGGTGACGCCGGTTTCCGTCTGGACGCGCTGCAGCTCGGCGCGCATTTCCAGACGCAGGCGTGCGTCGAGATTGGAGAGCGGCTCGTCGAGAAGCAGCACCTTGGGCTCCATGACCATCGAGCGGGCAAGCGCCACGCGCTGCTGCTGACCGCCGGAGAGTTCGCCCGGCTTGCGGGATGCGAAACTGGCGAGGCCGACGGACTTGATGCCCGATGTTACCTTCGCGTCGAGATCCTGGCCGCTGACACCCTTGAGCCGTAGGCCGAAGGCGACGTTTTCATAGACGGTCAGATGCGGGAACAGCGCGTAGGACTGGAAGACCAGGCCGACACTGCGCTTGTTGGCGGAAACGCGGGTGATATCGGCGCCATCGAGCGTGATGCGGCCGGAGGCCGGGTTGAGCAGGCCGGCAATGGAGCGCATCGTCGTGGTCTTGCCGCAGCCGGAGGGGCCCAGCAAAGCGACGAGCTCGCCCTTCTTGATCGAGAGATCGAGATCCTTCACCGCGACCGTATCGCCGTAGGCAAGCGTCAGCTTGTCGAGTTGCAGATAGGTGTCAGACATAGCGAGAGAACCCCAGGAAGCGTTCGGCAAGGAAGACGATGCCGATGGACAGGAAGGCGAGCAGCGCCGAAAGCGCGGCGATCGACGGGTCGTAGGTGGTTTCCATGTAGCCCAGCATGTCGATCGGCAGCGTGCGGACGCCGGGACCGGAGAGGAAGAGCGAAACGGGCACCTGGTTGAAGCTGGTGACGAAGCCGAGAATGAAGGCGGCGAGAATGCCGCCGCGGATGTTCGGCATCACCACGCGGAAGAAGGCGCCAGCGCGCGACGAGCCGAGCAGGACGGCGGCTTCCTCGATATCGGAGCGCAGGTTGTTGAGGCTCGCCGAGACGACGCGCACGGCATAGGGCAGCACGAGTGCGGTGTGGGCAAAGAACAGCGCCAGCGTGATGTTGAAGCCGAAGGGCACGACGAGATAGCGCAGCAGCGCCAGGCCGACGATGATGCCCGGCACGATGATCGGCAGCGAGACGATGGTGCGAATGGTTTCCGCGCCCGGCAGCTTGTAGCGCGACAGCGCGTAGGCGGCGGGGATGCCGAGGACAAGGGCTGCGAGAGTGCCGCCGACGGCGAGCAGCATCGACATGGCGAAACTGTCACGGAAGCTGTCGATGGTGAAGACCTTGAAGACCCAGCGCAGCGACAGGCCCTGCGGCGGGAAGGCCAGCGTGTCGCCAGCCGACAGCGAGGCGGCAATGATGATGAAGAAGGGGCCGATCAGGAAGATCAAGAGCAGGCCGAGCACCAGCGGCGAGAGGATGCGTGATGTCATCGCTTGTTCCTCGCTGTTGCCAGACGCTTGAGCAGGATGTTGGCGGCGAAGCTCATGACGATCAGCATGAAGGCGATGACGCTGGCGGCGACGAAGTCGTTGGCGACCGAAACCTGCTGGTAGAGCAGGGTTTCCAGCATCAGCACCTTGGAGCCGCCGAGCACGGCGGGGGTGATGTAGGCGGTGAGCGAGCCGGTGAAGACGAGCGTGCCGCCGACGACCAGGCCTTCGCGGGTGAGAGGCAGGATCACCTTCCAGAACACCTGGAACCAGTTGGCGCCGAGCACGCGGGCGGCCGGAATGGCGTCCTTCGGCATGTTTTCGAGCGCGCTGATCAGGGAGAGGATCATCAGCGGCAGGAAGAGCTGCAGCAGGCCGATGAAGACGGCGGTCTCGGTGAAGAGCAGGCGCAGCGGGCTGTCGCTGAGCCCGAGGCCCTGGATCGCCTGGTTGACGATGCCCGTGCGGCCGAGGATGACGATCCAGGCATAGGTGCGGGCAACCGGCGAGATCATCAGCGGCAGCGTCACGAGGCCGATCATCCGGCCCTTGCCCTTCGGCGGCAGGTTGACGATGGCAAAGGCCGCCGCATAGCCGATGACGGCGGAGACGGCGGTGACTTCGAGGCCGAGCTTGAAGGTGCGCAGGAAGACCGTGCGGTTCAGCGATTGCGAGAAGAAGCCGGTATAGGCGCTGAGCGTCCAGCTGCCGTCGATGTGGAAGCCTTCCGAGAGAAGGATGACGACGGGCAGCAGGAAGACCAGCGCGGCGAACAGGGCCGCGGGCAAGGCAAGCGCCAGGGCTTCCGTGCGGTTTTGAAACATGAGGCGTCTTTCAGAGCAATCGCATAAGGCGGCTCCGGCCGGTGCCGGAACCGTCATGGTGGCTGATGGCCGTTACTGGCCGACCGTGTCGTTCCATTCCTTCAGCCAGCCGGCACGGTTATCGAGGGCTGCGGCCGAGGGGATGAGCTTGAGGTTCTTCACCGTGTCTTCGCCGTAGGTCAGGTTGTTGGCGGCTTCGTCGGAGACCTTCACTTCCTTGTTGGCCGGACTGTCGACCAGCTTTTCGGCGAGCTTGGTCTGGATCTCGGTGGAGAGCCAGAAATCCATGAACTGCAGCGCAAGATCCTGGTTCTTCGAGCCCTTGGTCATGACCATGACATTCATGCCGCCGGTCTGGCCTTCCTTGGGCGTTGCCCAGGAGACGGGGACGTCGAGCTTGGTGAAGCCGGCCCAGGAGAAGCGGCCGATCGGGGCTGCCCAGATTTCTTCCTGCTGCATCAGCTGCACCAGCTGCGAGGACTTTTCATAGAAGGTGACGATGTCATCCTTCTTCTCGCCGACGGCTTCGATCGGCGCCTTCAGGTCCGGGCTGTCCTTGCCGAGGGCGAGGCCGAGCATGTAGAGCGCCGGCGGGCCCTGGTTGGTGGTGACATTCGGGAAGGCGACGTGGCCGACATACTCAGGCTTCAGCAGATCGGCCCAGCTCTCGATCTTCATCTTGTCGGAGCGGTAGGCGATCGAGGTGGCGTAGAAGGTGTAGCCGACGCTCATGCCGTCGCCGTTCGGATCCTTGGCGAGGTCATAGAGCTTGCCGAAATTGGTGAGCTTCGAGGTGTCGATCTTCTCGATCAGGCCCTTGCGGGTGGCCGACAGCGCATCGGCCATGGAGACGACGGCCATGTCGATAACGGGGTTTGCCTTGTTGGCTTCCATCTTCGCCAGACGCTCGACGCTGTTGCCGGTCTCGACCACCAGCTTGCAGCCGCACTTGGCTTCGAAGGGATCGTAGACGATCGACTTGAAGTCATCCTGCGCGAAGGCATAGACGGAGATGGTGAGCGTCTTCTGCTCCGCGTGGGCGCCGAATGGAGCCAGAGCCATAAATGCCGCGGAGGCAACGAGAGCTTTTTTCATTTCGGCAGTTCTCCGTCTGTAGGTGTTTTTGGCATGGGTTTGGATGGTCCGGACGACTGGCGGACAATCAGCTTCATGGGAACCCGGTCGATGTCGGAAGCGACGAGCTTGCCTTCGCGGGTGCCGCTCGTCCTGATCGTCTCCACAAGCGACGATATCGCGATCTCCGCAATCGTGACCATGTCCATGGCGACTGTGGTCAGGGCAGGGGTCACGACGGGCGACCAGATGAGGTCGTCGAAGCCCGTTACACTTGCGGCTGCGGGGACATCGACTCCATCGCGCTGCAACTCGGTCAGTGCGCGCAGCGCCTGCAGATCCGAAAGTGCCGCGAAGGCGGTGTAGCCTTCGCGCACCTTATCGGCGAGGCCCAGGCTGCATCCGCTGCCGCGTTCGCGCTCCAGCTTTTCGACCCAGAGGGTCGTCGCGTTCATGCCATCGCGCAGGCCCGAGCGGATGCCACCGGCGCGGTCGTTCTGGACGTTCGATTCCGGATTGTTACCGATGATGAGGATGCGCTGGTGGCCAAGATCCGCAAGGTGCGAGGCAATGTCGCGTCCTCCCTGCCAGTGATCGGCCGCCACGGTGTTGCCGGGCGTCGAGGCGGTATCGATGACCGCAACCGGACAGCTCGCGGCAGATACGCGGGTGGCGCGGCGCGGTACGATGACCATGCCTTCGACGCCGCGTTCGACCAACCGGTTAATGGCTTCGGTCTGGGCTGACACGTCGCCTCTGGAATCGGCGATCAGTACGCCATAGCCGGCGGCAGTGGCTGCGAATTCGATCGCCTGGGCAAGCTTGGGAAAGAGTGGATTGGCAATGTCAGGCAGTACAAGGCCAAGGACACCGCTGCGGCCGGTGCGCAAGGCGCGTCCCGCCTGGCTTGGCACATAGCCGAGCTCGGCGGCGTGGCCTCGTATCTTTTCCGCCAGTTGTTCCGAGACGCGGCCCTTGCCGGACAGGGCATTCGATACCGTCGCGACGGATACGCCAAGCGACGTCGCTATCCTGCTCAGGTTCGGTCCCGGTCGCGTCTGGGCCATGATTTCCGATGTCGGTAGATTAATCGTTTAATCATTGCGTACATCAGGCCGGACGGCTTGTCGAATCCAAATTCAGGCTTTGCGCAATTTATCCTATCATCAGGGCCATTGCGCGAAATAAAAAGCCCCGCGAGAGCGGGGCTTTTATCATTCCGTTGTTCAGCTTGCCTTCGGCGAAGGGGTCGGCTTTGGCGGGGCGACAGGCTTGCCGCCTGGATTGTAGCCGCCGCCGATGGCGACGTTGAGGGCGACGAAGTCGTTGGCCGTCTGCTGGACCGCGGCGGCCAGGCTGGCCTGGGCGAGCGAGACCTGACGCTGGGCGTCAAGCACGTCGAGCAGCGAGGAGGCGCCGTCCTTGTAGCTGGCGGTCGACAGTTCCAGGGTTTCCTGGGTAGTCTTGACCTGGGCGCGCAGCGCTTCGACCGTCTGGGCGTCGCGGCGGACCGCCGACAGCGCGTTTTCGACTTCTTCGACGCCGTTCAGCACTGCTGCCTTCCAGGCGAGAT
>UEHQ01000059.1 GCA_900489925.1 Hyphomicrobiales bacterium | reverse complement strand
AAACTTACTCTTTGCCATTGCGGCTCTCCAATTCTGCTAGCCCCCGAGGGGATCTAATTCTTGTTATCGGTCAATTGGTATTCCGGTCACTTCTGACCGGAATACTTTGCCTGGATCTCGTTTGCGACGTTCGACGGGACCGGCGAGTAGTGATCGAAGGTCATCGTGTACTGGGCGCGGCCCTGCGACATGGAGCGCAGGTTGTCGACGTACTTGAACATGTTCGCCAGCGGAACGTTGGCGTTGATGACGATCGCGATGCCGCGCTGTTCCTGACCCTGGATCTGACCACGGCGGGAGTTCAGGTCACCGATAACGTCACCGACGTAATCTTCCGGCGTTACGACTTCGACCTTCATCATCGGCTCGAGGAGCTGAGCGCCGGCCTTCTTGGCTGCTTCACGGAAGCAAGCACGCGAAGCGATTTCGAACGCCAGGACGGACGAGTCAACGTCGTGGAAGGCACCGTCAACGAGCGTCGCCTTGACGCCGAGCATCGGGAAGCCAGCCAGCGGACCGGAAGACAGAACGCTTTCGATACCCTTCTGAACGCCCGGGATGTATTCCTTCGGAACAGCACCCCCGACGATCTTGGATTCGAACTTGAAGTCGTCGCCTTCTGGGTTCGGTTCGAAGATGATCTTGACGCGCGCGAACTGACCGGTACCACCGGACTGCTTCTTGTGCGTGTAGTCTTCTTCGTGCTGACGCGTGATGGTTTCGCGGTAGGCAACCTGCGGAGCACCGACGGTTGCTTCAACCTTGAATTCGCGACGCATACGGTCGACGAGAATGTCGAGGTGAAGTTCGCCCATGCCGGCGATGATCGTCTGGCCAGATTCCTGGTCAGTCTTCACGCGGAAGGACGGATCTTCAGCAGCCAGACGGTTGAGCGCGAGGCCCATCTTTTCCTGGTCGCCCTTGGTCTTCGGCTCGATCGCGATCTGGATGACCGGCTCGGGGAATTCCATACGCTCGAGGATAACCGGCTTCAGCGGATCGCAGAGCGTATCGCCAGTGGTGGTTTCCTTGAGACCAGCGAGAGCAACGATGTCGCCTGCGAAGGCTTCTTCGATGTCTTCACGCGAGTTCGAGTGCATCTGCAGCATGCGGCCGACGCGCTCGCGCTTGTCCTTGACCGTGTTCATGACCGACGCGCCCTTTTCGAGCTTGCCGGAGTAGATGCGGGCGAAGGTCAGCGAACCGACGAAGGGGTCGTTCATGATCTTGAACGCGAGCATGGAAAGCGGCTCGGCGTCGTCAGCATGACGTTCGATTTCGGCTTCCGTCTTGAAGTCGATGCCCTTGATCGCCGGAATGTCGAGCGGCGACGGCAGGTAGTCGACAACGGCGTCGAGCAGAGGCTGAACGCCCTTGTTCTTGAAGGCGGTGCCGCAGAACATCGGGTGGAACTTGACGTCGATCGTGCCGCGACGAACGAGCGCGCGGATCTGGTCGTTGTCGGGCATGGTGCCTTCGAGGTAGGCTTCCATCGCGGCTTCGTCGATCTCGACAACGGTCTCGATCAGCTTTTCGCGATATTCTGCAGCCTTGTCCTTCAGGTCATCAGGGATTTCGACGACGTCCCACTGAGCGCCGAGCGATTCGTCGCGCCAGATGAGAGCGTTCATTTCGATCAGATCGACAACACCCTTGAAGTCGCTTTCAGCGCCGATCGGCAGCTGCATGACAACAGCCGTTGCGCCGAGACGGGTCTTGATCATCTCGACAGAGCGGTAGAAGTCCGCGCCGGTCTTGTCCATCTTGTTGCAGAAGATCATGCGCGGAACGTTGTACTTCTCAGCCTGACGCCAGACGGTTTCCGTCTGCGGCTCTACGCCGGCGTTGGCATCGAGAAGAGCGACAGCACCGTCGAGCACGCGCAGCGAACGCTCGACTTCGATGGTGAAGTCAACGTGGCCGGGGGTGTCGATGATGTTGAAGCGGCGCATCTTGCCGTCACGGCCCTTCCAGAAGGTCGTGGTCGCAGCGGAAGTGATCGTGATACCACGCTCCTGCTCCTGCTCCATCCAGTCCATCGTGGCCGCGCCATCGTGCACTTCGCCGATCTTGTGCGACTTGCCGGTGTAGTAAAGGATACGCTCGGTCGTCGTCGTCTTGCCGGCGTCGATGTGCGCCATGATACCGAAATTACGGTAGTCTTCGATTTTATATTCGCGAGCCATAATGGACTGCCTTTCGGATCCGTTCGGAATTACCAGCGATAATGCGAGAACGCACGGTTGGCGTCAGCCATCTTGTGCGTGTCTTCGCGCTTCTTGACGGCGCTACCACGGTTGTTGGAAGCATCGAGAAGCTCGCCGGAAAGGCGATCGACCATTGTCGTTTCATTGCGCTTGCGAGCGGCAGTGATCAGCCAGCGGATTGCGAGGGCCTGGCGACGCTCAGGGCGAACATCAACCGGAACCTGGTACGTAGCACCACCAACGCGGCGCGAACGGACTTCGACGTGCGGAGCAATGTTGTCGAGGGCGGCGTGGAAAACAACCAGCGGCTCCTGCTTCGACTTTGCCTGCACGGAATCAAATGCGCCGTAAACAATGCTTTCAGCGACGGACTTCTTGCCGTCAAGCATGATTGCATTCATGAACTTGGTGACGATGAGATCGCCGAACTTCGGGTCCGGGTTGATCTCGCGCTTTTCTGCTCTGTGACGTCTGGACATACTTCTCGTCTCTTAACCGTTAAGGCGCTTTATCACGCGGAGGACCTCACGCAGCGCCGAATTTACAAAAGTCCGAATTACTTCGGACGCTTCGCACCGTACTTCGAACGGCGCTGCTTGCGGTTCTTGACACCCTGGGTATCGAGAACGCCGCGGATGATGTGGTAACGAACACCCGGCAAGTCCTTCACGCGGCCGCCACGGATCATGACGACAGAGTGTTCCTGCAGGTTGTGACCTTCACCAGGAATGTAACCGATGACTTCGAAGCCATTGGTCAGACGGATCTTGGCAACCTTACGGAGAGCCGAGTTCGGCTTCTTCGGGGTCGTGGTGTAGACGCGGGTGCAAACACCACGCTTCTGCGGGTTTTCCTGCAGAGCAGGAACCTTGTTACGCTTTACGTTTGGCTGGCGCGGCTTGCGGATCAGCTGGTTTACGGTAGGCATTCAACCATCCCTTACGTTTAAATCTCAAACCCTTGCGGGCGTAACTCACGCCGTCTCCGGCAAGATCACACGCCTGTCTCAATGCGCAAAACGTGGCCCGATCTGCTTTCACAGATGGACCACAGGAAGCAGAGGACGCAAAGAGATGCGTCATGCGTGCAGGCAACATATCTTCAACGTGCGTTTCGAACCTTGTTTGAGGTGATATCAGGGGCGTGTCGCACCAGATGGCCATGCCTCACATGGGTTCCGATGGCGCGGGTACTACTGGTTTCCCGCTCTCTCGTCAAGGCTGTTAAGAAATAATCTTCGCTGCAACGCCTTGAAACGCGGCCTTTCAGCCCTCTCTTGAGGCTTTTAGACAAATTCGGCGGAAGGCGGCAAGATAAACTTGGGCATTGCAGCGAAAGCAGCTAAGGAATCACAGATTGCAGAGCCCAAGTGCCTGAAAACAGATTCAAATCTCGAATCGAAGGACTGAGAATGATTAATGCCCCCGACAACGACAACAATACCGAAGGCCCGATGGTCTTCATCATCATCGGCAAGGGCTATGAGTCCGATGCCAGCGAGGGTGTCGACCTCCACATCATGCTGAGGGCGGCCGACGACGACAGCGCCGTGCGCGAGGCGCTCAACGCGCTCGCCGAGGAAGGCTTCATCGAGGCCGATCTCGACCAGATCGGAATGCTGACCGAGGTGCCCGAGGAAGAGCCCCACGCTTCGGCCTATCAGGGTGCCGTCGACGGCGAAGTCGCGATCATCCGCTTCAGCTGAGACTATCGATGAAGCCGGATGCGTTGAAGGTGCTGATCTATGCGACCTGCCGCGACCGGCTTCTTGTGTTCGACGAGCCCGACTTTCCCGACGTCCAGTGGCAAGTCCCCGGCGGCACTGTCGAACACGGCGAGGATGTCGCCGAGGCAGCCAGCCGCGAGTTCCACGAGGAAACGGGCCTGACGCCGGGTCCCCTCACCCAACTCGGCACTCATGACGATCGCTTTTCATTGAAGAACGGCGGCACGGTGTTTCACCGCCGTCACTATTTTCATGTCGGTCTCGACAGCAACCAGCCATCGACCTGGCTGCACCGGGAGCTCACTCCCTTCGGCGGCGGCGCGCCCATCCTGTTTCGTTTCTTCTGGATCAGCTTATCCGAGGCGAGAGCGAAGCTCGGCTACGGAATGGCCGAGTGCCTGCCACTGATCGGTTGAGGAGCCTCTGTTCCCTATAGCCGAGACCCCTGCCCCTTAAATCAGCCTGAAACGAAAAACCGCCCGGATTGCTCCGGGCGGTTTTCAATTTGTTGGCACCGACTGCTCGGTCGCCTCCGCTACCGATTACTCGGCAGCCGGGGCGCTTTCGCTTGCGAGGTCCTGAAGCATCGGGGTTGCAACATCTGCACCCGTGCCCTTGCGGCGCTCTTCCAGGATCAGCTCGTCGCGCGAGGTCGCGATACGGCGGATCTGGGTCATGGTGCCACCGGTACCGGCCGGGATGAGGCGGCCGACGATGACGTTTTCCTTCAGGCCCTGCAGGCCGTCGGTCTTTCCGGCGATCGCAGCTTCCGTGAGCACCTTCGTCGTTTCCTGGAAGGAAGCGGCCGAGATGAAGGACGGGGTCTGCAGCGACGCCTTGGTGATGCCGAGCAGAACCGGATCGCCGTAGGCAGGCTTCTTGCCCTGTTCGATCAGACCGTCGTTGACGTCTTCGAGCTCGATACGGTCGACGTTGTCGCCGACGATATAGGTCGAGTCGCCCGCATCGGTGATTTCCACCTTCTGCAGCATCTGACGAACAATCACTTCGATGTGCTTGTCGTTGATGACAACGCCCTGGAGACGATAGACTTCCTGGATTTCGTTGACCAGGTACGAAGCCAGAGCTTCGACGCCCTTGATCGCCAGAATGTCGTGCGGAGCCGGGTTACCGTCGAGGATGTAATCACCCTTTTCGATGTAGTCGCCTTCCTGAAGGTGGAAGGGCTTGCCCTTCGGGATCAGGTATTCGACAGGCTCGACACCGTCTTCAGCCGGCTCGATGATGACGCGACGCTTGTTCTTGTAGTCGCGGCCGAGGCGGATCGTACCATCGATCTCAGCGATGATGGCGTGGTCCTTCGGACGACGAGCTTCGAACAGTTCGGCAACACGCGGCAGACCACCGGTGATGTCCTTGGTCTTGGCGCTTTCCAGCGGCGAACGTGCAAGCACGTCACCCTGGGAGACCTTCTGACCAGGCTCGACCGACAGGATCGCATCGACCGACAGCTGGAAGCGTGCATCTGCGCCGCGCGGCAGCTTAACAACATTGCCGCTGGCATCGAGAATGACGACTGCCGGCTTGAGGTCCGAACCACGCGGGGTCGAACGCCAGTCGATAACCTGACGCTTGGTGATACCCGTGGATTCGTCAGTCGCTTCGAGAACCGAGAGACCGTCGACAACGTCTTCGAACTGAACGGTACCGGCCACTTCCGTCATCATCGGACGGGTGTAAGGGTCCCACTCTGCCAGACGCTGACCGCGCTTGACCTTGTCGCCTTCGTCGACATGCAGCTTCGAACCATAGGCAACACGCTGCGAGGAGCGCTCGACACCACGCTCGTCCAGGATCTGGACGGTCATGTTGCGGCCCATCGCGACGAGCACGTTCTCCGAGTTGCGCAGAACGTTGCGGTTCTTGATCTGGATCGTACCCTCGTACGAGGCTTCCAGGAACGACTGGTCGACCACGTTTGCCGTACCACCAAGGTGGAACGTACGCATGGTGAGCTGCGTGCCCGGTTCGCCGATCGACTGAGCCGCGATAACGCCGACCGCTTCACCCATGTTGACAGGGGTACCGCGGGCAAGGTCACGACCGTAGCAGACGGAGCAAACACCGGTCTGAACTTCGCAGGTCAGGGCCGAACGGATGCGGATCGACTGGATACCAGCCTTTTCGATCTCGATGACATCGGGCTCGAGGATCATCTTGCCTGCGTCGACAAGACGTTCGCCGGTAACCGGATGATCGATATCATCCAGAGCCGTACGACCGAGGATACGCGCGCCGAGCGAGGCAACGACCTGACCGGCATCGACGATGGCGGTCATGGTGAGGCCCTTGTCGGTGCCGCAATCCACGAGGTTGACGATGCAATCCTGCGCGACGTCGACGAGACGACGGGTCAGGTAACCGGAGTTAGCCGTCTTCAGAGCCGTGTCTGCGAGACCCTTACGGGCACCGTGGGTCGAGTTGAAGTACTCGTTAACGGTCAGACCTTCCTTGAAGTTCGACGTGATCGGCGTCTCGATGATTTCACCCGACGGCTTGGCCATCAGGCCGCGCATGCCGCCCAGCTGGCGCATCTGGTTCGGAGAACCACGGGCACCCGAGTGCGACATCATGTAGATGGCGTTCATCTGCTTCTGGCGACCCGTTTCAGGATCGAACTCGACGGCCTTAATGCGGGCCATCATGTCCTCGGCGACCTTTTCGGTTGCCTTGCCCCAGGCGTCAACGACCTTGTTGTACTTCTCGCCCTGAGTGATCAGGCCGTCGTTGTACTGCTGCTCGTATTCCTTGACCAGGTTTTCGGTGTCGCCGACGATCTTCGCCTTCGAGTCCGGGATAACCATGTCGTCCTTGCCGAACGAAATGCCGGCGCGGCAGGCGTGGGTGAAGCCGAGCTGCATGATGCGGTCGCAGAAAATGACCGTGTCCTTCTGGCCGCAATGACGGTAGACCGTGTCGATCATCTTGGAGATGTTCTTCTTGGTCATTTCCTGGTTGCAGATATCGAAGGTCACCTTGCCGTTCTTCGGCAGGAGTTCGCCGATGAGCAGACGGCCAGGGGTCGTTTCATAGATCTTCGAGTAGGGCTTGCCATCCTCGTCAATCGACTTGAAGCGGCCGCGGATCTTGGAGTGCAGCGTCACGACCTTGTTTTCAAGCGCGTGATGCAGCTCGCCGAGATCGGAGAAGGCCATGCCTTCGCCCGGTTCGTTCTGGTTCATGATCGCGAGGTAGTACAGGCCGAGAACCATGTCCTGCGACGGAACGATGATCGGTGCGCCGTTTGCCGGGTGCAGGATGTTGTTCGTCGACATCATCAGAACGCGGGCTTCGAGCTGAGCTTCGAGCGACAGCGGCACGTGAACGGCCATCTGGTCACCGTCGAAGTCGGCGTTGAAGGCCGTGCAGACGAGCGGGTGCAGCTGGATAGCCTTGCCTTCGACCAGGATCGGTTCGAAGGCCTGGATGCCCAGGCGGTGCAGCGTCGGTGCGCGGTTCAGAAGAACCGGATGCTCGCGGATGACCTCGTCGAGGATATCCCAGACTTCCGGCTTTTCCTTTTCAACCAGCTTCTTGGCCTGCTTGACGGTCGAGGAGTAACCCTTGGCGTCGAGGCGGGCGTAGATGAACGGCTTGAACAGTTCGAGCGCCATCTTCTTCGGCAGGCCGCACTGGTGCAGCTTCAGTTCCGGACCGGTCACGATGACCGAGCGGCCGGAATAGTCGACGCGCTTGCCGAGCAGGTTCTGACGGAAGCGGCCCTGCTTGCCCTTGAGCATGTCGGACAGCGACTTCAGCGGACGCTTGTTGGCGCCGGTGATGACGCGGCCACGGCGGCCGTTGTCGAACAGCGCGTCTACAGATTCCTGCAGCATGCGCTTTTCGTTGCGGATGATGATGCCCGGAGCGCGCAGTTCGATCAGGCGCTTCAGACGGTTGTTACGGTTGATGACGCGGCGATACAGGTCGTTCAGGTCGGACGTCGCGAAACGGCCGCCGTCGAGCGGAACCAGCGGGCGCAGGTCCGGCGGGATGACCGGGACGACCTTCATGATCATCCATTCCGGACGGTTGCCCGACTCCATGAAGTTCTCGACGATCTTCAGGCGCTTCATCAGCTTCTTCTGCTTGAGATCCGACGTGGTGTCGGCCAGATCCGAGCGCAGGTCGCACGCGATCTTCTCAAGGTTCATCGATGCCAGCATCTCGAAGATGGCTTCAGCGCCGATCATGGCGGTGAACTGGTCTTCGCCATACTCGTCAACGGCAAGCATGTATTCTTCTTCCGTCAGGAGCTGGTGCTCCTTGAGCGCGGTGAGGCCCGGCTCGGTGACGATGTAGTGTTCGAAGTAGAGAACGCGCTCTACATCCTTCAGCGTCATGTCGAGCAGCGTCGAAATGCGCGAAGGAAGCGACTTCAGGAACCAGATGTGGGCAACGGGAGCGGCGAGCTCGATGTGGCCCATGCGCTCACGGCGAACGCGCGACAGCGTAACTTCGACGCCGCACTTTTCGCAGATGATGCCCTTGTACTTCATGCGCTTGTACTTGCCGCACAAGCATTCGTAGTCCTTGATCGGTCCGAAGATGCGGGCGCAGAACAGACCATCGCGTTCAGGCTTGAACGTACGATAGTTGATCGTTTCCGGCTTCTTGATCTCACCATAAGACCAGGAGAGAATCTTCTCCGGAGACGCAATCGAGATCCGGATGGAATCGAAATTCTGCGCAGGCACCTGCGGATTGAAAAGATTCATGACCTCTTGGTTCATGCCTGTCTCCTTCATGGGCTGAAAGCCCTCAAACTGCGATGGTCAGCGGCAAATCCCGGGCGCCGCGCCATCGCGAAAAAACGACAATAACCGCAGAATGCGGCGAAATCGTCCCTTCCCGGCCAACACGTTACGGGGCCAGAGCTGGGACGGTGCGCGCTGCAGGACAGCGCGCACCCTATCAGGTGGTTACTCGGCGGCGTCCGGCAGCTGGCCGGTCTGCTGCTCGTCAACCTTCGAGTTCTCGAGCTCGACGGAAAGACCCAGCGAGCGCATTTCCTTGACGAGAACGTTGAAGCTTTCGGGAATACCCGCTTCGAACGTATCGTCGCCACGGACGATGGCTTCGTAGACCTTGGTACGGCCGGCGACGTCGTCGGACTTGACCGTGAGCATTTCCTGCAGCGTGTAAGCCGCACCGTATGCTTCCAGAGCCCAGACTTCCATTTCCCCGAAGCGCTGACCGCCGAACTGCGCCTTGCCGCCCAGCGGCTGCTGGGTAACGAGCGAGTAAGGACCGATCGAACGAGCGTGGATCTTGTCGTCGACAAGGTGGTTCAGCTTGATCATGTACATGTAGCCGACGGTGACCTTGCGGTCGAAGGGCTCGCCCGTGCGGCCGTCGTACAGAACCGACTGACCGGACTCGTGCAGACCCGCCTTCTTCAGCATCGAGGCAACGTCAGGCTCATGCGCACCGTCGAAGACCGGCGTTGCGATCGAGACACCACGGCGGGACTGTTCGGCCAGCTTGACGAGCGAGTCGTCGTCGAAGTTGGCGACTTCGTCCTTGGCCTGCGACGCGTAGACTTCCGTCAGCTCCGTCTTCAGGTCGGTGATGTCCATCGTCTTGCGGTATTCGTCGAGCAGCTCGCCGATCTTCTTACCCATGCCGGCGCAAGCCCAGGCAAGGTGGGTTTCGAGGATCTGGCCGACGTTCATGCGCGAAGGCACGCCCAGCGGGTTCAAGCAGATGTCGACATGCGTGCCGTCTTCGAGGAACGGCATGTCTTCGACAGGCACGATACGCGAGACAACGCCCTTGTTACCGTGACGGCCGGCCATCTTGTCGCCCGGCTGGATCTTGCGCTTCACAGCGACGAAGACCTTGACCATCTTCATGACGCCGGGAGGCATTTCGTCGCCGCGCTGGACCTTCTCGACCTTGTCCATGAAGCGCTGTTCAAGGCGCGACTTGGATTCGTCGTACTGGCCACGCAGAGCTTCGAGCTCGGACTGAACCTTCTCGTCCTCGACGGCGAACATCCACCACTGCGAGCGGGGATATTCGGAAACGACGGCGTTGGCCAGCTCGGTGCCCTTCTTGAAGCCCTTCGGGCCCGCGATGGCGACCTGGCCACGCAGCATGTCGATCAGACGGCCGTAGACGTTACGGTCGAGGATCGCCTGCTCGTCGTCGCGGTCCTTTGCAAGACGCTCGATCTCTTCGCGCTCGATAGCCATCGCGCGCTCGTCCTTTTCAACGCCGTGGCGGTTGAAAACGCGAACTTCGACGATCGTGCCGTAGGTGCCCGGAGGCATGCGCATCGAGGTGTCGCGAACGTCGGATGCCTTTTCACCGAAGATGGCGCGCAGAAGCTTTTCTTCCGGCGTCATCGGGCTTTCACCCTTCGGCGTGATCTTGCCGACGAGGATGTCACCCGGCTGAACTTCAGCACCGATGTAGACGATACCGGCTTCGTCGAGGTTCTTCAGCGCCTCTTCCGAAACGTTCGGAATGTCGCGCGTGATTTCTTCCGGACCAAGCTTGGTGTCGCGGGCCATCACTTCGAATTCTTCGATGTGGATGGAGGTGAACACGTCGTCAGCGACGATGCGTTCAGACATCAGGATCGAGTCTTCGTAGTTGTAGCCGTTCCACGGCATGAACGCGACGAGCGCGTTGCGGCCGAGTGCCAGGTCGCCCAGGTCCGTCGACGGGCCGTCAGCGAGAATATCGCCGCGGTTGATGACGTCACCAACGGTGACCAGCGGACGCTGGTTGACGCAGGTGTTCTGGTTCGAACGCTGGAACTTCTGCAGGCGGTAGATGTCAACGCCGGACTTGCCGGCATCAAGGTCTTCCGTGGCACGGATAACGATACGCGTCGCGTCGACCTGGTCGACCACGCCGCTACGACGAGCGCCGATAGCAGCACCGGAGTCGCGAGCAACGACCGGCTCCATGCCGGTGCCGACGAACGGAGCTTCAGCACGCAGCAGCGGAACGGCCTGACGCTGCATGTTCGAGCCCATGAGAGCGCGGTTGGCGTCGTCGTTTTCCAGGAACGGGATGAGAGCCGCAGCAACCGAAACGACCTGCTTCGGCGAAACGTCCATCAGGTTCATGCTGTCGCGCGGAGCGAGCATAACTTCGCCGGCGTGACGGCAAACGACGAATTCGTCGACGAACGAGCCGTCAGCACCGAGTTCGGCGTTGGCCTGCGCGACGTAGTACTTCGCCTCTTCCATGGCGGAGAGGTAAAGAACGTCGTTCGTCACCTTACCGTCAACGATGCGGCGGTACGGCGATTCAATGAAGCCGTACTTGTTGACGCGTGCGAAGGTCGCAAGGCTGTTGATCAGACCGATGTTCGGGCCTTCCGGCGTTTCGATCGGGCAAATACGGCCGTAGTGGGTCGGGTGAACGTCGCGGACTTCGAAGCCTGCGCGCTCGCGGGTCAGACCACCCGGGCCAAGTGCCGAAAGACGACGCTTGTGGGTGATTTCCGAAAGCGGGTTCACCTGGTCCATGAACTGCGACAGCTGCGAGGAGCCGAAGAATTCGCGAACTGCGGCAGCTGCCGGCTTCGCGTTGATCAGGTCCTGCGGCATGACCGTGTCGATTTCGATCGAGGACATACGTTCCTTGATCGCGCGCTCCATGCGGAGCAGGCCGAGACGGTACTGGTTTTCCATCAGTTCGCCGACAGAGCGAACGCGGCGGTTGCCAAGGTTGTCGATGTCGTCGATTTCGCCCTTACCGTCGCGCAGTTCGACAAGCATCTTGACCACGGCCAGGATGTCGTCCTTGCGCAGGATACGGACGGTGTCTTCGACGTCGAGGTCGAGACGCATGTTCATCTTCACGCGGCCAACGGCGGAGAGGTCGTAACGCTCCGCATCGAAGAACAGCGAGTTGAACATGGCTTCGGCCGATTCCATGGTCGGCGGTTCACCCGGACGCATGACGCGATAGATGTCGAACAGAGCGTCCTGACGGTTCTCGTTCTTGTCGGCGTTCAGCGTGTTGCGGATGTAGGCACCGACGTTGATGTGGTCGATACCAAGAACCGGGATCTCATCGAAGCCGTGAGAAAGAATGATCGGCAGGGTCTTTTCGTCGATTTCGTCGCCGGCCTCGAGGTAGATTTCACCCGTCGAGTAGTTGACGATGTCTTCGGCGAGGAAGTTGCCGTACAGGTCTTCGTCGGTCGCCTTCAGAGCCTTGAGGCCCTTTTCGGACAGCGTGCGCAGCAGACGCGGGGTCAGCTTCTTGCCACCTTCGACCACGACTTCGCCGGTGTCGGCGTCGATCATGTCGGTGATGGTCTTCGCACCCTTGAGGGTCTCAGGGGTGAACGGAATACGCCAGCCCTTGCCGTCACGCGAGTAGTTCGACTTCGTGTAGAAGGTCGACAGGATTTCTTCGCCATCCATGCCAAGCGCCATCAGCAGCGACGTCACCGGCAGCTTGCGGCGGCGGTCGATACGGGCGTAGACGATGTCCTTGGCGTCGAATTCGATATCGAGCCAGGAACCGCGATACGGGATGACGCGAGCAGCGAAGAGCAGCTTGCCGGAAGAGTGGCTCTTGCCCTTGTCGTGGTCGAAGAAGACGCCCGGCGAACGGTGCATCTGAGACACGATAACGCGCTCGGTGCCGTTCACGATGAACGTGCCGTTGTTGGTCATGAGCGGCATGTCGCCCATGTAGACCGACTGTTCCTTGATGTCCTTGATGGACTTCGCGCCCGTATCCTCATCGATATCGAACACGATCAGACGGAGAGTCACCTTCAGCGGCGCAGCGTAGGTCAGGTCGCGCTGGCGGCATTCATCGACGTCGAACTTCGGCGGCTCGAATTCGTAGGACACGAATTCCAGCATGGAAGCGCCGGAGAAATCGGTGATCGGGAAAACCGACTTGAAAACGGACTGAAGGCCCTCATCAGGGCGACCGCCCTTGGGCTCTTCAACCATCAGGAATTGATCATACGATGCCTTTTGAACCTCGATGAGGTTCGGCATTTCTGCGACTTCTGGGATCTTACCGAAAAACTTGCGTACGCGCCTACGACCATTGAACGAAAGGGTCTGAGCCATCGTCGCTCCTTCAAAATTGCATCCGGGCCTGCAACGGACGGGAACCGATGGCCAGTCGACCCCGTCAACCAATGTGTACTTCAATCTCGTCTCACTTCCCGAAATACGAGGCCGGATTGCCTTCGCGTCTCGGTTCGAGACCATCCTCTTGAAGAACCCATTACCCAAAAGCCGTTTTCACGCGGCTTTTGGGTAATTCGTTCCAGAAAACGGCAAATGGGAGGCCGGAAATCCAGCCTCCCAGATGCAGTTCAAGATTACTTAACGTCGACCTTAGCGCCGGCGTCTTCAAGCTTCTTCTTGATGTCGGCAGCTTCAGCCTTGGAAACGGCTTCCTTGACAGCCTTCGGAGCGCCTTCGACGAGGTCCTTGGCTTCCTTGAGGCCGAGGCCGGTGATGCCACGAACTTCCTTGATGACGTTGATCTTGTTCGCGCCAGCATCCGTGAGGATGACGTCGAACTCGGTCTTTTCTTCTTCAGCAGCAGCCGGAGCAGCGCCACCGCCAACAGCAGCAACAGCTACCGGAGCAGCAGCGGAAACGCCCCACTTTTCTTCGAGAAGCTTGGACAGTTCTGCGGCTTCCAGAACGGTCAGCGCGGAGAGGTCTTCAACGATCTTTACGAGATCAGCCATGTTACTAGTTCCTTTTGTTCGGTTCGAACCGGTTGTTTATAAACAGCAAAAAACCGCCTTATGCGGCTTCGTCCTTCTTGGCGTAAGCCGAAAACACGCGAGCAAGCTGGCTTGCCGGTGCTGCAACAACGCCTGCGATGCGGGTAGCTGGCGTCTGGATCATGCCCAGCAGCTTCGCGCGCAGTTCGTCCAACGAAGGCAGGGTCGCAAGCGACTTGACTGCATCAGCGTTGAGCGTCGTTGTTCCCATGGCGCCGCCCAAAACAACGATCTTATCGTTGGTCTTGGCGAAATCCACGACGACTTTCGGAGCGGTGATCGGGTCATTGCTGTATGCAATGAGCGTCTGACCGGTGAAGAGACCAGAGATCCCTTCCGCTTCCGTACCCTGAAGGGCGATTTTGGCCAGGCGGTTCTTCGCGACTTTGACGGTACCGCCAGCTGCGCGCATCTTGGAACGGAAGTCGTTCATCTGCGCGACTGTAGCACCAGCATAGTGGGCCACGACAACCGAGCCCGAAGCCTTGAAGACTTCGTTCAGTTCCGTGACGAATTCGCGTTTTTCCGCTCTTTCCACTGCCTATCTCCAGTAGATGGGACCGTAAACGGACCCATCGGGTTGCCTTTGCCTCCTGAGATCACGAATGATCCCAAGCGACGCTTGAGGATCCTGTCCCCTCGCGCTCCGCGCCAGAAAGGCTAAGAGGCACAAGGCATCCAAGGCTCGAACCAAATCGATCGAAGCAGAGCTTCATGCAATTCGGGTCTTACCCGTCTCATGCAGGCCAAGTGATTAAGGGAAAACCACCTGCAATCTCGGACAGGATTCCGGATTTCTCCGGAATATCCCGGCCCCTTGCGAGGCCGGAATCTGATGAGCCGGGCCGAAGCCCGGCGAAACTTTATTAAGCGGCCGTGACCGAAGCGACTTCGATCTTGACGCCCGGGCCCATGGTCGAAGAGATCGCTACGCGCTTGACGTAGTTACCCTTGGCGCCAGCCGGCTTTGCCTTGATGACGGCGTCAGCGAAAGCCTTGATGTTTTCTTCAAGAGCCTTGGCGTCGAACGAAGCCTTGCCGATGCCGGCGTGGACGATACCAGCCTTTTCGACGCGGAACTCGACAGCGCCGCCCTTGGAAGCCTTGACGGCGCCAGCGACGTCCATGGTGACGGTGCCAACCTTCGGGTTCGGCATCATGCCACGCGGGCCGAGAACCTTACCGAGGCGACCGACGAGCGGCATCATGTCAGGCGTTGCGATGCAACGATCGAAGTCGATCTTGCCGCCCTGAACGATCTCGACGAGATCTTCAGCGCCGACAACGTCTGCACCAGCAGCCTTGGCTTCGTCAGCCTTGGCGCCACGTGCGAAGACAGCAACGCGAACGTCGCGGCCCGTGCCGTTCGGCAGGTTGACAACGCCGCGAACCATCTGGTCAGCGTGGCGCGGGTCAACGCCCAGGTTCATCGATACTTCGACGGTTTCGTCGAACTTGGCGACAGCCCGTTCCTTGACCATGCTGATAGCGAGGTCGAGAGCGTAGAGCTTCGTGGGATCAACACCTTCGTTGATCTTCTTAGTGCGCTTGCCAGCCATGGTCTTATCCTACCACTTCCAGGCCCATGGCGCGGGCAGAGCCCTCGATCATCGCCATTGCACCTTCGATATCCGCTGCGTTCAGATCCTTCATCTTGGCCTCGGCGATCGACTTGATCTGAGCCTTGGTGAGCTTGCCGGCGGTAGCGCCCTTGCCAGGCGTCTTCGAACCGGACGTGATCTTCGCTTCCTTCTTCAGCCAGTAGCTGACCGGAGGCTGCTTCATCGCGAAGGTGAAGGACTTGTCCTGGTAATAGGTGATGACGACCGGGATCGGCATACCCTTTTCCATTTCCTGCGTAGCGGCGTTGAACGCCTTGCAGAATTCCATGATGTTAATGCCACGCTGACCAAGCGCCGGGCCGATTGGCGGGGACGGGTTAGCCGATCCTGCCTTGACCTGAAGCTTGAGCTGGCCTGCAACTTTCTTAGCCATATCTCTCTGCCTTTCATTGGCGACCGGTTTCCCGGTCATTCATGCCGGATCTCTCCGGCGGCTGCGGTTGCGTGGTGCGGATCAAAGGCCCGGCTAAGACCCCTCACCTTCCACGCGGGTAGCGGGCAACGCCCGCTCGAGGATCGGCAAAACCGATCCCCATTCGAAAAAACTCAGACCTTCTCGACCTGGGCGTATTCCAGCTCGACGGGCGTTGCGCGACCAAAGATCGACACTTCCACCTTCAGGCGCGAACGCTCCTCATCGACGTCCTGAACCGTGCCGTTGAACGACGCGAACGGACCATCGGAAACGCGAACCTGCTCGCCAATCTCGAACGTAACCGAAGACTTCGGACGCTCGACACCTTCCTGAACCTGACCAAGGATGCGCTCGGCTTCATAATCAGGAATCGGAACAGGCTTATTGTCGGAACCGAGAAAGCCCGTAACCTTCGGCGTGTTCTTGATCAGGTGGTAGGCTTCGTCCGTCAGATTGGCGCGAACGAGAACATAGCCCGGGAAGAACTTGCGCTCGGAGTCGACCTTACGGCCGCGGCGCACCTCAACCACCTTTTCAGTCGGAACAAGAATCTTCTCGAACAAATGCTCAAGCCCCTTCTGGCGAGCCTTGTTCTCGATGTCCTCTGCGACCTTCTTTTCAAAATTCGAATACGCGTGGACGATATACCAACGTGCCGCCATCTTACATCTCCACCCGATCAGTTGCCGACGTTGAGCACGAAGCTCAGCAACCAGCCAATAAGCTGGTCAGCCGCAAAGAAGAACAACGCAGCGAATACCACCATCACAAGCACCATGACCGTGGAGATCATCGTCTCGCGGCGCGACGGCCAGGTAACTTTCGCCGTCTCCGAGCGGACCTGACGCAGAAACGTAAACGGATTAGATTTGGATGCCATCGACTGCCCACGCAATTACGGCGCGTAAAGCTGAACATATCAGCCCCACGCACCGCGTGTCTGTTGAACCCTACATAAACACCGATTCCACTTTAGACAAGAGGGGAAACCGATGTTTAACGAATTTGCCATGTGTAGCCTCCCCAAACAGAACGCTGCAGATATCCGCGCTGTCCGCTTAGAAAAGATGGCAGGGGCAGAGGGGCTCGAACCCCCGACCTGCGGTTTTGGAGACCGCCGCTCTACCAGCTGAGCTATACCCCTTCATGCTTTTCATTCAGCCTCTTGGCCTAAGGACCTCAAAGCGCTTGTGAAAGCATGGCGCACCCTTTAAGGCCGCTCCGCGGAATTGGCAAGAGCGTTTTACGATTTTTCCAGCACTACGTCGAACTCATACAGTGCAATCAGACCTTCACGTACTTGCGCCAGTCATGTTCTTCCTTGAAACCAAGCACTTCGCGGATCTTCCGGTTCGAGAGAAGGCCTTCATATTCGCCGATCTCGCGCGTGAACGGTACATTCGGGAAATAGCGTTCGGCCAGCTGCCGTGACGGCGTATTGGCCGAGACGGTGTCGTTCGCGGCATTGAAGACCTGATAACCCAGGCCGTCCTTCTCGATGCAGAGATGGCAGATCTGGCCGAGGTCGCGGGCGTCGATGTAGCTCCAGGCTATGCGCTTGCGCATTTCGGGATTGGCAAAGAACGTCGGGAACTTCTCATATTCGTGCGGTTCGATGACGTTACCGATTCGCAGTGCATAGATGTCGAAGCCAGAGCGCTCGGCAAAGGCGCGTGCGGTCTTTTCGTTGACGACCTTTGACAGGCCGTACGAGTCCATCGGGTTGACGTCGTAGTCCTCCTCTAGCGGGAACTGATGGAAATCGCGATGCCCTTCGGCAAAGCAGATCCCGTAGGTCGTCTCGCTGGAGGCGACGATGATCTTCCTGATGCCCAGCTTCACGGCCGCTTCGATGACGTTGTACGTGCCCATCGCGTTGATGCGGAAGGTCTCGTTGTCAGGCTTGATCAGAATGCGGGGAATCGCCGCGAAATGCACGATGGCATCGAAAGGCTGCACACCCCTGCCCGCTTCCAGATCAGGGAAGTCGCGATGCATGGAGAGCGCGTTGAAGACCTGCCCGCTATCGGTGATGTCGACGATCAGGTTGGTGACACCCGGGCTGTCCAGAGGCACCAGATCGAGGTTGTGCACCTCGTAGCCGGCATTGACCAGCCACGGCACAGCATGCCGCCCCGCCTTGCCCGAGCCGCCGGTAAACAGAATACGCTTCTTCATGAAATATCCTCCGCCTCATGAGATCGCGGGGATAGATAAAGGCTTTGACGTGGAGCGCAAGTGACGACGACGCTGCCGTATCACAAAGAAAAGGCCCCGCCGTCGTCGGCAGGGCCTTTCCTAATTCAAGATAATCCTAGGATTACTCGACGATCGAAG
>UEHQ01000063.1 GCA_900489925.1 Hyphomicrobiales bacterium | reverse complement strand
TGAATCTGGAGGGTTCTGTGAGGTCCGGGCGCTGTGCGTGCGGCATTTACTGATCGGACCTCATTGAAGCCGGATTGAGCGAAGGCGCGGGTTGTTTGGCGCTATGGGGATTTATCCGAAGCGTTGGATGGCGTTTTGCGGAGTTGAGCCTTGCCGAAGTCGGTGGACAGGCCTGGAAGGAGCTTCTTACCGGCATTTGCGGTGTCTTTGCCGCGCCTGTCGGCTGGTTTGCATCGATCGAACCGTCGCTCGGGCACGATTGGGCAAAGCACTCGCCCCGCGGCTCTTTTGCATGCCGACGCTGATCGTTGCAATGATGCGGCGCGTGATATGATCATGAACTGTCGTTCCATGCTGGCCGACGTACCCGCTGGAGCGGGGCCCACACGCCGATGATCGTCATGGTTCCGCCGCAACAGGAGCAGCGGTGCGCCAGAGGCGGTGGCTTTGCGTCCGGTTCTTCGACCGGGTGTTCGGGCGGCGGGACGTCGAGCAAGCTTCGGCATAGGTCCAGCTTCAGTTGCCGATGGCCGTTGGCAAGCAGGCCGTAATGACGAATGCGGTGAAAGCCGTCCGGAACGGTGTGAAGCAGGAAACGGCGGATGAACTCGTGGGCATCGAGCGTCATTACCTTTTGCCTGCCACCGTGGCGATAATCCTTCCAACGGAAGGTGACGCGATCGCCGTCCACGCTGACGAGGCGGGAATTGGAGATGGCAATGCGATGGGTATAGCGGCCGAGATAGGCCAGCACCTGTTTGGGTCCGGCAAATGGCGGCTTGGCATAGACCACCCAGTCGACACGCCGCGTTTCTTTGACAATGTGATCGAATGCCGCCGGATTGGCCAGGTTGGCGATATCGCCAAAGAATTGAAGTTGGCCCAGATCGTAGGCCTGCTTCAGCTCGTTGAGAAACAGCCGCCGGAACAGACGCGACAGGACCCGTACGGGCAGAAAGAAGCTTTGCCGGCAGGCAACCCAACGGGACTGGTCGAATGACAACCCACCGCCCGGCACGATGCAATGGATATGCGGGTGATAATGGAGGTTCTGTCCCCAGGAGTGCAGCACCGCGATGAAGCCGATCTCCGCACCCAGATGTCTGGGATCCGCAGCAAGCTTGCGCAGCGTCTCGGCGATGGCGCGAAACAGGATCGTGTAAATGGTATTCTTGTTCTGGAAGGCGATTGCAGCGATCTGCTGCGGTAGGGTGAAGACCACGTGAAAATAGCCGACAGGCAGAAGGTCGGCCTGTCGGGCAGCAAGCCAGTCACGGCTCGCCTGTCCCTGGCACTTCGGGCAATGCCGGTTGCGACAGGAATTATAGGCGATGCGGAATGCCGCGCAGTCCTGACATTGCTCAACATGCCCGCCCAGCCGAGCGGTCCGGCACATCTCGACCGCGCTCATCACCCGGCGTTCGACACGCCCGAGATGGATGTCGTGGGCTTGACGATATCTTTCCCCGTGGCGGCGAAAAATATCCGCCACCTCCAGTCCCGCCGCCATGGCGAGGCGTCCTCAGTCTGGCGGCACCACCTCCAGCGTCAGCCGGTCGAGCGGGCTGGTCGTGCTGCGGATCAGGGTGTTGGAAACCTTCGTGTAGCGTGCCGTGGTGGACAGATTGTTGTGGCCGAGCAAAACCTGGATGATGCGGATGTCGGTTCCGCTTTCCAGAAGATGGGTGGCAAAGCTGTGGCGCAGCGTATGCACCGTTACCCTTTTGTCGATGCCGGCAGCAGTGCACGCCGAACGGCAGGCAGAATACAGAACCTGGACGTCGATGGGCTTGGTCTCGTCCCGGCCCGGGAACAGCCAGACCTCGGGTCTCGCCAGCCGCCAATAGACCCGCAGGATCGCGAGCAACTGCGCGGACAGCATGACGTTGCGATCCTTTCCGCCCTTGCCATGCTCGACGCGGATGATGCCGCGTTCGCCATCAACGTCGCGGACCTTGAGATGGACAGCTTCCGAGGCGCGCAACCCCGCTGCATAAGCTGTCGTCAGTGCGGTGCGGGTCCTCAGGCTCGGAACCGCTTCCAGAAACCGCACGATCTCGTCGCCGTTTAGGATCGTCGGCAGCTTGGCGGGTGTCCGGGCATAGGCAATGCGTTCCGGTATCTCGGCATGACCGAGCGTGACGCCAAAGAAGAACCGCAGGGCACAAACTGTCTGGTTCAAGGCCGGCCACGATAGGCCCGAGGAGACCAGATGCACCTGAAACGCGCGCACGTCTTCCAGTCCAAGACGGTCTGGCGATCGGCCGAAATAGCGCGAGAACTTCGTCACCGCATGCAAATACGATCGTTGCGTCGCTGGCGAAAGATTGCGGATCGTCATGTCATCGATCATGCGCCGGCGTAGCGGGCTTATCTCTGTCATCGTCATCTCCTGTTCAAAGGTTGGGCTAAAACAGCCCAATCCTTCAAATCAGAAGCGCATCATGCAAATCCCGCACTCCACATGCCGCGCAAGCGGCTTCGTTCAATC
>UEHQ01000064.1 GCA_900489925.1 Hyphomicrobiales bacterium | reverse complement strand
TCCGCGGCCTGCTAAAGCTCAATCCGCAACGCCCGCTTCAGAGCGGTGCTTTTTAAACTTTAGCTCTCTGACGTAACGAAATTTAACGCTGGCGCCTCTCCTCTCTAGATCTCCGTCCGGACTCCGCGGCCGTCAACGGGCATTCTGACAAGCTGGCGCTTGGTCGCCGTTGGCCCGTGGAACTTCAACAGCCGCTTTTCTTCAAGTCGGTCAAGGCTGAACCCCTTGGCAAAAGCGCTGATATTCCAGACCTTGCCAATCTGGCAGCGTCATATTTTGGGGCGCCGATTGCAACCATCATTCCGATCTCCAGAGGAGTCGCGTGTTGTTTAGCCCCTTCGAATCCGTACTGGTGCTGGCCGCTTCCAAGAGGACCAGCCTGACAGCTATAGCAGCTGCCAATACTCCCCTACCAGCGCGAGAATACGTGGCGTCAAGATCCTCGGGGAAAGGAAAAGCATATCTGTTAAACTCGCACCGAGGCTTTGTTACTGCGCGCGCTCGGCGTCCTTTTTGATGGCCGCCTCCACGACCGGCAAGTTGACTCTGATTGACCGTCATCGCCAACGATGAACGGTTTACCCAAAGTTGGACTGCCGCAGATTGAGCCTTTCACGCTAGAAGATCCATAGATCGGACGAGACGCAATGTCCGCGCCAAAGTCTTTTTTCAGCACGAGTAGCCGCATTAATGTTTTCCGAAGCCCTCGCTACAATTCATGGACGCCTAGCAACAATCAGCGCCGCGATATGTGTTGTCGCCTTCATGTCGATGACGACAGCAGAAGCAAATGATCTACATTACGAAACCTACAGCGGCGAGACCGTTAGGATAGATATCGATTACTACGGCCAGACTCAGGTTGAGTTTACCTACGCCAATGGCCTTCACGGCCGCTTGGAACCGGATTGGTCATCTGCCAATCTCGACTCATTCTTCTACACATCCGACACCGGGTTCGTCGGGACGGATTCGTTCTCATATACCGCCTACAACGGCAATTCGGCGGTAGCCACCGACACGGTGTACATCACTGTTAAGCCCAAGGTCACCTTTTCGGAGAGTTCCTGGCCGAATGGCATCAAAGGGGTGGCCTACAGCCAGACCGTGACCGCGACGTACAGCGGCGGATCGACCACGGTCACCTATTCCGTGACAGCCGGATCGTTGCCGTCGGGTCTCAGTCTCAACACTTCAACCGGCGCGATCACAGGAACACCGACTAGCTCGGGCCTATCCACCTTCACCTATGTGGCCGAAAATGCCGACGGCTACATCGCCAGCCAGTCGATGACGATGAAGATCGCACCAAACCCCACAGATGTAACCGCAACGGTCGCGGCCAACAGCAGCGGCACTGCCATTGCGTTGGCTCTGTCCGGATCGGAGGCAGTGACTGCAGTTTCGGCGCCTAACCATGGCACTGCCGTAGTCAGCGGCTCGGCGTTGACCTATACGCCGACGGTTGGCTATTCCGGTGCTGATAGTTTCGCCTACACCGTCACAGACAACGCGTCGGGGCTGTCGAACACCGCAACCGTATCAGTGACCGTGAGCGCGCCCGTGCTCAGCATCTCACCCTCCACGCTTGCGGGAGGCACGGTCGGGACGGCTTATAGCCAGGTGCTTTCGGCGGCCAATGGCACCGCCGCCTACCGCTTTGACGTTACTGCGGGGTCTTTGCCCGCGGGTGTGGCTCTCTCCTCCGGCGGTGCATTATCGGGTACGCCGACGACGCCCGAAAGTCGGTCATTCACGGTATCGGCCACCGATGCTTATGGCGCGACGGGCAGCCAGAGCTACACGATCGCAATCGCCGTTGCTCCCCCCGTGGCCAACGATATCAACGCGACAGTTGCTGCAAACAGCGGTAGCAACAGCATTTCACTTGGCCTCACCGGCGGCGCGGCCACCAGCGTCGCTGTGGCGTCCGCACCCTCGCATGGCACGGCGACCGCAAGTGGCACGTCGATCTCCTACACGCCATCGCCCGGCTATTCGGGCTACGACAGCTTCACCTATACCGCGACCAATGCCAGCGGCACGTCTGCGGCGGCCACAGCGACCATGACCGTGTCACAGCCGACCCTGACGATTTCCCCCTCGACATTGCCGGCAGGCACAGCCACGGTCGCCTATAGCCAGACCCTGAGCGCCACAAGCGGCACCACACCCTACAGCTTCGCCGTGACCGGGGGCGCCTTGCCTGCCGGTATGACGCTCGCCTCAAGTGGCTTGCTCTCCGGCACGCCGACGGTCGAGCAGGACCAATCCTTCACCGTGACGGCCACCGACGCCCATGGCGCCACCGGCAGCCAAGTCTATACACTGACAATCGCGATAGCTGCCCCCGTGGCAGGCGATGTCGCGGCTACCGTTTCCGCAAACAGCAGCGATAATGATATCTCCCTCAATATTTCGGGCGGTGCAGCGGCAAGTGTTGCGATTGTCACGACGCCCACGCACGGCACGACGATCACGACGGGCTCGTCCATCAGCTACACGCCGGCGGTCGGCTATTCCGGCGCCGACAGCTTTACCTACTCGGCAACCAACGCAACAGGCACGTCGAGCCCGGCAACAGTTGCCATTACGATCAGCCAGCCGACGCTCAGCATCTCCCCCACCGGAACGCTCACCTTGCGCGAGTCCGAAGCATTTTCTCAGGCGTTCACGACCACCAACGGCATGACACCCTATAGTTATTCGCTAGCGGGCGCGCTGCCGGGCGGTCTGACCTTCGATAGTGCAGAAGGGGTTCTCGCAGGAACGGCAACCGATGCGGGCAGCTTCCCGTTGACGCTGACGGCGACTGACCGGTACGGCGCCGCGGCTTCAGCAAGCATAACTCTCTCGGTCAGCAGCGCCCTCCCCGTTGCTCCCTCGGTCTCGTCCTCGACAAACTCCGGCCGCACGGTTATGGTCGATCTTACCAAGGGTGCAACCGGTGGCCCATTCACGGGTGCCAGTCTGATCTCGCTCTCGCCGGCATCCGCTGGTACGGCGGTGATCGTCCTTGAGGATACCGCGGCATCGAGCGGTGCGACCGCATTTGCAGCCGCCTATGCTGCTGGTCGATACAAGTTGCGTTTCACTGCCAATCCCGATTTCACAGGTACGGCCGTTGCCACCTATACACTAACCGGGGCCAGCGGCACCTCCGCGCCCGCTGCAATCCAGTTTATCGTGACTGCCCGACCGATCCTGTCATCGGATGCAGACCTGGTTGGATTGGTCCAGGCACAGGCAACGGCGGCCAAGCGCCTTGCCGACGCGCAGATCGACAATGTCGAGGATCACCTCAAATCTCTCCGGAGCAAGACCTGCCTGGAAAACAACCTGTCGGTCGTGCTCACTGATAGCGCGGAAGGACAGGCGCCGCTGTCTGGCAATGCGGGATGCTCCGCGCTTTCCAACGGCGACCTCGCCTTCTGGACGGCAGGATCCGTCAGGGTTGGCGACAGTGATAGCTTGAATGGCGAGAGCGGCTTTGACTATGCAACGGTGTCCCTCACCGGAGGTCTCGACTATCGCCTTAGCGATACCGTGATCGGAGGGGTGGCCGTCGGTTACTCGCGCGATCGCAACGATATCGGCGACAAGGGAACCACGAGCCTCAACAAGGCGGCAAGTGCCTCGCTCTATGGCGTTTACCAGCCTGGCGGGGGTGCTTTCGTGGATGGTTTGCTGGGCGCAGGCTTGCTCGACTTCGATTCCCTGCGCATCACCTCCGCTACTGGCGCACAGGCGGAAGCAAGCCGCACAGGCCGACAGGTCTTTGCCGCAATCGGCGGAGGCTATGATCACAGGAAGGATGACTTAAGCGTTACAACTTATGGCCGTTTAAGTGCGTCGCATTCGCACCTCGACCGAGTCGAGGAAGACGGAGCCGGGTGGGAAAGTGCTCTGTTCGACAAACAGCGGACCGACAGCCTCACGGCGACGCTTGGGTTCTCGATCGGCTACGACGTGAACCTAGAAGACATGGTGCTGACTCCTGAGCTGACGCTCGATTTCTCCCACGACTTCCTCGACATCAGCGAAACTTCGGTGACCTACGCCGAGGCGGGCTGGCCGATCGACTATGTCATTCCCGGCTCGACAACCAACCGCGACCGCCTCGACGTCGGCCTTGGCATGACCCTGGTCTCCGGCAGCGCCGGCACGATAGCCGGCCGTTACCGCGCCACGCTCGATCGCGACGGGTTACAAAGTCAGAGGTTCAGCCTCAACATGTCGCGGCAGTTCTGAGTGACTAGGCGTTCTTTACGCCGTCAGGCCCTTCGCCACCCTCCCGGCTGCGGATGGTGTCACCGGTATTGCACGTAAGGAAGCACGTTAAAGCCCGGAATCCCTAGGTTATAACCTGCAACGATTTCGGTGGATACTCCCCCAAGGTACAGCGCCCGCCCCTCGTGCGGGCCTTTTATTGAGGGGGTGGGGTCTTGAGACGTCGCAATTCCCTAACGGTTCCGGCCGAGATCGCCCTGTGGAACAATAAGGTTGGCTTCTGCGAATGCCCGCAAGCCTTTCTTTGTGGATCCAGGTGCTGGCGCCTCTGGCCGAATCTGTGGGGCGTTCCCCGCTTCTGACCTGAAACCGGTGCGGGTCATGCCACTATTCGGTCTGTCGCACAGATTGGCATGCGAGGAATGCGCGACCTGGTCCACGAGATTCCAGTGCCGCGTGATGTGGTACCTGCACCGAGATCTTCATGGAAAAGGGCGCGTCAGCCGGGTTCCGGGCCATCATTTTTTGATCCAATGCGCCGTTGTGTCAGACAACGACACGTTCCATCGCAAATTGCGGTACGTCAATGCGCCCGCCAGGCCGATCCGGTATTGTGCATGCTTTCTAACTGGAGCCGTACACATGACAATCCCCGCCAAGTCGGTGATGACAACGAATTTAGTTACGGTGTCTCCTGAGACGACCATAGCGGAGGCCGCGCGGCGCATGCTGATCCATCACGTGAGCGCAGCGCCGGTGGTGGGGCCCGATAACCGGCCGCTTGGATTGGTCAGCGAAGGCGACGTGATGCGCCACTTCGGCTCGCAGTTTCAAAATAAGCGAGCGCAATGGCTACGCCTGCTGGCTGAAGGCGAAACACTCGCCCCGCAGTTCCTCGCCGAAATAGGCCTCAACCGGCAGCAGGTGCGCGAAATTATGCACACTGCGATCATCTCCGCTGATGAAGAAACCTCCCTTGCGGAACTGGCCGATCTGATGCTGAAGCATCAGATCGGGCGCGTCCCTATCCTGCGTGACGGCGTGTTAGTCGGTATTGTGAGCCGCGCCGACGTGGTTCGGGCGGTGGTTGAAAAACTGGACGATTTGCTTGAGCCGACGGACTAATCGCCAAAAGCTGCCACGCCGGACAACATCTGTTCGTCGTCAAGGACGGATCGAGTTACCGGCTCAGGCTTAAGCCGCTTGGTGTGGCTTGCTCAAGCGACGCTATTTGACGAGATCTCGTTTGCAGCTTTGACGTTTGAGGAGGATGTCTTGCTGCCAGGCGTCGGGTTACGCTCGCAATTGCGGCATAACCCGCTTTTATGATGTTTCGTTACCAGAAATACGGTCTTTGATCCGTCGGTTTTACAAGTCTTCAACAACGAATTCCGAGTAAGGTTCCACGCAAGGGTCCGGAATACGCGTGATTGCCCTGGTTCGTGACCTCGATTCCAGTTTCGGAAGGGAGAAAGTCTCCGGCTTAGTTGTCTAGCCTTCGACTGTGCGGCCGGGATCGCACGTTTTGGTGGCCGCCTCTGCATGATCCGACTGAGGCAAGCATCTCCTTGCCAGCCTTTTCCTAGGGCCACACCAATCTCTCTGCCACCTTGCTCATATCTCGCACTGCCATATTATTTTGCGCAGTGCAGCAACCTCCGGCGATCTCATTCGTTGAGGTAGCAATCATGGCCGCTATGGCCGTGATCTCAAGGAGCCAAGATGCGCCCATTATCCGACACCATAGCACGTCTGTCACGGCTGAACGGCCGTCCCCCTCGCCCGAGCGATGCCCTGCCTACCCGGCTGACCGACCTTGCCAACTTCGGCTCCAATCCCGGCGCCCTCTCCGCCAAGGTCTACACTCCCTTAGACCCGCCAAAGTCACCGGCACTCGTCGTTGTCCTTCACGGCTGCACGCAAACAGCGGCCGGTTATGACGGTTGCGCTGGTTGGTCCAAACTTGCGGAGGAGTATGGCTTTTGTGTCCTTTTTCCAGAACAGAAGCGGGGGAACAACGCGAACCTCTGCTTCAATTGGTTTGAGATGGCCGACATCGTCAGGGACCACGGCGAAGCGATGTCCATCCGGGAGATGATTGAGACGCTCCTCACGAAATGCAAAGTCGATCGAAAGCGCATTTTTATAACGGGTCTATCAGCAGGTGGCGCAATGGCCAACGTTATGCTTGCGACATATCCTGAGCTGTTCACAGGCGGGGCAATTATCGCAGGAGTGCCCTATGGGGTGGCATCGACCGTTCCCGAGGCATTCGATAGGATGCGTGGTCACGGTATACCGGCTAGGTCTTTCCTGCAAAAGCTGCTTCAATCAGCGGCTCCCTCATCGATCACATGGCCATCAATATCGGTGTGGCACGGCACGGGAGACCAGACCGTCTCCGCCGTCAACGCTAGCGCAATTGTCGACCAGTGGCGTGGTGTCCACGGCGTCGATGGAAATGCCCCAACAGTTTCAACGGATGGAGGTGTCGTGCGGCAGGTCTGGCGGAATGAGACCGGTCAGGTCGTGCTGTCCTTCCATTCGATCATTGGAATGGGCCACGGAACGCCTGTCGACGCGTCCAACGAACGCGAGAATAGCGGCCCATTCATGCTGGACGTGGGCATCTCGTCGACCGCTGAAATTGCGGCCGACTGGGGACTCACGCCGTCGTTTGAACGAAGGCAGAAGTTGACCGCATCGCAAACGGCCCCTCTCTTACCGCTAGAAGCACCGAATTTATCATCGGGGATAAAGCAGACGATTGAGGACGCATTGCGAGCAGCCGGGCTTATGAAATAGACCCTTTGGCATTGGTCTGATGGTCATATGCGCACGAGGTTGGATGGTCACTTCGAGAATCATGGGGGGTGATCAGGGCGCCATGAGTGATGAAACGCATAGCTGTCTGCCGTGCAGTCGGCGAAAGGACGACGCCCAGACCTGACGCATATCCGCTGATCCTGTTCCCACCGCTGCTAATCACCCAAATCTCGTCGATCCCACCACACATCCCTGTTCGATCAGATCTCGTGGGGGGCGGTTTTCGCGGCTGTCGCACTCTCCCTTTCGGCTCACTCCCTTTCGGCTCAGTTCCTCCTCAACCTTCTTGGAGTTGGAATTGGTGCCGCCGTCCTCGATCCGGCCACCGCTGACAATCCGACCGCCGCCTCCTTCTCAATAATCGGCGGTCTCCGGTTCGTCGTTGCTGGCATCGTGCCTCGTTCATCTGCCCCTCCCTTGCAAGCCGCCTGTCGGGCCGTCCCAGCGAACCCACAGGAAGATATCACGGGTTAACTTCCTGGGCCGTGACCACCCTGCTCACTACGTCTGTCAGAGCACTCGTTGGGGGAGTGTTTAGCGGCCTTTCAAGCGTGGTTGGCGGTGTCGGACAGAGCCGCTAGACGCACGGGGCAAATAAACACCAACAGGCGTCGGGGAAAGGGACCGGCGCATGAAGTCATACGACACGGGCGGCACTCGCAAGTGAAGCCCCTCCAGTGGGCGTTGGCCTACCTCGCCCCCTTGTGGACAATCAGCTAGGAGATGTCGATTAGAAAGCGTATATTATACGGGCTTTCCAGCTGCGTTTCCACAACGGGGCGATATGAGCAAGTTCAAGCATCCTTTGGCTATAGGAGCTGGAGCCAGGCGCGAGCAGTAACCGCAAGCAGTCTACATGAGTGCCAGAAGGGCACGTGGATTTATTATGGAGCCTATTCTCGATAAACTGAGCTTTTCCCGCCGAAAGGTTGCGTTCGATAGGGAACGTATAGCCCTTCAGGAGGTGCGGATTTCGTCAGCGGTGATCCTTGGCGAGCCAACTAACTTGGCACAAGCTGAGTTGGAGGAGATGAACCGGGTCTTACGAGCGGACGTGTTGGCGCATGACTTGATAGCGGCGCGCATCAAGTCAGATCAATCTCGCGACCACTCCTCCGACGACATGTGACTTAACAGACGAGTAATTTTCCTGTGGTGCGCTGCCGCGATGGTCACCCCTTCGCTTCGAGGCAACAGCGGCAGGTGTCGAGCAGTTGCATCTACTGGGAGGCCACAAATGGCAAATACCGAATTGATAAGAGTTGAGGAGCGGGCTGGTGGCCGACTTCTATTTAATGTTCGAGTGATCGGAACTGCAGGCCGGATAGAATTTCCGGTCGCAATCAGGGATCAGGGCTCTGCCGCGTTGAACGAAACGGAGGTCCTCAAGCGCGCGCTTGGTTTCGCGTCTGAACTGGAGGCTGCTTTCCGTCTTCGCCTTGATGTGGGATGAACCAATGCACCACGGCGTGTCGCATTCCACCTTCATCGAAAGGTCAACGAGCCCAATAATCGGCCCTCTCCTCGGCGCTGCTCGCCTGCTTGGTTTTGTCTCGTGCGGGTGAATTCACCCGTTTCAAGGCCGTATCCTCTCTCCTCGCCAGTCTTTGCGGGTCTTCCGCCCCCCGTGAGCGGCTTGGAGCCGCGAACGATCAGGGGTCGGTTCCGCCATGAGCGGGATGATCGCTAGGTCGTATCCTGGCCCCGGCATGACCGACGCCGAACGGGAGGCATGCCACTCGCCTCTCCGTTTCTTGCATGTCGCATTGAGTGTTTCTTGGTTTGTGGTGCAGGGATACTGATGTCGGCTGGTCGGTGCCGCGGACGCGTGACCTGTTTGGCGGCGGACAAACGGATAGCCGTTCGTATCGAGACAGTCGTTGCGCTGGATCAAACTGCTGGATTTTGCCCGCTGCTTCGCTCATCTTCTGAATGGCGTTGTCGGTGAGAGTAAAGGTGTGGCGAGTATCGGTCGGCAACGGCGTCAGGAAGAAGCCGCAAGGCAAAGTCCGCGGGCACGTTTCGTCCAGCGCCACGAGATGTCGGCTGGATAGTTTGCGGCGTCCTTGATCCGTCATCCTTGTTGGGCGTACCAACGACGTCCAGCCGCATAATGCTTACAGCAGTTGGACGGGCTCCAAGCCCCAGGAGCCGGAGCGGACTTGTTTAGGGTCCGCAGGGGGTCGGCGTGTTGCGCCGACCCCTGGCGATGTACTACGAAGCGGCATAGCGGCTGGAGAGCGGTTATGTGAGGAACTCGGCTAGCTCCAAAGGCAGAAAGGATTTGAATTGAATTCATTCAAGAACGGCAAATCAGATGCCGGTCCGCCGCAGCCGGCCCGGCAGTCTCGTTTATTTGTTGGGAAGAAGCACCTTGTCGATTACATGAATTGGCCATTCGACCGCTGTATGCATCCGAGGAGGGCCGCCTTGCTAAGAAGTGAGGCGAACTGGATGCTCTGTCTATATGGACGTCAATATAGACAGTGTGAGAACCGTGGATTTAACGATAGAGAAGCGGCCGCAAGTTAGCCGCATGGAGATTGTCGAAAGCGGGCGGCGTCGCCGTTTCAGCAAGGAGGCCAAACTGGTGACCTCAACGAGTTCCTGCCGACGGTTCATGGCTTCGACGAGTTTTTCGGTTATCTCTATCATCTGGATGCGATGGAAG
>UEHQ01000065.1 GCA_900489925.1 Hyphomicrobiales bacterium | reverse complement strand
CTATTTCCGCGGCCTGCTAGAGAAGTGGAGCGGATCCGTGACACCTTCGTGGAAAAGGCGGACCAGCAGCTTTGCGGCGGCGTTCATTCCTGCGCTGCGCGATAGCACACTGCCAGAGTAGCCCGCATCGAATAACACCTTGTTGAGGGTGTTGGCGTGTATGTCTGTCAGTTCTCTGGGAAAATTCTCGGAAGACACATCGTCCTCCTTCCTTTTGGGGCGAGAGCGAAATGGAGCCCCCAATCGGCAACGCCCGTTCAATGGCTACCGATACGATGAGCTTGCACGCCATGCACAATAATAGCAAACGAATTCGGCCCCGACCTAAATCCATGACTACGAGGCCCGGTGCGAAGGACGCCTTCTCCTCGTGGTCTGAGGTTCTAACCTCGCAGGTCCGGACCATGCTTGCATTGATCTGGCTCAATGCGTTCGTTCACGGCATAGGACCAGCGGTTGAAGCGGAGCAGACCCCGGCCGCCTGCGACTTTCGCATCGGAGCCGTCCATCCCGCCAACACGGGCAGGTTGCCGGCGTTCCTGTCGAGGATCGCTCGTATCCCGATATGCGCATCCACATCTCCGCTTCATTCGCCCGACGGAAAACATCGGCTTCTTGCGCTTCCGCTCTGTCGCCCACTCGGGATCGGGCTTGGCGTTGCCTGGAACAGGGGCGATACGACGACTCGGAGCTTTGCCTGGCCGATCTGCTGCCTTGCCACGCGGAGACCGTCCATAGGTGCCAAATGAGTATTTCCCAAAGGCATTTCGGTGCGATTAAGTTCATTGTGGAATTTCATCCCCACCCCTCAGTCTCGCACCCATATAACGGGGTATGGCCGAGTCCTGTCAGCCGAATGTAAATGGCGCCGACTGGCTCGGCTATTACAGGACCGACTCAGGCCATGACAGGGATGTATTGACCGACAAAACAACAGCTACTGCGCCGACCAGATGAAGCTCTGTCCGCGGCATAGATGTTCGTACGGTTCGCGAACTTGAATTTGAGTGCCTTGGCGCTATCTACGCTGGAGCTCTTCGGAGAATGGTTGTCGCCCATCTCTCGGTCAGTTTTCGGATAGCCCCCACGCGGAGCGCGACCATGACCGAACCGACCCTGTTCGAAAATTTGAGTGTTCAACAGCGAGAGACGGTTCTCTACGTTATTGTCAGTCGGCTAGACACTGCTGCATCTATTGCCCGTCACGAGGGCGATCCGATTTGGAAACTCCTTCAAAAACTGTCCAGCGAACTCGACGCCAATCAGATTCAGATCGCTTCTGATTTCTCTGACACGGCGACTGCGGTAATCCGTAGCGCAATCTCGCTGCTCGCCCGTTTTGAACTCGGGGAATCGGCTGGAATGCTACACTAGCGCTCCGGCCGTCGATAATTTCGAGGATCAGGCATGGAACCGGACAACGAAATAGACCATGCCTCGCACGGCTGGGCATTGCTTGCATTCAAGTTGCCAGCGATCCGCCCATATTATCGCGCGCCAGAGGTGAGTACGAGTCTTGCAGAGCTTTGCAAACGCTACAGTATCGGGGTGCTTGAAATCCGAAGGCTCCGCTTGACCCCAAACGGCGCCAGCAGTGTCGAAATTTACGAGGCGCGTTTACGCGCGATTGAGACGGAAGTAGCGTTATTGGTCAGCGAACAGCGCAGATCAAGGAAGTAGCGACCCGCCTCGCGACAGTTCGCCCCACCATGCGGCGCTTCCTGATCTGTTATTGGCAAAGAGAACGCGGAACATACGATCGACCCACCTCTAGATTTGATGCTTACGGAAGGATATCCGAATGCCGGCGCGGGTTCAAATCCCGTCGGCCCTCAGCATCGCCACTTGCGGACCTACTCATATATCCGTTGCGCATCTTGCCTCGAAGGCGCAAGGTTAAATCTGCAGATAGCAATGTCCAGGGCGCTACTGCTTAGGGATTCTCATCTCCCTGCCCCGATAGAAAGGAGGACCTTATGTCTTCCGAACTTTTTTCTAGCGAACTGGCCGACAGAGACGTTATCCAACTCACTAAGGTGTTACTCGACGCGGGCTACACCGGCACTACGCTTCAGGGGAGCGAGCGCATGAATGTGGCCGCTGAACTCGTTATCCGGCTCTTGCACGAAGGGGTAACAGATCCGCTGCATTTCACAACGGAATTAGAGGACGCCTTTGGTCGGCCACCGGTTACGTTGTACGTCGCCAATAGTCTCCACCGGTATGCAATTCAAGGTCTTCCCCCGGGGAACGACCAACGCGTCCCTTTGCCGAATGGAAACCCGAAGGAGAAGAGAAATGTCACCCCGTAAAGACCTTTCACACCGCGGTATGCTCGGCCGCGCCATGACCGACGCTGATCGCACTACGATCAACGCCAAAGAAATAACGCTCGGAGATAAAGCCGACCGAGACGACAAGAATGCCCACCTTCGCGCGCTGCGACTGGAGCGTGATCGCATCATCCGCAAAATCCACTAGTCACCTGGAACTAAAATAGGCATCATTTTATTACGCTTCTGTTGCAACGGCAGGAGTTTGATTGATGGTTGGCAGGCAGGCGGACCTCGTCGTTCTGAGCGAGGCGGATAGAAATTTCCTCGAATCTCAGGTGCGCCGGCATAAAGCGCCACGCTCCTTGTCGGATCGATGCCGGATGGTTTTGCTGTGCGCGCAGGGCCTGCAGAGCAAAGATGTTGCCGAACGCCTGGGCGTCCACGAGCACACGGTTGGCAAGTGGCGCCGCCGGTTCGTACAGGATGGTATTGAAGGGCTGACAGATGAATATCGTGCCGGTCGACCGCGAACTGTCTCCGATGCCCAGGTTGCTCAGGTCGTCGAGCGTACATTGAACACCACTCCCAAGGATGCCACGCACTGGTCCATCCGTTCGATGGCAGCCGACAGCGGGCTTTCGCATACCACCATCCGTCGGATCTGGACCGCATTTGGCCTGCAGCCGCATCGTGCCGAGACATTCAAGCTTTCCTCCGATCCACTGTTCGTCGATAAGGTGCAGGACATCGTCGGTCTTTACATGTCGCCTCCGGACCGGGCGGTCGTGCTTTGCGTGGATGAGAAGTCGCAAATCCAAGCCATGGATCGCGAGCAGCCTGTGCTGCCCATGGCACCGGGCGTCGCCGAGCGGCGCACTCATACCTATGTCCGCAACGGCACGACATCTCTGTTCGCCGCGCTCGACATTTCCACTGGGGCGGTGATCGGTCATTGCTACAAGCGCAACCGGGCCACTGAATTCCTCTACTTCTTGAAGCGGATCGACGCCGAAATGCCCAATGGGCCGGACGTGCATCTGGTGATGGACAACTATGCGACCCACAAGACGCCGAGGATCAAGGCCTGGCTCGCGCGCCGGCCACACTGGCATGTTCACTTCACGCCAACCTCGGCATCCTGGATCAATCAGGTCGAGCGTTGGTTCGCAGAGCTGACGCGAAAGCAGTTGCAACGCGGCGTCCATCGTTCCACCGCAGAACTAGAAGCCGACATCGACGCGTTCATCGAAACCCACAACGAGAACCCCATACAAGTGGGTCAAATCCGCCGACCAAATCCTCGCCTCGGTCAAGCGCTTCTGCCAGAAGACAATGAACCGAACTTCAGATTCAGGTGACTAGGACATAGGCTCATAATCTGATCAAGATGCGTGTCGCGGCTAGCTTTAGCAGGCCGCGGAAATA
>UEHQ01000068.1 GCA_900489925.1 Hyphomicrobiales bacterium | reverse complement strand
ACCTCGTCGAGCGTGTCGACGCTGGCGAGCTGTCGCCACATGCCGCCGCGATCGTCGCCGGGTTCAAGCAACGGACGATCTCAATCAGGGCAAACCCGGCCAGTGCCGCGCAATCGATCCTCAATCAGTTCGGCGATGAGATCGCCGACAAGATTGCGGAAGAGATCAACAGACTCCGGGGGCGCTTATGATCATTCTCGGCGTGGACCCTTCCGCCACCCAAACCGGCTTGGCCGTGGTTCCGGTTCCCGGACGGGACTCGGAAGTCGTGTGCGCGTCGTTCACGGCGGAAGGTGACAGCCCGGAAGCCAAGGCGGACGATTGGGGGCGGCAGTTCGCCGACGCCCTCACCGTCTGGAAACCCGACTACGTCGTGCACGAGATCGCCATGCGCTACATTGCCGGATACGCCAAGAAGGGTCGCCCGGATTTGGCAGGCGGCACGGCGGGGTTCTGGACGCCGAATAGTGATCAACTGCGCAAGATCAATGAAGCATGGCACCGCGACCCGACGCCGACAGACGGACAGGATCAAGTCATGTTCCCCGGGTTTGCGCCTTGGTGTTACGGTCGCGGCCTTTTCGCGGATCGTCGCCAAAGAGGTGCTTTTGGGTGAGGGCGATCTCTCTAAAAATTTAGAGACATCCAAGAACGGCCTTCAAATTGCTCAAACGCTGATCGCCGCCGACGGCCCCGGAATGCCGTTGCTGTATATCGCCCGTCACCACCCGGCGACACGTCCACCGGATCGTGGCATGTTAGGCTATGCAAAACGTCGTCGATCTCACCCCCCCAAGCGCACCGCCGTCATGATCCCGTCGCTTGAGGGCAAGCTTCGCCGGGCGACAATCCAGTCGTTCGACGGTCTCGTTCACCGGGGCAGCGGCGAGAGCGAAGCCAATTACTTTCGCCGTTGTCTCGTGGCCGGTGCCGTCGAACTGGACGGCCATCCGCTCGACATCCGCGCGCTTCAGGAACGCCTGCGGGGCCGGTGCCGTCGACAGCGGAAACTGTGCTTTCTTTCGTCCATCACTCTCGGCAATGCCGAGACCAAACGGAAAGCCATGCTTTCCGTTCAAGAAGAAAGCGCCGAACGCAATCCCCGCTCTAAGCCCGTGGCCATCACCATTCATCCTCTGGACCTGTGGGCCACCACTTGATGACGACGATCCAAAGAAACACGAAGAGTACGGACGCAACTCCCGTAATAAAGCTACGAACCGCTGTACCAATTGCCCGTTTGAGAATTCGGAACGGAATGATGAGCGGCTCAGTTTTCGCAAGGATGCTATTCCAATGCCAAATGCTAGATGACGCCATCATGGCCCCTCCGTGGCTGTGGTATATGCAATCTATGCGAAAATAAGGCAATGGCAACTTTATCTGAAAAGTTGCGTTAATATGCGCTAAATTAGGTGGAAATTATTTGTGAAGCGACGCCTGATCGATAACTAAGGTATCATCGCCATTGATACAGGGCGGCATCAGGTCGGGCGACTGCGACTTGTCCGTCTGCCATGCCTATTGGCCGTGCAATCGCCAGCGCAAGCGAACCGGCAATATTCGCCTGAATGTCTAAGGTTTTTTCGGCCTTTAGGTTCGCATGATACCCCGCAGCCCAGACAACAACCCCGTCAACCGTTCGCACAACGCGAACGTTAACGCGCAGGTCACTGCCATCCGTTTGAACGCCGCTTTGCATAGCAAAGGTAGGTGTAGCGGGTAACTTCGTTTTGCCCGAGGAAAACACAAGTATCTGTTCCTTGGCCAGAGCCGTTATGACTTCATCCCTGAACCCAATGGAAAACGAGCTGTCGTCACCACCGGCAACAGTAGGCGACTCGACAAGGATCGAAGGACGCCCCTTCGCCGAAACGGCAACGGTGCCGCCGTCTCGTTGTCCAAGATCAATGGCGAATGTCAAACTCGCAAACGCGATGGCAACTGCGGCTGCGGCACCTACCATCCATCGGCGATTTTTTGACGTTACGCCAAGCTTCTTCGGCAGTGCGGTTTCGGCAGGCGCAACGACGTTGTCGTCCGACTCGCAGGCAACTTGAGCAAGGCTCCGACTCTTGAATGCCGCTGCATATTGGCCTTTGGGTATCATGATCAGCACGTCATCGGCGGAGCCCGCTATCAAATAATAGCGCTCAAGCGCGCTTCGAACCTGACCGGCGGTTATGCGCACGCATGGATCATTTTGCGCGTCGAATGATGCATCCCGATCGAAAACATCCTGCGCGATCGAAAATGCTTTGAGACTGCCGCCACGCCCGCAAAGCGTTTCGTCAACGATGAATTTGAAGAGCCTGCGGCTGCGTTGGGGAACGACGAATTCGGCACTGGCGAGTATCCGTGCCAACTGTTGGCGAATCCTCTCATCGGAAGGCGCTTCGCCAGGACATGCCGATGTAAGCGTGTTTCTCATGGGAGGCCTCTTTAGGAAAGACAACCATCGAATGTGGCAACCTACGACAGCTTAGCGCACGCATCAATAGATTTATCAGAATGACATGAACCAACAGGTTGAAGTTCGAGCAGTCACCAAGACGAGGATAGAGGCTACAGTATCATACTTCCTGTTGCCGCCCGAAGGCGTACCCTCCCGACCGCAGGAGCGAACAAATGAGTGGTCGAGATGATAGCGATGGCAGGCGAGGGTCGGCGGGGTCAGGCTTTCGTCGGTTTATTTTTAAATTCCCTGGCATGCGCAAACAACTCGGGGGAATGGCACTCTCTTTTTCACTGCTCGAACTGCTGGAAGCCTATGACGAGGCATGCGTCGCACTCGACAATTTCCGCCGTGACGGCAATTCACTCGCCGACGAATACGAAACTGTCTGCGCCGAGCTGGAGGCCGATATCGCCAGAGAAGCGGCCCGATGACAGAGCGGGGTCCGCGATCCTGTCAGGGCGGCTACGTGGCGGCGCGATAGGCGTAATATGTGACTTTGGACAGGAGGCGATGATGACGCGGGCCGAAACACGACATGATTGAAGAGATTCGCAAACTGCTGGACAAATTGCAGGAAGCCACCACTCACCCTGCCCGGTGCCGGGAAGAGCTCGATGCAAGAACCGCAGCGCGATCATCACACAAGGCCGACAGCGCGACGTTACATTGATGCGAACACACAGGGGAACGGAAAGCGCGCCACGGCGGGCTGTTGAAAAGGAGCGATAGCACTTATGACGAGCCGCAAGATCAAACGGGAGTTGCACTCAATTCAAAGGACAGGAAGGGCCGACAAGCGCAAGCCCGAGCCGGTGGAAGTCGACGCCGGGTATCTTGAGCGTCGCCTGTCCGAGCACCACGCCCGCGTCGTTAAGGTCATGGACCGGATACCGTACGACACCGACCAGCAAACCCGCGTGCTGACGACCATGGCGCAACGAGAAGGCATGGACCCGCGCGTGCTGCTCAATCTTCGCATGACGATCTGCGAAGAGCGCAAGGGCGTCTACATCAAGCCGATCAACACCTACCTGAACCGCACGGTAGGATCGCGAAGCTATTAACCGCGTCGTGTCTCTTCCTTGCCTTGACGCTGGCCGTCGTGGTCGTTCTCATGTTTGACGATCGACTGTTTTAGCGCTACCTTATAAGTCGTATTTACGGTGGGCTCAATCATGACTGATACATCTGCTTTGGAACTGCTCGAAAGCAGGATAGAAGCGCACGAAAGGCGGCTCGCATTCCTGCACACCACACGCGAGACGCTGACAGGTGCGGACCCTTATACGGCTGACGCCCTGATTAGCCGCTATGAACGGGTGATGGCCCTTCAACAGCGATTGCTAAACCTTCTGCGTCGTGACCTTCCGAACGGCTTGACACTGCAATAGCCCATAAACGCGCGTGGATGCGTGGGCAAGGCCGAAGACGAGAACGCGCGTCCTTGGGCAACGTCGTGGCAAGGGGCCGGGTGCAAAGGCCGGGGGGCGGATGCGAAAAGGGAAGCCATGGGGG
>UEHQ01000069.1 GCA_900489925.1 Hyphomicrobiales bacterium | reverse complement strand
GATTACTCGACGATCGAAGCGACGATGCCGGCGCCGACGGTACGGCCGCCTTCGCGGATAGCGAAGCGCAGCTTTTCTTCCATCGCGATCGGAACGATCAGCTCGACAGCAACGGTGACGTTGTCGCCAGGCATAACCATTTCCGTGCCTTCCGGCAGCGAGACGATACCGGTCACGTCAGTCGTACGGAAGTAGAACTGCGGACGGTAGTTGGTGAAGAACGGCGTATGACGGCCGCCTTCTTCCTTCGTCAGGATGTAGGCTTCGGCCATGAACTTCTTGTGCGGCTTGACAGAGCCCGGCTTGCACAGGATCTGACCACGCTCAACGCCGTCACGGTTAACACCGCGAACCAGTGCGCCGATGTTGTCGCCAGCCTGGCCCTGATCGAGCAGCTTGCGGAACATTTCAACGCCGGTAACCGTCGTCTTCGAGGTCGCGCGGATGCCGACGATTTCGACTTCTTCGCCAACCTTGACGATACCACGCTCGACGCGGCCGGTCACAACCGTACCACGACCCGAGATCGAGAACACGTCTTCGATCGGCATCAGGAACGGCTGNNGCCAGAGCCGAGCCCTTGATGACCGGGATGTCGTCGCCCGGGAAGTCGTAGGACGACAGAAGTTCGCGAACTTCCAGCTCGACGAGCTCGAGGAGCTCGGCGTCGTCAACCTGGTCAACCTTGTTGAGGAACACGACGATCGCAGGAACGCCAACCTGACGAGCCAGCAGGATGTGCTCGCGGGTCTGCGGCATCGGGCCGTCAGCTGCCGAGCAAACCAGGATCGCGCCGTCCATCTGTGCGGCACCGGTGATCATGTTCTTGACGTAGTCGGCGTGGCCGGGGCAGTCAACGTGCGCGTAGTGGCGGTTCGGCGTCTCATACTCAACGTGTGCCGTCGAGATGGTGATGCCGCGTGCCTTTTCTTCCGGAGCAGCGTCGATCTGGTCGTACGCCTTGAACTCGCCGAAGAACTTCGTGATCGCTGCCGTCAGAGACGTCTTGCCGTGGTCAACGTGGCCGATCGTGCCGATGTTAACGTGCGGCTTGTTGCGCTCAAACTTACTCTTTGCCATT
>UEHQ01000070.1 GCA_900489925.1 Hyphomicrobiales bacterium | reverse complement strand
AAACTTACTCTTTGCCATTTGAATGCTTCCTGTGAACGAAATGGATGACCCCGGCGAACCGGTTTAGTGCCGCCGTTTAAGGCTTTCGGCGGCATTGCGCAAGACTTAATTGCGGACGTTATTCCTTGCTGCGGTCGCATATGGGAAGGAACCATTCAAACGGCAACCTTCACCCGGAAAGGTGACGCAAAGAGTTTATTGGTGGGGAGGCACAACCGGCTGATCTTATGATACGACTTCCCCTATCTCGCTCGTAGGGGCGCCTGTTGGGGAGAATGCAATGGAACAGACGGCAATCATAAAACGGTCGGCCAGCAACTTTCTGATCTTCGCCGCCTGTGCCTTTATACTATGGATATTCGCGGCTGCGATCGATTGGGTCGCTCAACTCGTGCGCCTCTCCTCACCAGAGCGACTTCCGGCCCTTGCGGCCTCCATCGTCAGTTCGTCCACCCTCCAGGCAATCGTCGCCATCTGGCTCCTGACCGCAGCCGTGGCGATCGCCTTCCCGAAAATACTGACGCCACTATCGACCACGACCACGTTGATGTTCGACGTCGGATACGGGATTTTGGGGGCGCTGACCGGGTTCGGGATCGCGATCGGTCTATTCGGGGGCGGCTGGTCGATCCTGCTGCGCGCCGTCATCTATAGCGCGATCATTGCCATCGGCTTCTTTGCCGTCCGGAAATGGCTCTCGAAGGAGGAACTGAAGACTTACGGCCACAATCGTTGGACGGTTGCTGGAATCATCGCCCTCGTCTCGCCGTTCGTTCTTTTATGGGGCTGAAACCGGGGCACTCTAAGCACACGATAAGTCCACGGCGCGACTGTCGGATCATAAATTGCTTGGAGAAGTTTTGGAGCGGGTAGCGGGAATCGAACCCGCGTATTCAGCTTGGAAGGCTGCTGCTCTACCATTGAGCTATACCCGCGGGGTGGTCCGATCCAATGACGAATGGTGGAGAGAGTTGGATTTGAACCAACGTAGGCTGAGCCAACGGATTTACAGTCCGTCCCCTTTAACCACTCGGGCATCTCTCCAGTTTTTCGTCCGGATCGTTAGACCAAGTCTGCTAGACTTTCGAAGCGTTGCCGCCCCTCGGTCTGCGCCGCGTATATGACGGGCCGAGTTGCCTATGTCAACACGATGACGATGGAAAATATGTGAAAAATGTCATCGGCGGTGGAAAGGCCCTGCGCACAAAGAAATCCTATGCGGAAAGAAACGCCACCGCTATAAAGCGGCATGAGCAAAGACAACAAAACAGGCGGCCCGCCCGCCGATGAAAAATCCGCCAAGGATACGCACTACGCGAATCTGCGTCGTGCGCATCGCGATAACAAGCGCGAACGCGGCGAAATTCCAACTCCCGGCTTTCAGAAGCGCAAGCGCGGTGGCGACGACTGGAAGCCGCCGGCACTGGCGCCCGACCAGGTCCATCTCTATGGGCTGCACACCGTACGCGCCGCGCTCGAGAACAAGGAGCGCAAGAAGGTCAAGCTGTCGGTGACGCAGAACGCGCTCGCGCGCCTGGAGATCGATGCCGACAGCCTCGGCATTCCTGTCGAGATGGTTTCGCCGCAGGATATCGACAAGGTGCTCGGCCCCGAGGCGATCCACCAGGGCGTGATGCTCGAGACGCGGCCGCTGCCCGTTCGCCGTCTGGAGGCACTGAAGAGCAGCCCGCTGCTGCTCGTGCTCGACCAGGTGACGGATCCACACAATGTCGGCGCCATCATGCGCTCGGCCGTTGCCTTCAATGCCGGCGCGGTCATCACCACGCAACGCCACAGCCCGACCGAATCCGGCGTGCTCGCCAAATCGGCGTCCGGCGCGCTGGAAATGATTCCCTATATCCAGATCACCAACCTCGCTGACGCACTCGGCGAACTGCATAAGCTCGGCTTCTATACGATCGGCCTCGATTCGGAGGGACCGGCCCCGCTGGAGGGCACATTCTCCGGCGAGAAGATTGCGCTTGTTCTCGGCGCCGAGGGCAAGGGCCTGCGGCAGAAGACCCGCGAAACCGTGAGCGCGCTGGCACGGCTCGATATGCCGGGCGAGATCAAATCATTGAACGTATCGAATGCCGCGGCGATCGCGCTCTATGCCGCGAGGCTGCACTTGAAGGGATAGAACGGCCCAGAAACGGGCCGCGACAAGGGGGTGTCATGATCCGTTTAGCGTTTCGACCGGCAGTGGCAATTGCTGCCGGTCTCCTCTGCTGCCATGCCGCACTTGCCGACGATGTCGACGCCGACACGGTCCGGGCTCAAGCGGGTACCTATCTCATCGCGCCGGCCAGCGGAAAGCCCGGTTGCAGCATCACGCTGGAAACAGGCACCGCCATCGGCGGTTACTCCCTTTCCGGTCAGGACAGCTGCAGCAAACCGCTCCCCTTTCTCGCGCAAGCCTATTCCTGGAATTTCGACGACAATGGCGACCTGATCCTCATCGACGCGACGCGCAAGGTTCTCGCGCGCTTCGTTGAAAGCGAGGGTTCCCCACTAAAGACGGAAGGCGACGACCCGCTTCTCCTCACAGAAGCGCCGCAAGGTGTGGACCATCTGCCAACGGCCGGAAGCCTCGCGGGAAAATGGATGCTCGAACGCCCCAATGGGGAAAAGCTCTGCACGCTCACCCTGCGGGACGTGATGGATGAGGATGGCAATGCGCCACTGTCTCTATCCGGTGACTGCGCGCCGGCAATCGCCAAACTCAACATCGCCATCTTTCACGTAGAGGGTTTCAGCCTCGTGCTCATGAGCAAGGATGGCGCTTCGATTTCATTCGACATGCGCTCCGATGGCTCGTTCGAAAAGAGCCCCGATGAAGGCGGCAAGCCCTTGCTCATGATCAAGGGGCAATAACGGTTCCGGCTCGACCCCGACTGCGCTTCACATCACCCGAACAACGGGAGACCATTCGATATGGCAGTTCGCCCTCTTCTTATCGGCATTCTTTTCATTGGCATCCTGGTTGCCATCATTCTCAGCATGACCTGGATAGACAAGACACAACCTATCCATCAACGCGATCCACTCGCACCCTCCACTTTGCCCAATCAGCCAATCCCCGAGCCAAGCCAGTAAAGGTCGACTCCGCACCTCGGAACCGGAAAGCCCCGATTGCGTTTCATTCTCCGTCAACAAGGAGAAGGCGCTTGCGCATAATGATCGCCGTCATTGCCGTCATGGTTATTTCAGTGCTGAGCATCGTCATCATGTCACCATCCGGGGATGCTGGCGAAGCGAACGGCAATCACCTGCAAGCCAGCATACGTCAGACCTCGCAAAACTAGGCTTGCAGCCCACCGTTCGGACACACGGCGGATGGTTTCCCCCAGCAAAATCAATGCCGGGCGGATTTCTTCTTTACAGGACGGCAGAATCTGGTACTTGGCACGCATTGCCCTTGTAGCTCAGTTGGTAGAGCACCTGATTTGTAATCAGGGGGTCGCGGGTTCGAACCCTGCCGGGGGCACCAAAATCACCAACAAAATCAACGTTTTACAGTAGACGCCAAACCAAGAGCCCTCCCCGACTCACGCTTTTAGCCAAGTTTTAAGCCAACTGGCCAAGCGGTGCCGACTTCCGCGTTTGCGCGTCCGGTGGCATAGTCCCGACATGCCCGACACCGCCCGACAATTCCAAAGCATGGTTTCCGGTCTCGCTTCCTTGGGGCTCACCCGTCGCGAGATCGCAAAGCAGGCGCACGTATCCGCCATGACGGTCCAACGGGGTATCGTCGGCGACGTCCGCGAACCGTCGGCCACGACGTTCCAGAAGGTTCAACGCGCTTGGGAAGCTGCCGGGAAGCCGGTCGCGAAGTGACGGCCACAGGCGCTCACAAACGCCCGATCGCCCGCGCCTTGGGTGTATCAGACGGAACCATACGGAACGACTTGGCACCCGCGCAAAACTACGCACAGACGCTAGAAACACCCCCCGGAAACCAAGGCCCCAAAAGCTCAAATAGTGCAAAATTACGCGCCAAGGCAGTTTGGAGCTATCCGCCGTTGGTCTCAAAACGCATACGCCCGCCCGCATCGACAGGGATAGCGCCGCCTAGCGGATAGCTCCAACCGTCGCCGGGACGACGGAACCGAAAGCGGGTGCGACTGATCGGGCCGCACCCGCAAGCGCCAAGGGGCCAATGTCCTAACCCCGTCGCTCTCTCACCACACCAAGGCCAGACGCGGCGCGGTGGTGATCTCAAAGCGTTGGCTTTCTCGAATATGCCCGGAACGACAACGACGCCGAATTCGTCGTCATTTCCAACTGCACGCTGACGTCGCCGAGATCGCCGATGTTCGACGCAAGCGCCTGCAATTGAAACGCAAGTGCAGGCAGGACGACGGACGGCGCGGCGTTCTGGAAGTCGAGCCGATCTATCAACGGAGCGGGTGCCTGTGGCTTCTCGACGGCCTTCAATGCGGTGCTGCGCTTCACCATGTGATTCCATCCACGAATGCGATCCTGCCCGATTGCCGCATGGCCCACGTCAGGTTTTGCAGGTAGCGAATGCCGATCAGATTTTGCTGATAAAGCGACGTCGTCCCCGCGCTCATCATATCAGGGACAGGCATGCTCGAGTCGGTGACGAGCGTTGCCGATTCGGACGCGTCAAACGACGGATCGGACTCGCTGCTGACGAAATCGCTCGCGTCGATCGCGATCACCCGCGTTGCCGGAACCTGCGGCGCTGACAGGATCGTGACGCCTGCCAATCCCGGGCAAAGGGTGAGCGCCCTTACGCGGGTTGCTTCGGCCATGAGATAGACGAGATCGGCGGCGTTGGGGATCGCCCCGGCCAGCTTGCCAAGGTCGCCCGCAACCGCCGCCGTGCCACCGCCTGCCGTCGGTGCAAGCGACACAAGGCCATTGAGAAGGCCAGCCGGACGAACCGCCGAGCCCGCCACGTTGTCGAGCAACTTGGCGTCAACGGCGCTGGTGGTGTCGGCGGTGATCAGGTCTCTAACGACCGCTTCAAAGGCTTGCGCCGAGTAGCTGGCCATTTCCTTCGTAAAGGTGCTTATGACGCCGAACTTGTGCGGGGAAATGGTGCCGCTGGTGAGCGCGGCTTTGCGCACCGGAATTCCTGCAGCTTCGCTAATGAAATCGCCCGCCATTTCGCCGCTTCCCGTTCGGGCCGGAAGCCTTGCCGAACCATAGCCGGTGAAGTTCAACGTCAAGCCGCGTGCCTGCAACGCCGCATAGGTCGACAGGGGTGCAAGCAAGGCCAAGGGCGACACCTGAACGCCCCCGGCCAGTTCTGCCGCCCAACCGTTCACCGACGTCATTGCCGGGTTCGTCTGCGCTTTCTGGACGAATGCACCGAAGTCCCGGATGACGTCGGCGGCGGCGGGGGAATAGAGCTTTTCGGCCAGTTCGGCGGCGTCGGTGTTGTACGCATAGCCCTTCAAGAGCGACGCGGCGGCGCGCATGATATGGGTGCGGGGGTGAACCGGGCGCGGTGCCGATCGGGGGCGCATGGCGGCGACGGCGACGCCCTTAACCTCGTCAACGCGGCGGTGAAGGGTGTTGATTGCGCCGCGCGTCTGGTCAACGTGGCGATCAAGATCAGCGTCGATCAAACCACGATATTCGCGCAAGACGTCGGCAATGGCGTCTAATGTTGGTTGCCCTGTCATAAAAAAGCCCTCCTGAACGGAAGGGCTCGGACGATCCAAACATTGCAGCGCCGGTGCTGCCCTTCACGGCAAGGGGATAATATTATGGAACCGAGACAATGTCACCTGGTGGTGACAAGGCATTGTCGGGCACCCGGCAATAGGAACGATAGCGAACGCGCTTAGCAATGCGTCCGCGTGCTTTGCTCTGAATTCGCGAATTCGGATCAAAAGAAGAATTTAGCGTGTTTGCATGTAAGTACATTTGGAGAACGTTACGTTTAGCCCGGACAGGCGAAGACGACGGCGGGTTGATGGCGATCGGCAGGCGGTTCGCGCGCATTTTTCTTGCGCGTCCCAGAAATTTTATTTCCCGGAAGTTAGAGCGCGACTCCCCACGCCGTT
>UEHQ01000073.1 GCA_900489925.1 Hyphomicrobiales bacterium | reverse complement strand
CCAAGGGAACCCGTTCACCTTTCCGCAATCGCCCGACGATCTCGGCTAGGGATTGTTCGGTTAGATCGAAGTCAATCAGGACATGTTTTTGCAAGAAGTCGTCGCGGCTCTTATAGAAGCCATTCGCCGCGTGCTTCCATAATTCCAGCTCGTCGGTTTCGTCGATCATCTGCAGCAAGAACCGGCAATCGTCCTCAAACCGCCCGTCGGCGATTTGCTGCCATCTGGCTATGACACGTTCAAGGTCATAGCCCGACTTGCCCCGGGCTGTTGGTAGCTCGCCGCTGTTGACCATTACCGCAACCATGAGGGCACCCCGTTTGCGATTATCTCGGCTTCAAGGTTTCTCACCCATTGGAAATGACGCTTAAGAGTTTCGACGTCATTCGCCACCGGGCCGCGTCGTCAAGCCGATCGGCGGGCCACATTGGGAACCGTTCGGCCATCGGGTGAACGGGCATTGCTAAAATCTCGTCGAGTGTCGGCGACGCGTCCATATGCTTGTTCATTCTTCCACCTCGTTGCCCCATGCGGCCCAACCGGCTTTGCCGATTGGTTCAATCCAATTCCTTCGCGATCAATTCGAGCGCCCCGGCAATGTTCGGCGGGTTCCGCTGTAGCGCCTTGCGGACGTCTTCAAGGGTCGCGTCAAACGCTTGGCCCATGGCGCTTATCCGGGCGCACTGGCGTTGATAGTCGTCGTCGATCTCTTCGACTTCGGCCCGCAAGAAATTGATCCGATCGGCCTGCGCTTCGATCCGAAGGCGTTGCGATTCAATCTCGCGCCGCAACTCGTCGACTGTCCGTTGCATCCGCTGCAGGGTTGGCGGTTTTTTGCTGTCGAGTTCGTCGGTGGGTTCTTTCGGCATGCGTCATCCTTCCTTTGCAGGTTGCAACCGTTTCGACTGTTTCCGGGAAATCGCTTGTATCGGGGATCGATATAAACCCACCGCTCGACGAGCGCCGGGTGCGGGAAAACTTTCGGGCTCTAAAGCCGAAATTTTCCAGCCCCCGGGGAGTGGGTATATATCTCCGATATCAGGAAAAGTTACCCCGGCACCTTTTTCGGGCCATTTTTTCCGGGAAATCCGGGAAAATTCCGGGGTGAAATTGAGCGATCCCGGGGCCATTAAAATATCCTCACGACGCGGTCGGGACGCTTGCTGTTATCGACGATAAGGCCCTTGCCGCCCTTACCCTTGCTCAACTGTGGGTAAGTCTTTTCGACGATTAATTCACTGTCCCACCATGAGCTGAAAATCGTCTTTGCTGCCGCTTCCGTCTTGCCGAGTTCGGTCATAAGCAGGGTTATGACATAACGATCGGTGGCGTTGCCGTTGCGACTGTAAGGGACGTTTTTGCTCGCCTCTTCGATCAGGTCGAGCACCCGGTTGACGTCTTCCGTCGTCACCCCTTCGAACGCCTTTGGGGGAGTCCAGGGCGCGACAACGCCGACGAGATCAGACGGCAGATTTTGAGCCGGGTCGGCGTTGCCGATCTCGACGGACTGCAGTTGAAACCATGTCGCCTCTTCGCCCGGTGGCAGATAATTGCCCTTCGCGCGATCGAGACGGATAAACCCGGCTGGCTTATCGAGCCCGAACGTCTTGGCCTCATCCTTCGACATGTTCGTAAGCGTGTGCGCCAAGCGGACAAGGCCAGCCAGCGAAGACGCGCCGCGTCCTGCATCGATGTCACCGGGAACGACGCCGCCCTTCTTGACGTGATGCATAAGCAGGCACGCGGCGTTCATGCGCCGGATCATCCGCCGTATGATCGCGGCGGCACCCTTCACTTGCGGATTGCTGTTTTCGTCGCCGTCCCAAATTTCAATGAACGGATCGATAATCACGACGTCGATTGCTTCGCGGAAGAGCTGCCGTTCCAGCTCGTCGGCGTCTTCCTCGACGGACAGAACGGCGACACGGTACGGGCCGTTGACGCATTTAAACGGGCCGAAGTCCCGGCCCGCCGCAAGGTGCATGCCGACGATCAGGCCGAAGATAGATTTCCCTATCCCGCCTGCAGCGATCAGGCTTGTCACCTGTTTGCGCAAGAGAAGGCCCCGCATGAGCCAAGGCCGGGGCGGAATCGTGATTGCGTCACGAAAGACAAGCCGTTTTAAGGAAATCGGAAATTGGATAATTTTGCCGTCATCTGTCATAGTACGGAAGCCCCTTTCGGGCGNNGCGTCCCCGTTAGACCATCTCACCTATGAGCTTACTCGGCGGCGGTTCTTGCCGCCGCGCGTTCGTCGAGCCAAGCCATGACCTCGGCGACCTGCCAAACGGCAGTTGCTTGCATGGCGACGCCTGCTGGCTTTATCGGACGGGGAAAGGCGTGTTGGTCGATCAGGTGCTTAAGCTGATATCGGGAGCGAACAATTTTCCGGTCGACTAGGTCGCCGAAGTCCCAAAAGCGATAGCGGAAATCGTCGGGGCCACTGCGGGGTGGCTGCTCTTCGGCATAGATAGGGCGTGCGGCGTCCTTGGTCGTCATCATGAAAACCCCGTCAAAATATCTGTGGAGAAGTTATGACGGGGAATATAATTTCAGCTTTTGGACTCCGCAAGCGATTTTTTACACAGTTTCGTTGCGTAACGCGCAACGTTACAAAAATCTATTCTACTCAACCCCGGATTTTCACCACCTTACGCGGTTCGTCATTTATGATGTGTTCAAGGTGAGTAGCCCACCGCTTCCATGCGTCGGCTTTCTGCTTTTCCATCGCGTCGTGTAGGTAGTGGCCAGCCACTCCCGGCTGTGCGTGATTTAAGATTTGCTCGATCACGTCGCGCGGAACGCTTAGCGATTGCATACCCGACGCGACAGTTCGGCGGATATCGTGCAGCACCCAATCCGAAACGCCGCTGGCCTTATCCAATCGCTTTTTCAGCTTGGCCCAACCGGACAACATGACTTCTTCGTCGTTGACGGATCGCCCCGGGAAAACGAGATCACCAACCGGCCCACCGTTGCCGAGCTGATCAATTGCCAATTTCGGAAGCCGCACCAGATGTTCACGGCCCGCCTTCGTCTCTTCTTTCGTCAGTTTCCAACGTCCGTCGATAACCCGACCATGACGCAACCCCGCGCCCTCACCCCTACGAATGCCGAGCACCATTAGAAATCTCACCAACCGGCCATAGCTGCCGAGATCGGCGCACGCCTTCCAGATTGCGGCAAGTTCATCGGCGGTCAAAATCCGATCGCGCTTCACCAGCCCCGGGCCAACGCGCAACACTTCCGGCACGATGTTCGCGGGCACCTTCTCTTCAATCGCGGCCCACTTCCAGACAGGCCCGCAATAGGCAAGGAAGCGATCGGACATGGACGGCGACTCCTTGGCGATCCGATCGCGGATTGATCGCATGTCCGCTTTCGTCAACTCGGCGGCGGCAAGCTTCAAATGCCTGTCGAGTCCCTTGCGGACGGCGCGCATGGCTTCCGGCAAGCTCTTCAACCCGCGCCCGCCCTTTCTGATCTTCATGCGCTCGTAATCGTCGATCAGCTTGCCGACGGTCAAAACATTGTCCTTGGGGTGCTTTGGCTTTTCCTCGGCGATCGGTGCGCCGACTTCGATCCTGCCGAGCGCCAACCTTGCGGCGTCCCGCGCCTCGGCGAGCGACATGGCGGGGAAATATCCGACAATGTCCTTGCGATGCTGGCCACCCGTAAAATGACGGATAAGCCACGTCTTGCGCTTCTTGCCGACGTTGATGTGCAGCGGCGGCAAAAGGTCGTCGCGGTGGAGTCCTTCCTTGAGTGACGGCAGGCCGGTGGCGGTGAGTTTCATTTGTAGCAATGTCCATTTTTCGAGTGTCCGAGACAGGAACCCGGCTAAGGAAAATGGACCCTCCTGAAACTAATCAGAATCCCCACTTTTTTAGCCAAAATCTAGCCAACTGCCTCTGTCACTGTATGCTACAATGTCAAACCGTGTCAGACAATGTCAAATTTATTATCCAGTGTTTTCAATGTGTTACAATTTTGTAAGTGATTGATAATATTGGCGACCCTTCTGATTTGTAATCAGGGGGNNAACCCTGCCGGGGGCACCACAATTTCCTTGGTGAAATCAAATGGTTGCCAAACACATGGAGCCTCTTTTGAGGATTTTCATGTTGCGTCGTGGTACAAACTGTTCCCCTTGATTCCCAACGGTTTACCGATAGCATCGGGCAGTCCACGCGACAAGAAATCCAATTGCACGGAGGCATTCGCGTCGGCGAGGAGCTCGTCGCGCGAGCAAGCCCGGGTCGGCGAGAGGCCGCCGAGTTTGATTTTTCCCCGCCGCTTGCTGATGGTGCGTGGCCGGGGCCGGCTGACGAAACGCCCGATTGGCGCATCGTCGAGGTGCTTAGTGGCTCCTCCTTCTCATCCGGGTTCGAGTTGGGAATCTCATCCGGCAGATTCTCGGGCTCGAGCTCTTGGATTGGCGGCTGAAGAGGCGGCAGACCCGGAAGCGGACCACGTTTCGGGCTGGGACCGGGTTCCGTTGAGATGATCGTCATGGCGACCTCCTTTACGGACCAACCCGATAAGCTTTGTTCCGCCTGAAGTCCCGTCGGGTCCGAGAGGAGGCTAACTTGACGGGGCGAGGCTCTTTGGATCTCGGAGCGGATTGCTCGAAACGTTATGCCCTAGTGACGCGAGGTGAAAGATCAATAACTACAGGTCCAGTTGTTGGTCGGCCGGAATCCAGCGTCGCAAGCAGGGTTTCTGGAGGTCCGAGGGTTATATTGGAAGTCGGGCGGGTTGTGGTTGGGATGCGTGGTACAGGCTGTAAGCGCGGCCAGCCCCAGCAACACTATGCCGGCTAGGAGTGCCTGAATTCTGCTCATTACAGATTACCTCACGTAGGCGCCCGTTTTCATAATACGATGGTGTTTGGCACGGAATCCGGGCCTGCCGCATGCCGATCAAATACTACTCTCTTGAACGGCAGGCGCTACCGCTAACAGCGTAAAGATTGCATACTTCGCTAAACAAGTAATCCATGCTTTGCTTCCTAGTGAAACGGACGCGGAGGTGGATGAATTGCGCTTTGTTCATGAAGCCCACCAAACTGGGCGCGAAGGCCTCTCTAATATTGTCGACGAGGCGGAACGATCAACGACGAGCAGGATCCAAATCTTGGACGGCTGGCGAGCGCTCAGCATCCTGCTTG
>UEHQ01000074.1 GCA_900489925.1 Hyphomicrobiales bacterium | reverse complement strand
TGAATCGCCCAGGATTTCGTAGACACCTCGCAGCCATAAACTATGGCTTAGGCGGAGGTGGTTATGAGTACGAAACGTTACACGGATGAGTTCAAGATCGAGGCAGTTCGGCAAATTGTCGAATATGGCCGGCCAGTAGCTGAAGTCGCTGAGCGGCTGGGTGTATCGGTCCACAGTTTGTACGGTTGGAGACGTCAGCACGGCTTGGGAGAGGTAGGCCGCCGCGTTGAGGTTGATCAGAACGCGGAAGTCCGACGGCTAAAAGCTGAGTTGCGTCGCGTCACTGAAGAGCGAGACATCCTAAAAAAAGCCGCCGCGTACTTTGCCAAGGGGTAAGAGCAAAGTACGCCTTCATGAAGCGCCATGTGGATCAGTTCGGGTTGGCAGCCATGTGCCGGGTACTGAGTGTCCATCGCAGCGGTTACTACGCCTGGCTTCGAGGCCCGATAAGCCCCCGCGAACGGGATGACCAACGACTGCTTGGACTGATCAAGCACAGCTGGCTTGAGAGTGGCTCGGTCTACGGACATCGCAAGATCACTTCGGATCTTCGCGAGCTAGGGGAGACATGCAGCCGACATCGCGTAGCGCGCTTGATGAAGAGCGAAGGACTTCGGGCTATGGTTGGCTATGGCCGTAAGCCACGCCCCCTGAGTGGTCCAGTGGGGTCAGTGGCAAAGAATGTCTTGGCGCGCGGTTTTAAAGTAAGTGAACCGAATCGCGCATGGGTAACGGACATCACCTATATCCGAACCTACGACGGCTTCATGTACTTGGCCGTTGTGCTCGATCTGTTCTCACGCCAGGTGGTGGGTTGGGCGACGCGCCCCACGCAGCACACCGACTTGGTTCTGCAAGCGCTGCTCGCTGCGGTTTGGAGGCGCAAACCCGCTCCAGGTTTGCTCCTGCACTCTGACCAAGGAACGCAGTTCACCAGCGAAGACTGGCAGTTCTTCCTGCGTGAGCACGACATCGTATGCAGCATGAGCCGGCGAGGAAATTGCCACGACAACGCAGCAATGGAGAGCTTCTTCCAGCTGTTGAAACGCGAACGTATTAAGCGGCGGATCTACAGCAATCACGACGAGGCACGCGCCGATGTCTTCCAGTACATCGAGATGTTTTACAACCCGACACGGCGACACGGTTCCAATGGCGGCCTGTCCCCGATAGAGTTTGAA